>NZ_CP053707.1:2718199-4077299 GCF_013201035.1 Arthrobacter sp. NEB 688
TGTGGCTCCAGCCCTACCTGCCGATCGCGGTCATCGCCGCCCTCGACGCGGTCTTCGGCGCGGTGCGCGCGATCCTCGACGGGATCTTCAGCGACAAGGTCTTCGTCGTCTCCTTCCTCTCCAACGTCGTCGTCGCCGCGTTCATCGTCTTCCTCGGCGACAAGCTCGGGGTCGGCAGCCAGCTCTCCACCGGCGTCGTCGTCGTCCTCGGGGTCCGGATCTTCTCCAACGTGGCCTCCATCCGACGCCACCTCTTCGACGCATGACCGAGCCGCACGACGCCACCCCGAGCGGACCCCGCGACGCCCACCACGCGTGGTCCCGCCTGCGCCGCGCCGGCTCGCCGCGCCTGAGCCGCTCCAACCTCTTCGCGATGGTTCTCGCCCTCGCGCTCGGCTTCGCGATCATCGCCCAGGTGCGCCAGACCTCGCTCCAGGGCCTGGAGACCCTCCGCGAGGACGAGCTCGTCCGCATCCTCGCCGACGTCGACCAGGACGGCGACCAGCTCTCCGGCGAGGTCCGCGACCTGCAGTCCTCGCTCGAGCTGCTCAAGAGCCGCACGACCGGCGAGCAGGAGGCGCAGCGCGCGGCGCAGGAGCGGCTCGACGCGCTCGCCATCCTCGCCGGCACCGCCCCGGCGAAGGGGCCCGGCATCCTCCTGCGCCTCGAGGACCCGCAGCGGCAGGTGCGCCAGAACCTCCTCCTCGACGCCGTCCAGGAGCTGCGGGCCGCGGGCGCCGAGGCCATCCAGGTCGGCGACGTGCGCGTCGTCGCCTCGACGTGGTTCGCCGACACGCCCGAGGGCGACATCTCGGTCTCCGGCACCTCGGTCAGCCCGCCGTACGTCATCCGCGCCATCGGCGACCCCAACACCCTCGCCGGGGCCATGCAGATCCCGGGCGGCGTCACGGCGACCGCCCGCCGGGTCGGCGCCGAGGCCTCCGTCGACATCCGCGACGAGGTGGAGGTCGACGCGTTGCTGAGCGTCACCGCGCCTCAGTACGCTCGGCCCGTACCCACGACCACCCCCTGACGCCGACCGCGTCCGAGACAGGAGAACCATGAGCGACCTCGAGTACCCCGCCGGCCTGCGCTACACCGCCGAGCACGAGTGGGTCCGCGAGGAGGCCGGCGTGGTGCGCATCGGCATCACGGCCTTCGCGCAGGAGGCCCTCGGCGACGTCGTCTACGTCAGCCTGCCGGCCGTCGGCACCACCGTCACCGCCGGCGACACCTGCGGCGAGGTCGAGTCCACGAAGTCGGTCAGCGACCTCTACGCGCCGGTCGCCGGCGAGGTCACCGCCGTGAACGACGCCCTCGACGCCACGCCCGAGCTCGTCAACTCCGACCCGTACGGCGAGGGCTGGATGTACGAGCTGCGCCCGGCCGACGACGCGGCCGTCGCGGCCCTGCTCGACGTCGACGCCTACCGCGCCCAGCTGTCCTGATCGCTGCCCTGCGCAACCGGTTTCCCCCCGGGTCGGGACTTCCGTCCCGTCGTGATCTAGGGTGGCAGGTCCCGGCGACCGCCGACGGAGAGGGTGGTAGGACGACATGACTGGCGACGAGCGGGGCGAGCAGCAGCCGCCCGTCCCCGAGCCCACGACGATGCGCCTGCAGGCGGTCGAGGGCACGCGGGTCGAGCCGCAGAGCGAGGCCGAGCACGTCCTCACGAAGGCCGACCTCGCCACCGTCGAGGCGCTGCGTGCGGGGACGGCGCTCCTCGTGGTGCTGCGCGGGCCGAACACCGGCGCCCGCTTCCTGCTCGACGACGACGAGGTCGTCTCGGGCCGGCACCCCGACAGCGACATCTTCCTCGACGACGTGACGGTCTCGCGCCGTCACGCGGTCTTCCAGCGGGCGGGCGGCACCTTCGTCGTCCGCGACGTCGGCTCGCTCAACGGCACCTACGTCAACCGCGACCTCGTCGACGAGGCGGAGCTGTCGACCGGCGACGAGGTGCAGATCGGCAAGTTCCGGCTCGTCTTCTACGCCTCGGCCCAGGCCTGACCCCGCCCGGCGTGCGCCCCCTGACGATCGGTGCGGTCGTCGCGGCCCTCGCCGAGGAGTTCCCGGACGTCACCGTCTCCAAGGTGCGCTTCCTCGAGGCCGAGGGCCTCGTGACGCCCGAGCGCACCGGGTCGGGATACCGGCGCTACGCCGAGGCCGACGTCGAGCGGCTGCGCTACGTCCTGCGGGCGCAGCGCGACCGGTTCTGGCCGTTGCGGGTCATCAAGGACGCGCTGGCCGCTCTCGACCGCGGGCTCGTGCCGGGCGGTCCGGACGAGCAGCCGGTCGTGCCCGAGCCGGCCGCCGACCCCGAGGTGCCGGACGCGGCCTCGCTCCTCGAGGGCGGCCCGACCGTCCGGCTCACCCGGGCCGAGCTCGCGGCGACGGCGGGGCTGGACGACGCCCTCGTCGGCGACCTGCTCGACCACGGCCTGCTGCGGGCCGGCGCCGACGGGATGCACGGCACCGACGACCTGCGCGCCGCGCGGGCGGCGGCGGGTCTGGCCCGGTACGGCGTCGAGGCGCGCCACCTGCGCCCCGCCCGGACCGCGGCGGACCGCGAGGTGGGGCTCGTCGAGCAGGTCACCGCGGGCCTGCGCGGGGAGGACCGTCGCCGGGCCGCGGCGGAGGTCACCCACCTCGTCCTGGCGCTGCACACCGCGCTCGTGCGGACCGGGCTCGACACCTCCGGCTGAGCGGCCCGCCACGGCGTCCGGGTCGCGAGGTACGGTGGCCGTGTGAAGCTCATGGACGTCCTCGGCGTGCGGGTCGAGATGCCGGGCAACCAGCCGATCGTCCTGCTCAGGGAGCGCGACGGCGTCCGCTACCTGCCCATCTGGATCGGCGCGGCCGAGGCCACCGCCATCGCCTACGCCCAGCAGGGCGTCGTGCCCCCGCGGCCCCTCACCCACGACCTGCTGCGCACCGTCATCGACGACCTCGGCCACACCCTGACGCGGGTGCGGATCGTCTCGCTCCAGGACGGCGCCTTCCACGCCGCGCTCGACATCGACGGCGGCGGCCAGGCCGGGGGGACGACGATCGACTCGCGCTCCTCGGACGCCATCGCCCTCGCGCTGCGGGCCGGCGCCGACATCGTCGCCGAGGAGGAGCTCCTCGCGGAGGCGGGCGTCGAGATGGCCGAGACCGAGGACGACGAGGTCGAGCGGTTCAAGGCCTTCCTCGAGGACGTCTCGGCCGACGACTTCGACACCGACACGGGGTCCTGAGCGCCGCGACACGCCGGTGAGCGTGCGGGGCCCGCGGTCGTTGACCGTCGTCCCACCCACCCCTACTGTCACACCAGTCACAGAAGTGGCCGGGAGAGTGACGTCGATGTCATTCCCGGGCGTATCGTCGTCCGGAGCACCGGCACCATCAGGAGGTAGGCGTGGGCTCCACCGGAGAAGCGCGGCAGGGCGGCACCCCCGCGCCGGTCGCCGCGCAGGGCGTGCTGTTCGCCGACGACCTGCCCCAGCTCGACGACGAGGTCGGCTACCGCGGCCCGACCGCGTGCAAGGCGGCCGGCATCACCTACCGCCAGCTGGACTACTGGGCCCGCACCGGCCTCGTCGAGCCCTCGGTCCGCGCGGCCGGCGGCTCCGGGACGCAGCGCCTGTACGGCTTCCGCGACATCCTCGTGCTCAAGGTCGTCAAGCGCCTCCTCGACACCGGGGTCTCCCTCCAGCAGATCCGCGGGGCGATCACCGTCCTGCGCGCCCGCGGCGTCGACGACCTCGCCGGCATCACCCTCATGAGCGACGGCGCCTCGGTCTACGAGTGCACCTCGAACGACGAGGTCATCGACCTGCTCCAGGGCGGCCAGGGCGTCTTCGGCATCGCCGTCGGCAAGGTCTGGCGCGAGGTCGAGGGCACCCTCTCGGACCTGCCGAGCGAGCGGGCCGCCACCGAGGGCGGCGCCGAGGCGATCCAGCCCGGCGACGAGCTCGGCGCCCGCCGCGTCGCGCGCCTGGCCTGAGCCCGCCACCCCGGTCCCCGGGGGCCTGCGGTGGTAGGTTGGCCCTGCCGCTCACACCGTGCGGGAGAGTCCTCGGCACAGCCGGCCGGGGCGCCGAAGGGGCAATTCTCCCCAGAACCTCTCAGGCGCAAGGGACCGCACGGGACAGGCACCTCTGGAGGCTCCACCGACCCGACAGAGGGGGAGGACGTCAGCATCGTCTGCCCTCCGGAGGACCTTCGTGAGCACGCCTGCCCTTCCCGCCTTCGCCGCCCGCCACATCGGCCCCCGCGAGTCCGACCTCGCCGGGATGCTCAAGGTCGTCGGCCGTGAGTCCCTCGAGGACCTCCTCTCGGCGGCCGTGCCCGACGGCATCCGCTTCGAGGGCGCCCTCGACGTCGAGCCCGCCGAGTCCGAGGCCGCCGTCGTCGCCGAGCTGCGCGAGGTCGCGGCCCGCAACCGCGTCGTGCCCTCGCTCATCGGGCTCGGCTACTACGGCACGCTGACACCGGCCGTCATCCAGCGCAACGTCCTCGAGAACCCCGCCTGGTACACGGCCTACACGCCCTACCAGCCCGAGATCTCGCAGGGCCGGCTCGAGGCGCTGCTCAACTTCCAGACCGTCGTCGCCGACCTCACCGGCCTGCCGACCGCGGGCGCCTCGCTCCTCGACGAGGGCACCGCCGCGGCCGAGGCGATGACCCTCATGCGCCGCTCCTCCAAGGCCGCCGCGGACGCGGTCCTCCTCGTCGACGCCTCCGTCTTCCCGCAGACCCTCGCCGTCGTGCGCACCCGCGCCGTGCCGCTCGGGCTCGACGTCGCGGTGGCCGACCTCACCGGGGTCGACTCCGTGGACGCGCTGCGGGCCGCCGCCGGCGACCGCGACGTCTTCGGCGTCCTGCTCCAGTACCCCGCCGCCGACGGGCGCCTGCACGACCTGCGGGCCGTCGCGGCCGCCGCCCACGAGGCCGGCGCGCTCGTCACCGCCGCGGCCGACCTGCTCGCCCTGACGCTCGCGACCCCGCCGGGGGAGTGGGGCGCCGACGTCGCCGTCGGCACCACCCAGCGCTTCGGCGTGCCGATGGGCTTCGGCGGACCGCACGCCGGCTACATGAGCGTGCGCGCCGGCCTCGAGCGCACCCTGCCCGGGCGCCTGGTCGGGGTCTCCGTCGACGCCGACGGCGCGCCGGCCTACCGCCTCGCGCTGCAGACCCGCGAGCAGCACATCCGCCGCGAGAAGGCGACCTCGAACATCTGCACCGCGCAGGTGCTCCTCGCCGTCATGGCGAGCATGTACGCGGTCTACCACGGCCCGGACGGCCTGCGCGCGATCGCCCTGCGCACCCACGCGCACGCCGTGGCCCTCGCCGAGGCGCTGCGCGCGGCCGGCGTGCAGGTGCAGGACGCGCCGTTCTTCGACACCCTCTCCCTGCACGTGCCCGGCCGCGCCGACACGGTCGTCGCCGCCGCCCTCGCCGAGGGCGTCAACCTCTGGCAGCACGACGACGACACGGTCTGGCTGAGCGTCGACGAGACGACCGACGCGACCGTCCTCGGCAAGGTCGCCCGGGCCCTCGGGGCCACCGCTCCCGAGCGGGTGGACCTCGCCGCCCCGGCGTGGCCCGAGGCGCTGGTGCGCACCTCCGAGTACCTGACCCACCCGGTCTTCTCGGCCCACCGCTCCGAGACGGCGATGCTGCGCTACCTGCGCCGCCTCGCCGACCGCGACTTCGCGCTCGACCGCGGGATGATCCCGCTCGGCTCCTGCACGATGAAGCTCAACGCCACGACCGAGATGGTGGCCGTCACCTGGCCGGAGTTCGCGAACCTGCACCCCTTCGCGCCGCACGAGCAGACCCGCGGCATCCGCGGCCTCGTCGACGAGCTGTCGCAGTGGCTCTGCGAGGTCACCGGGTACGACGCGGTCTCGCTCCAGCCGAACGCCGGCAGCCAGGGCGAGCTCTCCGGCCTGCTCGCCATCGCGGCCTACCACCGGGCCAACGGTGACGACGCGCGCCGGGTCTGCCTCATCCCGAGCAGCGCGCACGGCACGAACGCCGCCAGCGCGGTCATGGCCGGCATGAAGGTCGTCGTCGTCGGCACCGACCCGGTGTCGGGCAACGTCGACCTCGAGGACCTGCGCGCCAAGATCGAGCAGCACCGCGACACCCTCGCCGCGATCATGGTCACCTACCCCTCGACGCACGGCGTCTTCGAGGACACCATCACCGAGCTGTGCGGGCTCGTCCACGACGCCGGCGGCCAGGTCTACGTCGACGGCGCCAACCTCAACGCGCTCGTCGGGCTCGCCCGGCCGGGCAAGTTCGGCGCCGACGTCTCGCACCTCAACCTCCACAAGACGTTCTGCATCCCGCACGGCGGTGGCGGCCCGGGTGTCGGGCCGGTCGCGTGCCGCGAGCACCTCGCGCCGTACCTGCCCAACCACCCGCTCGACGCCGACGCCGGCCCCGAGACCGGTGTCGGCCCTGTCGCGGCGGCGCCGTACGGCTCCGCGAGCATCCTGCCGATCTCCTGGGCCTACGTGCGGCTCATGGGCGGCGAGGGCCTGCGCCGCGCGACCGAGGTCGCCGTGCTCAACGCCAACTACGTCGCGGCCCGGCTGCGCGACCACTACCCGGTCCTGTACTCCGGCACCGACGGGCTCGTCGCGCACGAGTGCATCCTCGACCTGCGCGGCATCACCAAGGAGACGGGGGTCAGCGTCGACGACGTCGCCAAGCGGCTGGTCGACTTCGGCTTCCACGCCCCGACGATGTCCTTCCCGGTCGCCGGCACGCTCATGGTCGAGCCGACCGAGAGCGAGGACCTGCACGAGATCGACCGGTTCTGCGACGCGATGATCGCCATCCGCCGCGAGATCGACGAGGTCGCCGCGGGGACGGTCGCCGTCGCCGACAGCGTGCTGCGCCACGCGCCGCACACGGCGGTCTCGCTCGTGGGGGAGTGGGACCACCCGTACGACCGCAGGGCCGCCGCCTACCCCGACGGGGTCGACGCGATGTCGAAGTACTGGCCGCCGGTGCGCCGCATCGACGGCGCATACGGCGACCGGCACCTCATCTGCTCGTGCCCGTCGCCGGAGGCCTTCGAGGACTGACGGCTCAGGCCGCGGGGGCGGCGTCACCGGCGCGCACGGTGACGCCGCTCCCGGACACCCCCTTGGTCACGACGACCTGGTGGGAGATGCGCGAGCGCAGGTCGGCGACGTGGCTGACGACGCCGACGGCCCGCCCACCCTCGCGCAGCCCGTCGAGGACGGACACGACCTGCTCGAGGCTGTCGTCGTCGAGGCTGCCGAAGCCCTCGTCGACGAAGAGCGTGCCCAGGTCGAGTCCGCCGGCCTCCTCGCGGACGGCGTCGGCCAGGCCGAGCGCGAGGGCGAGCGAGGCCATGAACGCCTCGCCGCCGGACAGGGTCGCGGTGTCGCGGACCCGGCCGGTCCACTGGTCGAGCACCTTGAGGCCGAGGCCGGACTTCGCGCCGCGGGCGGCGCGGTCGTCGGAGTGCTCCAGGAGGTAGCGGCCGGCGCCCATGACGGCCAGGCGCTCGTTGGCCAGCGTGGCGACCTTCTCGAGGCGGGCCGCGAGGACGAACGCGCTCAGGCGCATCCGGAAGGTGTTGTCGCCGCCGGTGCCGCCGACCGTGTCGGCGAGGTCGCGGACCCGCGCGTGGCGCTGGGCGAGGCCGTCGACGTGGGCGGCCTGCTGCTCCAGCGCGGGCCGCAGGCGGTCGAGGGCCCGGCCCGCGCGCTCGAGGACGTCGTGGGCGGAGGTGCCGGCGAGGACGGCCCGCCGGGCCGCGGCGTGCGCGTCGTGGAGGGCGTCGAGGTCGGGGGCGGGCACGGCGAGCGCGGCGACCACGTCGGGGTCCTCGAGCGTGGCGCGCGCGGCGGTGCGGTCGCGGTCGTGGGCCAGGACGAGGTCGCGCAGCCGGTCGGTCTCGGCGACGGTGAGGAGCGCCGCGGACGCGTCGGCGAGCGTCGGGAAGCCGGCCTCCGCGAGCGCGGCGTCCAGGGCGGAGGCCGCCTCGGCGCGCCGCTCCCGGGCCGCGACGAGGGCGTCCTCGCCGGTGGCGAGGTCGAGGAGGAGCCGGTGCACCGAGCGGTGGTGGGCGAGGTCCCCGCCGCCGCACGGGCAGACGGCGTGCGCCTCGACGTCCGCGGCGAGCCGCCGGCGGACGGTCTCGGCCTCTTCGGTGACCTCGGCGAGGCGCTCGTCGAGCGCGGCGAGCGCGGTGGCCGTCTGCTCGAGCGAGGCCGCGAGCCGGTCGGCCTCCGAGCGGGCGCGGGCCTGCTCCGCGGTGGCCTCGGCGAGGCGCTGCTCGGCGGCGCGGGCCCGGGCGAGCTCGTCGAGCGCCGCTGCCCGGGCGGCCTCGACGGTCGGCCGGTCCGCCCCGGCGAGGACCTCGCGCCGGGTGCGGACGGCGGTCTCGAGCGCCCCGGTGCGGGTCTCGAGGCGCGCGAGCGCTGCGCGCGCCGCCTCGACGGCGTCCTCGGTGCGGGCCAGCTGCTCGGGGGTGACGGGGTCGCTCGTGCGGGCCGGACGGGGGTGCTCGGTGCCTCCGCAGACCGGGCAGGGCTCGCCCTCGGCCAGCCCGGCCGCGAGCTCGGCGGCCATCTCGTCGAGGCGGCGCTGGCGCAGGTCGATGAGCTCCGCGAGCCGCGCCGAGAGGGCGTCGCGGGCCGCGAGCACCTCGGGGGCCAGGGCGGCGGCCGCGGCCTCGTCGGCGGCGACCTCGTCGAGGAGGGCGAGCCGGCGCTCCTCCTCACCGACCGCGACGACCAGGTCGGCGGTGCGCGCCCCCTCGACGCTCAGCCGCGTGACCTCGGCGTCGGCCCCAGACGCGGCCTCCCGGGCGGCCGGCAGGTCGAGCAGGAGCTGCTCGTGGCGCGCCCCGAGGGTCTCGGCGCGGCGGCCGCCGTCGGCGAGGGCGAGGGCCAGGTCGTGCGCCGCGTCGGCGTGCCGGGCCACCGCCGCGACCGTGTCGTCGAGGCCGGCGACCCGCTCGGCGAGGGCGGCCGCGCCGTCGCCGAGCGGGTCGGTGCCGACGTCCTCGACGCGGGCGCGCGCCTGCGCCGTGGACCGCTCGAGCCCCGTCACCTCGCGCTCCAGCCGCTCGAGCGCGGCGAGGTGTCCGCGCAGCGTCGAGGCGCGCTCGGCCGCCTCGAGGCGGGCGGTGCGCACGTCGTGCTCGGGGGCGGCGGCCTCGAGGGCCTCGAGGCGGGCCCGGGCGGCCTCGCCCCGGGCGCGGGCGGCGGCGAGGGCACGGCCGTCGGCCAGGGCCTGCTGGGCGGCGGTCTCGGCGCCCTCGGCGACGTCGAGCGCGGCGAGGGAGGAGGTGAGCCGCTCGGTGAGGTCGGCGGCGACGGCCGCGAGGCGCTGCGGCAGCTCCTCGAGCGGCCCCGCGTCGAGGCCGGTGTCGGCGTCGGCCGTCACGAGCGGCTCGAGGGCGTCGGCGAGCCGCAGCAGGTCGGCGTCGAGGGCGGACCGGGCCGTGTCGAGGGCGGCCGCCCCGGTGCGGCGCGCCTCGGCGAGCCACGCCTCGACGTCGGCGAACACCCGGATGTCGAAGAGCCGCTGGAGCAGCTCGCGGCGCACGTCGGGCTCGGCGCGCAGGAACCGCGCGAACTCGCCCTGGGGGAGCAGGACGACGGTGGCGAACTGCTGCAGGCCCATCCCGAGAAGGTCGAGCACGACGTCGGCGACCTCGTCGTGACGGGTGCTCACCGCCTCCCAGCGGCCGGCCCGGTGCTCCTCGAGGACGACGGACGGCTGGACGCGGGTCGTGCCCTCGCCGCGGCGCTTGGGCCGGTACCACTCGGGGGAGCGGGTGATGCGCAGCCGGCGCCCCGCGACGGTGGCCTCGAGGACGACCTCGGGCGGGACCTCGGGCCCGGCGTGGTCCGAGCGCAGCGAGCGGCGCGAGCGGCTGCCCGGCACGTCGGCGTAGAGCGCGAAGCAGACGGCGTCGAGCAGGCTCGTCTTGCCGGCCCCGGTCGGGCCGTGGACGAGGAAGAGGCCGGCGGCCGAGGCGGCGTCGAGGTCGACGTCGACCCGGTCGGCGAACGGGCCGAAGGCCTGGACCTGGAGCCGGTGGATCCTCACGCCGCCCCCGAGCCGCGGGCGGACGCCACGCCCTCGTCGTCGGCGACGCCGCGCTCGACGCGGGCCGCGGTGACCGCCTCGTCGAGCAGGGCGCGCTCCTGCGCGTCGGCCGGACGACCGCCGCGGACGTGGTCGAGGAAGTCGCAGCAGACGTCGACGACCGACGCCGCGCGCACCCGGGTCGCGTAGGGCCGCAGCGGGACGGCGGCCCCCTCGGGCTCGAAGCGCAGCTCGAGGGTGTGGGGGAAGCGGCGGCGCACCCGGTCCATCGCGCCGAGCGGGCGCGCGGGGTCGGTGAGGGTGACCTGGCACCACGCGCGCTCGACGTCGGCGTGCCGGGGGTCGGCGAGGAGGTCCTCGAGGTGGCCGCGCAGGACGGCCAGCGGCCGCTCCACGGGAGCGTCGATCTTCGTGACGACCGGCGCCGCGCCCCCGAGGTCGACGAGGAGGCCGCCCTTGGTGTGGGCGTGCTCGCTGAACGACATCGCGACCGGGGAACCGCTGTAGCGCACCGACTCCGAGACCCGCTGGCGCCCGTGGAGGTGGCCGAGGGCCGCATAGTCGACCCCGTCGAAGACGTCGACCGGCACCGCGGCGACCCCGCCGACCGAGATGTCGCGCTCGGAGTCGCTGGAGAGCCCGCCCGAGACGAAGGCGTGGGCCATGACGACGGTGCGCCCGCCCCGGGTCGCGGCGTCGGCGCGCACGCGGTCGAGGGCTGCGCGCAGCACCGCGGCGTGGGTGCGCTCGGGGGCCCCGAGCGCGTCGGCGACGAGCGCGGGCTCGAGGTAGGGGAGGGGGTGGACGGCGACGTCGCCGACCATCACCGGGCGGCCGACGTCGGCGACGGAGGTGCGCAGGTGCACGCCTGCGCGCTCGAGCAGCCCCGAGGCGAACCCGAGCCGGACCGCCGAGTCGTGGTTGCCGCTGGAGACCACCACCCGCGCGCCCGCGTCGACGAGGCGCTCGAGGGTCTGCGACAGCAGCGCGACGGTGTCGGGCGCGGGCATCGCCCGGTCGTAGACGTCACCGCTGACGAGGACGGCGTCGACGCCCTCGGTGCGGACGACCTCGACGAGGTGGTCGAGGTGGGCCGCCTGGGCAGGCAGCAGCCCGACCCCGTGGAACGAGCGTCCCAGGTGCCAGTCGGAGGTGTGGAGGAACCGCACGAGGACCACGCTAGGAGACGCCACCGACACCGCCGTGGACCGAAACGCGGCCCCCGCTTCCCCGTGCCCACCGGATGTGGTTGGTTGAGCCCATGGGTGCGGAGGTCACGGCGCAGAGCTACTCGCGCGAAGAGCGTCAGCGGTACCGGGAGAAGGTCCGGCAGAACCTCGACGTCTTCGAGCGGATGCTCACGACGAGCTCGTTCGAGTTCGACCGGCCGATGACCGGCCTCGAGATCGAGCTCAACCTCGTCGACGAGCACCAGGACCCGCACTTCCACAACGCGGCGGTCCTCGAGGCCATCGCCGACCCGGGCTACCAGACCGAGCTGGCGCGCTACAACATCGAGCTCAACGTGCCCCCGCGCCCGCTGCCCGGCGACTCCGCCATCGAGCTCGAGCACGACCTCCGGGAGAGCCTCAACGCGGCCGACGCCGCCGCGCAGGAGGTCGGCTCGAAGATCGTCGCGATCGGCATCCTCCCGACGATCATGCCCGAGCACTACGAGGGCGACTGGATCAGCGCGAACAACCGCTACACGGCGCTCAACGACTCGATCGTCGGGGCCCGCGGCGAGGACGTCTACCTCGACATCGAGGGCCCGACCGGCGAGCGCGTCGCCACGTACTGCTCCTCCATCGCCCCCGAGTCGGCGTGCACCTCGGTGCAGCTGCACCTCCAGGTGGCGCCGCACGAGTTCGCCCAGCACTGGAACGCGGCCCAGGCCCTCTCGTCGGTGCAGCTCGCGCTGGCCGCCAACAGCCCCTACTTCTTCGGCAAGCGGCTGCACGCCGAGACCCGCATCGAGCTGTTCAGCCAGGCCACCGACACCCGGCCGGTCGAGCTGAAGAACCAGGGCGTGCGCCCGCGCGTGTTCTTCGGCGAGCGCTGGATCACCTCGATCTTCGACCTCTTCGAGGAGAACGTCCGCTACTTCCCGACCCTCCTCGCCGAGATCACCGACGAGGACCCGATGGCCAAGCTCGAGGCGGGCGTCGCGCCCGAGCTCGCCGAGCTGCGGCTGCACAACGGCACGGTCTACCGCTGGAACCGCCCGATCTACGACATCGTCGGCGGCACCCCGCACCTGCGGGTCGAGAACCGGGTGCTGCCGGCCGGCCCGACGATCGCCGACGTCCTCGCCAACGCCGCGTTCTACTACGGCGCGGTGCGCCACCTCGCGGCGGCCGAGCGCCCGGTCTGGACGAAGATGAGCTTCGCGGCCTGCGCCGACAACTTCGAGCGGGCCGCCCGGGCCGGGATGGACGCGCGCCTGTACTGGCCGGGCTTCGGCGAGGTCTCGGCCGACGAGCTCGTCCTGCGCCACCTGCTGCCGATGGCCCACGAGGGGCTGCGCTCCTGGGGTGTCTCGGACGCCGTGCGCGAGCGCTACCTCGGCATCATCGAGGGCCGCGCGACGACGGGCATCAACGGGGCCGAGTGGCAGACCCGCACGGTCGAGCACCTCGAGGCGCAGGGCCACGACCGGCGCGACGCGCTGCGCCGGATGCTCGCCCGCTACTCCGAGCTGATGGACTCCAACGAGCCGGTGCACACCTGGCCGCTGCCCTAGCGGCGCGGGGTCAGCCGGCGGCGCCGAGGTTCCAGGCGCGCACCACCGGCAGGTCGTGCTCCTCGTCGAGCACGCCGACGTGCGCGGGGTCGAGCAGGAGGTGGGCCGCCAGGCGCGGCTCCTGCCGCAGCCACGTCGCGGCGAGCACCCGCAGGAGGTGCCCGTGCGCGACGAGCGCGACGTCGCCCCCGGCCAGCAGCGGGGCGGCGCGCGCGAGGACGCGCGCGGCCCGGGCCGCGACCTCCTCGACGCTCTCGCCGGGGGTGGCGCCCGGGACGACGCCGTCGCGGAAGACGGTCCACGCGGGGTCGCCGGTCCGCTCCCGGATCTCGGGCGTGGTCAGCCCCTCCCAGCCGCCGTAGTCCCACTCGAGCAGGTCCGGGTCGGGCTCGGCCGCGAGGCCGGCGAGCCCGGCGGTGTGCCGGGCGCGTTCCAGCGGCGAGGTGAGGGTCGCGACGACGTCGAAGCGGGCGAGCAGCGGCGCGACCGCGCGCGCCGCGTCCTCGCCGGCGGTCGTCAGCGGCACGTCGGTGAGCCCGGTGTGCCGCCCGGTGGCCGACCACTCGGTCTCGCCGTGGCGGAGCAGGACGAGACGGCCGCGCGAGGACATGCCCGCATCCTCGCAGGACGGTGCGGCAGGATGGCGGTCGCGGCCGGCGGAGGTCGGCCACGGTGACGCCGAGAGGACGGACGAGGCATGACGCAGCCGCAGCAGGAGACCGGCGGGACCGGCCTCGGCCACCGGAGCGTGTCGATGACGCGCGTCGGCAAGGGCCTGTACGAGGTCACCAACGAGCGCGGCGGGACGATGCTCGTCGGGGGCGGCGGAGACTCGGCGGACTTCACCCCGGTCGAGCTCTTCCTCGTCTCGATGGCCGCCTGCAGCGCCACGGACGTCGACTTCATCACGAGCCGGATCGCCGAGCCCACCTCGTTCGACGTCGTCTCCGAGGGCGAGAAGAGCAAGGACGAGGGCGGAAACCACCTCTCCGACATCGAGATCACCTTCACGGTGCGCTTCCCCGAGGGTGCCGACGGCGACCGGGCGCGCGAGCGCCTGCCCCGCGCCATCGCCCAGAGCGGGGACCGGCTGTGCACCGTCTCGCGCACCGTGCAGCGCGGTGCCCCGGTGACGTACCACGAGGCCTGAGCCGGGCCTATCCTGCGGGGATGGCCCGCTACCTCGACGTCCACCCGGTCGACCCCCAGCCGCGGTCGGTCGCGCAGACGGTCGCCGTGCTCGACGACGGCGGCCTCGTCGCCTACCCGACCGACTCCGGGTACGCGCTCGGCGCGCGGATGGGCGACCAGCAGGCCAAGGAGCGCATCCGCAGCATCCGCCGGCTCGACGACCGCCACCACTACACGCTCGTCTGCCGCGACTTCGCGCAGCTGGGCCAGCTGGTGCACGTCGACAACCACGTCTTCCGCGCGGTCAAGGCCGCGACGCCGGGGCCGTACACGTTCATCCTCCCGGCGACCCACGAGGTGCCGCGCCGCCTGCTGCACCCGAAGAAGCGCACGGTGGGTGTCCGGATCCCCGAGCACCCGGTCGTCCGCGCGCTGCTCGCCGCGCTCGGCGAGCCGATGCTGTCCTCGACGCTCATCCTCCCCGGCGAGAGCGAGCCCATGACCGACGGGTGGGCGGTCAAGGAGGCGCTCGACCACGTCGTCGACGTCGTCATCGACTCGGGGGAGTGCGGCACCGAGCCGACGACGGTCGTCGACTTCACGAGCGGCGAGCCGTCGGGCGAGGTCGTCCGCCAGGGCGCCGGAGCCTGGCCCGCGCGCTGAGCGCTTCGGTGGCCGATGGTTGTCGGCGTCGCGCCGGACCGGGGTACCCACGGCCTGCGGCGCGACGCCGACGGGTCTGTGCGCCTCGGCGCCGGTGAGCCGGCCGGCGCCGAGGCGGCGAACGGTGGTCGGTCCCCGGCCGCGGCCGGAGGGGGAGGACAGGTGGCACCTCGCGGTGCCGGGCTGCGGCGGGGACCTGCTGACCACCTACCGACAACGCTAGAGGTCGGTGGGTCACGGGGGAACCAGCACGGCGTCAGGAGTCGGTCAGGGTTCGGACCGATTCGGTCAAGGACGGCTCCAGCGGGGCATCAGCCCTGCTCATCGCCCCGCAGGACGGCGAGGACACGGCGGTCGATGCCGCCGTCGGCGTGCCGGTTCTCGAGGTTCGCCCCGCCCATCCAGGCCTCGAGCGCCGCCTCGACGTCGCCGGTGTGGCCGAGCTCGGCCAGCCGCGCGGCCACCTCCTCCCGCAGCTCCCCGGTCAGCGGCTGCACGTCCTGCGCCGTGCCGAAGTAGAGCGTCGAGAGGCCGTGGAGGCGGGCGAGCTCGGTCGTGGCGTCCGGGTGGTCGTCGACCCGCAGGTCCGCGACGACCCCGCTCGCGTCGTAGCCGGCGCCCGGTGCCCTGACGAGCAGCGCGGCGCTCTGCCGGCCGCGGGAGTCGCCGCCCGCGGCGTCGCCGGCCAGGAGCACGGCCATGAGCCGGGTCTCGAGCGGCAGGCCCTCCTGCGCGCGCCAGGCCTGGACCATCGCCTCGACGACGTCGGGGCCGGTGAGGATGTTGCCCTGCACCGCGAACGCCGTGCGCTCGTCGCCCTCGGCGACACCACCGGCCCACGTCATGCACCCGGAGCCGGTGAAGGTCGCGCCACCGTCCGGGCCGACGACGCCGACCTGCCGGTCCTCGCGGCCGGGGTCGGCGCCGGTCGCGGCGGCGAGGACGTCGCTCGTGGCGTCACCGCCGCGCAGGCCGGCCTCCAGCTCGTCGAGGTAGGCGACGCGGGCCATCGCCTGGGTCGCGACGGCGCAGACGCCGGGCACGACGCGGGGCACGACGGAGCCGACGGCGAGGAACTTGCTGGCCACGGCGACGCCCCAGGCGTCCCCGTCGCGGGCGGCGATGGAGAAGGTCATGCCCCGACCCTAGGTCGGTTCGCGGGCCGGGCGCGGGTCAGCCGCGCTCGAGCAGCAGGACGGTCTCGACGTGGCGGGTCTGGGGGAACATGTCGACGACCCGTCCCTCGCGCGCCCTGAACGAGGGCATCGCGGCGAGGTCACGGGCCAGGGTGTCGACGTTGCAGCTGGAGTAGACGACGTGCCGGGCGCCCGAGGCCTCGAGCCGGGCGGCGAGGTCGGCGCCGATCCCGCGGCGGGGCGGGTTGACGACGACGAGGTCCGGGTCGCCGGGCACCCCGTCGGTGGCGTCGCCGGCCGTGAACCGGATGTCCAGTCCTGCTGTGCCAGAGGCCATCTCGTCCGCGGAGGCCCGGGCTGCGGCGACCGCCTCGGCGGACACCTCGACGCCGGTGACGCGGCGGCCCGGCGCCGCGAGGTGCAGCGCGAACCCGCCGACCCCGCAGTACAGGTCGGTGACGGCAGCGGGGGAGAGGCGCTCGGCCCACGCCGCGGCCTGCGCGTAGAGGGCCGTCGCGACGAGGGTGTTGGTCTGGAAGAAGGCGCGCGGCCCGAGGCGCAGCGTGACCCCGCCGAGGCGCATCGGCAGCACCGCCTCGTCGGTGAGGACCACCTCGGTCTCGCCCTCGAGCACCGCCTTGTGCTCGGGGTGGAGGTTGACCGTGACGACGCGGGCCGACGGCAGCGCGGCCCGCAGGTCCGGCAGCAGCCGGCGCACGGCCTGCAGGCCCTCCTGGGTCCGGACGACGAAGCGCACCAGGTGCTCACCGTCGGGGGAGTGGGTGACGAGCAGGTGCTTGAGCTCGCCGCGTCGGGACGGGACGTCGTAGGGCACGACGCGGTGGTCGACGAGCAGTCGGTGCAGCGGGTCGAAGGTCGCGGAGAGCCCCGGCTCGTAGAGGCCGCAGCGGCGCAGGTCGACCCCGCGGCCGCCGGCGTCGAGGATGCCGAGCGTCGGGTGCCCGGGCGTGCCGCCGACGACGAGCTTGGCCTTGTTCCGGAAGTGCGAGGCGGGGGAGCGGACCGGCTCGAGCCAGGTCGTGCCCTCGGTGTGCGGCGCGAGCGTGCTCCGCACGTGCCGGTCCTTGTCGGCCAGCTGGTCGGCGTAGGCCGTGCCCATGAGGGTGCACGAGCGGCACCGTCCGGCGTCGTAGTCGTCGCACTGCATCGCGGGACAGCGTACGGCCGCGGGGGCTCAGTCCCGCGCCGTGGCCCGCAGGGCGGCGCGCAGGTGCGGCACGAAGGCCCGGGCCAGCTCGGCGTAGCCGGCGTCGTTGGGGTGGAAGAGGTCGGCGGCCAGGCGCCCCCGCCAGCTGCTCGGGCCCTCCGTGCGCATGTCGACCGCCCGCAGCGCGCCGCGGGCCACGGCCTTCTCCAGGTGGGCGTTGGCCCGGTGGGCCGCGGTGCGGGGCTGGGGGAGCGTCGCGACGACGGCGTCCTGCGGGAGGGCCGCGACCATCCGGGCGAACTCGTCGGGCAGCCGGTCGCGCACGCCGCCGCCGGCGAAGAGGTCGTTGGAACCGACCATGACGGAGACGAGGTCCGGCGCGTCGGTGCCGAGCGCCGGGGGCAGGGCGCGCAGCACGGGCAGCTGCTGGTCGACGACGTCGGCGGTGCGGGCGCCGGTCGCGGAGAGGTTGACGACGACGAGGGGGAGCCCGTCACCGGCGAGGCTCGCGGCGGCCCGGTCGACCCAGCCGCTGTCCCAGGCGGAGGCGCCGACGGCCTGCGACATCGAGTCGCCGAGGACGACCCAGCGCCGCCCGGGCGTCGTCAGGGCCGTGCGGTTGTGCGCCGCCCAGGCGTCGGCCCACGGGATCGCCGTGCCCTGGACGCGTCGGACACCGGGCAGGACGAGCCCGAGCGCCCGCACGCCGCGCCCGGGCGCACGTCCGGTGCGGTTGGCGTAGCCGAGGAGCGGGTCGAGGTCCGGCACGCGCTCACTGTAGGTCGGGAGCCTGCGGGGAGCGGTCGGGGTCCGTCCCTCTTCACCATAATGACATAATGTGGATTATCGGCGTTCCGTGGGAGGGGTCAACGACCGCGATCGGGGCGCCCTCACCGGGCCGGGACGAACCCTGCGTCGGTGAGCACGGGCACGACGTCGCTCGCGTCGAGGTCCGCGGCGACGGCGACGTCGTCGGCGAAGCCCGCGGCGGTGAGCTCACGACCACCGACGCACCTGTGCAGCCGGTCGACGAGCCGCGGACCGGCGACGTCGAACAGGTCGGCGGCGCTCTCGGCCTCCGGGCTCCACGACGACGTGCCGACCGCCGCCCGCAGCGCCGACAGGACCGCGCCGGCGCCCAGGTGGTCCTCGAGCGCCGGGCGCAGCGACCCGTCCGTCGGCCAGCGCTCACCGGCGGCCACGACGGCGAGCGTCCGGCCGGCCCGCACCCGCGGCGCGAGCCACCGGCCGACCGCCGAGGCGTTGCGCAGGCACCCGGCGAGAACCGTCGCCCCGGTGGCTCGCAGGGACGCGCTGATGCTCGAGCCGTTGGGCGACGGCAGGACCAGGCGCGGCACGACGGGCCCGGCCAGCAGCCCGGCGGGCGACAGCGACGGGGCGCCGACCGCCCCGGGCAGCCCGGCCTCGTGCCGGCCCACCGCGAGGACCGCGTCGTGGGCGGCCGCGTGCTCGACGGCGCGCTCGTCGCGCCAGGCGAACGGCAGGACGGTGCTGCCTCGGCCCACCGCGACCGTGACGGCCGTCGTGAAGCTGAGGACGTCGACGACGACCACGAGGTCGGCCCGGACGACCTGCGCCGCGCTCGGGCCCCAGTCCATCCGGACGGCGGACGCGGACTGGTCGAACGGCGCGCTCACGGTGCGCAGTAGGCGGCGAGGTGGCGCCCGGTGAGCGTCGAGGCCTCGGCCACGAGCCGTGACGGCGGGCCCTCGAAGACGACCCGGCCGCCGTCGTGCCCGGCGCCCGGCCCGAGGTCGACCACCCAGTCGGCGTGCGCCATGACGGCCTGGTGGTGCTCGACGACGAGGACCGAGGTGCCGCCGTCGACGAGGCGGTCGAGCAGCGCGAGCAGGCGCTCGACGTCGGCGAGGTGGAGGCCGGTGGTCGGCTCGTCGAGGACGTAGAGCGTCGTGCCCGACTCCCCCATCCGCGTCGCGAGCTTGAGCCGCTGCCGCTCGCCGCCGGACAGCGTCGTCAGCGGCTGCCCGAGCGTCAGGTACCCGAGGCCGACGTCGGCGAGGCGCTGCAGGACCCGGTGCGCCGCGGGGACCCGCCCCTCCCCCGCCGCGAAGAACGCCTCGGCCTCGGTGACCGTCAGGGCGAGGACCTCGGCGATCGACCGGCCCCCGAGGGTGTGCTCGAGCACCTCGGCCCGGAACCGGCGCCCCTCGCACTCCTCGCACGTCGTCTCGACGCTCGCCATGAGGCCG
The DNA here is from genome assembly GCF_013201035.1 of Arthrobacter sp. NEB 688. Classification (NCBI taxonomy): domain Bacteria; kingdom Bacillati; phylum Actinomycetota; class Actinomycetes; order Micrococcales; family Micrococcaceae; genus Arthrobacter; species Arthrobacter sp. NEB 688. The sequence goes on from NZ_CP053707.1 coordinate 2,737,364, forward strand.
AGCTCGGTGACGATGACGCCCGCACCGCCGCAGGTCGGGCACGCGCCCTCGGAGTTGGAGCTGAAGAGCGACGCGGGCACGCCGTTCGCCGTCGCGAAGGCCTTCCGGACGGGTTCCAGCAGACCGGTGTACGTCGCCGCGTTGCTCCGCCGCGAGCCCTTGATGGCGCCCTGGTCGACGACGGCGACCCCCTCGCGTCCCTCGACCGAACCGCTGACCAGCGAGCTCTTCCCCGACCCGGCGACCCCGGTGACGACGCAGAGCACCCCGAGCGGGAGGTCGACGTCGACGTCGCGCAGGTTGTGGGTGGAGGCGCCCCGCACCTCGAGCACGCCGGTGGGGGTGCGCACCGTCGGCTTGAGCGCGACCCGGTCGGCGAGGTGGCGCCCGGTCACGGTGTCGCTCGCCCGCAGGCCCTCGACGCTCCCCTCGAAGCAGACCTCTCCCCCGGCGCTGCCGGCGCCCGGCCCGAGGTCGACGACGTGGTCGGCGACGGCGATCGCCTCCGGCTTGTGCTCGACGACGAGGACCGTGTTGCCCTTGTCGCGCAGCCGCAGGAGGAGGTCGTTCATCCGCTGGACGTCGTGCGGGTGCAGCCCGATCGTCGGCTCGTCGAAGACGTAGGTGACGTCGGTGAGGGCCGAGCCGAGGTGCCGGATCATCTTCGTGCGCTGGGCCTCGCCACCGGAGAGCGTGCCCGCCGGCCGGTCGAGCGAGAGATAGCCGAGGCCGATGTCGACGAACGAGTCGAGGAGGTGGCGCAGCCCCGCGAGCAGCGGGGCGACCGAGGGCTCGTCGAGCGCGGCGACCCACGCGGCGAGGTCGCTGACCTGCAGCGCGCACAGCTCCGCGATGTTGCGCCCGTGGACGCGCGACGCGAGCACCTCGGGCCCCAGGCGGGTGCCGTCGCACGCCGGGCAGCGCTGGAAGGTGACCGCCCGCTCGACGAAGCGGCGCACGTGCGGCTGCATCGCCTCCGGGTCCTTGGAGAGCATCGAGCGGCGGATCCGCGGCACGACGCCCTCGAAGGTGAGGTTGACGCCCTCGACCCGGATCTTCGTCGGCGCCGCGTGGAGCATCGTGTCGAGCTGCTTCGCCGTGAACGAGCCGACGGGCACGTCCATCGGCAGGCCCATCCCGGCGAACAGGCGCCCGTACCAGCCGTCCATCGAGTACCCGGGCACGAGCAGCGCCCCGTCGGCGAGCGAGCGCTCGGCGTCGTAGAGGGCGGTGAGGTCGATGTCGGTGACCTGGCCCAGGCCCTCGCAGCGCGGGCACATGCCGCCGAGGTACACGGCACCCTTGACGACGCTCTTCTCGACGCGCCCGCCCTTCTCGGTGGGCATGACCCCGCTCGCGGTGCGCGTCGGGACGTTGAAGGAGAACGCCGTCGGCGGGCCGACGTGGGGCTCCCCGAGGCGGCCGAAGAGGATGCGGAGCATCGCGTGCGCGTCGGTGGCCGTGCCGACCGTCGAGCGCGGGTTGGCCCCCATCCGCTCCTGGTCGACGATGATCGCCGTCGTCAGCCCCTCGAGCCGGTCGACGTCCGGTCGGGCCAGGCTCGGCATGAACCCCTGGACGAACGCGCTGTAGGTCTCGTTGACGAGGCGCTGTGCTTCGGCGGCGACCGTCCCGAACACGAGCGAGCTCTTGCCCGAGCCCGACACCCCCGTGAACACGGTGAGCCGGCGCTTGGGCAGGACGACGCTGACGTCCTTGAGGTTGTTCTCGCGGGCCCCCTGGACCCGGATGACGTCGTGCGAGCCGGCCCCTCCCATCCGGCCACCCTAGGACGCCGGCGCGCTGACGCGCCGCAGCCGACGCGCCTCGACCTCGTAGCGGCTGGCCGGGGCCCCGCCGGCGCGGAAGAAGCGCCGGCGCAGGCTGCCGTCGACCTCGACGCGGTCACCGACCTCGAGGCGGCCGGCGACGCGGCGGGTGGCCGCGCTCCAGCACGCGACGTCGAGGGCGTCGACCCCCGGGCGGGCCCGCGCCTCGCGGCCGACCGTGACCCGCACGCCGTGCACGACGTCGCCGCTCGGCAGCGTGCGCGGCGGGTCGAGCGAGGTGACCCGCCCGACGAGGTGGACCGTGTTGACGTCGCCGCTGCGGTCGACGTCGGCGGATCCTGCCATCCCTACCCCCTGCTGTCCGGCCCGACGACCACCGCCGGGGCTCCCGGGAGCAGCACACCGCCCCTGCCGGGTGCGGCACAACCACCGCGGGCGGACCTGTGGACGAGCGGACGGTGCACCGGTGCCTGTGGACGGGCGCCGCCGACCGGCCGACCCTCCCCCGGCCACCCGGCCCCCACCGCCTGACGATCGGACGACCTTTCTCCGCCGACCATGGGCACACCGGGGGTCGGCGACCTATGGTGGACACAGGTGCGCGGTGCAGGGCGCGTGCCGGGCGCCGTCCGCGGTGCCACGAGACCATTCGAAACGAGTCGTGGTGCGTTCTTCCGTCGTCCGTGGGGCCGTGCTCCGCCGCGCACTCGTGGTGGCCGTCGCCGCCGCGGTCCCGCTCGGCGCCGTCGCCACCTCGGCCGTCGCGGCCGGCCCGGGCGCCGGGCCCGCCCCCTCGGCCTCCCCCACGCCCTCGGTGTCGGTGTCCCCCACCCCGACCGGCTCCCCCACGCCGACGCTCGCCCCGATCGTCCCGCCCGCCACCGCCGACGGCCACGTCGAGCCCGACGCCGACCCCGTGCTCTCCCCCGAGGTCGTCGCCGCCCAGGTCGCCGAGGCGCAGCGCATCTCCGGGGTCATCGAGGGTTCGACCTCCGAGCTCGCCGTCCAGACCAAGCGGATGGACACCCTCTCGGCCCGCTCCAACACGGTCCTCGAGGAGCTCGCCTCCGCGACCGACACCGAGAACTTCGCCCACGAGGAGGCCGACGGCGCCCGCGCCGACCTCGCCGCCCTCGAGAGCCGGCTGGCGCACGCCCGGGCCGTCGTCAAGGACTGGGTCTTCGACGTCTACTCGAACGGCGGCGGCAGCTCCGACCTCACCGGGATGCTGGACGCGCTCGACGCCCGCGACGACGAGGTGAGCGACCCCCTCGGCGACCTGTCCTACCTCACCGGCGAGCGCACCCGCGCCCTCCAGGAGGTGCGCGTCCTCACGGCCGAGCAGGTGCGGCTCACGACGACCGCCGAGGCGGCCGAGCGCACGGCCACCGACGCGCGCACCCGCATCGCCGCCGCGAAGAAGGAGCTCGACGGCGTGATGAAGGCGCAGCGCGAGAAGATCGGCGCGCTGCGGGCCCTGCAGATGACCGAGGTCGACAAGGCCGGCCCCATCGCGAGCGCCCTCGTCGGTGCCCGCACCCCCGAGGCCAAGGCGGCCGCCGCGCGGCTGCGCGAGGCCCTCTCGAACGCCGTCGTCGAGACCGCCCAGGTCGGCAAGCCGTGCTCCGACGACAGCGGTGACCACCCCAACGGCCAGTTCCCCGACAGCGCGCTCTGCCCGCTGTGGAGCGCCCCCGGCGAGCGCCTCTCCCCCGCCGCGGCCGCCGCGTACAACGCGATGAGCCAGGCCTACGCAGCCCAGACGGGCACGCCCCTGTGCGTCACCGACTCCTACCGCTCCTACCCCGAGCAGGTCGCCATCAAGGGCACGCGCGGCCGGTTCGCCGCGACCCCGGGCACGAGCCGGCACGGCCTCGGCCGCGCGCTCGACCTCTGCGGCGGCGTCGACGACTTCGGGTCGGCCGCGCACCGCTGGATGCGCCAGAACGCACCCCTCTACGGCTGGTTCCACCCGGCCTGGGCCGAGGCCGGCGGCGACCTCCCGGAGCCGTGGCACTGGGAGTACGCGGGCTGACCGCACCCGGTGCGGTGACGCGCTGGACCGAGTAGCACGACCTACGGCGGCGGCGCCCCCGCGTGTGGAACGCTGCGCGTCATGACGACGCAGTCCGAGGCCACCGACGCCTGGGCCGACACCACCCGCTACCACCGCCCCTGGTACTGGTACGACTGGGCGAACTCCGCGTTCGTCACGACGGTCGGCACAGTCCTGTTCGGTCCGTACCTCACCGAGGTCGCGACCGAGGCGGCCTGCCCCGGCCTCGCCGAGGACGCCCGGTGCACGACCGACCTCTACGTCGTGCCCGCCGCCGAGGGCCTGCCCGGATGGGTCCCCGGCCTCGCCCTCGTCGCGGCCGTCGCGCTGCTCGTCGGCCTCGTCCTCTCGCTCGTCGCCTACGCGCGCGACACCCGGCTGCCCTATCGCCCCTCGACGCTCGTCCCGCCGCTCGCCCTCGCGACGGTCGTCCTCGTGCTCACCGCTCCGCTGGACCCCGGGTCGGTCGCGCCGTACACCGTGACCCTCGCGACCATCGTCTCGGCGGTGCTCCTCGTGTTCGTCGGGGCCATCACCGACCGCACCCCGCGCCCCGCCCGCCTCATGGGCGTCTTCGCGTGGACCGGGTCGGCGGCCGCGGTGCTGCTGTACTTCCTGTCCGGGACGAACTGGCGCTTCGGGGCGCTCATGATGATCATCGCCTCGATCAGCCTCGGCGCCTCGCTCGTCGTCTACGACGCGCTCCTGTGCCGGATCGCGCGCCCCGACGACCGCGACCGCGTCTCCAGCCGCGGCTGGGCCCTGGGCTACCTCGGCGGCGGCCTGCTCCTGGCCGTCAACCTCGTCATCGTCAGCAAGCCCGAGCTCGTCGGCGCGACGACGGGCACGGCCGTGCGGATCAGCCTGCTGTCGGCCGGCCTCTGGTGGGCGCTGTTCACGCTCATCCCGGTCGTCGGGATGTGGAACCTGCGCGGTGCCCCGCGTACCGAGCTCGCCGACGCCCCCCGGGCCGGCATCGTCGGGGGCAGCCTGACCCAGCTCGGGCACACCTTCCGCGACCTGCGCGCCTACCCGAACACGCTGCTCTTCCTGCTCGCCTACCTCTTCTTCAACGACGGCATCCAGACCGTCATCTCCTCGAGCAGCCTCTACGGCGCCGAGCAGCTGAAGTTCGCGCAGAGCCAGCTCATCGCGCTCATCCTCCTCGTGCAGTTCGTCGCGTTCGGCGGGGCGCTGCTCTTCGGGTGGCTGGCCTCGCGCTGGGGCGCCTGGCGGACCATCCTGCGCAGCCTCGTCGCGTGGTCGGCCATCGTCGTCCTCGCGTTCTTCCTGCCGGAGAAGGCGTTCCTGCCCTTCCTCGTGCTCGGCGTCTTCATCGGCATCGTGCTCGGAGGCAGCCAGGCCCTCAGCCGCTCGCTCTTCTCGCAGCTGGTCCCCCGCTCTCGCGAGGCGGAGTTCTTCGCCTTCTACCAGGCGATGGAGCGGGGCACGTCGTGGTTCGGGGCGCTGATCTTCGGCCTGGTGCACCAGCTGACCGACTCCTACCGGCCCGCGATCGTCGCGCTCGTCGTCTTCTTCGTGCTCGGCTACCTCGTCCTTCGGCGTGTCGACGTCCGGCAGGGCATCATGGACGCGGGGAACGAGCTGCCGCGGATCGTGTGAGCCTTCGGGTGATCTGCGTCACACGCCCGCCTGCCATCCGGTGACCCCCGGAACAACGAACCCCGGGCGCACGTTCTCCAACCATTGACCCGGCCGCGAGGACCCCGGCCCGGGACATTCGAACCTCCGGGAGACACCCATGGCAGAGCGAAGCCTGCGCGGCAGCCGGCTCGGCGCCCTCAGCATGGAGACGGACGCGAACGTCGTCCCCTCCGACCGCAACATCACGACCTACCTGTGCCCCAACGGGCACACCATCGAGCTCCCCTTCTCCGTCGAGGCCGACGTGCCGCCGACGTGGGAGTGCCGGTGCGGTGCGGCCGCCAAGCTCCAGGGCGGTGGCCCCGAGCCCGAGACCAAGCCGGTCAAGCCCCAGCGCACGCACTGGGACATGCTGCTCGAGCGCCGCTCCATCCCCGAGCTCGAGGAGCTCCTGGAGGAGCGCCTCACCCTCCTGCGCCAGTCGCGCGGCGAGAAGACCTCGCGCAAGACGGCCTGAGCGGCCCTCGACGCCCCGGAGCCCCGGTCACCGCAATGGTGACCGGGGCTCCGGCGTGTCAGGGGGCCCGGGCTCAGTCGACGATCTGGCCCTGGACGACGTCGGGCGGCCCCTCGCCCGGGCGCCGCGGCCCGCCGAAGGGCGCGAGCAGCCTCCGGGCGACGACCGCCTCGAGCCACACCCGGGCGACCGGGCGGGTCCACGGCAGGAGGACGAGCAGCCCGAGGACGTCGGTGAGGAAGCCGGGGACGAGGAGCAGCAGCCCCCCGACGAGGACGAGCACGCCGTCGGCGAGCTCGCGGGTCGGCATCCGGCCGCTGCGCAGGGCGTCGCGCAGGGCGCGCCAGGCCCGGGCCCCCTCCCGGCGGATGACCCAGGCGCCGAGCAGCGTGGTGAGCAGGAGGAGCAGGAGGGTCGGCCAGCCGCCGATGAGGTCGCCGACGAGGACGACCGTCGCGATCTCGAGCAGCGGGACCAGGACGAGGACGACGACGAGCAGCCGGCGCACCGGCCGCCCGCGACGGCCTCGGCCGGCGGGGGGCACCGCGCCGGGGCGGTTCACAGCTCGTGCCACCGCTCGGGCCGGCGGACCAGCTCGCGGGCCTGGCGGGCGCGGTGGCGCACGCCCCACCCGGTGATCCGGCGCAGCGACTCGGTCATGATGTCGCGGCTCATCTTCGAGGCGCCGACCTCGCGCTCGACGAAGGTGATCGGGACCTCGACGACCCGCAGCCCGGCCCGCACGGCGCGCCAGGTGAGATCGGTCTGGAAGCAGTAGCCCTGCGAGGCGACGTCGTCCAGGCCCATCGCGCGCAGCGCGTCGGCCCGGTAGACGCGGAAGCCGGCCGTCGCGTCGTTGACCGGCATCCCGAGGAGGACCTTGACGTAGAGGTTGCCCCCGACCGAGAGCGCCTTGCGGTGCAGCGGCCAGTTGACGACCTTCCCGCCGGGGACCCAGCGGGAGCCGATGACGGCGTCGGCGTGCTCGGCGGCCGCGAGGAGCGAGGGCAGGTGCTCGGGGCGGTGCGAGCCGTCGGCGTCCATCTCGACGACGGCGTCGTAGCCGCGCTCGAGCGCCCACCCGAAGCCGTCGAGGTAGGCGGCGCCGAGGCCCTCCTTGCCGGCCCGGTGCAGCACGTGCACCTGCGGGTCGGCGGCGGCGAGCTCGTCGGCGACCTGACCGGTGCCGTCGGGCGAGGCGTCGTCGAGGACGACGACGTCGGCGCTCGGCACCGCGGCGCGGACGCCGTGGACGGCGGCGGGGAGGTTCTCGCGCTCGTTGTACGTCGGGACGAGCACGGCGACGCGCTGGAGCGGCGGGCGGGGACTCTGCGGCAAGGGGGCGTTCCTCGGGTGGGCTGGACTCTCCCGTCACCCTAACGCGCCGCCCGACGCGCGCCGACGCGAGGACGAGGAGCGCGAGGAGGGCGGTCGCGAGGACGACCGGCGCCTCCCCCATCCGGTCCGACGGGGTGGTGCCGGTCCGCACGACGACGGGCTCGGCGCCCTGCGCGGCGGTGAAGAGGCCGGTCTTGCCGCTGACCGTGCCGTCGGGGGCGATGAAGCCCGAGACCCCGACCGTCGAGACGTGCACGACGCTGCGCCCGTGCTCGATGGCCCGCAGCCGGGAGATCGCGAACTGCTGCTCGGACTCGGCGGTGTAGCCGAACGTGGCGTTGTTCGTCTGGACGAGGATGACCGACGGGGTGCGGCCCGCGGCGGCGACGCTGTCGCGCATCAGGCCGTCGTAGGCGACCTCGAAGCAGATGGTCGGCAGGGCGGCGTACTCGCCGCCGGCCGCCGGGACGCGGAAGACGCCGATGGTGTCGCCGGCGACGAAGTTGCCGGCGAGCTCGGCCATCGGGGTGAACATCGCGAAGAACTCGCGGTGCGGGATGTACTCGGCGAACGGCACCGGGTGCAGCTTCGTGTACCGCTGCGGCTGACCGGACCCGGTGTAGAAGAGGGAGACGTTGGAGTTGGCGCCGACCGGCTCCGCGAGGACCGCGCCGATGACGAGCGGGACCCCGACCTCGGCCTGCGAGGCGCGGATCTCGGCGTCCGCGTCGGCGTTGCGGAAGGGGTCGATGTCGGAGGCGTTCTCGGGCCAGACGACGAGGCTGAGGTCCTCGGGCGCCTTCCGCGCGAGCTCGAAGGTGCCCTTGACGTGGTTGTCGAGCACCGCCCGGCGCTGGGCGTTGAACTCGAGGCCGGCGGTGGGGACGTTGCCCTGGACCATCCCGATGGTCTCGGGACGCCCGTCGGTCGGCAGCGGGAGCAGGCCGGCGGCCAGGGGGACGAGGGTGACGAGCGCGCCGGCGAGGACGCGGGCCGGGCGACGGCCGGCGAGGCCCCACCCGAGCGCCAGCAGCCCGGTCCCGACGAGGGCGACGGCGAAGGTCACGCCGGGCGCGCCGAGCCAGCGGGCCACGTGGGCCAGCGGGCTGTCGGCCTGGCTGAACGCCAGTCGGGCCCACGGGAACCCGCCGTACGGCGTGGTCGACCGGGCCCACTCCTGCGCGACCCAGGCGAGCGGCACGACGAGCAGCGCCGCCCGGCGGTGGCCGGAGCGGACGAGCCGTCGGCCGGCGTACCCGACGACGGCGCCCATCAGCGCGAGGTAGAGCGCCTCCAGCGTCGCGAGGGCGAACCAGGGCAGCTTGCCGACGTAGACGCCGGACCACGACAGGGTCGGGACGAAGAACGCCAGCCCCGTCACGAGACCGAGGAGGAAGCCGCGGGCCGCGCCGGCGGTCAGGCCGACCGCCCCCAGCAGCGCGACGCCGACCGGCGCGAGCCACCAGAGGTCGTGGGTCGGGAAGGCGAGCCAGAGCGCGAGGCCGGCGAGGACGGCGCCGACGAGCGAGGCCGGCAGCCGGAGCGGGGTGGGCACCGGCCCACGGTAGGTCACCCGGCTGGGGGGACCACGACCACCCCGCGGGCGGTCGTCGCGACGACCGGCGGGTCGAGGACGTCGGCCGCCGACTCCCCGCGCTCGGGGGCGCCGCGGCCCACGACGCGGACCTCGAACTCCATCTCGCGCGACCGGCTGCCGACCCGCACGAGGCGGGCCTCGATCTCGATGACGTCGCCGGCCCGCACGGGGGCGCGGAACTGCACGTCGGAGTAGGAGGCGAAGAGCCCCTCGTCGCCGTCGGTGACGATGCACATCTCGGTCGCGACGTCCCCGAACGCGGCGAGGCTGTAGGCCCCGTCGACGAGGTTGCCGGCGTAGTGCGCGTGCGAGTACGGCACGTAGCGGCGGTGGGTGACGGTGCGGCCGACCTCGGCTCGGGTCATCGCTGCTCTCCTCGGGGGTCGGTGCGCTCGCGCGGGGCGACGAGCTGGTGGACGAGGTAGGAGGCGACCTCGCCGGGGGTGGTCCCCCGGCCGAAGACGCGGTCGACGCCGAGCGCCGCGGCCGAGCCCTCCTCGAAGCGGGGGCCGCCGACGACGAGCAGCGGCACCTCGCCGGCCGGGAAGGCCTCGCGGAAGGCGGCCGACATCGTCGTCGTGTTGTGGATGTGGGCGTCCTTCTGGGTGACGACCTGCGAGACGAGGACGGCGTCGGCGCCGACCTCACGCGCGGACGCGACGAGCTCGGGCACGAGCACCTGGGCCCCGAGGTTGACGACCTTCATCTCGCGGTAGTACTCCAGGCCCTTCTCGCCGGCGAAGCCCTTGATGTTGAGGATCGCGTCGATGCCGACCGTGTGCGCGTCGGTGCCGATGCACGCGCCGACGACGACGAGCTTGCGCCCGAGGCGGCTGCGGATGGCCTGGTTGACCTCGGAGGAGCCGAGCAGCGGGAACTCGCGCTCGACGACCTGGACCTCGCGCAGGTCGACGAGGTGGGTGACCGAGCCGTAGACGACGAAGAAGGTGAAGTGCGGGCCCATCGGCTTCGCGTGGACGAGCAGCGCCGGGCTCATCCCCATCTTCGCGGCGAGCTGGAGGGCGGCGCCCTCGGCGCGCTTGTCGTGCGGCACGGGCAGGGTGAAGGAGACCTGCACCATCCCGTCGCCGGTCGTGTCGCCGTAGGGGCGCACGAGCGGCCCGGGGGCGGCCGGGGTGGTCGGCGTGGGAGCGGCGCTCATCGGGTGGCCCCTTCCTCGAGGAGGTCGGTCGCGGGGTTGTCGTAGCCGTCGGCCTTGACGACGACGCCGTCCAGGCCCTTGCCCTTGGTCGGCGGGCGCTTCATCGCGCCGAAGGTGCCGTCGGTGATGGCGGCGAGAAGAGGCTGCGGGTACTGGGTGCCCCGGGTGCTCGTGTCGGTGACGATCGTGTCGAGCAGGTCGACCGCCTCGGAGAGCACCTGGCGGGCGCGGGTCTGGATGAAGCCGTCGCGCGGCGGGTGGAAGTCCTCGGTCAGCCCGCCGGCGGCGTCCATGACGTAGCGGACGTTCTGGAGGGCGAGGTCGCGGTCGGAGAGCCACGGCGTGACGACGGCCTCGGTCATCATCCCGACGAGGAGGATGCCCTGCCCGGTCATCGCCCCGACGAGGTTGAAGAACCCGTCGAGGAGGTAGCCGCGGAAGACGTCGCCGGTCATGTGCTTCGTCGGGGGCATCCACTTCAGGGGCGCGTCGGGGAAGAGCTGGCGGGCGAGCAGCGCGTGGGCGAGCTCCATCCGGAAGCTGTCGGGCACCTCGGGGTTGATCTCGAAGGCGTGCCCGAGGCCGAGCTGCCAGTCCTCGAGGCCGGCCTCCTTGGCGAAGTACTCGTTGAGGAGCTGGCTGACGGTGACGGTGTGCGCGGCCTCGACGGCGTCGGCGGTCGTCAGGTAGTTGTCCTCGCCGGTGTTGATGATGATGCCGGCGCGGGCGTGGACCTGGCGGCTGAAGCGCTGGTCGACGAAGGTGCGGATCGGGTTGATGTCGCGGAAGAGGATCCCGTACATCGAGTCGTTGAGCATCATGTCGAGGCGCTCGAGCCCGGCGAGGGCGGCGATCTCGGGCATGCACAGGCCGCTGGCGTAGTTGGTCAGGCGGATGTAGCGGCCGAGCTCGCGGCTGCTCTCGTCGAGCGCGGCGCGCATCAGGCGGAAGTTCTCCTGGGTCGCGTAGGTGCCGGCGTAGCCCTCGCGCGTGGCGCCCTCGGGCACGAAGTCGAGGAGGCTCTGACCGGTCGAGCGGATGACGGCGATGATGTCGGCGCCCTCGCGCGCGGCGGCCTGCGCCTGCGGGATGTCCTCGTGGATGTCGCCGGTCGCGACGATGAGGTAGATCCACGGGGTGCGCGGCGCGTCGCCGACCTTGGCGATCATCCGCTCGCGGGCACGGCGCTGGCCGTCGACGGCCCGGACGCCCTTGGCGACGGCGCCGCGGGCGGCCTTGCGCGAGCCGGTGAGGTCGCGACCCTCGGGCAGGCGGAAGGACACTCCCCCGCTGCTCGCCTTCTGGGCCAGCGTCAGCAGGTCGGGCGCCTCGCCGCGGCGCAGCGCGTCCCAGACCGGGGTCGTCACGCCGTGCTCGAGCCCGACCTCGGCACGGACGGCGTCGACGAGGTGGTTGACCCACGGCGTGCCCTCGTGGTCGGCACCGGCCAGCCCGGCGAGGCGCAGCGTGGCGCGCTCGACGGAGACGGTCGTGTGGGCTCGGGCGAGGTCGACGACGGGCTTCCCGGCGCGTCGGGCGAGGCTGCGAGCCTTGCGGACGACGGTGGGGTCGAGGTCGAGCAGGGCAGGACGACGCGAAGACACGGCGTCAATCTAGCAATTCAACCGCAGGACTTGTAGCGGATGCGGGCGCGTGCCGTAGATCCTCGCGTGGGGAGTGATGCGTCGGTGCGTCCACGGGGTGCGCGCCCCGGCCTCTGCTTCGATCGACGGGTGAGCGACGACCCCGCCCTGCCCCCGCTCCGTCCCCGCCGCAGCGGTGACCTCGTCCTGCGCGCGCCGACGGAGGCCGACGTGCCCGACGTGATGGTGTGGCGCAACCGCCCCGAGGTCGCCCGGTGGCTGCTGCGCACGACGATGACCGAGGCCGAGGTGCTCGGCCGCTTCCGGGAGCGCCCGGTCTGGACCGTCCCGGTCGCCGTCGAGCACGGGGGGCGGGTCGTCGGCACGGCGTTCGTCGACGTGCTGGACGGCATGGGGCAGGACGGCGGGACCGAGCACCTGCGCTCCGAGGGGCTCGTCGGGTACCTCTTCGACCCGGACGTGCACGGGCGCGGGTTCGCCACGCGGACGCTCGAGGTGCTGCTGGAGATCGCCTTCGCGGACCTCGGGCTGCGGCGCGTCACGGCCGGCTGCTTCGCGGACAACATCGCGTCGTGGAGGGTCATGGAGAAGGCCGGGATGCGGCGCGAGCAGCACGGCGTCCGCGACTCCTGGCACGCCGAGCTCGGGTGGGTCGACGGGCTCACGTACGGCCTGCTGCGTGAGGAGTGGGCGGCGCGCGGGTCCGGCTAGACGTCGGCCAAGCTGTCGCGGATCGGTTGTCGAACACGGGATTTGGTCGTCCACAGGTATGACCTGGGGCTTGTCCGTCGAACGGGTGTTCGGTAGAATGAGGCATGGACACCGAGACCCTCTCCGGCCGCGTCGCGGCGTTGCGCGAGGAGTGCGCGCGGCTGGGTCGTGAGCTGGTGGAGTCGGGTCGGGGGCTGTCGGTGGAGGAGGCTTTCGGGCTGGCGGGTGCGGCGCAGGGCCTGGCGAACGCGGCGGATGCCGTGGTCGCGGTGGCCGGGGCGTGGGGTGCGCGGGTGGAGACGACGGTGCGCTCGGGCTCGTGGGAGCGGGTGCACCCGCTGGGCTTTCGTCGACGCGATGGCCGCGACCCGGATGAGCCTGGCGACCGGGCTGACCGAGGGGCTGGCCGGTCGTAAGGCCGCGTTGGGTGCGGCGGTGGGTGAGCGGTTCCGGCGGGTGCGTGACCTGCTGGTCGAGGGGGTCGTCGCGGTCGCGGCCGTGCAGAAGGTGCTCGACGCGTGTGCGGGTCTGGACGTGGAGGCGTGCCTGCGGGTGGATGCCGAGCTCGCGCCCCGCCTGGCGCGGATGGACCCGGCCCGCGTTGCCGGCGAGGCCCGCCGGGTGGCGACCCGTGTCGCGGCCGACCAGGTCGCGGCGCACGTGGCGCTGCGCAGGCGCGGGCGGTGCGTGGAGGTCCGCCCCGGTGAGGACGGCCTGACGGACTGGTTCGCGTCCCTGCCGACGGCCACGTCGAGCGCGATGTGGGCGGCGGTCGAAGCGCTGGCCGGGGACTATCGCGCGTTCGACGACGCCCTGTCCGTGCCGGAGTCCCGCGCGGACGCCCTGACCGACCTGGTTCTGCGCAACGTGACGGTGTCCGCGCAGGTGACTCTCGGGGTCCCGGTGGTCACCGACCGGCCTGCGCCCGATGCGACGCCGGGGACGAGGTTCCGGGTGGACTGGGACGACGACGAGACCCTCGTCGACGCGACCACGGGCGAGATCGTCCGCTACGGCGACCTCGACGCGACCTCCCGGGAGGAGCTGTCGTGGCTGGAGGAGCTCGACGGTGACCTGACGGTGCTGCAGGCGGAGGTCACGCCCGGCTACGCCGTGTCCGGCACGCAGCTCCCCGGCCTGGGGTGGGTCGAGCCCGCGACGCTGGCCAACCTGCTGAGGCTGCTGCCGGTCGAGGTGGCCCGGGCCGTGCTCGAGGCCGACACCGGCACCCTCGCCTCCCTCACCACCGCGGCGTACCGGCCACCCAAGGCGATCGCCGAGTTCGTGAAGACCCGCGACGGGACCTGCCGGATGTGGGGCTGCACCCGCCCCGCCGCACACTGCGACCTCGACCACGTCCGACCCTGGCCCAGTGGCGACACGTCACCGACCAACCTCGCCGCGCTCTGCCGACGCCACCACCGCCTCAAGCAACAGGGCCGCTGGCGACCGGTGCTCGCACCCGACGGCACCCTCACCTGGCACGGACCCGACGGCACCACCCGCACCACCGAGCCCGCCCATCGCCTCCCGAACTGACCGGGGGACGACTCAGGGGGACGTCGGGAGGTCGGGCGGGAGGTCGCCCGTCCCGCCGTCGAAGAGCTCGCTCGAGGGGGCGCCGGGGAAGACGTCGTCGGCCCGGGACGAGACGTTGGCGAACACGACGAACGCGACGATCGCGACGAGGACGAAGAGCACGATCGAGGCCGGGCTGCTCGGTGGCCCACCCCCGGAGCGGCGACGTGCGCGGTGCTGCACGTGCTGGTCGTGCAGCCACAGCGGGTTGGAGGGGTCGTGCATGCCCGGCAACCCATGACCGGGCATCCCGTGCAGTCCGTGGCCGCCGATGCCGGACCCGGCATCGACGCCGCCCCCGCCCCATCCGGGGTCGGACCCTCCCCCGATGGATCCCGGGTCGAAGCCACCTCCGCTCGACCCGGTGTCGAAGCCGCCTCCGCTCGATCCCGAGTCGAAGCCCCCGCTCGCGCCGCCGTCGCTCATGACCGTCTCCCCACCGTCGTCGTGTGGTCCTCGTGCGGTGGACGCACCGGACGCGCGAAGCGTTGCACGACCCGTGCCGCCCGCGGGAGGAGTTCGGTCATCCGGTCGGCGTGCCCTGGTGGTGGAGCATCTGCCAGCCGTGCGCAGGGTGACGGCGCCACAGGGAGGTGCGGTGGGTGCGGCGGGGACCGGCGACGGACGTGTACTTCACGAGGACGAGGTCGTCGGCCAACCGCTGACCGCGCAGGTCGAGCACCTCGACGGCGTCATCGCCCCCCGTCGTCGCCGCCGCGACCCGCTCGGCGGTGCCGTCCTTCGTCAGCTCGCCACCGGAGCGACCGAACTCGTGGAAGTCGTCGGCGAGGAACGCGTCGAGACGTGCGGGGTCCGCGCGGCAGGCCGGCGACAGCGTCTCCAGCTCGAGGGCCAACACGAGCGCGACCGGGTCGGGAGGACGCCTCTCGCCGACGGTGACCCACGGCTCGTCCACCCGTGCCACCTCAGGCGCTCGCGTCGTGGAGGACGACCCCGTCGCGCACCGTGAGGAGGCACTCCGGCAGCGGTGCGCCGCCGCCGAGCACGGGCAGGCCGTCCGCGTCGTAAGCACCCACCGAGAAGACCGCGAAGGACGCCGACGCACCGACCGCGAGGACGCCGCCCTCCTGCCCCGCGAGGTCGTGGCCCCCGCGGGTGTGGGCCGCGAGCGCCGTCGCGGTATCGATGCGCTCGGCGACGTCCCGGTGCTCCACCGCGGCCCGCACCGCCACCCACGGGGCGAACGGCGTCACGGGCGAGTCGGCGCCGAAGGCCAGCCGCACGCCGGCGCGGCCGAACGACGCGAACGGGTTGGTCGAGAGGCCGCGGTCGGCCCCGAGGCGCGCGGCGTACATCCCCTCGCGGCCACCCCAGTAGGCGTCGAACGCGGGCTGCACGCTGGCCGCGATCCCGAGCCGGGCCATCGTCGCGATGCCGGACGCGTCGATCATCTCGGCGTGCTCCAGGCGCGGCCGAGAGGCCCGCACGGCCTCCTCCCCCACGAGCTCCGCGGCCTTGACGTACCCCTCGAGGACGAGGTCGAGCCCGGCGTCCCCGATGACGTGGAAGCCGCTCTGCACCCCCGCGAGCGCACAGGCCGCGACGTGGTCACGGACCCCGGTGGCGTCCCGGTACGCCGTTCCGCGACAGCCGTGCTCGTCGGTGTAGTCGTCGCGCAGCAGCGCCGTGTGCGACCCGATCGAGCCGTCGATGTTGAGGTCGCCGCCGAGGCCGACCGCCCCGTGCAGGCCGGCCAGCGCGCGCGCCTGCCCCGGCTCGGTGACCGCCTCGGCCCAGTAGCCGACGGTCCCCGGGAGGTCGGCGCGCCGGCCGAGGTCGAGCACGTCGGCGAAGTCCTCGGCCGAGGTGAGCAGCGGTCCCCCGCACTCGTGCACGGACACGATGCCCAGCGCCGCCGCGGCCCGCAGCGCCACCTCGATGTCCGCGCGACGGTCGGCGTGGCTGCCGGAGGCGTCGAAGGCCGCCCGCGCCGCGTTCTTCGCGTCGCGCACGACGAAGCCCGAGGCCGACCAGCCGTCGAGGGCGTCCGCGCCGCAGAGCGCCACGAGTGCGGTCGAGACGACGGCCGAGTGGCCGTCGATGCGGGACGCGTAGACCACGCCTCCCCCGGTCGCGCGGTCCAGCTCCATCGCGGTCATCGCCCGCTCGCGGGTCCAGTCCTGCTCCTGCCAGCCGTGCGCGAACACCGGCGCGCCGGGGTGCTCACGCGCGGCCGCCGCGACGAGGTCGAGGGCCTCGGTGACCGTCCGGGTCCCGGACAGGTCGACCCCGCGCATCCCGCGGCCGGTGTGCGAGACGTGGGCGTGCGCGTCGACGAACCCGGGCAGCACGAGCGCGCCGCCGAGGTCGACGACGGCGTCCACCGCGTCGGCGTGGCGCCCGGCGCCGTCCTCGTCGCCGAGCCAGGCGACGCGTCCGTCGTCACCGACGACGAGCGCCGTCGCGGCGGGGTGCTCGGGGGTGCGCACACGGGCGTTGCGGTACAGGGTCGTCGACACGGCGCCACTCTAGGAGCAGCCCGCCGGGAGGCGACGCCGCAGGTCCGGGTCCACGATGGAGGGGTGCCGTTCCCGAACGCCCTCCGCTCCGTCAACAAGCACGTGACGAACCGGCTGACCGTGCACCTCGTCGGCCACGGCTCCTTCGCCGAGGTCGAGCACGTCGGCCGCCGCTCGGGCCGGACCTACCGCAACCCGGTCAACGCCTTCCGGGACGGAGACCGCGTGACCTTCGCGCTGACCTACGGCCCCAGGGTCGACTGGCTGCGCAACGTCCGCGCCGCGGGTGGCTGCCGGCTCCGCCTCGGCGGCCAGGTCCTGACCCTCGGCGCGCCGGTCGACCTCGACCCGGCGGAGGGCCTGCGCCGCATGCCGGCCCCGGCCCGGGTCGTCCTGCGCCTGGCGTCGGTCGACGGCTTCGTCGAGATGCCCGTCCTGCGCGAGGACCCGGCCGGCTAGCCCTGGGCGGACAGGCGCGACTCGAACAGCCCGCGCACCGCGGGGTCGCGCCGGACGATGTCGACCGCGAGGTCGGCGTGCCCGGGGACGTAGCCGTTGCCGACGAGCATCCGGACGTCGGCCGCGAGCCCCTCGGCGCCGAGCGCGGCGGCCGCGAAGCTCGTGGCCATCGAGAAGTAGATGATCGTGCCGCCCTGGGCGGTCGCGAGCACGGCGGGCTGCTCGCAGCCGGGCACGTCGACGCAGACGACGGTCACGTCGGCCGGGCCGCCGGCGGCGGCGACCGCCTCGGACAGGCCGAGCGGGGAGCGGGCGTCGGCGATGACGACCTCGTCGGCCAGGCCGGTCGGGGCCAGCAGCTCGGCCTCCGCCTGCGTCGGCACGACGCCGATGCGGCGGCCGGCGCCGGCGTCCCGGGCGGCGGCGAGCGAGAGCGACCCGGACTTGCCGGCCGCGCCGAGGACGGCGACGGTCGGGGCGCTCCCCCGCGCCAGGTGCTCGGCGACGACGCGCGCGACGAGCGCCGGGGCGCCGCAGACGTCCATCACCATGAGGGCGAGGTCCGGGGAGAGGTCCTCCGGCAGCCGGGCCGCGATCGAGCGTCCGAAGAGCACGGCCGTCCCCGCCGCCGGGACCCGCTCGGAGCGGCCGTCCCAGCGCTCGAGCCCGTCGGTGAGGGTCAGCGGCGTCAGCGACAGCGAGACGAGGGTCGCGACCCGGTCGCCCACCGAGAGGCCGAGCGGCGACTCCGGGCCGACCTCGGCGACGGTGCCGACGAGCATCCCGCCCGAGCCGGTCACGGGGTTCTGCATCTTGCCGCGCTCCCGCACGATGGCGAGCACCTCGGCGCGCACGGCCTCGCCGTCGCCGCCGTGCTTCTCGGTCAGCTGGCGGAAGGAGGCCGCGTCGAGGTTGAGGGTCTCGACGTCGATGCGCACCTCGTCGGGCCACAGCTCCGGCCCGGGGTCGAGGACGCGGGCCGCCTGGGGCAGCGACGCGCCCGCGGGCTCGAGCACGCGGTGGAGGCCGACGGGTGAGCCGGGGGTCGTCCGCACAAGAATCTCCTCGATATCCGACACGCCGCCGCATTTCTTGCGGCCAGCGCGTGCATAGGGCGCCATCCGTCCCGTATCCTGCCACGCATGGCGACGAGCATCGAGCAGCCCTACGCATACCGACGGCGTGAGCTGGTGGAACCGGACTGGACGCGACTGCCCGGCTGGCGGGACGTGACCGCGGCCGAGTGGGAGAGCGCGCAGTGGCAGCGGGCCCACTGCATCAAGAACGTCGGGCAGCTGCGCGCCGTCATGGGCGACCTGCTCGAGGACCGCTTCTACGACGACGTGGACCGCGACCAGGCCGAGCGCGCGACGATGTCGATGCTCGTCCCGCCGCAGATGCTCAACACGATGGTCGCCTCGACCGACACCCCGATGCCGGCCGCGGGCGCCGCGTTCACCGACGCGTTCTACGCCGACCCGGTGCGCCGCTACATGCTGCCGGTCTTCTCCGACCGCCGCACCGACTGGGCCAGCCACCCCTTCGCGACGCGCGACAGCCTCCACGAGCACGACATGTGGGCGGTCGAGGGGCTGACCCACCGCTACCCCACGAAGGTCCTCGCCGAGATGCTCCCGACGTGCCCGCAGTACTGCGGCCACTGCACGCGGATGGACCTCGTCGGCAACTCGACGCCGCAGTTCACCAAGCTCAAGCTCGCCGGCAAGCCGGTCGACCGCTACGCCGCGATGCTCGACTACCTCCAGCGCACGCCCGGCGTCCGCGACGTCGTGGTCTCCGGCGGCGACGTCGCGAACATGCCGTGGAAGAACCTCGAGGGCTTCCTCGACAAGCTCCTCGACGTCGACACCATCCGCGACATCCGGCTCGCGACCAAGGCGCTCATGGGCCTGCCGCAGCACTGGCTGCAGCCCGACGTCGTCGAGGGCGTCGCCCGGGTCAGCGCCAAGGCCCGCTCGCGCGGCGTCTCGCTCGCCATCCACACGCACGTCAACAACGCCGAGTCGGTGACCCCGCTCGTCGCGCAGGCCGCCCGCGCGATGCTCGACGCCGGCGTGCGCGACGTGCGCAACCAGGGCGTCCTCATGCGTGGCGTCAACGACTCCTCCGAGCAGCTGCTCGACCTCTGCTTCGCCCTCCAGGACGAGGCGAGCATCACCCCGTACTACTTCTACATGTGCGACATGATCCCGTTCGCCGAGCACTGGCGGCTCTCGCTGGCCGAGGCCCAGCACCTGCAGCACGCGATCATGGGCTACCTGCCCGGGTTCGCGACGCCGCGCATCGTCTGCGACGTGCCCTTCGTCGGCAAGCGCTGGGTGCACCAGGTCGACAGCTACGACACCGAGAAGGGGATGTCGTTCTGGCGCAAGAACTATCGCACCTCGATCGAGGGTGACGACGCCGAGGCGCTGTCGCGCGAGTACGTCTACTACGACCCGATCTACACCCTCCCCCAGAGCGGGCAGGACTGGTGGCGCGCCAACACCGACGTCGAGGCGGTGCACGAGCAGGCCGTCGCCGGCGCCGGTGCGTCCCGCGCCGCGTCGGTCGCCGACCTCGTCTGAGCACCGCCCCTAGGCTCGGCGGCATGGTCCGCCGCGCCGCCTCCGGGACGCCCGCCACCGTGGCCCTCACGGCGGCGGGCGTCGCGTTCTCCCAGCACCCCTACGACCACGACCCCGCGGCGCCGTCGTACGGGCTCGAGGCCGCGCACGTGCTCGGGCTGCCGGCCGAGCAGGTCTTCAAGACGCTGCTCGTCGACACCGGCGCCGGCCTCGCCGTCGCCGTGGTGCCCGTGTCGGGGCAGCTCGACCTCAAGGCGATGGCCGGCGCCCTCGGCGTCAAGCGGGTGACGATGGCCGACCCCGCGGCCGCCGAGCGCTCCACCGGCTATGTCGTCGGCGGCATCTCGCCGGTCGGCCAGAAGCGCCCGCTGCCGACCGTCGTCGACGAGTCCGCGGAGCTCTTCGAGGTCGTCTACGTCTCCGGCGGTCGACGGGGGCTCGACCTCGGGCTCGCGCCCGGCGACCTCGTCCGCGTCACCGGGGCGACGCTCGCCGACATCGGCCGCTAGTCCCGACGGCGCGGGCGTGCCCGCACGTGCATCCGCTCCCCCTGCGGCCCCATGATGCTCAACAGCTCGACGGGGTGCTCGTCCGCGCAGCCGAACCAGTGCGGGGTGCGCGTGTCGAACTCGGCCACCTCGCCGACGCCGAGGACGACGTCGTGCTCGGCGAGGACGAGGCGCAGCCGCCCGTCGAGGACGTAGATCCAGTCATAGCCCTCGTGGCTGCGCGGGTCCGGCGAGCGCCCGTCGGGGCGCAGCACCATCTTGAACGCGCGCGGGCCGCCGACGCGCTCGGTCAGCGGGACGACCTGGGCGTAGGGGTGCTCCACCGGCTGCAGGTGGACGCGCGGGTCGCCGGTGCGCGGGGCGTCGACGAGCTCGTCGAGGGTCACCCGGTAGACGCGGGCGAGCCCGACGAGGAGCTCGAGCGTCGCCCGCCGCGCCCCCGACTCCAGCCGCGAGAGGGTGCTCACCGAGATGCCGGTGTCGGCCGAGACCTCGGCGAGGGTCATCCCGCGGCGGGTGCGCACCTCGCGCAGGCGCCGGCCCACGGCGGTCGGGTCGAGGTTTGCCACTCCGGCAACGTACCTTGCCGGCCGCGCCCCGTCACCCGCATCGTCGTCGGCATGACCTCCTCACCCGACCCCCGTCCCGTCGACGTCCTCGTGGTCGGCGGTGGCGCCGCCGGCCTCTCCGCCGCGACCGTGCTCGCCCGCTCGCGCCGCTCGGTCGTCGTGCTCGACGCCGGCGAGCCCCGCAACGCCCCGGCCGACGGCGTCCACGCGCTCCTCGGCCACGACGGCGTGCCGCCGCTCGTGCTGCTGGCCCGCGGCCGCGCCGAGCTGGAGTCCTACGGTGGCCGCGTCGTCAACACAGCGGCGACCGACGCCCACCACGAGGGCGACCACGTCGTCGTCCGCTCCGCCGACGGTGGTGCGTGGGCGGCCCGCCACCTCGTGCTCGCCGGGGGCGCCGTCGACGTGCTCCCCGACGTCCCGGGGCTGCACCGCCACTGGGGCGGCGCGGTCGTCCACTGCCCCTACTGCCACGGCTGGGAGGTCCGCGACCGCCGGGTCGTCGTCCTCGCGACGAGCCCGATGGCGCTGCACCAGGCCGGCCTGTTCGGGCAGCTGACCGACGACCTCGTCGTCCTCGTCCACGACGCGAGCGCCCTCGACCCGGCGGCGCGCGAGCGGCTGGCGCGGCTCGGCGTCGAGGTGGTCGACGGTCCGGCCACCGGGGTCGTCGAGTGCGACGGGGTCCTCGTCGGGCTGGAGACGCCGGGCGGGGTCGTGCGCGCGGACGCGGTGGCCGTGGCGACGCGGGTCGAGGCCCGCCCCGACCTCCTGGACGACCTCGGCCTGGAGCTCGTCGACCTCGAGATGCACGGGGTCGTCCTGGCCCGCCACGTCGCGGCCGACCCGGTCGGACGCACGGCCGTCCCCCGGGTCTGGGTGGCGGGCAACGCGACCGAGCCGATGGGTCAGGTCGTCATGGCGGCCGCCGCCGGTACGCGGACCGGGGCGATGGTCAACGCCGACCTCGTGACGGAGGACCAGGAACGCCGCCTCGCGACGCGCTGACCCGCCGGACCTCAGCGGTGGGCGTCGGCCGCGCGCCGAACGTGGTGCAGGTCGCTCGGGAGGCCCGGCGGGATGCTCACTCCCACGGGGTCGAGAGCACCACCGTGGTCCGGGTCGAGACGTGCGCCGCGCCGCGGATGCGGGCGATGAGCTCCTCGAGCTCGGCGGGCGTCGCGACCCGCACCTTGAGGATGTAGTTCTCGTCGCCGGCGACCGAGTGGCACTCCTCGATCTGGTCGATGTCCTGGAGCTTCTCCGGCACGTCGTCGGGCTGGCTCGGGTCCAGGGGCGTCACGGACATGAACGCGGTGAGCTGACGGCCGACCGCGCGGTGGTCGATGCGGGCCGTGTAGCCCTTGATGACCCCCCGCTGCTCGAGCCGGCGGACCCGCTGGTGCACCGCGGAGGTGGACATGCCGAGGGCCTTGCCGAGGTCGGTGTAGCTGGTCCGGCCGTCCTCGGTGAGCAGGTCGACGATGCGCCGGTCGAGGTCTTCCACGCCGTCAGACTAGTGCGCGCTCCCCCGCGACCACCCGGACTCGCCGACCCGCCGTAGGCTCCCCGCATGGCGCTCGACGACGGACGACTCCCGAAGCTGCTGCTGCTCGACTCCGCCTCGCTGTACTTCCGGGCCTTCTACGGCGTCCCGGACCAGCGCAAGGACGCCTCCGAGACGCCGACCAACGCGCTGCGCGGGTTCCTCGACATGATCTCCACGCTCGTGACGCAGCACCGCCCCACGCACCTCGTCGCGTGCTGGGACGACGACTGGCGGCCGCAGTGGCGCGTCGACCTCGTGCCCACGTACAAGACGCACCGGCTGACCGAGGGGTCCGACGTCGCCGAGGAGAGCCCGGACGACCTCACGCCGCAGGTGCCGCTGATCCGCGAGGCGCTGGCCGCCGTCGGCATCGCCCGCATCGGGGTGCCCGACCACGAGGCCGACGACGTCATCGGCACGCTGACCACGCGGCACCACGGCGTCATGCCGGTCGACGTCGTCACCGGTGACCGCGACCTGCTCCAGCTCGTCGACGACGCGCAGGCCGTCCGCGTCCTCTACACCGGCAAGGGCGGCGTGCGCGAGCCCGACATCGCGACCCAGTCGATGCTCCGCGAGAAGTACGGCGTCCCCACCGGCGAGGCCTACCTCGAGATGTCGGTCCTGCGCGGAGACACCAGCGACGGGCTGCCGGGCGTCAAGGGGATCGGCGACAAGACCGCCGCCCAGCTCATCGAGCAGTACGGCTCGCTCGCCGCCCTGCGCGCGGCCGTCGACTCGGGCGACCCAGCCATCAAGGGGGCCCGGCGGGCCAACCTCGAGGCCGCCGCCTCCTACCTCGACGTCGCCCCCACGGTCGTCCGGGTCGTGCGCGACGCGCCCGTCCCCGAGGTCGACCTCGCGCTGCCCTCGCAGGTCGCCGACCGCCTGGCGCTCGACGAGCTCGCGGCGCGGCACGGCATCGAGAACCCCGTGGCCCGGTTGCTCACCGCCCTCGGGATCGCCTGACCGCGTCGCCGGTCCGCTCCCCGCTCGGGCGTGTCCACCGCATCCGGAACGCCGTCGGCACGAACCCGGTGGCCGGGTCCTCAGCGCGTCGGAACTCGCTGGGAGAGAGCCCGACCACCTCGGTGAACGTGCGGCTGAAGGTGCCGAGGCTGGAGAACCCCACGGCCATGCACACGTCGGTGACGGGGGTGTCGGTGGTGCGCAGCAGGGTCATCGCCCGCTCGATGCGGCGTCGCTGCAGGTAGCGGTGCGGCGTCTCACCGAAGACCGCACGGAACTCGCGGATGAAGTGCGCGCGGCTCATGTGTGCCACCCGGGCCAGGGCCTCGATGTCGAGCGGCTCGGTGCTGTGGCGGTCGACGAGGTCCCGCGCCCGGAGCAGCCGCCGGTTGCGGTCCTCCTCGGCGGCGCTCACCGGGCCACCGTACGGTGGCCCGCCCGCACCGCGCACTTTCGGAGAAGCGACCCGCCGTCCCCCCGCCCTAGCGTCGTCCCCGACACCCGAACCGGAAGGACCGCCATGCTCACCCGCAACAACATCTCCTCGATCTTCGTCCTCGACCAGGACGAGGCGCTGCGCTTCTACACCGAGGTCCTGGGGCTCGAGGTGGAGCAGGACATGGACTTCGGCCCGATGCGCTGGCTCACCGTGCACGTGCCCGGCGACCCCAAGTCCATCCTCCTCGAGAAGCCCGGTGCCCCGGCGCACGACGAGGCGACCGCCGAGCAGGTGCGCGCCCTCGTGACCAAGGGCGCCGGCGGAGGCTGGCTCGCCTTCACGACCGACGACGTCGAGGAGATGTTCGCGCGGGTGCAGGCCGCCGGCGCCAACATCACCCAGGAGATCGTCGCCCAGCCCTACGGCCGGGACTTCGCGCTGCGCGACCCGTTCGGCAACCACATCCGGATCGGCGAGATCTTCGGCGGCTGAGGTCTCCTCAGTCGAGGCGGTCGGCCGCGACGACGCCGCGCATCACCGCGTCGACCGCCGTGCGCGCCGTGCGGCGCAGCTGGGTGTCGGTGGCGGCGTCACCGATCTGGTCGAGCAGGTCGACGAGCTGCTTGCAGCGGCGCACGAAGTCGCCGGCGGCCATGTCCTGGCCGCGCAGCACGTCGTCGAGCCGCCCGCCGGACGCCCAGCGGTGCACCATCCACGCCATGCCGCCGTCGGGCATCGAGGTGGTCGGCAGGTCGTGCTCGGTCTCGAGCACCTCGATGCCGGCCCAGAGGCGCTCCATCTCGCGCACGGCCTCGGCGACGTCGTCGTTCGGCATCCGCGGCGAGACGTCGGCCTCCTCGTGCCGCGGCTCGTGGACCAGGGCGGAGACGGCCGCCGCCAGCCCCGGGGCGTCGAGGCGCTTCCACACGTCGTGGCGCAGGCACTCGGCGGCCAGCAGGTCCTTCTCGGTGTAGAGCCGGCGCAGCCGCTCCCCGCGCTCGGTGACGACCGTGCCCTGCTCGGCGAGGTAGCCGAGGGACTCCAGCGCCTCGCAGATGCGGTCGAAGGTCCGGGCCACGGTGTTGGTGCGCCCCTCGACCCGCCGCTGCAGGCCGGTCGTCTCGCGCTTGAGGCGCCACCAGCGCTCGGCCCACCGGGCGTGCTCCTCGCGCCGGGGGCACTGGTGGCAGGGGTGCTCGCGCAGCTGCCGGCGCAGGTGGTCGGTCAGGTCGGTGTCCGCCGCGGTGACGTCGGTGCGGCCGCGGCGCGAGGGCGCGTCCTCGAGGCCGTGCGGCGTCGCGACGCGCAGGGCGGTGGCCAGGTCGCGGCGCGACTTCGGCGACTTCGGGTTGAAGTGCTTCGGCACGGCCACGTGGGCCATCGCCTCGACCGGCTCGGGCACGTCGACGAGGGTCAGCCGCCGGAACTGCTTGTCCTCGGTGACGACCGCCGGCCCGGTCGGCGCGCCCTTGGCGGTGCGGGCCGGCTGGACGACGACCGCCCACCCGGCCCGTCGCCCGGCGGGGATGCGGATGACGTCGCCGACGCGCAGCGCCTCCATCGACACCGCGGCCTCGGCCCGGCGTGACGCGGCCCGGGCCTTGCGACCGTCCTTCTCGGCGTCGGCGAGCTCGCGGCGGATGCGGGCGTACTCGCGGAAGTCGCCGAAGTCGCAGTGCATCGCCTCGGCGTAGCCGTCGAGGCCGTCCTCGTTCTTGCGCAGCTGGGTCGCGAGCCCGACGACGGCGCGGTCGGCCTGGAACTGCGCGAAGGAGGTCTCGAGCAGCTCGCGGGTCGTCTCGCGGCCGACCTGCCGGACGAGGTTGACGGCCATGTTGTACGTGGGCCGGAAGCTCGAGCGCAGCGGGTAGGTACGGGTCGACGCGAGACCGCCGACGGCCATCGGGTCCATCCCCCGGGTCCACTGGACGACCGCGTGCCCCTCGACGTCGATGCCCCGGCGCCCGGCGCGCCCGGTCAGCTGCGTGTACTCGGCGGGCGTGATGTCGACGTGGGCCTCGCCGTTGTACTTGACGAGCTTCTCGAGGACGACCGTGCGCGCGGGCATGTTGATGCCGAGGGCCAGTGTCTCGGTGGCGAACACGGCGCGGATGCGACCGTCGGTGAACAGCTCCTCGACGATCTCGCGGAAGAGCGGGAGCATCCCGGCGTGGTGCGCCGCGAAGCCGCGGCTCAGCCCCTCGAGGAAGTCCCAGAAGCCGAGGACCCCGAGGTCCTCGTCGGCCAGCGACTCGACCCGCTCCTCGACGTGCCGGCGGATGCGCTCGCCCTCGCGCTCGGGGACGAGGCGGACCCCGGCCGAGAGCAGCTGCCCGACGGCGGCCTCGCAGCCGACCCGGCTGAAGATGAAGGTGATCGCCGGGAGCAGGCCCTCGCGCTCGAGGTCGAGGACGACCTCGGCGCGGGTGGCGCCACCCGCCGGACGGCTGCCGCGCGCGAACCCGCGGCCGCCCGCTCCCCCACCGGGACCGCGCGGGGCCTGGTGGTCGCGCCGCCCCCGGCCGCCGCGGTGGCCGCCGCCCGTGGGCCCGCCGAGCCGGCGCGCGTCCTCGGTGTGCCGGCCGCGCTGCTCGGCGCTGCGGATCGCGTGGAGCAGGTCGGGGTTGACCCGGTTGCCCGCGAAGAGGTCGAACATCGTCGTGCCGACGAGCATGTGCTGGAACAGGGGCACCGGCCGGTGCTCCGAGACGACGACCTCGTGGTTGCCGCGCACCTCGGCCAGCCAGGCGCCGAACTCCTCGGCGTTGCTCACCGTCGCCGAGAGGGAGACGACCTGCACCGACTCGGGCAGGTGGATGATGACCTCCTCCCAGACGGCGCCGCGGAAGCGGTCGGCGAGGTAGTGCACCTCGTCCATGACGACGTAGCCGAGCCCGGTGAGGGTCGAGGAGCCGCCGTACATCATGTTGCGCAGCACCTCGGTCGTCATGACGACGACGGGGGCCTCGCCGTTGACCGAGCTGTCGCCGGTCAGCAGGCCGACGTTCTCGGCGCCGTGCACGCGCACGAGGTCGTGGTACTTCTGGTTCGAGAGGGCCTTGATCGGCGTCGTGTAGAACGCCTTCCGCCCGGTGGCGAGGGCCAGGTGCACGGCGAACTCGCCGACGATCGTCTTGCCGGCGCCCGTCGGGGCGGCGACGAGGACGCCCTGGCCCGACTCGACGGCCTCGCAGGCCTGGAGCTGGAAGTCGTCGAGGGGGAAGTCGAGGGCGGCGACGAAGCGGCCGAGCTCGGACCGTTCCCGTCGGGACCGCGCCTGGGCCGCGGCGTACCGCTCGGCGGGACTGGGCATGGCCTCAGGCTACGTCAGGGGTGCGTCACCGGAGGGCGGCGCGGGTCAGGCGAGGACGGACACGGCACCCGGCACGGCCTCGACCTCGAGCGGCAGCGGTCCGAAGCGCTCGCCGTCCGCGTACGCGACGATGCCGGTCGCCTCGAGCGTGACCCGGCGGGCCCGCAGCACCTCGACGGCCGGGTGCCCGACGTGCGCGCCGCTGAAGACCTTCGGGAAGACGCGGAGGAACTCGGGCACCGGCAGGCGGTGCAGGACGAGGACGTCGAGCAGCCCGTCGTCGAAGCGCGCGTCGGGCGTCACCCGCATCCCGCCGCCGTACGAGGGGCCGTTGCCGACCGCGACGAGCATCGCCTCGGTCTCGTGCCGCTCGCCGTCGAGGGTCAGGGCGTACGGGATGGGGCGGAAGACCGGCAGCTCCCGGACGATCGCGAGGTTGTAGCGCATCCGGCCCTTCGGCCAGCGCCACTGGTTGGCCCGCTCGTTGACGACCGCGTCGAACCCGGCGGCGAGCACCCCGAGGAACCACCGCTCCTCCCCCGCCGGTGTCACGTGCCGCGCGGCGTCGACGGCCCGCGTGCGCCCGGCGAGGATGCGCTCGACGGCCGCCGCCGCGTCCCGGACGGGCAGCCCGAGCTCGCGGGCGATGTCGTTGCCGGTTCCCGCCGCGACGATGCCGAGCGGGATGCCCGTCCCGGCGACGAGGTTCGCGCCGAGGTGCACCATCCCGTCACCGCCGGCGACCACGAGGGCGTCGACGGAGCGCTCGGCGACGGCGGCGCGGCCGTGCGCGAGGGCCCCCGCCGCGTCGGCGGCCGAGAGGTCGACGACCTCGGCGCCGGCGGCCCGCAGGAGGGTCAGGGCCTCGACGCCCACGCGGGCGCCGGTGTTCCTGCCCGACGTGGGGTTGACGACGAGGCCGAGGCGCGGCATGGGCCGAACGCTATCGCCGCCGCGACCGACCCGCACGGGGTTCCGGGCCCCCGGCCGGGCCCGGTGGGAGGATCGCGACGTGAGCACGGTGTTCTCGTTCCTCGCGGACGCACCCCTCCTGCTCCTCGCGGTCCTGCTGACCCTCGGGGCGGCCGTGGGCCACGTCCGGGTCCTCGGGGTGCGGCTCGGCCCGGCCGCCGTGCTCTTCGTGGCGCTCGCCGGGTCGGCCGCGGCCGTCGCGTCCGGCGTCGAGCTCGAGGTCCCCGAGGTGGTCGGCACCTTCGGCCTGGTCCTGTTCACGTACACGGTCGGTGTCGTCTCGGGCACCCACTTCTTCGCCTCGCTGCGCCGTGGCTGGCCGACGATGCTCGTCGTCGCCGGCGGCCTCGTGCTCGTCGCCGCGGTGGCCGTGCTCCTCGGGCGGGCGCTCGGCCTGACCCCGGGCACGGTCGCCGGCACGTTCGCGGGCGCCATGACCAACACCCCGGCCCTGGCGGCGGCCTCGGCGCGGGCCGCCGACCCCGCCGCACCGACGGTGGGGTACTCGATCAGCTGTCTCGGCGGTGTGCTCGTCGTCCTCGTCGCCGCCGCCTGGTCGCTGCGGCGGCCGGGAGCCTCCCCGCGGCGTGAGGAGATCGGCCACCTCACCGTGCGCGTCGAGGTCGACCAGCCGCTGACCGTCGCCGGCCTGACCGCCGCCCACGACCACCGGGTGGCGGTGTCGCGCATCAAGCACGCGCACCTGGCCAACCCCACGGTCGTCCCCGCCGGCACGGAGCGCATCCCCGGGAGCTGCTCGGCGCCGTCGCCGCGCGGCTGGGCCACGTGTCGTCGCACGACATCGTCGAGGACCGCCGCGAGCTCGACTTCCGGCGCGTGACCCTCTCGACGACGTCGCTCGTCGGGCACACGGTCGCCGAGGTCGACCTCGGGCGCCGCTACGGCGCCGTCGTCAGCCGGGTCCGTCGCGGCGACCTCGACCTCGTCGCCCACGACACCTTCGTCCTCGCGATGGGCGACCGGCTGCGGGTCATCGCCCCGCGGGACCGGATGCCCGAGGTGGGCCGCTACCTCGGCGACAGCGACCGCGGGATGTCGGACATCAACGTCGGGGCCTGGCCCTCGGCCTCGCCGCGGGGATGGGTCTGGGGCTGGTCCACGTCCCCCTGCCCGGCGGGGGGTTCACGGTCGGGGCGGCCGCCGGGACGCTGCTCGTCGGCCTGGTCTTCGGCCGGGTCGGGCGCGTGGGTCCGGTCGTCACCTCGATGTCGCACGGCGCGGCCCAGTCGCTCGCCGCCCTCGGGATGGTCACCTTCCTCGCCTACGCGGGGGTGCGCGCCGGCCGCTCGGTCACCGAGGCCATGACCTCCGACCAGGGGTGGCGTGTAGCCGTCCTGGGGCTGGTCCTCTCGGGCTCGGTCGCGGTGCTGCTGGTCCTCGGCACCCGGGTCCTGCGCCGGGCGACGTGGCTCGACGTCGCCGGCACGCTGGCCGGGGCCCAGACCCAGCCGGCGGTCCTCGCCCACGTCAACGACCGCACCGGCTACGACACCCGGGTCGGCGTGGCGTACGCGCTCGTCTACCCGGTCGCGATGATCACCAAGATCGTCCTGGCCCAGGTGCTGGCCGGGCTCTGAGTCAGAGCTGCGAGGCCTCGGTGTCGTCGACCTCGAGCCAGTCCGGCCGGTTGGCCGCCTTGCGCTTGTCGAGGATTCGGCAGACGAACCAGGCCCCGAAGTAGAGCAGCGTGAGCGGCGCCGCGAAGACGAACATCGTGAAGGGGTCGGCCGTCGGCGTCGCGACCGCGGCGAAGACGAAGATGAGGACGACCGCGACGCGCCAGCCCTTGATGAGCCGGGCCGCGGGCATCGCCCCGACGACGTTGAGCCCGACGAGGACCACCGGGAAGAGGAACCCGACGCCGAACACGAGGATGAAGCGGGTGACGAACGAGAAGTACATCGACACCTGCTGGATGTTCGAGGTCCCCGCCGGCGAGAGGCCGTAGAGGATCGCGAGGCTCTGGGGCAGGATCACGTACGCCAGCCCGCAGCCGAGGAGGAAGAGCGGCACCGTCGCACCGACGAACGCCAGGCTGACCCTCTTCTCCTTGCGGGTCAGGCCCGGGACGACGAAACGCCACGCCTGCCACAGCCAGACCGGGCTCGAGGCGACCACGCCCACGAAGATCGACAGGCTGATGAGGTTGGAGAGCGCGGAGGTCGCCTCGCCGAAGTTCAGGCTGATGTCGTTCTGGGGGTTGGCGCGCGCGTACTCGTAGAACGGGTCGGCGAGGAACTCGAAGACCTCGTCGTAGTAGACGGCGGCGACGATGGCACCCACGAGCACGGCGGCCGCCGCCACGAAGAGGCGCCGCCGGAACTCGCGGAAGTGCTCGGCCAGCGTCATCCGGCCCTCGGGGTCTTGAGAGCGTCGGCGCAGTCGGGCCATGGAGGGTGCGGGTCTCCCGCGTCAGACGGTCGGGCCGGACTGGTTGTCCGTCCGCGGGGCGCGCTCGTGCACCGCGTTGCCGTGGGGGTCCGGGGTCACGACCTCGTCGACCGGACGGGCGGTCGTGAGGGACTCACCGCGCACCGTCTCGCTCGAGGCGGGCGTCTTGTTGGCCTCGTTCTCGCGCTTCATCTCGTCCACCTCGGACTTGAAGACGCGAGCCGAGCGGCCCAGGCTGCGCGCGGCGTCGGGGAGACGCTTCCAGCCGAAGATCACGATGATCAACACGGCGATGATGATGATTTCGGTGGGTCCGAGCCTGCCCATGAGGGTCCATCTCCTTCAGAGATCGCGGTCGTTCGTCAGTGTACGCGGGCCCAGGGCGGCATCCGCTCGGCGTTGCGGGTTCTCCGCGCGTCGGCCTGCCGGGCCCGCTCGCGCCGATGCTCCTCCCGCAGGCTGTGCGGATCCTGGACGACGGCTGTGACCGGTGCCTCCGGCTCGCG
Source organism: Arthrobacter sp. NEB 688 (assembly GCF_013201035.1). Classification (NCBI taxonomy): domain Bacteria; kingdom Bacillati; phylum Actinomycetota; class Actinomycetes; order Micrococcales; family Micrococcaceae; genus Arthrobacter; species Arthrobacter sp. NEB 688. The sequence continues at coordinate 2,768,087 of NZ_CP053707.1, forward strand.
GTCGACGGCGGCGGCGCGCTCGAGCTCCTCGACGAGCCGGCCGGCCCGCCCGAGCTCGGCGGTCAGGGCGCGCAGGCTGCGCCACGTCGCCCGGGCCCGCAGCCCGACGAGGACGGCGCCCCCGACGAGCAGGACCACCCAGAGCAGCGTCCATCCCCACCACGGCAGCACGGGTCAGCGCTCCCGGCCGGCGCGGAGCGTCGGGTAGCCGGCGAGGGCCGCGGCCGCGCCCTCGCGCACCTCGGCGACGACGTCGGCCGGCTCGGTGACGTACCCGCGCCCGCCGAGGCGCCGCAGCAGCCGGTGCAGCCACGCGGTGTCGGCCGTCGCGATGCGCACGAGCTGCCCGCCGCCCTCGGCGGCCGGCACCTCCTCGAGCGACTCGACCGGGTAGTAGTCCGAGACCCAGGTGGCCCCGGGGAGCAGGCGCAGGGTGACGACGAGGTCGTCCGGCGCGGGGCGGAAGGTGCCCTCGGAGAGGTCGCGCTCGGTGGCCTGCGGCGGCGGGGTGCCGTCGACGTCGAGGACGGTCAGCTCCTCGACCCGGTCGAGCCGGAACAGCCGGGTGTCCTCGGCGCGGTGGCACCAGCCCTCGAGGTACCAGCGGCCGTCGATGCCGACGACGCGCATGGGGTCGACGTCTCGCTCGGTGGCCTCGTCGCGGGCCGGGACGAGGTAGCGCAGGTGCACCCGGCGCCGGGTCGCGAGGGCGGTGCGCGCCCGGGCCAGCAGGTCGGCCGAGGTGCCGTCGGCGACCTCGGCGAGCACCCGGCTCGCGGGGTCGGCGGCCTCGCCGGCGGCGGCCTCGAGCTTGGCGAGGGCGCGGTCGACGGCGTCGCGCTCGTCGAGGCCCGGGACCTCGCGCAGCGCGCGCAGCCCGACGATGAGCGTCACGGCCTCGTCGACGCCCAGGCGCAGCGGGCGGGCGATGGAGTCGGCGTTGCCGAGGAAGACCCGGCCGCCCTCCCAGTCCGCCTCGATGAGCTCGTCGGGCATCTGGCCGTAGCCGCAGAGGAAGAGCAGCTGGAGGTCGGCTTCGAGCTGCTCGGTGCTGACGCCGAGGTCGGCGGCCGCCTCGTCGAGGTCGATGCCCTGCCGGTTGACCAGCCACGGGACCATCGTCAGCAGGCGGGCGAGCCGCGCGGTCGCGGTCTCCTGGGGTGCGGGCGGCATCAGGCCGCCCCTCCGCCGTGCGCGGCCAGCGCGCCGCGCAGGCGCTCGAGGACGGCGTCGACCAGCTCGGGGGGCTGCTCGACGACGACGTCCGCGCCGTAGCCGGCGAGCTCGTCGGCGAAGGCCCAGAGGTCGCCGTGGTCGAGGTCGACGAGCGACCACTCGTCGTCGACCTCGCCGACGGTGCGGGCGCGCAGGCGCAGGGCGTGGCCCGCGCCGACCCGCACGCGCAGGACGGCCGGGCTGGGCTGGGAGGAGTCCCGGGCGATGCCGTCGACCATGGCCCGCGGCTCGTGGTCGGCGGGCACCTCGAAGGACCCCGGTCGCCCGGTGCGCCGCACCGTGCCGCTGATCCGGGAGAGGCGGAAGACGCGGGCGGCCTCGCGGTCCTCGTCATAGGCGTTGAGGTACCACCGGCCGTGCCACGACACGAGCGACCAGGGCCTGACCCGGCGTTCGACGCCCTCGGCGGCCTCGGGCCGGCGGTAGGTGAAGGAGACGGGCACCCGGCGCAGGACCGCGTCCTTGACGGCGTCGAAGGCCGGCTCGGCGGTGCGCAGCCGCGGTTCGATGCCGATGAGGGCCCCGGTGTCGCGCTCGACGCCCGCGGCGCGCAGCTTGCGCAGCGCCTGGGCGGCCGGGCCGGCGAGGGACGCCTGCGCCCAGGTGCGGCTCGCGAGGCCGAGGACCGCGAGCTCGTCGGGCTCGAAGGCGATGTCGGGCAGCGCGTAGTCGCGCTGGTGGATGCGGTAGCCGGGCTCGTCGTCGTGGAAGGCGTCGATGTCCTCGGTGACGAGCGGGATGCCGAGCTCGCGCAGCTCGTCCTTGTCGCGCTCGAACATCCGCTCGAAGGCCTCGGTGGAGGCCGACTGGCCGTACTGCGGCACGAGCTGGCGGATCTGCGCCTTGGCGAGCGGGCGTCGCGCGTAGAGCAGCACGAGGACGAGGTTGAGCAGCCGCTCGGTCTTGACCTGGGCCGCGCTCGGCGCACCTCCCCCGCTCTGGCTGCTCACCCGGGAGACGCTACCCGACGGCTACGCTGCCGGGCGTGATGCACTGGCGCGCCGGGACCGTGGCCGAGGAGGTCCGGCGTGGCCCGGGCTCCGTCGAGCTGGCCGTCGACCTCGAGGGGTCCGGCGAGCGGGTGCGGGCGCTGGCCTACACGGCCGTCACCGGCGCCCCGGAGCCCGGCGAGCGGGTGCTCCTCAACGCCTCCGCGCTGCTGCGCGGCCTCGGCACCGGCGGGCTCGCCTTCGTCGTCGCGCGCGGCGACGTCCTGCCCCCCGACCCGCCCGCGGGCCCGGGCCACATCGTCAAGGCGCGCTACACGCCGCTGCAGCAGATGCTCCTCGCCGTCGACGAGCAGGAGTCGCCCCACCACGACATGCTCGCCGCGGCCGACGACCTCGGCGGGATGCCCGTCGTCGTCGCCGACCTGCACAGCGCCCTGCCGGCGGTCGTCGCGGGGATCCAGGCGGTGCGGCCCGACGCGACCGTCGCCTACGTGATGACCGACGGCGGGGCGCTGCCCGCGGCGTTCTCCCGGGCGGTGGCGGGGCTGCGCGAGTCCGGTCGGCTCGCGGCGTGCCTGACCGTCGGCCAGGCCTATGGGGGCGACCACGAGGCCGTCACCGTCCACACCGGGCTGCTCGCGGCGCGGCACGTCGTCGGCGCCGACGTCGCGGTCGTCGCCCAGGGGCCGGGCAACGTCGGCACCGGCACCCGCTGGGGCTACTCGGGGGTGGCGGCCGCGGAGGCGCTGCACGCCGCCGACGTCCTCGGCGGGCGACCGGTCGCGGCGCTGCGCGTCTCCGGCGCCGACCGGCGCGAGCGGCACCTCGGCATCAGCCACCACAGCCTCACCGCGTACGGGCGGGCGCTCTATGCGGCGGCCGACGTGCCCGTGACGACCCTGCCGGACCCCGCGCTCGACGCGCGGGTGCGTGAGCAGCTGCAGCGGCTCGTGGCGACCGCCCGGGCCCGGCTGACCCCGGTCGAGGTGCCCGTGGACGGGCTGGCCGAGGCCCTCGCGGACAGCCCGGTCGGGCTGTCGACGATGGGCCGCGGCCTCGCGGAGGACCCGGCGCCGTTCCTCGTGGCGGCGGCGGCCGGGTCCCACGCGGGGTCGGTCAGCGCACGTCCATGAGGTCGACGACGAAGATCAGCGACTCGCCGGGCTTGATGACGCCGCCGGCGCCGCGCTCCCCGTAGGCCTTGTGCGACGGGATGGTCAGCTTGCGGCGGCCGCCGACCTTCATCCCGACGATGCCCTCGTCCCAGCCGGCGATGACCATGCCGACGCCCAGCCGGAACTCGAGCGGGGCGCCGCGGTTCCACGAGGCGTCGAACTCCTCGCCGGTCGAGTGCGCGACCCCGACGTAGTGGGCGGACACGGTGGAGCCGGGGGTGGCCTCGGCGCCCTCGCCGACGGTGATGTCCTCGACGACCAGCTCGGTCGGCGCCTCGTCACCGGGGAAGTCGATCTCGGGCTTCGTGGGCTCGCTCACAGGGGGTACCTCTCGGGGTCTCGTGCGGTGGTGGGGTGCGGAGGGGTCCGCGGGTCAGTACGCGGCGAGGATGTCGACCGCGAAGACGAGGGTGTCGGTGCCCTTGATCTTGTCGCCGCTGCCGGCGTCGCCGTAGCCGTCCTTCGGCGGGATGACGAGGAGGACGCGGCTGCCGACCTTCTGGCCCTCGAGGCCGGTGTCCCAGCCCTTGATGACCTGGCCCTCGCCGAGCTTGAACTCGAAGAAGGGCTGCTCGGGGCGGTTGGCGCTGGAGTCGAAGACCTCGCCGTTGCGGTAGAGCGCACCGGTGTAGGCGACCCGGACGGTCTGGCCCTTCTTCACCTCGGCGCCCGTGCCCTCGACGAGCGGCTGGACGACGGTCTCGCTCGGGGCCTTCGCGCCCTTGGCGGGCGTGATGGTCGCCGGCTTGCCGGCGTTCATCGTCACCGTCGGCAGGCCCTTCTTCGGGGCCACGGCGGTGCCCTGCGCCTCGTCGAGCACCTTGGTGGCGCCGACGAGGTCGAGGACGAAGATCACCGGGTCGTCCTTGGTGATGCCGAGCTGCTGGTTGCCGGTGTCGCCGTAGGCGTCGGCCGGCGTCGAGGCGATGACCATCCGGGTGCCGATCTTCTTGCCCGGGATCTGGCTCTTGAACGACGCGAAGAGGTTCTGGTCGCCGAGGTCGAGGCCGACGGTGCCGCTCTTCCACGTGCTCGTGACGACCTTGCCGTCCTTGCCGTTGACGAGGATCGCCTGGAGGGTCACGAGGTCGTCCTGGGTGACCGCGGCGCCGTCACCCTCGGAGAGGACCTGGGACTGGGTGCGCGAGACGGTGACCGGGGCCTTGACGGTGACCTTCGGCTCCTTCTGGGCCTCACCGGTGACCGTGACGCCGCTGATCGAGCTCGACGGGGTCGTGGCCTCCTCCTCACCGCAGCCGGTGAGCAGGAGCGCGCCGGCGAGGGCGCTGACGGACAGGACGGACGTGAGGCGACGGGGCACGAGTCTGGGACACCTTCGGGACGGGGACGCCGCGCGGAGTGGGACGCGACCGGTCTCCTCACGATAACCGCGGCGGATGTGAACTCCCGCATCGCTCCCTGAGAGCCCGGTGCACGCGGGTCAGGCGGTCAGGCCCTCGATGAGGCGCTCGACGCGGGCGTCCTGCGCGAGGAAGGGGTCCTTGCACAGGACCGTGCGCTGGGCCTGGTCGTTGAGCTTGAGGTGCACCCAGTCGACGGTGAAGTCCCGCCGCTGCGCCTGCGCGGCGCGGATGAAGTCGCCGCGCAGCTTGGCCCGGGTGGTCTGGGGCGGGCGGACCTTGGCCTCGAAGACCTCCGGGTCCGACACGACGCGCTCGACCCGGCCGCGGCGCTGGAGCAGGTAGAACAGGCCCCGCGAGCGGTCGATGTCGTGGTAGGCGAGGTCGATCTGGGCCAGGCGCGGGTGGTCGAGGTCGAGCCCGTGCTTCGAGGCGTACTCGTCGATGAGCCGGTACTTGACGACCCAGTCGATCTCGCGCCCGACGAGACCGAGGTTGCCGGTCTCGACGGCCGTCAGCGTGCGGTCCCACAGCTCGAGCACGCGCGCGTGGAGGGGGTCGGCCGCGCCCTCGCGCTCGACGAACTCGGCGGCCCTCGCGTGGTACTCGCGCTGGAGGTCGAGCGCCGACAGCTCGCGGCCGTTGGCCAGCCGCACGGTGCGGCGTCCGGACATGTCGTGGGAGATCTCGCGGATCGCCCGGATCGGGTTCTCGAGCGTGAGGTCGCGCATGACGACGCCGCTCTCGATCATCCGCAGCACGAGGTCGGCCGACCCGATCTTGAGCATCGTCGTCGGCTCGGCCATGTTTGAGTCGCCGACGATGACGTGCAGGCGCCGGTAGTGCTCGGCGTCGGCGTGCGGCTCGTCCCGCGTGTTGATGATCGGCCGGCTGCGGGTGGTCGCCGACGAGACGCCCTCCCAGATGTGGTCGGCGCGCTGGCTCAGGGCGTACGACGCGCCCTTGCTCGTCGTGACGAGCTTGCCTGCGCCGCAGGTCAGCTGGCGGCTGATGAGGAACGGCAGCAGCGTCTCGGACAGCGCCTGGAACTCGCCCGAGCGGGTCACGAGGTAGTTCTCGTGGCATCCGTAGGAGTTGCCGGCGGAGTCGGTGTTGTTCTTGAAGACGTAGATGTCGCCGGCGACGCCGTCCTCGCGCAGCCGCTGCTGCGCGTCGGCGACGAGCCCCTCGACGATGCGCTCCCCCGCCCGGTCGTGCGTGACGACCTGCCGGATCGAGTCGCACTCGGCCGTCGCGTACTCGGGGTGCGAGCCGACGTCGAGGTAGAGGCGCGAGCCGTTGGTGAGGAAGACGTTGCTCGAGCGGCCCCAGGCGACGACCTTGCGGAAGAGGTAGCGGGCCACCTCGTCGGGGGTCAGCGTGCGCTGGCCGCCGGTCGAGCAGGTGATTCCGTACTCGTTCTCGATGCCGAAGATGCGCCGGTTGCCGCGCGTGCTCACGCGCCCTCGCCACCATCCGCGGTCTCGGAGGTCGCCTCGGGGCGCTGGGTCTGCGGGTTGGTCGAGGCGCTGCGCGTCGAGTCGCCGTCGTCGCCCACGGGGACGTCGGCCGTGGGGTCGTCCGAGCTGAGCAGGCGCGCGAGCAGGTCGCCCTGGACGCGGCGGAAGCGCCGCCGCGGCCGGTGCCGGTCGAGGACGGCGACCTCGAGCTGCTCGGGGGCCAGCGTGCGCGGCTCGCCCCCGGCCGGGTCGGCGCCGAGCAGCCGGACGGCGAGGGCGAGGGCGTCGGCGAGGTGCATCCCCGGCCGCCACGCCTCGCGCAGGCCGGTCTCGATCTGCTCCGCTCCCCCGCCCATCGCCACGAACCCGTGCTCGTCGGCGACGGAGCCGTCGTAGGTGAGGCGGTAGACCTGGTCGCCCTCGGGGCTGGCCCCGACCTCGGCGACGACGATCTCGACCTCGTAGGGCTTGGACTCCTGGGTGAACACGGTGCCGAGCGTCTGCGCGTAGGCGTTGGCCAGCCCGCGCGCCGTCACGTCGGAGCGGTCGTAGGAGTACCCGCGCAGGTCGGCGTAGCGGACGCCCGCGACCCGGAGGTTCTCGAACTCGTTGTACTTGCCGACGGCCGCGAACGCGATGCGGTCGTAGATCTCGGAGACCTTGTGCAGGGCGCGGCTGGGGTTCTCGGCGACGAACGCGATGCCGGCGTCGAACTGGAGGACGACGACCGAGCGGCCCCGGGCGATGCCCTTGCGCGCGAAGTCGGCCCGGTCCTTCATCAGCTGCTCGGGCGAGACGTAGAACGGCATCCCGGCGGTCATCGGGCCTCCTCCGAGCGCTCGGTGATGATGGCGTCGACGACCGGCGCGAGGTCCGGCTGCGGCACGAACCGGGCCCCCTCGGCGTCGACGAGCCCGACGGTAGGCCAGATGCGGCGCCCGACGTCCGGCCCGCCGGTCGCGGAGTCGTCGTCGGCCGCGTCGTAGAGGGTCTCGACGGCGACCCGCACCGCCTGCTCGGGCGTGAGGCCGCGCCGGTAGAGCTTCTTGAGGGCCCCGCGCGCGAAGAGCGAGCCGGAGCCGACGCTGTGGTGGTCCTGCTCCTCGTAGCAGCCGCCGGTCACGTCGTAGGAGAAGATCCGGCCGCGCTGCTGCTCGAGGTCGTAGCCGGCGAACATCGGCACGACCGACAGGCCCTGCATCGCCATCCCGAGGTTGCCGCGGATCATCGAGGCGAGGCGGTTGGCCTTGCCCTCGAGGGACATGAGCGTGCCCTCGATCTTCTCGTAGTGCTCGAGCTCGACCTGGAACAGGCGCACGAGCTCAATGGCGAGCCCGGCCGTCCCCGCGATGCCGACGAGGCTGAACTCGTCGGTGGCGAAGACCTTCTCCATGTCGCGGTTGGCGATGATGTTGCCCATCGTCGCCCGCCGGTCGCCGGCCATGACGACACCACCGGCGTACGTGACCGACACGATCGTCGTGCCGTGGGGTGCCTCGAGCGCCGCGCCCGGGGGCAGCGGCCGCCGCGAGGGCAGCAGCGTCGGCGCGTGGGCCGACAGGAACTCGGTGAAGGAGGAGGACCCCGGGACGAGGTAGGCGGAGGGCAGGCGCCCGGAGCCGGCTCCGGCGGTCACTGGCCGCCCTTCTGGACGAACCCGCGGACGAACTCCTCCGCGTTGGACTCGAGGACCCCGTCGATCTCGTCGAGGATGTCGTCGATCTCGCTCACCTGGGCGGTGGCGGCGGCGGCCGCGGGGGCCGGGGTGTCGACGTCGTCGGGCCCGCCGTCGCGACGCTGCGGCTTGATCTGCTCCTGACCGGCCATGGTCACCCTCCTCGGGTCGTGGTCGTGTCCCCGAGCCTAGTCGCAGACCCCGGTTCGCCGACGTCAGGGCGCGGTGGCGTCCGCGCCTCGGTCACCGCGCTCGTCGGCGGTGGCGAGGGAGCGCAGCAGCGTGGCGACGTCCGGCGCGGACCGCACGATGTCGCCGACCCCGGCCTCGGTGCCCCGCAGCGGCTCGAGCATGGGCACCCGCTGGAGCATCCGCTGCCCCGGCACGTCGAAGATCACCGAGTCCCAGGACGCGGCGACGACCGACTCCGGGAAGCGCCGCAGGCAGGTGCCGCGGAACCAGGCCCGCGTGTCGGCCGGGGGCTCGGTGACCGCCCGGACGACCTCGGCGTCGTCGACGAGCACCTCGAGCCGGCCGTTCGCCACGAGCCGGTGCGCGAGCCCGCGCTCGGCCCGCACGTCGGACCACTGGAGGTCGACGGCCTTGAGCCGCGGGTCGCCCCAGCCGAGGCCGTCGCGCCCCCGGTAGCCCTCGAGCACGGCGAGCTTGGCGACCCAGTCGACCTCGCGGCGGGCCTCCATCGGGTCGCGGCCCAGCCGGTCGAGGACGGTGCCCCACCAGTGCATGACCTCGACGGTGTCGGGGTCCGGCTCGCCGGCGTAGCGCTCGGCGACGAACGCGGCGGCGCGGTCGTGGTACTCCCACAGCAGCTCCAGCGCGGTCATCCTCCGGCCGTCGAGCAGCTCGAGGCGCTGGCGCAGGGTCGGGTCGTGCGAGACCTCGTGGAGGGTCGCGACCGGGCGGCGCACGCCGAGGTCGGGCACGAGGGCGTCGGCCTCGATCATCGCGAGGACGAGGGAGGTCGTCCCCATCTTGAGGAGGTTGGCGACGTCGGCGTGGTTGGCGTCGCCGATGATGACGTGGAGGCGGCGGTAGCGGTCGGCGACGGCGTGCGGCTCGTCGCGCGTGTTGATGATCGGCCGCTTGAGCGTGGTCTCGAGGCCGACCTCGACCTCGAAGAAGTCGCTGCGCTGGGCGATCTGGTAGCCGGGGGTGCGCGAGTCGACGCCGATGCCGACCCGCCCGCTGCCGCACATCACCTGGCGCGCCACGAAGAACGGCGTGAGGTGGGTGACGACGGACGCGAAGGGCGTGGACCGCGACATGAGGTAGTTCTCGTGGGTGCCGTAGGAGGCGCCCTTGCCGTCGGTGTTGTTCTTGTAGAGGTTGACGCCCGGCGGGACGGTGGCCAGCCGCTCGACGGCCTCGCGCATCACGAGCTCGCCCGCGCGGTCCCACGCGACGGCCGCGCGCGGCGTCGTCACCTCGGGCGAGCTGTACTCCGGGTGGGCGTGGTCGACGTAGAGGCGCGCGCCGTTGGTCAGCACGACGTTGGCGAGGGTCGGGTCCTCGACGTCGGTCAGCTGGCTGGGGTGCGCCGCGCCCCGCCCCATGTCGAACCCGCGGGCGTCGCGCAGGGGCGCCTCGTCGGCGTAGTCCCAGCTGGCCCGGGCCGGGCGGATGCCCCGCGAGGACGCGTAGGCGGTCACGACGTCGCCCGAGGCGACCATCGGGTTGGCCTGCGGGTCCCCCGGGACGACGATGCCGTACTCGGTCTCGATCCCCATCACCCGGCGCACGGTCATGTGCCGACCATACTGAGCCGGTGCACGACTACCGCGGGATGCCCCCGCTCACGACGCTCGTCTCGTTCGTCGCCGACCACGGCCGGTCCCAGATCGCCACCGCGGACCTCGCCGGCATCCACCGCGCCCGGTCCACGCCGCGGCCCCGTGGCGCGCTCGCCGACCGCGTCCTGGGGGCGGTCGACCCGGCGGTGGGCATCACCTTCGGGACGGCCCCCGCGCGCGACGAGCACGAGATCCCGCTACGCATCTACCGGCCGCGCGCGCTGCCGGACGCCCGGGACGACGTCCCGGTCGTCATGTGGTTCCACGGCGGCGGCTGGGTGTGGGGCAACGTCGTCGACTACGACTCGCTGTGCACGCTCATCGCCGGCGCGGTGGGGGCCGTCGTCGTCTCGGTGGACTACCGGATGGCCCCCGAGCACCGGGCCCCGCGCGCCGCGCTGGACTGCGTCGACGCCACGACGTGGGTGGCCGCCAACGGCGACGTCCTGCGGGCCGACACCTCGCGGATGGCCGTCGCCGGCGACTCGGCCGGCGGCAACCTCGCCGCCGTCGTCGCGCAGGTGCTGCGCGACCACGGGATGACCAACCTGCGCCACCAGGCGCTGCTCTACCCCGCGACCGACCTGACGATGGCCTCGCCCTCGCTCGTGTCCAACGCCGACGCCCCCGTCCTCGACCGGGCCGCCGTCGACGCCTTCCGCGACCACTACCTGCCGCCGGGCGCCGACGCGCGCGACCCGCTCGTCTCGCCGCTGTGGGGCGACCTCGCCGGACTGCCGCCGGCCCTGGTCCAGACCGCCGACCGCGACCCCATCCGCGACGACGGCTCGCGCTACGCCACCGCCCTCGAGGAGGCCGGGGTGCCGGTGCGGCTCACGAACTACCTCGGGGTCCCCCACGGCTTCGCCTCGTTCCCCGGAGCGACGCGGGTCGGGCGGATGCACCGCGTCGAGCTCGTCACCGAGCTGTCCCGGGCGCTCGCCCGGCCGATAGCCTGACGTCCATGCGCGAGATCGTCGTCTTCTCCGGTTCGGCGCACCGCGACCTCGCGCACCGCATCTGCGACGGTCTCGGTGTGCCCCTGTCCGAGTCGGTGACGGCCCGCTTCAGCAACGACTGCCTCCAGGCCCAGCTGCTGGCCAACTGCCGCCAGCGCGACGTCTACATCGTCCAGCCGCTCGTGCCGCCGACGCAGGACTCCCTCATGGAGCTGCTGCTCATGGTGGACGCGGCGCGTGGGGCCTCGGCGGCGATGGTCACCGCCGTCATCCCGCACTTCGCCTACGCCCGCTCGGACAAGAAGGACGCCTCGCGCATCTCGCTCGGCGGGCGGCTCGTCGCCGACCTCATCGCGACCGCGGGCGTCGACCGGGTCATCACGATGAACCTCCACGCGCCGCAGGTGCACGGGTTCTTCTCGGTGCCGGTCGACCACCTGACCGCGCTCGGAGAGCTGGCCAACCACTTCGTCGACCAGGACCTCACCGACACCGTCGTCGTCTCCCCCGACCTCGGCAACGCCAAGGACGCCACGCAGTTCGCCCGGCTGCTCGGCCTGCCGGTCGCCGCCGGCTCCAAGAAGCGCCTCGGCGACGACCGTGTCGTCATCGACTCGATCGTCGGCGACGTCGTCGGCAAGCGGGCCATCGTCCTCGACGACGAGATCGCCACCGGCGGCAGCATCGTCGAGCTGATGGACCGCCTCGCCGAGCGCGGGGTCACCGAGGCCTCCGTCGCCTGCACCCACGGGCTGTTCGCCGGCCGGGCCGTCGAGCGCCTGTCCGCGCACCCGATGATCCGCGAGGTCGTGACGACCGACACCGTGCCGGCGCCGAAGGACTGGCCGGCGCTGCGCGTCCGGTCGGTCGCCGGCCTCTTCGCCGAGGCCATCAAGCGCATCCACGAGGGCGAGTCGGTCTCCAGCCTCTTCGACGGCGTCGACCCCATGCACGCGCCCCCGCGCCAGCGCTCGCTCTTCGACAAGGTCCGCGGATGAGCCGCCTCGTCCCGGCGCTGCTCGACGTCCTCCTCGTGCTCGTCTTCGCCGCCGTCGGCCGGCGCTCGCACGCCGAGGGCCTCGACCTCGCGGGCATCGCGCGCACGGCGCTGCCCTTCCTCGTCGGCACGGCCGCCGGGTGGCTGCTCGCGAGCGTCGTGCTCGACTCCGGGCCGCGCAGCGTCGCGTTCGGGGCGGTCGTCGTGGTGGCGACGGTCGTCGTCGGGATGGCGCTGCGGGCCGTGGCCGCCCAGGGGGTCGCGGTGTCGTTCGTCGTCGTCGCGACGACGGTGCTGACGGTCCTCCTCGTCGGCTGGCGCCTGCTCGCCCGGCTGCTGCCCTCCTGACCTCCGCGGCCCGGCTTGACCGGTACCTGCCGAACGCTGGCGGAACCTTTACCCGGGTGGTCTGACCTGCGGTTTCGTGATGCCATGAGGGTGTCCGAGGGGCGCCGGCGGGTGCCCCCGGTGGCCGCGTCGCGCCGCCTTTCGTAGCGTCGAGCGGGTCCGTGCCCACCCCCACGACCCGCCGGAGGACCCCGCGATGTGCGAGCAGCACGACCCGACCACCCCCACCCGACCCCGTCCCCTCGGCCGACGCGCCCTGCTGCGCGGAGCCGGAGGGATCCTCGTCGCCGGTGGCGCCGTCGCCGCCACGGCCGAGGGCGCGTTCGCCGCGACCTCTCAGAACGGCTGGCCCGCCGGGACCTCGAGCCAGGTGCCGCTCGCCTCGCTGGCGGTCGGCGCGGCCACCTTCCCCGCGGGGGTGCGGACCGGCGACGTCTACACCGTCCTGCGGTACGTCGCGCAGCAGGTGAACTCGACCGTCGAGGCGCTCTACTCCCCCGGCTGCTGGGGGCACAACTACCGCGAGATCTCCGGGAGCACGTCGCTGTCCAACCACTCGAGCGGCACCGCCATCGACGTCAACGCCCCCGACCACCCGCTCGGCGCGTCCGGGACCTTCACCTCCGCGCAGGTGTCGGCGATCCGCGCCATCCTCACCCGGTGCAACGGCGTCGTCCGCTGGGGCGGTGACTACTCGGGCCGCAAGGACGAGATGCACTTCGAGATCAACGTGCCGCCGGGCGACTCGCGCCTGGCGACCCTGGCCGCGTCCCTCGGCGGGGGCGGCGGCACCCCGGACCCCGAGCCGATCGCGTGGACGACCGTCCTCAGCGGCAGCAGCGGGTTCCGGGTGACGACGGCGCAGTACCTCCTGCGCGCCCGCGGGCAGTCGGTGTCCGTCGACGGCGTGTTCGGCTCCGGCACGGACTCGGCGGTGCGCGCCTTCCAGTCCTCGCGCGGCCTCACCGCCGACGGCATCGTCGGGACGAACACGTGGACGGCCCTCGTCGTCACCGTCCAGTCCGGCTCGTCCGGGGACGCCGTGCGTGCGGTGCAGACGTGCCTGTCCGCCAAGGGGCTCGGCGCGTCGGTCGACGGTGTCTTCGGCTCGGGGACGGACTCGGCGGTGCGGAGCTTCCAGTCCTCGCGCAGCCTCGTCGTCGACGGCATCGTCGGCTCCGACACCTGGCAGGCCCTCGAGGCCTGAGACCGGGCGCCGGGCCCGCGGTCAGAGGTACTGGCCGGTGTTGGCCACCGTGCTGATCGACTTGCCGGGCTCGGTGCCCTCCTTGGTCTTGATGAGCTTGCGGATGTAGACGATCCGCTCGCCCTTCTTGCCGGAGATGCGCGCCCAGTCGTCCGGGTTCGTCGTGTTCGGCAGGTCCTCGTTCTCGCGGAACTCGTCGGTGCACGACTGCAGGAGGTGGTCGACGCGCAGGCCGCGCTGGCCGGTGTCGAGGAGGTCCTTGATGGCCATCTTCTTCGCCCGGTCGACGATGTTCTGGATCATCGCGCCGGAGTTGAAGTCCTTGAAGTAGAGGACCTCCTTGTCGCCGCCGGCGTAGGTGACCTCGAGGAAGCGGTTCTCCTCCTCCTCGGAGTACATCCGCAGGACGACCGCGTCGATCATCGCGGCGACGGTGGCCTCGTCGGACCCGCCGTTCTGCTCGACGTCGTCGGCGTGCAGCGGCAGTCCGACGGTCAGGTACTTGGCGAAGATGTCGCGCGCCGCCTCGGCGTCGGGGCGCTCGATCTTGATCTTCACGTCGAGGCGGCCGGGGCGCAGGATCGCCGGGTCGATCATGTCCTCGCGGTTCGAGGCGCCGATGACGATGACGTGCTCGAGGCCCTCGACGCCGTCGATCTCGGCCAGCAGCTGCGGGACGATCGTCGTCTCGACGTCGGAGGAGACGCCCGAGCCGCGGGTGCGGAAGAGCGACTCCATCTCGTCGAAGAAGACGACGACGGGGAAGCCCTCGTTCGACTTCTCGCGCGCCCGCTGGAAGATCAGGCGGATGTGCCGCTCGGTCTCGCCGACGTACTTGTTGAGCAGCTCGGGCCCCTTGATGTTGAGGAAGAAGGACTTGCCGGGCTCGCGGCCCTCCTTCTCGGCGACCTTGCGGGCCAGGCTCGCCGCGACCGCCTTGGCGATCATCGTCTTGCCGCAGCCGGGCGGGCCGTAGAGCAGGACGCCCTTCGGCGGCTTGAGCTGGTGCTCGGTGTAGAGGTCGGCGTGCAGGTAGGGCAGCTCGACGGCGTCGCGGATGGCCTCGATCTGCCGGCCGAGACCGCCGATGTCGCGGTAGCCGATGTCCGGGACCTCCTCGAGGACGAGGTCGGCGACCTCGGCCTTGGGGATGCGCTCGTAGACGAAGCCGGAGCGCGGCTCGAGGAGCAGCGCGTCGCCGGCGCGGACCTTGACGTCGTCGAGGGAGGCGGCCATCCGGCAGACCCGCTCCTCGTCGGCCTGCGCGACGACGAGCACCCGACCGTCCTCGAGGAGCTCCTTGCACAGGACGACCTCGCCGACCGTCTCGAAGCCGTGGGCGGCGACGACGTTCATCGCCTCGTTGAGCATGACCTCGCGGCCGGGACGCAGGTCGGCGGCGTCGATCGAGGGGCTGACCGCGACGTGCATCTTGCGGCCGCTCGTGAGGATGTCCGCGGTGCCGTCCTCGAAGCGCTCGATGACCGTGCCGTAGGCCGCGGGCGGCTGCGCGAGGCGGTCGACCTCGGACTTGAGCGTGACGATCTGCTCGCGGGCGTCGCGCAGCGTCCTGACGAGCCGCTCGTTCTGCGCCGAGAGCGTGGCCGCCTGGGAGCGCACCTTCGCGAGGTCGCGCTCGAGCGAGCGGAGCTGCGCCGGGCTGGCCTCGCCCGAGCGGCGCATCGCGGCGAGCTCGGCCTCGAGGGACGCGCGCTCGGCCTCCAGGCGCTCGGTCGTGTCCTCGGGGTCACGGGGCTCGTCGGTGCTCATACCCGAGCCTAACCCCGCCGGATCAGGGTGAGTCGGAGGTTCCGGCCACCGAACGTCGCACCTTGCGAACCTTCTTGTCCGAGGGCACGCGCTCCCCCACGTTCTCGGGGGTCCAGTCGGCCTCGGTGGCGTCCTCGCCGGTGACGTAGCCCTTGCCCGGGCGGCGCTTGCGCAGCGGCGGGGTCGTGCCCGGCGCGAGGCGCCGGGTCGTGACGAGGAAGCCGGTGTGCCCGTGCATCCGGTGCTGCGGGCGGACGGCCAGGCCCTCGAGGTGCCAGCCGCGCACGAGCGACTCCCACGCCTGGGGCTCGGTGTACGTGCCGTGGTCGCGCATGGCCTCGGCGACCTTCGAGAGCTGGGTCGCGGTGGCGACGTAGCAGATGAGGACGCCGCCGGGCGCGAGCGCCTCGGAGACGGCGTCGAGGCACTCCCACGGCGCGAGCATGTCGAGGACGACGCGGTCGACGGTGCCGGGCTCGACGGCCTCGGGCAGCGACTCGACGAGGTCGCCGACGGTCACCGTCCACGCGGGGTGGTCGCCGCCGAAGAACTCCCGGGCGTTGCCCTGCGCGATGGCCGCGAAGTCCTCGCGCCGCTCGAAGGAGTGGACCCGGCCGTGCTCCCCCACCGCGCGCAGCAGCGACATCGAGAGGGCGCCGGAGCCGACGCCGGCCTCGACGACCGTGGCGCCGGGGAAGATGTCGGCCATCATGACGATCTGGCCGGCGTCCTTGGGGTAGACGACGGCGGCGCCGCGCGGCATCGACATGACCCAGTCCGCGAGCAGCGGACGCAGCGCGAGGTACTGGACGCCCGAGGTGTTGGTGACGGTCGAGCCGTCGGGGGCCCCGATGAGGTCGTCGTGGCTCAGGTGGCCGCGGTGGGTGTGGAACTGCTTCCCGGGCGCGAGGGTGATCGTGTGCAGCCGACCCCTGGGGTCGGTCAGCTGGACGCGGTCGCCCTCGGCGAAGGGGCCGCGGCGGTGCTCGGCTCCGGTGGCACTCATGGCGGGGAGTCTAGGTGCGGCGGCGGACGCGCCCGGCAGCGGCGTCGATCCCCGCCGGGCCGAGCAGCCCCCAGGGGGCGCCGGCGCGGGTGAGGACGACGACGTCGACGCCCGAGGTGGCCATCGCCCGCAGCGCCCGGCCGAGCTCGTCGCCGGGCTCGGCCTCGACGAGATTGCCGTCCGGGACGCGCTGGACGAGCGCGCCGATGGCGGTGGTGGGGGGCACGTCGAGGGGCACCGTGCGCAGGACGAGCGTCGGGCGACCCGTCTCGTCCGGGACGACGACGAGCGCGGGGTGCTCGCGGGCGACGGCGAGGGGCGTCTCGGGCGGCAGGACGACGACCGGCTCGGCGGCGTCGCCGACGCGGACGGTGTCGAGGAGCCGCTCGACGGCGGCACGGCGCAGGCCGGCCGTCGCACCGCTCCACAGCACCCAGGCCATGACCAGGCCGATGACGAGGTCGAAGACGTCGGGCGAGAGGCCCTGCACCAGGGGCAGGACGAGGAACCAGACCACGATGCCGAGCGCGACGAGCCGCCCGACCCAGCCCGCGACGCTCAGCCCGAGGTCGCGGCGGCCGGTGACCGCCCAGACGAGCGACTGCAGCGCCGCGCCGCCGTCGAGCGGCAGCCCCGGCAGGAGGTTGAACACCGCGAGGAGCGCGTTGAGGAAGCCGAAGGACCACGCGAACTGGCCGACGTCGCCGTCCTGGGTCCACCCGATGCCGAGACCGACGGCGGCCAGGACGGCGTTGACGAGCGGCCCCGCGAGCGCGACGACGGCGGTGCGCCCGGGGGTGGCCCCGGTGGCGTCGTAGGAGGTGTGCCCGCCCCAGACGGTGGCGACAACCTGGTGGACGTGGAAGCCGAGGCGGCGAGCCGACAGCGCGTGCCCGACCTCGTGGCCGAGGACGGCGACGAGGATGGCCAGGACGAGCCAGGCCGCGTAGGCGACGCCGTAGGTCGGCCCGTTGACCGAGCCCGCCCGGTAGCCCTGGAAGGCCACGACGACGGCGAGGATGAGCCAGGTGCGGTCGAGGTAGACCGGGACGGTCGCGACCCGGCCGAGCCGCACGGAACCCGCCGGGGCCGGGGGCGAGGTGGACATGCCGACGACCCTACGCGAGCCGGACGGCATACTGATGCCCTCCCCGACGACGTCCCGAGAGGACCCCGAGCAGCCCCGTGAGCGACCAGCACCGACCCGATGCCACCGACGTCCTGACCAGCGCGCTCCGTGAGCGGGTCCTCGTCCTCGACGGCGCGATGGGGACGATGATCCAGGGCCGGCAGCTCTCCGAGTCCGACTACCGCGGAACGCGGTTCGCCGACCACCCGAGCGACCTCAAGGGCAACAACGACCTGCTGTCGCTGACGCAGCCGGACGCCATCCGCGAGATCCACGAGGCCTACCTCGAGGCGGGCGCCGACCTCGTCGAGACCAACACCTTCAACGCACAGCGCATCTCGCTCGCCGACTACGGGATGTCGGAGCTCGCCTACGAGATGAACGTGGCGGCCGCCTCGCTGGCCCGCGCCGCGTGCGACGCCGTCGAGGCACGCACCGGGCGCCCGCGCTGGGTGCTCGGCACCCTCGGCCCGACCAACCGCACGGCGTCCATCTCGCCGGACGTCAACGACCCCGGCGCCCGCAACACGAGCTTCGACGAGCTCGCGGAGGCCTACCTCGAGCAGGCCCGCGGCCTCGTCGACGGCGGCTCGGACGTGCTGCTCGTCGAGACGATCTTCGACACCCTCAACGCCAAGGCGGCGATCTTCGCCCTCGAGACCCTCTTCGAGGAGCACGGCCGCCGCTGGCCGGTCATGATCTCCGGCACCATCACCGACGCCTCGGGGCGGACGCTGTCGGGCCAGGTGACCGAGGCCTTCTGGTACTCGGTGCGCCACGCCCGCCCGCTCGCGATCGGCCTCAACTGCGCGCTCGGCGCGGGCGAGCTGCGCCCCTACGTCGCCGAGCTGTCGCGCATCGCCGACTGCTTCGTCTCCGCCCACCCGAACGCGGGCCTGCCCAACGCCTTCGGCGAGTACGACGAGGGCCCCGAGGCGATGGCCGAGGTCGTCGGCGAGTTCGCGAGCGCCGGGCTGGTCAACATCGTCGGCGGCTGCTGCGGCACGACGCCGGGCCACATCGCCGCCATCGCGGCGGCCGCGGCCGGTGGCACCCCGCGCGAGCCGGCCGAGGTCGCGCCCGCCCTGCGGCTCTCGGGCCTGGAACCGCTCGTCGTCACCGACGAGAGCCTCTTCGTCAACGTCGGCGAGCGCACGAACATCACCGGGTCGGCACGCTTCCGCCGGCTGATCCGCGAGGAGGACTACCCGACCGCGCTGTCGGTGGCCCGCCAGCAGGTCGAGTCGGGCGCGCAGGTCATCGACGTCAACATGGACGAGGGGATGATCGACGGCGTCGCGGCGATGGACCGCTTCCTCAAGCTCATCGCGTCCGAGCCCGACATCTGCCGCGTCCCGGTCATGGTCGACTCGAGCAAGTGGGAGGTCATCGAGGCCGGCCTCAAGGTCACGCAGGGCAAGGCGATCATCAACTCGATCTCGATGAAGGAGGGCGTCGAGCCCTTCCTCGCGCACGCCCGGCTCGCGCGCAAGCACGGGGCCGCGGTCGTCGTCATGGCCTTCGACGAGGACGGGCAGGCCGACAGCCTCGAGCGCCGGAAGGAGATCTGCGGGCGCGCCTACCGGCTGCTGACCGAGGAGGTCGGCTTCCCGGCCGAGGACATCATCTTCGACCCCAACGTCTTCGCGGTCGCGACCGGCATCGAGGAGCACGCGGCCTACGGCACCGACTTCATCGAGGCCACCCGCTGGATCTCCGAGAACCTGCCGCACGCGCTCGTCTCCGGCGGCGTCTCGAACGTGTCGTTCAGCTTCCGCGGCAACAACGCCGTCCGCGAGGCGATCCACGCCGTGTTCCTCTACCACGCGATCCGCGCGGGGATGGACATGGGCATCGTCAACGCCGGGGCGCTCGTGCCCTACGACACGCTCGACGCGCGGCTGCGCGACGCCATCGAGGACGTCGTGCTCAACCGTCGCGAGGACCCGCAGGAGGCCACCGAGCGGCTGCTCGCCCTCGCCGAGGAGTTCCGCTCCGACGGGCAGGTGGCCGAGGCCGCCGCCGAGGAGTGGCGCGAGCTGCCGCTGCGCGAACGGATCACGCACGCCCTCGTCAAGGGCGTCGACGACCACGTCGTCGACGACACCGAGGCGCTGCGGCTCGAGATCGCCGAGGCCGGGGGCCGCCCGCTCGAGGTCATCGAGGGGCCGCTCATGGACGGGATGAACGTCGTCGGCGACCTCTTCGGCGCCGGCAAGATGTTCCTCCCGCAGGTGGTCAAGTCCGCCCGCGTCATGAAGAAGGCCGTCGCGCACCTCGTCCCCTACATCGAGGCCGAGAAGGACGAGGCCGCCCGCCGGCGCAGCAAGGGCAAGGTCGTCATGGCGACGGTCAAGGGCGACGTCCACGACATCGGCAAGAACATCGTCGGGGTCGTCCTCCAGTGCAACAACTACGACGTCGTCGACCTCGGCGTCATGGTGCCGCTGCAGAAGATCATCGACACCGCGCGCGAGGAGAAGGCCGACGTCATCGGGCTGTCCGGGCTCATCACCCCGAGCCTCGACGAGATGGTCCAGGTGGCCGGCGAGATGCAGCGCCAGGGGCTCGACCTGCCGCTGATGCTCGGTGGCGCGACGACCTCGAAGGCGCACACGGCCGTCAAGGTCGACGAGCGCTACTCCGGCCCGGTCGTCTGGGTCAAGGACGCCAGCCGGTCGGTGCCCGTCGTCAGCCAGCTGCTCTCCGACACCCAGCGCGGCCCGTTCGTCGAGGGCATCGCGCAGGAGTACGCCGAGCTGCGGCGCCGGCACGCGGCGAAGTCGGGCGAGCGGCCGCTCACCGACCTGGCTGCGGCCCGCGCGAACGCGCCTGCGCTGGACTGGTCCTCGTACCGCCCGATGCGTCCGCACCTGCTGGCCCAGCAGGAGGGCGACCGCTGGTCGGCCCCCAAGGACAGCCGCTGGCGCCGGGCCGCGCACCAGTTCACGCGCGTCTGGGAGGACTACCCGGTCGCCGACCTGCGCGAGTACATCGACTGGACGCCGTTCTTCCTCGCCTGGGAGGTCCGCGGCCGCTACCCGGACGTCCTCAACAACCCGACGACGTCCGAGGTCGCGCGCAAGCTCTTCGACGACGCGCAGCGGATGCTCGACCGCATCGAGCGGGAGCGCTGGCTGCACCCGCGGGGCGTCGTCGGCATCTTCCCGGCGAGCTCCGTCGGCGACGACCTCGAGCTGTACGCCGACGAGGACCGCACGAGCGTCCTGACGACCCTCCACGGGCTGCGCCAGCAGGGCCGGCACCGCGAGGGCGTGGCCAACAAGTGCCTCTCGGACTTCGTCGCCCCGAAGGAGACCGGCCTGCGCGACCACGTCGGCGCCTTCTCGGTCACCGCGGGCCTCGGCCTCGAGGACCGGCTGCAGGCCTTCAAGGACGACCTCGACGACTACTCGGCGATCATGCTCGAGGCCCTCGCCGACCGGCTCGCCGAGGCCTTCGCCGAGCGGCTGCACCAGCGGGTCCGCACGGACCTGTGGGGGTACGCGGCCGACGAGCGGCTCGACAACGCGGCGCTCGTCGCCGAGAAGTACCGCGGCATCCGGCCGGCGCCGGGCTACCCGGCCTGCCCGGACCACACCGAGAAGGAGACGCTCATGGCCCTCCTCGGGGGCGAGGAGCGCACGGGCGTCAGGCTCACCGAGTCGATGGCGATGTGGCCGGGTGCGTCGGTCTCGGGCTGGTACTTCGCCCACCCCGAGAGCCAGTACTTCGTCGTCGGCCGGCTCGGGCGCGACCAGGTCGAGGACTACGCGGCCCGCAAGGGCTGGGACCTCCGCACCGCCGAGCGCTGGCTCGGCCCGAACCTCGGCTACACCCCGGACGACTGACCCCGGGGTGGCGGTTCGGCGGATCACGCTCTCGGCCCGCCGGCGCTCGTCGAGAGGAGGCGACACGCAGAGCCGAGGCGGCTCGAGCCTGCGTGTTGCCTGCTCTGGATGACCCGCGGCGCGGCCGCCGGGGTGGCGGTTCGGCGGTGTCGGGGCCGGCGCCTACCGTGGTCGCCATGACCCCAGCCCTCTCGCCGAGCCGCGCCGCGGACTTCAAGCAGTGCCCGCTGCTGTTCCGCTTCCGCACGATCGACAAGCTCGAGGGTCCGCCGTCCCTCGCCGCCGCCCGTGGCACCCTCGTCCACGCCGTCCTCGAGCACCTCTTCGAGCTGCCGGCGGCCGAGCGCACCCCGGCCGCGGCCACCGCGCTGCTCGAGCCGCGCTGGCGCGCACTGGTGGAGGAGCGCCCCGAGCTCGCGACGATGATCGAGGACGACGAGCAGCTGACCGAGGACGCCTGGTTCGCCGGCGCCCGCACGCTCGTCGAGCAGTGGTTCGACCTCGAGGACCCGACCCGGCTGGAGCCCGCCGCCCGCGAGCTCTACGTCGAGACCGAGATCGAGGGCCTCACGCTGCGCGGCTACGTCGACCGCCTCGACGTCGCCCCCGACGGCGCGATGCGGGTCGTCGACTACAAGACCGGCCGCTCCCCCGGCGAGCTCTTCGAGGCCAAGGCCCTCTTCCAGATGAAGTTCTACGCCCTCGTGCTGTGGCGCATCCACGGCGAGGTGCCGAAGATGCTCCAGCTCGTCTACCTCGGCAACGGCGAGGTCGTCCGCTACGTCCCGGACGAGCGCGACCTCCTGGCCATCGAGCGCAACGTGCGGGCGATCTGGGACGCCGTGGTGCGCGCGGCGCAGACCGGTGACTGGCGGCCGCGCACCTCGCGGCTGTGCGACTGGTGCGACTTCCGCGAGTACTGCCCCGAGTTCGGCGGCACGCCGCCACCGCTGCCCGAGGGCGCCGGGCTCATCGCCCTCGATCCCGCCCGCTCGGGCGAGGCCTCACCCGACGACGAGTGAGGCGACCGCGTCGGCGAGGCCCTGCGGGGTCATCCCGGCCAGGCCCTGCACCTGCACCGCGCCCTCGACCTCCGGCACGGGGACGACGTGCGGCACGGCCAGCGTCGGCACCCCGGCGGCCACGGCCGAGCGGACGCCGGTCGGGCTGTCCTCGATGGCGACGCACCGGGCCGGGTCGACGCCGAGCATCCGCGCCGCCGCCTCGTAGGGCTCGGGGTGCGGCTTGCCGTGCGACACCTCGTCGCCGGTGACGACCGCCGTGAACGAGCCTTCCGGGAGGGCGGCGACCACGGCGTCGGCCAGCACGCGCCACGACATCGTCACGAGCGCGCTGGGGACACCGGCGTCGCCGAGGCCGGCGAGCAGCTCGCGGGCCCCGGGGCGCCACGGCACGTGCTCGCGCACCTGGGTGACGACGCGGGCGAGGAGCTCGTCGACGATCCGCTCGGGCTCCCACTCGATCGGCGAGTTGGCCCGGATGAACTCGGCCGACACCATGAGGTCGTTGCCGACGAGCTGGTGCGCGAACTCGTCGTTCCACGTGCCGCCGTGCTCCTCGACGATCGCGTGCTCGGCGGCGATCCAGTACGGCTCGGTGTCGACGAGGGTGCCGTCCATGTCCCAGAGGACTGCTGCGGGGAGGCTCATGAGCCACGAGCCTATCGAGCCGTAGGGTGGAGGCCTGACCCGCCTGAGGAGGACACCCCCGTGATCGAGCTCGACGACATCGGCGATCTGCACGACCCCGTGATGATCGCCGCGTTCGAGGGCTGGAACGACGCCGGGGAGGCCGCCAGCTCGGTCCTCGAGCACCTCGCGGAGGTCTGGGACGCCGAGGTCGTGGCGGCCCTGGACCCGGAGGACTACTACGACTTCCAGGTCAACCGCCCGCGGGTCGTCGTCGAGGGCGGCAAGCGGCGGATCAGCTGGCGCACGACGCGGATCCTCGTCGCGCGGGGCACATCGCTCGGCCGCGACGTCATCCTCGTCCAGGGCGTCGAGCCGTCCTTCCGTTGGCGGGCCTTCGCCGTCGAGCTGATGGAGCTCGCCGAGGCCGCGGACGTCTCGATGGTCGTCACGCTCGGCGCCCTGATGGCCGACGTCGCGCACACCCGGCCCATCCCGGTCAACGCCACCTCCGACAACGAGGACACCCGCCACCGCCACGGCCTCGAGGTCAGCGGCTACGAGGGCCCGACCGGCATCCTCGGGGTCGTCTCGGACGCGGCGACCCAGGTCGGCATCCCGTCGGTGTCGTGCTGGGCCGCGGTGCCGCACTACGCGGGCCACTCCCCCAGCCCGAAGGCGACGCTGGCCCTCGTCGGCCGGCTCGAGGAGCTCTTCGACGCCCCCATCGAGCACGACGAGCTCGAGGACGACGCCCGCGCCTGGGAGCGGGGCATCAACGAGCTCGCCGAGTCCGACAGCGAGGTCGCCGAGTACGTCGAGAGCCTCGAGGAGGCCCAGGACACCGCCGAGCTGCCCGAGGCGAGCGGCGACGCCATCGCCAAGGAGTTCGAGCGCTACCTGCGCCGCCGCGGCACCGACGAGCCCGGAGCCTCCGGACCCGCCTGATCCCTCGTCAGAGGCGGATGCCGAGCACCGCGTCGAGCGTGCGGGCCAGCAGCCCGGGCGCCGCGGGGTCCTCGCCGGACGCGCCGGCCAGGGTCTGCTCGCACCACGCGTCGACGGCCGCGAGGGCCCGCGGCGTCGCGAGGTCGTCGGCGACGGCGGCGCGCACGGCCGCGATGGTCGCGGTCGGGTCGGCGCCCCCGTTGGTCGACAGCGCGCTGCGCCAGCGGTCCAGTCGCGTCTGCGCCTGCGCGAGAAGGGAGTCGGTGTACTCCCAGTCGGTGCGGTAGTGCTGGGCGAGCAGCACGAGCCGGATGGCCATCGGGTCGACGCCATCGGCGCGCAGCTTCGAGACGAGCACGAGGTTGCCCTTGGACTTGCTCATCTTCTCGCCCTCGTAGCCGACCATCCCCTGGTGGACGTAGAGGCGGGCGAAGACGTCGTCGCCGGTCAGGGCGTCGGCCTGGACGGCGCTCATCTCGTGGTGCGGGAAGACGAGGTCGCTGCCGCCACCCTGGATGTCGATCGGGTGGCCGAGGTGCTCGAGCGAGATCGCGGTGCACTCGATGTGCCAGCCGGGGCGGCCGCTGCCGAGGAGGTCGTCGTCCCACGACGGCTCACCGGCGCGCGCGCCGCGCCACAGGAGGGGGTCGAGGGCGTCGCGCTTGCCCTCGCGGTCGGGGTCGCCGCCGCGCTCCGCGAAGACGGCCAGCATCTGCTCGCGGGTCCAGCCCGAGACGTCGCCGAAGTCGGGGGTCCGCGCGAGGTCCAGGTAGACGTCGTCGCCGCTGCCCTCGCCCGCCGGCACCGGGAGGCGGTAGGCCGCCCCGGACTCCAGCAGCCGGCGCACGGCCGCGACGATCTCGTCCATCGACTCGACGACACCGCGGTAGGCGTCCGGCGGGATGACCGACAGCGCCGTCATGTCCTCGCGGAAGAGGTCGATCTCGGAGGTCGCGAGCTCGCGCCAGTCACGCCCGTCGCGCGCCGCCCGCTCGAGCAGCGGGTCGTCGACGTCGGTGACGTTCTGGACGTACTCGACGCGGTGCCCCGCGTCGCGCAGCGCGCGCTGGACGAGGTCGAAGGTCACGTACGTCGCCGCGTGCCCGAGGTGGGTCGCGTCGTACGGCGTGATGCCGCAGACGTAGATGCGGGCGACGTCGCCGGCGCCGACGGGGACGACGGCGCCACGGCTGGTGTCGTGGAGCCGGAGCGGCTCTCCGAGACCGGGGACCTCAGGGACGAACGGGGTGGGCCACGACTTCACCGGCCCAGCGTACGGGGCGCCCTCACAGGGCCGGCCACGGGATGGCGGGCCAGCCCGCGGCGGGCAGCGGATGGCGCCGTCGGCGCAGGAGCATCGCGACCCGGTGGGTCAGCGCGTCGACCTCCGCCGGGGTCAGCAGGGGCTCCAGCGCGTCGGGCAGGTCGGCGCCGAGCGCCCCCGCCAGCCGCTCGAGCCGGGCGAGGTCGGCGTCCGGGACCGGCTCACCGGCCCACCCCCACAGCACGGTCCGCAGCTTGGGCTCGACGCCGAGGCTGACGCCGTGGTCGCAGCCGCGCACGAGGGCGCCGTCGCGCATCACGTGGCTGCCCTTGCGGTCGGAGTTGTTGAGCGCGGCGTCGAGGACGGCGACGGTCCGCAGGGCGGGCTCGCCGCAGTGGGCGACGACCACGGGCTCGCCCAGCGGGGACTCGCCCTCGAGGACGACGAGCCACCCGTCGGGCACCTCGTCCGGGGCGACGACGTCGACGAGCGGGGGCACGTCCTCGTCGCCGACGGGGCCGACCCACAGCTGGACCGACCCGGGGCCGCGCGGGCCGTCGCGCAGCACGGTCGGAGGCACGACGTCGAAGCCGCCGGCCTCGCTGACCAGCCACGCCGCGCGCTCCCGGGCGACGAGGGTGCCGTCCGGGTAGTCCCAGAGGCGGCGCTCGGTCGCCTCCGGCTTGTGGATGGCCAGCACCTCGTCGGCGGGGTCGCCGACGAAGCAGAGGAGCGCGCCGTTCGAGGAGCCCTGGATGCGACCCACCGGCGTCAGCTCGCCGTGGGTCAGCAGCCCCTCGAGGTCAGCGCCGGTACCCGTTGGCACGGGGGCAGATGTGGCCGGTGGGGTCGAGCGGCTGGCCGCAGAAGGGACACGCCGGGCGGCCGGCGGACAGCACCTTGCCGCAGCGTCGGGCGAAGGCCCGGGCGGCGACGGGGTCGAGGACGACGCGCAGGGTCTCGAGCGCGTCCTCCTCGGTCTCCTCGGGGTCGGCGTCGTGGCACTCGATGACCAGCACGCGGCGCTCGGTGTCCCACGCGAGGGCGAGGGTGTCGACCCGGAACTCGTCCTCGATCGGCGCCTCGAGCGGGTCGGTGTCGCCGTCGCCGAGCGGCTCGGTGGCGGCGCCCTCGGCGTGCGCGTCGAGCAGGTCGTTGACCCGGTCGGCGAGCGCGGTCACCTGCACCTTCTCGAGCGAGACCGAGACGACGCGACCTCCGCCGCGGGCCTGGAGGAAGAAGGTGCGGCCGCCCGGGGGGCCCACGGTGCCGGCGACGAAGCGCTCCGGCGGGTCGAAGACGGTGGCAGGCATGGCACCCACCCTAGATCGAGAACCCCACCGGCAGCTCCAGGCGGTGGCGGGCCATGAGCGCCTCGTCACGGAGCAGGTCGACGGTCGGCCCGTCGGCGACGATCGTGCCCTCCGAGAGGATGACCGAGCGGGCGCAGAGCTCGACGGCGTAGGGCAGGTCGTGGGTCACCATGAGGATGGTCACGTCGAGGCCGCGCAGGATGTCGGCGAGCTCACGGCGCGAGGCCGGGTCGAGGTTGGATGACGGCTCGTCGAGGACGAGGATCTCGGGGCGCATCGCGAGGACGGTCGCGATGGCCACGCGCCGACGCTGGCCGAAGCTCAGGTGGTGCGGCGCCCGGTCGGCGAGGTCGGCCACGCCGACGGCCGTGAGCGCCTCGGTGACGCGGGCCTCGAGCTCGGCCCCGCGCAGGCCGAGGTTGGCCGGCCCGAAGGCGACGTCGTCCCGGACGGTCGGCATGAAGAGCTGGTCGTCGGGGTCCTGGAAGACGATGCCGACGCGCCGGCGGACCTCGAGCAGGTGCTCCTCGGTGACCGGCAGGCCCGACACGGTGACGGTGCCGTGCCCGGGCAGCAGGACCCCGTTGAGGTGCAGGACGAGCGTCGTCTTGCCGGCGCCGTTCGGCCCGAGCAGCGCGACGCGCTCCCCGGGGTGCACGTGCAGGTCGACGCCGAAGAGGGCCTGGTGGCCGCCCGGGTAGGCGTAGGCGACGCCCTGGAGGTCGAGGACGGGAGTGGTCATCCGGCCATCCTCGTCGAGACGGCGACGACGAGCGCCACCGCCGCCGGGGCGAGCCCCGCGGCCCAGGCGCCCGGCGTGGCGGTCAGGGGGGCGGTGACGGGCATCGAGCCGTTCCAGCCGCGGCTGACCATCGCGAGGTGCACCCGCTCGCCGCGCTCGTAGCTGCGGATGAAGAGGGCGCCGGTGCCGGCGGCCAGCGCCGGCCACGAACGCACGGAGCGGGCCGAGAAGCCGCGCGAGAGGCGGGCGACCTTCATCCGCTGCAGCTGGTCGGCGACGACGTCGACGTAGCGGACCATGAAGGACGCGATGAGGACGAGGGGGTCGGGCACCCGCAGGTGCTGCAGGGCCCGGACGAGGTCGCGCGGGGGCGTCGTGACCGCGAAGGTCACGGCGGCGAGGACACCCGTCGTGCCCTTGAGCAGGAGCGCGACCGCGGCGGTGAGACCGGTCTGCGACACGGTGACCGGCCCGAGCGCGACCTGCGGCCCGACGGCGACGAACGGCAGGACGACGGCGAAGACCGCGAAGGGGGTCTCGACGGCCAGGCGCGGCAGGACGTGGCGGGCGGGGACGCGGGTCGTGAGGACGAGCACGACGCCGAGGGCCAGCAGGAGACCGAGCGCAAGGTGCTGCTCGGACGGCACCGCGACGACGGCGAGGACGAACAGGACCAGGCCGACGAGCTTGACGTGGGCGGGCAGCCGGTGGAGGAGCGAGCCGCCCTCGACGTGCAGGTGCCGGCCGGGGCCGGACCCCACCTCAGTCGCGCGTGCGGCGGCCGCGGCGCCGCACGACCATGACGAGGCCGAACATCACGAGCCCGGTGACGACGGCCCCGATGACGCCGGCGAGGCCGCCGGAGAGGCGGGCGTCGTCGACGCCCTGGACGCCGTAGTCGGCGAGCGGGGAGCCGGCCGCGGCGGAGTCGCGGGCCACGCCCTCGAAGCCGAGGGTGGCGGCGACGTGCTCGAGGCCGTCGGGGTGGCTGGAGGCGTAGAACGACACGACGCCGGCGATGACCAGGCAGACCGCGAGCCCGACGACGACGAGGCGCCGGGTGCTGACGCGCGGGGTGTCGGTGGCGGTGCTCACGCGACGACCTCCGGGGTGCGCAGCTCGAGGGCGGGCATCCGCCCGCGGGCGACGTGGACGAGGTCCGGCCGGGCGGCGACGATGCTCGTGACGGCGAGGAAGGTGATGGCGGCCTCGCCGAGCCCGATGAGGAGGTGCCAGCCGACCATCGTCCCGACGAGGGTGCCGAGCGGGATGGGCGCCGCTCCCCCGATTGCGTAGAGGCCGGAGAACGCGAGCGCGGCGGCGGGGACGCTGACGAACGCCCCGACGGCTGCCGCCACGGGGATGCTCGCGAGGCGCTTGGGCAGCAGGCCCAGCAGGCCGCGTGCGACCGCGTAGCCGACCCAGACGCCGACGACGCCCATGAGGATGACGTTCGTGCCGAGCGCGGTGACCCCGCCGTCGGCGAAGAGGAAGGCCTGGACCGCGAGGACGACGGTCAGGCAGAGGGTCGCCGTGGCCGGTCCGACGAGGACGGCGGCCAGGGCGGCCCCGAGCAGGTGCCCGGAGGTGCCGGCGCCGACCGGGAAGTTGACCATCTGGGCGGCGAAGACGAAGACGGCGACGAGGCCGGCGAGGGGGGCGGTGCGCTCGTCGAGCTCGCGCCGCGAGGCCCGCACGAGGGAGGCCCCGACGACGCCCGCGGCCACGACGCCGGTGGCGACGGAGGTCGGTGCGTCGAGGAACCCGTCGGGGACGTGCATGGTGACCTCCGGCTCTGGGGGGCGGCTGTTGCGAACAGTTTGCAACAACTCCCGCACACTATGCGCCGGAGGGACGCCCGATCAACACCGGGGGCGCGAACCCGTCCGACCGGTCAGCCCGCTCCCCCGCCCACCGTCGAGTCGCCGGCGGCGTGCTGGGTGGGCACCGCGACGAGCCCCGCGAGGTCGCCGCCGTGCGTGTTGCTGGCCAGCAGGACCATCCGGCTGGGCGTCACGTGGACGGCGCTGACCGAGCCCGGGTCGACCCGCACGCGCTGCAGCCCGCCGATGCCGGCGCCGACCGCCTCGGCGAGGACGGCCTTGATGGGGTCGCCGTGGCTGACGGCGAGCCAGACCGCGGCCTGGCCGTGGGCGGCCTCGACCTCGGCGTCCAGGGCCCGCACGGCCCCAACGACCCGCTCGGCCATCTGGCCGAGGGACTCGCCGGAGTGGTCCGCGGACGGCGGGAAGGTCGCGGCGGCGGGGTCGTCCTGGATGGTGCGCCAGAGCGGGTCCTTCGCCGCGTCGGCGAGCTTCCGGCCCGTCCACGAGCCGTAGTGGCACTCCCCCAGGCGCCCGTCGGTGGCGACCTCGAGGTCCGGCACCGCGATGGCGACGGTCTCGCGGCAGCGCTGGAGCGGGCTGCTGACGGCGCGCACGACGGTGAGCGGTGCCAGCCGTTCGGCAACACGGGCGGCCTGCCCGCGACCGGTGTCGGTGAGGCCCACGCCCTCGGTCCAGCCGGCGAGCACCCCCTCGGCGTTCGCCGTCGAGTGCCCGTGCCGCAGGAGGAGGACGATCGCCACGAGAGTGAACTGTAGGCGTCGTGCGACGGGTGCGGCCCACCCGTCACCCACAATGGCCTCCGTGATCGTCGACCGCGCCATCTACGAGGACGGGCACCGCCGTGCCTGCGGGGACCTGTCCGAGGAGCTCGACGGCCTGCGGGCCTCGGGCGACCCGACCGCCTTCCTCTGGATCGGGCTCAAGGACCCGACGCAGGAGGAGTTCGACGAGGTCAACGTCGAGCTCCAGCTGCACCCGCTCGCCGTCGAGGACGCGGTCAAGGGGCGCCAGCGGGCCAAGGTCGAGCTCTTCGACGACACGGTCTTCGTCGTCCTCAAGCCGCTGCGCTACATCGACCGCACCTCCGACATCGAGACCGGCGAGGTGATGGTCTTCGTCGGCGACCACTTCGTCGTCACGGTCCGACGGGGCGAGCTGACCCCGCTCACGGGCATCCGCGCCCACCTCGAGGCCGACCCCGAGCTGCTGCGCGGCGGCCCGCTCGCGGTCCTGCACGGCGTCCTCGACCGGGTCGTCGACGGCTACGTCGAGATCGACGCCGAGGTGCAGACCGACCTCGACGAGATCGAGACGGCCGTCTTCTCCGACGCCCGCACCGACACGGCGGCCATCTACCGCCTCAAGCGCGAGGTGCTCGAGTTCCGCCGGGCGGTCCTGCCCCTGGCCGAGCCGCTGCGGATGCTCCACCACTCACCGCGCAGCCCTGTCCCCGAGGGCGAGCTGCGGCTGCAGCTGCGCGACGTCTCGGACCACCTGCAGTCGGTGCTCGACCACGTCGAGTCCTACGACGACCTGCTGTCGGGCATCCTCTCGGCGCACCTCGCGCAGGTGTCCGTGCAGCAGAACGACGACATGCGCCGCATCTCGGCGTGGGTCGCGATGGCCGCGCTGCCGACGATGATCGCCGGCATCTACGGGATGAACTTCGACAACATGCCCGAGCTGCGCTGGCACTACGGCTACTTCGTCGTGCTCGCCGTCATGGCGCTCGGCTGCACGACGCTCTACCGGCTCTTCAAGCGCGCCGGCTGGCTCTGACCGGACGCGTCCGGGACCCGCGAGCTTCCGCGCCATCACCGTGATGGCGGGGAAACTGGTCCATGACGGGGTTGTATCCCCGTCAGGGACCATCTTCCGCGTCATCCCGGTCACGACGCGGAACTGTGGCGCTCCGCACGCCGCTGCGTGCACGACGAGCGATCGACCGATGCGATGTCGAGTCGGGAAAGCAACCTGACGACCTCCTCGGCGGACGCCGACACGTGTGACGGTCATCCGCTCACGCGGTCGGCTGCATCACGCTCCACCGGCTCCTCAAGCGCGCCGGCCGGCTCTGACTGGGCTCGTCCGAGGGCCGCTGGCTTCCGCGTCATCCCAGTGATGGCGGGGAAACCGGTTCGTGGTGCGGCTACATCCCCGCCACGCGCCGACTTCCGCGTCATCCCGCTGGCGGCGCGTGCCGGCGGGCGGGTCAGGTCGCGGTGATGAGCCCGGCGGCCAGGGCGGCCGCGAGGACCAGGCCGAGGGCGATGCGGTACCAGACGAAGGGGCGCAGCGAGTTGCTCGCGACGAACTTGAGCAGCCAGGCGATCGAGGCGTACGCGGTGACGAACGCGACGACGATGCCGACGAGCATCTGGCCGGCGCCGAGGACCTTGAGGTCGTGCCACGCGTCGACGAGCTCGAACAGGCCCGCGGCGGTGAGAGCCGGGATGGCCATGAAGAACGACAGCTCGGTGGCCGTGACCCGGTTGATGCCGCGGGCCAGGCCGGCGGAGATGGTCGCGCCCGAGCGCGAGACGCCGGGGATGAGGCTGAAGCACTGGACGAGGCCGATGACCAGGCCGTCCTTGAGTGTCAGCTGCGTCTCGTCGCGCTGGGTCCCGGCGGCCTCGAGCGCGTCGTGGCGCGCCTCCGCCCACCAGATGACCGCGCTCCACAGGACGAGGGCGGCGGCGACGACCCAGAGGCTGCGCAGCGGGCCGGAGATGACGTCCTTGAGCAGGAAGCCGACGAGCCCGACCGGGATCGACCCGACGATGACCACCCACGCCAGGCGGTAGTCGCGGTCCTCGCGGGCACCGGTGTCGCGCAACCCGTTCACCCAGGCCATGAACAGCCGCGCGATCTTCCGCGCGAAGTACAGGAAGGTCGCCGCGATGGCGCCGATCTGGATGATCGCCGTGTACGCCGTCACCGCGTTGGCGTCGACGGGGAGCCCCAGCAGGTGCTCGGCGATGGTGAGGTGTCCGGTCGACGAGATCGGGAGGAACTCGGTGAGTCCCTCGACGACGCCGAGGACGACGGCCTGGAAGTAGGAGAGCTCGACGGGCACGCGTCGAGACTAGGGGGCGCGCCCCCGCATCACCCAAACGCCACGACGGGTGGCCCTCAGCGAGGTGAGCGCGAGGTCAGCGGACGGCCTCGGCCATGAGCCGCAGGACGGCCAGCCGCTCCTCGGTCGTGCGGGCGTACGGCGCCACGGACAGCGTCGTGACCCCCGCGTCGGCGTAGCGGCCCACCCGCTCGGCGATGCGCTCGGGCGGCCCGAGAAGCGCGGTCGCGTCGGCGAGCTCCATCGGGACGGCGTCGGCGGCGTCGCGCGGGCGCCCGGCGAGGTAGAGGTCCTGGATGGTGTCGGCGGCGTCGTCGAACCCCATCCGGCGAGCCAGCCGGTTGTAGAAGTTCTGCTCGCGGCTGCCCATCCCCCCGATGTAGAGGGCGGTGTACGGGGCGACGGCGGCGCGGGCGGCCTCGAGGTCGTCGGTGACGACGACCGGGACGGACGCGACGGTGTCGAAGCCCGCCATCGGGTCCTCGGGCGTCCCCCGGCCGGCCTTCTCGCGGCCCTCGCGGACCGACGCGAACTGGTCGGCGGAGTGCTCCGGCGAGAGGAAGACCGCGAGCCAGCCGTCCGCGACCTCGCCCGCGAGCCGCAGGTTCCGCGGGCCGACGGCCGCGAGGTAGACCGGCAGGTCCTGGCGCGGCGGGTGGATGGTCAGGCGCAGCGCCTTGCCGGCGCCGTCGGGCAGGGGCAGCGTGAAGTGCTCGCCGTCGTGGCTGACCGCCTCGCGGCGCAGCGCGGACCGGACGATCGAGACGTACTCACGGGTGCGGCCGAGCGGGTCGGCGAAGCGCACGCCGTGCCACCCCTCACTCACCTGCGGGCCCGAGACGCCGAGGCCGAGGAGGAAGCGCCCGCCCGAGAGGGTGTCGAGGGTGGCCGCCGTCATCGCCGTCATGGCCGGGGTGCGCGCCGGGATCTGCATGACGCCGGCGCCGAGGCCGATCCGCTCGGTCTGCGCCGCGAGCCACGCGAGCACCGTCGGGCTGTCGGACCCGTAGGCCTCGGCCACCCACACGGAGGCGTAGTCGAGCCGGTCGGCCTCCTGCACGAGCTCGAGGAGGTCCTCACCCATACCCATCCCGGCGTACCCGCCGGCCAGTCCCAGACGCATGCCCGCAGGCTAGCCCCACCGCGCTGGCCCCGGGCTGTGACGCGACGCCGGCTTGATGGTCTGCACGTGGCTGGTGGGGCCAAAGAGGTTGTGCCACAGCCAGATGGGGCTGTGGATGAGCAGGGGGATGTCGGTGGCCGACGGTAAGGTCGCGGGTACGAGGGGAGGGGGACCCGATGACCGCCACCGCAGCGCCGCAGGACGTCCTCGCCGCCGTGCGCGACGCACGCGAGGCGCTGGACCGCCTTGCTCCCTCGTGGAGTCTTCCGGCTCGAGCGCCGAGTGGGCGGAGGCGCTGGGCGCCCTACGCTCGCTCGCCGACGTCGTGGCGGCCCGGCAGGACGAGGTGCTCGTCCGTCTCGCGGCCATCGAGCCGTTGGTCCTCCGCATCTCCCCGTCGCTGGCCGAGGCCCGGGTGCGCGACGCCGTGCGCCGGGCCGCCGACGGCCCGGAGGGCAGCGGCACGAGCACCGGCCTCGGCGGTCTGCACACCGCGATGTCCGCCGGTCGGCTGGACGCCTACCGCGCGCAGGTCGTGGCCCGCGAGCTCGAGGAGGTGTCGGCCGACGTCGCTCGCACGGTCGTCGACACCCTCGCCCCGTGGTTCAGGCGGGAGGACGCGACCCGCCTGCGGCGCAGGGTCCGTCGGGTGCTGGCCCGCATCTCGCCGGACCTGGTCCGGCAGCGGGCCGTCCGGGCCCGGGCGGAGTCGTCCCTTCGGCGCTGGGTCGACGAGCCGGGCGTCGACACCTGGCTCGGCACCTTCCCCTCCGAGGAGGCGTGCACCGCCTGGGCGGCCGTCGACGAGCTGGCGCGGCGCCACGTCGCCGACGGTACCTGCGCCACGCTCGACCGAGCGCGGGCCAGGGCGCTGACCGACCTCGTGACCCGTCAGGCGAGCGTGGAGGTGCAGGTCGTCGTGACCGCCCCGCCCGCCACCGACCTCCCGGCCGACGCCCTCGTCGAGGTCGCCGCGTCCGGTCCTGACCCCGTCCTCGTCGACGCCGGATGGCTCGTCACCTCGGCCTACCGCCCGGGCCCCGCCTCGCGGCTCTCGTCCGGGACCGCGACCGGCGCTGCCGCTTCCCCGGCTGCCACGTCCCGGCGCGCTCGTGCGACCTCGACCACGTCCGTCCGTGGCCGGCCCCACGGACGCCCGCAATCTCGCCTGCCTCTGCCGCCGCCACCACCGCGTCAAGCAACGACCGGGATGGCGGGTCACCCTCGCCCCGGACGGCGCGCTCCACTGGCTCGACCCCGCCGGCCGCACCCGGACCACGTCCCCACCGGACCCACCCACGCTCGTCCTGCGGCGGACCGCGGACGAGGCGCCGGCACCACCGTCGACGGCCGACCCCGAGCGGCCGCCCTACTGAGCCGGTGCGGGGTCCGGCCGCGTGCCCGCCCGGCCGCGGCGACGGGCCACGAGGTCGCGGGCGGCCTCGTCCCACGTCGGGTGCTCGAAGACGAACCCGGCATCCAGCAGTCGGCCGGGCACGACGCGGCGGCTCTTGAGGAGCAGCTCGGTGTCGGTCCGCAGCGCCAGCGCGCCGATCTCGGCCATCCACGCGGTGGCCGGCAGCCCGGGGCGCCCACCCCACGCCCGGCGCAGGCCGCGCATCAGCTCGCGCTGCGGCACGGGTCCGGGCGCGGCGAGGTTGACCGGACCGGAGAGGTCCTCGCGCTCGAGGAGCAGCAGCAACGCCCGGACGAGGTCGGCGTCGTGGATCCACGACACGTACTGCCCTCCTCCGGCGACCGGCCCGCCGAGGCCGACACGGGCCATCCACGACAGCACGTCGAACACGCCGCCCCGGTCCGGGCTCATGACCATCGCCGCGCGCAGGGCGACCCGCCGGGTGTGCGGCAGGTCGGCCTCCTGCTGCGCGGCCTCCCACGCCCGGGCGATGCGCACGCTGTACTCCCAGTACCCCGGGACGTCGCGCTCGTGGCCCCCGATGACGCCGGTCGCCTCGTCGTGCGCGCCGTCGCGGCGGTCGGCGTAGATCGTCGCGGTGCTCATCTGGAGCCACACCCGCGGGGGCGACGCGGCCGCCTCGAGCGCCCGCCCGACCGCGCGCGTCGAGTCGACGCGCGAGTCCATCATCTGGCGCAGGTTCTGCTCGGTGTATCGGCAGCTGACCGTGCGCCCGGCGAGGTTGACGACCGCGTCGGCGCCGTCGAGCTCGGCCGCCCAGTCGCCGACGGTCCGCCCGTCCCAGACGGCGTGCCGGACCCCGCCCTCGAGCTGCTCCGGCCGGCGGCTGAGCACGACGACCTCGTGACCGCACGCCGCGAGCGCGCGGCGCAGGATGCCTCCGACCTGACCGGTTCCCCCCGGGATGACGACCTTCACGCGACCGAGCATAGGTCGGCGCCCTCCCCTGCGCGCGGCGCCGGACGCGCAGAGCCGCTGGCGCGCAGCACGGCCGGGCGAGGTGCGCGGGTAGGGTCGCCGCCATGGAGACGCGTCGCCTCGGAGCCACCGGACTCACCGTCTCACGGCTCGGTCTGGGGACCATGGCCTGGGGCACGCGGACCTCGGCCGAGGACGCCCGCGACCTCCTCACCGCCTTCCGGTCGGCCGGCGGCACGCTGGTCGACACCGCCCACGGCTACGCGGGGGGCGCCGCCGAGGAGCTCCTCGGCGGCCTGCTCGAGGGGCCGGACCGCGACGAGGTCGTCCTCGTCACCAAGTCGGGCATCAGCCGCTCCACGGGCGAGCGCGTCGTCGACTGCTCCCGCCGCTCGATGCTCCACCAGCTCGACCTCTCCCTGCGCCGCCTGCGCACCGACCACGTCGACGTCTGGCTGGCGCACACGTGGGACGACGCGACCCCGCTCGAGGAGACGGTCAGCGCCCTCGTGCACGCCTGGCGCAGCGGCCGGGCCCGCTACGTCGGCGTCTCCAACCACGTCGGCTGGCAGGCGGCCCGGACGATGTCGCTCCTGCAGGACGCCGGCGTCCCGCTGGCCGTCGACTCGGTCGAGTACTCGCTCGTCGAGCGCCGTCCCGAGCGCGAGCTCGTCGCGGCGTCGGACGCCCTCGGCTTCGGGCTGCTCCCGTGGTCCCCGCTCGGGCGCGGCGTCCTCACCGGCCGCTACCGCACCGGGGTCAGCGCCGACTCACGCCTGGCGTCGGAGGAGTTCTCGCGGTTCGCCGGCCGCCACGTCGGCGACCACACGCGGGGCGTCGTCGACGCGGTCCGCATCGCCGCCGACGGCCTGGGCGTCGCGCCTGCGGTCGTCGCGCTCGCCTGGGTCCGGGACCGGCCCGGCGTCGTCGCGCCCGTCGTCGGCCCGCGCACCCCGGGGCAGCTCAGCGTGCTGCTGGCCAGCGAGGGCCTGGACCTGCCGGAGCAGATCGTCGACGCGCTCGACGAGGTGTCGGCCGAGCACGCCTGACGAGGTCGGGACGGACGCTCAGTCGTCCTTCTCGTCGTCGTCCTCGTCGTCCTCGTCCTCGTCCTCGTCGTCCTCGTCGAACTCGTCGGCGTCGAGGCCCGCGTAGATCCGGGCGCCGTCCCCGTCCTCGTCGTCGTGGCCGTCGAGGTCCTCGTCGTCACCGGCGTAGACGTCGAGCGGCGTCATCTCGCCGTAGGCGTCGTAGAGGGCGCCGTCGTACTCCTCGAAGGCGTCCGCGACGTCCTCGTAGGCCGCCACGACCGTCGGGTCGTCCTCACCGCGACGGGTGCTGGCCGCCTCCAGGTGCCGCTCGAGGGCGGACACGAGGTGGGCGAGCGCGGCGCGCGGGTCCGAGGCCATGTCGGTCACGCTACCGGTCCTGGCGCAGAATGTGTCGGTGGCCGACTACGAGTACCTCGTCCTGAGCTTCGGGCGCGAGGTGAAGCGCAACGACATCCGCCGTGCCCTGACGGAGCACGCCGAGTACGGGCACTGGGAGCTGGCGACCACCCGCACCTACGTGGGCGGGCTGACCCGCACCTGGCTCCGGCGCAAGATCATCCGCGCCCGCCGGACCTACGACATCGCGGTCTGACGGCCCGGTCGGGCCCGGCCGTCGCGCCGGCGCGGCTCAGCAGGTCTCGAGCAGGCGGCCGAGCACCCGAGCGCCGAAGCGCAGGGAGTCGGTGGGCACCCGCTCGTCGATGCCGTGGAACATCGGGGCGAAGTCGAGGTCGGCCGGCAGTCGCAGCGGGGCGAACCCGTACCCGGTGATGCCGAGCAGCGACAGCGCCTTGTTGTCGGTGCCGCCCGAGAGGCAGTAGGGCAGGACCTCGGCGTCGGGGTCCTCGGTGCGCAGCGCCTCGACCATCCGCTCGACGAGCGGGGCGTCGAAGGGCGCGTCGAGGGCGATGTCGCGGTGCAGCACCTCGACCTGCACGTGCTCCCCCGCGAGCTCGCGCAGGGTGTCCATCAGCAGGTCCTCGTGACCCGGCAGGAAGCGGCAGTCGACGTTGGCCGACGCGTGCTGCGGGATGACGTTGTGCTTGTACCCGGCGTCGAGCATCGTCACGTTGCTCGTGTCCTGGAGCGTGCCGCGCACGAAGCCCTGCGCGCCGCCGAGGTGCTCGAGCAGGTCCTCGAGGTCCTCGTCGGACCAGCCGGTGCCGGTCAGCTCCGAGAGCCCGTCGAGCAGGGTGCGCACCGAGGGGATGTACTCGCGCGGCCACTTGTGCGCCGCGATGCGCGCGATGGCCTCGGCCAGCCGCACGATCGCGTTCTCGTCGTTGGGCACCGAGCCGTGCCCGGCGCGCCCGGTCGCGGTGAGCCGCAGCCAGGCGATGCCCTTCTCCGCGGTCTGCAGGAGGTAGGTGCGGCGCTCGCGGCCGTCGCGGTCGGTGACGGTGACGCTGTAGCCGCCGACCTCGCTGATCGCCTCGGTGACGCCCTCGAAGACCTCGGGGTGCTGCTCGACCATGAAGTGCGAGCCCTGCACGCCCCCCGCCTCCTCGTCGGCGAAGAAGACGACGACGAGGTCGCGCGGCGGCACGACGCCGCGGCGGGCGATGTCGCGGACGGAGGCGAGCATCATCGCGTCCATGTCCTTCATGTCGACGGCCCCGCGCCCCCACACGCAGCCGTCGCGCTCCTCGCCGGCGAACGGGTCGACCGACCAGTCCTCGGCGTTGGCGGGCACGACGTCGAGGTGCCCGTGGACGCACAGCGCCCCGCGCTCGCGGTCGGCGCCGGGGATGCGCACCGCCACCGTCACCCGCCCCGGCTGCGACTCGTAGGTCTGCGGGTCGAGCCCGACCTCGCGCAGCTGCTCGACGACGTAGGCGGCCGCCTCGGCCTCGCCGGGGCCGCTCCCGTCGCCGTAGTTGCTCGTGTCGATCCGGATCAGCTCCTGGCAGATCCGGACGACCTCGTCCTCGGGGCGCAGCGTCTCGGTCATGCCCGCCACCCTAGGTGGCCCGCCCGGGGAGGGGCGATTTCGGTTCCGGGCCGATGACCGTGTAATGTTTCGCGCTGTCGGAAGGCCTCCCCACGGGCCCCCCGAGCACCACTCGTCCGGGTGGCGGAATTGGCAGACGCGCTAGCTTGAGGTGCTAGTGCCCGTATAGGGCATGGGGGTTCAAGTCCCCCCTCGGACACGAGCAACATCACGACGCAGGCCCCGAACCGTACAGGTTCGGGGCCTGCGTCGTGCCGGGGCCGCTCGGCCGCGGGTGGCGGCCGGGCGGGTCGTCAGCCGGCGGCGTACTGGTCGACGGCGTCGGAGAAGGCCTGGACGAGCGGGTCGAGCACCGCGGCCGCCGTCGGCCCGACCGCGCCGTCCAGCACCGCGGAGCGGTACTCCTCGACGAGGGTGTCGCGGGACTCGGTGAGCCCCTGCGCGTCCCCCTCCCGCAGCGAGCGGTCGAAGTCGCGCTGGGCCTGGTCGAGCCGCTTGGCGGAGTCCTTGTCGAGCCCGTTGCTGCGCTCGAGCAGCTTGACCCCCTCGAACAGGGTCTGCGCCGCTGCGGCGACGGCGGCCTGGGTGTCGGTCGTCGGCTCCGCGGACGGGACCTCGCTCGGGGCGCTCGTCGACGGCTCCGGCGCGCTGGTCGAGGGCTCCGGAGCGTCGGTGGTGGGCTGGTCCTGCGAGCTCGAGGGCGCCGGGGACGAGGCGGCCGCGCTCGGTGCGGCCGACGAGCCGTCAGTGCTCGTCGACGCGCCGTCGCGGCCGACGAGCCACCAGGCGAGTGCCCCGACGAGGACGAGCGCGAGGAGGACCCCGAGGACGCGCCCGGCTCCCCCACGCCGTCGGCCGCCGTCGTCGCCCGGCACGGGCGGCGGCGGCGGGACGCTCTCGGCCGGGAGCGGGGCGGGCACCGGGGCCAGCCGCTGGGTCGTCGCGGCCCCCGCGCGCGGGAGGACGCTCGTGGCCCCCACCGGGGTCGGCGCACGGCGCGCACGCAGCGCCTCGGCCACGTCGGCGGCCCGCGCGGGCCGGCCCTCCGGGTCCTTGGCCATGAGGCCGGCGACGAGCTCGGCGAGCCACGCCGGGGTGTCCGGGCGCAGCGTCCTCACGTCGGGCACCGGGTCGTGGGTGTGCATCATCATCGTCGTGACCGCGGTCGGGCCGGAGTACGGCGGGTCGCCGGCGAGGAGGGAGAAGAGCACGCAGCCGAGGGCGTAGAGGTCGGCCCGCCCGTCGACGCGCCCGCCGGAGGCCTGCTCCGGGGCGAGGTACTCGGCGGTGCCCATCACCGTGTGCGTGGCGGTCAGCGCCTGGTCGCCGCCCGCCTCGCCCAGCTGGGTGATGCCGAAGTCGAGCACGCGGACCCGCCCCTCGCCGTCCTCGACGATGTTGCCGGGCTTGACGTCACGGTGCACGAGCCCCCGGGTGTGCGCCGCCTCGAGCGCGGAGGCGACCTGCTCCCCCACGTCGACGACCTCGTCCACCGGGAGTGGTCCGCTGCGCAGCCGGTCGGCGAGGCTGCGGCCGGGCAGCAGCTCCATCACGAGGTAGGCGGTCTCGTCCTCGACCCCGGCGTCGTGCACGGTGACGACGTTCGGGTGGCTGATCCCGGCCGTGACCCGGGCCTCGCGCTCGAACCGGGCCGGTCCCGACTCGTCCGGCACCCGGCGCAGGTCGATGGTCTTGACGGCCACCTCGCGGTCGAGGACGGTGTCGGTCGCCCGCCACACCTCCCCCATGCCCCCGCGCCCGATCGGGGCGTGCAGGGCATAGCGGCCGGCCAGGAGTCGGTCGTCGCTGCTCACCCGGCCAGCCTAACGAGCGCGGGGCGCCGGACCGCCCGGGCCGACCGGGCCGAGGGCGCGGGCGACTACCCTGACGTGGTGCTCGAGACCGTGACCGCCGTGCGCTACGTCGCCCCTCTGCGGGAGGGCGGTTCGCTGCCCGGCCTCGTCGAGGCCGACGACCTCGGGACCTACGTCGTCAAGTTCACCGGCGCCGGTCAGGGCCGCAAGGTGCTCGTCGCCGAGGTGCTCGTCGGTGAGGTCGCCCGACGGGTCGGCGTCCCCACCCCGCGGCTGGCCGTGGTCGACCTCCCCACCGCGATCGCCCGCTACGAGGCCGACGAGGAGGTCCAGGACCTCCTCAACGCCAGCCCGGGCCGCAACCTCGGGGTCGACTTCCTCCCCGGGGCCTTCGGGTACGACGGCTCCCGCCCGCCGGGCGCCGAGGAGGCCGCGGCGATCCTCTGGCTCGACGCCTACAGCGCCAACGTCGACCGCACGTGGGCCAACCCGAACCTGCTCGTCTGGCACCGGCGCGCCTGGGCCATCGACCACGGCGCGGCCCTGTGGTTCCACCACTCCTGGCCGAGCCGCCCGCCGGACGTCGGGCGCTTCGTCGCCCAGCCCTTCGACGCGAGCGGCCACGTGCTGGCGCCGGTCGCCGGGTCGGTGCGCGCGGCGCACGAGCGCCTCGCCCCGTTGCTCACCGAGGACGTGCTGCGCGAGGTCGTCGCCGAGGTGCCCGACGAGTGGCTCGAGACCACGGCGAGCCTGCCGGACCTCGACGCCGTGCGCGCCGCCTACCGCGAGCACCTCGGGCTGCGCCTGGCCTCTCCCGACGCCTGGCTCGGGGGCACGCCGTGAGCCACGCCTACCAGTACGTCGTCGTGCGCTTCGTGCCGCGCGTCGACCGCGGCGAGTGCCTCAACGTGGGCGTCGTCCTGCACTCCCAGTCGGCCGGAGTCCTGCGCTGCGCCTGGCACCTCGACGAGGCCCGCATCCTCGCCCTCGCCCCCGATGCCGACCTCGAGAGCCTGCGCGGCGCCCTCGACGCCGTCGGCGGGATGTGCGAGCGGCCCCCGGCCGGCGTCGACGCGACGCTGACCACCCAGGGCAAGCGGTTCGGCTGGCTGAGCGCGCCCCGCTCGACGGTGGTCCAGCCGGGTCCGGTCCACGGGGGCTCCGCGCCCGACCCGGCCGCCGAGGTCGAGCGGCTGCTCGACCGCCTCGTCCGCTGACGCCCGAGCCGGTCCCGGAGGCTCAGGCCGTCCGGACCGGCGCGAGGATCGCCTCGAGGTCGGCGAGCGTGTACGGCTTGCTCAGGTAGTCGTCCATCCCCGCCGCGAGCATCCGCTCCCGGTCGCCCTCGGCCGCGTTGGCGGTGAGGGCGATGACCCGCGGCTGCGGCCCCGGGCGGACCCGCAGCTGCTCCGTGGCACGCACGCCGTCGAGGTGGGGCATGTTGACGTCCATGAGGACGACGTCGTACCGGTTGGCGGCCAGCGCCTGGAGCGCCTCGATGCCGTCGCCCGCGACGTCGGCCTCGATGCCGAGCCGGCGCAGCATGTGGATGGCCACCATCTGGTTGACCGGGTCGTCCTCGGCGAGCAGCACCCGCAGGTCCTCCGGCGTCTCCTCGATGACCACCTGCTCGTCGACGAGGTCGCCCACCCCCGTGCCGGCCGAGCCGACGGCGCAGCCGAGGACCGGCAGCGCGAAGGTGAAGGTCGAGCCCTCGCCGACGGTGGAGTCGACGCGGATCTCGCCGCCGAGCCGCTGGGCGATGCGGGCGCAGATGGCCAGGCCGAGGCCCGTGCCGCCGTGCGTGCGCGTCGTCGACGCGTCGCCCTGGGCGAACGCCGTGAAGATGCGCGAGAGCCGGTCGGCGGGGATCCCGGCGCCGGTGTCGACCACCTCGAGGACGAGGGTGCCGGGCGCGGTCTCGCTGCCGGGGCGCAGGGACGGCTCCGGGCTCTGGTAGCTGGCCCGGATGTGCACGCCGCCGCGGTCGGTGAACTTCAGGCCGTTGCCGACGAGGTTGATGAGCACCTGGCGCAGGCGGACGAGGTCGCTGCAGACGAGCTCGGGGACGTCGGGGTCGACCGACCACCAGAGCGAGAGGCTGCGTCGCTCGGCCTTGGTCGTGAACATCGTGCAGACGTCCTGGATGAGGGCGCGCACGTCGGTCGAGGTCGACTCCATCTCCAGGTCGCCGCTCTCGAGGGCGCTGAAGTCGAGGATGTCGTTGACGATGGCCAGCAGGTGGCGGCCGCTCTGGTGGGCGGTGCTCACGTACGACCGCTGCTGGTCGTCCAGCGCGGTGTCCTGGAGCAGGTCGGTCAGGCCGATGACCGCGTTGAGCGGGGTGCGGATCTCGTGGCTCATGCTCGCGAGGAAGCGCTGCTTGGCCTCGGCCGACTCCTCCGCGGTCTCCTTGGCCCGACGCAGGTTCTCCTCGGTGAGGCGGCGGTTCGTGATGTCGGTCTCGACCCCGACGAAGCCGGTCACGACGTCGCCGTCGCGGATCGGCGAGACGTCGACCGAGACCCAGTACTTGCTGCCGTCCTTCGCGTAGTTGAGGACCTCGGCGGTGAAGGGCTCCTGGCGCCGGATGGCCTCGCGCATCTCCCGGACGGTGGCCGGGTCGGTGTCGCGACCCTGGAGGACGCGACCGGGGCTGCGGCCCTCGACGTCCTCGATCGTGTAGCCGGTGCGGCGGGTGAAGGCGTCGTTGACCCACTCGACGTGGCCCTTGGGGTCGGTGACGACGACGAGGTTGTCGGTGGCCTGGACGGCGACCGACGTCCGCTGCAGCTGGGCCTGCGCCTCGCGCAGCCGCACCGTCTGGGCGAGCTGGGCGCGACGGGCCTGGTAGAGGACGTAGACCATCCCGGCGACGAGCACGGCGAGCGCGACGAGGGTGAGGACGAGCCCGCCGAGGAGCAGCCGGGTGTCCTTCACGAGGCCGGCGGTCGCCGCGTTCGCGACCGCGGCGTTCTGCTTGCGGACGTTCTCGGCCTCGGAGACGAGCGTGTTGTACTGCCCCTCGAGCTCCTGGATCTCGCTGCCGAGGCGGCCCCGCTCGGCGATGGTCATCGACGTGGGGTCCGCGACGAGCGCCTGGACCTCGCGGTCCGGACCGTCGCGCCAGACGGCGGCGAGCTCGCGGGAGCGCGCGAGCAGGCGCGCGTCACCGAGGGTGCGGCCCTGGTAGTCGAGCGTGCCCTCCTGGATGCGCTGCGCGGCGAGCGAGCGGCGCAGGTCGAGGACCTCGGGGTCGATCCTCCCGCCGGCGCCGTGGACGAGCGCGTCCTCGAGCCGCAGGAGCTCGCGCTGGGCCTGGCTGAGGGTCCGCACGTTGCCGTCGACGAGGTCCTGGGTCAGCTTGACGTTCGTGCTGAGGGCGTGCGTCGCGTTGATCGTGAGGATGCTCAGGCCGACCGTCCCGCCGACGGCGAGGACGGCGGGGATGACGAGGGCGACCAGGATCCGCGTCCGGCCCTCCGCGAACTCCCACAGGCCCGAGAGCTTCACTTGACCACGATCTCCTTGAGCTGCCACGTCCACCGCGGGTCGTAGGTCACCGGGTCGAGGTCGAAGCTGTCGGTCGGGTAGACGATGCGGGTCGGCCCGTAGTGCTCGACGGTCATGCGCCGGCCGTCGACCGAGGTGGCGAGCATCACCGGGTAGGCCGAGGCGTCCGAGGCGGGGACGTCGACGGCGTAGTCGTTGAGGGCGAGCGTGTGCAGCGTGGCGCCCTCCTCGACCCCGACGTAGTCGAGGAGCGAGCGCAGGAGCACGCCGCGGAAGGTGACGCGGTGGCCCTCGGC
This sequence comes from Arthrobacter sp. NEB 688, assembly GCF_013201035.1. NCBI lineage: Bacteria > Bacillati > Actinomycetota > Actinomycetes > Micrococcales > Micrococcaceae > Arthrobacter > Arthrobacter sp. NEB 688. Next base: position 2,811,966 of record NZ_CP053707.1, read on the forward strand.
CTGCTTGTCGTCGACGGAGTACTCGACGAGGCCCAGGCGCTCGATGGTCGGCAGGTCGAGCCGGACCGAGCCGCCCCGGGTGGTCTTGCCCGAGAAGGTGAGGACGACCTTCTCGGTGGGGGCCGGCACGGGGTCGCCGGGGCGCAGGCTGGGCTGCGAGATGACGGTGTAGCCCGTCGGGGCCGCCGCCGCGGTGGTCGTGGTGGTCGACGTGGCGGGCCGGGAGCCGGCGGCGGCCGGGGAGGCGCAGCCGGCGAGCGGCAGGACGGCGAGGGCCGCCAGGGTGGCGGCAGCGACGAGCGCGCGAGAGGGGGTGGTGGTCATGGTGACGACGATGACGGGGGAGTTTCCATTCTCGACGACTGCCAACTCAAGATCCCCTCAAGGTGCGGGCCCGCGTCGTACGGTGCGTGCCCGACGCGTGCTTCCTAGGATGGGCCGCCGACACCGTGAGAGGACGACCATGGACGACACCCAGCCGGGCACCGGTGGCTACCGGCCGAGCGACCTCGTGGAGCAGATGGGCGACGAGGGCGTGGCCGCCGACATCGCGCAGGTCTACCTGCAGGAGCTGCCCGCTCGGGTGGCCGCGATCGAGGCGGCCCGCGGGGGCCTGCGCGAGGACACGGTGCGCATGGCGCACACGCTGAAGTCGGCGAGCGCCCTGCTGGGGCTCGCCGAGCTGTCGGAGGCCTGCCGCGAGGTGGAGCACACGGCCCGTGACGGCGGGTCCGTGGCGGGTCTCGTCGACGGGGTCACCGCCCACGCCGCCGAGGCGGAGCGGGCGGTCCGGGGCTGGCTCGCCTCCCGCTGACACGCCTCCCCCTCGTGAGGGGTCAGCCGGCGGCGGCCGAGGCGTCGACCGGGGCGGCCGGCTCGAAGCGGTAGCCGTAGCCGCGCACCGTCCGGATGTGCCCCGCGCCGCCGGCGCTCTCGCCGAGCTTGCGGCGCAGGTTGCCCAGGTGCACGGAGATGACGTGGTCGTCGCCCACCCAGTTGGGGCCCCACACGGCGGCCATGAGCTGGTCGCGGCTGAAGGTGCGCCGGGGCGCCCCGGAGAGGGCCTCGAGGATGTCGTACTCGGTTCTGGTGAGGTCGACGACGTCGCCGTGCAGGCGGACCTCGCGCGCCTCGGTGTCGAGGGTCAGCGGGCCGAAGCGGCGCAGGTCGGTCTCGACGACGCTGACGCGGGGGCGCCGGCGCATCGCCCGGATCCGGGCGGAGAGCTCGCGCGGGGAGAAGGGCTTGGTCACGTAGTCGTCGGCGCCGATGGTCAGGCCGAGGACGCGGTCGAACTCGTCGCTGCGGCCGGTGACCATGACCACGTAGCAGTCGGAGAACTCACGGATCCGACGGCACACCTCGAGGCCGTCCATCTGCGGCAGCGAGATGTCCAGGAGGACGACCTCGGGCTCGTGGGTGCGCGCGGCCTCGACTCCGGCGGCGCCGTCGGCCGCCTGCACGACACGGAAGCCCTCGGACTCCAGCAGCGACGCCGCGACGCGGGCGAACTCCGGCGAGTCCTCGACGACGAGTGCGGTGGGTCGGCTCATGGGTCTCCTCGCCTCTCTCTCCCCTGTGGCCCCACCGTAACGAGCCGCGGGGCGGCCTGTCCGGCGTGACGGGCGGGTTCGACCGGAATCCGCCCGGACGGCCGATGCCGGGTCAGCCCTCCGGGTGAGCCGGTGCGCGCAGCGCCCAGGCGGCGACGGCGCCGGCCGCGGCGACGTTGAGCGAGTCCACTCCCCCGGCCATCGGGATGCGGACGACGGTGTCGACGGCGGCCAGGGTGCGCCGGGCCAGCCCGTCGCCCTCGGTGCCGAGCACGAGCGCGAGCCGCTGCGGCGGGTCGGCGGCCAGCTCGTCGAGCCCGACGGAGTCGTCGCTCAGGGCGAGCGCGGCGACGTGGAAGCCGAGCTCCTGCAGCGCGGCGACCCCGCCCGGCCAGGGGTCGACCCGCGTCCACGGCACCTGGAAGACGGTGCCCATCGAGACCCGGACCGCCCGCCGGTAGAGCGGGTCGGCGCAGCGCGGGGTGACGAGGACCGCGTCGATGCCGAGCGCCGCGGCCGAGCGGAAGACCGCCCCGACGTTGGTGTGGTCGACGACGTCCTCGAGCACCAGCACGCGGCGGGCACCCTCGAGCGTCTCGGCGAGCGAGGGCAGGACGGGCCGGTGCATCGACGCGAGGGCTCCCCGGTGCAGGTGGAAGCCGGTCAGCCGCTCGATGACGTCGTGGTCGCCGACGAGGACCGGCACCCCGGCGGCCTCGGCGTCCTCGACCACGTCGGCGAGGTCGGTGAGCCAGCGCTCCGCCATGAGGAACGAGCGCGGCCGGTGCCCGGCGGCCAGTGCGCGCCGGATGACCTTCTCGGACTCCGCGACGTAGAGCCCGCCCTCGGGCTCGAGGCGGCGGCGCAGCGCGACGTCGGTCAGGGAGACGTAGTCGGCGAGGCGGGGGTCGGCGGGGTCGGAGACGGTCGTCGGCACGCGGACGAGGCTAGGCCAGGACCGCTCGGCCGATGACGGTGAGGCTCGCGACGACACAGAATCCGAGGACGAGCCGGCGGAAGCGCGCCGGGTCGACCCGCCGGCGCACCGGCACGGCGAGGGCATAGCCGACGAGGGCGAACGGCGCGAGGACCAGCCCGGCCACCACCTGGTCGCGGTGCACCTCGCCGCCGAGCGCGAGCCCCGCGACGGCCATCGCCGAGCCGGCGAGGAAGAAGGCGGCGAGCGTCGAGCGCACGCGCTCGGGTCGCTCGTGCTGGAGCACGAGGGCGAGGAAGGGCCCGCCGATGGCGGCCGCCGTGCCGGAGACCCCGGAGACGGCGCCCGCGAGGAGCGCGTTCGGGCGGGTGGGACGCAGGTCGAGCGCCCGCACCGAGAGCGCGACGGTCACGAGGATGAGCACGCCGACGAGGGCGGCGATGGCGCGCGGCGAGAACCACGCGACGACGCCGACACCGATCGGCGTCAGGGCGGCCCGGGCGACCAGCGCGAGCGCGAGCGGCCCGCGCGCCAGGTCGCGGACGCCGTGCGAGAGCTGCGCCACCGGCAGGGTGATGCTCGGCAGCAGCAGCGCGACCGGCATGAGGTCCGGGGCGAGGAGGACGACGAAGGGCGCCGCGACGACGGACATCCCGAACCCGACGACCGACTGCACGAGGGCCCCCGCGAGCACGGAGAGGCCGAGGGCCGCCAGGACGAGCGGCGTCACGGGAAGAACACGAGCTTGACGACGGCCACCACGCCGACGACGACGATGAGCCCGCGCAGCACGGGGGCGGGCAGCCGGCGCCCGACCGTCGAGCCGATGACCCCGCCGATGGTGGAGCCGACCGCGATGAGCAGGACGACGAGCCAGTCGATCTGGTCGGGGGCGACGAGGACGAACACGAGCGCGGCGACGAAGTTGACGATCGAGGCCAGCACGTTCTTGAGGCCGTTGAGGCGCTGGAGCGGCTCGCTCGACAGCGCGCCGAGGATGCCGACGAGGATGATCCCCTGCGCCGCACCGAAGTACCCGCCGTAGACGCCGGCGCCGAACACCCCTCCCTGCATGACCCGACGGTGGGTGCTCACGGCGTCGGAGCCACCGGCCTCCCGGCGGCGCGCGGTCCACGCGTTGAGCCGCGGGCCGGCCACGACGAGGACGAGGCCGAGCACGATGAGCACCGGCACGATGGCACGGAAGAGGTCGGGGTCGAGCACGAGCAGGAGGACGGCGCCGAGGGTGCCGCCGAGGAAGGACATCGGGGCGTAGCGCCGCAGCTGCGGGCCCATCCCCCGCAGCTCGCGCCGGTACCCGATGGACCCCGTGACGCTGCCCGGCACGAGACCGATGTTGTTCGACACGTTCGCCGTGATGGGCGGGACGCCGAGCAGGAGGAGCGTCGGGAAGGTGATGAGCGTGCCCGAGCCGACGATGGTGTTGATGGTGCCGGCGCCGATGCCCGCGAGGACGACGAGCAGGGCTTCTCCGACGGACACCGGGCCACCCTAGTCGGGTGGCCCGGTGTCAGGACGCGTCGGTCAGGGCTGGGCCGGGGGCGCCGGCGGGGCCGGCGGGGGCTCGACCGGCGGGGCGGGCGGCGCCACCGTGGGCTCGGGTGCCGGCGGCGCCGGCGGGTCCTGCCGCGGGGGCACGGCGTCGGCGCCCGGCGTGATCGGCGGCTGGACGCGCGAGGCCGGCTGGGCGTGCTCCTCGGCCTCCCGGCTGGACTGCGCCGCCTGGCCACGGGCCCGCTCGAGGGCCGACTTCGGGTCCTCGAGGGTGGTCTCCTCGAAGGCGTTGCCGAGCATCTCGCCCGGCTCGACCCACTCGTCGTCGCCCCCGTCACCGGACGGCTTCGTCGCGCCGAGCGCCCCGCCGATGCCGCGAAGGGCGTCGGTCAGCTCGCTCGGGATGATCCACATCTTGTTGGAGTCGCCGCGCGCGATCTGGGGCAGCACCTGGAGGTACTGGTAGGCGAGCAGCTTCTGGGTCGGCTTGCCGCGGTGGATCGCGTCGAAGACCTGCTGGATGGCGCGGGCCTGGCCCTGTGCCTCGAGGATGCGCGCCTGCGCCGAGCCCTCGGCCCGCAGGATCTGGCTCTGCTTCTCGCCCTCGGCCGTGAGGATCTGGCTGGCCTTGGTGCCCTCGGCGTTGAGGATGGCGGCGCGGCGGTCGCGCTCGGCCTTCATCTGCTTCTCCATCGACTCCTGGATGGAGGCCGGCGGGTCGATCGCCTTGAGCTCGACGCGGTTGACGCGGATGCCCCACTTGCCGGTCGCCTCGTCGAGGACGCCGCGCAGCTGGCCGTTGATCTGGTCGCGGCTGGTCAGCGTCTGCTCGAGGTCGAGCGAGCCGATGACGTTGCGCAGCGTGGTGACGGTCAGCTGCTCGATGCCGGCGATGAAGTTGGCGATCTCGTAGACCGCGGACTTGGGGTCGATGACCTGGTAGTAGATGACCGTGTCGATGGAGACGACGAGGTTGTCGCTCGTGATGACGGGCTGCGGCGGGAAGGAGACGACCTGCTCGCGCTGGTCGATGTTCGCGCGGACGATGTCGACGAACGGCACGAGGAAGTGCAGGCCGCCCTCGAGGGTGCGCGAGTAGCGACCGAGGCGCTCGATGATGAGGGCCGTCTGCTGCGGGACGACGCGGACCGTGCGGACGAGCACGATGATCGCGAACACCGCGAGCAGCAGGATGACGATGAGTGGACCGATTCCGTCCATGGTGGTGCCTTTCCGTCGGCGCCCGGTCGGGGCGCGGGGTCAGGTGGTGGGGGTGGTCGGGGGTGCGCCGAGGGGCACGACGATCGCGGTGGCGCCGTGGATCGCGATGACCCGGACCTGGTCCCCCGGGCCGGCGGGCGAGCCGCCCTCGGCGAGCCGCGCCGACCACGTCTCGCCGGCGAGCTTGACCCGGCCGTCGGTGGCGGTGACGGCCTGGAGGACCCAGGCCTCGCGACCGACGAGACCGGCCGCGCCGATGTGGTGGTCGGTGACGGCGTCGGTGAACTTGCGCTTGAGCATGGGGCGCACGACGAGCAGGAGGAGCATCGCGAAGACGACCGCGACGACGACCTGGAAGAAGAACGGTGCGCCGAGGGCCGCCGCCACGGCCGCGGCGAGCGCGCCGCCGGCGAACATGACGAAGACGAAGTCGACGGTGGCGGCCTCGATGGCCGCGAGCACGAGTGCGACACCCAGCCATCCGAGCCAGGCGTTGTCGGTCAGCCAGTCCATCGGCCTCCCCTTCCCTCCGGTGTCGTGGCTCGGACGCGCGAGCGGCGTCCTCGGTTCCCCCGTGCCTCAGCGGGCGCGGGCGGCGTAGCGGTCACCGCGCACCTCGAGCTCCATGGGCATCCCGAAGGTGCGCTCGAGGTTCTCGGCGGTCAGGGTGATCTCGAGGGGGCCCTGGGCGACGACACGGCCCTCGCGCAGGAGGAGCACGTCGGTGAAGTGCGGCGGGATCTCCTCGACGTGGTGGGTCACGAGGACGAGCGCGGGCGCCGCGAGGTCGGCGGCGATGGCCCCGAGCCGGCGCACGAGGTCCTCGCGGCCGCCGAGGTCGAGGCCGGCGGCGGGCTCGTCGAGGAGCATGAGCTCGGGGTCGGTCATGAGGGCGCGGGCGATCTGGACGCGCTTGCGCTCGCCCTCCGACAGCGTGCCGTAGCGCCGGTCGGCGAGGTGGCTCGCGCCGAGCGCCTCGAGCAGCTCGGCCGCGCGCGCCTCGTCCATCCCGTCGTAGGCCTCGCGCCAGCGACCGACGACGCCGTACGACGCGGTGACGACGACGTCACGGACCTTCTCGCGCGGGGGGATCCGCTCGGCGAGCGAGGCGCTCGAGAGACCGATGCGGGGCCGCAGCTCGAAGACGTCGACGGCGCCGAGGACCTCGCCGAGGATGCCGGCGACACCGGTCGTCGGGTGCATCCGGCCGGCGGCGATCTGCAGCAGGGTGGTCTTGCCGGCGCCGTTGGGGCCGAGGACGACCCAGCGCTGGCCCTCCTCCACCTCCCACGACAGGTCGTCGAGGATGGTGGTGTCGCCGCGCACGACGCCGACACCGGCGAGGGCCAGGACGTCGCTCATGCCACCGACCCTAGTTGACGCCGCGGCCGCCGCCCCGCGCGCCGCGCGGTCAGGACGCCCGCATCGGGGTGCCGGGGCGACCGTTCGCGTCGGCGACGAGCTCGGCCACGACCGACAGCGCGATCTCGCCCGGCGAGCTGCCGCCGATGGACAGGCCGGCCGGGACGTGGAGGCGCCCCAGCTGCTCGTCGTCGAGGCCCTCGCCGCGCAGCTGCTCGAGCAGGGCCGCCGAGCGGTGCCGGCTGGCCATCATCGCGACGTAGGGCACACCGGCGCGCAGCGCGTCGGCGAGCAGCGCGTACGCCCCGTCGCCGTCGTGGTTGCAGACGACGAGGGCGTCCACCGGCCCGAGGGCGGCGAGCCCGTCGCCGACCGGCGCGGCGTCGACGAGGGTCGCCTCCCAGCCGGTCGCGTCGGCGATCGCGGTGAGCGAGCGGGCGATCCGGTTGTCGAACACGACGACGAGGTGGCCCAACGGGCCCTCGGCCGGCGTGGCCCCGCTGCCGAGGACGGGGTCGTGACGGGTGTCGCTCACGACGCGACCACCCTCCGGTAGACCTCGAGGGTGCGCTCGGCGATCGAGCCCCACGAGAACGACTCCACGGCGCGGCGGCGGCCGGCGGCGCCGAAGCGTGCCGCGCGGTCGAGGTCGGAGACGGCGTCGGTGAGGGCCGCGGCGAGGTCGGCCACGAACCGCTCCTCGTCGACCGGCGTGCCGGTGCCGTCCTGGACCTGCTCGATGGGGACGAGCCAGCCCGTCTCGCCGTCGACGACGACCTCGGGGATGCCGCCGGTCGCGGTGGCCACGACGGGCAGCTCGCAGGCCATCGCCTCGAGGTTGACGATGCCGAGCGGCTCGTAGACCGAGGGGCAGACGAAGACCGACGACGCGCTGAGGACCGCGGTCACCTCGTCGCGCGGCAGCATCTCGCTGATCCACACGACGCCGTCGCGCTCGGCGCGCAGGTCCTCGACGAGCCCCTCGACCTCGGCCTTGATCTCCGGGGTGTCGGGGGCGCCGGCGAGGAGGACGAGCTGCACCTCGGGCGGCAGCTGCGCGGCGGCGCGCAGGAGGTAGGGCAGGCCCTTCTGGCGGGTGATGCGGCCGACGAAGACGACGGCGGGGCGGTCGGGGTCGATGCCGTGCCGTCGCGCGACGTCCGGGGCGTCGTTCGGCCGCCAGAGCTCGGCGTCGATCCCGTTGTGCACGACGAGGACCTTGGCCGGGTCGACGCCCGGGTAGGAGCGCAGGATGTCCTCGCGCATGCCGGCGCTGACCGCGATGACGGCCGCGGCGCCCTCGTACGCGGTGCGTTCGACCCACGACGAGAGCCGGTAGCCGCCTCCGAGCTGCTCGGCCTTCCACGGCCGCATCGGCTCCAGGCTGTGCGCCGACAGCACGTGCGGCACCCCCTCGAGGAGACCGGCGACGTGCCCGGCGAAGTTGGCGTACCAGGTGTGGGAGTGGACGAGATCGGCTCCGGCACAGGCGGCGGCCATCGTCAGGTCGACGCCGAGGGTGCTGAGGGCCGCGTTGGTGCCCTCGAGCTCGGGCAGGTCGGGATGGCTCGTCGTCCCCTCCTCGTCACGGGGACCCCCGAAGGCGTGGACCCGCACGTCGGTGTCGTCCCGCGCCCGCAGGGCCCGGGTCAGCTCGGCGACGTGCACCCCCGCTCCCCCGTAGATCGTCGGCGGGTACTCCTTGGTCAGCAGGTCGATGCGCACGGTTTTCACCGTAGTGGCGAACGGGGGCTGCCGACGAGGGCGATCACCCCATAGGTTGGTCGCATGGCGTACCGCAGCGGAGGTCCCAAGGTCCTGGCCATCGTCCTCGCGGGCGGGGAGGGCAAGCGGCTGATGCCGTTGACGCGTGACCGCGCCAAGCCCGCCGTCCCGTTCGGTGGCATCTACCGGCTCATCGACTTCGCGCTGTCGAACGTCGTGAACTCCGGCTACCTCAAGGTCGTCGTGCTGACGCAGTACAAGTCGCACAGCCTCGACCGGCACGTGACGAAGACGTGGCGGATGAGCACGATGCTCGGCAACTACGTGGCTCCGATCCCGGCGCAGCAGCGCATCGGCAAGTCCTGGTACCTCGGCAGCGCCGACGCGATCTTCCAGAGCCTCAACACGATCACCGACGAGAAGCCCGACATCGTCGTCGTCGTCGGCGCCGACCACGTGTACCGGATGGACTTCTCGCAGATGGTCGACCAGCACATCGCGAGCGGTGCCGGCGTCACTGTCGCCGCCATCCGCCAGCCGCGCTCGGAGGCCGACCAGTTCGGCGTCATCGACGTCGAGCCCGACGACCCGACGCGCATCCGCGCCTTCCTCGAGAAGCCGAAGGATCCGCAGGGCCTGCCGGACTCGCCGGACGAGGTCCTCGCGAGCATGGGCAACTACGTCTTCACCGCCGACGCGCTCATCGACGCGGTGACCAAGGACTCCACGACCGAAGGCAGCAAGCACGACATGGGCGGCGACATCGTGCCGGCGCTCGTCGCGCAGGGCGCCGCGTCGGTCTACGACTTCAAGAACAACGTCGTGCCCGGCGGCACCGAGCGCGACATGGGTTACTGGCGCGACGTCGGGACGATGGACTCCTACTACGACGCGCACATGGACCTCGTCTCGATCCACCCGGTCTTCAACCTCTACAACTACGACTGGCCGATCTACACGACCTACGGCCCGTTCCCGCCGGCGAAGTTCGTCCACGGCGCGCACGGCCGCTTCGGCGAGGCGCTCAACTCGGCCGTCTCCCCCGGCGTGGTCATCTCCGGCGCGCGGGTCATCGGCTCGGTCGTCTCCCCCGACGTCCACGTCCACAGCTACACCGAGGTCGAGGACAGCGTGCTGCTCGACGGGGTGCAGATCGGCCGCAACTGCACGATCCGCCGCGCCATCATCGACAAGAACGTCACCGTGCCCGAGGGCACGACGATCGGCGTCGACCGCGAGGCCGACCTCGCCCGCGGCTTCACCGTCACCGACTCGGGCATCACCGTCGTCGGCAAGGGCCAGGAGATCGCGCCCGGGCCCGACGCCCCCGCGGCGCCGGAGGGTGACGCGTGAGCGCCGCCGACCGGCCGGTCCGCATCGGAGCGCAGCTGCAGCCGCAGCACGCCACCTACCCCGAGATCCGCCGGGCCGTCGCCCGCCTCGAGGAGGCCGGGGTCGACGTCGTCTTCAACTGGGACCACTTCTTCCCCCTCTACGGTGAGCCCGACGGCGCCCACTTCGAGTGCTGGACGATGCTCGCCGCGTGGGCCGAGGCCACCGAGCGCGTCGAGATCGGCGCCCTCGTCACGTGCAACAGCTACCGCAACCCGCAGCTGCTCGCCGACATGGCCCGCACGGTCGACCACGTCAGCGCGCGTGACGGCGCCGAGGGCCGGCTCATCCTCGGGATCGGGTCGGGCTGGTTCGAGCGCGACTACGCCGAGTACGGCTACGAGTTCGGCACCGCCGGAGGGCGGCTCGACGCGCTGGCCCGCGACCTGCCCCTCGTCGAGGAGCGCTGGTCGAAGCTCAACCCGGCGCCCACGCGCAAGATCCCGGTGCTCATCGGCGGCGGCGGCGAGAAGAAGACGCTGCGCATCGTCGCGCAGCACGCCGACATCTGGCACGGCTTCGGCGAGCCGGAGGCGGTCGCGCACAAGCACACCGTCCTCGACGAGTGGTGCGCGAAGGTCGGACGCGACCCGGCCGCCATCGAGCGCTCGGCCGGGGTCTCCCCCAAGCCCGGGCGCCTGCCCGAGGACGTCGACGACTACGCCGCCGGCGCCCAGGACCTGCACGACGTGGGCACGCGCCTGTTCACGGTCGGGCTCAACGGCCCCGACTACGACATCGGCCCGGTCCGCGACCTCGTCGCGTGGCGGGACTCGCTCGCCGGCTGAGTCAGCGCGGCAGGCGCGCCAGCACGTTCGCGAGCCGGCGTCGTGGGTCTCCCCCGACCTCGACGACGGCCAGGGACGCCGGCACGACGCCGTCGTCGTCGAGCAGGTCGAGGAGGGCGGTGTCGGCCGCCTCGCGCAGGTCGGGGTCCTCCTCGTCCGGGACGTGGAGCCAGTGCGTGCCCGCGAGGGGCACCACGACGAGCAGGTCGACGTGCGAGTGCGCCCGCAGGGCCAGCGACCGCAGCCCGGTGGTCGCGTCGACGGTCACCCCGCCCCGCCCCAGCGCGCGCAGCGCCTCGAGGTAGGCGAGCAGGTCGAGCGGGCCGCGCTCGGCGACGACGCGCTCCCCCGGCTCCAGCGCGAGCAGCCGGTCGGCCGCGACGTGCAGCTGCTCGACGAAGGACTCCGCCGACGACGGCGGCAGGTGCTCGTCGACCAGCTCCCACGGGTCGCCGAGCACGGTGTGCCCGCGCAGGGCGTCGGCCAGGTCCGCGACGAGGGTGGACTTGCCGGTCGCGTGGGTCCCGGAGACGACGATCCGCACGGCACGGACGCTAGTCGCCCGGGCTGCGGGCGGGGAGGGCCGATGCCATGTACCCTGCCGCTGCACAGGGCCGACGGGGCCCGGGGAGCGACGCGGGGGCCGGCGGCTGCCGGCGGCTGCCGGCGCGTCGAGATGGGGGTCGTTCGTGACGTCTCGGGGAAGCATCCGACGAGGGACGACCTGGGTGGTCGCCGGAGTCACCTCGATGGGCCTGGGGGTGCCGGCCGCCGTCGCGGTCCCGGTCGGGCGCACCGGTGTCACGGTGTCCGTGGTCGCCGACGCGGTCGTGGCGCCGGTCCTCTCCCTGGCCGCCTCGCCGGGCGTCATCACCCGGGGCGATTCCACCGTCCTCACCGCGACGCTGACGACCGGGGACGCCGACCACGCCCCGCTCGCGGACCGCACCCTGGTGCTGGAGGCCGCGAACGCGGCCGGCGAGTGGGTCGCCTCCTCGACGGGCACCACCGGCGCCGACGGGACGGCGCGGTTCGCGGTGTCCCCGACGGCTCCCACCCGCTACCGCACGGTCGCCGTGGGCACGGGTGCGACGGTCGTCGCGTCCGACGCGCTGACCGTCGGCGTCCGCGCCCTCGCCGCGCTCTCCCTCACCGGTCCGGCCGCGGCCGACGAGGGCCGCACCGCCTCGTGGGTCGTCCAGCTGACGACGGACGCACCGCCGGCCGGTCGGACCGTCCTCCTGGAGGAGGTGGCGGACGGCGGCGGCACCCGGCTGCTCGGGTCCGCGTCGACCGACGCACGGGGTCGCGCCGTGGTCCCCGCGACGGTCCGGGGAGGTCCGTCCGTCCTGCGCGCCCGCATCGGGACGACCGACGACCTGGCCGCCGCCACCAGCGGCACGCTGTCGGTCACGGCGCGCTACGCGTCGGGGATGGTCCTCCGCTCCCCCGGCCGGGTCGTGGAGGGCTCCGTCGCCACCGCCCGGCTCACCGCGCGGGGGTCCCGCGGCCCGTTGGTCGGTGTCCCTGTCGTCGTGCGTCGCGACCGGGTGCCGGTGGCGACCGTGACGACCGACGAGCTCGGCGAGGCCGCCGTCCCGCTGGCCAGCAACGCCTCGGCCTCCTACGACGCGACGTTCGCGGGGTCCGTGGACCAGACGGATGCCTCGTCGGGCTCGGCCGACGTCACCGTCGAGCGCCCGCTGACCCTCGTGGCCGGTGGCCCGTCGACCGCCACGCTCGGGCGTCCCGCGCGCTTCACGGCTCGTCTGACCCGCACCTCGTCCGGCGAGCCCGTCCCGGGGGCGAGCGTCTCCCTCTGGCGCCTCCTCGACGGGGTCTGGGCGAAGGTCACCGACGGCCGGACCGGCGAGGACGGGAACGCCGCGTTCTCCGCGCCCGTGACCGGGAGCGCCTTCGAGGTGAGGTCCGACGCCTCCGTCGCACCCGGCGACCCGGCCCACCCCGAGCTCGGCACCGTCCTCCTCAGGGAGCAGGTCGCCCCCGTCGCCACGGTCACGGTGGGCCGCGACACCTCGACCTCGCTGACCCTTCCCGACTCCTTGCCGTCCGGCGCCACCGGGCGGGCCTCGGTGACGGTGCGCTGGGCCGGCTCGGCCGAGGCCGTGCCCGGCCTCGCCGTGGAGCTCCAGCGGCTCGACGGCGACCGCTGGCTCGCGGTCGGCACCGGGACGACGGACGAGGCCGGCACGGTCGGGCTCGACGTCCCGCAGCGGTCGACCTCGTCCTACCGTGCCGTCACGGCCGCGGGCGACGCGCCGCCGTGGCGCGCGCTCGGCAGCGCCTCCTCGAGCGTGCTCGTGCGCACCGGGATCGCGTCCCGCACCGGGGTCCAGGTCTCGTCGGACGTGGTGCGCTACGGCTACACCCGCACGGTCACGGGCTGGGTCCGGGTCGACGACCCGGAGGGTCGGCTGCCGTCGGCCCGGCTCGAGCTGTGGACCAGCACCGGTGGGTCCTGGCGACGGGTGAGCACGTCCACGACCGACTCCTCCGGCGTCGCGACCTGGACCGTCCGACCGCGGGTGTCCACCCTCTACCGGGTCGTCCACACCGGTGGGCGGCCCGTGACGGGTGGGTCCACCGTGCCCTCGACGTCGACCGCCGCGGTCCTCCAGGTCCAGTCGGTGGTGACGCTGCGCGTGCCCTCGACGACCGTCCGGGCCACGGCGTCGGCGTCGATCACGGGAACGGTGGCGCCCGCACGGGCCAACCGCACGGTGACCCTCTGGGTCGACGGCACGAAGCGGGCCACCACCCGGACGAGCTCGACGGGCACCTACGCGTTCCGCCACCGGTTCCCCTCCGGCACCCACCGGGTCCAGACGTCCGTCCCGGCCACGACCGGGGTCGAGGGCTCGTCCTCGGCCCTCCGGACGGTCCGCTCGCGCTGACCCCGGTCCCGGTCCGCGGGCGCGCCGGGTCGCGGTCCGGCGGTGGCGGTTAGCCTGCCGGTGTGCCCTCCCTCGAGACGCCGCCCCTCCCGCCGCAGCCCGACCCCGGGGCGCGCACGCTCCTCGTCTCGCTGAGCGGTCCCGACCGACCGGGCGTCACGAGCGCGGTGTTCGCGGCGGCCGCCACCGTCGGTGGCGACGTCCTCGACCTCGAGCAGGTCGTCGTCCGCGGCCACCTCGCGCTCTCGGTGCTCCTCGCGCCGGGCCCCGACGAGAACGTCCTCACCGACCGCATCACCCGCGCCGGCGAGGAGATGGGGATGCACGTCCAGCTCGTCGTCGGCCGCGGTGACAACGCCCGTCGGCGCACCGGCCGGGCCGCCGTCGTCGCGATGGCCCGTCCGCTCGAGACCCGGCACGTCGCCGCCGTCGCCCGGGCCGTCGCCGCGCACGGCGCGAACATCGACCGGATCCGGCGGCTCTCGCGCTGGCCCGTGACGACCGTCGAGCTCGACGTGTCCGGCGCCGACGTCGACCGGCTGCGCCGCGACCTCGCGCTCGTCTCGTCGAGCAGCGGGTGCGACATCGCCGTCGCCCCGGCGGGCCTGGCGCGCCGCGGGGGCCGGCTCGTCGTCATGGACGTCGACTCCACCCTCATCCAGGACGAGGTCATCGAGCTCATCGCCGAGCACGCGGGCACCGCCGCCCAGGTGGCGGAGGTGACCGAGCGGGCGATGCGCGGCGAGCTCGACTTCGCCGAGAGCCTGCACGCCCGGGTCGCCACGCTCGCCGGGCTGCCGGCCTCCGTCCTCGACGAGGTCCGCGCGGCGGTCCGGCTGACGCCCGGCGCCCGGACCCTCGTGCGGACCCTCAAGTCGCTCGGCTTCACCGTCGCGCTCGTCTCCGGCGGGTTCGCCGAGGTCGTCGAGCCGATCGGGGCCGACCTCGGCGTCGACCACGTCCGGGCCAACCGGCTCGAGGTCGTCGACGGCGTCCTCACCGGACGCGTCACCGGTCCGGTCGTCGACCGGGCCGCCAAGGCCGCGGCCCTGCGCGAGTTCGCGGCCCTCGAGAAGCTGCCGCTCACGCGCACCGTGGCCATCGGCGACGGCGCCAACGACCTCGACATGCTCGGCGTCGCCGGGCTCGGGGTCGCGTTCAACGCCAAGCCGGTCGTGCGCGAGCAGGCCGACACCTCGGTCAACGTGCCCTACCTCGACACGGTCCTCTTCCTCCTCGGCGTCAGCCGTGAGGAGATCGAGGACGCCGAGACCGCGGAGGCCTGAGCCTCAGGCGCCGATGGCGTGGTACCCGCCGTCGACGTGGATCATCTCGCCGGTCGTCGCGGGGAACCAGTCCGAGAGCAGCGAGACGCAGGCGCGGGCCGTGGGCACCGCATCGTTGACGTCCCAGCCGAGCGGGGCGCGGCTGCCCCACGCCTCCTCGAACTGCTCGAAGCCCGGGATCGACTTGGCCGCCGTCGTGCGGATCGGGCCGGCGGCGACGATGTTGCAGCGCACGCCCTTCGGGCCGAGGTCGCGGGCCAGGTAGCGGTTGGTGGACTCGAAGGCCGCCTTGGCGACACCCATCCAGTCGTAGACCGGCCAGGCGAAGCGTGCGTCGAAGGTGAGGCCGACGACGCTGCCGCCGTCGGACATCAGCGGCAGCGAGGCCTTGGCCAGCGCGGCCAGCGAGTACGCCGAGACGTGCACCGCCGTCGACACGTCGTCCCACGAGGCCTCGAGGAAGTTGAACGCCCCCTGCGGCGCGAAGCCGATCGAGTGCAGCACGCCGTCGAGGTGCGGCACGTGCTCGCGGACGCGGTCGGGCAGGGCCGCGAGGTCCTCCTCGCTCGTCACGTCGAGCTCGATGACCGGCGGCGTCTGCGGCAGCCGGCGCGCGATCGCCGTCGTGATCTTCATCGTGCGTCCGAAGGAGGTGAGCACGACCTCGGCCCCCTGCTCCTGGGCGAGCTTCGCGACGTGGAACGCGATCGAGGAGTCCATGAGGACCCCGGTGATCAGGAGCTTCTTGCCCTCGAGCAGCATGTCTGGCCTTTCGGTGGTGGGTCGGGGGACGGTCGCGGTCAGTGGCCCATGCCGAGGCCGCCGTCGACCGGGATGACGGCGCCGGAGACGTAGCCCGCCTCCGGGGAGGCGAGGAAGCGCACGACCCCGGCGACCTCGTCGGTCGTCGCGAAGCGGCCGGCGGGGATGGCCGCCTTGTAGGTCTTCTGGGTGTCCTCGGGCAGCGCGGCGGTCATGTCGGTCTCGATGAAGCCGGGCGCGACGACGTTGGCCGTGATGCCGCGCCCGCCGAGCTCGCGGGTGACGGAGCGGGCGAGGCCGACGAGGCCGGCCTTGCTCGCGGCGTAGTTGGCCTGGCCGGGGCCGCCGTAGAGGCCGACGACGCTCGAGATGAGGATGATGCGCCCGCGCCGCAGCCGGATCATCCCCTTGCTCGCCCGGCGCACGCAGCGGAAGGCACCGGTGAGGTTGGTCTCGAGGACGCTGTCGAAGTCCTCGTCGCTCATCCGCATGAGCAGGCCGTCCTTGGTGATGCCGGCGTTCGCCACCAGCACCTCGACCGGGCCGCCGAGCTTCTCCTCGGCCGCGGTGAAGGCCGCGTCGACGGACGCGGTGTCGGTGACGTCGCAGATGACGCCCTCGAGGCCCTCCGGCGGCTCGCCGCTGCGGTGGGTGACGACGACGCGGTCGCCGGCCTGGGCGAACGAGCGGGCGATGGCCAGCCCGATGCCGCGGTTGCCGCCGGTGACGAGGACGGTGCGGGGGTCGCTCATGCTGTCGAACCTAGTGGACTACCCAGCGGTAGCCGGACAGCCGCGGACGTATGGTGGACGGGTGCCCACGACCCGCTCCCGTCACCCCGACGCCCAGTCGGTGACGACCGCGGCGGACTCGCGGGAGGCCGACCAGCGGCACCGGATGAAGCAGTACCTCGTGACGATGACCGTCCGCACGGTGTGCTTCGTCCTCACCATCGTCATCGACGACTGGTACCGCTGGGTCTTCGCCGCCGGGGCGGTCTTCCTCCCCTTCATCGCCGTGGTCGCCGTCAACTCCGTGGCGCCTCGCGTGCGCGGCCGGCGCAGCCCGGTCACGCCGAGCGTCGACCCGACGCCGCGCCTGACCCAGACCGCGTACACGCACGTGCCGAGCACCGTGCGCCACGAGGACGAGCCCCGCGGCTGAGCCGGCTCAGCCGCCGATCGCCGACATCGGGCGGTCGGGCTGCTCGAAGTCCGGGCGGTCGATGCCGTGCCCCGGCTTCTTGACCCACATCTCGCCGATGACGAGGTCGGCGAGCTCGGTGTCCGTGGCGCCCTCGCGCATCGGGCCGCGCAGGTCGACCTCGGTGCGGGAGAAGAGGCAGTTGCGCAGCTGGCCGTCGGCCGTGAGGCGCACCCGGTCGCACGCGGCGCAGAACGGCGCCGACACGCTCGCGATGACCCCGACGGTCTGCGGGCCGCCGTCGACGAGGAACAGCTCGGCGGGGGCGCTGCCGCGCTCCTGGACCGGCGTGAGCCGGAAGCGCTCGCCGAGGCGCTCGAGGATCTCGGCCTGCGACACCATCTGGGACCGGTCCCAGGCGTGCTGCGCGTCGAGCGGCATCTGCTCGATGAACCGCAGCTCGTAGCCGCGGTCGAGGCACCAGCCGAGGAGGTCGGCGACGCCCTCGTCGTTGAAGCCGCGCATCGCGACCGCGTTGACCTTGACCGGGGTGAGCCCGGCGTCCGCGGCGGCCTTGAGCCCGGCCTCGACGTCCTCGAGGCGGTCGCGCCGGGTGAGGTCGCGGAAGCGCTGCGCGTCGATGGTGTCGAGGCTGACGTTGACCCGGTCGAGGCCGGCGGCGGCCAGCGGCGCGGCGAGCCGGTCCAGGCCGATCCCGTTGGTCGTCATCGCGATGCGCGGGCGCGGCTCGAGAGCCGCGATGCCGGCGACGACGTGGACGAGGCTGCGGCGCAGCATCGGCTCGCCACCGGTCAGGCGGACGTTGGTGACGCCGAGGCCGACCATGATCCGCACGAGGCGCACGAGCTCGTCGTCGGTGAGCATCTCGGGCTTGGGCAGCCAGTCGAGGCCCTCGGCGGGCATGCAGTAGGTGCAGCGCAGGTTGCAGCGGTCGGTGACCGACACGCGGAGGTCTCGCCCGACGCGGCCGAGGCGGTCGAGGAGGCGGGGCTCTGGGAGGTCGGTCATAGGGGTCCAATGTACGTCGCGTAGCGTGAAGTGGTGCTCCGCCGGCTCCTCACACCTCGTTGGCTGGGTGCGCTCGTCCTCTCGGCCCTCTTCGCGGTGGCCGCCTACCACCTCGGCTGGTGGCAGTACCACCGGCACGAGGCGAAGGTCGAGCGCAACGACCGCCTCGACCGCCACTACCGCGCGACCCCGGTGCCCGTCGGCGAGGCCATCACGCCGGACGGTGTGAGCACCGACGCCGAGTGGACCCGGGTGAGCATCACGGGGAGCTACGCCGCCGGCCCGGTGTTCGTGCGCGGACGCCCCAACGACGGCGCCGTCGGCTACGAGGTCCTCTGGGCCTTCCGGCCCGACGACGGTGGCACCGACGTCCTCGTCGACCGCGGCTGGGTGCGCGTGTCGGACCGCGGGGCCAGCGTGCTGCCGTCGGTGCCGCCGGCCCCCTCGGGCGAGACGACGGTCGTCGGCTGGGCGCGGCCGGGAGAGGAGTCGGCCGACAAGCCGCCGGCCGCCGGTCAGATCGCCAACCTCGCGGTGCCCGACGCCTCGCGCGCCCTCGGGACGCCGCTCCTGCCGGGGTACGTCCTCCTGGAGTCCGAGCGCACGGCCGACGGCGCTTCGCCGCCGCGCCCGGCCCCGCTGCTGCCGCCGGACCGCAGCCTCGGCCCGCACCTCGCGTACGCCTACCAGTGGTGGATGACGACAGTCCTCGGCTTCGTGCTCGTCGGCTTCGGCATCCGGCGCGAGGAGCGGCTCGCGCACCCCGAGAAGTACCCGCCCAAGCCCAACAAGGTTCGCATCTGGGACGAGGAGGACGGCTGACGCCGCTCGTCCGCGGCCGACGTCGTGCGAGAGTGCCGCATGACCACGACGCCGGAGCAGCGCACCGACCTCATCGTCACGACCCTCCTCGAGGCCTTCGAGCCGCTCATGCGGGCCGACCCGCACGGCTTCCGGACCAAGTTCCGCAAGATGGCGCGCGACCCCTTCGCCTTCTACCGCGGGACGGCCTGCCTCTTCTACGCCGACGTCGGTGACGGCGGCGCGTTCGGGGACTTCGACGAGCGGTGGGTCACCGGCGACGGCGCCCGCGTCTGGATCCAGGGCGACCTGCACGCCGAGAACTTCGGGACCTACCTCGACGCCGACGGCCGGCTCGTCTTCGACGTCAACGACTTCGACGAGGCCTACCTCGGGCACTGGACGTGGGACATCGCCCGGTTCAGCGCGAGCCTGGCGCTCCTGTGCTGGCAGAAGGCGCTGCCCGACGACGTCATCGACGACCTCGTCGGCCGCTACGTGCGCGCCTACGTCGACCAGGTCGAGCACTACCGCGGCGTCGACGACGACACCGAGTGGGCCCTCACCCTCGACACCGGCGAGGGCGCCGTCCTCTCCGCGCTGCGGGCGGCCAAGATGTCGACCCGCTTCGCGATGCTCGAGTCGATGACCGTCGTCGACGACTACCGTCGCTCCTTCGCCGAGCGCTCCGGGGTGCGACGGCTCGAGGCCGCCGAGGAGGAGGCCGTGCGCGCGGCGTTCGCCCGCTACCGCGAGACCCTGCCCGAGCGGCACCGCGGCACGGTGACCTTCGACGTGCTCGACGTCGTCGGGCGCTCGGGCTTCGGCATCGGCAGCGCCGGCCTGCCCGCCTACAGCCTCCTCGTCGAGGGCTTCAGCCAGGCGCTCGACAACGACGTCGTCCTGTCGATGAAGCAGGGCAACATCGCGGCCCCGAGCCGCGTCGTCGACGACGAGCACGGCGCCTCGTACTTCGACCACCACGGTCACCGGACGGCGGTGTCGCAGCGCGCCCTCCAGGCGCACGCCGACCGCTTCCTCGGCTGGACCTCGCTCGAGACCGACGGGCGTGAGGTCGGCTACGTCGTCAGCGAGGTGTCCCCGTACGAGGCGGACCTCTCGTGGGACGAGGTGTCGGAGCCGGAGGACCTCGAGGTGCTCCTGCCCCAGCTCGGGCGTGCGACGGCGAAGATCCACTGCGTCGCCGACTCCGAGTCCGACCAGGACCTCGTCCGGGTCAGCGTCGAGGACGTCGTCGGCGAGGCGGTCGGTGACGACGTCGACGCGCTCGTCGCGACGATGGTCGAGTTCGCGCGGGAGTACTCGACACGCGCGACGGAGGACTACCGGCTCTTCGTCGACGCCTTCCGCAGCGGCGCCTTCGAGCACGTCGCCCCGGCCTGACCCGCGCCGGGGCGGCCGCCCCGCTCAGGCGGGGTGGGACTCGGTCGGCGTGTCGAGGACCTCGCCGAGCTCGTCGTCGAACTGGGTGCGGTAGAGCTCGGCGTAGAGCCCGTCGGCGGCGACCAGCTCGGCGTGGGTGCCGCGCTCGACGATGCGCCCGTCGTCGACGACGAGGATCTGGTCGGCGTGCCGGACCGTCGAGAGCCGGTGGGCGATGACGAGCGCCGAGCGGTCGCGCAGGGCCTCGTCGAGCGCTCGCTGGAGCGCCTGCTCGGACTCGCTGTCGAGGTGGGCGGTGGCCTCGTCGAGGACGATGAGCCCGGGTCCCTTGAGCAGGAGGCGGGCGATGGCCAGCCGCTGCTTCTCGCCGCCGGAGAGGCGGTGGCCGCGGTCGCCGACGACCGTGTCGAGGCCGGCCGGCAGGGAGTCGACGAGCGTCCAGACCTGGGCGGCGCGCAGCGCGGCGACCATCTGCGCCTTGGTGGCGCCGGGCGCCGCGTACTCGAGGTTGGCGCGGATCGTGTCGTGGAACAGGTGCGCGTCCTGGGTGACGACCCCGACCGCGTCGTGGAGCGACTCGCCGGAGGCCTGCCGCAGGTCGAGACCGTTGATCCGGACCGACCCGGCGGTGGGGTCGTAGAGGCGCGCGACGAGCGAGGTGATCGTCGTCTTGCCGGCGCCGCTCGGGCCGACGAGGGCCACGAGGGTGCCGGGCTCGACGCTGAAGGAGACATCGCGCAGCACCGGCCCGCTCCCCCGGCGGTCGCCCGTCGCGGTGCTCTCGAGCGAGGCGAGCGAGACCTCGTCGGCGGAGGGATAGGAGAACCCGACGCCCTCGACGTCGACGCGCACCGGCCCCGCAGGGACCGGGCGGGCGTCCGGGGCGTCGGCGACGAGCGGCTCGAGGTCGATGACCTCGAAGACCCGCTCGAACGAGACGAGCGCGGTCATGATGTCGACGCGGACGTTGGAGATGGCGGTGAGCGGCCCGTAGAGGCGGGCCAGGAGAGCCGTCAGGGCGATGAGCGTGCCGACGGTCAGCGAGCCGCCGACCGCCATGACGCCGCCGACGCCGTAGACGAGGGCGGTCGCGAGCGAGGCGACGAGCGTGAGGGCGACGAAGAACACCGAGCGGTTGACGGCGATCTTCACCCCGATGTCGCGCACGCGCGCGGCCCGGACGGCGTACTCGCCGTCCTCGACCGCGGGGCGGCCGAAGAGCTTGACGAGCAGCGCGCCGGCGACGTTGAAGCGCTCGGTCATCCGGGTGCCGAGGTCGGCGTTCTGGACCATCTGCTCGTGGGCCAGGCTCGCGAGCCGCCGACCCATGAACCGCGCCGGCAGGAGGAAGAACGGGACGAGGAGGAGCGCCGCGAGGGTCAGCTGCCACGAGAGCAGCGCCATCGCCCCGACGATGAGGACGAGGGTGATCGCGTTGCTCACGACGCTCGAGAGCACCGACGTGAACGCCTGCTGGGCGCCGATGACGTCGTTGCCGAGGCGGGTGACGAGCGCGCCGGTCTGGGCCCGGGTGAAGAAGGCGACCGGCTGGCGCAGGACGTGCGAGAACACCTGGGTGCGCAGGTCGTAGATGAGCCCCTCGCCGATCCGCGCGGAGAACCACCGCTCGACGAGCGTGAGCGCCCCACCGATGACGGCGATGAGCGCCACGAGCAGCGAGAGCCGGACGACGCGCCCGGAGTCCTTGGGATAGATGCCGTCGTCGATGATGGCCTTGAGGAGCAGCGGGGTCGCGACGACGAGCGCGGACTCGACGACGACGAGGCCGAGGAACCAGCCGATGGGCTTCTTGTAGGGGCGGGCGTAGCCGAGCACCCGGCGCGTCGTGCCGGGCGCCAGGCGGCGCTCCTTGACGCTGGAGTCGCGGCTCAGGCTGTGGAGGGCCTGCCAGCCCGTCATGCTCATCGGTGTCGGTCTCCTCGGTGTCGGTGCTCGGCAGTCAACCACCGCGCGCCGACACCTGTTCCCCCCGGGCCGTGGTCACCCTCTTGTGCGTGGGCGTCCTCCCCCGCACGATGGCGGCACGCCGACCGCTCGCGTCATCCCCGGAGGAGCCCCGTGCCCGACCCGCTGCGCCACAAGATCCTGCTCGACGAGGACGAGATGCCGACCCGTTGGTACAACGTGCTGGCCGACCTCCCGACGCCTCCCCCGCCGCCGCTGCACCCCGGCACCGGGCAGCCCGTCGGGCCCGAGGACCTTGCGGCGATCTTCCCCATGGACCTCATCGCGCAGGAGGTCACGACCGAGCGCTACGTCGACATCCCGCCGGAGGTCCAGGACGTCTACCGGCTCTGGCGCCCCTCGCCCCTGTTCCGGGCGCACCGCCTCGAGAAGGCCCTCGGTACGCCGGCCCGCATCTACTACAAGTACGAGGGTGTCTCGCCCGCCGGCTCGCACAAGCCCAACACGGCCGTGCCGCAGGCGTACTACAACGCGAAGGCCGGCATCCGGAAGCTGACGACCGAGACCGGCGCCGGCCAGTGGGGCACCTCGCTCGCCTTCGCCTGCGCGCAGTTCGACCTCGAGTGCGAGATCTGGCAGGTCCGGGCCTCGTACGACGCCAAGCCCTACCGCAAGATCATGATGGAGACCTTCGGCGGCACGGTGCACCCCAGCCCCTCGGACCTCACCGAGGCCGGCCGGACGATGCTCGCGAGCGACCCCGGCTCCCCCGGCTCCCTCGGCCTGGCCATCAGCGAGGCGGTCGAGGTCGCGGCCCAGGACCCGAGCGCCAACTACGCGCTCGGGTCGGTCCTCAACCACGTGCTGCTCCACCAGACCGTCATCGGCGAGGAGGCGCTGCTGCAGCTGGCCAAGGTCGGCGAGAGCGTCGACCTCATCGTCGGCTGCACCGGCGGCGGCTCGAACTTCGGTGGCCTCACCTTCCCGTTCCTGCGCGAGAAGCTGCAGTCCGGCGGGGTCGGCCCGGTCATCCGCGCCGTCGAGCCCGCGTCCTGCCCGTCCCTGACCCAGGGCACCTACGCGTACGACTTCGGCGACGTCGCCGGACTCACGCCGCTGCTCAAGATGCACACGCTGGGGCACGACTTCATCCCCGACCCGATCCACGCCGGCGGCCTGCGCTACCACGGGATGAGCCCGCTGGTCAGCCACCTCTACGACCAGGGGCTCATCGAGGCGATCGCGAAGACCCAGAAGGACTGCTTCGCGGCCGGCGTGCTCTTCGCCCGGACCGAGGGCATCGTCCCGGCGCCGGAGCCGACGCACGCCGTCGCCGCGGCGATCGACGAGGCCATCCGGTGCATCGAGACCGGCGAGGAGAAGGTCATCCTCACGGCCCTGTGCGGCCACGGCCACCTCGACCTGCCGGCGTACGACGCCTACCTGCGCGGCGACCTCGTCGACCACACGTGGGACGACACCGAGCTGCAGCAGTCGGTCGCGGCGGCCCTCACGAGGCTGCCGGCCATCCCCGGCTGACGGGCGGCGGGCCTCAGGCCAGGGTGACGAGGTCGCGGTAGTCGGCGTTGAAGAGGTCCTCGACGCCGTCCGGCAGCAGGAGGATGCGCTCGGGCTCGAGCGCGTCGACCGCGCCCTCGTCGTGCGTCACGAGGACGACGGCGCCCTCGTAGGTGCGCAGCGCGCCGAGGATCTCGTCGCGCGAGGCCGGGTCGAGGTTGTTCGTCGGCTCGTCGAGCAGCAGGACGTTGGCCGAGGACACGACGAGCAGCGCGAGCGAGAGCCGCGTCTTCTCGCCGCCGGAGAGCACCCCGGCCGGCTTGTCGACGTCGTCGCCGCTGAAGAGGAAGCTGCCGAGCACCTTGCGGACCTCGGTCTCGCCGAGGTCGGGAGCGGCCGACTTCATGTTCTCGAGGACGCTCCGGGCGACGTCGAGGTTCTCGTGCTCCTGCGCGTAGTAGCCGAGCTTGAGGCCGTGCCCCGGCTCGACCTGCCCGGTGTCGGGCGTGTCGACGCCGGCGAGCAGGCGCAGCAGCGTCGTCTTGCCGGCGCCGTTGAGGCCGAGGACGACGACGCGCGAGCCGCGGTCGATCGCGAGGTCGACGTCCGTGAAGACCTCGGCCGAGCCGTAGGAGCGCGACAGGCCCGAGGCCCGCAGCGGCGTGCGGCCGCACGGCGAGGGCTTCGGGAAGCGCAGCTTGGCGACCTTGTCCTGGGCGCGGTCGGCCTCGAGGCCGGAGAGCAGCCGCTCCGCGCGGCGGGCCATGTTCTGCGCGGCGACGGTCTTCGTGGCCTTCGCGCGCATCTTGTCGGCCTGGGCCATGAGGGCCGAGGCCTTCTTCTCGGCGTTGGCCCGCTCGCGGCGGCGGCGGCGCTCGTCGGTCTCGCGCTGCTGGAGGTAGGGCTTCCAGCCGAGGTTGTACTGGTCGAGCTCGCTGCGGTTGGCGTCGAGGTGGAAGACCTTGTTGACGACGACGTCGAGCAGCTCGACGTCGTGGCTGATGACGACGAGGCCGCCCTTGTAGCCCTTGAGGTGCTCGCGCAGCCAGGCGACCGAGTCGGCGTCGAGGTGGTTGGTCGGCTCGTCGAGGAGGAGCGTCTCGGCGCCGCTGAAGAGGATGCGGGTCAGCTCGACCCGCCGGCGCTGGCCGCCGGAGAGGGTCCCGATCGTCTGGTCGAGCAGCCGCTCCTCGAGGCCGAGCGCGGCCGCGATCCGGGCGGCCTCCGACTCGGCGGCGTAGCCACCGGCCGCGGTGAACTCGGAGTCGAGCCGGCCGTAGCGACGCATCGCCCGCTCCTGCTTCTCGCCGGTCTCGGTGGCCATCGCGTGCTCCGCGGCCCGCAGGTCGCGCACGATCGCGTCGAGACCGCGCGCGGAGAGCACCCGGTCACGGGCGCTGATGCCGAGGTCGCCCGTGCGGGGGTCCTGCGGCAGGTAGCCGACCTCGCCGGAGCGGGTGATGGTCCCGGCGGCGGGCTGGGTGACCCCGGCGAGGGTCTTGGTCAGCGTCGTCTTGCCGGCGCCGTTGCGCCCGACGAGGCCGATCCGGTCGCCCGGGGCGACGCGGAACGTGGCTCCGTCGAGGAGCAGGCGGGAGCCTGCACGCAGCTCGACGGACGCAGCGGTGATCACGGTGGGGCCTTCCGGTGGCGGGGGTCCCGGGCGGGTGCGACGCGTGGCGGCACGGCGGCCCGGGCTCCCCCTAGTCTAGGTCGCGCCGGAGCCTGCTCCGGAACGGCCCGACCACGGAGGCAGCCCGATGAGCTTCAACGACGACGTCACCCTCGACACCTCCCAGGTCCGCTCCGGGGGCGGAGGGTCCGGTGGTCCCGGCGGCCTCGTCGTCGGCGGTGGCCTCGGTGGCATCGTCGTCCTCATCCTCGCGCTCGTCTTCGGCATCGACCCCTCGCAGCTGCCGACCGGCGGCAGCAACCAGGCGGCGCCCGGCCAGGTGCAGGCCGGCGGCGAGGTCGACCCCTCGGCGTTCCAGGAGTGCCGGACGGGCGCGGACGCCAACCGCAGCGACGTCTGCCGGGTCATCGGGACGGTCAACTCGGTGCAGGCGTTCTGGACCGGCGAGCTGCCGCGGTTCAAGCGCGAGTGGCAGGACACCCCGACGGTGCTCTACTCGGGCGCCACGCAGTCGGCCTGCGGCACGGCGAGCAACCAGGTCGGTCCCTTCTACTGCCCGCTCGACAAGTCGGTCTACATCGACGCGAGCTTCTTCGAGGTCCTCAGCACCCAGTTCGGCTCCGACGGAGGCGCGCTGGCGCAGGAGTACGTCGTCGCGCACGAGTACGGCCACGCGCTCCAGGACCAGCTGGGACTGCTCGGCAAGGCGCAGCAGGGCGGCACCGGACCGGAGTCGAACGGCGTGCGCATCGAGCTGATGGCCGACTGCCTCGCGGGCGTATGGACGCAGCACGCGTCGCAGGTGCCCGACGAGGACACCGGCAAGCCGTTCCTCCAGCCGCTGACCGACGCCGACATCGAGTCGGCGCTGTCGGCGGCGTCGGCCGTCGGCGACGACCGCATCCAGCAGGCAGCGACCGGCCGGGTCTCCCCCGAGTCATGGACCCACGGCTCGAGCGCAGCCCGGCAGAAGTGGTTCCTCCAGGGCTACCGCACCGGCGACCTCAACCAGTGCGACACCTTCGCGGTCGCCTCCGTCGAGAGCTGACCGCGCGCCCCGTCAGCCGACGGCCCGGCGCACGAGGTCGGCCACCCGGGTCTCACCCTCGGCGGTGGGCGTCGTCACCGCCCAGGCGACCGGCCACAGCGTCCCCTCGTCGAGCGCGGCGACGTCCTGGAACTCCAGGCTCGTGTAGCGCTGGCCGAACTTGCCCGAGTTCTTCACCTCGAGCAGGACCTTGCCGTCCTTCGCGTAGGCGGGCGTGCCGTACCAGGTCCTCGGGGCGAGGTCCGGTGAGGCGGAGGTGATCACCTCGTGCAGGCGGGTGCACAGCGCACGGTCGCCCTCGTCCATCCGCGCGATCGCGTCGAGCACCGCCTGCCGCTCGTCCTCGGCCTTCGCCCCCTTCTTCGCGGCGCGCGCCTCGGCGGCCCGTGCCTTCATCGCAGCCTTCTCGTCGGCGGTGAACCCGCCCGTCGTCCCTGCCATGCCCACCCCTTCGGTCTCGCGCCGTCGCCTGCGCCACCATCCTGCTCCCGGCCTCCCCCTCGCGTCGAGGGGCACCGCGTGACAGGCGGGGGCCGAGCCCGCACGATGGGAGCACCGACCCGAGGAGGACCCGTGCGCGTCATGGCCGTCACACCGAACCTGCACGTCCCCGACATCGCCGAGGCCGTGCGCTTCTGGACCGGTGTCGTCGGTCTGGCGCCCGAGGAGATGGGGCTGGACTGGGTGGCGCGCTGCACCGACCCGGCGACCGGGGCCCACGTGCAGCTGGTCACCCACGACGCGACGGCCCCCGAGGACTCGGCGCTCACCGTCAAGGTCGACGACGTCGATGCGGCCTGGGCCGAGGTCCTCGCCGCCGGCGTCGAGGTCGTGCACCCGCTCGTCACGGAGCCGTGGGGGGTGCGGCGGTTCTTCGTGCGGGCCCCGGGCGGGGTCGTCGTCAACATCGCCCAGCACCACGCCTGAGCCCGGCCGTCGATGCGTGACAGGGTGGGCCGATGACCGACGCCTGGACCACCGTCGGCGAGGCGGACTTCGTCTCGCTCACCACCTTCCGCCGCACCGGCGCCCCCGTCGCGACCCCGGTGTGGGTGACCCCGGACGCCGACGGGTCGCTCCTGGTGACGACACCGACGGGGAGCGGCAAGGTCAAGCGGCTGCGCCGCGACCCCCGGGTCGAGCTGCGTCCCTGCTCGCGCCGCGGCGCGGTCGAGCCCGACGCACCGGTCGCCACCGGTCGGGCCGAGCTCGTCGAGGACGCCGCGGGCGTCGCCCGGGCCCACGACGTCCTGCGGGCCGCCTACGGGTTCCAGTTCCGCCTCGTCATGGGGATCGAGCGGATCGTGCGGCGCGGCCACACCGACCGGGTCGTCCTGCGCATCACCCCGACCGACGCCGCCGTCTGAGGCGCCCCGGACGACCGACTGCCCGCTACTCCTCGATGGTGACGCGGACGGCCCGCGCGCGCTCGAGGGCGGTCTCCAGGACCGCGAGGCGCGGGTCCGGGAGGTCGTAGAGCTCGCGGCGCGGCAGGCCCAGGAGCCCGCGCAGGCGGGGGTCCTCGAGGACGGCCTCGGCCAGCGCCCGGTCGCCGCCGAGGACGAGCGCCGCGGCACCGGACCCGGCGAGCAGCCGGACGGCGTGCTCGGTGACGGCCCCGACCAGCTCGTCGGCCTGGTTGGCCCGCCGACGGGCGAAGCGCTGCTGGCTCCAGCCGCCCGCCGCGGTGCGCGACTGGACGTAACGGGTCCCGACCTTGTGGGTGGTCAGCCTCTCCCCCACCGCCGTCCCGACGGCGTAGCCACCACGGCGCACGAGGAGCAGCGCGAGCGGGTCGGCGTCGAGACGGTCGACGCCGACGACCCGCTGGGGGCCGTCGGCGCCGTTGTTCTCGTCGAAGCGCGCCCGCCAGCGGTCGTACCGCCCGGGCGCGACCTCGACGACGCGTGTGGTCACGCTCAGATGTTGAAGCCCAGGGCGCGCAGCTGCTCGCGGCCGTCGTCGGTGATCTTGTCCGGGCCCCACGGCGGCATCCAGACCCAGTTGACGCGGTAGGACGAGACGAGGCCCTCGAGCGAGGCGGCCGTCTGGTCCTCGATGACGTCGGTCAGCGGGCAGGCCGCCGAGGTGAGGGTCATGTCGATGACGGCGTGGTTCTGGCCGTCGACGGTGATCCCGTAGACGAGGCCGAGGTCGACGACGTTGATCCCGAGCTCGGGGTCGACGACGTCGCGCAGGGCCTCCTCGACGTCCGCGACGTTGGCGGGGGTGGCGGTGTCGGTCACTGCGTGGCTCCTTCGGCCTTGTACAGGGCATCGGTGAACGCGGCCCAGGACAGCAGGGCGCACTTGACGCGGGCGGGGTACTTCGAGACGCCGGACAGGGCGACGCCGTCGCCGATGACGTCCTCGTCACCGGGGTCCTCGCCCTTGCTCGTGAGCATCGTCCGCATCGCCTCGTAGGTGTCGCGGGCGTGGGCGACGGTGCCGCCGGTCAGCTCCTCGGCGAGGATCGACGCCGAGGCGACGCTGATCGAGCAGCCCATCGAGTCGTACGAGACGTCCTCGACGACGGCGTCCGGCCCGTGGCCGACGAGGTGGACCCGCAGGGTCACCTCGTCGCCACAGGTCGGGTTGACCTGGTGGCTCTCTCCCTCGAACGGCTCGCGCAGCCCGTGGTTCACGGGCTTCTTCGAGTGGTCGAGGATGAGCTCCTGGTAGAGGTCCATCAGGCGGGCACCTCCGTGCCGAAGATCGCCGGCACGCGGTCGAGCGCCTCGAGGAGCGCGTCGACCTCGCCGGGGGTGGTGTAGGCGGCGAAGCTCGCCCGGGTGCTCGCGGGCACGCGGAGCGTGCGGTGCAGCGGCCACGCGCAGTGGTGGCCCACGCGCACCTCGACGCCGCGGTCGTCGAGCACCTGGCCGACGTCGTGCGGGTGCACGCCGTCGACGGCGAACGCGACGGCCCCGCCGCGCTCGCGCAGGTCCGCCGGCCCGAGGACGGTGACCCACGGGCGCTCGGCCAGCCCGCGCAGCAGGCGCTCGGTGAGCATCTGCTCGTGGGCGTGGACACGGTCCATCCCGAGCGCGGTGAGGTAGTCGCACGCGGCGGCGAGCCCGACGGCCTGGGCCGCGACGGGCACCCCGGCCTCGAACTTCTGCGGCACCGGTGCGTAGGTGGCGGACTCCATCGTCACGGTCTCGATCATCGAGCCGCCGGTGAGGAAGACCGGCATCTCGTCGAGGAGCTCCGGGCGACCCCAGAGGACCCCGACGCCGAGCGGGCCGAACATCTTGTGGCCCGAGTAGGCGAGCAGGTCGACGCCCAGGTCGGCGACGTCGATGGGCAGGTGCGGCACCGACTGGCACGCGTCGAGGACCGCGAGGGCCCCGACGGCGTGCGCGCGCTCGGCGAGCTCGCGCACGGGGTTGACCGTGCCGAGGACGTTCGAGACGTGGGTGAACGCGAAGACCTTCGTCCGCTCGGTGAGGAGCGAGTCGAGGTCGGTGAGGTCGAGGCGACCGTCGGGGGTCACCGGCACCCAGCGCAGCGTGGCGCCGGTGCGCCGGCAGGCCTCCTGCCACGGGATGAGGTTCGCGTGGTGCTCCATCTCGGTGACGAGGACCTCGTCACCGGGACGCAGCGCGAACCGGTCGCCGTGGCCACCCCCGCCGCCGTGCGTGCCGTTGGTGAAGGCGTAGGCGACGAGGTTGAGCGCCTCGGTGGCGTTGCGGGTGAAGACGACCTCGGCGGCCCGTGCCCCGATGAAGCGGGCGATGGTCTCGCGGGCCGACTCGTAGGCGTCCGTGCCCTCCTCGGAGAGCTGGTGCGCCCCGCGGTGCACGGCGGCGTTCGTGTGCTCGTAGAAGTGCCGCTCCGCGTCGAGGACCGCGGTCGGCTTGTGCGAGGTGGCCCCGGAGTCGAGGTAGACCAGCGGGTGCCCCCCGCGCACGGTGCGCGACAGGATCGGGAAGTCGGCCCGCAGGCGGGCCAGCTCCTCGTCGGTGAAGGGGGCGGCGGCCATCTCAGGCCTCGGTGGTCGCCGGGAGGAAGCGGTCGTAGCCCTCGGACTCGAGGCGCTCGGCGAGCTCCGGGCCACCCTGCTCGGCGATCCGGCCGTCGACGAAGACGTGGACGAAGTCCGGCTGGATGTAGCGCAGGATGCGGGTGTAGTGCGTGATGAGCAGGACGCCGGCGCCGGTGGTCTCCTTGGCGCGGTTGACGCCCTCGGAGACGATGCGCAGCGCGTCGACGTCGAGGCCGGAGTCGGTCTCGTCGAGGACGGCGAACTTCGGCTGGAGGAGCTCCATCTGGAGGATCTCGTGGCGCTTCTTCTCACCGCCGGAGAAGCCCTCGTTGACGTTGCGCTCGGCGAACACGGGGTCCATGCGCAGGTTGCCCATGGCCTCCTTGACGTCCTTGACCCAGGTGCGCAGCTTCGGGGCCTCGCCCGACACGGCTGTCTTCGCGGTGCGCAGGAAGTTCGACACGGTGACGCCGGGGACCTCGACGGGGTACTGCATCGCGAGGAAGACGCCGGCGCGGGCGCGCTCGTCGACGCTCATCGCGAGGACGTCCTCGCCGTCGAGCGTGACGGTGCCCGAGGTGACGGTGTACTTCGGGTGGCCGGCGATCGAGTAGGCGAGGGTCGACTTGCCCGAGCCGTTGGGGCCCATGATCGCGTGGGTCTGGCCGGACTCGATGGTGAGCGTGACACCGCGGAGGATCTCCTTGGTGCCCTGCTCGGTCTCGACGGTGACGTGCAGGTCCTTGATCTCAAGGGTGGACATACGTGTGGTCAGAGCTCCTCGGACAGGGCGACGAAGACGTCGTCACCCTCGGTGCGGACGGTGTGGACGGCGATGGGGGTGATGGCGGGCGGGCCGGTGGGCTCGCCGGTGCGCAGGTCGAAGCGCGAGCCGTGGAGCCAGCACTCGAGCGTGCAGCCGTCGAGCTCGCCCTCGGAGAGCGAGACGTTGGCGTGGCTGCACGTGTCGTCGACGCAGTGGACGGTGCCGTCCTCCGTGCGGACGATCGAGACGCGGCGCCCCTCGATCTCGGCGAGGGCGGCCCCGACGGCCGGCAGCTCGTCGAGCCGGCAGACGTGGACGAAGCCCTCCGCGGTCAGCTGCTCGCTCACGCGGCGGCCTCCCCGGCGAGCTCGCGCTCGATGGCGACCATGAGGCGCTCCTGCACCTCGGGCACGCCGATGCGGCCGACGACGCTCGCGAAGAACCCGCGCACGACGAGGCGACGGGCCTCGTCCTCGGGGATGCCGCGGGCCATCAGGTAGAACAGCTGCTCGTCGTCGAACCGGCCGGTGGCCGAGGCGTGCCCGGCCCCCTCGATCTCACCGGTCTCGATCTCGAGGTTCGGGACGGAGTCGGCGCGGGCGCCGTCGGTGAGCAGCAGGTTGCGGTTGAGCTCGTAGGTGTCGGTGCCCTCGGCGGCGGCGCGGATGAGGACGTCGCCGACCCAGACGGTCCGCGCGGTCTCGCCCTGGAGCGCGCCCTTGTACTCGACGTTGCTGCGGCAGTGCGCCGCCTCGTGGTCGACGAAGAGCCGGTGCTCGAGGTGCTGGCCGGCGTCGGCGAAGTAGACGCCGAGGCCCTCGAACGACCCGCCGGGGCCGGCGTAGGTGGCGTTCGTGTTGAGGCGGACGACCCCGCCGCCGAGCGTCACGGCGATGTGCCGGACGCGGGCGTCGCGGCCGACGACGACGTCGTGCTGGCCGAGGTGGTGCGAGGCGTCGTCCCACTCCTGGACGGAGACGAGCGTGACGTCGGAGCCGTCGCCGGCGAGGACGGTGAGGACCTCGGAGTAGTCGGCCGTGCCGTGGTGCTCGAGCAGCACGGTGACCTTCGCGAAGCGGCCGACGCGGACGGTGACGTGCCCGTGGACGAGGCCCTGCTCGCCACCGGTCAGGCGCAGCCGGACCGGTTCGGTGGGCTCGGCCTCGGCCGGGACGTCGACGAGCGCCACGCCACCGCTGTGGGCGGCGGCGACGGCGGCCGCGCGGTCCTGCGGCGCCGGGACGCCGAGGGCCTGCCAGTCGGCGACCGGGAGGGTCGAGACGGTGACGCCCTCGGGCAGGCTCTCCTCCCACGCGAGGCACTCGCCGGTGGCCTCGTCGCGGAAGAAGGCGCCGAGCCGGTCGACGGGCGTGAAGCGCCACTCCTCCTCCCGGCCGTGCGGCACGGGGAAGGCGTCGACGTCGAAGGACGCGGTGCGCTCGGCGCGCGACTGGTCCGGGACCATCGTCGCGACGCTGTCGGTGTGGGCGCCCTCGGTGGGGCGCTGGGGGGTCAGCAACGGCATCAGCCGACTGCTCCTTCCATCTGCAGCTCGATGAGGCGGTTCAGCTCGAGGGCGTACTCCATGGGGAGCTCCTTGGCGATCGGCTCGACGAAGCCGCGCACGATCATCGCCATCGCCTCCTCCTCGGACATGCCGCGGGACATGAGGTAGAACAGCTGGTCCTCGGAGACCTTCGAGACGGTCGCCTCGTGGCCCATCTGGACGTCGTCCTCGCGGATGTCGACGTAGGGGTAGGTGTCGGAGCGGCTGATCGTGTCGACGAGCAGCGCGTCGCAGACGACCGAGCTCCTGGACCCGGTGGCGCCCTCCATGATCTGGACGAGGCCGCGGTACGAGGTGCGGCCGCCACCCCGGGCGACGGACTTGGAGACGATCGAGCTGCTGGTGTTCGGGGCCGCGTGGACCATCTTCGAGCCGGCGTCCTGGTGCTGGCCCTCGCCGGCGAAGGCGATGGAGAGGGTCTCGCCCCGGGCGTGCTCGCCGAGGAGGAAGACGGCCGGGTACTTCATCGTCACCTTGGAGCCGATGTTGCCGTCGATCCACTCCATCGTCGCGCCCTCGGCGCACGTGGCGCGCTTGGTGACGAGGTTGTAGACGTTGTTCGACCAGTTCTGGATGGTCGTGTACCGGACGCGGGCGTTCTTCTTGACGATGATCTCGACGACCGCGGAGTGCAGCGAGTCGCTCTTGTAGATCGGCGCGGTGCAGCCCTCGACGTAGTGCACGTACGAGCCCTCGTCGGCGATGATCAGCGTCCGCTCGAACTGGCCCATGTTCTCGGTGTTGATGCGGAAGTAGGCCTGGAGCGGGATGTCGACGTGGACGCCCGGCGGGACGTAGATGAACGAGCCGCCCGACCACACGGCGGTGTTGAGCGCCGCGAACTTGTTGTCGCCGGCCGGGATGACCGAGGCGAAGTACTCGCGGAAGAGGTCCTCGTGCTCGCGCAGGCCGGTGTCGGTGTCGACGAAGATGACGCCCTTCTCCTCCAGGTCCTCGCGGATCTGGTGGTAGACGACCTCCGACTCGTACTGGGCCGCGACGCCGGCGACGAGGCGCTGCTTCTCGGCCTCGGGGATGCCGAGCTTGTCGTAGGTGTTCTTGATGTCCTCGGGCAGGTCCTCCCAGGAGGTCGCCTGCTTCTCGGTGGACTTCACGAAGTACTTGATGTTCTGGAAGTCGATGCCGGTGAGGTCGCTGCCCCAGCTGGGCATCGGCTTCTTGTCGAACAGGCGCAGGGACTTCATCCGCAGGTCGAGCATCCACTGCGGCTCGCTCTTGCGCCCGGAGATGTCGGCGACGACCTCCTCCGAGAGCCCGCGGCGCGCGGTGGAGCCGGCGGTGTCGCTGTCGGCCCAGCCGTACTCGTAGGTGCCGAGGTCCTTCAGACCCGGGTTGAGCTCTTCGATGTGGCTCGTCATCGCGATGGCCTCTCGGTAGGGGTCGGGACGAACGTGGTGCAGACGTGGTCGCCGTGGGCGAGGGTCGCCAGGCGTTGGACGTGGACGCCGAGGAGGCGGGAGAACGCCTCGGTCTCGGCCTCGCACAGCTCGGGGAACTCGGTCGCGACGTGCTGGACCGGGCAGTGACCCTGGCACAGCTGCACCCCGGTCAAGGCCGCCGGGCCGCCGGGTGTTCCCACCGGGCGGGCGGAGGCCGAGTAGCCCTCGGTGTTGAGGGCGTCGACGAGGGCGTCGGCGCGCGAGCGCGCGTCGTCCCCGGCGTGCTCGAGGCGGCCGGCGAGCCGGGCCTCGAGGTGGGCGACGCGCTCCTCGGCGAAGGCCTGGACCGCGCTCTCGCCGCCGGTGCGGCGCAGGAAGCGCAGCGCCTCGCCGGCGAGGTCGTCGTAGTCGGACGCGAGGGCGCGGTGGCCCGCGTCCGTGAGGACCCACTCCTTCGCCGGGCGGCCGCGCCGGCGGGGGCCGGCGGCGTCGCGGGCGAGGACGAGGCCCTCGGCGTGGAGGTTGTCGACGTGGCGGCGCACGGCCGTCTCGGTGAGGCCGAGCCGGTCGACGAGGGCGGTGATGCTCACCGGGCCCTCCTGGCTCACGACACGCAGCAGCCGGTCGCGCGTGCGCGACTCGTCGACGGAGGCTGCGGCATTAACCACACACCCATGTTAGGTAAATGCCGCGACGACGTCCAAGGAAGGGTCGCCTAACCCTCGACGGGTCGCGGCGCGGGGTCAGGCGCGGGCCGGTCCCGGCTCGTCGCAGGCGTCGTCGCCGTCGGGTCCGTCGAGCTCGTCGTCGCCCTCGATGGGGAGGAAGACCGACTGCATCCGGCGCCGGGGCGGCGCGACCGACTCGGACCCGAGCACCCGCTCGCGCAGCGGGGCGGTGAGCACGCCGAGCGGCGCCGTGAGGACGTAGCCGTAGGCGACGACGATGCCTGTGAGGCCCGGGGCGAGCACGAGGCCGGCGACGATCGCGAGGGCGACGAGGCCGGTGGTGAGCCGCGCCCGCGGGGTCGTCGGCTGGAGCAGGTTGCGGAAGGACCGGAACCGGATGGTCATGACCATGAGGAAGGCCGGGACCACGCTGACCAGCAGCGGGAACCACGCCTGCCACGGGCCGGTGCCCGGACCGAAGAAGGGCGAGTCGAGCGCGAAGATCGTCGCGATGACGACGCTCGCCGCACCCGGCGACGGCAGGCCGACGAAGTAGCGCTTGTCGGCGGCGGGGTCGATGGTCACGTTGAAGCGGGCCAGGCGGAAGGCCGCGCACGAGAGCCAGAGGAAGGCGACGAGCCACGCGAGCACCGGCCAGTCGCTCAGGGCCCACGTGTGCACGAGCACCGCGGGGGCGACGCCGAAGGAGATGAGGTCGGCGAGCGAGTCCAGCTGGAGACCGAACGGCGAGGTCGCCCCGACGAGGCGGGCGACGAAGCCGTCGGCGATGTCCATGACGATGGAGAACGCGATGAGGACGGCCGCGAGCGTGAAGTGGCCCCGGAAGGCGAGGAGCACCGACGAGAAGCCGCTCACCATGTTGAGCGTCGTGAAGGTGCTCGGGGCGAGCAGGCGGGCCCGCTCGCGCTTGGGCAGCTGGCGCAGCGAGACGACGCGGGCGCCGGTCGGCGAGACGAGCCGCCACCGGTCGAGGATGCGCCGGCGGCCGGTGGTGGTGTCGGGACCCTCGCTGCTCATCGCTCCCCCTCGCGCACGGCGCCCGCGTCCGGGCCGGTGGTCTCGGTGCGCGAGGGCGTGGGCCCGGCCTCCCGGTCGATGCGTGGCATGCGCCCCACCCTAGGATGCCGGGCATGGTGGCCGCTGTCCTCGTGCGTGAGCTGCGGCGCGTGTTCCGCGCGACGACCGCGGTCGACGGGGCCTCCTGGTCCGCGTCCGCCGGGCGCGTCACGGCCCTCCTCGGCCCCAACGGCGCCGGCAAGACGACGACCGTCGAGTGCCTCGAGGGCCTCCAGCGCCCCGACGCCGGCGAGGTCCGCGTCCTCGGCGCCGACCCCTGGCACGCCGACGCGGCCCACCGCGCCGCGGTCGGGGTGATGCTCCAGGACGGCGGCCTGCCGACGACGGTGCGGCCCCTGCCCCTCCTGCGCCACCTCGCCGCCCTGCACCGCGAGCCGCTGCCGGTCGACGAGCTGGCCGAGCGGCTCGGCCTCCACGACTTCGCCCGCACGACCGTGCGCCGGATGTCCGGCGGGCAGCGCCAGCGGGTGGCCCTCGCGGCCGCCCTCGTCGGACGGCCCGAGGTCCTCTTCCTCGACGAGCCGACCGCCGGCCTCGACCCCCACGCGCGCCTCGACGTCTGGGACCTCGTGCGCGCCGAGGCCGACCGCGGGGTCTGCGTCGTCGTCACGACCCACTCCTTCGAGGAGGCCGAGCGTCTCGCCGACGACGTCGTCGTCATGGCCGGCGGGCGGGTCGTCGCCGACGGGCCGCTGGCGCAGGTGCGCGGCGACCGCTCGCTCGAGGACGTCTACTTCGCCCTGACCCGCCGGGAGGCCTCGTGAGCGCCCCGACCCCGACCCGCGGCCGGGTGCTCGCCCAGGCCCGCTTCGAGAGCCGGGTGCTGCTGGCCAACGGCGAGCAGCTGCTCGTCTCGGTCGTCCTGCCCGCGCTCGCCCTCGTCGGGCTGGCCCTCGCGTCGGTGCCCGACCTCGGGCCGGGCCGCCGGGTCGACCTCGCGGCGGCCGGGGCGCTCGCCCTCGCGGTCGTCTCGACGGCGTTCACCGGCCAGGCCATCTCGACCGGCTTCGACCGACGCTCGGGCGTCCTGCGGATGCTCGGCACCACCCCGCTCGGCCGCGGCGGGCTGCTGGCCGGCAAGGCGCTCGCGGTCCTCACCGTCCTCGCCGTGCAGGTCGTGGTGCTCGGCGGGCTCGGGCTCGCGCTCGGCTGGCGTCCGCCGGCGGGCGGGCTGCTGCCCGGCCTGGTCACCCTCCTGCTCGGCACCGCGGCCTTCGTCGCGCTCGCCCTCCTGCTCGCCGGCACCGTCCGGGCCGAGGCCGTCCTCGCGCTGGCCAACCTCGCGTGGGTCGTCCTCCTCGGGCTCGGCGTCCTCGTCCCGACCGACCGGCTGCCCGGCGCGCTGGCGACCGTGGCCGCGGCGCTGCCGTCCGGGGCGCTCGGCGACGCGACGCGCCTCACCCTCGTCGACGGCACCTGGCCGTGGGCGCAGTGGGCGGTCCTCGTCGTCTGGGGCGGCGCCGCCGGGGCCGCCGCGGTCCGCTGGTTCCGCTGGTCGGGCTGAGCGGGTTCGGTCGGCCACGACGCCCCGTCGTAGCATCGGGGGCGTGAGCTCCATCCCCCTCGTCACCGGCGAGGTCTCGACCCGGACGGTCCGTCGCTGGGCCTGGGCGAGCCTCGTGGCGAACACCGTGATCATCGTCACCGGCGCGCTCGTGCGCCTCACCGGCTCGGGCCTCGGCTGCCCCACGTGGCCGCGCTGCACCGACGCCTCGTTCGTGCCGCACCGCGAGCTCGGCGCGCACGGCGTCATCGAGTTCGGCAACCGGCTGCTCACCTACGTGCTCATCGCCGTCGCGGTGCTCACGCTCGTCGCCGTCTGGCGGTGGAGCCGCACGAGCCGGTCGCTGCGCCTGCACGCCTTCCTCCTGGCGTTCGGCATCCCGTTCCAGGGCGTGGTCGGCGGGATCACCGTCCTCACGCAGCTCAACCCGTGGATCGTCGCGATCCACCTCCTCCTCTCGCTGCTCCTCGTCGCGGGGTCGGTGTGGCTCCTCCTGCGGGTCACCGACCGGCTCGGCACCCCGGCCGCGCTCGGCCTGCGCCGGGCCACCCTGCTCATGCAGGTCCTCGTCTGGGTCGTCGTCTACCTCGGCACGGTCGTCACGGGCAGCGGCCCGCACGCCGGCGACGCCGACGCCCCCCGCAACGGCCTCGACCCGGAGCTCTGGAGCCACGTGCACGCCGCCGGGGTCTACGCCCTCGTCGCGGTGACGGTCGTCCTCTGGTGGGGCTCGCGCGGCACGGCGCTGCGCGGCCCCGTGACGACGCTGCTCGTCATCGAGCTGGCGCAAGGCGCGATCGGCTTCGCGCAGTACTGGACCGGCCTGCCCATCCCCCTCGTGGCGCTGCACCTGCTCGGCGCCGCCGTGCTCGTCGCCGCGGCGACGCGGGTCCTGCTCCTGGCCCGCGGCGTCCTCCTGCCCGGCTCCCCCACCGCCCGTCGCCGGGACGCGGCGCTCACCGCCTGACCCACCCCGGGCCTCCACGCCCGGCACCCTGATGCACAACAGACGTTGCACAAGGCTGGTTGTGGATCTACCGTCGACGCATGACGCGACCCGAGATCCGCACGCTGCGCGACGCCGCACCCCTCGCCGCGCTGGCCCACCCCTTCCGCTCCCGGATGATGGACTCGCTCAAGGTCGACGGCCCCGGCACCGCCTCGATGCTGGCCGCCCGCACCGGCCAGGCCGTCGGCAACGCCAGCCACCACCTCAAGGTCCTCGCCGCGGCGGGGCTCGTCGAGGAGGCCCCCGAGCTCGCCCGTGACCGTCGCGAGCGGTGGTGGCGCCTGGTCTCCGCCGGGACCCGGTGGAGCAGCGTCGACCTCG
Source organism: Arthrobacter sp. NEB 688 (assembly GCF_013201035.1). NCBI lineage: Bacteria > Bacillati > Actinomycetota > Actinomycetes > Micrococcales > Micrococcaceae > Arthrobacter > Arthrobacter sp. NEB 688. Next base: position 2,850,244 of record NZ_CP053707.1, read on the forward strand.
CCGACGACCCGGCCGCCGCGACCGCCGCGCGGGAGGCCGAGGCGCTCCAGCTGCGCCGGCAGGTCGAGCGCATCACCGACTGGCTCGGCCGGCGCGACACCGACCCGGAGTGGGAGGGTGCGGCGTTCGCGAACCAGAACTGGCTGCGCCTCTCCCCCGCCGAGCTGCAGCAGGTCGCCGAGGAGACCCTCGCCCTCTACCGCCGGTGGGCCGACCGCGAGGTGCCGGACGACGGCGTGGAGCGCGAGTCCGTGCTCGTCGTCGCACGGGGGTTCCCGTGCCGGCCGTGACGCACGAGGTCCCCACGGCCACCGGGCCGCTCCCCCTGCGGCACAACCGCACCTTCGCGCTCCTGTGGGCCGGCGAGGGCGTCAGCGTGCTCGGGGCGATGACGACGACGGTCGTCGTCCCGCTCCTCGCGGTGACGTCCTTCGACGCCGGACCCGGCTGGATGGGGCTGCTGACGGCGGCCGCCTGGCTGCCGTGGCTCGTCGTGGGCCTGCCCGCCGGCGCCTGGGTGGACCGCCTCGACCCGCGCCGGGTCATGGTCGTCGCCGACCTCGTCGCCGCGGTCGCCGTCGGCTCGGTGCCCCTCGCCGCCCTGCTCGGCGTCCTCGACCTCCCGCACCTCCTCGCGGCGTCCGTGGCCTCCGGCACGTGCGCGGTCTTCTTCCGGACCGCGTACGGCGCCTTCGTCCCCCGCGTCGTGCGCGCGGAGGACCTCGAGACAGCCAACGGCCGCCTCTACGGGACCGAGTCCGCGATGCAGGTCGCCGGGCCCGGCGTCGGTGGCCTGCTCGTGCAGCTCGTCGGCGCCGCCACGGCGGTCGTCGCCGACGTGGTCGGCTTCCTCGTCTCGGCCCTGTGCCTCTGGCGGATGGACCCCGCCACGCTCCGGCCGGCACCCGAGCGCCCGGCCCGCGAGCCGCTGCGCCGCGAGATCGCCGACGGCGTGCGGGTCGTCGCCCGCGACCCCTACCTGCGCTTCTTCACCCTGCAGGGCGCGGCCTCCAACTTCGCCCTCACCGGCTACGGCGCGCTGCTGGTGCTCTTCCTCGTGCGCGAGCTCGGCGTCGCCCCGGCGACGGTGGGCCTGCTCGTCGCGGCGGGCAGCGTCGGTGGCCTCGTCGGCGCGGCCGTCGCGACACCGCTGGCCCGCCGGGTCGGCACCGCCCGGGCGATGCGCCACCTCCAGGTGCTCGGGGGTCCGACCGCGCTGCTCGTCCCCCTCGCCGCCCCCGGCGCCGCCGTCGCCCTCGTCCCCGTCGGCGTGGCCCTCGTGGGGGTCGGGGTCGTCGGCGCGAACGTCGTGCGCTCGGCGTTCCGCCAGCGCTGGACGCCGCCGGCGCTCCTGGGCCGGACCACGTCCGCGTCGTCGGTGCTCAACTTCGGCACGATGCCGGTGGCCGGGCTCGTCGCCGGCTGGCTCGGGACCTCGCTCGGCGTGCGCCCGACCATCGTCGGGATGACCGCGCTGCACGCGCTCGTGTCGCTCTCGGTGTGGGTCGGCCCCTACCGGCGCGGACGCGACCTCCCGGCGGGGGTCAGCGCAGCGGCAGGTGGACGAGCGGGTCGACGGCCACCGCGAGGAACACGACGGTGACGTACGTGATCGAGTAGTGGAACAGGCGCATCGGCTTGAGGGCCAGCCCGGTCACGCCGCGACGGGCGGCGCCGAGCAGGCGGTGCGCCTCGGCGACGAAGAGCGCACCGGAGGCCACCGCGACCACCGTGTAGAGCCAGCCCATCGAGGCGACCGGCACGAGCGCGAGCGAGGTCGCGACCATGACCCACGAGTACGCGACGATCTGGCGGCCGACGACGACCGGGCCCTTCTCGACGGGCAGCATCGGCACCTCGGCCGTGGCGTAGTCGTCGCGGAAGGCCATCGAGAGCGGCCAGTAGTGCGGCGGCGTCCAGAAGAAGATGACGAGGAAGAGCACGAGCGCCGGCCAGCCGACCGTGCCCGTCACCGCGGACCAACCGATGAGCGTCGGCATGCAGCCGGCGATGCCGCCCCACACGATGTTCTGCGACGTGCGCCGCTTGAGCAGCATCGTGTAGCCGACGGCGTACAGCGCGATGGCGAGCAGCGACAGCGCGGCCGACAGCAGGTTGACGACGAGCGCGAACCAGACCGTCGAGGCCACGGTGAGGGCGCCACCGAAGATCATCGCCTCGCGGACGGTCACCTCGCCGGTGACCATCGGGCGGCTGCTCGTGCGGTGCATGAGCCGGTCGATGTCGCGGTCGTAGACCGAGTTGAAGGTGTTCGCGGCGCCGGCGCTGAGGATGCCGCCGGCGAGCGTCGCCACGACGAGCCAGAGCGACGGGACCCCGCGCTCGGCGAGGAACATCACGGGCACGGTCGTCACGAGCAGGAGCTCGATGATGCGCGGCTTGGTGAGTGCCACGAAGGCCCCGACGCGTCGCGGACCGCGGCGGGCGGAGACCGCCGCGGGAGCGGTCGTCACGGGGGTGGTGGCCACGTCGTCCTTCGGGTCGGCCGGAAGCGTGCTCGGCGATTCTATCCGCCCCCGACATCACCTCGTGACGCCCCCGGCCGTGACCCCCTCACGCAGGTCTAGGGTGGACGTCAGTTGCGTCACACGGCGCCCTCACCGCCGGTGGCGACGTCATGAGCACGTCCCCGCGAGAGAGGAATCCCTTGAGCCCCACCGCCCGTCCCCGTTCCGCGTCCCCCGTCGCCGGCCGCTCCCCCGAGCTCTCCAAGCCGCTGGCCCGCAAGGCGAAGTGGTCCGACCTCGACGTCCGAGCCGTCGACACCGCCCGCATCCTCGCCGCCGACGCCGTCCAGCACAAGGGCAACGGCCACCCCGGCACGGCGATGAGCCTCGCCCCCGTGGCCTACCTGCTCTACCAGCAGGTGATGAACCACGACCCGTCCGACCCCGCGTGGCTCGGCCGCGACCGGTTCGTCCTGTCGTGCGGGCACTCCTCGCTCACCCAGTACGTGCAGCTCTACCTCTCGGGCTACGGCCTCGAGCTGGCCGACCTCAAGGCGCTGCGCACCTGGGGCTCGCTCACCCCGGGCCACCCCGAGGTGCACCACACCAAGGGTATCGAGATCACGACCGGCCCGCTCGGCTCCGGCCTCGCGTCGGCCGTCGGCATGGCGATGGCCCAGCGCCGCCAGCGCGGCCTGCTCGACCCGGACGCCAAGCCCGGCCAGAGCCCCTTCGACCACCACGTGTGGGTCCTCGCCTCCGACGGCGACCTCATGGAGGGCGTGTCGGCCGAGGCCTGCTCGCTCGCCGGCCACCAGGAGCTCGCCAACCTCACCGTCGTCTACGACGCGAACCAGATCTCCATCGAGGACGACACCGACATCTCCTTCACCGAGGACGTCGCGAAGCGCTTCGAGGCCTACGGCTGGGACGTCGTCGACGTCGACTGGCGCCAGTCGGACGACCCCGCCGGCACGCCCGGGTACACCGAGGACGTCGACGCCCTCCTCGCCGCGCTCGAGAAGAGCCGCAAGGGCAAGCGCCCCACCCTCGTGCGCCTGCACACCGTCATCGCCTGGCCGGCCCCCTCCGCCCGCGGCACCGGCAAGGCGCACGGCTCGGCCCTCGGCACCGACGAGATCGCGGCGACCAAGGAGCTCCTCGGCTTCGACCCGAAGAAGTCCTTCCCCGCCGAGCGCGAGGTCCTCGCCCACACCCGCGAGGTCAAGAAGCGCGGCAAGGCCGCCCACCGCGAGTGGGACAAGGGCTACAAGGCGTGGCGCAAGGCGAACCCCGAGCGCGCCGCCCTCCTCGACCGGCTGGTCGCTGGTGAGCTCCCCGCCGACTTCGCCAAGGCCCTGCCGGTCTTCGAGGCCGACGAGAAGGGCATCGCGACCCGCGCCGCGTCCGGCAAGGTCCTCGGCGCCCTCGCCGACGTCCTCCCCGAGCTGTGGGGCGGCTCGGCCGACCTCGCCGAGTCGAACAACACGACGATGGCCGGCGCCGACTCGTTCATCCCCGCGAGCCGCCAGACCGCCGAGTGGAAGGGCGGCCCGTACGGCCGCACGCTGCACTTCGGCATCCGCGAGAACGGGATGGGCATGATCCTCAACGGGATCGCGCTCGAGGGGATGACCCGCCCCTACGGCGGCACCTTCCTCGTCTTCTCCGACTACATGCGCCCCGCCGTCCGGCTCGCGGCGCTCCAGCAGCTGCCGGTGACCTTCGTCTGGACGCACGACTCCATCGGTCTCGGCGAGGACGGCCCGACGCACCAGCCGGTCGAGCACATCGCCTCGCTCCGGGCCATCCCGCAGCTCGACGTCGTCCGCCCGGCTGACGCCAACGAGACCGCCGAGGCGTGGGCCGAGATCCTCCGCCGCCGGCGCACCGCCGGCCTCGCGCTCTCGCGCCAGAACCTGCCGACGATCGACCGCACGACGCACGGCAAGGCCAGCGGCGTCCGCAAGGGTGCCTACGTCCTCGTCGACGGCGGGAAGAACGGCGACGAGGCGCCCGAGGTCATCCTCATCGCCACGGGCTCCGAGGTCAGCCTCGCCCTCCAGGCGCGCGAGCGCATCGAGCGCTCCGGCACCCGGACCCGCGTGGTCTCCATGCCCTGCCGGGAATGGTTCGAGGAGCAGCCGCGCTCCTACCAGAGCAAGGTCCTGCCCCCCGAGGTCAAGGCCCGCGTCAGTGTCGAGGCGGGTGTCGCCATGGGGTGGCACGACCTCGTCGGGGACGCCGGCCGCTGCGTCAGCCTCGAGCACTTCGGGGCCTCGGCCGACGCCGGGACGCTGTTCCGCGAGTTCGGGTTCACGCCCGAGGCGGTCGCCAAGGCCGCGAAGGACTCGCTCAAGGCAGCGCGCACGGCCACCGGTGTCCCCGCCGTCACCGACACCGCCCCGCGGGCGAAGTCCTCCCGCGCTGCCGGCAACACGAAGGCGCCGAGCCGCAAGGCCTCGGCCGGGAAGTGAGAGCCGCATGACCACACCGAAGCCCCTCCAGGACCTCGCCGCGAACGGCGTGTCCGTCTGGCTGGACGACCTCTCCCGGGAGCGCATCTCCTCGGGCAACCTCCAGGAGCTCATCGACGACCACGGCGTCGTCGGCGTGACGACGAACCCGTCGATCTTCCAGGCCGCCCTCGCCGAGGGCCACGCCTACGACGAGCAGGTCGCCGAGCTCGCCCGCGCCGGGAAGGACGTCGACGAGACCGTCTTCGCCCTGACGACGCGTGACGTGCGCGACGCCTGCGACGTCATGCTCCCCGTCTACGAGAACACCCACGGCGAGGACGGCCGCGTCTCCATCGAGGTCGACCCGCGCTCGGCGCACGACACCGCCAAGACCGTCCGCGAGGCCAAGGCCCTCGCGGCCGAGGTCGACCGGCCGAACGTCCTCATCAAGATTCCGGCGACCCTCGAGGGCCTCCCGGCCATCTCGCAGGTCCTCGCCGAGGGCATCTCGGTCAACGTCACGCTGATCTTCAGCCTCGACCGCTACCGGGCCGTGATGAACGCCTTCCTCACCGGTCTCGAGCAGGCGCGCGAGAAGGGCAAGGACCTCTCGCAGATCCGCTCCGTCGCGTCCTTCTTCGTCAGCCGTGTCGACGGCGAGATCGACCAGCGTCTCGACGCGATCGGCTCGGACGAGGCGAAGGCCCTGCGCGGCAAGGCCGGCCTGGCCAACGCGCGCCTGGCCTACCAGGCCTACGAGGAGGTCTTCTCGACCCCGCGCTGGGCCTCGCTCGAGGGCGCCGGTGCCCACCGGCAGCGTCCGCTGTGGGCCTCCACCGGCGTCAAGGACCCGGCCTACCCGGACACGATGTACGTGACCGAGCTCGTCGCCCCCGGCACCGTCAACACGATGCCGGAGAAGACGCTCCAGGCCACCGCCGACCACGGCGAGGTCACCGGCGACACGGTCACCGGCTCCTACGCCGAGGCCACCGAGGTCCTCGACGCGCTCGAGCGCCTCGGCATCTCGTACTCCGAGGTGGTCGACCTGCTCGAGCGCGAGGGCGTCGAGAAGTTCGAGAAGGCGTGGGCCGAGCTCCTCGACCGCGTCCAGAGCGAGCTCGAGAAGGCCGCCGCGTGAGCACGATCGACGTCTCCGCCACCGGGGACGCCGCCGACGCCGTCGCGCGGCACGTCCCGCAGCTCGTCGCCGACCGCGTCGCGAGCCGGCTCTTCGCGCAGGACGACACCCTGTGGGGCGAGGCCGCGCAGGACGAGGCGTCCAAGCGCCTCTCCTGGACCGGTCTCCCCCGCAGCTCGCGACCGCTCGTCGGCGAGATCGCCGCGATCCGGTCCGAGCTGCAGGAGTCGGGCTACGACCGCGTCGTCCTCTGCGGGATGGGCGGCTCCTCGCTCGCCCCGGAGGTCATCTGCGGCACGGCCGGGGTGCCCCTCGTCGTCCTCGACTCCTCCGACCCCGACGTCGTCCGCGGCGCGCTGACCGACCTCGACCGCACGGTCGTCGTCGTCTCCAGCAAGTCCGGGTCGACCGTCGAGACCGACAGCCAGCGACGCGCCTTCGAGGCCGCCTACCGCGACGCGGGCATCGACCCGACGACGCGGATGGTCGTCGTCACCGACCCGGGCAGCCCGCTCGACGGTCAGGCGCGCGAGGCGGGCTTCCGCGTCGTCAACGCCGACCCCGCCGTCGGCGGTCGCTACTCGGCGCTCACCGCGTTCGGGCTCGTCCCGTCCGGTCTCGCCGGGGCCGACGTCGAGGCCCTCCTCGACGACGCCGAGCTCGTCGCCGACCTCCTGGCGGCCGACGACGAGGCGAACCCGGCGCTGCGCCTCGGCGCCGCGATGGCCGGTACCGAGCCGCTGCGCGACAAGCTCGTCCTCGTCGACGCCGGCACCGAGAACGTCGGCTTCCCGGCGTGGGCCGAGCAGCTCATCGCCGAGTCCACCGGCAAGGACGGCACCGGCATCCTCCCGGTCGTCGCGATCGGCACGGAGCCGGCGCACCTCTACGCCGACGGCACCGTCGTGCGGCTCGTGGCCACCGACTCCGACGACGACGACGCCGCGGGCGACTCGGTCGTCACCGTCGCCGGCCGCCTCGGGGCGCAGATGCTCCTGTGGGAGGCCGCGACCGCCGTCGCCGGCCGCCTGCTCGGCATCAACCCGTTCGACCAGCCCGACGTCGAGAGCGCCAAGGCCGCGGCCCGCGAGCTCCTCGACGCCGGCATCGGCACGGGCGACGAGCCGGCCTTCACCGACGGGGCCGTCGAGGTCCGCACGCTCGGCGGCGACTGGCTCGGCGACGCCGGCTCGGTCGACGCCGCGGTCGACGCGCTCCTCGCCGACCTGGACGACGAGCACGGCTACGTCGCCGTCATGGCCTACCTGGACCGCGAGTCCGACGCCGACCTCGAGCACGTCGCGCGCGACCTCTTCGAGCGCACCGGCCGCCCGGTGACCTTCGGCTGGGGCCCGCGGTTCCTGCACTCGACCGGCCAGTACCACAAGGGCGGGCCGGCGACGGGTGTCTACGTGCAGGTCACGGCCGACCCCGCGCAGGACCTCGAGGTCCCCGGGCGGGACTTCACCTTCGGCCAGTTCATCGCCGCGCAGGCGGCCGGTGACGCGAAGGTCCTCGCCGAGCACGGCCGCCCCGTGCTGCGCCTGCACCTGACCGAGCACGACACCGGGCTGGCCCGGGTTCGCGCGGCCCTGGGACGGGGCGCATGACCCCGGCCCGCGTCACGGCCGAGAGCAACCCGCTCCGGGACCCGCGCGACAAGCGCCTGCCCCGGATCGCCGGCCCCTGCTCGATGGTCCTCTTCGGCGTCACCGGCGACCTCGCCCGCAAGAAGCTCATGCCGGCGATCTACGACCTCGCCAACCGTGGTCTCCTGCCGCCCGGGTTCTCGCTCGTCGGGTTCGCCCGGCGCGACTGGGAGGACCAGGACTTCGGCAAGATCGTCTACGAGTCGGTCAAGGAGCGCGCCCGCACCCCGTTCCGCGAGGAGGTGTGGCGCACGCTCGCCGAGGGCATCCGGTTCGTCCCGGGCAGCTTCGACGACGACGCCGCGTTCGACCTCCTCGCCGAGACGGTCGCCGAGCTCGACGAGCAGCGCGGCACCGGCGGCAACCACGCGTTCTACCTCTCGATCCCCCCGGGGTCCTTCGCGGCCGTGTGCGAGCAGCTCGAGCGCTCCGGCCTCTCGACCCCGCAGAGCGGGTCGTGGCGCCGGGTCGTCATCGAGAAGCCGTTCGGGCACGACCTCACCTCGGCCCGCGAGCTCAACGACATCGTCGAGAACGTCTTCCCGGCCGACTCGGTCTTCCGGATCGACCACTACCTCGGCAAGGAGACGGTCCAGAACCTCCTGGCGCTGCGCTTCGCGAACCAGATGTTCGAGCCGGTGTGGAACGCGAACTACGTCGACCACGTGCAGATCACGATGGCCGAGGACATCGGCATCGGTGGTCGCGCGGGCTACTACGACGGCATCGGCGCGGCGCGCGACGTCATCCAGAACCACCTGCTCCAGCTCATGGCCCTGACGGCCATGGAGGAGCCGGTCTCGTTCGACGCCCAGGGCCTGCGCCTCGAGAAGGAGAAGGTCCTCTCGGCGGTCCGCATCCCCCAGGACCTCGCCTCCGGTACCGCGCGCGGGCAGTACGCCCGCGGGTGGCAGGGCGGCGAGGAGGTCGTCGGCTACCTCGACGAGGACGGCGTCGCCGACGGCTCGGGCACCGAGACCTACGCGGCCGTCCGCCTCGAGGTCGACACCCGGCGCTGGGCCGGCGTGCCGTTCTACCTGCGCACCGGCAAGCGGCTCGGCAAGCGCGTCACGGAGATCGCGGTCGTCTTCAAGCAGGCGCCGCACCTGCCGTTCACGCACACCGCCACCGAGGAGCTCGGGCAGAACGCCATCGTCATCCGGGTCCAGCCCGACGAGGGCGTCACCCTGCGCTTCGGTGCCAAGGTGCCCGGCTCTCAGATGGAGGTGCGCGACGTGACGATGGACTTCGGCTACGGCCGCGCCTTCACCGAGTCCTCCCCCGAGGCCTACGAGCGGCTCATCCTCGACGTGCTCCTCGGGGAGCCGCCGCTCTTCCCGCGGCACGAGGAGGTCGAGCTCTCCTGGCAGATCCTCGACCCGATCGAGAAGTTCTGGGCGAGCAAGGGCAAGGCCCCCGAGCAGTACGCCTCGGGCGGCTGGGGCCCGGCCTCCGCCGACGAGCTGATGCACCGTGACGGACGAGAGTGGAGGCTGCCGTGATCGTCGACCTGCCCAACACCTCGACCGCCGCGGTCTCGCGCAAGCTCGTGGCGCTGCGCTCCGACACCGGCGCGATGGCCCTCTCGCGGGTCCTCACCCTCGTCGTCGTCGTCGACGAGGCCGAGGCCGAGGCGGCCATCGAGGTCGCCAACGACGCGAGCCGGCAGCACCCCTGCCGGATCATCGTCGTCGTCGGCAGCAACCGCCGCGGCGCCGCGCGCCTCGACGGCCAGATCCGCGTGGGCGGCGACGCCGGCGCGTCCGAGGTCGTCGTGCTGCGGCTCTACGGCCCGCTCGCGAGCCACGGCCGCGCCGTCGTCACCCCGCTCCTGCTCGCCGACTCGCCGATCGTCGCGTGGTGGCCGGCCGAGGCCCCGAAGGACCCCTCGAAGGACCCGATCGGCGAGATGGCCCAGCGCCGGATCACCGACGCGGCCCGGACCCAGGGCGCCCCGAAGACCGTCCTCAAGCGGCTCGCGAAGTCGTACGCGCCGGGCGACACCGACCTCGCGTGGTCGCGCATCACGCTGTGGCGCGGGCTGCTCACCGCCGCGCTCGACCAGCCGCCGTTCGAGCCGGTCACCGAGGCTCTCGTCGTCGCGGCGCCCGACAGCCCGTCCGGCGAGCTGCTCGCCGGGTGGCTGGCCAGCCGGCTGCGCTGCCCGGTGTCGCTCGCCCGCTCCAAGAGCGGCTCGGGCATCATCTCGGTCCGCCTCGAGCGCAAGAGCGGCACCGTCGACCTCGTCCGTCCCGAGGACGGCAGCACCTCGATGCTGCGCCAGGTCGGCCAGCCCGACCGCACGCTCGCGCTGCCGCACCGCTCGGACGCCGAGTGCCTCGCGGACGAGCTGCGCCGGCTCGACCCCGACGAGGTCTACGAGGACGCGCTGACCAAGGGCTTCCCGACCCTGACCAGCTCGCGGCGCACCGCCAGCGAGGCGGTCAAGGCCGGGGCGGCGCCGTCGCCGGCAGAGGCCGAGCGCACGACCCAGCGCCTGCGCCGGGCCGCCCGCGTGGCCGGCAGCTCGGCCATGGTCGAGAAGCGCCCGATGCCCGAGGACGGCGCCGACACCGAGACCGTCAAGGCGGCCGCGGCCGCCAAGCTCGCCGAGGTCAAGGAGCGCCGCTCGTGAGCGAGAGCACCGTCGTCGTCCACCCGTCCAAGCAGGCCCTCGCGGACGCCTCGGCGGCCCGCCTCGTCGTCGCCCTCGTCGACGCGCAGGCGGCCCGCGGGGTCGCCCACGTGTCGCTGACCGGTGGCTCGATGGGCTCCGAGATCGTCCGCTCGCTCGCCGCCACCCCGGCGCGGGCGGCGGTCGACTGGGCCCGGGTCCACGTCTGGTGGGGCGACGAGCGGTACCTGCCGGCCGGCGACCCCGACCGCAACGACACCCAGAACGACGAGGCGGGGCTCGCCTCGCTCGGGCTCGACCCGGCGCACGTCCACCGGGTCGCCGGGCCGGACACCTCCGCCTCGGCGGCGGAGTCGGCCGCGGCCTACGGCGAGGCCCTCCACGCCGCCGGCGCCGGCGCGTTCGACGTCATGGTGCTCGGCGTCGGCCCGGACGGGCACATCGCCTCTCTCTTCCCGCACCACCCGGCGGCGGCGAGCACCGGCGCGATGGCCGTCGCGGTGCACGACTCCCCCAAGCCCCCGCCGGACCGGGTGTCGCTGACCCGTGAGTGCCTCGAGCGCTCGCGCCTCGTGTGGTTCCTCGTCGCCGGCGGCGACAAGGCCGACGCGGTGCGCCGGGGGGTGACCGGCTCGCCCTTCGAGGAGACCCCGGCCGCCCACGTCCACGGCAGCGAGGCGACGCTCTGGCTCGTCGACACCGACGCCGCGGCCGAGCTGGACCGGGGCTGACGGCCGTGGGCATCCTCGACCGCTGGCGCTCCCGCGGTGACGACGACACGCTCGTGGCCGACGACGGCCCGGCGGGCTCCGACGGTATCGAGCCGGTCGAGGAGGTCTCGACCCGGCCGCTCACCGGCGAGGAGGAGGCCCGGCTCGAGGCCTACCGGCTGCGCTACGCCGAGCACGGCATCGACCCGGCCGACCTCGGCACGATCGCGTCGGCGTGGAGCGCGGCCCTCTCCCGTGGGGACGAGGCCGAGGGGCCCGAGGCCGTGACGGTCGTCGCGACCGCCGTCGGCGACCACCTCGTCGGGGCCGGCTACCGCTGGGTGGTCAGCACCGACCCGTTCGGCACCGACGTCGCCGTCGAACCCCCGCGGCGCGGGGTCCCGGTCGTCGTGCGCACCCTCGTCGCGGTGCGCTGGATGCAGCGCGAGCCCGACTGGGTCGAGAACGTCGTGGGCCACCTGGCCCGCACCGCCCGCCGCTGACCCTGGTCCCCCGCGTCCCGACCACGGGTCGAGGTGAAACCGGACCGTCAGGAGGTCGGACATCACCTCGACCGATCCGCACCGCCCCAGCATCCGGAGCTGCGGGACGGGCGCCCGCTCGACGATCCACCACACGACGCAGCGACCCCCGGCCGTCGTGGCCGGGGGTCGTCGCGTGCTGCTCGGGGTCAGTGCCTCACTGGATGAGGCCACGACCGCGCAGGCTCGCCAGCGCCTCGTCGAGGATGGCCTGGCCGTCCTCGTCGGAGCGGCGCTCCTTCACGTACGCGAGGTGCGTCTTGTACGGCTCGACCTTGGGCGGGGCGGGCGGGTTGTCCCGGTCCTGCCCGGCGGGGAAGCCGCAGCGCGGGCAGTCCCACTGCTCGGGGACGACGAGGCCGGCCTCCTCCGCGAAGCTCGGCTTCGTCTCGTGCCCGTTGGAGCACCAGAAGGAGACGTAGCGGCGCGGGGCCGCCTCGCCGCGCTCGGCCTCGCCCATGGGGCCCGCACCGACGCGCGAACCACGGATCGCGTTACCACCAGCCATCGTCCAGCCCCTCTCAGGCGAACCGCTCGAGGACGCCGAGACCGACGACGCAGGTGAACCAGACGGCGGCCACGCCGACCGTGATCCGGTCGAGGTTGCGCTCGGCGACGGAGGAGCCGCCGAGCGAGCTCGACATGCCACCGCCGAACATGTCCGAGAGGCCGCCACCCTTGCCCTTGTGGAGCAGGATGAGGAGGGTCAGGAACAGGCCTCCCATGACCAGGAGGACCTGGAGGCCGATGCGAACCGCTTCCACGGAGGGATCCTTCGGTGTGGGGGTCGGGGACAACCGGACAAGGATAACCGCTGCCCGGCCCGGCCGCCGCGACCCGGGTGGGCGCGGCGGCCGGGAGCGGGTCAGACGGTGCCGCGGTGGTCGCGGAAGCGGCAGATGGCGGCGAACTCGCCGGCCTCGAGCGAGGCCCCGCCGACGAGCGCGCCGTCGACGTCGTCCTGGCCCATGATCGCCGCGACGTTGCCGGACTTGACCGAGCCGCCGTAGAGGACGCGGATGCCGTCTGCGACGTCGCCGGAGTACAGCTCGGCGAGCCGGGTCCGGATGGCCCCGCACACCTCCTGCGCGTCCTCGGGCGTCGCGACCTCGCCGGTGCCGATGGCCCAGACGGGCTCGTAGGCGACGACCACGGAGGCGGCCTGCTCGGCCGGGACGCCCTCGAGGCCGGCCGCGACCTGCGCGAGGACGTGCTCGACGTGCGTGCCCGCCTGGCGGATCTCGAGGCCCTCGCCGACGCAGAAGATCGGCGTGATGCCGGCGGCGTAGGCGGCCTTGACCTTGCTGTTGACGACCTCGTCGGTCTCGCCGTGGTACTCGCGCCGCTCGCTGTGGCCGACGGCCACGTAGGAGCAGCCGAGCTTGGCGAGCATCGCGCCGCTCACCTCGCCGGTGTAGGCACCGGACGCGTGGGCGGAGAGGTCCTGCGCGCCGTGCTTGAGCTCGAGCCGGTCACCGTCGATGAGCGTCTGGACGCTGCGGATGTCGGTGAACGGCGGCAGGACGACGACCTCGACGGCGCCGAAGTCGTGCCTGCCGTCCTTGAGCGTCCAGTCGAGCTTCTGCACGAGGTGGGTGGCCTGGAGGTGGTCCAGGTTCATCTTCCAGTTCCCCGCCATGAGCGGGGTGCGGCCGGAGGCCATTCAGTGCTCCTTCGTGAGGATCGCGATGCCGGGCAGCTCCTTGCCCTCGAGGTACTCGAGGGAGGCGCCACCACCGGTGGAGATGTGGCCGAACTGGTCGTCGGTGAAGCCGAGCTGCCGGACGGCGGCGGCGGAGTCGCCACCTCCGACGACGGTCAGCGCGCCGGCCTCGGTGGCCTCGACGAGCGCCCGGGCGAGCGCCTGCGTGCCGGCCGCGAAGGGCTCCATCTCGAAGGCCCCCATCGGGCCGTTCCAGAACACGGTGCGCGCGTCGGCGAGCTTCTCGGCGTAGAGCCGGGCCGACTCGGGGCCGATGTCCAGGCCCATCGTGTCGGCCGGGATGGCGTCCGCGGCGACCGTGTCGACCTCGGTGTCGGCCGAGAACTCGCGGCCGACGACGACGTCGACCGGCAGGACGATCTCGACGCCCTCCCGCTCGGCGCGCTCGAGGTACCCCTTGCACGCCTCGACGCTGTCGGCGTCGAAGAGGCTCGTGCCGATCTCGTGGCCCTGGGCCGCGAGGAAGGTGAAGAGCATCCCGCCGCCGATGAGGAGGCGGTCGGCCGTGCCCATGAGGTTGTCGATGACCGCGAGCTTGTCGGCGACCTTGGCGCCGCCGAGGACGACCGCGTAGGGGCGCTCGGGCGACTCGGTGAGGCGCTTGAGCACCTCGACCTCGTCGTGGACGAGCCCGCCCATCGCGGACGGCAGCCGGGTGGCGACGTCGTAGACCGAGGCCTGCTTGCGGTGGACGACGCCGAAGCCGTCGGACACGAACGCCTGCGCCAGGCCGGCGAGGGCGTCGGCGAACTCGGCGCGGTCCTCGTCGGACTTGGCGGTCTCGCCGGCGTTGAACCGGAGGTTCTCGAGCAGGACGACGTCGCCGTCCTGCATCGCGTCGACCGCGGCCCGTGCGCTCTCCCCCACCGTGTCGGTGGCGAAGACGACGTCGCGGCCGAGCAGCTCGGACAGCCGGCCGACGACGGGCCGGAGGGAGTACTTCTCCTCCGGCGCGCCCTGGGGACGCCCGAGGTGGGCGCACACGATGACGCGTGCGCCCGCCTCGGACAGCTGCCGGAGGGTGGGGACCGACGCCCGGATGCGGCCGTCGTCGGTGATCGTCGTGCCGTCGAGGGGCACGTTGAGGTCTGACCGGACGAGGACGCGCGTGCCGCGCAGGTCGCCCAGCGAGGCGATGTCAGCCATGGGTCGGTCGGTCCCCCCGGCTCACAGGCTCTTGCCGACGAGAGCGGTGAGGTCGATGAGGCGGTTGGAGTAGCCCCACTCGTTGTCGTACCAGCCGACGACCTTGACCTGGTTGCCGATGACCTTGGTCAGGCCCGCGTCGAAGATGCAGGAGCTGGGGTCGGTGACGATGTCGGCGGAGACGATCGGGTCCTCGGTGTACTTGAGGAAGCCCTTGAGCGGGCCCTCGGCCGCCGCCTTGATGATCGCGTTGACCTCCTCGACGGTCGTCTCGCGGCCGGCCTCGAAGGTGAGGTCGGTGGCGGAGCCGGTCGGGGTGGGCACGCGCAGCGCGTAGCCGTCGAGCTTGCCCTTGAGCTCGGGCATGACCAGGCCGATGGCCTTCGCGGCGCCGGTGCTCGTCGGGATGATCGAGAGCGCGGCGGCGCGGGCGCGACGCAGGTCGCGGTGCGGGCCGTCGAGGAGGTTCTGGTCCGAGGTGTACGCGTGGATCGTCGTCATGAGGCCCTTGACGATGCCGAGCTCGTCGTGGAGCGGCTTGGCCATCGGCGCGAGGCAGTTGGTCGTGCACGACGCGTTGGAGATGACGTGCATCGTCTCCGGGTCGTAGTCCTCGTGGTTGACCCCCATGACGAAGGTGCCGTCCTCGTTCTTCGCCGGCGCGGAGATGATGACCTTCTTGGCGCCGCCGTCGAGGTGGGCCTTGGCCTTCGTCGCGTCCGTGAAGATGCCGGTCGACTCGATGACGATGTCGGCGCCCGCCTCGCCCCAGGCGATGTCGGCGGGGTTGCGCTCGGCGAAGATGCGGATCGTCGTGCCGCCGACGGTGATCGAGTCGTCGGTGTACGAGACGTCGTCGGCGAGGACGCCGAGGACCGAGTCGTACTTCAGCAGGTGGGCGATGGTCTGGTTGTCCATCAGGTCGTTGGCGGCGACGATCTCGATGTCGGCGCCCGACGCCTGCACGGCGCGGAAGAAGTTGCGCCCGATGCGGCCGAAGCCGTTGATGCCTACGCGAACGGTCACTTGCGTTGCCTTCCGATGGGGAGGTGAGGACGTGGCGGATCCCACGTCCCTGTGGTCCACCACACACCCTAGACCCCACCCCGGACGACGCTCAGGGTGTCCGGGGTACGGGCGAGTAACCGTTTACGCACGCGTCCCCGTGAGACGCGCCGGGGGCTCTCAGCCGTCGAGCATGTCGGCGGTGAGGACCGCCTCGGTGTCCGGGATGCCGTCGTCCTGGGCCTTCTTGTCGGCCATCGCGAGCAGGCGGCGGATGCGCCCGGCGACCGCGTCCTTGGTCATGACCGGCTGGGCCAGCTGGCCGAGCTCCTCGAGGGAGGCCTGCTTGTGCTGCAGCCGCAGCTCGCCGGCCTCGCGCAGGTGCTCGGGCACCTCCTCGCCGAGGATCTCCAGGGCCCGCTCGACGCGCGCGCCGGCGGCGACGGCCGCCCGGGCCGAGCGCCGCAGGTTGGCGTCGTCGAAGTTGGCCAGGCGGTTGGCCGTCGCCCGGACCTCGCGCCGGATGCGGCGCTCCTCCCAGGCGAGGACGGCGTCGTGCGCGCCGAGCCGCGTGAGCATCGCCCCGATGGCGTCGCCGTCGCGGATGACGACGCGGTCGACGCCCCGGACCTCGCGGGCCTTGGACTGGATGCCGAGCCGGCGCGCGGCGCCGACGAGGGCGAGGGCGGCCTCGGGGCCGGGGCAGGTGACCTCGAGGGCCGAGGAGCGACCGGGCTCGGTCAGCGAGCCGTGGGCGAGGAACGCGCCGCGCCACGCGGCCTCGGCGTCGCACACCGAGCCGCTGACGACCTTGGCCGGCAGCCCCCGCACCGGGCGGCCGCGGCTGTCGATGAGGCCGGTCTGGCGGGCCAGCGCCTCGCCGTCCTGGACGACCCGGACGACGTAGCGGCTGCCCTTGCGCAGCCCCCCGGCCGCGAGGACGAGGACCTCCGGGGTGTGCCCGTACACCTCGGCGAGCTCACGTCGCAGGCGTCGCGCGGCGCTCGCGGTGTCGAGCTCGGCCTCGACGACGATGCGCCCCCCGATGATGTGCAGGCCACCGGCGAACCGCAGCATCGCCGCGACCTCGGCCTTGCGGCAACAGGGCTTGGTCACGACGTGCCTGCTCAGCTCGTCCTTCACCTTCGCCGTCATCGCCATAGCGAGCCATCCTGCCACGCGTCAGTGGCCGGGTCGCGGGGTGTACAGGATGTCCCGCAGCGCGGCCGCGAACCGGAGCGGGTCGTGCTCGCCGGCGTGCTGCGCCCGGGCCACCGCGGTGACGTGCAGCTGCGCGCCGAGCCGGGCCGCGGCGGCCTCGAGGGCCTCGCGGTCCTCGACGGCGGCGGGGTCGACGAGGACGCCGTCGAGGCGCAGCCCGGGCGCCAGCGCCGCGAACGAGCCGAGGAGGCGCACGGCGTCGAAGCCGGCCGTCTCGCCCGAGCCGGGGTCGAGGTTGAGGACGAGCAGCCGCCGGGCGCGCGTGACCCGCAGGGCCTCCTCGAGGTCGGGCACGAGGAGGTGGGTCATGACCGAGGTGAACCACGAGCCCGGCCCGAGGACGACCCAGTCGGCGCTGCGGATCGCGGCGACGGACTCGGGGTACGCGGGCGGGTCGGACGGCACGAGGCGGATGCCCTCGACCTGGCCGCGGGTGCGGGCCACCTGGGCCTGACCACGGATCGTGGTGCGCGAGAAGGGATCCCGCGGGTCGAGGCCGGTGACGTCGGCCTCGATGGCCAGGGGGACGGCGGCCATCGGCAGCACCCGGCCGCGCGCCTGGAGGAGGCGTCCGACGAGGTCGAGCCCGGCGACGGGGTCCTCGTGCAGCTCCCAGAGGGCGACGATGAGCAGGTTGCCCAGCGCGTGCCCGCCGAGCGGCCCGTCGCCGGCGAACCGGTGCTGGAGGACGTCGCGCCAGGTGTGGCCCCACTCGGTGTCGCTGCACAGGGCCGCGAGGGCCATCCGCAGGTCGCCGGGAGGCAGCACGCCGAACTCGTCGCGCAGCCGGCCGCTCGAGCCGCCGTCGTCGGCGACCGTGACGACCGCCGTCACCTCGTCGGTGACGAAGCGCAGGGCGGTGAGGGTCGCCGCCAGGCCGTGGCCGCCGCCGAGGGCGGTGACGACCGGGCCGCTCACTCGCGCCCCAGGTCGCGGTGGACCACGAAGGTCGCGACGTCGGGCCCGCCGAGCCGGCGCGAGAGGGCCTCGGCCACCGCGACCGAGCGGTGCTTGCCCCCGGTGCAGCCCACGGCGACGGTCGCGTAGCGCCGACCCTCGCGGCGGTACCCGTCGGTGACCGGCTCCATGAGCGAGACGACCCGCTCGACGAACGACGAGGCGCCGGCCTGCGACATCACGTAGTCGGCGACGGGCTCGTCGACGCCGGTCAGCGGGCGCAGCTCCGGCACCCAGAACGGGTTGGGCAGGAAGCGCATGTCGAAGACGAAGTCGGCGTCGAGGGGGACGCCGTACTTGAAGCCGAAGGACATGACGGCCAGGCGCAGCGACGGCCCGCCGCTCACGCCGACGATCGGGGTCAGCTTGCGCGCCAGCTGGTGCACGTTGAGGCCGGAGGTGTCGATGACGACGTGGGCGTCGGCGCGCAGGTCGCGCAGCAGCTCGCGCTCGGTCTGGATGCCGTCGAGCAGCCGGCCCTCCCCCTGGAGGGGGTGCGGGCGCCGGACGCTCTCGAAGCGGCGCACGAGGGCCTCGTCGGTGGCGTCGAGGAACATCAGCTGCGGGTGCCAGCCGTGCTCGCGCACCGCGGCGATGCCGTCGCGCAGCTCGGAGCTGAACGGGCGGGCGCGCACGTCGACGACGGCGGCGATGCGCAGGTCACCGGCGCCCTCGTCGCGGGCCCGGCCGGCGAGCACCGCCATCGCGGGGATGAGCTGCGGGGGGAGGTTGTCGACGACGTACCACCCGTGGTCCTCGAGGACGTTGGCGGCGGTCGAGCGGCCTGCGCCGCTCATCCCGCTGACGACGAGGAAGTCCGCCCGCCCGTTCGACCCCGACGCCGGTGCGTCAGCCACTGGATGCTCCGTCCTGCTCGACGACCTCGCCCGTCATCGGGTCGATGGCCGGCATGTCCTGCTCGGTCGAGCCCAACTCTGCCGCAACCACGGCCGCCAGCGCAGGCCCGATGCCCGGCACGTCGGCCAGCTCCTCGAGGGTGGCGGCGCGGATCTTCTTGACCGACCCGAAGCGCTTGAGCAGTGCCTGGCGCCGCTTCTCGCCGAGCCCGGCGATGCCGTCGAGCGCGCTCTGCGTCATCGCCTTCGAGCGCCGCTGGCGGTGGAAGGTGATCGCGAACCGGTGCGCCTCGTCGCGCAGCCGCTGGAGCAGGTAGAGCCCCTCGCTCGTGCGCGGCAGGATGACGGGGTACTCCTCCCCCGGCACCCAGACCTCCTCGAGGCGCTTGGCGAGACCCACGACGGCGACGTCGACCGCCCCCGCGTCCTCGAGGGCACGCGCGGCCGCGTTGACCTGCGGCAGACCGCCGTCGACGACGACGAGGTTCGGGGTGTAGGCGAAGCGTGCCGGCCGCTCACGGCCCTCGGCGACCTCGGCCTCGCGCTCCTCGGCCTCCTTGCGCCCGCGGCGGAAGCGGCGGGTGAGGACCTCGTGCATGGCGGCCGTGTCGTCGGTGGCGCCCGTCTCGTCGCCGCGGACGATGAAGCGCCGGTACTCGGACTTGCGGGGCAGACCGTCCTCGAAGACGACCATCGAGCCGACGACCTGGGTGCCCTGGACGTGGCTGATGTCGTAGCACTCGATGCGCAGCGGGGCGTCCTCGAGGTCGAGGACCTCCTGGAGCTGCTGGAGCGCCTGGCTGCGCGTCGTGAGGTCGCCGGCCCGCGTCACCTTGTGCCGCGCGAGGCTCTGGGACGCGTTGCGCGCCACCGTCTCCATGAGGGTCCGCTTGTCGCCGCGCTGCGGGACGCGCAGGTCGACCCGGCTGCCGCGCAGGCCGGCGAGCCACGCCGCGAGGGCCTCGTCGTCGTCCGGCAGGACCGGCACGAGGACCTCGCGCGGCACGCCCTCGCCGGACTCGCCGCCGTACACCTGCTGGAGCAGGTGCTCGACGACCTCGGGGGTGGTCTCGGCGTCGCGCTCCGCCACCCAGCCGCGCTGGCCGCGCACGCGACCGCCCCGGACGTGGAAGAGCTGGACCGCGACCTCGAGCTCGTCCTCGGCGAGGGCGAACACGTCGGCGTCGGTGGCGTCGGGCAGGACGACCGCCGACTTCTCGAGCACGCGCTCGAGGGCGCCGATGTCGTCGCGCAGCCGGGCGGCCCGCTCGAAGTCGAGCTCGGCGGCGGCGGCCTTCATCTCCCGGGTGAGCCGCGACATGAACCGGCCGCTGTTGCCGGCCATGAAGTCGCAGAAGTCCTCGGCGATCTCGCGGTGGCGCGCGGCGTCGACGCGGCCGACGCAGGGGGCGCTGCACTTGTCGATGTAGCCGAGCAGGCACGGCCGCCCGACCTGCTCCGCGCGCCGGAAGACCCCCGACGAGCAGGTGCGCATCGGGAAGACGCGCATCGCGAGGTCGAGCGTCTCGCGGATGGCCCAGGCGTGCGCGTAGGGCCCGAAGTAGCGCGTGCCCTTCTTCTTCGCGCCGCGGACGACGAGCGCGCGGGGGTACTCGTCGGCCATCGTCACGGCGAGGTAGGGGTAGGACTTGTCGTCGCGGTACTTGACGTTGAACCGCGGGTCGAACTCCTTGATCCAGGAGTACTCGAGCTGGAGCGCCTCGACCTCGGTGCCGACGACGGTCCACTCGACGCTCGCGCCGGTGCGCACCATCGTCTGGGTGCGCGGGTGGAGCGCGGCGACGTCCTGGAAGTACGAGGAGAGCCGCTGGCGCAGCGACTTGGCCTTGCCGACGTAGATGACGCGCCCCTCGCGGTCACGGAAGCGGTACACGCCCGGGTCCGTCGGGATCTCACCCGGCCGGGGGCGGTACGTCGAGGGGTCGGCCACGCGACAACCCTAAGCCGCTCCCCCGACACGCCCGACGGGCGTGTCGGGGGCGGGTGCGCTCAGGAGACGGTGAGGCCGTCGCCGCTGACCGTCACGGACTTCTCGGGCAGCGGCTTGGTGGCCGGGCCCTGCTTGACGGCACCGGTCGCCGCGTCGAACTGGCTGCCGTGGCAGGGGCAGGTGATGATGCCGTCCGCGACGCCGCCGACCTGGCAGCCCTGGTGGGTGCAGACCGACGAGAACGCCTTGAACTCGCCCTGGGTCGGCTGCGTGACGACCGTCGAGATCGACTCGAAGACCTTGCCGCCGCCGACGGGGATCTCGGCCGCCTTGATGGCCTGGGACACGGCCGAGCTCGCCGCGCTCGCCGCGGAGCTCGCGGCGCCGGCCGCCTGCTGGACGTCGTCGGAGCCGCAGGCGGCGAGGGACCCGGCGCCGACGACGGCGGCGCCCACGGCGCCGGCCGTGCGGAAGGACTGGCGACGGGTGACGCACGAGCAGCCGGAGCCGCAGGCGGTGCTCGACGCGGTGCTGGACGGGGTGGGGCTGTCGATGCTCATCGGGCGGTCCCTCTCGGCCGGGTGGGTGTCACTCGGCAGTATCCATGTCGACGCTGGACGGCGCCTGTGGACCTTCGTCCACTGTCCGTCGGTGCCGTCCACCTGCTGGATCCGCAGGTAACAACTCGGCACCACAACCAAGAAGGTCCTCGGCAAATCCGCCGATCACGGCTACATTCCGTCAGGTCCGCGTCGGCGGGCAGGAGCATCCGCTCACCAGACCAGATCCCCAGGAGGAACTGTGCCTCAGCGTTCCGTGGTTGCCGTTGGCGCCTCGCTGCTCGTGGCCTCGCTCGCGCTCACCGGTTGCGGCACGCGTGGCGGCGACGACGGCGGCAGCGACACCGGCAACGGCTCCGGCGACAAGAAGGTCGCCAAGATCGGCGTCATCGCGCCGCTCTCCGGTGACCTCGCCGCCCTCGGCAAGGGCATCGAGCACTCGGTCGACCTCGCCATCAAGCAGGCCAACGAGTCCAACGCCATCCCGGGCTGGACGCTCGAGCTCGCGGCCGAGGACGACCAGGCCACGCCCGACGTCGGCAAGAACGCCGCGACGAAGCTCGCGTCCGACAACGAGGTCGTCGGTGTCGTCGGCACGCTCAACAGCTCGGTGGCGCAGAGCGTCCAGCCGGTGCTCGCGACGGCCAACATCACGATGGTCTCGCCGGCCAACACCAACCCGTCGCTCACCCAGGGCGCCGACTTCGCGACCGCCCCCAAGCGGACCTACCCGAACTACTTCCGCACCTGCACGACCGACTCGATCCAGGGCCCGTTCGCGGCGCGCTACCTCTTCGA
Organism: Arthrobacter sp. NEB 688; assembly: GCF_013201035.1. NCBI lineage: Bacteria > Bacillati > Actinomycetota > Actinomycetes > Micrococcales > Micrococcaceae > Arthrobacter > Arthrobacter sp. NEB 688. The sequence continues at coordinate 2,872,066 of NZ_CP053707.1, forward strand.
GAAGGCCGGCATCAAGGAGGTCGCGACGGTCCACGACAAGAAGACCTACGGCCAGGGCCTCGTCGACGCCTTCAGCCAGGAGTTCACCAAGCTCGGCGGCAAGATCGTCGCGGCCGAGACGATCAACCCCGACGACGACAAGTACGACGCCGTCGTCAGCAAGATCAAGCCGAGCAACCCGAAGGCCGTCTACTACGGCGGGGAGTTCCCCCAGGGTGGCCCGTTCTCGCAGCAGATGAAGGCCGCCGGCCTCAACGTCCCGCTCATGGGTGGCGACGGCATCTACTCCGGTGAGTTCATCAAGCTGGCCGGCAACACCGCCACCGGCGACCTCGCCACCTCGGTCGGCGCCCCGACCGACCAGCTCGAGTCGGCCAAGGCGTTCGTCCAGGCCTACAACGCGGGCGGCTACGCCGAGCCCTACGAGGCCTACGGCGCGTACGCGTACGACGCCGCGAACTCCATCATCAACGCGCTCAAGACCTCCCTCGCCAGCGCGGCCTCGGCCGACGCCGCCCGCCAGGGCACGGTCCAGGCGATGAGCAGCGTCTCCTTCGACGGCGTGACCGGCAAGGTCGCGTTCGACGAGTACGGCGACACCACGTCCAAGGTCCTCACCGTCTACGCGGTCAAGGACGGCGCGTGGGCCCCCGTGAACACGGAGGAGTTCAAGTAAGCCGCTCCTGACGACCTCGTCATGAGCACCCCGACGGCGGGGGTGGTCGAGCAGACCACCCCCGCCGTCCGTGTCCGGACCCGGCCGCCGAGCGTCGGCCCACGCCCCGTGTGGCGTCTGTGCGTGACCCACGTCACCCGCTACTCTCCCCCCAGCCCACCCGCACGTCACGCCTAGGAGGTCGTGGTGGAACTTGCCCAGCAGCTCGTCAACGGGCTGACCCTGGGATCGCTGTACGCCCTGATCGCGGTCGGATACACGGTCGTCTACGGGATCATCCAGCTGATCAACTTCGCCCACGGCGAGATCTTCATGGTCGGCGCGTTCGGCGCCCTCAGCACCGCGCTCCTCTTCTTCCGCAGCTACGTCGACGGCGGCGAGATGCTCCCCTTCTGGGCGCTCCCCGTCCTCATCGTCGGTGCGGTCGCCGCGTCGGTGGCCATCGCGGTCCTCATGGAGCGCATCGCCTACCGGCCGCTGCGCAACGCGCCGCGGCTCGCCCCGCTCATCACGGCCATCGGCATCTCGGTCTTCCTCCAGGAGGCCGTCCGCCTCCTCTACGGCAAGATCCCGAGCTTCCCCGACGCCAAGCAGAAGGTCCCCTTCCCCCAGATCGAGGTCGTCAGCGGCCCCGCGTTCAACTGGGGCGGCGTGACGGTCCAGCGCTCGACGATCTTCACCGTCGGCGCCCTCGTCATCTGCGCGGCGGGGCTCTTCTACTTCGTCTCGCGCACCAAGACCGGTCGTGCGATGCAGGCCGTCTCGCAGGACCCCGACACCGCCCGGCTCATGGGCATCAACGTCGACCGCATCATCGTCGTCGCCTTCGTCATCGGCGCCACGCTCGCGGCCATCGCCGGCATCGCGCAGGGCCTGCAGGTCACGAACATCAACTTCAAGATGGGCTTCCTCGCGGGGCTCAAGGCCTTCACCGCCGCCGTCCTCGGCGGCATCGGCAACGTCTGGGGCGCCGTCATCGGCGGTCTCACCCTGGGCCTGGTCGAGGCGCTGGCCGTCCAGTTCATCCCCGGCACCTTCGGCGGCAGCCCGTGGAAGGACGTGTGGGCGTTCGCGCTCCTCATCCTCGTCCTCGTCTTCCGACCGCAGGGCCTCCTCGGCGCAAAGGTGGTGGACCGCGCATGAGCACCGTGACGCACTCCCCCGACCAGACCGACCCCGAGCTCACGCGCCTGGACCGGCTGCGTCAGCAGCACGGCGGCCGGGCGGCGATCCTCGCGGTCGTCGGCGGCGCGCTGCTCCTCGTGAGCGGCCTGCTCTCGTGGTCGTACGACAACCGGATCCTCGACGACGTCAGCGTCCGGTTCTACCCGCTCGGCATCCAGCTCTACGCGATGCTCCTCGGCATCGTCGCGCTCGCCCTCGGCGTGCTCCTGTTCCGCCGGCCGGGGTGGCTCAACCCGGGCCGCGGGCTGCGGGCCGTCGGCTGGGGCTCGGTGGTGTTCGCCCTCGCGGGCATCATCGCCGTCGCCTACCAGGCGGGCGGGCTCGTCAACGTCAACGAGGGCGGCTGGGTCGGCCTCGTCGGCGCGGCGCTCGTCCTCGCGGGCGGGCTGCTCGCGCCGCACGTCGACCTCGACGTGCACACCTGGCCGCGGCTGCCCTCCTGGGCCGAGATCCTCGTCATCGTCGTCATGCTCGGGCTGCTGCTCTTCGCGACGGCCTACACGCTCAACGTCGAGGACCCGGCCACCTTCGGCTGCCTGCTCGTCGCCCTGCTCACCGTGGCGGTCGGCCTCGTGGGCAGCGGGTTCGGCGAGTACCTCGGGTTCGTCGGGCAGAACAACCGGCGCCCGCTCCTGCTCGCGGCCTTCCTCGTCGCGTTCCTCTTCCCGTTCACCCAGGACGGGTCGGACGCGAACATGTCGATCGCCACGCAGATCCTCATCTTCGCGGCGACCGCGCTCGGCCTCAACATCGTCGTCGGCCTCGCGGGCCTGCTCGACCTGGGCTACATCGCCTTCCTCGGCACCGGCGCCTACGTCGGCGCGATGCTCTCGAAGTCGGCGTTCGCCACGATCGGGTGGAACCCGCCCTTCCTCGTCGTCATGCTCCTCGGGATGCTCGTCGCGTCGATCTTCGGCCTGATCATCGGCTCCCCGACGCTGCGGGTCTCGGGCGACTACCTCGCCATCGTCACGCTCGGCTTCGGCGAGATCTTCCGCCTGGCGATGTTCAACCTCGACGGCAACAACGGCCCCGACCTGACCAACGGCCCGAACGGCATCCCCGGCATCCCGGACCTCAACTTCTTCGGGTTCGACTTCGGCCAGACGCACACGATCGCGGGCATCCCGCTCGGCCGGTTCAGCAACTACTACTTCCTGCTGCTCCTGCTCATCGCGTTCGTCATCCTCGTCTTCACCCGGCTCAACGACAGCCGGATCGGGCGCGGCTGGGTCGCCATCCGCGAGGACGAGCGCGCGGCCGAGGCCATGGGCGTCAACGTCTTCGGGCTCAAGCTCCTCGCCTTCGCGGTGGGTGCCTCGCTCGCCGGCCTCGCCGGGACGATCAAGGCGCACCAGGACACCTCGGTGACGCCCGACCAGTACATCTTCCTCGAGTCGGCGTTCCTCCTCGCCGCTGTCGTCCTCGGCGGCATGGGCACGGTGGCCGGCGTCCTCGTCGGCGCCACCGTCCTCAAGCTGCTGCCCGAGAAGGCCCGCGTCGTCAACGACTACCGGCTGCTCATCTTCGGCCTGCTGCTCGTCGTCATGATGCGCTTCCGGCCGGAGGGTCTCGTCGCGAGCAAACGACGGCAGCTGGAGTTCCACGAGGACGACGAGGAGCTCGCCGAGATCGTGCAGTCCGAACACCTGGAGGAGGCGAAGTGACCGTCACCGACCCCGCGCCGAGCGGGCACACGATCGGGGACCGCGTCGTCCTCGAGGCCGAGCACGTGACGATGCGCTTCGGCGGCCTCACCGCCGTCGGCGACGTCAGCATGAAGGTCCACGACGGCGAGATCGTCGGGCTCATCGGCCCGAACGGCGCCGGCAAGACGACCTTCTTCAACTGCCTCACCGGGATGTACATCCCGACCGAGGGTCGCGTGACCCTCGGCGGTGAGCAGCTGCCGCCGAAGCCGCTCAAGGTCGTCCGCGCCGGCATGGCCCGGACCTTCCAGAACATCCGGCTCTTCGGCAACATGACGGCGCTCGAGAACGTCATGGTCGGGCGCTACTGCCGGACCTCGTCGATGGCGCTGACCTCCATCCTCCGCGGGCCGAAGTTCCGGCGCGAGGAGGAGGCGACCCGGCTGCGGGCGCAGGAGCTGCTCGACTACGTCGGGCTCGGGAGGTCGACCGAGATCCTCGCGCGCAACCTCCCCTACGGCGACCAGCGCCGGCTGGAGATCGCGCGGGCCCTCGCGACGGACCCGCAGATCCTGCTCCTCGACGAGCCGACCGCGGGCATGAACCCCAAGGAGACCGAGGAGACGATGCACCTGATCTTCAAGATCAGGGACAGCGGGCTCGCGGTCGTCGTCATCGAGCACGACATGCGGTTCATCTTCAACCTCTGCGACCGGGTGCTCTGCCTGGTCCGCGGGCAGGTCCTCGTCGAGGGCTCCCCCGGCGAGGTGCAGTCCGACCCCCGCGTCATCGAGGCCTACATCGGCGGCGACGACACCGACGAGGACGAGGAGGAGAGCGCGTGAGCGCCATGCTGGAGGTCAAGGACCTCGTCGTGTCCTACGGCAAGATCAAGGCCGTCAAGGGCATCTCGTTCACCGTCGACCAGGGCGAGGTCGTCTCGCTCATCGGCACCAACGGCGCGGGCAAGACGACGACGCTCAAGACGATCTCGGGCCTGCTGCGCCCGGTCTCGGGCTCGATCATGTTCGACGGTCGCGACCTGACCAAGGTCGCCCCGCACGAGATCGTCTCGCTGGGCCTGGCGCACTCCCCCGAGGGTCGGCGGATCTTCCCCAAGCTGAGCGTCGAGGAGAACCTGCTGCTCGGGGCGTTCTCGCGCAAGGACAAGGGGATCCGCGAGGACCTCGCGGCCGCGTACGAGCTCTTCCCCATCCTCGAGGAGCGGCGGGTGCAGCCGGCCGGCACGTTCTCGGGCGGTGAGCAGCAGATGCTCGCGATGGGCCGGGCGATGATGAGTCGCCCGAAGATGCTCATGCTCGACGAGCCGTCGATGGGTCTCTCGCCGCTCATGATGAAGAAGATCATGACGACGGTGACGACCCTCCAGCAGCAGGGCACGACCATCCTCCTCGTCGAGCAGAACGCCCAGGCGGCGCTCAAGCGCGCGACGAAGGGCTACGTCCTCGAGGTCGGCACCATCGTGCTGTCCGGCACCGGCAAGGAGCTCCTCGAGAGCGACGACGTCCGCAAGGCCTACCTCGGAGAAGACTGACCGACGACCGACGAGAACATGCCGTGCAGGCCTCGACCTGCACGGCATGTTCTCGTCGGTCGACCGGTGGGCCGGCCCGCCTAGGGTGGGCCGATGACGACCTTCCGGCACGACGAGACCGCGCGAACGGTCGCTCGCCTGGCCTACCGCACCCTCGAGCCCTACCACCTCGCCGCGTACTTCGGCCCGCACGTCGACGCCGCCCGCGAGGAGCTCGGCGTCGGGTGGCTGGGGGGCTACACCGGGATGCGCGCCGCCCCGCTCGGCGCGGTCCCGGGCCGGGTGGTCGCAGCGACGTTCTTCGGCTTCCGGCCGCAGGCGGTGGCCAAGGCCTGGGGCCTGGCGCTCGGGCGGCACACCCCGTCCGGGCTCGACGAAGTGCGGACCCGCTGCCTCGACGCCGGGCTGCGCTCCGCGCTGGGAGGGGACGTCGGCTCCCCCGCGGTGACCGAGCTCGTCGGCCGGCTGCGTCCCGTGCTCGACCGGCTCGACCACGGCGGTCGACCGCTCGCTGCCGCCTTCGCCGCCCAGGACTGGCCGGACGCCCCGCACCTGGCCCTCTGGCACGCGACCGCCCTCTGGCGCGAGTGGCGCGGCGACGGGCACGTCGCGGCCCTGACCTCGGCCGGGCTGACGCCGCTGGAGTCCCTCGTCCTCTACGACGCCTGGCTGCGCGCGACGAGCCCGGAGCGGGCGGGCCGCGGTCGTGCCTTCCTCCAGCCCACCCGGAAGTGGACCGACGAGGAGTGGGCCGGGGCCGAGGAGTCGCTGGGCACGTCCGGCCTGCTGACGCCGACCCACGAGGGCGGCGCGCCGACGCTGACCGAGGCCGGGCGGCGGCTGCGCGACCACCTCGAGGACGCCACCGACGACGCGTCGGCCGCGGCCTGGGTGGGCGTCGACGACGCCGAGCAGCTGCTGGCGTCGGCCCGCCCCGTGGTGAAGAAGGTCATCGACGCCGGCTGGCTGCCCGGCACCCCCGCTCGCGCCTGACCGCGGGACGGGGGCGGCCGGTCAGCCCGCCTTGCGCGAGGTGGCCTTCCGCGTCGGCTCGCGGCGGGTCGCCGTGCCCTTGGCCGCGGTCTTCTTCGCCGCCGCCTTGGTGGCCGGACGCTTCGCCGCGGACGCCTTCGTCGCGGGGGCTTTCGTCGCGGCGGCGCGCTTCGCGGGCGCCGTCGTCGTGCGGGCGGTCCGGGCGAGGATCGGCGCGAGGAACCGACCGGTGTGCGAGTCCTCGAGCGCGGCGACCTGCTCGGGCGTGCCCTCGGCGATGACCAGCCCGCCGCCGCTGCCGCCTTCGGGCCCGAGGTCGACCAGCCAGTCCGCGGACTTGATGACGTCGAGGTTGTGCTCGATGACGATGACCGTGTTGCCCTTGTCGACGAGGCCCTGGAGCACCTTGAGGAGCTTGCGGATGTCCTCGAAGTGCAGGCCCGTCGTCGGCTCGTCGAGCACGTAGACGGTCCGGCCGGTCGAGCGCTTCTGGAGCTCGGAGGCGAGCTTGACGCGCTGCGCCTCACCGCCGGACAGCGTCGGCGCGGGCTGGCCGAGCCGGACGTAGCCGAGGCCGACCTCGTTGAGCGTGCGCATGTGCCGGGCGATGGCGGGGACCGCGGCGAAGAACTCGGCGGCCTCCTCGATCGGCATGTCGAGCACGTCGCTGATCGACTTGCCCTTGTACTGCACCTCGAGCGTCTCGCGGTTGTACCGGGCGCCGTGGCAGACCTCGCACGGCACGTAGACGTCGGGGAGGAAGTTCATCTCGATCTTGATCGTGCCGTCGCCGGAGCACGCGTCGCAGCGGCCGCCCTTGACGTTGAACGAGAAGCGACCCGGCTGGTAGCCGCGGATCTTGGCCTCCTCGGTCGTCGCGAAGAGCTTGCGCACGTGGTCGAAGACGCCGGTGTACGTGGCCGGGTTCGAGCGCGGGGTGCGGCCGATCGGGCTCTGGTCGACGTGGACGACCTTGTCGAGGTGGTCGAGCCCGGTGACCGACTTGTGCCGGCCCGGCACGTGGCGGGCGCCGTTGAGCTTGTTCGCCATGACGTTGTAGAGGATGTCGTTGACGAGCGTGCTCTTGCCCGAGCCGGAGACGCCGGTGACCGCGACGAGGTTCCCGAGCGGGAACCCGACGGTGACGTTGTCGAGGTTGTGCTCGGTGGCCCCGACGACGACGACCTCGCGGCCCCGCTCCTGCGGGCGGCGCACGGTCGGCGTCGGGATCTCACGGCGGCCGGAGAGGTACTTGCCGGTGATCGAGTCCGGGTGGGTCAGCAGGTCGGCGACCGTGCCCGAGTGGACGACCTCGCCGCCGTGCTCGCCGGCGCCCGGGCCGATGTCGACGACCCAGTCGGCGGTCGCGATGGTGTCCTCGTCGTGCTCGACGACGATGAGCGTGTTGCCGAGGTCGCGCAGCCGGGTCAGTGTCTCGATGAGCCGGTGGTTGTCGCGCTGGTGCAGCCCGATGCTCGGCTCGTCGAGGACGTAGAGGACGCCGACGAGCCCGGAGCCGATCTGCGTCGCGAGGCGGATGCGCTGCGCCTCGCCGCCGGACAGCGTGCCCGCCGGGCGGTCGAGGCTGAGGTACTCCAGCCCGACGTCGAGGAGGAAGCCGAGGCGGGCGTCGATCTCCTTGATGACGCGGGCCGCGATCTGCCGCTCGCGCTCGGTGAAGTCGACGGTCGAGAAGAACTGCGCGGCGTCGCCGATCGCGAGGCGGGAGACGTCGGCGATGGACCGGCCGCCGATGAGCACCGCGAGCGACTCGGGCTTGAGGCGCGCGCCCCGGCAGACCGGGCACGGCACCTCGCGCATGTAGCCCTCGTAGCGCTCCCGGCTCCAGTCGGAGTCGGTCTCGGAGTGCCGGCGCCGGACGAACGGGATGGCCCCCTCGAAGCCGGTCGAGTACGAGCGCTCACGGCCGAACCGGTTGCGGTAGCGGACGTGCACCTTGTGGTTGCGCCCGGTGAGCAGGGAGTCGCGGACCTTCTTCGGCAGCTGCTTCCAGGGCGTGTCCATCGAGAAGCCCATCTCGTCGGCGAGGGCCGACATGACGCGCTGGAAGTAGTCGGCCGCGCCGGACGCCGTGGCCCACGGGGCGATGGCGCCCTGGGCGAGGGTCAGGTCGTCGTCGGGGACGATGAGGTCGGGGTCGACCTCGAGCTCGGTGCCGATGCCGCTGCACTCGGGGCAGGCGCCGAAGGGGCTGTTGAAGGAGAACGAGCGCGGCTCGACCTCGTCCATCGCCAGCGGGTGGTCGTTCGGGCAGGCCATCTTCTCGGAGTAGCGGCGCTCCCGCTCGGGGTGGCCCTCCTCGAGGTCGACGAAGTCGACGACGACCACGCCGCCGGCCAACCCGAGTGCGGTCTCGACGGAGTCGGTGAGCCGGCGCTTGGCCGAGCTGTCGCTGCCCTTGGCGACGAGGCGGTCGACGACGACGTCGATCGTGTGCTTGACCTGCTTCTCGAGCTTGGGCGGGTCGGTGAGGGCGACGACCTCGCCGTCGACGCGGGCCCGGGAGAAGCCCTTGGCCTGGAGCTCGGCGAAGAGGTCGACGTACTCGCCCTTGCGGGCGCGGACGACGGGGGCGAGCAGCTGGAAGCGGGTGCGCTCGGGCAGCTCGAGGAGGCGGTCGACGATCTGCTGCGGGCTCTGCCGGGTGATCGGCTCGCCGCAGACCGGGCAGTGCGGGCGCCCGGCCCGGGCGAAGAGCAGGCGCAGGTAGTCGTAGACCTCGGTGATCGTGCCGACGGTCGAGCGCGGGTTGCGGTTGGTCGACTTCTGGTCGATCGACACCGCGGGCGAGAGGCCCTCGATGAAGTCGACGTCGGGCTTGTCCATCTGGCCGAGGAACTGCCGGGCGTAGGCCGAGAGGGACTCGACGTAGCGCCGCTGCCCCTCGGCGAAGATGGTGTCGAAGGCCAGCGAGGACTTGCCCGACCCCGAGAGGCCGGTGAAGACGACGAGAGCATCCCGGGGGAGCTCGATGCTGACGTCCTTGAGGTTGTGCTCGCGGGCGCCGCGGACGACGAGGTGGTCATGACTCACACCCGCAATGCTAGGTGTCGGGTCCGACAGCCCCCTCATCAGCGTTGGCGGCATCCGGGTTCCGTCCAGCCCCGGCGTCTAGGGTCGGCCGGGTGACCACCCCCATCGCCGAGTACGCCCTCCTCGGGGACACCGAGGGCGCGGCGCTCGTCAGCCGGCACGGCGCGGTCGACTGGCTCTGCCTCCCCCGCTTCGACTCCCCCGCCTGTTTCGCGGCCGTCCTCGGCACCGACGACAACGGCCGGTGGTTCCTCGGGCCGGTCGAGGAGGCGACGGCGACCCGCGCCTACCGCGAGCACAGCTTCGTCCTCGACACCGTCCACGAGACCGCGACCGGCCGCGTCCGTGTGACCGACCTCATGCCGTTCGGCGACGGCCGGGCCGACCTGGTCCGGGTCGTCGAGGGGCTCGAGGGCGAGGTGCCGATGCTCCACGAGTGGGTCGTGCGCACCGGCTACGGCAAGGTCCTGCCCTGGGTCTCGCGGACGCAGGACTGCGACGGCGCCACCGTCATCCGGGCCGTCGCCGGCCCCGACATGCTCGTCCTGCGCGGCGACCGGCTGCCCGAGCCCACCGACCACCACCACCGCGACGAGTTCACCGTGCGCGCCGGCGAGCGGTACGAGTTCGCGATGACCTGGGTGCCGTCGTGGTGCGACGTGCCGGGGGCGCTCGACGTCCCGAGCCGGGTCGAGGAGACCGTCCGCCGCTTCGACGACTGGGCGGCGCGGCACACCCACGAGGGCCCCTACCGCGAGGCCGTGACCCGCTCGCTCCTCGTCCTGCGCCTGCTGACCGACGAGCTGCGCGGCGGCATCGTCGCGGCGCCGACGACGAGCCTGCCCGAGGACGTCGGCGGGGAGCGCAACTGGGACTACCGCTACTGCTGGCTGCGCGACGCCTCGCTCACGCTCGAGGCCCTGCTGGCCTGCGGCTACGTCGAGGAGACCCGGCTGTGGCGCGACTGGCTCGTGCGGGCGGTCGCCGGCGACCCCGCCGACCTCCAGATCATGTACGCCGTCGACGGCAGCCGCGAGCTGCCCGAGCGCACGCTCGACCACCTGCCCGGCTACGCGGGCTCGCGGCCGGTGCGCGTCGGCAACGCGGCGGTCGACCAGCGCCAGAGCGACGTCCTCGGCGAGGTGATGATCTCGCTCGACGAGGCCCGCCGCCTCGGCGTCAGCGAGTCCCACGAGTCCTGGGCGGTGCAGCGGGCGCTCGTCGACGACCTCGCCGACCACTGGGACCAGAGCGACAACGGCCTGTGGGAGATCCGCGGCGAGCCGCAGCACTTCACCCACTCGCGGGTCATGGTGTGGGCGGCCTTCGACCGCGCCGTCCGGGCTGTCGAGGAGGACGGCCATGAAGGGGACGTCGAGCGCTGGCGCACGCTGCGCGACCTCGTCCACGCCGAGGTGCTCGAGAAGGGGTACGACGCCGAGCGCGGCACCTTCACCCAGCACTACGGCACCCGCGAGGTCGACGCCGCCCTCCTGCTCGTGCCGACGGTCGGCTTCCTGCCGCCGGACGACGAGCGGGTGCTCGGCACCATCCGTGCGGTCGAGGAGGACCTCCTGCGCGACGGCTTCGTGCTGCGCTACCGCACCCAGAGCGGCGTCGACGGGCTGAGCGGCGACGAGAACCCCTTCCTCGCGTGCTCCTTCTGGCTCGTCGAGGCCTACGCCCGCTGCGGCCGGGTCGACGAGGCGCACGCGCTGATGGACCGCCTCCTCGCGATCCGCAACGACCTGGGGCTGCTCTCGGAGGAGTACGACCCCGCCACCGGCACGCTGCTGGGCAACTTCCCGCAGGCGTTCTCGCACCTCGCCCTCGTCCGCGCGGCCCTCGCCGTCGCGGAGGCCGACACGGAGGCGGCCCGGCGGTAGCGTCGGCGCCATGACCGGCACCCCGATCGACCCGGGCACGTACCTCGCGGACCACACCGCGCGGCTCGTCGCCACCACGCGCGCCCTGCCCGACGCCGGCGGCGAGAGCCTCTGCGCGGGCTGGACCCGCGGCCACGTCGCGACCCACGTCGCCCGCAACGCCGACGGCCTCGTGCGGCTCGTCCGCTCGGCCGTCGACGGCACCCGCGAGACGATGTACGCGAGCCGGCCCGAGCGCAACGCCGACATCGACGCCGGGGCGGACCGCTCCCCCGCCGAGCTCGCCGACGACCTCGAGGCCACCGCGGCCGCCTACGCCGCCGAGGTGGTGCGGCTGCGGCCGGAGCACGCCGGCCACGCGCTCGAGCGCACACCGGGCGACGTGCGGGGCTCGGCGGCCGACATCCCGATGATGCGGCTGCGCGAGGTGACGTGGCACCACGTCGACCTCGACGCGGGCTTCGGCTTCGGCGACCTCGAGCCCGAGGTGCAGCTGGCCTTCCTCGACGAGGAGGTCGAGCGGCTGCGCACCCTCGACGACGCCCCGGACGTGACCCTGCGCTCCGACGAGGGCGAGGAGTGGACCGTCGGCCTCGGCACCGCCTCGGTCACCGGCACCCGCGCCGCACTGCTCGGATGGCTCGCCCGCGGCCTGACCGACGGCGTCTCCGCCGACCCCCTGCCCCGGCTCCCGGACGGACGATGACGATGACCTACACCGGCGACGTGACCCCCGGCGGCCCGAGCGACGTGCGCGAGCTCGGCCCCGCGACCCTGCGCAAGATGTCCGTCTCGGACATGCACAACAACGTCTACCTCCTCACCTGCACCGCCACCGGCGAGCAGCTGATGGTCGACGCCGCCGACGACGCCGACCGCTGCCTGGCCCTCGTCGCGGAGGGCACCGGGCGGCTCGACCACCTCGTGACGACGCACCAGCACTGGGACCACGTCCGGGCGCTGGAGGACGTCGCCCGCGCCACCGGCGCCCGCACCTACGCCGGCGAGGACGACGCCGACGCGCTGCCCCTGGCGCCCGACGTCCCTCTGCGACAGGGCGACACGCTGCGCGTCGGCGAGCTCGTGCTCGACGTCGTGCACCTGCGGGGCCACACGCCCGGGTCGGTCGCGCTCGCGTGGCGCGCCCCCGACGGCGTGACGCACCTCTTCACCGGCGACACCCTCTTCCCCGGCGGCGTCGGCAACACGAAGAACGAGGGGCAGGACTTCGACTCCCTCTACGCCGACGTCACCGAGCGGCTCTTCGGGGTCTACGACGACGAGACCTGGTTCTACCCCGGGCACGGCGGCGACTCGACGCTCGGCGCCGAGCGACCCCACCTGGACGAGTGGCGCGAGCGCGGATGGTGATGGCTAGCCTGTCGCGGTGACGACCGCCGCCGACCGGGTTCCTGCTCCCCTGCTCGTCCTCGCGGGGGTCGTCTCGGTCCAGTTCGGCGGGGCGCTGGCGCAGACCCTCGTCCCGGTCATCGGCGCGGGCGGGTCGGTCGTCATGCGGCTGCTCTTCGCGACCGCGCTGCTGCTCGTCGTCGTCCGGCCGCGCTGGCGCGGGCACACCCGGCGGGCGTGGGCGACGGTCACGGCCTTCGGCGTCGCGCTCGGCCTCATGAACTACACCTTCTACCAGTCGCTGGCCCACCTGCCGATCGGCGTCGCGGTGACCATCGAGTTCATCGGGCCGCTCACGCTGGCGGCGGTGCTCTCGCGCCGGCTCGTCGACGCGCTCGGCGTGCTCGCCGCTGCCGGGGGCGTCGTCCTCATCTCGGAGGCGCTCCAGGTGCCGTTCGCCGAGCTCGAGTGGACCGGCATCCTCCTGGCGCTGGCCGCCGGCGGGTTCTGGGCGGCGTACATCGTCCTCTCCGGGCGCACCGGGGCCGCCTTCCCGAAGCTCGAGGGGCTGGCGCTGGCCATGGTCGTGGCCACCGTCGTCACGTTGCCGCTCGGCATCACGAGCGTGCCCTCGTGGACCGGCGAGACGCTGCTCAAGGGCCTCGGCATCGCCGTGCTGTCCTCGGTGCTGCCCTACTCGCTCGAGCTGCTGGCGCTGCGCCGGCTGCGCGCGCAGGTCTTCGGTATCCTGCTCAGCCTCGAGCCCGCGGCGGCCGCCGTCGCCGGGCTCATCGTGCTCGGTCAGCGGCTCGCCCCGAGCCAGCTCGTGGGGATGGGGCTCGTCGTCGGGGCGTCGGCCCTCGTCCTCGGGCTCGGCGCCCGCAAGGACCCCGCCGAGGCGCAGGCCGCCTGAGCCGACGCGCCTGCGGGCTCAGTCCTCGACGAGCTCGGGGTGGCGCCGGGTGCGCCAGAGGCTGAGCACGGTGGTGACGCCGAGGATGACGACGATCGCGCCCAGCGAGACGGAGATCGGGATCTCCGGGACCGGGACCGGCTCGCCGCCGTTGATGAAGCCGAGCTCGTTCTCGTGCAGGGCGTGGAGGATGAGCTTGACGCCGATGAAGGCGAGCAGCACCGCGAGGCCGTAGCTGAGGTAGATGAGCTTCTTGAGCAGGCCGCCGATGAGGAAGTACAGCTGCCGCAGACCCATGAGCGCGAAGAGGTTGGCGACGAGGACGAGGTACGGCTCGTCCGTCAGGCCGTAGATCGCGGGGATCGAGTCGAGCGCGAACAGCAGGTCGGTCGTGCCGAGGGCGACGATGACGAAGAAGAGCGGCGTCGCGAGGCGGGCGCCGTTCTGGCGGGTGAACAGCTTGGTGCCGTCGTAGTCCTCGCTCGCCGGGAAGCGCTTGGACATCAGGCGCATGAAGCGGTTCTGCTCGTACTCGTCGTCGTCGGTCTCGCCGCCGCTCGCGAGCTTCCAGGCGGTGTAGACGAGGAACGCGCCGAAGATGTAGAAGACCCAGCTGAACCGGTCGATCGCGGCCGCACCGACCGCGATGAAGATGCCGCGCAGGACGATCGCGATGACGATGCCCACCATGAGGGCGAACTGCTGGTACTTCTCCGGCACCCGGAAGCTCGCCATGATGAGGATGAAGATGAAGAGGTTGTCGACCGAGAGCGAGTACTCGGTCAGCCAGCCGGCGAAGAACTCGCCCGCGAGCTGGCCGCCGGCGGTGAACCACAGGCCGAGCCCGAAGAGGATCGCCGCGCCGACGTAGACCGCGAGGGCCGAGACGAGCTCCTTGGTCGACGGGCGGTGCGGGCGACGGGCGATGACGACGATGTCGAAGGCGAGGACGGCGACGGCGATGCCGATCGTCACCCACCAGACCCAGGGGGCGAGGTCGAGGTCGCTGGTGGCGGCGGGCAGCAGGGCGGGAAGCACCGCGCCAGCGTAACGGTGGGTGGACGCCCCGTTGCGCCACGTCCGCGCGCTCCTAGGCTGACGGTCATGGCCAGCATGCTCGACGACCTCTCCCTGCTGACGAGCCTGCACCGGCAGGTGGTCGAGGAGTCCGGACGCGCGGACCTCCTCGAGCTGACCGACGCGCTCGAGCGGCGCTGCCGCGGCGAGGAGGACGGCGACCCCGCGGCGCTCGTGGCGGCCCTCGACCCCGAGACGACGGCCCGGGTCGCGCGCCTGCTCACGGTGCACCTGCACCTGACCAACCTCGCCGAGGAGCGCCACCGCGCCCGGTCGCTGCGCCGCGAGGACGGCGAGTACGGCGGTGGCAGCGACACCGGCGACATCGGGCCCGCGGTCGCCGCGGCGGGTCCGGACGCGCGGGCGCGCCTGGAGCGGATGCGCATCCACCCGGTGCTCACCGCCCACCCGACCGAGGCGCGTCGGCGGGCGGTGGCCTCCGCGCTGCGCCGCATCGCCGAGCACCTCGACACGCACGCCGACCCCGGCTCGGGCCCCTCGGAGCGGGCGCGCGCCCGGCGCCGGATGCTCGAGGACATCGACATCCTCCAGCGGACGTCGACCCTGCGCATCACCCGCCCGACGCCGGCCGACGAGGTCAAGACCGTGCTCACGGTCTTCCGGCAGTCGCTCATCCACGCCGTGCCGCGCTTCCAGCGGGCGGTCGAGGCGGCCTTCGGCGGCGACGAGCGGCCCTCCGACACGCCGCTGCCGCCGATCGTGCGCTTCGGCTCGTGGGTCGGGGGCGACCGCGACGGCAACCCCTTCGTCACCGCGGAGGTCACCCGCGAGACGGTGCGCGCCCACGCCGACCAGGCGCTCGAGATCCTCCACGACGCCGTCGACCGGGTGGCCCGGATGATCACCGTCGACGAGGAGTCGACGCCCCCGACCGCGCGGCTGCGCGACGCGCTGGCCAACGACGCGGCCGCCCACCCCCGGCTGCTCGCCGAGGTGACCAAGGACTCCCCCAACGAGCCGCACCGCCAGAAGCTGCTCGTCGTCGCCGCGCGGCTCGCCGCGACGCGGGACGAGCGCGCCGGCGTGGCGTACGGCTCCCCGGAGGAGGCGCTCGCCGACCTCGCGCTCGTCCAGGACTCGCTCGTGGCCGCGGGCGACGCGCGCACCGCGCACGGTGAGCTCCAGGACGTCGTGTGGATGGTGCAGACGTTCGGGTTCCACCTCGCGGAGCTCGAGGTGCGCCAGCACTCGGCCGTGCACCGGGCCGCGCTCGTCGAAGCCCTCGGGCTGCTGCCGGACGACGCCCGGCCGGCCGACCCCGAGGCCGCCGCCACGGACCCGGCCCTGCTCGACCGGCTCGCGGTCGAGGGCTGGCCCGAGCTCGTCGGGGCGCCCGGCGACCGGACCCGCGAGGTCCTCGACACGCTGCGCGTCATGGCCTGGCTGCAGCAGCGGTGGGGACGCCGCAGCTGCGGTCGCTACGTCGTCTCGTTCAGCCAGTCGGCGGCCGACCTCGTCGCGGTGCGGGCGCTGGCCCGGCTCGCGGTCGGGACGCGCCCGCTGGCCCTCGACGTCGTGCCGCTCTTCGAGACCGGCGCCGACCTCGACGCCGCGGACCACACCCTCGAGGAGTGGGTGGCGCTGCCGTCGACCGCGACGTGGCTCGAGGGGGTGGAGAAGGAGGTCGAGGTGATGCTCGGCTACTCCGACTCGGCCAAGGACGTCGGTCCGGCGGCCGCCACCCTCGCGCTGCACCGGGCGCAGGTCGGGCTCGTGGCGTGGGCCCGGCGGCACGGGGTCGAGCTGACGCTCTTCCACGGCCGCGGCGGGTCCCTCGGTCGGGGCGGCGGCCCGCTGCACCGGGCCATCGCCGCGCAGCCGACCGGGTCGGTCGACGGGCGCTTCAAGGTGACCGAGCAGGGCGAGGTGATCTTCGCCCGGTACGCCGACGTGCGCATCGCCGAGCAGCACCTCGAGCGGGTGGCGTCCGCGGTGCTGCTGACCGACGCGCCCGACCACGTGGCCGCTCGCGACGAGGCGGCAGGGCGTTTCGACGCCGTCGGTTCGGCTGTGGCGCAGGCCAGCCGGGCGTCCTTCCGGTCACTGGTCGAGCAGCCCGGGTTCGCGGACTTCTTCGCGATGTCGAGCCCCCTCGACCTGCTCGCCGACCTCCGGCTCGGGTCGCGGCCGTCGCGCCGCAGCGGCTCGGAGTCGGGCCGCAGCCTGGACGACCTGCGCGCCATCCCGTGGGTGTTCGCGTGGTCGATGACCCGCGTCAACCTGCCCGGGTGGTACGGGCTCGGCAGCGGGTTGGCCGCGCTGGGCGACCTGCACGAGGCCCGCCAGGCGTACCGCGAGTGGCCGGTCTTCGCGGCGCTCGTCGACGTCGCCGAGATGAGCCTCGCGAAGACCGACGACGACCTCGCCGCCGCGTTCCTCGCCCTCGGTGGCCGGCCGGAGCTCGCGACCCAGGTGCTCGACGAGCTCGCGCTGACGCGGCGGATGGTGCTCGAGCTGCTCGGCCAGTCCGAGATGCTCGAGCGGAAGCCGCACCTGTACACCGCGGTCGGGCTGCGGCGACCCTTCGTCGACATGCTCAGCCACCTCCTCCTGCGGGGGCTCGGCGAGCTACGGGCGACGGGTGAGGGTGAGGGCTCGGAGTGGCACCGCCCGCTGCTGCTCACCGTCAACGGGCTCGCTGCCGGGCTGCAGAACACCGGCTGACGGGGTCCCGCCGGCGCGAGTTCGGTTCGCGTTCATCCGCCTGCGGCACAGTTGTTTTCGTCGTCTACAGGTCGACGTTGACCTTGCCTGTCGAACGCGTGTTCGGTAGGATGAGGCATGGACACCGAGACCCTCTCCCGCCGCGTCGCGGCGCTGCGCCAGGAGTGCGCGCGGCTGGGTCGTGAGCTGGTGGAGGGCGGTCACCGGCTGTCGGCGGACGAGGCGTTCGCGCTCGCCGGTGAGCTGCAGGGGTTGGTGAACGCGGCCGAGGGTGCGACGGTCGTGGCGGGGGCGTGGGGTGCTCGGGTGGAGACGACGGTGCGTTCGGGCTCGTGGGAGCGGGTGCACCCAGTCGGGTTCGTCGACGCGATGGCGGCGACCCGGATGAGCCTTGCGACCGGGCTGACCGAGGGGCTGGCCGGTCGTAAGGCCGCGTTGGGTGCTGCGGTGGGTGAACGGTTCCCCCGGGTGCGTGACCTGCTGGTCGAGGGGGCCGTCGCGGTCGTGGCCGTGCAGAAGGTGCTCGACGCGTGCGCGGGTCTGGACGTGGAGGCGTGCCTGCGGGTGGATGCCGAGCTCGCGCCCCGCCTGGCGCGGATGGACCCGGCCCGCGTTGCCGGCGAGGCCCGCCGGGTGGCGACCCGGGTCGCGGCCGAGCAGGTCGCGGCGCACGTGGCGCTGCGCAGGCGCGGGCGGTGCGTGGAGGTCCGTCCCGGTGAGGACGGCCTGACGGACTGGTTCGCGTCGCTGCCGACGGCCACGTCGAGCGCGATGTGGGCGGCGGTCGAAGCGCTGGCCGGGGACTATCGCGCGTTCGACGACGCCCTGTCCGTGCCGCAGTCCCGCGCGGACGCCCTGACCGACCTGGTTCTGCGCAACGTGACGGTGTCCGCGCAGGTGACTCTCGGGGTCCCGGTGGTCACCGACCGGCCTGCGCCCGATGCGACGCCGGGGACGAGGTTCCGGGTGGACTGGGACGACGACGAGACCCTCGTCGACGCGACCACGGGCGAGATCGTCCGCTACGGCGACCTCGACGCGACCTCCCGGGAGGAGCTGTCGTGGCTGGAGGAGCTCGACGGTGACCTGACGGTGCTGCAGGCGGAGGTCACGCCCGGCTACGCCGTGTCCGGCACGCAGCTCCCCGGCCTGGGGTGGGTCGAGCCCGCGACGCTGGCCAACCTGCTGAGGCTGCTGCCGGTCGAGGTGGCCCGGGCCGTGCTCGAGGCCGACACCGGCACCCTCGCCTCCCTCACCACCGCGGCGTACCGGCCACCCAAGGCGATCGCCGAGTTCGTGAAGACCCGCGACGGGACCGGCCGGATGTGGGGCTG
The DNA here is from genome assembly GCF_013201035.1 of Arthrobacter sp. NEB 688. Classification (NCBI taxonomy): domain Bacteria; kingdom Bacillati; phylum Actinomycetota; class Actinomycetes; order Micrococcales; family Micrococcaceae; genus Arthrobacter; species Arthrobacter sp. NEB 688. The sequence continues at coordinate 2,890,423 of NZ_CP053707.1, forward strand.
CACCCGCCCCGCCGCACACTGCGACCTCGACCACGTCCGACCCTGGCCCAGTGGCGACACGTCACCGACCAACCTCGCCGCGCTCTGCCGACGCCACCACCGCCTCAAGCAACAAGGCCCCTGGCGACCGACCCTCGCACCCGACGGCACCCTCACCTGGCACGGACCCGACGGCGCCACCCGCACCACAGAACCCCAGCAGCGCCTGTCCGGACAGTCCGGCAGCCCCTAGGGTGCCGCCATGGGGATGACCTTCTCGGCCGTGACGGCCGCCGTCGGACTGTGCGCGGTGCTTCTCGGGTTCTTGACCGGGTTCGGTGGGATGTCGTGGGAGGGAGCGCTGCTCGTCTCGGGCGTCCTCCTCCTCGCGGTCGCCGGCGCCGTCCGCTGGTACAGCGGGCTCTCGACCGAGATCCCGCCCGCGCCCTGAGCGACGTCGGCCCACCCCACCGGCACGCCTGTGGGAGAGACCGGGTGCAGCGGGCAGGACGAGGGCCTCGAGAGACGGCAGCGAGGGCAGTGACGGGCGCACCGGCCGATGTGCATCAATCGACACTTTCGACGATTGATGCACGCTCCGGGGCGTCCGGCAGATGGTGGTCGGGGCGGTCATCAATCGACACTTTCGACGATTGATGCACGGCCGGCGGTCCGGGCGCGGGTGGGATCTGCGAGTCGGTGGACATCGCGGACCGCTGTGGCGCCGGACGCCGGACTAGGGTCGAACGCATGCGCTATCGACGACTCGGCAACAGTGGCTGTGCGGTCTCCGAGCTCTGCCTCGGGACGATGACCTTCGGGACGGAGACGGACGAGGCCGGCTCGCACGAGCAGCTCGACGTCTTCCTCGAGGCGGGCGGCACACTCGTCGACACCGCGAACGTGTACTCCGGCGGGGTGTCCGAGGAGATCATCGGCCGCTGGCTCAGCAAGCGGCCCACCGACGTCACCGACCGGGTCGTCCTCGCGACCAAGGGCCGCTTCGCCCTCGGGTCCGGCCCGAACAGCAGCGGCCTCTCGGCCCGCCACCTGACCCGGGCACTCGACGACTCCCTCGACCGGCTCGGGGTCGACTCGGTCGACCTCTACCAGGTCCACGCCTCCGACGAGCACACGCCGATGGAGGAGACGCTGCGCACCCTCGACGGGTTCGTGCAGGCGGGCAAGATCCGCTACTACGGCCTCTCGAACTTCACCGGCTGGCAGCTGACCAAGCTCGTCCACACCGCCCGCGCCCTCGGCCTGCGCCCGCCGGTCACCCTGCAGCCGCAGTACAGCCTCATCGTCCGCGAGATCGAGTGGGAGATCGTCCCCGCCGCCCTCGACGCCGGAATGGGCCTGCTCCCCTGGAGCCCCCTCGGCGGCGGCTGGCTCTCGGGCAAGTACACCCGCGACCAGCGCCCCACCGGCGACACCCGGCTCGGCGACGACCCGAACCGCGGGATGGAGGCCTACGACCGCCGGGGCACCGAGCGGACCTGGCGGATCATCGAGGCCGTCGAGCAGGTCGCCGAGGCCCGCGGGGTCTCGATGGCCGAGGTGGCGCTCTCGTGGGTCACCAACCGCCCGGCCGTCACCTCGACGATCCTCGGCGCCCGGACCACCGAGCAGCTGCGGGCCAACCTCCGCTCGGTCGACGTCGAGCTGACGCCCGAGGAGGTCAGCGCCCTCGACACCGCGAGCGACCTCGGCGCGACCGACTACCCCTACGGCGAGATGGGCGTCCAGCAGCGCAGCCGCGACCTCGCCGGCTGACGCCGCGCCACCACCGGCGGTCGCGAGACCGCCGGCCTCGAGGCCACCCGCCTAGCGGGTGGCCTCGCTCATCTGCCGCAGCTCCTTCTTGAGGTCGCCGATCTCGTCGCGCAGGCGCGCGGCGAGCTCGAAGTGCAGGTCCGCCGCCGCCTGGTGCATCTGGGTGGACAGCTCCTGGATGAGGCCCGCCAGCTCGCTCGCCGGCAGGTTCTTGCCGCGCTGCGTGCCCATCGCGGCATCGGCGTCGGCGGCCACCGCACCACGGCCGCGGCCGCCGTCGGCCTTGCCGCGCGAGCGGGCGCGACCGGAGCCCAGGAGCTCCTGGGTGTCGGCGTCCTCCCGCTGGAGCATGTCGGTGATGTCGGCGATCTTCTTGCGCAGCGGCTGCGGGTCGACGCCGTGCGCGAGGTTGTACGCGACCTGCTTCTCGCGGCGGCGGGTCGTCTCCTCGACCGCGTCGCGCATCGACGGGGTCAGCTTGTCGGCGTACATGTGCACCTGGCCCGACACGTTGCGCGCCGCGCGCCCGATGGTCTGGATCAGGCTGCGGGTCGAGCGGAGGAAGCCCTCCTTGTCGGCGTCGAGGATCGCCACGAGCGACACCTCGGGCAGGTCGAGGCCCTCACGCAGGAGGTTGATGCCGACGAGGACGTCGTACTCCCCCATCCGCAGCTCGCGCAGCAGCTCGACGCGACGCAGCGTGTCGATGTCGCTGTGCAGGTACCGAACTCGCACACCGTTGTCGAGGAGGTAGTCGGTGAGGTCCTCGGCCATCTTCTTCGTCAGGGTGGTCACGAGGACGCGCTCGTTCTTCTCGCTGCGCAGCCGGATCTCGTGGAGCAGGTCGTCGATCTGCCCCTTCGTCGGCTTCATGATCACCTCGGGGTCGACGAGGCCGGTGGGGCGGATGACCTGCTCGACGTAGCCGTCGCTCTTGGCCATCTCGTAGTCGCCCGGGGTCGCCGACAGGTAGACCGTCTGCCCGATCCGCTCGAGGAACTCCTCCCACTTGAGGGGCCGGTTGTCCATCGCCGAGGGCAGCCGGAAGCCGTGCTCGACGAGGGTGCGCTTGCGGGACGCGTCGCCCTCGTACATCGCGCCGATCTGCGGCACCGTCTGGTGCGACTCGTCGATGACGAGGAGGAAGTCGTCGGGGAAGTAGTCGAGGAGGCAGTTCGGCGCCGACCCCGGCTCGCGGCCGTCGATGTGCATCGAGTAGTTCTCGATGCCGGAGCACGACCCGATCTGGCGCATCATCTCGATGTCGTAGGTCGTGCGCATCCGCAGGCGCTGCGCCTCGAGCAGCTTGCCCTGGCGCTCGAAGGTGGCGAGCTGGTCCTCGAGCTCGCGCTCGATGCTGCCGATCGCCCGCTCCATCCGGTCCGGGCCGGCGACGTAGTGCGAGGCGGGGAAGACGTACATCTCCTGCTCCTCGCGCACGACCTCGCCGGTCAGCGGGTTGAGCGTGTAGAGCGCCTCGACCTCGTCGCCGAAGAACTCGATGCGGACCGCGTGCTCCTCGTAGACCGGGATGATCTCGACGGTGTCGCCACGGACCCGGAAGGTGCCGCGGGTGAAGGCGAGGTCGTTGCGGGTGTACTGCATGTGGACGAACTTGCGCAGGAGGTCGTCGCGGTTGACCTCGTCGCCGACCCGCAGCGGGACCATCCGGTCGACGTACTCCTGCGGCGTGCCGAGGCCGTAGATGCAGGACACGGACGCGACGACGATGACGTCGCGCCGGGTGAGCAGGCTGTTGGTGGCGCTGTGCCGCAGCCGCTCGACCTCCTCGTTGATCGAGGAGTCCTTCTCGATGTAGGTGTCGCTCTGGGGGACGTACGCCTCGGGCTGGTAGTAGTCGTAGTAGCTGACGAAGTACTCGACGGCGTTGTGCGGCAACAGCTCCCGGAACTCGTTGGCCAGCTGCGCGGCTAGCGTCTTGTTCGGCGCCATGACGAGGGTCGGGCGCTGGACCTGCTCGACGAGCCACGCGGTGGTGGCCGACTTGCCGGTGCCGGTGGCGCCGAGGAGGACGACGTCCTGCTCCCCGGCGTTGATGCGGCGGGCGAGCTCCTCGATGGCCTTCGGCTGGTCGCCCGCCGGCGAGAACTCGGAGACGACCTCGAACGGCGCGACACGGCGCTGGAGCTCGGTGGTGGGGCGCATGCATCCACGGTAGGCCCCGCCACCGACAGGGGGTGCGGCCGCGTCCGTCCGGACGGGATCCGCGCCCCTCCGCGGCGCCCACGTGCGACGATGACCGGCGTGCCCGCGCCACCGACCGTCCGCCGGGGCTCCAACCTGCCCCGCGTCGGGGGCTACAACCAGGTCGTCGTGCTCGAGGCGATCCGCCACCACCCCGACGGCCTGAGCCGGGTCGAGCTGGCCGAGGCCACGGGCCTCTCCCCCCAGGCCGTCTCGAACATCTGCCGCCGCCTGCTCGACGACGACCTCGTCGTCGAGGCCGGCCGCCGCGCCCAGGGGCCGGGCAAGCCGCGCACGCTGCTGCGCCTCAAGCCCTCGGGTCGCTACGCCGTCGGCGTGCACCTCGACCCCGCGGTCGTCAGCCACGTCCTGCTCGACCTCACCGGCCGCGCGGTCGCCCGCACGGCCCGGGCGCTGCGCCCCGGCGCCGACCCCGACGAGGTGCTCCGCGACGTCGTCGAGGACGTCGACCGCCTCGTCGCCGGGTCCGGCATCGACCCGGGCCGGCTCGTCGGCGTAGGGGTCGCCGCGCCGGGCCCGATCGACCGGGCCGCGGGCACCCTCGTGCGCCCCCCGAACCTGCCCGGCTGGGAACGGGTCGCGGTGCGCGACAGCCTCGCCGACGCGACCGGGCTGCCCGTGCTCCTCGACAAGGACGTCGTCGCCGCCGCCGTCGGCGAGGTCTGGGCCGGCGGCCTGGGCCCCGGCGCGACGGCCGTCTTCCTCTACCTCGGCACCGGTGTCGGCGCCGGCCTCGTCGTCGGCGGCGAGGTGCTGCGCGGCGCCTCCGGCAACGCCGGGGAGGTCGGCCACCTCGGCACCGGGGCCTCGGGCCCGTCGTGCTGGTGCGGCCTCGGCGGCTGCCTCGGCGAGGTCTGCGCCCCGGCCCAGGTCGTCCGCCGCGCGGTGCGCGAGGGCATCGGTGACTGGGACCTCGACCCCGCCGCGCTCGACCCCGCGACCGACCCGGCGCTCGCCCCGCCGGCCGGCGACCCGCTCCACCCCGGCACCTCGGTCCTCGTCGCCTTCGACGCCTTCTGCGACCTCGCCGACGCCGGCGACCCGCGGGCGGTCGCGCTCCTCGAGGACTGGGCACGCCACGTCGCGAAGGCGGTCACCGACCTCGTCGACGTTCTCGACGCCGACCAGGTCGTCTTCGGCGGCCCGCTGTGGGCCCGGCTCGCCCCGACCTTCCTCACCCACGTCCCGGCGCTGGTGCGCGGCCGGGCCGTCGGCGCGGCCATCCACCCGGTCGCGGTGCGGGGCACCGTGCTCGGCCCCGACGTCGCTGCGGTCGGCGCCGCCAGCACGGTGCTCGACCACGCGTTCAGCGCCCGGTCCTCGGCCCTCCTCGTCGACTGACCCGGCCGTCGGCCGCCGTCCACCTGTCGAGACGACGTGTCCACGGACCCCGCCTCCCCCTTGACGGCAGTTAGTCCATTTGATGTATAAACCTCGCAAGGCGGGTCAACGGTGACCCGCGAACGCGAAGGGACCCCCCGATGCAGCGCACCCGTCCTGCGGCCCTCGGTGCCGTCGCCCTCTCCCTCGGGATCGTCCTCGCCGGTTGCGGCTCGGGCTCCTCCTCCGGGTCGGGCGACACGAACACCATCACGGTCGCCTACCAGCGCACGGCGCAGTTCACCCAGCTGGACTCCGTGCTCAAGAAGGCCGCCTCCGAGTACGAGGCCGCCAACCCCGGCAAGAAGGTCAAGCTGACCGCGATCGAGGCCGAGCAGGACCAGTACTTCACCAAGCTCGCCCTGATGAACCGCTCCCCCTCCACGGCCCCCGACGTCATCTACGAGGACAGCTTCCAGGTCCGCTCCGACGCCGCCGCCGGCTACCTCGCCCCGATCGACGAGCAGCTCGCCGGGTGGTCGGACTGGAGCCAGTTCGACGACGTGGCCAAGCAGGCCGGCCTCGGCGACGACAAGAAGACCTACGGCGTCTCGATGGGCACCGACACCCGCGCGCTGTTCTACAACAAGGACATCTTCGCCAAGGCCGGCCTCCCGACGGACTGGAAGCCGAAGACCTGGGACGACGTCCTCAGCGCAGCCCGCACCATCAAGCAGAAGGCCCCGGGCGTCACCCCGATCAACGTCTACGCCGGCAAGGCCGCGGGCGAGGCCACGTCGATGCAGGGCTTCGAGATGCTGCTCTACGGCACCGACAGCACCCTCTACGACGACTCCACGCAGAAGTGGGTCACCGGCTCCCCCGGCTTCAAGGACAGCCTGTCCTTCTACCAGACCATCTTCGGCGAGAAGCTCGCCCCGGCGCTCGACGTCGCGCTCGACGCCACCGTCGGCTCCCGCGTCGCGACCGAGATGCTGCCCAGGGGCGAGCTCGCCATCGCGCTCGACGGCTCGTGGCTGCCCGGTCAGTGGATCGAGGGCGACAACGCCTGGAAGGGCTGGGAGGACACCATCGGGTTCGCCCCGATGCCGACCCAGAACGGCCAGGCCCCCGGGTCGGTCTCGATGTCGGGTGGGTGGCTGCTGTCGGTCGGCGCCAACGCCAAGGACAAGAACGCCGCGTTCGACTTCATCAAGGTCGCGCTCAACCGCGATAACTCGCTGAAGTACGACACCGAGAACAGCCAGATCGCGGTCCGCAAGGACGTCGCCTCCGACGAGAAGTACCTCTCGTACAACCCGTCGTTCGAGTTCTTCTCCTCGCTCGTCCCGACGACGCACTTCCGGCCGGCGACGCCCGACTACTCGCAGATCTCCGGCAACATCCAGGTCGCGGCGGAGTCCGTGGCGACCGGGTCCTCGACGCCGGACGAGGCGGCGAAGGCCTACGACGAGGGGCTGGTCGGCATCGTCGGCCAGGACAAGGTCCAGGGCGGCTGAGGTGAGCACCGCCCTCGCTCCCGCCCCGAGCCGCCGCCCCCGCGGCGGCCCGGGGCGGGGTGCCTCCACCGGTGGGCGGCGCACCCTCCTGCGCCTGCTGCCCCTCACCCCGGGCGTCGTCCTCATGGGGATCTTCCTCGTGGGCCCGATCGGCTACGCCCTGTACGGCTCCCTGACCAACGCGGCCCTCTCGGGCTACCGCGCCGTCGCCCCCGAGTTCGTCGGGTTCGACAACTACACCCAGCTCTTCACGAGCAGCCAGTTCTGGGAGTCGGTCTGGCTCACCCTCGTCTTCGTCGTCGGGTCCGCGCTCATCGGCCAGAACGTCCTCGGGATGGCCCTCGCGCTCCTCGTGCGCAACGGCCCGAAGCGCCTGGGCCCGGTCGTCAGCTCGCTCGTCGTCACGGCGTGGGTGCTCCCCGAGATCGTCGCGGCCTTCACCCTCTACGCCTTCTTCGCGACCGACGGCACGCTCAACGAGATGCTCGGCTGGGTCGGCCTCGACGGCCCCACCTGGCTCATCACCGTCCCGCTGCTCACCGTCGTCCTCGCCAACGTCTGGCGCGGCACGGCCTTCTCGATGATGGTCTACTCGGCCGCGCTCGCCGAGGTCCCCCCGGACCTCACCGAGGCCGCCGAGATCGACGGCGCCGGCTGGTGGCAGCGCTTCATCCGCATCACGCTGCCGATGGTCCGCCGGGCCATCGCGACGAACATGATGCTCACGACGCTGCAGACCCTCGGCGTCTTCACCCTCATCTGGGTGATGACCGGCGGCGGCCCCGGGACCCAGAGCTCGACGCTGCCCATCCTCGCCTTCCAGCAGGCGTTCAAGTTCGCGCAGGTCGGCTACGGCACGGCCATCGCGACCGTCACGCTCCTCGTCGGCGCGCTCTTCGCCGTCGTCTACGTGAAGGTCCTCAAGCCGGAGGTCGACTCATGACGACACCCACGACGACCCCGACGCCCAGCGCGGCGCTCCCGGTCCCGCCCACGGCGACGCGTCCCCCGCGGCGCCCCCGCCTCAGCCCCGCCGCACCGGCCCGCACCAAGGGCCCGCGCCTGGCCGCCGGCCTCGCCCTCGTGCTCGTCGGCCTCGCGTTCCTCGTGCCGCTGGCCTGGATCCTGCTCTCCTCGGTCAACCCCGCGGCGACCGTGTCGACGTCGTGGCCGGGCGAGCCGACGCTGGAGAACTACCGGGAGGTCCTCACCCCCGAGCTGACCTTCCGCCCGCTCCTCAACTCGCTCGTCGTCTCGGGCGCCACGGCGGTCATCGTCGTCGTCGTCGCGACGCTCTCGGCCTACCCGCTCTCCCGCTACAGGATGCGGTTCAACCGGGCCTTCCTCCACACGATCCTCTTCGGCAGCTGCCTGCCGATCACGGCGGTCATGGTCCCGGTCTACGCGCTCTTCGTCACGCTCGGGCTGCTCGACTCGGTGCCCGGCACGGTCCTCTTCCTCTCCGCGACGGCGCTGCCCATGGCCGTCTGGATGACGAAGAACTTCATGGACTCCGTGCCGGTGTCGCTCGAGGAGGCGGCCTGGGTCGACGGCGCCAGCTCGATGCAGGCGCTGTGGCGGGTCGTCGTCCCCCTCATGCGGCCGGGCATGGCCGTCGTCTTCATCTTCGTCTTCACGCAGGCGTGGGGGAACTTCTTCGTCCCGTTCGTGCTGCTGCTCGACCCCGCGAAACAGCCTGCGGCGGTGTCGATCTACACGTTCTTCGGCACCAACGGAGCGGTGGCCTACGGGCAGCTCGCCGCGTTCTCCGTCCTGTACTCCCTGCCCGTGCTCGTCCTGTACCTCGTCGTCCAACGCCTCGGAGGCGGCTCGTTCGCCCTCGCCGGCTCCGTCAAGGGTTGAGAGGAAACACCACCCGTGCACGCCAACAGCCACCTCGTCGAGCTGCGCGTCGACCGCTTCGTGCGGGAGCGCCTCGTCCCCGGTCTCCATCGCCGCCGCACCCCCCTCACCGTCGAGTGGTGGGAGGCCCCCGGCGAGCCCGTCCCCTTCGCCGAGGCCACCGCCTCCGCGTTCGAGCCCGTCTCCCCCGGCACCCGCTGGGGCCGCCCGTGGGGCACGACGTGGTTCCGCGCCACCGGGACGGTCCCCGAGGGCTGGGGCGGTGACGGCACCCGCGTCGAGGTCGTCGCCGACCTCGGCTACTCCGAGGACCACCCCGGCTTCCAGGCCGAGGCCACCGCCTACCGGCCCGACGGCACCGTCATCAAGGGCCTGCACCCGCGCAACCGGTACGTGCCGCTCGCCGCGGCGTCCGCGGACGGCCGCTCCGTCGAGGTGGTCCTCGAGGCCTCCTCCAACCCGGACGTCGCGGGCGCCGGTGCGTTCACCTTCGAGCCGACGCCGCTGGGCGACCTCGCCACCGCCGGGCGGGAGCCGCGCTACCGCTACGACGGGGTCGACCTCGCCGAGGTCGACGTCGAGGTCTGGGAGCTGCTCCAGGACGTCACCGCCCTGCGCGGCCTCGTCGCCGAGCTCCCCGCCGGCAGCCGTCGGGCCGGGGCGCTCAAGGCGCTCGAGGACGCCGTCGACGCCGTCGACCCCGACGACGTCGTGGGGACCGCCGCGGCCGGCCGGGCCGCGCTGCGACCGGCGCTCGACGCCGGGGCGGACGCCAGCGCGCACCGCGTCGTCGCCGTCGGCCACGCGCACATCGACTCGGCGTGGCTCTGGCCGACGCGCGAGACCGCGCGCAAGTGCGCACGCACCTTCTCCAACGTGCTCGCGCTCATGGACGAGGACCCGGACCTCGTCTTCGCGTGCTCCTCGGCCCAGCAGTACGCCTGGGTGCGCGACAGCCAGCCCGAGCTCTTCGAGCGGATCAAGGAGCGCGTGCGCGAGGGCCGGTTCGTGCCGGTGGGCGGCATGTGGGTCGAGTCCGACACCAACATGCCCGGCGGCGAGGCCCTGGCCCGCCAGTTCGTCGCGGGCAAGCGGTTCTTCCTCGAGGAGCTCGGGGTCGAGCCGGAGGACGTCTGGCTCCCGGACTCCTTCGGGTACACCGCGGCGATGCCGCAGATCGCCCTCGCGGCCGGCGCCCGCTGGTTCCTCACGCAGAAGCCGTCGTGGAACGAGACCAACCGGATGCCGCACCACACCTTCTGGTGGGAGGGCATCGACGGGTCGCGGGTCTTCACCCACTTCCCGCCGGCCGACACCTACAACTCGGACGTCTCGGCGGCCGACCTCGCCCGCGCCGAGCGCAACTTCTCGGAGAAGGGCCGCACCGACCTCTCCCTGCTGCCCTTCGGCTACGGCGACGGCGGCGGCGGCCCCACCCGCGAGATGCTCGCGGCCGCCGCGCGGACCCACGACCTCGAGGGGTCGCCGCGCGTCGAGCTCGGCGACCCGCACGACTTCTTCCGCCGGGCCGAGGCGGCCTACCCCGACGCGCCGGTCTGGAGCGGCGAGATGTACCTCGAGTTCCACCGCGGGACCTACACCTCGCAGGCCCGCACCAAGCGCGGCAACCGGCGCAGCGAGCACCTCCTGCGCGAGGCCGAGCTGTGGGCGACGACGGCCGCGGTCACCACCGGCGCGGAGTACCCCTACGACGCGCTCGAGCAGGCGTGGCACACCGTCCTGCTCCAGCAGTTCCACGACATCCTCCCGGGCTCGTCGATCGCCTGGGTGCACCGTGAGGCCGAGGCGCACTACGAGCGCGTCGCCGGCGAGCTCGAGACGGTGGTCGAGGACGCCCTGGCCTCTCTCGCGGGCGAGGGCGACCGCGAGGTCGTGTTCAACGCGGCGCCGCACGACCGCGACGGGGTCACCGCCCTCGGCGCGGCGGTCCTCGACGGCTCGGGACCGGAGACCCCGGTCCGGGTCGAGGACTCCCCCGACCCCGACACCGGTGGCTGGGTCGTCGACAACGGCCTCGTCCGCCTCGTCGTCGACCGCGACGGGCTGCTCGCCTCGGTGCGCGACCTCGCCGCCGGCGGGCGCGAGGTCCTCGCGCCGGGCAGCCGCGGGGCCCTGCTCCAGCTGCACCGCGACACCCCGACCCAGTGGGACGCGTGGGACGTCGACGAGCACTACCGCCGGCACACGACCGACCTCGTCGACGCCGAGCTCGTCGAGCTCGTCGAGAAGGGGCCGGAGCGGGTCGCCGTCCGGGTGGTGCGGACCTTCGGCTCCTCGCGGGTCGAGCAGGTGCTCGCGCTGCGGGCGGGCAGCCGGGTCGTCGACGTCGAGCTCGACGTCGACTGGCACGAGCGGCAGAAGCTGCTCAAGCTCGCCTTCCCGCTCGACGTCCACGCCGACCGCGCGGCCTCCGAGATCCAGTTCGGCCACGTCCTGCGCCCGACCCACACGAACACCTCGTGGGACGCGGCCCGCTTCGAGACCTGCGCCCACCGCTGGGTGCACGTCGGCGAGCCGGGCTACGGCGTCGCGGTCGTCAACGACTCGACGTACGGCCACGACGTCGGCCGCACCTCGCGCGGCGACGCCGAGGCCACCCCCGGGACGACGACCACGGTGCGGCTCTCGCTCCTGCGGGCGCCGGTGTACCCGGACCCGGAGGCCGACCAGGGCCGCCACCGGCTGCGCGCCGGGCTCGTCGTCGGGGCCGAGGTCGCCGAGGCCGTCGTCGAGGGCTACCGGGCCAACCTCCCGGTGCGCTCGGTCCGCGGCGCAGCGGCACCGGCACCGGTCGTGCGGGTCGAGGGCGACCCGGGCGTCGTCGTCGAGGCCGTCAAGCTGGCCGAGGACCGCAGCGGCGACGTCGTCGTGCGGCTCTACGAGGCCCACGGCGGCCGGGCGCACGCCCGCCTCGTCGCCGGCTTCGAGGCGAGCGAGGTCGTCGAGACCGACCTGCTCGAGCGCCCGCTCGAGCAGCCGCGCGCGCTGACCGGCAGCGACGGCTCGCTGTCGCTGCGCCCCTTCCAGATCGCGACGCTGCGGCTGCGGCGCGCCCGCTGACGCGGGCGGGCCCCGGGGAGGCTCAGTCCCCCGGGGTCCGTCCGGCAGGGGCCGCGTCGCGCGCGGCGGTGCCCTTCGACCCGACGACCCGCTCGACGAGGTAGAGCACCACGCCGAGCGCGAGCAGCCCGGCGCACCAGAGCAGGGACGTCGGGTCGTCGTAGATGGAGAACGCGAGGATCGCGAGGTTGCCGACGAGGCCGAGGACCAGCAGCGGGGTGTTCGCGCGGAAGGTCTTCTCGTGCTCGTCCCGCCCGCGCAGGCGCAGGCACGCCACGATGACCAGGGCGTAGATGAACAGGAGGAAGACGACCGTCACCAGCGCGAGCCGGTTGACGAGGTCGATGCCCCCGCCCGCCTGGAGGACCACCGTCCCGGTGACGAGCAGGGCCGCCACGACCAGCCCGCTGAAGAGGAGACCGACCCACGGGCTGCGCCGGCGGGGGTGGATCGTCGCGAACACGCCGGGCACGACGTCCTCGCGCGCCATCCCGTAGAGGATGCGCGGCTGGGTGACGAGGGTGACGAGCGTCGTGTTGGTGATGGCCACGAGGGCGATGACCGAGAAGACCGTCGCCATGACGTCCGTCGAGAACGGCAGGATGCCCTGCTTGACGACCTCGAGCAGCGCGGCGTCGGAGTCGGCGAGCCGGTCGACGGGCACGGTGAGCGCGGCGGCCATCGACACGAGCACGTAGACGACACCCGCGACGACCATGCCGCCGACGAGCGAGCGCGGGAAGTGCCGGTGGGGGTCGACCGTCTCCTCGGCCACGTTCGCCGTGTTCTCGAAGCCGGTCATCGCGAAGAACGAGAACGCGATGCCCGCGAGGACCGCGAGGGCCGGGTTGCCGTCGACGTTGACGTCGGCGAGGACGCCGAAGTCGGCGTCGCCCTGGACCACGTGGTAGATGCCGATGGCCATGATGATGAGCAGCCCCGCCACCTCGACGAAGGTCATGAGCATGTTCATGACGACCGACTCGGTGATGCCGATGAAGTTGACGACGAGGAGCACGGCGACGAACACGAGCGAGACGAGCAGCGCCGGGGGGCCGGCACCGTCGAAGAGGGTGGCGAAGTAGGACGCGAACCCGGTGGCCAGCGACCCCGTCGCGGCGAAGCTCGCCGAGAGGAACGACACCGTCACGAGGAAGGTGAGCACCGGGCTGCCGAACGCCTTCTTGACGTACAGCGAGGCCCCGGCGGCCCGGGGGTACTTGGTGACGAGCTCGGCGTAGGCCGAGCCGGTGATGGCGGCGACGACGATGCCGAGGCCGAAGGCGATCCAGAAGGCTCCCCCGACAGCGGCCGCGACGAGCCCGACGAGCACGTAGATGCCCGAGCCGAGGACGTCGCCGAGCGTGTAGAAGAACAGCTGCGTCCCGGTGATGGATCTCTTGAGCCCGCTCGACGGCTCGTCGACGGTGGTGGTGTCGGTCGTGGTCACGAGGTCCCCAGTTCGTCGGACGGTGCTGCGGCCCCCTCGCCGCAGCGCGATCCGACCACCCTGTCACACGTGGGGACCGGGGTCGCGGGTCAGGCCCCCGGGGTCCACCCGGTGCGCTCCGCCCAGGCGAGAGCCCGCGGGTGGGCCGCGTCGAACCAGGGCTCCTTGGCGTCGGCGTACTCCTGCGTCGTCACCAGCCGCGCCGCGAGGTCGGCCTTGACGGCCGCGTAGGCGTCCCGCTCACCGGGCTCGGCGCGCAGCCAGTCACGGAACAGGAGGGCGAACTGCCATCCGGGAGAACCGACCTCGCGCACGTGGACGTGGGCGACGCGCCCCGGGTCGGTCGAGCCGTGGAACCGCTTGGGCCAGGGCCGGCCGTCCTTGCCGTGGTCCTCGTCGACCCCGTCGACGCGCACGAAGCCCATCCGGGCCATCCCCGCGACGAACGCCGGCGCGTCGGCGTCGGCGAGGGACGCGACACCCACCTGGAGGTCGACGACGTCCTTGGCCGGGAGGTGCGGCACGGCCGTCGAGCCGACGTGGTCGAGCGTCGCGGCGGCCTCCCCCACGCCGTGGCGGACCCGCGCGAGCAGGCGGGCTGCGGCCGGGGCCCACCCGTCGTCCGGGGGGCACAGGACCGGGGCGGGCAGCCGGCTGCGCGTGCCGGTGCGCAGGTTCTCGGCGAAGGGCTCGAGGCGCTCGTGCCAGAGCCGGCGGACGGCGGTGGCCAGCGCCTGCGGGCTGCCCTCGTTCGGAAGCCAGACGTCGGCGGCGGCCCGACGGGCCGCGTCGTCGGCCTGCGCCGCGACCCGGGCGCGGGCGTCGACCTCGTCCATCCCCCGGTCCCGGACGAGCCGGCCCACGCGCACCTCCTCGTCGGCCCCGACGACGACGACGAGGTGGTACTCCCCCGTCATCCCCTGCTCGACGACGAGCGGCATGTCGTGGACGAGCACCCCGCCCGCGGGGACGGCGGCGACGAGCTCGGCGGTGCGGGCCCAGATCGCCGGGTGCGTGATCGCCTCGAGATCGCGCAGCGCGGCGGGGTCGCCGAAGACGACGCGCCCGAGCGCGGCCCGGTCGAGCGAGCCGTCCTCGCGCAGCAGGTGCGACCCGAACCGCCGGGCCACCTCGGCCAGGGCCGGGCGGCCCGGCTCCACGACCTCGCGCGCGACGGCGTCGGCGTCGACGACGTGCGCCCCGAGCCGCGCCAGCTCGCGGGCGGCGGTCGACTTCCCGGACCCGATGCCTCCGGTCAGGCCCACGCGCAGCATGCGGCCGACCCTACCGGCGCGCCCCCACGATGCCCCGTGCCCGGACCCGACCGGCGGGTAACCTCCTCGGGTGACGACCGAGACGCGGGGGGCCCCGACCGCCGGGACCCGTGCCGGCGCGCCCGGGAGCCGCCTGCTCGCGCTCGACGGGCTGCGCGGCGTCACCATCGTCCTCGTCGTCCTCGGCCACCTCAGCGCCTTCCTCTGGCCGGTGGAGGGCATCCGCTCGACCCCGTGGCTGCGCGGGCTCGTGGCCGGCGGGGCCGTGCCGATCTTCTTCGTGGTCAGCGGGTACATCGTCACCGCGGGCCTGCTGCGCGAGGACGAGCGCGGCACCCTCGACCCCGTCCGCTTCTACGCCCGGCGGCTGGTCCGGCTCGGCGCGCAGGTCGTCCCGCTGTGCGCCGCCGTCGTCCTCGTCGCCGCCCTCGACCCGACCGACACCGCGCCGGCGGGGTCGACCGTCACGACCGTGACCCACACGCTGACCTACACGAACAACTGGCTGTACGCGCTCGACCCGCTGCAGGCCCGCCCCGACCTCGGGCACCTGTGGTTCCTCTCGGTCCAGCAGCAGTGGTACCTCGTCCTGCCGCTGGCGGTGGCCGCCCTCGCGGCCCGACGCCGTGTCCTCACGTGGGTCCTCGTCCTGCTCGCCGTCGCGTCGGCGACCTACCGGCTCGTCGAGGTGTCCGACGCGACCTGGTTCGGGCTCTCGGTCGGCACCTTCGCGCGGGCCGACGGCCTGCTCCTCGGGGCCGCCCTCGCCGTGGCCCTGCCAGCGCTGCGGCGCCTCGCCCCCCGGGCCTCCGTCGTCGGCACCCTCCTGCTCGTCGCGGTGCCGGTCCTGCTGTCCGTCGGCGGCGAGCTCGGTCCCTACGCCTACCTCGAGGACTGGAGCGTCGCCTTCGTCCTCGTCGCGGCCGGCCTCGTGGCCGCCGTCGTCCTCCACGAGCGCGAGAGCGGCCTGACCCGGGCGTTGTCGGCCCGCTGGCTCACCTGGCTCGGCCGCGCCTCCCTCGTCGTCTACGTCTGGCACTACCCGGTGATCTTCTTCGTCGGCCGCCACGTCGGGCCCGACGCCTCCCCCGTGGTCACGACGGCGGTCGTCCTCTCCGTCGTCGGGGTCATCACGGTGGTCAGCCACCGCTGGGTCGAGGAGCCGGTGCGCCGCTGGCTCGCGACGCACCTGCGCCCGGCGCCCACCGACCGGCCGCTGCCGCCCGCGCCCGGGGTGGGCGTCGCGTGAGCACCGCCCCGCCCGTCTCGCCGCCCTCCACCCTCCACGGGGTGGTGCACCGCTCGCTCCCCGTCGACGGGCTGCGCGGCGCGGCGATCGCCCTCGTCGTGCTCTTCCACGCCCACGTCGTCTGGCCGACGAGCGAGCGGCCCCCGCTCGGCTCGCTCGGGGCGCTCTTCCAGGGCGGCAACATCGCGGTCAGCGCGTTCTACGTCATCAGCGGGTACCTCGTGACCGAGCGGATGCTCGCCGCGACGGCCCAGCGTCGGGTCTGGGGTCCGCTGCTCTACCTCGAGCAGCGCACGGTCCGCATCGCGCTCCAGCTCTACGTGCTGCTCGCGGCGGTCCTCGTGGCCTGGCGCCTGGACCCCACCGACACCACCTCGAGCGACACGACCATCCGCTCGGTCCTCGCGACCGCCACGTTCACCTTCAACACCTACGTGCGCGACCACGCGCTGGCCGCCCGCTCGGACCTCGGCCCGCTGTACTTCCTCAGCATCGACGTGCAGTTCTTCGTCGTCGCGGCCGTCGTCGTCATCCTGCTCGCCCGTCGCCGGCGGCTGCTCGTCGGGGTCGCCGTCGTCGCGCTCGTCGCCACCTTCTGGTGGCGCTGGCAGCTCTACCTCGACGAGGGCTGGTTCCGGGCGGCGCTCACGACGACCGCCCGGATGGACGGCCTCCTCGCGGGCGCCGCCGCCGCGGCCCTGCTCCAGGGTCGACCGCCCCCGGCGTGGCTGCGCCGGCACGCGACGGCCCTCGCGGGGAGCGGGCTGCTGCTCCTCGTCGGCCTCCTGCTCAGCTGCGTGTTCGTCGGGATCGACGGGTACTTCGGCCTCCAGGGGGTGCTGGCCACCCTCGCCGCCACGGCGCTCGTCGTCGGTCTGGCCAACGGCGCCGCGGCCGACGGCCTCGGCAGCCGGCTGCTGTCGGCGCGACCGCTCGTCGTCCTGGGGCAGGCCTCGCTCACGGTGTTCCTCTGGCACATGCCGGTCTTCCAGGTGGTCCAGCGGCACGCGGGCACGTGGGACACCCTCCCCCGGCTGCTCGTCACCGCCGTCGCCCTCGGTGCCGTCGTCGTCGGCGTCCACCGGTTCGTCGTCCCGGCCGCCGAGGGCGTCGTCCGGCGCGTCTTCGGCTCGCGCCGGCTCTCGCGGCTCGCGGGCCGCGCCGGCTCAGGCGTCGGCGAGGCGCGCGGGGAAGCCGCCCGTCGCGACGGGTGACCAGCGCGTCGGGGTGATCCGCAGCAGCGACTTGCCCTGCTCGACCATCGCCCGCCGGTACTCGTCCCAGTCGGGGTGCTCGCCGGAGATGTTGCGGAAGTACTCGACGAAGGGCTCGACGTCGTCGACCGCGTCGACGACCTCGGCGTCACCGTCGACCTGCACCCACGCGCCACCGAAGTCGTCCGAGAGCACGAGGACGCTGCAGCGCCCGTCGCGCCGGGCGTTGCGGACCTTGGCCCGCTCGGGGTAGCTCGTGACGACGATGCGGCCGGCGTCGTCGACCCCGCCCGTGACCGGCGAGGCCTGGGGGCGCCCGTCGGACCCGCGCGTGGTCATGAGGACCATGTGGTGGCGGGGACGGACGAACTCGAGGAGGTCGGCGAGCTCGACGGAGGTGTTCGTGGCGATCGTGCGTGGCATGGCTCCACCCTGCCACGCACGACCACCCCGTCAGGCGCCGAGCCGCTCGCCGCTCTCGGCGTCGAACACGTGCGCCTCGGCCTCGAGCGGACGGACGCGCACGACGTCGCCGACCTCGACCCCGGCGCGCTTCGGCGTCTTGATGGTCACCCGCTCGCCCTCGGCGCCGTCGACCGCCGGGCGGCGCCCGTAGACGAAGGACTCCGAGCCCAGCGCCTCGACGAGCTCGACGGTCAGCTCGAGCGCGTCGGGGTCGTCGGCGCCGGCGATGCGCCACGCCTCCGGCCGCAGCCCGACGACGACCCGGTCGCCCGCGGACGCCGTGACCGACCGGTCGAGCGCGACCGGCACGCCGTGGACGTCGGCCCGCCCCTCGCGCAGCGGCGCCTCGACGAGGGTGATCGCCGGGGAGCCGATGAACGAGGCGACGAAGGTGTTGACCGGCTTGTCGTAGAGCACCTCCGGGGCGTCGACCTGCTGCAGGCGGCCGTCCTTCAGCACGGCCACGCGGTGGCCCATCGTCATCGCCTCGACCTGGTCGTGCGTCACGTAGACCGTCGTCACCCCGAGCCGGCGCTGCAGGCCCGCGATCTGGCTGCGGGTCGAGACGCGCAGCTTGGCGTCGAGGTTGGACAGGGGCTCGTCCATGCAGAAGACCTTGGGCTGGCGCACGATCGCCCGGCCCATCGCGACGCGCTGGCGCTGGCCGCCCGACAGCTGCCCCGGCTTGCGGTGCAGCAGGTCCTCCATCTCGAGGATGCGTGCCGCCTCCTCGACCCGGGTGCGCGTCTCCGCCTTCGGCACACCGGAGTTGTCGAGCGCGAAGGCCATGTTCTGCGCGGCCGTCATGTTCGGGTACAGGGCGTAGCTCTGGAAGACCATGGCGATGTCCCGGTCTCGCGGACGCACGCCCTTCTGGTCGTGCCCGTCGACGAGGATGCGCCCGTCGTCGACCGGCTCGAGACCGGCGAGCATCCGCAGGGTCGTGGACTTGCCACAGCCCGAGGGACCGACGAGGACGAGGAACTCGCCGTCCTCGATGTCGAGGGTCACCGCGTCGACCGCCGGGGCGGTGTCCTTGGCGTAGCGGCGGGTCGCCGCGTCGAAGTAGACCGTTGCCATGGGGTGGCTCTCCTCAGAGCTTGGACTTGATCTGGTTGTCGAAGACCTGCTGGCTCTCCTGGTCGAGGCCGGCGAAGACGGTCGCGACGTCCTGGCCCTGCGCCACCTGGTCCAGGCCCTTGCCGATGCGGGCGCCGCCGCCGGGCAGGAGCACGCGGACGTTGTCCTGCGAGCGGGTCTGCGGCAGCTGGTCGATCGCGGTCTTGGCGTTCGGGTTCTTCGCGAGGTAGTCCTTCTCGGACTGCAGCTCGACGGCCGACTTGCGCACCGGCATGTAGCCCGTCGCCTGGGTGAAGGTCACGGTGCTCTCGGCGTTGGTGAGGAACTCGGCGAGCTTGACCGCGTTGGCCTTGCGCGCATCCGAGATGTTCGCCGGGATGCCGAGGCCCGCGCCTCCGGTCGGGCAGTTGCCCTCACCCGGGAGGAACGCGGTGCCGACCTCGAACTTCGCGTCCTTCGTGATGCCGCCGAGCGAGCCGGTGGACTGGAGGATGCAGCCGGCGAGCCCCGCCGAGAAGTCGGCCTCCGGGGTCGCGTTGAACTTGACGACGCCGCCCTTCGCGAGGTCCTGGAGGTACTGGCCGGCCTTGACGGTGCCCTCGGCCGAGAAGGTGGGCGTCCACTCCTGCGAGTAGCCGCCGCCGTAGCCCCACGCCATGTTCTGGAAGTGCCAGTCGAGGTAGTTCGAGCCGTCCGGCAGCTCCATCGCGAACTTGCCGTTGCCGGCGGCCGCCTTGAGCGCCTCGGACCACTCCTTGAACTCGTCCCAGTCCTTCGGGCCGCGGTCCTCGAGCCCGGCCTTGGACCAGATCTCCTTGTTGTAGTAGAAGAGCGGCGTCGAGCGGGAGTACGGCAGCGCGAAGTGGCCGCCGTCGAAGAGGTAGTCGCCGTAGAGGGCGTCGACGTAGTCCGCGGTGTCGATCTTCGCGGTCGTCAGCAGCTCGTCGAGGGGGGTCAGCTGCTTGTTGAGCGCGAAGTTGAACCACGTGACGTCGGAGACGACGACGAGGTCCGGCAGGGTCCCCCCGACGAGGGCGCCGTTGAACTTCTGGGCGACCTCCTCGTAGTTCTTGCCGGCGTCGACGAGCTTGACGGTGATGCCGGGGTTCGCCTTCTGGAAGGCGGCGATGAGCTCCTGCTCGACCGGCTTGCTGTTGCCCGGGTGGTTGCTCCAGAGCTCGAGCGTCGTGCCGTCGCCCCCCTGGTCGGAGGTGGCGCTCGTGCCGGTGCCGGCGCAGGCGCTGAGGCCGGCGGCGCCCGCGACGCCGGCGAGGCCGAGGAACCCTCGGCGGGTGACGTTGTTCATGGTGGTGCCCTCCCTGTGGTCCGGGCCTGCTCGCCCGGGGTGGATGTGCGTGGTCGGTCGTGCGTCGTCGGTCGGTGCTGCGTCGTCGGCGCGGGTCAGCTCTTGACGGCCCCCGCGGTGAGGCCCTTGATCATCTGGCGCTGCAGGACGAGGAAGAGGACGAGCACGGGCAGCATCGCGAGCACCGTGCCGGCCATCACCGGACCCCAGTTGGTGACGCCGTCGTTGTTCTGCAGGAGCGTCAGGCCGACCGGCAGCGGCGCGGTGCGCTGGTCGTCGGACATGAGGAACGGCCAGAGGTACTCGTTCCACTCGTTGACGACGGTGATGAGCGAGAAGGCGACGAGCGTCGGCCACGACATCGGCAGCACGACCCGCCAGAGCAGCTTGATCGGGCCGGCGCCGTCGAGGCGGGCGGCCTCGATGATCTCGCCCGGGAGGCTGAGGAACTGGTTGCGCATGAGGAAGGTCCCGAAGGCCACCCCGGCGAGCGGGATGATGATGCCCTGGAAGGTGTTCCGCCAGCCCAGCTGCGCGACGAGCGCGTAGTTGCTGATGACCGTGATCTGGTTCGGCACCATGAGCGCGGCGATGACGACGAGGAAGACGACGTTGCGGCCGGGGAACCTCAGCAGCGAGAGCGCGTACGCGCTGATGACCCCGAGGACGATCTTCGACGCCGAGAGCACGAGCGTGATGATGACCGAGTTGCGGAAGTAGTCGAGGAACGGGATGCGCGTCGTCACGTCGCGGTAGTTCGCGGTCGTCCCCGGGTCGGGGAGCCACTGCGCCGGCTGCACGTAGATGTCGCCGCGCTCCTTGAGCGAGGTGATGACGATCCAGAAGAGCGGGACGCCGACGACGAGCAGGACGACGACCATCCCGGCGTAGCCGGCGACGGTCATCCCGCGGGAGCGGTGCGAGGCGGCCTCGGCCCCGTGCGCGCGCGCCGTCACGACCGCTGCCCCCGGTCCATGATCCGCACCTGGACGACGGTGACGAGCAGGAGGATGAGGAACATGACGGTCGCGACCGTCGCGCCGTAGCCGGCCCGCTGGTTGACGAACGTCTCGCGGTAGACCTGGTAGACGAGCGTCATCGTGCCGTCGCCCACGGGTCCGCCGCGGGTCATGACGTTGATGATGTCGAAGACCTGGACCGAGCTGAGCAGCACGGTGATCGAGAGGAAGAAGGTCGTCGGGCGCAGCTGCGGCAGGAGCACCTTGCGGAAGTGCGTCCACGGGGAGGCGCCGTCGATCTCGGCGGCCTCGTCGAGGTCCGCGCGCCGGCCCTGGAGGGCCGCGAGGTAGATGACGAAGGTGTAGCCGAGGTTCTTCCAGATGTAGGTGAAGGTCACCATGAACAGCGCCCAGCCGGAGCGCTGGTAGAAGTCCGGCGCCTCGACGCCGATGCGGGCCAGGAGGTCGCGCACGAGCCCGAAGCTGGGGTCGAAGACGAACTGGAAGGCCACGCCGACCGCGGCTCCGGAGATGACGAAGGGCGCGAAGACCGCCGAGCGGACGAGGTTGCGCCCGCGCAGCCGCTGGTCGAGGAGGACGGCCAGCCCGAGGCCGAGAGCCATCGAGATGCCCACCGTCGCCACGGTGAAGACGAGCGTGTTCCCGAGGACGGTGCGGGTGTCCTCGCGGCCGAACCACTCGACGTAGTTGGCGACCCCGACGGGGTTCGCGACCGGCGCCGAGATGTTCCAGTCCGTGAAGGACAGGCGGATGTTGTCGAGCAGCGGCCGGTAGGTGAAGACCACGAGCAGGACGAGGTTCGGGGCCAGGAGCAGCGCGGCGAGCGACCACTCCCAGGCGCGTCCGGACGAGCGTCGCGGAGGGGGGCCGACCGGCGCTGGCGGGCCGGCGGTTCCCCCTCGCGCGACATCGGGCTGGGTCGTCGACGTCGGCGGCACGCGGCCGACCCTAACCGCGTCGTCGGACCCACGGGGGCTTCGGCGTGAACGAGTTCCGTCCGGAAGGTGACAACTGTGAACGCGTCACGTCCGGACACGGGCGAGGGGCCCGGACCAGATGGTCCGGGCCCCTCGTGGCAGAGCCGGTGCGCCGTGACGGCGCGGTGGCTCAGTTGCCGGTGAGCTTCTCGCGCAGCGCGGCGAGGGCCTCGTCCGAGGCGAGCGTGCCCTCGGACTGGGTGACCTGCGGGCGGGGCGAGCTCTCGCTCGAGGAGGACGACGAGCCCGACTCCGAGGAGTACGAGGTCTCGGCGCTGCCGCCGGCGGCCTCCGCGTCGGCCTTGGCGAACGCCTCGACCTGGGCGCGGTGCGCCTCCCAGCGGGAGTGCGCCTCGGCGTACTGCTTCTCCCAGGCCTCGCGCTGGGTCTCGAAGCCCTCGAGCCACTCGTTGGTCTCCGGGTCGAAGCCCTCGGGGTACTTGTAGTTGCCCTGCTCGTCGTACTCCGCGGCCATGCCGTAGAGCGTCGGGTCGAACTCGACCTGGCCGGCGCCGTCCTCGTTCGCCTGCTTGAGCGAGAGCGAGATGCGGCGACGCTCGAGGTCGATGTCGATGACCTTGACGAAGATCTCCTGGCCGACGGTGACGACCTGCTCGGGCAGCTCGACGTGGCGCTCGGCGAGCTCGGAGATGTGGACCAGGCCCTCGATGCCGTCGTCGACGCGCACGAACGCACCGAACGGGACGAGCTTGGTGACCTTGCCCGGGACGACCTGGCCGATCGCGTGGGTCCGGGCGAAGTGCTGCCACGGGTCCTCCTGCGTCGCCTTGAGCGACAGGGAGACGCGCTCGCGGTCCATGTCGACGTCCAGGACCTCGACCTTGACCTCGTCGCCGACCTCGACGACCTCGGACGGGTGGTCGATGTGCTTCCAGGACAGCTCGGAGACGTGGACGAGGCCGTCGACCCCGCCGAGGTCGACGAACGCACCGAAGTTGACGATCGAGGACACGACACCCGTGCGGACCTGGCCCTTGCCGAGCTCCTTGAGGAAGGTCGTGCGGACCTCGGACTGCGTCTGCTCGAGCCACGCACGGCGCGACAGGACCACGTTGTTGCGGTTCTTGTCGAGCTCGATGATCTTGGCCTCGATCTCCTTGCCGACGTACGGCTGGAGGTCGCGGACGCGACGCATCTCGACGAGGGACGCCGGGAGGAAGCCGCGCAGACCGATGTCGAGGATGAGGCCGCCCTTGACGACCTCGATGACGGTGCCGGTGACGACGCCGTCCTCCTCCTTGATCTTCTCGATCGTGCCCCACGCGCGCTCGTACTGGGCGCGCTTCTTGGACAGGATCAGGCGACCCTCCTTGTCCTCCTTCTGGAGGACCAGGGCCTCGACCTCGTCGCCGACCTTGACGACCTCGTTGGGGTCGACGTCGTGCTTGATCGACAGCTCGCGCGAGGGGATGACGCCCTCGGTCTTGTAGCCGATGTCGAGGAGGACCTCGTCGCGGTCCACCTTGACGATGCGACCCTCGACGATGTCGCCGTCGTTGAAGTGCTTGATCGTCGCGTCGATGGCGGCGAGGAGGTCTTCCTCAGATCCGATGTCGTTGATCGCGATCTGGGGGGCGGTCTTGGCGACCGTGCTGGCAGTCATGTAGTAGGAACTCCGATGTGGACAGATGGAATCGATGGGATGCTTCGCGCGCACGCGCGACCCACGCAGGGCACACGTGTGCCGGGCCAGACTACTCGGCCGCGGCCGTGGCGGGCAAAACGTCGGGACCGGGACCGGTCGGGAGCGCCGACCGATGACCTCCGAGGCCGGGCGCCGACCCGTCGACGCCGCCGAGACCCTCGCCGCGAACCGCTCCTGGTGGGACGGCGAGGCCGAGGACTACTACGCCGAGCACGGCGCCTTCCTCGGCGACGACGCCTTCGTCTGGGGCCCGGAGGGCTGGACCGAGGCCGAGCTGGACCTGCTCGGCGTGCGCGACGGCATGACGGTCCTCGAGATCGGCGCCGGCGCCGCCCAGTGCTCGCGCTGGCTGGCCCGCACCCACGACGTCCGGGTCGTCGCGAGCGACCTCTCGGCGGGGATGCTGCGCACCGGCCGCCGGCTCGACGCGCGGGGCGGCACGACGCCGCTCCCCCTCCTCCAGTGCGACGGCACGGTCATCCCCCTCGCCGACGCCTCCGTCGACCGGGTCTTCACCGCCTACGGGGTCATCCCCTTCGTCGCCGACAGCGGCGCCGTGCTGCGGGAGGCCGCCCGGGTGCTGCGGCCCGGCGGGCGCTTCGTCTTCTCGACCTCGCACCCGGTGCGCTGGGCCTTCCCCGACGTGCCCGGGCCGGCCGGCCTCACGGTCTCGCAGTCGTACTTCGACCGCACGCCCTACGTCGAGAGCGAGGCGGGCGTCGTCACGTACACCGAGCACCACCGCACCCTCGGCGACCTCGTGCGCCAGGTCGTCGCGGCGGGGCTCGTGCTGCGCGACCTCGTCGAGCCCGAGTGGCCCGAGCGCAACGAGGCGGAGTGGGGCGGCTGGTCGCCCCTGCGCGGGCGGGTCCTGCCGGGCACGGCGATCCTCGTCACCGAGCGCCCGGGCTGAGCCCGCCCCCGCGCGGGGGTCAGCGGCCGGCGGGGACCCGGCTGCGCTCGAGGGTCCCGCCCTCGTCCGCCGCACCGTGGCGCCCGCCGCGGCGGCCGGCCAGCCAGAGGGCCAGCCCCCCGAGCAGCGCGACGACGCCGAGGATGCCACCGACGAGCGGCACCGTGCGGGTGAGCAGGCCGAGCTGCGAGGCGTTGGTGGAGCCGGAGTCGACGTTGGTCTTCACCGTCTCGGGGGTGAACCCGAAGGTGAGGTCGAGGAAGGGCGACCCGTCGTCGAGGAGCCGGACCTGGTGCTCCTTCTGGTCGATGATCGAGCCGGTCGTCGGCTCGACCCACATCGTCTTGTCCGTCGAGTACGTGCCCGCGACGCCGTCGGTGATCTGGATCGGGGCGTCCTTGACCGACACGAGGAACTTGTACGTGGCCAGGCCGTCGACGTCCTCCTCGCCCTGGTAGGTCGCGTCGACGGCGCCGCCGACGAGGCCGTCCCAGAACGGGTAGGTCTTCTGCTCGACACCGAACGGGAACTTGTTGACCAGCCCCTCCTTCGGCGCGGCGTCGGCCGGGAGGTTCGCGAAGTCGTTGACCGGCATCGCCGTGCGGCGGTCGGTCGCGAAGGTGTCGGTGCTCGCCGAGAGCAGCGCCTTGGACGGGTCGTCCGCGGCGACGCAGTCGGGGGCGTTGCCGTCGGGGTCGCGCACGAGGCAGCTGGAGTTCTGGAAGAGGACGACGTCGCCGGTGCTCAGCTCGGAGTCGGCGTGGGTGATGCTCACGGCCTTGACCGGGGTGTTCTCGAGCCCGTCCGGGCCGGCCACCTGGGCCTCGCCCGACAACCGGGTCACGGTGTCGACGTCGAGGGGGGTCTTCTGCACCTGTCCCGAGGCGTACGCCAGCGACAGGATCGCGGTCGTCACCAGGAACGCTCCGAGGAAGACGAGGAGCTTCGTCACGATTCCGCGCACTGCTGGACCCTCCGTTGGGCTCGATGTCGGACGAAATGTAGCAGGAGGCAACCCGCCGGTAACATGACTCGCGGAGGCCGCGTGGCGCGAGGACGCCCGGCGGCCCCGTCCGCACCGACCCGGGAGGCCCGCGCGCCATGACCGCCGCCGCCGCGCCGAGCACGGCGAGCAGCCGCTCGACCGCCCTCGACTGGGTCCGTGGCGTCGCCATCGTCCTCGTCGTCCTCTCCCACATGTGGGCGCTGTGGTCGATCGAGACCCTCGCCGGGGTGCCCCCTCTCCTGCACCTCCTCCAGAGCGGCAACATCGCCGTCACCGTCTTCCTGGTCGTCGCCGGCTTCCTGCTGACCCGCTCGCTCATCGGCCGGGCCGGCACCCGCGACGACGACGCCGGCCGGGTCGGGGCCATCGCGGCCGAGCGGCCGGGCCTCGCGGTCCTCACCCGGGTCGTGCGCATCTCGTCGCAGACCTGGCCACTCCTGCTGCTCGTCTGGTTCGTCGCGCTGGCCGAGGGCGGGGGCGAGGTCGTCGAGACCCAGACCGAGCGCTCGGTCCTGTGGGTCGGCACCTTCGGCTGGAACGTCTACCTCCAGAGCCAGGCCCTGCTCGCGCGGGCCGACCTCGGCCACCTCTGGTACACCGCCGTCTACGTGCAGGTGACCCTCCTGCTCGTCGCGCTCGTCCGCGGCCTGCGCCACCGCCGCGTCGTCCTCGCGCTGACCCTCGGCGGGCTGCTCCTCGCCTGCACGCTCTGGCGGGCGCACGTCGCCGACGTCGAGCCGCTGACCACCGCGCTGCTGCGCACGACGACCCGGATGGACGGGATGCTCTGGGGCGCCCTGGCCGCCGTCTGCTGGCCGTGGCTGCGCCCGGTGCGCGCGGTCGCCGGGACGGTCGTCAGCTACGCGCTGACCCTCTTCGCGGTCCTCGTGCTCGTCCTCGGCAACTCGGACGCCTACCTCGGCTGGGGCGGGGTCGCCGCCAACCTCGCCGTCGTCGCCGTCATCGTCGCCTCCCCCGGCCTCCCGGCGCAGGGGCGGCTCTCCCGGGTCCTGGGCTGGCGCCCCCTCGTCGCGCTCGGTCGCTCCAGCCTCGCGGTCTACGTGTGGCACTACCCGATCTTCTTCGGGGTCGGCCAGCGGGTGCCGACCTGGCCGGCCCCCGCCAAGGCGGCCCTCGCCCTCGTGCTGCTGGCCCTGGCGGTGGCCGTCACCGTCCGCCACGTCGAGCGGCCGGTCGAGGCGTGGGTGCAGCGACGCCTCGGGGCGCGGCCCGCGGACCGCGAGGAGCTGGCGGCCCTGCCCCTGCTCGACGAGCCCGCGCTCAGCCGCGCCGGCGCAGGCGCTGGACCCGCGACAGCGCCTTCTGCACCGTCTCGTCCCTGAGCCCGAGGCGCCGCTTCGCGCGGTCGTAGACGTCGAGCGCCTGGCGGTCGGCCCAGATCGCGACGCGCTTGGCGCCGTCCCCCGGGCGGGCCCGGTAGTTCGTCGCGCGGCGGACCGCGTGGTCCTCCTCGGTGAAGTAGTAGAGGGCCAGCGAGCGCCGCGCCTCCCCCGGCGGGCAGGTCAGGGCGTCCGGGTGGCCGTGGAAGCTGTCCGCCGAGGTCGTGAAGACGAGCATCCGGTTGCCCTTCGGCGCGACCCGCGCGCGGCAGGCGGTCATCGCGGGGTCCCACAGCTCGAGCCGGCCGCCCCACTCCGCCGGCCACTCCTCGTTGAGGTAGA
Source organism: Arthrobacter sp. NEB 688 (assembly GCF_013201035.1). Taxonomy (NCBI): domain Bacteria; kingdom Bacillati; phylum Actinomycetota; class Actinomycetes; order Micrococcales; family Micrococcaceae; genus Arthrobacter; species Arthrobacter sp. NEB 688. The sequence goes on from NZ_CP053707.1 coordinate 2,917,450, forward strand.
GCAGGATGTTGACCCGTCGCGCCCAGTTCTCGTGCTCGTGGTGGGTCGTGAAGTCGGCGTGGATGTTGAGGTGCCCGCCGCGCAGCGTCTGGTGCAGCCCGCCGCCGTCCATCGACCAGTCGGACATGAGGTCCTCGATGCCGGTCAGCTGCTCGAGGTAGGCGACGAACGCGGGGGCGCACAGCTCGGCGGCGATCGCCCGCAGGGTCTGCCCCCACGAGTCCGGGACGGTGTTGGAGTACTTCGTCTCGTTGACGTGGAGGTAGCCCCGCCAGAACGGGTCGTCGGTGCCGGGGAACTCCTCGACGGCCGCGGCGAAGGCCTCCGGGCGCAGCACGTCGTCGAGCACGACGTGGGGGAACGGGTCGGCCGCGCGGTAGGCGGCGCTGGCCTGCGGCAGGGCGGCCTCGAGCCGCTCGAGGTCGAGGTACTGGCTCGGCATGGCGCCACTATGGCACGAGGTGGCGCGGCGTTACTGGTGGGTCACATACAATCCAGCGACGTCGCGACGCCGCCTCGACCGGGCGGACCCGCGCCCACCCAGGACGGACACCGATGACCCAGACCGCCGCCGCCGGCAGCCCCCGCGTGGGCGTGCTCGTCGTCGCGTACAACGCCGCCACGACCCTCGTCGAGACGCTCGACCGGCTGCCCGCGTCCTTCCGGGCCGAGGTCGACCACGTGCTGCTCGCCGACGACTCGAGCCAGGACGACACCTACGCCATCGGTCTCGCCTACCGCGAGACGACCGACCTGCCGCTCACCGTCGTGCGCCACGAGAAGAACCTCGGCTACGGGGGCAACCAGAAGGCCGGGTACCGCTGGGCCATCGGGCACGGCCTCGACGTCGTCGTCCTCCTCCACGGCGACGGGCAGTACGCCCCCGAGGTCATCGAGGAGCTCGTCCGCCCGCTGACGCAGGGGCGCGCCGACGCGGTCTTCGGCTCCCGGATGATGGTGCGCGGCCAGGCGCTCAAGGGCGGGATGCCGGTCTACAAGTACGTCGGCAACCGGATCCTCACGACCTTCCAGAACGCGATGACCGGCGCCCGCCTCAGCGAGTGGCACAGCGGCTACCGGGCCTACCGGGTCGACGCCCTGGCCGACCTCGCCCTCGACACCTACAGCGACGACTTCGACTTCGACACCGAGATCATCCTCGGGCTCCTCGACGCCGGGAAGCGGGTCGAGGAGGTCCCGATCCCCACCTACTACGGCGACGAGATCTGCTACGTCAATGGGATGGCCTACGCGCGCGACGTCGCCCGCGACGTGCTGCGGCACCGCGCCGGCCGGATGGGCTTCGGCGCCCACCGCACGCCCGGGGCCCCCGACGCCTACGAGCTCAAGCCCTCCCCGCACTCCAGCCACGGCCGCCTGCTCGCGTGGCTCGACGCCGCGCCCGCCGGCCGGGTCCTCGACGTCGGCTGCTCCGACGGCGCGTTCGGCGCGCTGGCCCGCCGCGCCGGGCACGAGGTCGTCGGGGTCGACCTCGTCAAGCACGACGGGGTCGGCGAGCGGCTCGACGGCTTCGTCGAGGCCGACCTCGGGCGCGGCCTGCCGGACGCGGTCGGGGCCGGCTACGACCGGGTCGTCGCCGCCGACGTGCTCGAGCACGTCGCCGACCCCGAGTCGCTGCTGCGCGACATCACGGCGCGCCTGGCCGACGGCGGCGAGATCCTCGTGTCGGTGCCGAACTTCGGCCACTGGTACCCCCGCGGTCGCACCGCCGTCGGGCGCTTCGACTACGACAGCCGCGGTCCGCTCGACGAGGGGCACCTGCGCTTCTTCACCCGGCGCAGCTTCGAGCGGCTCGTCGCGCGCAGCGGCCTGACCGTCCTCGAGCGCGACGTCGTCGGCGTCCCCGTCGACGTCCTCGACCGGGGACGCACCGGGGGCCGTCGGGTCGACGTGCTGCGCGCCGTGGGGGCGGCCGACCGCGCCGCCGTGCGGGGCTGGCCGACCCTCTTCGGCTACCAGCTGCTCTACCGCCTCGGGCCCGCGTGACGGCTCCGGCCCCGCTCCACCCCCGGGTCGTCGCGGCCACCCTCGCGGGGTGCCTGACCGGCGCCCTGGTCCAGCTCCTCGTGCTGCTCGACCTCGGGTGGAACCCGGGGCGGACGGCGGTCGGGCTGGGGTACGCCTCGAACTTCTTCGACCTGCAGGCGCAGGCCCTCCTCGACGGCCGGCTCGACCTGCCGGCCGGCAGCCTCGGCATCGAGGGGTTCGAGATCGGCGGCCGGACGTACATGTACTTCCCGCCGTTCCCGGCCCTCCTGCGCGTCCCGGTCATGCTCGTCACGCACGAGTTCGACGGACGGCTCACGGTCCTCTCGATGGCCCTCGCGTGGCTGGTCACGGCGGTCATGGCGACCAAGCTGCTCTGGTTCGCCCGCCGGGTCGTGCGCGGCGACGGCGTGCCGGGCCGGCGGGAGGCCGCGGCCGCCGCGGTCCTGCTCGCCGCGCTGACCGGCGGCACCGTGCTCACCTTCGACGCCGGCCTGCCGTGGGTCTACCACGAGGTCTACGCGTGGTCGGTGGCGACGGTCGTCGGCGCGCTGTACTGGCTGGCGCGGGCGGCGTGGTCCCCCGACCGGCGCTCGCTCGGCTGGCTCGCCGCCTTCGTCCTCGCGGCGGTCATGACCCGCACGACCGGTGGCTTCGCGGTCATCGGCGCGACCCTGCTCGCGGGGGCGGCGTGGTGGCTCGTCGACGGGCGCACCCGCCCCGACGGGCGACGCCTGGCCGGGGGCTTCCTCGCCGCGGCCCTCGTCCCGCTGCTGCTGTCGGTCGCCCTCAACCAGGTCAAGTTCGGCCACCCGTACCTCTTCCCGCTCGCCGACCAGGTGTGGACCGGCGTCAACGCCCACCGCCGCGAGGCCCTCGCCGCCAACGGCGGGCACATCACCGGGCTGCAGTTCCTCCCGACGACGCTCCAGGCCTACCTCTCCCCCGGCGGGCTGCGGCTGACGCCGTGGTTCCCGTGGGTCTCGCTGCCCGACGCGCCGCCGGTCGTGCGCGACGGCGTCGTCCTCGACCAGACCTACCGGACCGCGAGCGTCACGACGACGGCGCCGCTGCTCCTCGCCCTCGCGCTCGCCGCGGTCCCGGGCCTGCTCCTCCTGCGCGACCACCGCGCGCTGCGGGTGCTCGGGGTCCCGCTGCTCGGGGCGGCCGTCGTCCCCGGCGGGATCCTCGCCTACGGGTACGTCGCCAACCGCTACACGAGCGAGTTCGTGCCCGTGCTCGTCGTGGGCACGGTCGTCGCGCTGTGGACGGTCCTGCCCCGGTTGCTGCGCGGCTCCCGGCGCCGGGCCGGGGTCGTCCTCGGCGTGCTCGCCGTACTCACGGCGTGGTCGATGGCGGTGCAGGTGGTCTCCGGCCTGTGGTCGAGCGCCACCGTCGGGCGCGGCGAGCCGCTCGTGCGGCTGCTCTCGCTCCAGGAGCGGGTCGACCACGCGCTCGGGCTGCGCGGCCCGCCGGTGCTGCGCGACGTCGGGGACCTGCCGACCGACGCCGCGCCCGACACGCTCGCCGCGACCCCCGGGTGCCGGGCCCTCTACCTCGCGACCGGCGACCGCTACGAGCCGTGGGTGCTCGTCGAGGCCGCGCCGACCGTCGTGCGGGTCACGGTCCACCGCGACGTCCGTCCCGGGCGCATCCTCCTGGCCACCTACGCCGGGTCGGTCGAGCGGCAGGTCTACCTCCAGACCCGCGCCGACAGCACCGTGCGCGTCGTCGTCCAGGACGGCGAGACCCTGCGCAGCGGCCCCTGGTACGGCGTCTACCCCGAGAGCTCGACGACGGTCGGCATCGGCACCGACCCGCACCTGTCCGTGGTCGAGGTGACCTCGACGCCCGGCGGCCGCGTCGCCGTCCTGCCGAGCCAGCGCATCGACGCCGACTGGGTCATCCACCCCGGCCGGCTCGTCGTCGCCTCCGACCCCGCCCGGGCGGAGGAGCTCGGCGTCACCGTGGCCGAGGGCGTCGGCCGCCCCACGACGCTGTGCCCCCGCGTCGTCGGGACCTCCGGATGAGCCGCCCCCTCCGGGTCGCGTTCCTCTCCTGGCGGGACGCCGCCCACCCCGAGGCCGGCGGCAGCGAGGTGTACGTCGAGCAGATGGCCGCCGGGCTCGCGGCCCGCGGCCACCGGGTCGTCGTCGTCACGGCGCGGCCGCCGGGCACGCCCGCCGGCGAGCGGGTCGACGGCGTCGTCCACGTCCGGGGCGGCGGACGGCTCACCGTGTACCTCCACGGCCTGCTCTGGGTGGCCCGCCACCGGCGCTCGCTCGACGTCGTCGTCGACGTCATCAACGGCCTGCCCTTCGCGACCCCCCTCGTGCGGCGGACCGGGGTCGTCGCGCTCGTCCACCACGTGCACCGCGAACAGTGGCGGATGATCTACCCCGACTGGCGCGGCCGGCTCGGCTGGTTCGTCGAGTCCCGCGTCACGCCGGCGCTCTACCGCCGCGCGCCGCACGTCACCGTCTCGCGCTCGACCGCGGACGACCTCGTCGGTCTCGGGGTGCCCGCCCGCGCGGTGACGGTCGTGCGCAACGGGCTCGTGCCGCGGCCGTCGGCCGGACCGCGCGCGGAAGCGCCCCGGGTCGTCGTGCTCTCGCGGCTGGTCCCCCACAAGCAGGTCGAGCACGTCCTCGAGGCCACCGCCGCCCTGCGCACAGGCCATCCGGCGCTCCGGGTCGACGTCGTCGGCACCGGGTGGTGGGCCGACCGGCTGCGCGAGGAGGCGGCCCGGCTGGGCGTCGACGACGTCGTCGGCTTCCACGGGTGGGTCGACGACGACGAGCGCGACCGGCTGCTCGCCGCCGCCCACGTGCTCGCCCTGCCGTCGGTGCGCGAGGGCTGGGGCATCGCCGTGACCGAGGCCGCCGCCCAGGGCACGCCGACCGTCGGGTACCGCTCGAGCGGGGGCCTGCAGGAGTCCGTCGAGGACGGCGTCACGGGGTGGCTCGTCGAGGACCGGGACGGGCTGACCGCCGCCCTGGACGCCGTGCTCGGCGGGAGGGTCGACGCCGAGGCCGCCGGGCAGGCCGCGCGGGAGCGGGCCGCCGGGCTCAGCTGGGGGCGCTCCGTCGAGGAGCTGGAGGCCGTCCTGCAGGAGGAGGCGACGCGGCGGCGGGGCCGCCGCCGGGCTCAGCGAGCGCCGTAGACGATGACCGGCTGGCTGGCGGGGTTCTCGGCAGGGGCCGCCGTCTGCGAGGAGACGAGCCCGAAGATCCCTGCGAGCGCGAGGGCGATGCCCGCGACGGCGGGGGCGATCACGTTGCCGAACATCCGCGGCCTTCCTGTCGAGAAACTACGCCACAGTAACAGACCTCAGGGGCGCCCCCGGGGAGGTCGGGAGAGCCCGACCCCGACGAGGAGCAGGAGCACCGCGAGGTCGGTCCCGACGACCGCCACGAGCGCCGCCGGGGCGACCCCGGGCTCCGCGGCGCGAGGGCCCGTCAGCTCGAGAAGAGCGAGGTCGGGGCCGTCGACCACCAGCCGGGCGCCGGGGTCGCGGCGCAGGTCCTCGAGCAGCGCCGGGCCGTCGGGGTCGGTCCGCGTCACGAGGACCCACCGCACGCCGAGCGCGCGCAGCGCGGGCGTGGACGCCGGCGTGACCGGGTCCAGCGCCCGGCCGACGGCGGCCGCGAGCGGGTCCTCGCCCCGCAGCGTCCGGTCGCCGAGGGCCAGCGCGTCGCTCGTGACGACGCGGACGTCGTAGAGCCGGGAGGCGGGGTCGTAGGTCGGGTAGGCCGTCGCCCACGGGTAGGCCCGGTAGAGCCGCCACGGCGCGGAGACGAGGAGCCCGTCGCGGCCGTCGACCGCCGCCGCCACCTGCCCCACCTCCGCCGGGCAGCGGCTCGGGGCCAGGACCCGGTGGACGACGACCGCGCCGTCGGGCAGGAGCACGAACGGCAGCGCGAGCGCGACGACGAGCACGGTCGACGACAGCGCGGCCGCGCGCCGGGCGACCGCCCCGGCCAGGACGTCGAGGAGCGCCCCGACCCCGAGCACGGCCACGACGACGAACGGGGCGAGCCACTTCTGGGCGTCGCGCAGCAGGCCCAGGCCCGGCACGACGTCGGTGCCCGCGGCGACGAGCTGCTCGCCGAGCGGCACGCTGGTCAGGGCGGCGAGCAGCAGCCCGACGAGCCCGCACGCACGCAGGCGGCGCCCGGGCAGCCCGCGCCGCCACCCGGCGACGAGCCCCGCGAGGACGACGAGCACCGTGAGCGCCCCGAGGACGCCGGACCGGCTGCCGGGCACGCTCAGGCGGTCCCACACCCCGCCGAGGCCGAGCAGGGAGAGGAGGGCCGGACCCGGGAGCTCGGCACGGGCGGCGAACGCCGCGACGCCGGCGGGGTCCGAGGTGGCGGTCGCCGAGGACAGGAGCGAGGGCAGGAGCCAGGGCAGCTGGGCGGCGCCGACGAGGCCGAGCAGGCCGAGGTCCGCCCGCCCTCCGGCTCCCCGTCGCCGCAGGCCGGCCGCGAGCGCCACGGCGCCGGTGAGCACCGCACCGGTCGGCGTCAGCGCCCCGAGCGCCAGCCACGGCGCGAGCCGCGGCAGCAGCCGTCCGTCCGCGCGGGCCCGGACCGCCGCGTGCGCGACCCACCACAGCGCGGCGTAGGCGAGCAGGAGCGCCCACTGCCCGAGCCCGAGCCGCTCGACGACGAAGGGGTTCCAGACGGCGAGGGCGCCGACGAGCAGCCGCGCCGGGACCCCGAGCGGCCCGGCCAGCCGGTGCGCCCCCCACCCCGCGAGGGCGAGTCCCCCGAGGACCGCCAGGCGGCCGAGCACGGCGCCGTCCACCCCGAGCGAGAGGACGCCGACGACGGCGTCGAGGGGCGCCGCCCGCGGCGAGGACGTCCCGAGGCCGACGGACTCGGGGCGCAGCGGCAGCCGTGGCGTGAGGACGAGGTCGCGCGCGAACGGGTACCCGCCCCGCGTCAGCAGCGGCCACCCGAGGACGACGACGGGGACGAGGACCCAGAGGTCGAGCAGCGCCTCGCGCGCCCTGCGCCCGCCCGGCCACGTCGGGGCCACCATCACGGCCTCCCTATGCTGGCCCGGTCCGGAGCCACACCCTAGATCACCGACGCCCGGAGGCCCCCGTGCCCGACGCCACCCCGGAGGGCTTCGACGCGCTCTGGCAGCAGGTGGACCGCATCCCCGGCTGGCTGACGCCGGCGCAGGCCCGCCTGCTGCACACCGCCGTCCGGGCGGTCCACCCCGGCCCCGCCCGCGTCCTCGAGATCGGCGCGCACCAGGGCCGCTCGACCTGCGTCCTCGCCGCGGCCCGGCCCGACGTCGCCGTGACGACGGTGGACCCCTTCGTCCGGACCCGCCGCTACGCCGGGCCGGCCGTGCGAGGGCTCCTCGGGGCGAACCTCACGCGGCTCGGCCTCGAGCACCGGGTCACGGTGCTCGCGACGACCTCGGCCGACGCGCGTCGGGGCTGGGTCGGCGCCGTCGACGTCCTCCACGTCGACGGCAAGCACGACTACTGGACGGTGACCGACGACCTGCGCTGGGCCGCGCACCTCGTGCCGGGCGGCACCCTGCTCGTCCACGACGCCTTCTCGTCGGTCGGGGTCACGCTCGCCCTCCTGCGCCACGTGCTGCCCGGGCGCTCGCTCGCCTACCGGGGCCGCACCGGCTCGATGGCCCGCTTCGTCGTCGCCGCGCCGTCGGCCGCCGACCGGGCCCGGATGCTCGCCGAGCTGCCGTGGTGGGCGCGCAACGTCGTCGTCAAGGTCCTCCTGCGCCTGCGGCTGCGCCCGCTCGCGCGCCTCCTCGGACACACCGGGCGCGACGACCCCTACTGATCCGGCTCTACCCGGTGGTAACTTGCGCCGGTGAGCAGCCGGCGACGTCGCACGGGCGTCCTCGGGGGCGCGACGATGGCGGCCGCCATCGGGGTCATGAACCTCACGACCTACGGGCTGACCCTCGCCTGCGCGCGCCTGCTCGGGCCCGACGAGTTCGGCCAGTTCTCCAGCGTCCTCGGCGCGCTCATCGTCCTCAACGTCGTCTCGCTCGCCCTCCAGGCCACGGGAGCCCGCCGCGTCTCGACGAGTACCGGCGACCCGTCGCGCATCGCCCACGACGTCCTCACCGCCACGCTGCGCGCCGCCGCCGGCGTGACGCTCGTCGGGGTGCTCGCCGTCCCGCTCGTCGTCGGCGGGCTGCGCCTCGACAGCGTCGTCGGCGCGGTCTGCCTCGCCGTGGCGGCCGGCCTGCTCACGGTGATGGGCGGGCAGGCGGGCATCCTCCAGGGCGAGCAGCGCTGGGGCGCCCTCGCCCTGCTCTACGTCGTCATGGGCACCGCCCGGCTCGTGGCCGGGGGGCTCGCGCTCCTCGTCGAGCGGTCGGCCGCCGCCGCGCTCGTCGGGGTCGCCGTCGCCGCGCTGGCCCCGGTCGTCGTCGGCGCCGTCGCGCTGCGGCGCTCGGGCCGGTGGCGCACCGCCGTCCCCGTCGGCGCCGTCCCCGAGGCCGTCCGGCGGACGTGGGAGCGGGAGGGCGTCGCCCGCGAGGTCGTGCACAGCGCCTACGCCCTCCTGGCGTTCTTCGCCGTCTCCAACGTCGACGTGCTCCTCGCCCGGGTCGTCCTGCCGGGCGACGAGGCCGGGCACTACGCGGCGGGCCTCGTCCTCACCAAGGCGATGCTCTTCCTGCCGCAGTTCGTCGTCGTCGTGCTCTTCCCGCGGATGGCCCGCGGCCACGACCTGCGGCGCACGCACGCGTGGGGCCTCGGGGCCATCCTCGGTCTGGGGCTCGTCGCGGTCGCCGGCGTCCTGCTGCTCCGGGGGCTCGCGCTCGCGTTCGTCGGCGGGTCGGCCTACGCCCCGGTCGCCCCCGACCTGTGGCTCTTCGCCAGCCTCGGCACGGTGCTCGCGATGGTGCAGCTGCTCGTCTACGGGGCGCTGGCCCGGCGGCACCCGCGCGCGGTGCTCCTGCTCTGGGCGGCGCTCGCGGCCACCGCCGCGCTCTCGCTGACCGTCGCGACCGCCCACGAGCTGCTCCTGGTCAAGCTCGCCCTCGACGCGCTGCTGCTCGTCGTGCTCGGGGGCTACCTCCTCGCCCGCACCGGGCCGGGCGAGGACCCGGCCGTCGTCGCGGTCGACCCGCCGCTGGCCGAGGACGCGTCCTCCCCCGAGCAGCCCGCCGTCCGCTGAGGCCCGCCGGCGCGGGCCGGCTCAGTGCGCGGCGTCGTGCCAGGAGCGGCCGACCCCGACGCTGACGTCGAGCGGCACGTCCCCGAGGTCGATCGCCGCGCCCATCTCGCGCCGCACGAGGGCCTCGACGTCGGCGCGCTCGCCGGGCGCGACCTCGAGCACGAGCTCGTCGTGCACCTGGAGGAGCATCCGGCTGCTCGCGCCCTCGGCCTGCAGCGCGGCGTGGACGCCCTTCATCGCGAGCTTGATGATGTCGGCGGCCGTGCCCTGGATGGGGGCGTTGAGGGCCATCCGCTCGGCGCCCTCACGGCGCTGGCGGTTGTCGCTCAGCAGGTCCGGCAGGTAGCGGCGGCGGCCCAGCATCGTCGCGGTGTACCCGGTGGCGCGCGCCTCGACGACGACCTCGCGCAGGTAGTCGCGCACCCCACCGAAGCGGGCGAAGTACTCGTCCATGAGGCCCTGCGCCTCGCCGGTGGAGATCGTCAGCTGCTTGGAGAGGCCGAACGCCGAGAGGCCGTAGGCGAGGCCGTAGCTCATCGCCTTGACCTTGCTGCGCATCTCGAGGGTGACGTCGGCCGGCTCGACGCCGAACACGCGGGCACCGACGAAGCGGTGCAGGTCCTCACCGGTCCGGAAGGCCTCGATGAGCCCCTCGTCGCCGGAGAGGTGGGCCATGATCCGCATCTCGATCTGGCTGTAGTCGGCCGACATGAGCGACTCGAAGCCCTCGCCGACGACGAAGACGTCGCGGATGCGCCGCCCCTCCTCGGTGCGGATCGGGACGTTCTGGAGGTTCGGGTCGGTCGAGGACAGGCGCCCGGTGGCCGCGATGGTCTGCAGGTACGTCGTGTGGATGCGGCGGTCGGGGGCGACCGACTTGATGAGCCCCTCGACGGTCACGCGCAGGCGGCTGGTGTCGCGGTGGCGCAGGAGCGCCTCGAGGAAGGGGTGCTCGGTCTTGACGAAGAGGTCGGCCAAGGCGTCGGCGTCGGTCGTGTAGCCGGTCTTGGTCCGCTTGGTCTTCGGCATGCCGAGCTGGTCGAAGAGGACCTCCTGGAGCTGCTTCGGGCTGCCGAGGTTGACGTCCTCGCGGCCGATGGCGTCGTAGGCGTCCTGCTGCGCCTGGCGCATCTTGGCCGCGAAGTCGGCCTCGAGCGCCGTGAGGGCGTCCTCGTCGACGGCGATGCCGGTGCGCTCCATCTCGGCGAGGATGCCGACCAGGGGCAGCTCGAGGTCGGCGAGCAGCTCGGTGCCGCCGGTCTCCTCGACCTTCTCGGCGAGGACGGACGACAGCTCGAGGACCGCGCGGGCGCGGACCATCGCGTCGCGCGCCGCGGCGTCGTCGTCGGTGTCGAAGTCGAGGGTGCCCTGGGCGCCCTGGTCGCTCGTCGCGTCGCCCTCGGCGGTCAGCTCGCGGCCGAGGTGGCGCACGACGAGGTCCTCGAGGTCGTAGGAGCGCTGGTCGGGGCGCACGAGGTAGGCGGCCAGGGCGGTGTCGCTGACGACGCCGTTCAGCGCGAGCCCGCGGGCGCTCAGGGCCTGCAGCTGCGGCTTGAGGTCGTGGAGGACCTTGGGGGCGTCCGGGTCGGCGAGCCACCCGGCGAGGGCCTGCTCCTGCTCGGGGGTCAGGGCCGTGAGGTCGAGGTGCGCCGTCGCGCCGTCCTCCCCCGCGAACGCGAGGGCGCTGGCGTCGCCCTCCCCCGCGCGGTAGTGCCCGGAGACGACGACGCCGTGCGGCTGGGCGCGGCCCGGGCCGTCCTCGGCGAAGCGCGCCACGAGGTCGTCGGCGGTCAGCACGTCGCCGCCGAGCTCGAAGCCGCCCTCGACCTCGTCGGACTCGACGTCGAAGGTCTGGAAGAGCCGGTCGCGCAGCACCCGGAACTCGAGGCCGTCGAAGACGCGGTGGACCTCCTCGCGGTCCCACGAGGCGCGCTCGAGGTCGGCGACGGTCAGCGGGAGGTCGAGGTCGTCGACGAGCCGGTTGAGCCGGCGGTTGCGCAGGACGTCGTCGAGGTGGGCGCGGAGGTTCTCGCCGGCCTTGCCCTTGATCTCGTCGACGTGCGCGACGATGCCCTGGAGGTCGCCGTACTGGGTGATCCACTTGGCGGCGGTCTTCGGGCCGACGCCGGGGACGCCGGGCAGGTTGTCGCTGGCCTCGCCGACGAGCGCCGCGAGGTCGCTGTAGCGGTTCGGCGGGACGAGGTACTTCTCCTCGACGGCGGCGGGGTCCATCCGCCAGACCTCGGAGACGCCGCGGACCGGGTAGATGAGGCTGACCCGGTCGGTGACGAGCTGGAAGGCGTCGCGGTCGCCGGTGCAGACGACGACCTCGGCGCCGGCCTCGGTGGCGCGGTGGGTCAGCGTCGCGATGACGTCGTCGGCCTCGAAGCCCTCGACGCCGATGTGCCGGATCCGCAGCGCGTCGAGCACCTCACGCAGCAGGGGCAGCTGGCCGGTGAACTCGGAGGGCGTCTTGGCGCGGCCGGCCTTGTACTCGCCGTACTGCTCGAGCCGGAAGGTCTGGCGCGAGACGTCGAAGGCGACCGCGACGTGCGTCGGGGCCTCGTCGCGCAGGACGTTGATGAGCATCGAGGTGAAGCCGTAGACGGCGTTCGTGTGCTGCCCCGTGCTCGTCGAGAAGTTCTCGACGGGGAGGGCGAAGAACGCCCGGTAGGCCAGGGAGTGTCCGTCGAGGAGGAGGAGCTTCACGCGTGGCAGCCTAACGACCATGACCGACAGCCCCGACCTCATGCCAGCCGTCGCCCGGATGCGGGCCATGAACCCCGACTCGCTCATGGACCGGATGGGCATCGAGGTGCTCGAGGCCACCCCCGAGCGCCTCGTCGCGACGATGCCGGTGGCCGGCAACACGCAGCCCTACGGGCTCCTCCACGGCGGCGCGTCCGTCGTCCTCGCCGAGACCCTCGGCTCGATCGGCGCGGCCCTCCACGCCGGCGAGGGCAAGGCGGTCGTCGGCCTCGACATCAACGCCACCCACCACCGGGCCGCCCGCTCGGGCCTCGTGACCGGCACCGCGACCCCGCTCAGTCTCGGCCGCACGCTCGCCTGCTACGAGGTCGTCGTCACCGACGAGGACGGCCGGCGGGTCTGCACGAGCCGCATCACCTGCCTCGTCCGGGACGCCGCCCCCGGCGCCTGACGCGGCCGGCGGGGTCACGCGATCACCAGCGGTTCTTCTGCCCCCGGCCAAGCCCGGGTCAAGCGTTGGTCAAGTCCGGCGAAACAGGGCCGTTGGCCCGATCGCGGGGCATCCGAACGGCCGAGGATCCGTTGTGGGACACCGAGAAACCATGGAGGAGTGACCTCCGCGCTCCCCCGCCGCTCCGCTGCCCTGCAGGCCGTCCTCGGTGCCGCCACCGCCGTTGCCGACCCCTCCGCGCCCGCGAAGAAGGCGGCCGCCCGGGCGACCGCGCGCACGACGGCCCCGGCTCCCGTGCCGCCCCGCTCGACCGCGCCGGCCGGCATCGTCGTGCCGAAGGCGCCGGCGGCCCGGTCCGTCGACGCCGCCTACGCGCCGCGGGCCGCCCTGGGTGGCACCACGCCGCCCGTTCCGGTCGCCCGTCCCCCGCGCTACAAGGCCGTCCGGCCCGTGGCGCCCCGCGCGGTGAGCGGTGGCACGACGAGCACCGCCGCGGCGCTGCTCCTGGCCCGCCGCGCGACCTGGGGAGCCACCCCGGAGGTCGTGGACGCGATCACCTCGATGGGGGCGAGCGCCTGGGTCGAGGCCCAGCTGGCGCCCAAGACCATCCCCGACCCGGTCGTCGACGACCTCGTCAAGACGCAGTTCCCCCGCCTCGCGTGGCAGACCTGGGAGGTCCACGACCGGTACTGGCCCGACCAGACCGGCGACCTCGGCTACGACACCGTCGAGGCCTACCTCGCCCGGGCGATCTGGTCCAAGCGCCAGCTGCTCGAGGTGATGGTCGACTTCTGGAGCAACCACCTGGTCGTCACCGCCCCGTGGGGCGAGACCTGGGACTGCGTCCACCGCTTCCACGAGGACGTCGTCCGCAAGAACGCGCTCGGCCGCTACGCCGACATGCTCGTCGCGGCGGCGATGCACCCGGCGATGCTCGCGCAGCTCGACAACGAGTCCTCCTCCAAGCGCGCCCCCAACGAGAACTTCGGCCGTGAGCTCCTCGAGCTGCACACCGTCGGCGTGACCGGGGGCTACGTCGAGTCCGACATCCGCACCTCGGCGCTCGTCCTCACCGGGATGTCGACCGAGTCCGAGTCGGGCGAGTACTTCTACCGCCACATCCGCCACCACACCGGCCAGGTCGGTCTCCTCGGCTGGTCGAGCGCGAACACCTCGGCCCGCGGCGAGGCCGTCGGCGTCTCCTACCTCCAGCACCTCGCGCGTCACCCGAGCACCGCCCGTCGGCTCGCGACCAAGCTCGCCGTCCGGTTCGTGTCCGACACCCCGCCGAGCACGCTCGTCGACACCCTCGCGCAGGTCTACCTGGCCAACGACACGGCCATCGCCCCCGTCCTGCGGGCGCTGTTCGCCTCGACCGAGTTCGCCGAGTCGGCCGGCCGCAAGACCAAGCGCCCCCTCGAGCGCATCGTCTCCGTCGCGCGGGCCCTCGGGGTGCGCCCCGGGGCCGACACGCGGGACTGGCTGGGCGACCTGTCCTGGTACAGCCGGGTCGCCGGTCAGGCCCCCCTCGCCTGGCCCGCGCCGAACGGCTACCCCGACGTCGCCGCCGCCTGGGCGGGGGCCGGTGCCACGCTCGCCGGCTGGAACTTCGCGATGCACCAGGGGTGGTCCGCGACCGACACGACCGAGAAGCGGGTCACCTACCCGGCGCTGCGCGGCCTCCTGCCCACCACGCTGCCGTCCACGCACGGCGCCGCGGTCGACGCCCTCGCGACGCGCCTGCTCTCGGCCCCGCTGTCCGCGGCCAAGCGGGACGCCGTCTGCGCCTTCGTGGGCAAGACCGCGGCCACGCCGCTGAAGTCCACCGACTCCCTCGTCGGCTGGCGCCTGCCCTACGTCGTGGCCCTCGTGCTCGACACCCCCGAGTTCGCGACCCGCTGAGGAGCCCCCGATGACCGCCACCACCACCTGCGGCTGCCCCGAGGGCGTCGCCGCCATGGCCCCCAGCCGCCGCGCGCTCCTGGCCGGCGCCTCCGCCCTCGGCGCCGCCGGCGCCACCCTCGCGCTCGCCGGCCCCGCCGAGGCGATGACCCGGCTCACCTTCGCCGACGCCGGCTACACCGGCGACACCCTCGTCGTGCTCTCGTTCCGCGGCGGTATCGACGGCCTGTCCGTCGTCGCCCCCGTCGGGGACCCCTCCTACTACACCGCCCGCCCCTCCATCGCGATCCCCCAGTCGCGCGGCCTCAAGCTCGACGCCCGCTTCGCGCTGCACCCCGCCCTGGCGCCCCTGCTGCCCCTCTACACCTCCGGCAAGCTCGCCGTCGTCCACGCCGTCGGCCAGCCCAACCCCACCCGCTCCCACTTCACCGACATGGACGAGATGGAGCGCGCCGCCCCCGGCTCCTCCCTGCGCACCGGCTGGCTCGACCGCATGGTCGGCGCCACCGCCACCCCCGGCCCCTTCGCCGGGACGACGATGGGCTCGACCACCGCGCCGCGCTCCTTCCTCGGCGACCTCACGGCCGACCTCGCGATGCGCTCGGTCGACTCCTTCACCCTGAGCGGTGCGTGGGACGCGGCGGAGACCACGCGCTGGACGACCGCGCTGCGCGCGCTGCACGAGGGACCCGCCGACCAGGTGACGACCCCGGCCCGCACGGCCCTGGACGCCCTCTCGACCGCGGCGACCCTGCAGACTGCCGGCTACACCCCGGCCAACGGCGCGGTCTACCCCAACGGCGGGCTGGCCGACGCGCTCAAGGACACCGCCCGCCTGGTCAAGGCCGGCGTGGGCCTGCGCGCCGTGAGCATCGACTCCGGCAACTGGGACATGCACACCGACCTCGGCTCCAGCACCGGCGGGTGGATGTTCTCCCAGCTGAGCGAGGTCGGCAAGGCCCTCGCCGCGTTCATGACCGACCTCGGCGCCGCGGCCGACCGCGTCACCCTCGTGACGATGTCCGAGTTCGGCCGACGCGTCACCGAGAACGGCTCCGGCGGCGTCGACCACGGCTACGGCAACTTCAGCTTCGTCCTCGGCGGCGGCGTCAACGGCGGCAGCGTCTACGGCACCTGGCCCGGCCTCGCGCCCGACCAGACCCAGGCCGGTGACCTCAAGGCCACGACCGACTACCGCAGCGTCCTCGCCGAGGTCCTCGAGAAGCGGTGCCGCCTCACGGCCTCGACGGTGCTCCCCGGCGCGCCGACGACGCGGCTCGGCCTGCTCAAGCAGAAGGCCTGAGCGACAGGCCCCGCCCGTCGGCCGCGCGTCAGGCGGAGCGGGTCGAGAACGCGCGCTGGCGCAGGCTGCGGCGGCGGCGGGTCAGCTCGAGGCCGGTGTCGGCCGTCTCGGGCGCGATCCGCCGGCGCAGGGTGCCCGTCGCGACGACGCGCCGGGTGACGGTCGAGCCGAAGCCGAGCCGCGCGAAGAACCGGTTGGCCTCGCGGCTGGTCGTCGGGACGTTCGAGACGACCTGCTCGCAGCCGGCGCGCTCGGCGGCCGCGAGGACCGCTCCCAGCAGCTGCTTGGCCACGCCGTGCCGGCGGGCGTCCGGGGTGACCCAGAGCTGCTCGATGGCGACCTCGGGGCTCGGCGCGAGGCCGAAGGGGTTGTCGGTCGTGATGACGTAGCCGGCCGGCTCGCCCTCGAGGTGGGCCAGGAAGGCCTGCACCCCGGGCCGCTGGAGGGCGCCCGAGAGGCGGCCGTCGGAGATGGCCCGGGCGCAGACCTCGGGGCTCGTGCCGGCGTCGACCTTCGCCTCGCGCCAGAGGGCGGTGAGGGCCTCGAGGTCACCCTCGACGAGAGCCACCTCGACGGGTCGTCGCGCCACGTTCGCCTCCTGTCCGACGGTGGTCCCGGGGAGGGAACCGCACCGACACCGGACACTATGCCCCCGTGGCCGCCGGAGGGAAGTCCGGTTGGCCGCAACCGGTCCGAACGGACCCGTCGGGCCGACGGATCCGGGGTGGGACCGCTCCCACCCCACGGATCCGGTCAGCTCTTCTCCATGCCGGCGACGACGGCGTCGGCGACCTCGCGCATGCCCATGCGCCGGTCCATGGCGGTCTTCTGGATCCACCGGAAGGCGTCGGCCTCGGTGATCTTCAGCTTGGCCATGAGGACGCCCTTGGCGCGGTCGACGGCCTTGCGGGTCTCGAGCCGCTCCCCGAGGTCGGCCACCTCGGCCTCGAGCTCCTTGAGCTCGCTCCAGCGCGAGAGGGCGATGTCGAGGGCCGGGGTCACGTCGCTCGCCGTGAACGGCTTGACGACGTAGGCCATCACCCCGGCGTCGCGGGCCCGCTCGACGAGCTCGCGCTGGCTGAACGCCGTGAGCATGACGACCGGGCAGATGCGCTCGGCCCCGATCGTCTCGGCGGCGGTCAGGCCGTCCATCACGGGCATCTTGACGTCCATGATGACGATGTCCGGGGTCAGGGAGCGGGCCATCTCGACGGCCTGCTCGCCGTCGCCGGCCTGGCCGACGACGTCGTAGCCGGCCTCACGGAGCATCTCCGCGAGGTCCAGACGGATGATGGCCTCGTCCTCGGCGACGAGGACGCGCTTGGCGGTGGCTGCACTCTGGGTCATGTGCCGGGAGCGGGACTCGAACCCGCACGCCCTCGCGGGCAGCGGATTTTGAGTCCGCCGTGTCTGCCGTTCCACCACCCCGGCCGGGGCGTGGACAGCATATCGAGGGCCACCGTGCCGGCCTCAGGCGTGTCCGTGCTTCGCGGCCTCGACGTAGGCCGGGGCGACCCGGTTCTTCGCGTCGCCGACCTTGTGGACGCGCAGGGCGTTCGTCGAGCCGGGGATGCCGGGGGGCGAGCCGGCGACGATGACCACCTGGTCGCCCTCCTGGACCCGCCCGAGCCCGAGGAGCACCTCGTCGACCTGCATCGCCATCTCGTCGGTGTGGCGGACGCCGCCGACGAGGAAGGTCTCGACGCCCCAGGTGAGCGCCAGCTGGCTGCGCGTCGACTGGTTGGGCGTGAAGGCGAGCATCGGGATGCGCGGGCGCACGCGCGACAGGCGCCGCGAGGAGTCGCCGCCCTCGGTGAAGGTGATGAGGTACTTGACCCCGAGCAGCTCGCCGATCTCGGCCGCCGCGGCCGTCACCGCGCCGCCCTTGGAGTTCGGGCGGGTACCGAGCGGGCGGATGCGGTGCAGGCCGTGGGTCTCGGTGTTCTCGATGATGCGGGCCATCGTGCGCACGGCCGCGAACGGGTTCTTGCCGACGCTCGTCTCGCCGGAGAGCATGAGCGCGTCGGCGCCGTCGAGGACCGCGTTGGCGGCGTCCGAGGCCTCCGCGCGGGTCGGGCGGCTGTTCTCGATCATCGACTCCAGCACCTGGGTCGCGACGATGACCGGCTTGGCCCGGCGGCGCGCGATCTCGCAGGCGCGCTTCTGGACCAGCGGGACCTGCTCGAGCGGCATCTCGACGCCGAGGTCGCCGCGGGCGACCATGACGCCGTCGAAGGCGCGGATGATCTCGTCGAGGTTCTCGACGGCCTGCGGCTTCTCGATCTTGGCGATGACCGGCAGCCGGTGGCCCTCCTCGTCCATGATCTCGTGGACGCGGCGGATGTCGTCGGCGCTGCGCACGAAGGACAGCGCGATCATGTCGGCACCGACCCGCAGGCCCCAGCGCAGGTCGTCCTCGTCCTTCTCGGACAGGGCCGGCACCGAGACGGCGACGCCGGGCAGGTTGATGCCCTTGTTGTTGCTCAGCGGCCCGCCCTCGAGGACCTGGCAGACGACGTCGGTCTCGGTGACGTCCGTCGCGATGAGCGCGATCTTGCCGTCGTCGATGAGGATGCGGTCGCCGGCGTGGACGTCGCCGGGCAGACCCGAGTAGGTGGTGCCGACCTCGGTGACGTCGCCCGGGACGTCGCGCGTCGTGATCGTGAAGGTCGCGCCGTTCTGCAGGACCACCGGCCCGTCGGCGAAGCGCGCCGTGCGGATCTTGGGGCCCTGGAGGTCGACGAGGACCCCGACCGCGCGGCCGACGGCGTCGCTCGCGCGACGCACGTCGAGGTAGACCTGCTCGTGGTCGGCGTGCACGCCGTGGCTGAGGTTGAGGCGGGCGACGTCCATCCCGGCCCGGACGAGCTCTCGCAGGTTCTCGGCGCTCGAGGTGGCGGGGCCGAGGGTGCAGACGATCTTCGCGCGACGCATGGGACCGAGCCTATCGGTGCAACCGCTTCCATCGTGACGCGGGCCACATCGCGGGCGCCCCCCCGCCGAACCCCACCCGCCCCACGGGCCTCCACCTCTCGGGGTGACCCCGAGACGTCCACGAGACCCCGGCTCGGGGCCGGGGTCTCGTGGACGACGCCCCGTGCCGGGCGCCGGACGGGTCGCTCAGGCCATGAGCGGGCGGTCGGTCGGGGCGACCGGCCGCGGCAGGCGCGAGGGCTTGCCCATGAGCCAGGCGTCGACCTCGTGGGCGACCGAGCGCCCCTCGGCGATGGCCCAGACGATGAGCGACTGACCGCGCCCGGCGTCGCCGGCGACGAAGACGCCCGGCACCGAGGACATGAAGTGGGGGTCGCGCGCGACGTTGCTGCGCTCGTCCTTGTCGACCCCGAGCTGCTCGAGCAGGCCGCCCGGCTGCGGGCCGACGAAGCCCATCGCGAGCAGGACGAGCTGCGCCGGGATCTCGCGCTCGGAGCCCTCGACCTTCTCGAAGCCCTGCTCGCCCATCCGGACCTCGTGCAGGCGCAGCGCGCGCACCCGGCCCTCGTCGTCGCCGACGACCTCGCTCGTCGTCGTGGCGTACACCCGCTCGCCGCCCTCCTCGTGCGCCGAGGCGACGCGGAAGAGCATCGGGTAGGTCGGCCACGGGTGCGCGCCGGCGCGCTCGATGCCGGGCTGCGGCATGATCTCGAGGCTCGTCACCGAGCGGGCGCCCTGGCGGTGGGCGGTACCGATGCAGTCGGCGCCGGTGTCGCCGCCACCGATGACGACGACGTCCTTGCCGGTGGCCGTCACCTGGCCCTCGACGCTCTGCCCGAGGGCGACCCGGTTGGCCGGCGGCAGGAAGTCCATCGCCTGGACGACCCCGTCGAGCTCGCGCCCCGGCACCGGCAGGTCGCGCGGCACGGTCGAGCCGATCGCGACGACGACCGCGTCGAACCGCTTGCGCAGGTCGGCGCCGGTCAGGTCGCCGCCGACGTCGACGCCGGTGCGGAAGCGGGTGCCCTCGGACTTCATCTGGGCGATGCGGCGGTCGAGGACGGCCTTCTCCATCTTGAACTCGGGGATGCCGTACCGCAGGAGGCCACCGGGCTGGTCGGCCCGCTCGTAGACGGCGACCGTGTGCCCGGCGCGGGTCAGCTGCTGCGCCGTGGCGAGGCCGGCGGGGCCGGAGCCGACGACGGCGACGGTCTTGCCGGACAGGCGCTCCGGCGAGACCGGCAGGATCGTGCCGTTCTCGAAGGCACGGTCGACGATCGTCACCTCGACCTGCTTGATGGTGACGGCCGGCTGGTTGATGCCGAGGACGCACGCGGACTCGCACGGCGCCGGGCACAGGCGCCCGGTGAACTCGGGGAAGTTGTTCGTGGCGTGCAGGCGCTCGATGGCCTCGCGCCACTCCCCCTTCCACGCGAGGTCGTTCCACTCGGGGATGAGGTTGCCCAGCGGACAGCCGCTGTGGCAGAACGGGATCCCGCAGTCCATGCAGCGACCGGCCTGGCGCTGCAGCTCCGGGGCCGCCTGCGCCTCGTAGACCTCCTTCCAGTCCCGGATGCGCACCGGGACCGGACGGCGGCGGGGCAGCTCGCGCTCGCGCGTCTTGAGAAAACCCTGGGGGTCAGCCACGGGAGGCCTCCATGATCCGCTCCCACACCTGGGGGCCGTCGGGGTCGAGCCCTTCCGTCTCGGCCTGCGCCCGCACGTCGAGGACGCGCTGGTACTGCCGCGGGAGGACGAGGGTGAAGGCCGACCGGGCGCTGCCCCAGTCGGCGAGGAGCCGCGCCGCGACACCCGAGTCCGTCCAGCGGACGTGGCGCTCGAGGAGGTCGTGGACGACGAGCTCGTCGTCCGGGCGCAGCGGGAGGAGGTCGACCAGCTCGCGGTTGACCCGGTCGTGGTCGAGGTCGAGGACGTAGGCGACGCCGCCGGACATCCCCGCCGCGACGTTGCGCCCGGTCGGGCCGAGGACGAGCACGGTGCCGCCGGTCATGTACTCGAGGCCGTGGTCGCCCACGCCCTCGACGACGGCGGTCGCCCCGGAGTTGCGGACGCAGAACCGCTCGCCGACCCGGCCGCGCAGGAACAGCTCGCCGGAGGTCGCGCCGTAGCCGATGACGTTGCCGGCGATGACGTTCTCCTCGGCGACGAGCGCCGAGCCGGGGGCGGGGCGCACGACGACGCGGCCGCCCGAGAGGCCCTTGCCGACGTAGTCGTTGGCGTCGCCCTCGAGCCGCAGCGTGACCCCGGCGGGGAGGAAGGCGCCGAGGCTCTGCCCGGCGGACCCGGTGAGCGTCAGCTCGATCGTGCCGTCGGCCAGCCCCTCGGGGTGGGCCTTGGTCACCTCGTGGCCGAGCATCGTGCCGACCGTGCGGTTGACGTTGCGGATCGCGAAGCGCGCCCGCACCTGCTCGCCGTGGTCGATCGCGTCGCGCGCGGCGGCGATGAGCTGGTGGTCCAGCGCCTTCTCGAGGCCGTGGTCCTGACCGACCCGGTGCCGGATGCCCGAGCCGTCGGGGCTCTGCACGGCGGTGAGGATCGGCGCGAGGTCGAGCCCGGAGGCCTTCCAGTGCTGGACGGCCTTGCTCGTGTCGAGGTGCTGGATCTGGCCGATGGCCTCCTCGATGCTCCGGAAACCGAGCGCGGCGAGGTGCTCGCGGACCTCCTCGGCGATGTACTCGAAGAAGGTCTCGACGAACTCGGGCTGCCCGGAGAAGCGCTTGCGCAGCTCGGGGTTCTGCGTCGCGATGCCGACCGGGCAGGTGTCGAGGTGGCAGACGCGCATGAGCACGCAGCCGGAGACGACGAGCGGGGCGGTGGCGAAGCCGAACTCCTCGGCGCCGAGGAGCGCCGCGACGACGACGTCACGGCCGGTCTTGATCTGCCCGTCGACCTGGACGACGATCCGGTCGCGCAGCCCGTTGAGGACGAGCGTCTGCTGGGTCTCGGCGAGGCCGAGCTCCCAGGGGCCGCCCGCGTGCTTGAGCGAGGTGAGCGGCGCCGCGCCGGTGCCGCCGTCGTGACCGCTGATGAGGACGACGTCGGCGTGGGCCTTGCTCACGCCGGCAGCGACCGTGCCGACCCCGACCTCGGAGACGAGCTTGACGTGGACCCGCGCCTGCGGGTTCGCGTTCTTGAGGTCGTGGATGAGCTGGGCGAGGTCCTCGATCGAGTAGATGTCGTGGTGCGGCGGCGGGCTGATCAGCCCGACGCCCGGCGTCGAGTGCCGGGTCCGCGCGACCCACGGGTAGACCTTCGGGCCGGGGAGCTGCCCGCCCTCGCCGGGCTTGGCGCCCTGGGCCATCTTGATCTGGATGTCGTCGCTGTGGGTCAGGTACATCGACGTCACGCCGAAGCGCCCCGAGGCGACCTGCTTGATCGCCGAGCGGCGGGTCGGGTCGAGCAGCCGGTCGACGTCCTCGCCGCCCTCGCCGGTGTTGGAGCGCGCGCCGAGGCGGTTCATCGCGACGGCGAGCGTCTCGTGCGCCTCCTTGGAGATCGAGCCGTAGCTCATCGCGCCGGTGGAGAACCGCTTGACGATCGACTCGACCGGCTCGACCTCCTCGAGCGGCACCGGCTCGCGCCGGGTGGCGCCGCCGAGCTCGAAGAGCCCACGGAGGGTCATCAGCCGGCCGGACTGCTCGTCGACGCGCTGCGTGTACTGCTTGAAGACGTCGTAGCGCCGCTGGCGGGTCGCGTGCTGGAGCCGGAAGACCGTCTCGGGGTCGAACAGGTGCGGCTCGCCCTCGCGGCGCCACTGGTACTCGCCGCCGACGACGAGCTTGCGGTGCGCCTGGCGGATGCCGTCCGGCGGGTAGGCCATCCCGTGCCGGGCCGCGGCCTCCGCGGCGACGACCCCGAGGCCGATGCCGCCGAGCTGGCTGACGGTGCCGGTGAAGAACTCGTCGACGAGCTCCTGCGAGAGGCCGATCGCCTCGAACACCTGGGCGCCGCGGTAGGACGCGACGGTCGAGATGCCCATCTTCGACATCACCTTGAGGACGCCCTTGCCGAGCGCCTTGATGAGGTTGGCGACCGCCTTCTCCTCGGTGACGTCGGTGATGTCACCGCGGCGGACCATGTCCTCGACGGACTCCATCGCGAGGTAGGGGTTGATCGCGGCCGCGCCGTAGCCGACGAGCAGCGCGACGTGGTGGACCTCGCGGACGTCGCCGGCCTCGACGACGAGCCCGACCTGGGTGCGGGTCTTCTCGCGGATGAGGTGGTGGTGCACGGCCGAGGTGAGCAGCAGCGACGGGATCGGCGCGAGGTCGCGGTCGGAGTCGCGGTCGGAGAGCACGACGAAGCGCGCTCCCGCGTCGATGGCCTCGGACACCTCGGCGAAGATCTCGTGCAGGCGCCCGCGCAGGGCCGCCTCGCCGCCGCTCACGTCGTAGGTGCCGCGCACGACGACGGTCTCGAAGCCGGGCAGGTCGCCGTCGGCGTTGATGTGGACGATCTTCGCGAGCTCGTCGTTGTCGATGACCGGGAAGGGCAGGACGACCTGGCGGGCGTGCGCCGGGTTGGCGTCGAGGAGGTTGCCCTCGGGTCCGATCGAGCCGGCGAGGGAGGTGACGAGCTCCTCGCGGATGGCGTCGAGCGGCGGGTTGGTCACCTGCGCGAAGAGCTGGGTGAAGTAGTCGAAGACGAGCCGCGGCCGCTCCGAGAGCACGGCGATGGGCGTGTCGGTGCCCATCGAGCCGAGGGCCTCGGCGCCGGTGCGCGCCATCGGCGCGAGG
Organism: Arthrobacter sp. NEB 688; assembly: GCF_013201035.1. Taxonomy (NCBI): domain Bacteria; kingdom Bacillati; phylum Actinomycetota; class Actinomycetes; order Micrococcales; family Micrococcaceae; genus Arthrobacter; species Arthrobacter sp. NEB 688. The sequence continues at coordinate 2,940,688 of NZ_CP053707.1, forward strand.
ATGACCTTGAGCTCCTCCTCGGTGTACCCGAAGGTGCGCTGGCGCCGCGCGACCGAGGCCGCGGTGTGGACGATGTGCTCGCGCTCGGGCAGGTCCTTGAGGCCGATGAGCCCGGCGTGCAGCCACTCCTCGTACGGGTGCTCGCCGGCGAGGCCGGACTTGACCTCCTCGTCGCTGACGATCCGCCCGGCGGCGGTGTCGACGAGGAACATCCGGCCCGGCTGGAGGCGACCGCGGCGCACGACGTTCTCGGGCTCGAGGTCGAGGACGCCGGCCTCCGAGGCGAGGACGACGAGGCCGTCGTCGGTGACCCAGTAGCGCCCGGGTCGCAGGCCGTTGCGGTCGAGGACCGCACCGACGAGGGTGCCGTCGGAGAAGCAGACCGCGGCGGGGCCGTCCCACGGCTCCATGAAGGTCGAGTGGAACTCGTAGAAGGCGCGGCGGGCGGGGTCCATCGAGGCGTGGTTCTCCCAGGCCTCGGGGATCATCATGAGCACCGCGTGGGGCAGGCTGCGCCCGCCGAGGTGGATCAGCTCGAGGACCTCGTCGAAGGACGCGGAGTCCGAGGCCTCGGGGCTGCAGATCGGGGAGATGCGGGAGAGGTCCCCGCGCAGGACGTCGGAGGCGAGCATGCTCTCGCGGGCGTGCATCCAGTTGCGGTTGCCCTTGACGGTGTTGATCTCGCCGTTGTGCGCGATGAGCCGGTAGGGGTGGGCCAGCGGCCAGCTCGGGAAGGTGTTGGTCGAGAAGCGCGAGTGGACCAGGGCGAGCTCGGTGGCGAAGCGCTCGTCGGACAGGTCGGGGAAGAACGGCTCGAGCTGGCCGGTCGTGAGCATCCCCTTGTAGACGACCGTGCGGGCCGACAGCGACGGGAAGTAGACCTCGGCCTGGCGCTCGGCGCGCTTGCGCAGGACGAACGCGACCCGGTCGAGCTCGATGCCCGACAGGCCCTCGTCCGAGGAGACGAACAGCTGGCGGAAGCACGGCATCGTCGCGCGGGCCGCCTCGCCGACGAGGTCGGGGACGACGGGCACGTCGCGCCAGGCGAGGACGCGCAGGCCCTCCTCGGCGGCGATGGCCTCGATGCGCTCCTGCGCGGTGGCGCGCTCGTCGGCGTCGGTCGGCAGGTAGGCCATCCCGGCCGCGTAGGCACCGGCCGGCGGCAGCTCGACGTCGAGCACCGCCCGGAAGAAGGCGTCGGGCACCTGCGTGAGGATGCCGGCGCCGTCGCCCACGAGCGGGTCGGCGCCGGTGGCGCCGCGGTGGTCGAGGTTGCGCAGCGCGTCGAGGGCGTGGGCGACGACGTCGTGGCCCGCGCTCCCCCGCATCGTCGCGACCATCGCCACACCGCACGCATCGTGCTCGTGCTCACGGCGGTACAGCCCGACGTCGTCGGGGTGGGCGGAGAAGCGGGCGACGGTCACGTCGCATCACCGTCCTCGGGGGTCGAGGGCCCCTGGCGGGGACCGGGCACGGCAAGGTCAGGCGCGGACGTCTCTGGCCACGTGCCGGAATGCTATCCCCGGCCCCCCGTGTCTTGCCATTCGAGCGGTGCTATCCCACATCCTGGGACTCGGAGCGCTCGGTCGTGGACGGGCCGGCGACGACCGGCTCGTCCTGTGCGGCCGGCTCCCGACGGGCCCGGCGACCGGTGTGCCACACGATCCAGACCCCGAGGAGGAAGACGACGATGCTCGTCCAGACGTTGAGGCGCTGGCCGAGGATCAGCTCGGCCTCGTCGGTGCGCATCTTCTCGACGACGATGCGCCCGATCGGGTAGCCGGCGACGTAGAGGCCGAGCAGCTGCCCCGGCGCGAGGCGGCGGCGCCGCTCGAGCGCGAGCAGGCCGAAGCCGAGGACGACGAGGAAGATCGACTCGTAGAGGAACGTCGGGTGGTAGACCCCCGCGACGACCGCGTCGCCCGACGCGTCGGTGACCGCCCGACCGGCCGACTGGTCCCACTGGTGGACCGTCAGGCCCCACGGGAGGGTCGTCGGGCCGCCGTGGAGCTCGTTGTTGAACCAGTTGCCCCACCGGCCGATGGCCTGGGCGAACGCCACCCCGGGCACGGCCGCGTCGGCGAACGTGAGGAACGGGACCCCGGCCCGGCGGCAGCCGATCCAGACGCCGACCGCGCCGAGGGCGATGGCGCCCCAGATGCCGAGGCCGCCGTTCCAGATCTTCAGCGCGTCGACGAGGTGCCCGCCCTCCCCGAAGTACGGGCCGGGCGTGGTCACGACGTGGTAGAGCCGGCCACCGATGATGCCGAGGATGACCGCGTACGCGGAGACGTCGAGCGCGACGGCGGAGTCGACCCCGCGGGCGGCCAGGCGCCGGCCGGTCAGCCAGACGGCGAGGACGATGCCGGCGAGGATGCACAGGGCGTAGGCCCGGATGGTGAGGGGCCCGAGGTCGAACGCCGCGACCGTCGGGCTCGGCAGGTAGGTCGTCACGCGCGACGACCTGCCTGCCGGTGCGCCGGGGTCACGTCGTGGCGCCCTGGATCGCCTGGGTGAACAGCTCGGGCGTGCCGACCTGGCCGAGGTCGAGGTCCTTGCCGTTGAGGCGGAGGGTCGGGGTGCCGCGCACGCCGTCCTCGAAGCTCTTGGTCTCGACCGAGTTGACGTAGTCGACGTACTTGCCGGCGTCGTAGCAGCGCTGCCAGGTCGTCAGGGCGTCACCGGTGATCCCGGCCGCGGAGGCGAAGCCCTTGAGCTGGTCGTCGGTGAAGCCGGCGCCCTCGGTGGGCTGGTTGGCGTACGCCTGGTCGTGGAACTGCTGGAACTTGCCCGCGTCGGCCGCGCAGAAGGCGGCGTTGCCGGCCTTCGTGGAGCTGTCGTTGCGCAGGTTGTCGTCGAGGAAGTTCTTCACGTGGTAGACGACCTTGACCTTGCCCTCCTGGGCGAGGCTCTCGACCGTCGGGCCGAGCGCGTCCTCGAAGGACTTGCAGGCCGGGCACTGGAAGTCCTCGAAGACGTCGAGCGTCGGCGCGCCCGCGGCGGCCTTGACGTCGGTGAACGCCGGGTAGCCGGCGCCGAGGCCCGCGGCACCCGCGGGGACGGCGTTGCCGCCGCCGGTCACCTCGTTCTTCTGCGAGGTCTGCATCCAGATGACCCCACCGACGACCGCGACGATCGCGACGACGAGGACGACCGTCGCGACGACGATCTTGTTGGCCCCTCCTCCGCCGGAGGACTTCTGCGCCGCCTGGATCTTGGCCTGGCGGGCGTTGCCCGGGCTCGGTCTGGTCGAGTTCTTCGCCATGTCGGAGGTGGTGCCTTTCGGTGCGGTCGGTCAGTGTCCGAAGAGGACGCGGTCGAGGGATGCGAGGGTGCGCGGACGCCACCAGAGCCAGGCGCCGGCGAGGGCGAACGAGGCGTCCCGCGCGATCTCCTGAGGGTACTTCGTGTCGGCGGCACCCACCTGGCCGCCGCCGCCGAAGCAGCCGCAGTCGATGGTCAGCCCGCGGGCCCACGCCTGGGAGATGCCGATGACGAAGACGACCATGAGGACGGTCCCCACGACGGCGGCCGGCCGCGTGAAGAGCCCGAGGACGAGGAGGATCCCGAGGACGATCTCGAGGAAGGGCAGGGCCAGGCCGATCCAGCCCGCGACGTCGAGCGAGAGGAAGGGCAGGTCGTAGGCCTGCACCGCGCGCTGCGACGTGAGCGGCCGGCCCACCTTGGCGAACCCGGCCCACAGGAGCACGATCCCGAGGAAGAGGCGCGCGGCGAGGCCGACGACGTCGAGCACGCGGTCGCTGCGGTACCAGGCGGGCGCGGTGCCCACCTCGCGGGTGCTCGTGCTCATCGCTTCCCCTCCCGGACGCCCTGGGCCAGCTCGGCGGTCAGTGTGCGCAACGCCTCGAGGCGCTCGGGGAGTTCCCCGGGGCCGGCGAGGACCTTGACCAGGGCCGAGCCGACGATGACGCCGTCGGCGTACCCGGCGATCTCGGCCGCCTGCTCGCGCGTGGAGACCCCGAGGCCGATGCAGACCGGGAGGTCGGTGACGGCCCGGACCCGCTCGACGAGCGCGCGGGCGTCGGTGTCGACGCTCGTGCGGGCGCCGGTGACACCCATCGTCGAGGCGGCGTAGACGAACCCGCGCGCGTCGCGGGTGACGCGCACGAGGCGGTCGGGGGTCGAGCTCGGCGCGACGAGGAAGACGCGGTCCAGCCCGTGCCGGTCGCTGGCCGCGACCCACTCGTCGGCCTCGTCCGGGATGAGGTCGGGCGTGATGAGCCCGGCTCCCCCGGCGGCCGCGAGATCGGCGGCGAACCGCTCGACGCCGCGGCGCATCACGAGGTTCCAGTAGGTCATGACGAGCGGCGTCGCCCCGGCGTCGCGGACGGCGGCGACGGCGGTGAAGACGTCGTCGACCCGGCTGCCCTGCTCGAGCGCGGTCGCGACCGCGTGCTGGATGACCGGGCCGTCCATGAGCGGGTCGCTGTAGGGCACCCCGACCTCGACGACGTCGCAGCCGGCCTCGACGAGGACGCGCATCGCCTCGAGGGAGCCCTCGACGGTCGGGAAGCCGACGGGGAGGTAGCCGACGAGCGCGGCCCGGCCCTCGGCGCGGCAGCGGGCGAGGACGTCGGCGACGCCCGACGTGGTCCCGGCGGTCACTGGGTGCCCTCCTCGACGAGGCCGAAGTAGGCGGCGGCCGTGTGCATGTCCTTGTCGCCGCGCCCGGAGAGGTTGACGAGCAGCAGCGCGTCGGGGCCGAGCTCGCGGCCGACCTCCATCGCGCCGACGAGCGCGTGCGCCGACTCCAGGGCCGGGATGATGCCCTCGGTGCGGCAGAGCAGCCGGAAGGCCTCCATCACCGCGTCGTCGGTGGCGTACCGGTACTCGGCCCGCCCGCTGTCGCGCAGGTGCGCGTGCTCGGGGCCGACGCTCGGGTAGTCGAGCCCGGCCGAGATGGAGTGCGACTCGACGGTCTGGCCGTCGGTGTCCTGCATGAGGTAGCTCATCGCGCCGTGGAGGACCCCGGGCGTCGCGTCCGCCGCGAAGCGCGCCGCGTGGCGGCCGGAGTCCACGCCCTCGCCGCCGGCCTCGACGCCGATGAGGCGCACACCGGCGTCGGGGACGAAGCGGTGGAAGATGCCCATCGCGTTCGAGCCCCCGCCGACGCACGCGATGACGGCGTCGGGCAGGCGCCCGGCCAGCTCGAGGACCTGCGCCCGGGCCTCCTCGCCGATGATCGCGTGGAAGTCGCGGACCATCTCGGGGAACGGGTGCGGCCCGGTCACCGTGCCGATGGCGTAGTGGGTGCTCTGGACGTTGGTGACCCAGTCGCGCAGCGCCTCGTTGATGGCGTCCTTGAGGGTCGCCGAGCCGTGCTCCACGGCGACGACCTCGGCCCCGAGGATCTTCATCCGCGCGACGTTGAGGGCCTGCCGCTCCGTGTCGACCCTGCCCATGTAGACCGTGCACTCCAGGCCCATGAGCGCGGCGGCCGTGGCCGTCGCGACCCCGTGCTGGCCGGCGCCGGTCTCGGCGATGATGCGGGTCTTGCCCATCCGCTTCGTGAGCAGCGCCTGCGCGAGGACGTTGTTGATCTTGTGCGAGCCGGTGTGGTTGAGGTCCTCGCGCTTGAGCACGACCCGGGCGCCGCCGCAGTGCGCGGCGAACCGCGGGACCTCCGTGATGATGCTCGGCCGGCCCGTGTACGTGGCGTGCAGGCGGGCGAGCTCGTCCTGGAACTCGGGGTCGACGGCGGCCTTCTGGCGCGCCTCGTCGAGCTGCTCGAGCGCGGGCACGAGCGCCTCGGGGACGTAGCGGCCGCCGAAGTCGCCGAAACGGCCCGGGCGGGGCAGCTCGTCGACGGTCAGACCGGTGTCGGTGGTCGGGGTGTGCTCGGTCATCGGGTCGCCTCCACGGCTCCGGCGGCGACGATCGCGGCGGCCCCGGCCGCCGGGTCGCCGTCGCGGACGAGGGCCTCGCCGACGAGGACGACGTCGGCGCCCTGCGCGGCGTAGGCCGCGGCGTCGGCGGGGCCGGTGATGCCGGACTCGGCGACGATGACGACGCCCTCCGGGACGAGCGGCCGCAGCCGCGAGAAGGTGTCGGGGTGCACCTCGAGGGTCTTGAGGTTGCGCGCGTTGACGCCGACGACGGTGGCGCCGGCGTCGACCGCGCGCTGGGTCTCGGCCTCGTCGTGGACCTCGACGAGCGCAGTCATCCCGAGCTCGCGGACCCGCGCGAGGAGCGAGCGCAGGAGGTCGTCGTCGAGGGCGGCCACGATGAGCAGGACGATGTCGGCGCCGTGCGCCCGCGCCTCCCAGACCTGGTAGTCGGTGACGACGAAGTCCTTGCGCAGCACCGGGACCGGCACGGCGGCCCGGACGGCGTCGAGGTCGGCGAGGCTGCCGCCGAAGCGCCGCTGCTCGGTGAGCACCGAGATCGCCGTCGCGCCGCCGGCCGCGTAGGCGGCGGCGAGCGCCGCGGGGTCGGGGATGTCCGAGAGCGCGCCCTTGCTCGGGCTGGAGCGCTTGACCTCGGCGATGAGCGAGACGCCCGGTCGGCGGAAGGCCGCCTCGGCGTCGAGGGCCGGCGGGGCGTCGGCCGCGAGCTCGCGCAGCCGCTCGAGCGGCAGGTGCGTCTCGCGCTCGGCGAGGTCCTCGCGGACCCCGGCGACGATGGAGTCGAGGACGGAGGTCACGGGAGGACCGCCGGTCATCGGATCGAGGGGGCCTCGCCGCGGTCGCGCCCGGCCGCGCCGTACCCGGCCATGGAGAGGACCTTGCCGGCGATGCCGCCGACGACGGCGAGCACCGCACCACCGATGAACAGGGGGACGTTGGGGAACATCACGGCGAGGCACATGATGGCCGACGCGACGATGATGATGCCCACCGCGGTCCACGCGGCCAGGCTGTGGCCGTGGTCTTCGATCTCGCTCATGGGGGCTCCACCTCGGAGGGTCGGGGGCCGGTCGGCCCGGGTCGTGACGTCGCGTCCGATTCTGTCAGGTCGTGGCGTCGTCGCCGACGTCGGTGGGGTCGCGTCCGGCGGAGAGGTCGTCCCAGTCGCTCGCGACCCGCTCGCCGCGGCGCCCGGCGACGTGCCCCTCGGCGGCGCCGGGGGCCTCGTAGCGGCGCGACGGCCCGGCCCAGCGGCGGGCGCCGACGAGGGCGCAGCCGAGCGCGAGGGCCGCCAGGAGCAGCCCGAGCAGCGCCACCCACGGCATCGCCGTGGCCGACGCGACCGCCTCCACGGTGCCGGTGCGCCCGACCCGGGTGGCGGCGACCGGGCCGAGGGCGCCCGAGGGGTCGGCGAGCACGCGCACGGTGAGCACCCCGGCGACGACGACGCACCCGGCCCACAGGACGACGGCGACGGTGCGGCCCACCCGTCCGGCGGCGACGACGGCGACCGCGGCGGCGGCCACCGCGAGGGCGATCGCGGACAGCCCGGGCGCCACCTCGGAGCCGGTGGCCTCGACGCGGCTCCCGCCGAGGACGGCGTCGGCCACGGTGCCCGACACCCACGGCCGGAACCCGGCGACGAGGACGACCCCGGCGCCGAGCAGGGCGAGGAGGGCGACAGGGCCCTTGCCCGTCAGCCGCCTCACGTGACGGTCCGCATCGCCGCGGCGGTCGCGACCGCCCGCAGGGCCGCGGTCGCCTTGGCGACGCACTCCTCGTGCTCGCGGGCCGGCACGGAGTCGGCGACGATCCCGGCGCCGGCCTGCACGTGGGCGACGCCGTCGCGGACGAGGGCGGTGCGGATGGCGATGGCCATGTCGAGGTCGCCGTGGAAGTCGAGGTAGCCGACGACGCCGCCGTAGACGCCGCGCCGGGAGGGCTCGTAGTGCTCGATGAGCGCGAGGGCGCGGGGCTTGGGCGCGCCCGAGAGCGTGCCCGCCGGGAAGGTCGAGACGAGGACGTCGTAGGCGTCGACACCGGGCCGGGTGTCGCCGACGACCGTCGACTCCAGGTGCATGACGTGGCTGTAGCGGCGCACGTCCATGAACTCGACGACGTCGACGGTGCCGGGCCGGCAGACCCGCTGGAGGTCGTTGCGGCCGAGGTCGACGAGCATGACGTGCTCGGAGCGCTCCTTGGGGTCGGCGAGCAGCTCCTCGGCGAGCCGGACGTCGTCCTCGGGGGTCTTGCCGCGGGGGCGCGACCCGGCGATCGGGTGGGTGATGGCCCGCTCCCCCGTGACCCGCACGAGCGCCTCGGGGCTGCTGCCGACGACGGCGTAGTCCGACCCGTGGGGCGCCGGGAAGCGGAAGAGGTACATGTAGGGGCTGGGGTTGGACGCGCGCAGCGCCCGGTAGACCTCGAGCGGGTCGGCCGGGCAGTCGAGCGAGAACCGCTGCGAGAGGACGACCTGGAAGACCTCGCCGGCGCGGATGTCCTCCTTCGCCAGCTCGACGACCTCCTCGTAGCGCTCGCGCGTCGTGTTCGATCGGACGCCGGCCATCGCGGCCTCGACGGCGTCGGTGTCGACGACGGCGACCGTGCTCGGGGCGGGCGCGGCGAGCGCCGCGGTCATCGCGTCGAGCCGGGCGACGGCGTCGGACCAGGCCTGCTCGACGCGCTCGTCGGTGTCGTCGTAGTTGACGGCGTTGGCCACGAGGAGGATCGAGCCGTCGGCGTGGTCGAGGACGGCGAGGTCGGTGGCGAGCATCATCGCGAGCTCGGGGACGCCGAGCTCGTCGGGCAGCTCGGAGGGGACCTTCTCCCAGCGGCGCACCGCGTCGTACGAGACGGCGCCGACCATCCCGCCGGTCAGCGGGGGCAGGCCGGCGATCGGCGGGGTCGCGAGGACCTCCATCGTCGCGCGCAGGGCCTCGGTGGCGGGGCCCGAGGTCGGGACCCCGACGGGCGGCTCGCCGAGCCAGTGCGCCTCGCCGTCGCGCTCGGTCAGGGTGGCGCGGCTCGCGGCGCCGATGATCGACCACCGCGACCACACGCCGCCGTGCTCGGCGGACTCCAGGAGGAAGGTGCCCGGCCGGTCGCCGGCGAGCTTGCGGTAGACCCCGACCGGCGTCTCGGCGTCGCCCATGAGGCGGCGTACGACGGGGATGACGCGGCGGTCGCGCGCGAGCACCCCGAAGGCGTCGAGCGCGGGCCAGGTCTGGCCGTAGGCGAGGTCGGGCGTCTCGGCGGCGCTCATGCGCCGGCCCCGACGACGGCCCCGAGGTCGCCCGCGTCGAAGCAGGTGCGGTCCCCGGTGTGGCAGGCGGCCCCCACCTGCTCGACGCGCACGAGGAGCGCGTCGCCGTCGCAGTCGAGCGCGACCGAGCGCACGTGCTGCGCGTGGCCGGAGGTGTCGCCCTTGCGCCAGTACTCCCGGCGGCTGCGCGACCAGAAGGTCACGCGCCCCTCGGTGAGCGTGCGACGCAGCGCCTCGTCGTCCATCCAGCCCAGCATGAGGACCTCGCCGGAGTCTTGCTGCTGGACGATCGCGGCGACGAGGCCGTGCTCGTCGCGCTTGAGGCGGGCGGCGACGGCGGGGTCGAGGACGGGGTCGGTCGGCACCCCGCCATTCTGCCGTGACGGGGCGACCCATCCGACCCGGGGCAGGGCTCCGAACACCGATGGGTCGCTGTGGACCCTGGTGGTCGACGTCCGCGGCCCGCTCCAGCGCGGGGCGAGACCCGCGCTCCCCACGAAGGGAAGCACCATGGCAGGGACATCACGACGCGGCCTCCTGGCGGCGGCGGGGACGACGACGGCCATCGCCGTCGTCGCCACGGCCACCGCGGCACAGGGCGCCACCCGCAGCAAGGACGAGGCGTTGGGAGAGCTGGACGACGCCGTCCTCGTCGCGTTCATCGAGGACCCCGGCACGGGCGTCATCTCGCTCATGGTCGGCGAGGAGGAGGTCGAGGTCCACGACCCCGCCCTCGTCCGCCGGCTCGTCAAGGCGGCAGGGGGGAAGGCCTGATGTCCTCCCACCGCGAAGCACCCGAGGTCTCCAAGGACCCCGTCGCCGACAACACCGACGTCTACGCGTTCGTCAGCCCGGACAAGCCGAGCCACGTGACGCTCATCGCCAACTTCATCCCCTTCCAGAACCCGCAGGGCGGGCCGAACTTCTACGAGTTCGGCGACGACGTGCTCTACGAGATCAAGGTGAGCAACTCGGGGACGGCCGGCGAGGCCGACGTCGTCTACCGGTTCCGGTTCGAGACCCGGATCCGCAACAGCCGGACCTTCCTCTACAACACCGGGCCGATCACCTCGATCTACGGCCCGCAGTGGAACCGGCCGCAGCGGTACACGGTGACGCGCTACGAGAAGGGTAAGGGCTGGGCCACGCTCGCCGAGGGGCTGGGGTGCCCGCCGGTCAACGTCGGGCCGCGCAGCACGCCGGACTACGAGAAGCTCGCCGCGCAGGCCGTCCACCGCATCGCGGGCGGGCGCACCGTGTTCGCCGGGCAGCGGGCGGAGGGCTTCCACGTCGACCTCGGCAGCATCTTCGACCTCGGGACGCTGCGTCCGTTCCAGATGGCGCACCTCATCCCGTCCGCGACCGCGGCCGGGGTCAACGGCACCCAGGGGCTCAACGTCCACAGCATCGCCATCCAGGTGCCCAAGGCCGACCTCACGGCCGACCACCGCACGCCCAGGGACGTCGACGACGCCGGCTCGGTCATCGGGGTGTGGGCCACCGCGAGCCGGCAGAAGACGCGGGTGCTGCACACGGGCAAGGGCGGCTCCACCGCCACCGGTCCGTTCCAGCAGGTCTCGCGGCTCGGGAACCCGCTGTTCAACGAGGTCATCACCCCGATGGCCGAGAAGGACGCGTGGAACTCGGTCCCGCCGGAGGGCGACTCGGCGTACGCCGGGTACGTCGCCCGCCCCGAGCTGGCCCGGCTGCTGCCGGCGCTCTACCCGGGGGTCTTCCCGCGCCTCGCGGCCTACAAGAAGAACCGGGCGGACCTGCTCGCCATCCTCCTGACGGGCATCCCGAAGGGGGTCGTGCCGGGCTTCCAGAACTACACCGGCGCGAACCAGGCGGACATGCTCCGCCTCAACATGGCGGTCCCGCCGGCGAAGAAGCCGAACCCGATCGGTCTCGTCGCCGGCGACGCCGCCGGGTTCCCGAACGGCCGCCGGCCGGTCGACGACGTCGTGGCCATCGAGCTGCGCGCCGTCGCCGGGGCGACCATCCCGCTCGTCGACCCCTCGTTCACCCCGGACGACGCGACGGCCGGGCTGACCGACGGCACGAGCAACACCAACCCGCCGTTCCTCGACGAGTTCCCCTACCTGGGGACCCCGGCCGGGGGGTACCAGACCTCCCCCGGCACCGCGGACGGCGCCGCCTGAGAGACGGCGCGCCCCGCCCACCGACCCCGGTGGGCGGGGCGCGCCCCTCCCGCTCCACCCCCACCGCACCACCCCGCCCGACCCGAGAGGACCCACCGTGCCCACCGCGGAGAACCCCCATGCCGGCCAGGGGCCGGTGCCCCTCGACATCGGCGGCGACGTCGGCGCCCTCGTCGTGACGATGCCCGACGACCGGCCCGACCTCGACGACCTCGAGGTCGAGATCCGACCCGTCGGGGCGAGCGCCCCGCACGACCACCACGACCACGACCACGACCAGCCTGCGGCGCACGGCCACCATCACCACCACGACGACGGCCACCACCACGACGACGGCCACCACCACGCGTCGCCGTTCCCGCACGTCGGCGTCGTGCCCCGACCCACCCCGTCGGGCACCCTCTCGTCGCTGGTCTACCCGGAGCTGCTCGCCGGGGACTACGAGCTCTACCCGGTCGGCACCCACGAGGTGACGATGACGGCCACCGTCGTCGGCGGTGAGGTCACCGAGCTCGACTGGCCCGGCTGAGCGCCGCGTCCCCGGCGCCCCCGGCGTCCGGGACCGGCCGCAGCCGGCGGTCGAGCGCGACCGCGCCCGCGAACAGCAGGAGGAAGAGCACCGTGATGCCGACGACCGCGACGACGACCGGCCCGACGCCGTTCTCGCGGTGGTCGAGGAACGGGTAGGGGTACCAGCCGCTCAGCGCGCCGACCACGAGGGTCCACACGGTCCACGCGACCGGCCAGACGAGCGCCTCGAGCGCGGCGCGCCACGTCGCGCGCGGGCGCGGCCCGGCGAGCGCCCACGCGAGGAGCGCCAGCAGCGGCACGGCCAGGTGGAGCAGCTTGTCGGCGACCCAGTTCGCGCCCTCGAGGTCGAGCAGCGGGCGCAGCAGGACGAAGTGGACCAGCCCCGTCACCGTGATGCCGACGAGGGCCGCGAGGCGCACCGGCCGCCACCAGCGGCCGTCGCGCAGCGGGTCGCGCCACAGCTGCCACGCGGTGACGGCGACGAGGAGGTTGCTCTGGATCGTGAAGTACGAGACGAGGCGCCCGAGCCGGGTCGCGAGCGGCGGCACCTCCGTCTCGGCGAGCACCGACGCCCCCGTCACGACGAGGACGGCCTGGAGGACGAGGGCGGTCGTGGCCACGACCGCCACCACGAGGTGCAGCTGCCGGGCGCGCGCGAGGGTCACGAGCGCGAGTCTAGGAGCGGCGCGCCCCCTCAGGCGGGATCGAGCAGCGGCTCGCCGGTCAGCGCGCACCACAGCCCGACGGCGAGGAACACCGGCGCGCCCAGGAGCCCGCACCAGAAGCTGCGCGCGACCGCGCCGGGCGGGAGGAGCGCCGCGAGGACCGCGACCGCGACGAGCAGGCCCGCCGTCAGGTGCAGCACCGGCTGCCCGAAGACCACCGCGAGCGCGACGAAGTGCAGGCCGACGACGAGGAGCACGAGCGGCGCGACGAGGTCTCCGCGCCCGCGGCGGGCGAGCAGCACCCCGGCGACCCCCGCCACGAGGACCTCGGCCCAGAAGACGACGAGGTAGACGGTGAAGGCCCGGCTGCCGGGCTGGATCGCGCTCGAGCCGCTCCAGTGCCGCACGGCCTGCGTCGCGCTCCAGCCGGCCAGCGCCAGCCCCCCGGCACCGAGCACGCCGAGCAGCACCCGCCACAGGACCGGCCGCGGCGGGCCCTCCTGGGCCCAGCCGGACCAGATGAACGTCGCGAGGCCGAACACGGCCCCCACCATGACGAGGTCGCGCGGGTGCGCGGTGTCGAGCATCTCTCCCCCTCCGTCGTCCGCTGCGCTCAGCGGACGGGGAGCCCGTCGGCGCGCAGCGCGTCCTTGACCTGACCGATGGTCAGGTCCCCGAAGTGGAACACGCTCGCGGCGAGGACCGCATCCGCACCGGCCTCGACGGCCGGGGCGAAGTGGCCGACCGCGCCGGCCCCGCCGCTCGCGATGACCGGTACCGACACCTCGGCCCGCACGAGCCGGATCAGCTCGAGGTCGAAGCCGTCCTTCGTGCCGTCGGCGTCCATCGAGTTGAGGAGGATCTCGCCGGCGCCGAGCGACTCGGCCCGGGCGCACCACTCGACGGCGTCCAGCCCGGTGCCGGTGCGGCCCCCGTGCGTCGTGACCTCGAACCCGCCGGCGGGCGAGCCGTCCTCGGTCCGCCGGCGGCGCACGTCGGCGGACAGGACGAGCACCTGCGCCCCGAAGCGGTCGGCGGTCTCGGCGATGAGCTCGGGGCGGGCGATGGCGGCCGTGTTGACGCCGACCTTGTCGGCGCCGGCGCGCAGCAGCCGGTCGACGTCGTCGACGGTGCGGACTCCCCCGCCGACGGTCAGCGGGATGAAGACCTGCTCGGCGGTGCGGGCCACGACGTCGTACATCGTCGCGCGGTCCCCGCTGCTCGCCGTCACGTCGAGGAAGGTCAGCTCGTCGGCGCCCTGCTCGCCGTAGCGGCGGGCCAGCTCGACGGGGTCCCCCGCGTCGCGCAGGCCGCGGAAGTTGACGCCCTTGACGACGCGGCCGGCGTCGACGTCGAGGCACGGGATGACACGGACGGCGACGGACGACACGGCGCCAGCGTAGTGGCGGCGCTAGGGTCGTCCACCGTGTGGTTCCAGGTGACGGACCCGGCCGAGCCGGCGCACGTCGAGGCGGTGCTCGAGGCGCTGCGCGACGCCCCGTCCCGCTGCGGCCCGACGGCCGTCGTCGCCGTCGACGGCCCGAGCGGCTCGGGCAAGACCACCCTCGCCAAGGGCGTCGTCGAGGCCCTGCGCGCGCCGGTGGTGCACATGGACGAGCTCTACCCGGGCTGGGACGGCCTCGCCGACGCCGTGCCGCTCCTCGTCGAGCAGGTGCTCGACCCGCTCTCGCGCGGCGAGCAGGCCCGCTACCGGGTCTGGGACTGGGACCTCCACGGCTGGGGCGAGACCCGGGCCGTGCCGGAGGCGCCGGTCCTCGTCGTCGAGGGCTGCGGCTCCAGCGTGGGGCGCGCCGGCGACTTCGCGGCCGTCCGCGTCTGGGTCGAGGCACCCCGCGACGAGCGGATGCGCCGTGGCATCGACCGCGACGGGGAGACCTTCCGGCCGCACTGGGAGCGCTGGGCCGCCCAGGAGGAGCGCGTCTTCGCGGCCGACCGCACCCGCGAGCACGCCGACGTCCGCGTCTCGACGGAGGGCCGGTGAGCCTCGCCGCCCGGGCCCGGTCGGGTGCGGACGACGTGCGGGCGGCCCTGGCCCGCGGCCTGCACCGGCTGCACGACCGGGTCGTCTTCCTCCTCCAGATCGGCCTCGGGGTCGTCGTCGCGTGGTTCACCGCCCGGCTCGCCCTCGGCCACCCGCAGCCGTTCTTCGCGCCGGTCACGGCGATCCTCTGCCTCGGGCTGACCTACGGGCAGCGCCTGCGGCGGATCGTCGAGGTCACGGTGGGCGTCGCCATCGGCGTGCTCGTCGGGGACGTGACCATCCTCCTGCTCGGCAGCGGGGGCCTGCAGATGGCCTTCGTCGTCGTCGCCGCGATGGCCATCGCGATCGTCGTCTCGTCGGGGCAGCTCGTCGTCATCCAGGCCGGCGTGCAGTCGGTCTTCATCGTCGCCTTCGCCGCGACGACGAGCACGGGGGTCGGGCGCTGGCTCGACGCACTCGTCGGCGGCCTCGTGGCCCTCGTCATCGGGGCGCTGGTGCCGACGAGCCCGGTGGGGCGCCCCCGTGCCGAGGCCGCGCGCACCGTGCGCGCGGTCGCCCGCACGCTCGAGTCGGTGGCCGAGGCGCTGCGCACCGGCGACGTCGACCTCGCCCGTGACGCCCTCGACGAGGCGCGCTCCCTCGAGGACCGGCTGACCGACCTGCGCACCGCCGCCGCCGAGGGCGTCGCCGTCGTCCGGCAGTCGCCCCTCCTGCGCCGTCACCGGCCGCAGGCGGTCGCGGCCTCCGCGCTCGTCGTCCCGCTCGACCGCTGCGTGCGCAACCTGCGGGTGCTCGCCCGCCGGGCCGGCGTGGCCGTCCGCCGCGACGAGACCGTGCCGCCGCGGTACGTCGACCTCGTCGCCGAGCTGGCCCGCGCCGCCGACGACCTCGCCCGCGTCCTCGACGAGCACGCCCTGCCGTCGGCGGGCCGGGTCGTCCTCGCGCGGGTCGCCGGCCTGTCCGCCCGCGCCGAGCCGTCCGCCGGGCTCTCGGCCGAGATGGTGCGCGGTCAGGTGCGCTCGATCGTCGTCGACCTGCTCGTCGTCGCCGGCCTCGACGACGACGAGGCGCTCCAGCTGGTCCCGGAGTCCCACCTGCCCTGAGGCGCGTGTGAGGATGCCGCGGTGACTGCCTCGTGACCACCCCCACCCGCCCCACCGCGTCGACGCCGACCTGGCTCGTCGTCACCGCGCTCGTGCTCGTCGCCGCGAACCTGCGCACGCTCATGGCGAGCCTGCCGCCGCTCGCCGAGACCGTCCGCGCGGACCTCGGCCTCTCGAGCGCCGCGATGGGCGTCCTCACGACCCTGCCGGTCCTCTGCATGGGCCTGCTCGCCCCGGTCGCGAACCTCGTCGCCCGTCGCGTCGGGCCCGGCGTCGCCGTCGGCCACGGCGTCGGGCTCGTGCTCGTCGGCCTCGTCGTGCGCGGGGTCGGGGGCGGGCAGACGTGGTCGCTCTACGCCGGCACCCTCGTCGCCGGTGCGGGCATCGCCCTCGCCGGCACCCTGCTGCCGGGCATCGTCAAGAGCGTCTTCCCCGCCCACCGCTCGGGCCTGGGCACCGGCCTCACGATGATGTCGATGATGGGCGCGGCGGCCGTCGCCTCGGCCGTGGCCGTGCCGCTCGCCGATGGGCTCGGCGGGTGGGCCGGCTCGCTCCTCGCGTGGGCGCCGCTGGCGGCCGTCGCCGGCCTCGTCTGGGTGCCGCTGGCCCGCCGCTCCGCCCGCCGGGCGGCCGCGGCCCCGCCCGACCCCGACGCCGAGGACGTCACGCACGCCCTCCCGTGGCGCAGCGTCACGGCGTGGGTGCTCGCGGCCTACCTCACCTTCCAGTCCTGGCAGTTCTACTCCTCGCTCGCGTGGCTCGCCCCGACCTACGAGTCGCACGGGTGGAGCGCCGGCGACGCCGGGCTCCTCATGTCGGTCTTCACCGGGGCCCAGCTGGTCAGCGGGCTGGTCGCCCCCACCCTGCTCGACCGGGTCCGCGACCCCCGGTGGCTCCTCGCCGGGGCGACGCTGCTCGGCGGACTCGGCGAGGCCGGGGTCTGGCTGGCCCCGGACGCCGCCGCCTGGGGCTGGGCGCTGCTCCTCGGCGCGGGCCAGGGGGCGTGCTTCGCCCTCGGGCTCGGCCTCCTCGTCCGCTTCTCCGTCACCCCGCGCGACAGCGCCCGCCTCACGGCGATGGCCTTCCTCGTCAGCTACTCGCTGGCCTCGGTCGGGCCCGCGACGATGGGCGCCGTCCGCGACGCCTCGGGCGGCTACACCCTGCTCTGGGCGCTGCTCTGCCTCATGGCGCTCCCGCAGCTGCTCGCGCTGAGCCGGCTGCGGCCGGGCAGCGCCCGGGTCGGGGCCGAGCGGGCCGCGACCTGATCAGCCGCGGCGGCGGGCGCGGACGAGCGCGAGCAGGCGGTCGGCCTCGGCGCGACCGCGGTCGCCGTCGACGCGCTGGACGGCCATGACGGCGACGACGTCGGTGTCGGTGAGCTCGAGGCTGACCCACGGGTCGCCGTCGACGAAGCGCACCGCCTCGATCTCGTCCCAGCCCACGGTGCGGGTCAGCATGAGGTTGCGGACGGTCAGCCCGGCCTCCCCCGGCGTCGCCCGGATGGCGGCGTAGCGGGCGAGGAAGGCCCCGACGGCGACGCCGAACGCGACGAGCGCCAGCTGGTCGCCGAGCCCCCACTGGCCGGCGACCCCCATCCCGACGGCGACCGCCGTGCAGATGAGCACGAAGACGCCCGCGACGACGAGCGGCACGACGCGCCCCCGCCGGGGACGGAAGGGGGCGTCAGGGGCGGGCGCGTCGGTCACGGTCGGTACCCGCTCAGAGCCGGCAGGCGGTGATGTCGGTGACGAGGATGGCGCGCGCGCCGAGGTCGTAGAGCTCGTCCATCACCGCGTTGGTGCCGATCCGCGGGACCATCGCGCGCACGGCGCACCAGTCGCGGTTCTGCAGCGGCGAGACGGTCGGGCTCTCGAGGCCCGGCGTGACGGCGCAGGCGCGGTCGACGAGGGCCGCGGGCACGTCGTAGTCGAGCATCACGTAGTGGCGGGCGGTGACGACGCCGAGCAGGCGGCGGCGCAGGACCTCGATGCCGGCGGCCTCCTCGCTGCCCTCGCGGCGCACGAGCACCGCCTCGCTGCGCAGGATGGGCTCGCCGAACACCTCGAGGCCCTGGCTGCGCAGGGTCGCGCCGGTCTCGACGACGTCGGCGATGACGTCGGCGACACCGAGGGTGATCGCCGTCTCGACCGCGCCGTCCAGGCGCACGACCGAGGCCTGGACCCCCTGGTCGGCGAGGTGCTTCTCGACGAGACCCGCGTAGCTCGTCGCGACCCGGCGGCCGGCGAGGCCCGCGACGTCGGACGCGGTGTTGGGGCGGGCGGCCCAGCGGAAGGTCGAGGCACCGAAGCCGAGGGGCATCACCTCGACCGCCGCGGAGGCGGAGTCGAGGAGCAGGTCGCGGCCGGTGATGCCGCAGTCGACGGTGCCGGAGCCGACGTAGACCGCGATGTCGCGCGGGCGCAGGTAGAACAGCTCGATGCCGTTGTCGACGTCGGTGACGACGAGCTCCTTGGCGTCGCGGCGGGTCCGGTACCCGGCCTCACGGAGCATGGCGGCCGACGGGTCGGCGAGGGATCCCTTGTTGGGGACGGCGATACGCAGCATGGGGGTCTTCCTGGGGGTGGGGCGTCGACGGGAGGCGGGGGGCCGGCTCAGAGGTGCCGGTACACGTCGTCGAGGGAGAGGTCGGCGGCGAGCATGAGCACCTGGAGGTGGTACAGCAGCTGGCTGATCTCCTCGGCGGTGCGCTCGCGCCCCTCGTGCTCGGCGGCCATCCACACCTCGGCCGCCTCCTCGACGATCTTCTTGCCGATGGCATGGACCCCGGCGTCGAGCTCCGCGACCGTGCCCGATCCCTCGGGACGGGTGCGGGCCTTCTCGGCGAGCTCGGCGTACAGCGCGTCGAACGTCTTCACGGGCACCAGCCTACGGGGGCGCGGGGACGGGTCCGACCGCCGGTCAGGCGACGGGCGCCACGACGTCGCCGCGGGCCGGGGTGTCGCCCGCCGCGCGGGTCAGCCGGACCCACTGCGAGAAGCCGTAGAGGACGAACATCCCGTAGAAGACGTACATGACCGAGGTCGGCACGTACCCGGTCGCGAAGCCCAGCGGCACCCCGACGAGGTCGACCCCGATCCAGGCCAACCAGAACTCGTTCCACCCACGGGCCATCGCGTACGTGGCGACGACCGAGCCGACGAAGATCCACGCGTCGCACCACGAGAACCACCACGCCGGCGTGAAGTACGGGTTGGGGTTGGCGTCGAGGATCGCCTGGAAGACGGCGTGGACCACGACCGTGCCGAGGACCCAGCCCACCCCGACGACCGCCCGCTCGCGCGTCGTCATCCAGCGCGGGTTGACCGCCGGGGCCGCTCCCCCGCCGCGGCTGCGGCGCAGGGCCGCCCAGGTGACCCAGCCGTAGATGCTCACGACGATGAAGAACACCTGCCGGCCGGCCTGCCCGAGCAGCGGGATGCGCTGGTCGGCGCCGACCATCGCCCCGAGGTAGACGAAGAAGAGGATGACGTTGGCGACGATGCCGACCGGCCACGCCCAGACGGCGCGCCGCATCCCGAACCACGCCGAGACGATGCCGATGAGGACGCCGAGGACCTCGAGGTAGTGCAGCTGGTAGCTGCCGATCGGGATGCTCGCGTCGAGCGCCTGCTGGAAGAGGTTCGGGCCCGGCTGGGCCGCGGCGGCGAGGAGGTGCACGGGGTCATCCGTCCTGTCGGGGGGTCGGGGGCAGCGGGGCACGGTCCCCGAGGTCGCGCAGGGTGACGGCGGTGGCGACGGCCGCGACGGCGGCCTCGTGGCCCTTGTCCTCGTGCGAGCCCGGCAGGCCCGCGCGGTCGAGGGCCTGCGCGTCGTCGTCGCAGGTGAGCACCCCGAAGCCGACGGGCACGCCGGTGCGCACGGCGACGTCGGTCAGCGCGGCCGTCGCGGACTGGCAGACGTAGTCGAAGTGCGGTGTGCCGCCGCGCACGACGACGCCGAGCGCGACGAGCGCGTCGTGCGCCGGGGCGAGGCGGGCGCAGGCCACCCCCAGCTCGACCGTGCCCGGGACGCGGACGACGAGGGGGTCCTCGACGCCGCACTCGGCGAGGCCGCGGCGCGCGCCGTCGAGGAGCCCGTCCATCACGCGCTCGTGCCAGGACGCGGCGACGACCGCGACCCGCAGGCCGCGCCCGTCCGCCGCGAGGCTCGGGGACCCTGCTCCGCTCATGCCGTGCTCCTCGGGTTCTCTCGGGGGTCGTGGGCGTCGACGACGAGGTCGTGGCCCATCCGGTCGCGCTTGGTGCGCAGGTACTCGCTGTTGGTGGGGGTCGGCGTCGTGCGCAACCGCTCGACGGCCGGCACCTCGATGCCGTGGGCCCGCAGGCCCTCGACCTTGGCCGGGTTGTTCGTGAGCAGCCGCACGGCCTCGACCCCGAGGTCGGTGAGGACGCCCGCGGCCACCGTGTAGTCGCGCGCGTCGACGGGCAGCCCGAGCTCGAGCTGGGCGTCGACGGTGTCGAGGCCGCGGTCCTGCAGCTCGTAGGCGCGCAGCTTGCCCGCGAGGCCCACCCCACGCCCCTCGTGGCCGCGCAGGTAGACGACGACGCCGCCCTCGGCGCCGACCCGCTCCAGGGCCCGGTCCAGCTGGGGTCCGCAGTCGCAGCGCTGCGAGCCGAGGACGTCGCCGGTGAGGCACTCGGAGTGCACGCGGGCGAGGACGGGACCGTCGCCGAGCCCGCACGGGCTGACGAGGGCCAGGTGCTCCTCGCCGGTGACGTCGTCGCGGTACGCGAGCGCCCGGAAGCGCCCGTGCCGCGTCGGGACGACGGTGTCGGCGACCCGCACGACGCGGTCGTGGCGCTGGCGCCAGGCGACGAGGTCGGCGATCGTCAGCACCGGCAGGTCGAAGCGCTCGCCGAGGGCCCGCACGCCGTCGAGGCGGGTCATCGAGCCGTCGTCCTCGACGAGCTCACCGATGACGCCGACCGGCTCGAGACCCGCGAGGCGGCAGAGGTCGACCGTCGCCTCGGTGTGGCCCGGGCGCACGAGCACGCCGCCGTCGCGGGAGCGCAGCGGGACGAGGTGCCCGGGGCGGCGCAGGTCCGCGGGCGTGGACGTCGGGTCGGCCAGCAC
This sequence comes from Arthrobacter sp. NEB 688, assembly GCF_013201035.1. Lineage (NCBI taxonomy): Bacteria > Bacillati > Actinomycetota > Actinomycetes > Micrococcales > Micrococcaceae > Arthrobacter > Arthrobacter sp. NEB 688. The sequence goes on from NZ_CP053707.1 coordinate 2,961,374, forward strand.
GCGCGCGGTGCGGGCGCGGTCGGCGGCCGAGATGCCGGTGCTGACCCCGACGGCCGCGTCGACGGTCACGGTGTAGGCGGTGCCGAGCGGGTCGGCGTTGTCGCGGACCATGAGCGGCAGGCCCAGCCGGTCGGCGGTCGCCTCGGGCATCGGGGCGCAGAGGTAGCCCGAGCTGTGGCGCACCGCCCACGCGGTCCACCCGGCGTCGAGGGTCTCGGCGGCGAGGACGACGTCGCCCTCGTTCTCGCGGTCGGCGTCGTCGACGACGAGCACCGGCCGGCCGGCGCGCAGGGCGTCGAGGGCCTCCTCGACGGAGGCGAGGGCGGGCGCGGGGCCGGTGCTCACGGCGCCACCTCCGACGGGGAGAAGCGGGTCGCGAGGAGCCGCTCGACGTACTTCGCGAGGACGTCGACCTCGAGGTTGACCGGGTCGCCGACCCCCTTGTGCCCCAGCGTGGTCAGGTCGAGCGTCGTCGGGATGAGCGAGACCGAGAAGGCGTCGTCCGTGACGTCGACGACGGTGAGCGACACCCCGTCGACGGCGATCGACCCCTTCTCGACGAGGTAGGGCGCGAGGTCCGCCGGCAGCCCGAACCGCACGACCTCCCAGCGCTCGCCCGGCTCGCGGGCGGTGACCGTCGTCGTCCCGTCGACGTGGCCCTGGACGACATGGCCCCCGAACCGGGAGGACGCCGCCATCGCCCGCTCGAGGTTGACCCGGTCGCCCGGGGCCAGCGCGCCGAGGCTCGAGCGGTGCAGCGTCTCGGCCATGACGTCGACGGTGAACTCGCCGTCGGCGTGCTCGACGACCGTGAGGCAGACGCCGTTGACGGCGATCGAGGCCCCGTGCGTGGCGTCCGAGGTGACGAGCGGGCCGCGCAGCGTGAGCCGGGCGGAGTCGCTCCCCCTCTCGAGGGCGACGACGGTGCCGAGCTCCTCGACGATTCCGGTGAACACGGTCAGCTCCTCAGCGGTCGGGCGGTGATGCGGACGTCGCCACCGAGGACGGTGACGTCGGTGGTCTCGAGGCGCAGGGCGTCCCCGATCGAGCTGCCGCCGAGGTCGCCGACGACGGGGTGTCCCCCGCCGAGCAGCACCGGGGCGACGTAGGCGAGGACCTCGTCGACGAGGCCGGCCCGCAGGAAGGCGGCGGCGAGGGTCGGGCCGCCCTCGAGCAGGACGTGGTGGACGCCGCGCTCGTGGACGGCGGCGAGCGCGGCGGCGGGGTCGTGGGTCGCGACGTGCAGGGTCTCGGCGGCGTCGTCGGTGAGCCGGGCGCCCTCCGGCAGGTCGCGCTTGCCGACGACGACCCGCAGGGGCTGTCGGCCGGTGGGGCGGCCGTCGGCGTCGCGCACGGTGAGGGCCGGGTCGTCGGCCAGCGCCGTGCCGGTGCCGACGAGGACCGCGCCGCAGCGGGCGCGCAGGGCGTGGACGTCGGCGCGGGCCGCCTCGCCGGTGACCCAGCGGCTCGAGCCGTCGGCGGCGGCCGAGCGCCCGTCGAGGGAGGCCGCGGCCTTCCACGTGACGAAGGGCCGCCCGGTGCGCCGTGCGTGCAGCCAGGTGCGGTTGACCGCCTCGGCGTCGTGCGCGAGCAGGCCGGCGTGGACCTCGACGCCCGCCGCGGAGAGGCGCGCCGCCCCGCCGGCGGCCTGCGCCCACGGCTCGGCGACGGCGTGGACGACCCGGGCCACCCCGGCGTCGAGGAGTGCGAGGGAGCAGGGGCCGGTGCGCCCGGTGTGGTCGCACGGCTCGAGCGTCACGTACGCGGTGCCCCCGCGCGCCGCGCTCCCGGCGCGCCGGAGGGCGTCGACCTCGGCGTGGGGCGTGCCGGCGCCCCGGTGGTGCCCGACGCCGACGACGGCGCCGTCCCGGTCGGTGACGACGCAGCCGACGCGCGGGTTGGGGTCGGCCTCGGGCCCGCGCACGGCGGCATCGAGGGCCCGGCGCATCAGCGCGGTGTCTCGCTCCACTCTCGTCCGTCCTCGTGCCTCGAACCGGTTGGTCGGTCGGGCTCCGGGCGGACGGGTCGGCGGCTCGCGCACGGGTGCGCGGTCACGACGACCGTCGACGGGACAGACTGCTCCCGTCGACACGTGCTGCCTACCATCCGGACTCTCACCGTCGGTCGCGGAGTTTCACCGCGTCAACCGGCCGCTGGCTGCGGTCGGGTCGTGGACTGTCACCACCGGTTCGGAATTGCACCGACCCCGGAGCACGTACCCGGTCATTATGCGCCACCACCCCGGCGGCCGCCACGAGATCCCGTGTGACGTCGCCGACCGACCGGCCCCTGCCGGGCCGGTCGGCGACCTCGGGCGGCGCCGACCGGCGCCACCGGGCACCTCCCCCATCGGCCGGGCGCGGGTCCGCTGCACCAAGACCCACTCAAGGTCGGGTCAATCCTCGACCACGAGCCCCAGCGCCCGCAGGATGCCGCCGGCCGCGACCGCGTCGACGCGCATCCCGCGCACCCGGTTCGCGGTCGGGTCGAGGAGGTAGCCGCTCGCCCCGACGAGGTCGGCCTCGCGCAGGTCGGTGCCGGCGACGGTGGCGCCGCCCAGGTCGCAGCCCGCGAAGGTCGCCCGGCGCAGGTCCGCGCCCGCGAGGTCGACCTCGCGCATCGAGCAGTCGGCGAACCGGGAGCCGGCGGCCTGCGCGTCGCGGAAGGAGCCGAGGTCGAGGCGGCAGCGCTCCATGTCCCAGGGGCGCGTCGACAGGGGGGCCGGCGCGGCCCTGCCCCAGCCGACGCCGAGGGCCTTGCACTCGACGAAGCGGCAGTCGGTGAAGCGTGACCCGTCGAGCACGACCATCGAGAGGTCGCAGCCGGTGAACGTGCAGTCCGTGAACGTGCCGTCGCGCAGCACGGCCCGCTCGAGCACCGCACCGGTGATCCGGCAGCCCTCGAGCTCGGCGCCGGCGAGCACCTCGCCCGGGGCGAGCCCCTCCGTGAGGTCGAGGCCGGCGGCCCAGCCGCCCTCCTGCGCGAGGCGCTCCGCCAGCGAGGGCACGGTCAGTGCCGGTGCCGCTCGGCCAGCGCCCGCAGCTCGGCCACGGCGTCCGCCGCGGACTCCTTGCCGTAGACCGCCGACCCGGCGACGAAGACGTCGGCGCCGGCCTCGGCGCACTGCTCGATGGTGCTCGCCGAGACACCGCCGTCGACCTGGACCCAGACCTCGCCGCCGCGCCGGCGCACGGCCTCGCGGACCTGGCGCACCTTGGGCATCTGGTCGGCCATGAACGACTGCCCGCCGAACCCCGGCTCGACGGTCATGACGAGGACCATGTCGACCTCGGCCAGCAGGTCCTCGTAGGGCGCGAAGTCGGTGCCCGGCTTGACCGCGAACGCGGCGCGCGCGCCGGCGGCGCGGATGGCGCGGGCGGTGGCCACCGGGTCGGCGGCGGCCTCGACGTGGAAGGTGACCGACTGCGCCCCGGCCTCGGCGTAGCCGGGGGCCCAGCGGTCGGGGTCCTCGATCATCAGGTGGCAGTCGAGCGGGATCGGCGAGACCTTGCGCAGCGCCTCGACGACGGGCGGCCCGAGCGTCAGGTTGGGCACGAAGTGGTTGTCCATGACGTCGACGTGCGCCCAGTCGGCCGTGGCGATCGCCGCGAGCTCGGACTGGAGGTTGGCGAAGTCGGCCGAGAGGATCGAGGGCGAGATCTGCACGCGCGCCACCCTAGCGAGGCGGACCGACGGCGCCGGCGCGGGTGACCCCCGCCGGGCGTCAGGCCCGCTTGCGCAGGAGGGCGAGGAACATCGCGTCGGTGCCGTGGACGTGCGGCCAGAGCTGGACGTACGGCCCGTCGCCGAGGTCGGCCAGCTGCTCCCCGGCGGCGTCGCGCAGGTACGGACGGGCGTCGAGCACCTCGACGTCGTCGCGCTTCTTGAGGACGTCGCCGACGACGAAGCGCGTCTCGGCGACGTGCGGGCTGCACGTGGCGTAGGCGACGACGCCGCCGGGCGCGACGGCGTCGAGGGCCGACACCAGGAGCGCGCGCTGCAGCGGCCCGAGGGAGGCGAGGTCGGCGGGGGTGCGACGCCAGCGCGCCTCGGCCCGCCGGCGCAGCGCGCCCAGGCCGGTGCACGGCGCGTCGACGAGCACCCGTGCGTAGGAGGCGGGTTCGTCCTCCCCGACCTGTCGGCCGTCGGCGGTCCGGACCTCGACCGCGCGTCCGGCGTCCTCGGCGCGGTCGGTCAGCACGGCGAGGCTGGAGCGCACGAGGTCGGCCCGGTGCTCGCTCACCTCGACGGCGGTGAGGTCGGCGCCGCGCTCGATCGCGAGGGCGCCGAGCACGCCGGCCTTGCCGCCCGGGCCGGCGCAGAGGTCGAGCCAGCGCGCGGGGACGCCGTCCGGCACCTCCACCGCGGCGAGGGCGAGCGCGAGGTGCTGGGACCCCTCGTCCTGCACGGCGGCGCGGCCCTGCCGGACGGCGCCGATGCGGCCCGGGTCGCCGGAGTGGAGCACCGCCCCGATCGGCGAGCCGGTGCTGGCCTCCGCGTCCGCGTCCTCGAGGAGCTCCTCGACGGTGGCGAGCCCCGGGCGGGCGACGAGGTGGACGACGGGTGGGACGTTGTCGGCGGCCAGGAGCGCGTCGAGCTCGGCGTCGACGGTCTCGGGCGTCGCGCGGCCGTGGCCGATCAGGGCCGCGCGCAGGGCCTTGACGACCCACTCCGGGTGCGAGTGGCGCACCGCGAGCGCGGCGGTCCCGCCGTCGCGCGGCGCGACCTCCTCGACCCACTCCTCGAGCGTCCGCTCGCCGACCCGTCGCAGCACCGCGTTGACGAGCCCGCTCGCGCCCTGGCTGGCGACCGTCCGCGCGAGCCCGACGGTCTGGTCGACCGCGGCGTGCGACGCGACGCGCATCCCGAGCACCTGGTGCACCCCGAGCCGCAGGACGTCGACGACGGCGGGGTCCATCCGCTCGATCGGACGACCCGCGGCGACCTCGACCACCCGGTCGTAGAGGCCCTGCCAGCGCAGCGTCCCGAACGCGAGCTCGGTCGTGAAGGCGGCGTCGCGGCCCTCGAGCCCGCGACGGCGCAGGATCTGCGGCAGCTCGAGGTTGGCGTAGGCGCCGTCGGCGACCGCCCGCAGCAGCGTGTAGGCGGCGAACCGGGTCGGCTCGGCCGTGCGGGTGCGCTGGGCGGGGGCGGTGCGGGAGCGCTGGCGCGGGCCGCGGCCCCGGGGGCTGGAGGGTCGGTCGGGCACCGGAGCAGGCTACCGGCGGCCGCTCGGCGCAGCGGACGCCGCTCGTCCGCATCCACCCCTAGCGTGGGCCGCATGGACACCGTGGACCACGACGGGCTCGACCTCTCCGGCACGACGGCACGACGCGTCGACCTCAGCTCCGCCCGCGCCGAGGACGTCCGGCTGCGGGACGCCGAGCTGCGGTCGGCCGACCTCAGCGGGATGGTGCTGCGCGACGTGCTCCTGCGCGACGTGCGGGTGCGCGGGGCGTACGTCGAGAGCCTCGAGCTGAGCGGCGAGATCGGCCGGCTCGTCGTCAACGGCGTCGACGTCGCGCCTCTCGTGCTCGCCGAGCTCGACCGGACCGCGCCCGGGCACGCCGACCTCCGGCCGACCGACGCCGACGGGTTCCGGCACGCCTGGGCCGTCCTCGAGGACCTGTGGGCCGGCACCCTCGAGCGCGCCCGGTCCCTCGACGCTGCCCTCCTCCACGAGCGCGTCGACGGCGAGTGGTCGTTCGTCGACACGCTGCGCCACCTCGCGTTCGCGACCGAGTGCTGGCTGCTGCGCGCGGTGCAGGGCGACCCGGCACCGTGGCACCCGCTGTCGCTGCCGTGGGAGGAGGCGCCGCCGACCCCGGCGTTCACCGCGGACCGGGACGCCCGGCCGGACCTCGACACCGCCCTCGCCCTGCGTCGCGACCGTGCGGACCGCGTGCGGGCGCACCTCGCGACGCTCACCGACGACGACCTCGCCGGCCGCACCGTGCCGGTCCGGGCGCCCGGCTGGCCCGAGCCCGAGTCCTTCCCCGTCCGTGAGTGCCTGCTGACGATCCTCACCGAGGAGTGGTGGCACCGGCGCTACGCCGAGCGCGACCTCGCCGTCCTGACGGCCCGATGAGCACCGACCCGGCCGTCGACGCGTGGGTGCGGGCGCACGAGCGCGTGTGCTCGCTCGTCCTCGCAGCCGGCGAGGCCCGGATGGAGGTCCGCGTGCCGGCGACCCCCGCCTGGACGGCCCGCGACCTGCTCTCGCACATGGTCGGGCTCGGCGCCGACGTCCTCGACGGCAACGAGCCGGACGACCACGGCGAGGCGTGGACCGCCGCCCAGGTGGAGGCCCGGAGGGGTCGCGACGTCGCGGCCCTCGTCGACGAGTGGCGCTCCCTCGCACCGGAGCTCGTGCGCTGGATGGGGTCCAACGGCACCCGGCCGCTCGGCGACGTCGTCATCCACGAGCAGGACCTGCGCGGGGCCCTCGGCGAGCCCGGCGGCCGGTCGGGCGCCGGGCTCGAGATCGTCCTCGACCGGATGCTCGGCCGCGTCGCGCAGGCGGGCGACGGCCTGCCGCCCCTCGCCCTCGACGACGGCACGCGGGTCCGGGTCACGTCGGGTGCTCCCGAGGAGGCCGGCGTGGTGCTGCGGGCGGACCCGGTCGACCTGCTCCGGGTCGTCACGGCACGCCGGACCGCCGACGAGGTCCGCGACCTCGTGGTCCGCGGCGACGTCACGCCGTGGCTGCCGGCCCTCGCCGGGCTCGGCCCGCTGCCCGAGCGGCCGCTCCCCGGCGGCTGAGCGCGCGGGGCGTCAGCCGAGCCGCTCCCCCGCCGCGATCCGGACCCCGCGGGCCCAGTCGGCGGCGGCCATCGCCCGCTTGCCCTGGGGACGCACCTCGCCGAGCGCCACCGGCCCGCTCGTGGTGCCGACGAGGAGGGCGCGCTTCGTGGCGTGCAGCTCGCCGGGCGCGAGTGCGGGGACCTCGGGCGGCAGCTCGCTGCCGGCGAAGGGGCCGATGCCGACCCGCTCGCCGCGGAAGGTGCTCCACGCCCCGGGGTTCGGCGTCGCCCCGCGCACCTGGCGGTCGACGAGGTGCGCGGGCAGCGCCCAGCGCACCTCGCACTCGGCCACCGTGAGCTTCGGGGCGTGGCTGACGCCGTCGTCCGGCTGCGGCAGCGCGCTGAGCGAGCCGTCCTCGAGGCCGTCCATCGTCGCGACGAGGAGGCCGGCCCCGTGGCCGGCGAGCCGCTCGAGCAGGGTGCCCGAGGTGTCCGTGGGCCGGACCGCCTCGGTGACGGTGCCGAGCACCGGCCCGGTGTCGAGCCCCTCCTCGATGACGAAGGTGCTGGCGCCGGTCACCTCGTCCCCGGCCATGAGCGCCCGCTGGACGGGGGCCGCACCCCGCCACGCGGGCAGGAGCGAGAAGTGGAGGTTGACCCAGCCGTGCCGCGGCACGTCGAGCGCCGGGCGCGGCAGCAGGGCGCCGTAGGCCACGACCGGGCAGCAGTCGGGGGCGATGGCGCGCAGCCGGTCGAGGAAGTCCGGGTCGCCGGGCCGCTCGGGGGTCAGCACCTCGAGGCCGTGCTCGAGCGCGACCTCCTTGACCGGCGACGGGTGCAGCGCCCGCCCCCGGCCCGCGCGGGCGTCGGGGCGCGTGACGACGGCCGCCACCTCGTGGCGCGAGGCGAGCAGGGCCGTGAGGGAGGGCACGGCGGTGTCGGGGGTTCCGGCGAGGACGAGGCGCACCCGGCGAGTCTAGGAGGGCCGCGGTGCCCTCCCGGGGTCCGGTCAGCCGGCGGGGTCGCGCGGGTCGACCCGGACCGTGACGGGCTCGGGGTCCTTGCGGGCCGAGGAGCGCGCCCGCAGCGCGGCGAGCTCGCGGGTGAGCTCGGCACCCTCCTCCGGCGCGACGGTCACGAGCGCGCGCCAGCGCTGCTCGCCGTGCGGCAGCGGCCCGAGGACGGTGCCGCTCGGCGGGAGGGGCAGCTCCTCGAGGGCGGCGCCCAGGGCGGCGCGAGTGCCGGTGAGCGCGGCGACGCGGGCGGTCGGCGGCAGGGACAGCTCGCGCCGCTCGGTGAGCTCGCGGTCGGCGAACCACGCAGGGTCCCAGCGCACGAGGGCCTCGACGGCGGGGACCGTCACGTGCAGCGGGGCGCCGCCGAGGACGACCCGGCCACCGTCGGCCGCCGGGCGGACGAGGGCCGCGGCGGTGCACCAGCGGCGCAGCGCCTCCTCGCCGGCGTCGAGCGTCGGGCGGTCGAGCAGGGCCCAGGCGTCGAGGAGCAGCGCGGCCGCGTAGCCGCCGTCCGCCACCGGCTCGGCCCCGGGCGTCGCGACGACGAGCCGCGGCGTCCCCTCGACGACATCGAGCACCGTCCCCGCTCCCGAGCGCTCGACGGGGACCCCCGGGAAGGCCCGCCCGAGCTCCTCGGCGGTCCGGCGCGCCCCGACGACCGAGGACCGCAGCCGGGTGCCGGAGCAGCTCGGGCAGGAGAAGGCGGTCTCGACCCGCCCGCACCAGCGGCAGGCCGGCGGGCCCTGCGGCCCGGTGAGGGCGAGCGGCCCCGAGCAGGCCCGGCAGCGCGCCGGCCGGCGGCAGTCCTGGCAGGACAGCGAGGGCAGGTACCCCCGCCGGGGCACCTGGACGAGCACCGGGCCGGTCGCGAGCGCCTCCTTGGCGGCGCGCCACCCGACGGTCGGCAGGTGGGCGGCGGCCACCGCCGGGTCGCGCTCGACGTCGGTGCCCTCGCCGGCCACGCGGACGGCGGGCACGGCGTCGCGCACCGCCCGACGTGGCGCCTCGACGACCGAGAGCCGCCCGGTCGCGACGAGGTCGGCGACCGCGGCGGAGCGCACGAACCCTGCCGACAGCGCCGCCGCACCCTCGCGGGCTGCGCGGGCCAGCAGCACCTCGCGGACGTGGGGGTAGGGGGCGCGCGGCTCGTCGAGCAGGTCGTCGCCGTCGTCCCACCAGACGACGAGCCCGAGGTCGGCGACCGGCGCGAAGGCCGCCGCCCGGGTGCCGACGACGACGGGCACGTGGGCGCGCAGGGCCTTGAGGAACGCCGTGTACCGGGCCTGCGGTCCCTGGTCGGCCGTCAGCCGGGTGTGCCGGCCCGGCCCGAGGGCCGCGACGAGAGCAGCCTCCATCCGCACGACGTCGCGGTGGTCCGGGACGACGACGACCGCGCCGCGCCCGCCCTCGACGGTGGCCCGCACGGCCTCGGCGAGCAGGGCCGGCCAGGCCCGGACCGGGTCGACCGACGGCAGGGCGAGGACCGCGGCGCCGGGGTCGCCGCCGGCGCGCAGCCGCGCCAGGAACGCCTCACCCGCGGGGTAGGGCGCCCACGCGCCCACGGGCGCCTCCGGCAGCGGCGGGTGCTCGGGCGCCTCGGTGGCGAGCGCCTGCTCGGCCCGCGCGTGGCGGGGCGGGACGGCCAGGCGCAGGACGTCACCGAGGGTCCCGGCGTGGCGCCGGGCCACGGCCCGCGCGGCGTCGAGGACGGCGGGGGTGAGGACGGGCTCGGGCGAGACGAGCCGACGCAGGGGGCTCAGCCGACCGGTGTGCTCGGCCTCGTCGCGGCGCTCGAGGACCCAGCCGTCGAGGTCCTGCCCGGCGAAGCGCACCTTGACCCGGGCGCCCGGCACCGCGCCCTGGGCCATCGACTCCGGGACGACGTACTCGAACGGGCGGTCGAGATGGGCCAGGCCGGTGTCGACCTGGACGAGCGCGACCGGGCGCTCACTCGCCGGCGGGTCCTCGCCGCGCAGGCGCGGACGGGCCGGGCGGGCACCGGCGAGGAGGGCCAGCTGCTCCCCCGCCTCCTCCGTCCCGCTCACGGCCCCGAACCTAGCGGAGCCCGCCGACCCCCTCGGGGGCGGCGGGCTCCGGCTGTGGACGAGCGGCCGGTCAGCCGGCCACCGCGCGCTGCAGCGCCTCGACGCGGTCGGTGCGCTCCCACGTGAAGGCGTTCTCGACGCCCTCGACGGCGGTCCGCCCGAAGTGGCCGTAGGCCGCGGTCGGCTTGTAGATGGGGCGGAGCAGCTCGAGGTCCTCGAGGATCGCCAGCGGGCGCAGGTCGAAGACGCGGCGGATGGCGTCCTGGATCTTCTCGACGGGGGCGGTCTCGGTGCCGAAGGTCTCGACGTAGAGGCCGACCGGCTGGGCGACGCCGATGGCGTAGGCGACCTGGACCTCGCAGCGGCGGGCCAGCCCGGCGGCCACGACGTTCTTGGCGACCCAGCGGGTGGCGTACGCCGCCGAGCGGTCGACCTTCGACGGGTCCTTGCCCGAGAAGGCGCCGCCGCCGTGGCGGGCCATCCCGCCGTAGGTGTCGACGATGATCTTGCGGCCGGTGAGGCCGGCGTCGCCCATCGGGCCACCGATGACGAACTTGCCGGTGGGGTTGATGTAGGTGCGGTAGGCGTCGGTGCGCAGCGTCGTGCCGCCCTCGGCGAGCTCGGCGAGCACCGGCTCGATGACGTGCGTGCGGATGTCGGGCTGCAGCAGGCCCTCGAGGCTGACGTCCTCGGCGTGCTGCGTCGAGAGCACGACGGCGTCGAGCGAGACGGCGGTGTCGCCGTCGTACGCGATGGTCACCTGGGTCTTGCCGTCGGGGCGCAGGTACGAGAGCTCGCCGTCCTTGCGGACCGCCGTGAGGCGCTCGGAGAGCCGGTGCGCGAGGTAGATCGGCAGCGGCATGAGCTCGGGGGTGTCGTCACAGGCGTAGCCGAACATCAGGCCCTGGTCGCCGGCGCCCTGCTTGTCCTTGGGGTCGACGCCGCCGCTGCGGTTCTCGAAGGCGGTGTCCACGCCCTGCGCGATGTCGGGGCTCTGCTGGCCGATCGAGACCTCGACGCCGCACGACGCGCCGTCGAAGCCCTTGGTCGAGGAGTCGTACCCGATGCCGAGCACCGTCTCGCGGACGATCCGCGGGATCTCGACGTAGGCCTCGGTCGTGACCTCGCCGGCGACGTGGACCAGGCCGGTCGTCACCATCGTCTCGACGGCGACCCGGCTGTGCGGGTCCTGCTCGAGCATGGCGTCGAGGATGCTGTCGGAGATCTGGTCGCAGATCTTGTCCGGGTGACCCTCGGTGACCGACTCGGACGTGAACAGGCGTGCGGACACGCGGCAACTCCTTCGATGGGTGGGCGCACCCTCCTGACCTGCTCGGGCACGCCTGACCCAAGATACCGGTCCGTCACATCGCGGACGGGTCCGGTCCGGCATCGGGTCCCCGGTCGTGGAATCATGGCGCGCGTGTCCGAGGGGACCCACGACGAGACGTCGCGCACCGAGACCGACCCCGCCGCGCCCGCGGGGCCGGTCGACGAGGCGCTCTCGCTGCTCACCCGCGCCCAGGAGCTGGCCGACCAGCTGCGCGAGGACGCCGGCCGCGAGCTGAGCGCGGCCCGCGCCGAGGCGGCCCGCATCCGCGCCGAGAGCGACGAGGCCGCCCACGAGCTGGCGTCGCTGACCGCCCGGCTCGACGACGCCCGCGCCGCGTCCGACCAGCGGGTCGAGGAGACCCGCGCCGAGGTCGAGATCCTCCTCGCCGACGCGGCCGACCAGGCGGCCCTGCTGCGCGAGCGGGCGACGAAGGTCAGCGACGAGGCGATCGGCCTCGCCGAGGAGCAGGCCGCCTCCCTCCTGCGCGACGCCGAGGAGCGCGCCGCCGTGCTGCTGGCGCGCGCCCGGGCCGAGCACGAGGCGACGATGGCCCGCCTCGCCGACGACGAGCGGGCCCACCAGGAGCGGTGGCAGGCCGAGCACACCACGCACGCCGCCGAGCTCGAGGCGCTGCGGGTCTCCACCCACGCCGAGCTCGGGTCGCTGCGCGAGGAGGTCGAGGCCTTCGCGGTCCGCCACCGCGAGGAGGCCGAGACCGAGGTCGCCCGGCGGATGGCCGAGCTGGCGACCCGCGAGCGCGGCGCGCAGGTCGAGGCCGAGCTGCTCGTCGAGGACGCCCGGCAGGAGGCCGCGCGCCTCGCCGCCGCCGCGGAGGCGGATGCGGCGTCCGTCGTCGAGGCCGCCGAGCGCCACCTCACGTGGGCCCAGGGCACCGTCCGGGAGGTGCTCGCCCACACCGAGCAGGAGCGCGAGCGGCGCACCCGCGAGCACCACGCCGAGATCGTCGAGCGCACCCGGGCCCACCGGCAGCGGGCTCAGACCCTCCTCGGGAGCGCCGACGCCAAGAGCCGCGACCGGCTCGCCGAGGCCGAGGCCGCCGCGCGCCGGATGCGCGAGCTCGCCGAGAGCGTCCTCGCCGAGGCCCGCGCCGACGCCGAGCGCACCCGGGAGGCCGCGGCCCGGGAGGCCGAGCGCGTCCTCGAGGACGCCCGGCAGCGCGAGAGCGAGGCCACCGCCCGCGCCGAGCGCCGGGTCGTCGAGGCCGAGGAAGGGGCCCGCCGCGTCCGCCACGGCGCCGCCGCCGACGTCGAGCGGATGCAGCGCGAGGCGCACGAGTCGCACCGGGCCGCCCGCGCCGAGATCACCCGCGTCTCCGACGAGGCGCGCGCCCGCGCCGACCTCGTCCGCGCCGAGGCCCACGCCGCCGTCGAGCGGGCCCGCGCCGAGGTGCACACCCTCGCCGCCCGCCGCGACGCCATCACCAGCCAGCTGAGCCGCCTCACCGGGGTCATCGAGGCCCTCGACGTGCACGACGACCAGCCGCCCGCCCCCGACAGCCCCACCCCCGACGAGGAGTCCGCATGAGCCACCCCGAGTTCCCCACCGTCTTCCGGGGCTACGACCCGGTCCAGGTCGACGCCCACCTCGCCGCCCTGCACCAGGCCGTCGACACCGCACGCCAGGACTCCGAGGCGGCCCGCCAGGAGGCCGCGGAGGCCTCGGTGCAGCTGACCCGGGCGCGCCAGGACGGCGAGGCCGCCGCCGCGCAGCTCGAGGAGCACCGCGCCCGGCTCGCGTCCGTCGAGGAGCAGGCCCGCAAGGCCTCGAACCCGACCTTCGCCGACCTCGGCGAGCGGATCGGGACCATCCTCGGGCTCGCCGACGAGGAGGCCGGGGCCATCCGCGCCGCGGCCGCCGCCCACGCCGACGAGGCCCGCCGCGTCGCCGGCGAGGAGTCCTCGCTGACCCGCGCCGAGGCCGACCGCTACGCCGAGGAGGTGCGCGGCCGCGCCGACGGCGACGCCGCCCAGGTCCTCGCGAAGGCCAAGGCCGACGCCGACGCGATCGTCGACGACGCCGCCCGCGAGGCCGCCGCCCGCCGCGAGGAGGCCGAGGCCTACTACGAGCAGCAGCGCGCCCGCACCGCCCAGCAGGCCGCCGACTTCGAGAAGACCCTCGGGGAGCGCCGCGAGGCCGCCGCGGCCGAGTTCAACACCCAGATCGCCGCCCAGGACGAGGCCCTCGCCGCCGTCCAGGAGCGCGCCGACCTGCTCGGCCGCGAGGCCGAGGAGGACCACGCCGCCAAGACCGGCGAGGCCGCCCGCGTCCTCGAGGCCGCCCGCGCCGAGGCCGCCTCGCTCGTGCGCAGCGCCAAGGAGCAGGCCGACCGGGTGCGGCGCGACTCCGAGCGCGAGCTCGCCGCCGCCACCGCCCGCCGCGACAGCATCACCGCGCAGCTCTCGAACGTCCGCAACATGCTCGCGACCCTCGGGGGCCCCGCGGCCGTCGAGGCCGTCGAGCAGCCCGCCCCCGAGCAGCCGGGCCAGGACGAGGACGCGGTCACGGTCGAGGAGCCGACGGTCGTCGAGGACGAGGTCGAGGCACCCGTGGAGGCGCAGGAGGACGAGGCGCCCACGGCGGCCGACGAGACGCAGCCCGTCGCGACCGACGACGACACCGAGCACGAGGTCGAGGAGGTCGACGAGGAGGTCGACGAGGAGGTCGAGCCCGAGGACGCCGCGGTCGACGAGCAGCCCGCCGCCGCCAAGGCGCCGCGCGGCAAGAAGGCCGGCGCCCGCCGCTGACCCCCCGGACGACCGACGAGAACATGCCGTCCACCCCGCGAGGGTGACGGCATGTTCTCGTCGTTCGACCCGATGCCCCGACCCGTCGAGCGAACAGGACACGCCGCCGACGCACCGGTGCAGACGGCGTGTCCTGCTCTCTCGACGGTGGGAGAGGCCTCGGCGGGGTCGCGCGGGACTCGCGTCCGCGTCAGAGGAGGTCGGCGACGACGTCCCAGACGGCCTCGGCGACGAGGGTCTTCGTGGCCGGGCCGACGTCGAGGACGGCGTCGCTCCCCCGGCGCAGGACGTGCACGGTGTTGTCGTCCTTGCCGAAGGTCACGTCGGCCCCGACCTCGTTGACGACGAGGACGTCGCAGCCCTTGCGGGCGAGCTTGGCCCGCCCGTGCTCGAGCACCGACGCGCTCTCGTCGCCGGTCTCGGCCGCGAACCCGACGACGACCGGCGAGGCCGCGCCGCCCCGGGCGTCGACGAGCCCGGCGAGGATGTCGGGGTTGCGCACGAGCGGGACGACCGGCGCGGACTCGTCCGCGCTCCCGTCGGCCCCGGGCTCGTGGGTCTTCTTGATCTTGTGGCCGGCGTAGCTCGCGGGCCGGAAGTCGGCCACGGCGGCGGCCATGACGACGACGTCCGCCTCGGCGGCCTCGGCGCGCACGGCGACCTCCATCTGCAGCGCCGTCTCGACCGGCACGACGCGCACGCCGGCCGGTGCCTCGAGCGCGGCGGCGGAGACGAGGACGACCTGCGCCCCGCGCCGGGCCGCGACGGCGGCGAGGGCGTACCCCTGCTTGCCGGACGAGCGGTTGCCGAGGTAGCGCACCGGGTCGAGCGGCTCGCGGGTGCCCCCGGCCGTGACGACGACGCGGCGCCCCGCGAGGTCATCCCGCGGGGTCGCGGCCCGCGCACCCGCCGCTCCCCCGGACGCGCGCGCGAGCTCGCGGACGCACACCTCGAAGAGCTGCTCCGGCTCGGGCAGGCGCCCCGGGCCGGTGTCGCGACCGGTCAGGCGGCCCGAGGCCGGCGGCACGACGTGGACGCCGCGCTCGCTGAGGGTGGCGATGTTCGCCTGCGTCGCCGGGTGCTCGTACATCTCGGTGTGCATGGCCGGGGCCATGACGACCGGGCACCGCGCGGTGAGCAGGACGTTGGTCAGCAGGTCGTCGGCCTGGCCGGTGGCCGCCCGCGCGAGCAGGTCGGCCGTGGCCGGGGCGACGACGACGAGGTCGGCCTCCTGGCCGATCCGCACGTGCGGGACCTCGGTGATGTCGGACCACACGTCGGTGTGGACCGGCTTGCCCGACAACGCCGCCCACGTCGCCTCGCCGACGAAGTGGAGGGCGGAGGCGGTCGGGACGACGGTGACGTCGTGGCCGGCCTCGGAGAGCAGGCGCAGGAGCGAGCACGCCTTGTACGCGGCGATGCCCCCGGCGACCCCGAGGACGACCTTCACGGGCGTCAGCCCTCGGACGGCTCGTTGGTCGGCTCGGAGGTCAGCAGGCCCTCGTTGATCTCACGCAGGGAGATGGAGAGCGGCTTCTCGTGGACCTCGGAGTCGACGAGCGGGCCGACGTACTCGAGGAGGCCCTCCTGGAGCTGGGCGTAGTAGGCGTTGATCTGCCGGGCCCGCTTCGCGGAGTACAGGACGAGGGCGTACTTGGAGTCGGCCTGCTCGAGGAGCTCGTCGATCGGCGGGTTGGTGATGCCGATGGGGTTCGCCGTGGTTCCGGACACGCGTCAGTCTCGTTTCGTTGCGGGGACAGGGGTTCGCGTCCATGATACGAGGTCCTCGGCCGCGCGCCGAACGTCGTCGTTGACGAGGGTGACGTCGAACTCCTCCGCGGCGGCGAGCTCGATGCGCGCGGTGTCGAGCCGCGCGGCCCGCTCCTCCTCGTCCTCGGTGCCGCGCCCGACGAGCCGGCGGACCAGCTCCTCCCAGCTCGGCGGCGCGAGGAAGACGAAGAACGCCTCGGGCATCGACGCGCGCACCTGACGGGCGCCCTGGAGGTCGATCTCGAGCAGCGCCGGCCGGCCGGTCGCGAGGACGGCCTCGACGGGCCCGCGCGGCGTGCCGTACTTGGCCCGGCCGTGGACGACGGCCCACTCGAGCAGCTCGCCCTGCTCGACCATCCGGTCGAACTCCTCGTCGGAGACGAAGTGGTAGTGCACGCCCTCGACCTCGCCCGGGCGGGGCCGACGGGTCGTCGCCGACACCGACAGCCAGACCTCGGGGTGGTGCTCACGGACGTACGCCGCGAGGGTCCCCTTGCCGACCGCGGTGGGACCGGCGAGGACCGTGAGGCGGGACGGGGTCGTCACTGCCGCCCGAAGCGCTGCAGGAGCGCCGCCACCTGGTTCTGGCCCAGGCCACGGACGCGTCGGCTCTCGCTGATGCCGACCTCCTCCATGATCTGGCGCGCGCGGACCCGGCCGACGCCGGGCATGGACTCGAGGAGCGCGGAGACGCGCATCTTGCCGATGACGTCGTTGACCTTCCCGTCCTCGATGACGCCGTCGAGCGAGGCGCCGCCGTGCTTGAGGCGGTTCTTCACCTCGGCGCGTTCGCGCCGCGAGGCGGCGGCCTTCTCGAGCGCGGCCGCGCGCTGTTCCTGGGTGAGCGGGGGGAGAGCCACGGGGATCGGATCCTTAGTGTCACTGCGAGTGCTGGCTGCTCAACACCCGGCTGTACGCCTGCGACTCTACCGGTCGCGGGAGCGCTCCCGACTCAGGGCCGCGCCGCCTCGACGACCGCCGCCAGCTCGGCCGCGGAACGGCGCGCCGCGGCCCGCAGGGAGGCCGGGTCGGGGCCCGCTCCGAGCACCTCGCGCGAGCTGTTGCCGAGCACCTGGGGCAGGGCGTCGCCGAAGGTCGCGCGCAGCCCCTCGGGGGTCCCCCCCTGCGCCCCGAGGCCCGGGGCGAGCAGCGGCGCGGCGGAGCCGGCGAGGTCGAGCCCGAGGGTGTGGGCGGCGTCCCCGACGGTGGCCCCGACGACGAGCCCGACGCTGCCGAGGGTGCCCTCGGCCCGGGCGTCCGCGTTGTCGGCGGCGGCGCCGTCGACGACGGAGGCGGCGACGCTGCGCCCGTCGGCGGCCGCGTGCTGGACCGACGGCCCCTCGGGGTTGGAGGTGAGGGCGAGCACGAACACGCCCCGGCCGGTCGCGGCGGCGAGGTCGAGCGCCGGCCGCAGCGAGCCGTAGCCGAGGAAGGGGCTGACGGTCATCGCGTCGGCGCGCACCGGCGAGTCGTCGGACAGGTAGGCCTGCGCGTAGCCGCCCATCGTCGTGCCGATGTCGCCGCGCTTGGCGTCGAGCAGCGAGAGCGTCCCGGCCTCGCGCAGCGCCTCCAGGGTGCGCTCGAGGACGGCCACGCCGCGCGAGCCGAACCGCTCGAAGAAGGCCGACTGCGGCTTGACGCAGGCGACCTGTCCGCCGAAGGCCTCGACGCAGGTCATCGCGAAGCGCTCGAGGCCGTCGACGGTGTCGGGCAGTCCCCACGCGTCGAGCAGGGCGGAGTGCGGGTCGATGCCGGGGCAGAACGGGCCGTGCTCGTCCATCGCGGCGCGCAGCCGCGCACCGAAGGTCTGCCGTGTCACAGGCGGGCCATCCTCTCGTGGGCGACGCCGACGATGTCGGCGAAGCGGGTGAAGCCGTGCCGCGCGACGTGCTCCTCGAGCTCGGTGAGCACGCGGCGCGGCGCGGACGGGTCGTTGAACGTGGCGGTGCCGACCTGCACGGCCGACGCGCCGGCGGCGACGAGCTCGAGGGCGTCGGCCCCGGTGCGCACTCCCCCGACCCCGATGACCGGCGCCGTCGGGATGGTGCCGGCGCGCATGGCGGCGGTCACCTGCCAGACGGCCCGGACCGCGACCGGGCGCACGGCCGGGCCGGAGAGCCCGCCGGTGACGCCGGCGAGCTGCGGGCGCAGCAGGTCGGTGTCGATGACGATGCCGAGCAGCGTGTTGATCATCGTCAGGCCGTCGGCGCCGGCGCGCAGGACGGCGTCGGCGATCGACACGATGTCGGTGACGTCGGGCGTCAGCTTCGCGAAGACCGGGACGTCGTCGGGCACGCGGGTGCGGACGATCTGGACGACGCGCTCGGACGACGCCGGGTCGCAGGCGAAGACCAGCCCGCGGTTGGCGACGTTGGGGCAGGAGATGTTCGCCTCGACCCCGACGACGCACGACCACGCGGGCGAGGCGACGAGGCGCTGGACGACCTCGCCGAACTCCTCGGCGGTGTTGCCGGCGACGGAGACGAGCACCCGGGCGCCCTGCGCGGCGAGCCACGGCAGGTCCTGCGCGCAGAACGCGTCGATGCCGGGCCCCTGGAGGCCGATCGAGTTGAGCATCCCGGAGGAGGTCTCGGCCATCCGCGGCGTCGGGCGGCCCGAGCGCGGGTCGCGCATGACCGTCTTCGTGACGAACGCGCCGAGGTCGGAGACGGGGAAGAAGCGGTGCAGCTCCTTGCCGTTGGCGGCACAGCCGGACGCGGTCATCACCGGGTTGGGCAGCGTCGCGCCGGCGAGCGTCGTGCTCATGTCGACCATCAGTGACCCCCCGGCCTCGGGGCGCCGACCGCGTCCTCGGGCACGCGGGTGATGCCCCCGCCGATGGCGTCCCAGCGCACGAGGTCGCCGCGGAAGACCGGCCCCTCGACGCAGGAACGGACCATCCGGGTCGTGCCGTCGGTGCCGCGCACCGGCATGACGCAGGTCATGCAGACGCCGATGCCGCAGGCCATCGACTCCTCGACGGCCACCTGGGCGACGGCGCCGTGGGCCTGCGCGACCTCGGTGACCGAGCGCAGCATCCCCATCGGGCCGCAGGCGTAGACGACGCCCGCGCCGGTGCGGTCGACGACCTCGCCGAGGACGTCGGAGACCCAGCCCCTGCGGCCGGCCGAGCCGTCGTCGGTCGTGACGGTGACGCCGTCGGCGCTGCGGCGGGCCTCGACGACCCCGAAGAGCCGGTCCTCGGAGGCCGCGCCGAGGACCATCTCGACGTGGCAGCCGCGCTCGCGCAGCGCCTCGGCCAGCCAGAACAGCGGCGCGGAGCCGTAGCCGCCGCCGACGAGCACGCAGGGCACGGGCTCGGCGGGCAGCGGGAAGGGCCGCCCGAGCGGCGCGACGACGTCGACGGCGTCGTGCGCGGACAGCCCGGTGAGCCACTGCGTGCCCGGGCCGTGCGCGGCGACGACGACGTCGAGGGTGCCGCCGTAGGTGCCGGACGCCTTGACCTTGTGCAGCGAGAAGCAGCGGCGCAGGAGGTTGGCCGACGTCGGGCCGCCGACGGCGAGCGCGACGAACTGGCCCGGGCGGGCGAGCTCGGCGACGCCGGGCGCGACGATCGTCAGGTGGTGGTAGGCGCCGACCCGCCGGTTGGCGACGACCTCGCCGGCGACCTGGACGACACCGCTCCCGCCGGCGCTCGCGCTCACGCCGGCTCCCCGATCCCGTGCAGGTCCAGGGCCGCCGTGTGCTCCTGGAGCGACATGACGTCGAGGTCGTCGCGCTGCACGGCCTCGATGGCGAGCACGGCGGCCGAGAGCTGCTGGACGGTGGTGACGATCGGCTTGTCCATCGCGGCCGTCGCGGCGCGGATGGCGTAGCCGTCGGCCCGCGTCGTGGCGCTCGGGCCGCTCGGGCTGTTGACGACCATGTCGATCTCGCCGGCGTTGATGAGGTCGACGACCGACTGCTCGTGCTCGCCGCGCTCGGCGTGCTTGCGCACGACGTCGGCCTCGATCCCGTTGCGGTGCAGCACCTCCGCCGTCCCGGAGGTCGACAGGATGCGGAAGCCGAGGTCGACCAGGCGCTTGACCGGGAAGATGATCGCCCGCTTGTCGCGGTTGGCGACCGACACGAACACCGTTCCGCTGGTGGGCAGCCCGCTGATCGCGCCGAGCTGGCTCTTGGCGAAGGCGCGGCCGAAGTCGCGGTCGATGCCCATGACCTCGCCGGTCGAGCGCATCTCCGGGCCGAGCAGGCTGTCGACGACGAGCCCCTCGGCGGTCCGGAACCGCTTGAACGGCAGGACGGCCTCCTTGACCGACACCGGCGAGCTGGCCGGCATCCGGCCGCCGTCGGCGTGGCGCGGCAGCACGCCCTCCTCGCGCAGCTGCGCGATCGTGGCGCCGAGCATGATGCGGGCCGCGGCGTTGGCCAGCGCGACGCCGGTCGCCTTCGCGACGAAGGGCACCGTGCGCGAGGCGCGCGGGTTGGCCTCGAGGACGTAGAGGATGTCCTGCGCGAGGGCGAACTGGACGTTCATCAGGCCGCGCACGCCGATGCCCCGCGCGAGCTTGAGGGTCGACTCGCGGACCCGCTCGAGCTCGGTCGCGCCGAGCGTGACCGGCGGCAGCGCGCACGAGGAGTCGCCGGAGTGGATGCCGGCCTCCTCGACGTGCTCCATGATCCCGCCGAGGTACATCTCCTCGCCGTCGAAGAGGACGTCGACGTCGATCTCGATCGCGTCGTCGAGGAAGCGGTCGACGAGCACCGGGTGCTCGGGACTCGCGACCGTCGCGCGCTCGACGTAGCCCGAGAGGGTCTCGTCGTCGTAGACGATCTCCATCCCGCGACCGCCGAGGACGTACGACGGGCGCACGAGGACGGGGTACCCGATCTCGCGGGCGATCTCGACGGCCTCGGACGCGCTGTACGCGGTCCCGTGCTTCGGTGCGGGCAGGCCGGCCTCGTGCAGGACGCGGCCGAACGCGCCGCGGTCCTCGGCGAGGTCGATGGCCTCGGGCGAGGTGCCGACGATCGGCACGCCCGCCGCCTTGAGCGCCTTGGCCAGGCCGAGCGGCGTCTGCCCGCCGAGCTGGACGACGACGCCCGCGACCGGGCCCGCCTGCTGCTCGGCGTGGACGACCTCGAGGACGTCCTCGAGGGTGAGCGGCTCGAAGTAGAGGCGGCTGCTCGTGTCGTAGTCGGTCGAGACGGTCTCGGGGTTGCAGTTGACCATCACCGTGTCGTAGCCGGCGTCGCGCAGGGCGAAGCTGGCGTGGACGCAGGAGTAGTCGAACTCGACGCCCTGCCCGATGCGGTTCGGTCCGCTGCCGAGGATGAGGACGGCCGGCCGCTCGCGCGGGGTGACCTCGCTCTCCTCGTCGTAGGCGCTGTAGTGGTACGGCGTGCGCGCCGCGAACTCGGCCGCGCAGGTGTCGACGGTCTTGTAGACCGGGCGCACCCCGAGGGCGTGACGCACGCCGCGCACGACGGCCTCGGGCATCCGGCGCAGCGACGCGAGCTGGGTGTCGCTGAAACCGTGCCGCTTCGCGAGGCGCAGCAGCTCGGGCGTCAGCTCCTCGGCGGTCGCGACGTGCTCGGCGACCTCGTTGACGAGCTCCATCTGGTCGAGGAACCACGGGTCGATGCCCGTCGCGTCGTGCACCTCCTCGACCGACAGCCCGCCGCGCAGCGCCTGCTGCACCTGGACGATCCGGCCGTCGGTGGGCCGGCGCGCGCTGTCGAGCAGGGCGCGGGCCGCCTCGGTCGTGGGGCGCGCCCCGTCCCAGTGGAAGCTGCTGCCGGCCTTCTCGAGCGAGCGCAGCGCCTTCTGCAGCGCCTCGGTGAACGAGCGCCCGATGGCCATCGCCTCCCCGACCGACTTCATCGTCGTGGTCAGCGTGTCGTCGGCGGCGGGGAACTTCTCGAACGCGAACCGCGGCACCTTGACGACGACGTAGTCCAGCGTCGGCTCGAAGGACGCCGGCGTCTCCTGCGTGATGTCGTTCGGCACCTCGTCGAGCGTGTAGCCGATGGCCATCCGCGCCGCGATCTTCGCGATGGGGAAGCCGGTGGCCTTGGACGCCAGCGCCGAGGAGCGCGAGACGCGCGGGTTCATCTCGATGACGATGATCCGGCCGTCGGCGGGGTTGACCGCGAACTGGATGTTGCAGCCGCCGGTGTCGACGCCGACCTCGCGGATGACGGCGATGCTGATGTCGCGCAGCCGCTGGTACTCGCGGTCGGTCAGGGTGAGGGCCGGTGCGACGGTGATGGAGTCGCCGGTGTGCACGCCCATCGGGTCGAGGTTCTCGATCGAGCAGACGACGACCACGTTGTCGGCGGTGTCGCGCATCAGCTCGAGCTCGTACTCCTTCCAGCCGAGGATCGACTCCTCGAGGAGCACCTCCGTGACCGGGCTGTACTGCAGGCCGGCACCGCCGATGCGGCGCAGCTCCTCCGGGGTGTACGCGAAGCCGGAGCCGAGGCCGCCCATCGTGAACGAGGGGCGCACGACGACCGGGTAGCCGAGGTCGTCGGCCGCGGCCAGGAGGTCGTCCATCGTGTGGCAGATGGCCGAGCGGGCCGACTCGGCGCCGCAGCGGTCGACGACGCCCTTGAACTTCTCGCGGTCCTCGCCGAGCTGGATGGCCTCGACGTTGGCGCCGATGAGCGGGCAGTCGTAGCGCTCGAGGACGCCCCGCTCGTGCAGCTCCATGGCGCAGTTGAGCGCGGTCTGGCCGCCGAGGGTCGCGAGGACGGCGTCCGGGCGCTCCTTGGCGATGATCTTCTCGACGATCTCGGGGGTGATCGGCTCGATGTAGGTGGCGTCCGCGAACTCCGGGTCGGTCATGATCGTCGCCGGGTTGGAGTTGACGAGGACGACGCGGATGCCCTCCTCGCGCAGGACGCGGCACGCCTGGGTGCCGGAGTAGTCGAACTCGCAGGCCTGCCCGATGACGATCGGGCCGGAGCCGATGACGAGGACGGACTTGATGTCGTCGCGCTTCGGCATCAGGCGCGCACCTCCTGGGTGGTGGTCATGAGATCGCAGAAGCGGTCGAAGAGGTAGGCGGCGTCGTGCGGGCCGGCCGCGGCCTCCGGGTGGTACTGGACGGAGAAGGCGACCAGGCGGCCGTCGCGGCGGACCTCCAGGCCCTCGACGACGTCGTCGTTGAGGCAGACGTGGCTGACGCCCACGTCACCGAAGTCGGTCGCGGTCGTGCCCTCGAGCGGGGCGTCGACGGCGAAGCCGTGGTTGTGCGCGGTGACCTCGACCTTGCCGGTCGTGCGGTCCATGACCGGCTGGTTGATGCCGCGGTGGCCGTACTTGAGCTTGTACGTGCCGAACCCGAGCGCCTTGCCGAGGATCTGGTTGCCGAAGCAGATGCCGAAGTACGGGATGTCCGCGCGCAGCACGCCACGCAGCAGCTCGGCCTGGGTCTCGGCGGTCGCCGGGTCGCCGGGGCCGTTGGAGAAGAAGACGCCGTCGGGGCCGACCGCGCGCACCTCCTCGAGGGTCGCCGTGGCCGGCAGCACGTGCACCTCGATGCCGCGCTCGGCCATCATCCGCGGGGTGTTGGACTTGATGCCGAGGTCGACGGCGGCGACGGTGAAGCGCCTCTCCCCCACCGCCGGCACGACGTAGGCCTCCTGCGTGGCGACCTCGGCCGCGAGGGACGCACCGGTCATGGCCGGGGCGTCGGTGACCCGCTGCAGCAGCTCCGGGCGCGGGCGGGCCGCGAGCTCGCCGGAGAAGATGCCGGCACGCATGGCGCCGCGCTCGCGCAGGTGGCGCGTGAGGGCCCGGGTGTCGACGTCGCAGATGCCGACGACGCCCTGCGCGTCGAGCTCGTCCTCGAGCGTGCGGCGGCTGCGCCAGCTCGACGGGCGCAGCGCGGGGTCGCGCACGACGTAGCCGGCGACCCAGATGCGGCCGGACTCGTCGTCCTCGTCGTTCCAGCCGGTGTTGCCGACGTGCGGCGCGGTCATGACGACGACCTGCCGGTGGTAGCTCGGGTCGGTGAGCGTCTCCTGGTAGCCGGTCATGCCGGTCGAGAAGACGGCCTCGCCGACGGTCTCGCCCCGGCGGCCGTAGGCCGATCCGGTGAAGGTGCGCCCGTCCTCGAGGACGAGGACGGCGGGTTCGCGGGTGGTCAGCACGGTGCGGGCTCTCCTTCCCGCGCGGTGACGACACCGCGCAGGATCGTCGTGTGCACGGCCCCGGTGAGGGTGCGCCCGTGCCACGGGGTGTTGCGGGACAGGGAGTGGGAGGCGTCACGGTCGACGGTGACCGCTGCCGTGGGGTCGACGAGGACGAGGTTGGCCGGCTCGCCGGGGGCGAGGGGACGGCCGTGGTCGGCGAGGCGGGCGATGCCCGCCGGCGCCGTCGACAGGACGCGGGCGAGGTCGGCCATCGTCATCCGGCCGGTGGTGACGAGCAGGTCGTGGACGACCGAGAACGCCGTCTCGAGGCCGAGCATCCCGAAGGCGGCGTCGACGAAGGCGTGCTCCTTGTCGTGCCGCGCGTGCGGGGCGTGGTCGGTGGCGACGGCGTCGATCGTGCCGTCGGCCAGGCCCTCGCGCAGCGCCTCCTGGTCCTCGGTCGGGCGCAGCGGCGGGTTGACCTTGTAGACCGGGTCGTAGCCGGCGAGCAGGTCGGTGCCGAGGGCGAGGTGGTGGGGCGCGACCTCGGCGGTCATCCGGATGCCGCGCTCCTTGGCCCAGCGCACGACGTCGAGGCCCTCGGCCGTGCTCACGTGCGCGACGTGGACGCGGCCGCCGGTGTGCCGGGCGAGCATCGCGTCGCGGGCGATGATGCTCGCCTCCGCGACCGGCGGCCAGCCCGGCAGGCCGAGGCGGCCGGAGAGCTCGCCCTCGTGGCAGCAGGCCTGCGGCCCGGCCAGCGCGGGGTCCTGGCTGTGCTGGCTGATGACGCCGTCGAACGGGCGCAGGTACTCCAGCGCGCGGCGCATGACGCGGGCGTCGGCGACGCAGCGGCCGTCGTCGGAGAAGACGGTGACCCGGGCCCGGCTGCGGTGCATGAGCCCGAGCTCGGCGAGCTCGTGGCCCTCGAGGCCCTTGGTCACGGCGCCGACCGGCACGACGTCGACGAGGCCGCTGTCGCGCCCCAGCCGCTGGACGTGCTCGGCCGCCTCCGCGGTGTCGGTGACCGGGGTCGTGTTGGCCATCGCGAGGACCGCCGTGTAGCCCCCGACCGCGGCGGCGCGCGAGCCGGAGGCGACGGTCTCGGCGTCCTCGCGGCCCGGCTGGCGCAGGTGGGTGTGCAGGTCGACGAAGCCCGGCAGGAGCGTGAGGCCGTCGGCGTGGTGGCGGGTCAGGCCCTCGGTGTCCTCGACCCGGCCGACCTCGGTGACCGTGCCCTCGCGGACGGCGACGTCGCCGGTGCGGGCGGTGCCGTCGGGCTCGTGCCAGGTGACCCCGGTGAGCAGGAGGTCGCTCATTCGGGGCCCCCGCGAAGTATCTGGAGGAGCGCAGCGGGGGAAGAACTTCGTGGGGTGCCCCTCATGCGGCCACCCCCTCGCCGGCGAGCAGGTGGTAGAGCACGGCCATCCGCACCGCCACCCCCGCCGAGACCTGGTCGAGGACGAGGCTGCGGGCGCCGTCGGCGGCGTCGGCGCTGATCTCGAGGCCGCGGTTCATCGGGCCGGGGTGGCAGATGACGGCCTCGGGGTTGGCGTCGGTCAGGGCGCGCAGCCGCTCGCGCGTGAGGCCGTAGCCCACGGTGTACTCCCTCGGGGTCGGGAAGAAGCCGCCGCTCATCCGCTCCCGCTGGACGCGGAGCATCATCACCGCGTCGGGGCCGGCGGCGAGCACGGCGTCGAGGTCGTCGGTCAGGTGCAGGCCGTCGCGCTCGGCCCACGGCCGGATGCCGCTCGGCATGAGCGTCGGCGGGGCGACGAGGGTGACCTCGGCGCCGAGGCGGCGCAGGGTGATGGCGTTGGAGCGGAAGACCCGGCTGTGCGTGAGGTCGCCGACGATCGCGACCCGGCGGCCCTCGAGGCTGCCGAGCCGCTGCTCCATCGTGTAGGCGTCGAGGAGGGCCTGGGTCGGGTGCTCGTGGGTGCCGTCGCCGGCGTTGACCACGCTCGCGTCGACCCACTGCGCGACCTGGTGCGCGGCGCCGCTCGCCATGTGCCGGATGACGACGCAGTCGACGCTCATCGCGTCGATCGTCATCACCGTGTCGCGCAGGGACTCGCCCTTGCTCGCCGACGATCCCTTGCCGGTGATGTTGATCGTGTCGGCGCTCATCCACTTGCCCGCGATCTCGAAGCTGCTGCGGGTGCGGGTGGAGTCCTCGAAGAAGAGGTTGATGATCGTCCGGCCGCGCAGGGTCGGCAGCTTCTTGACGTCGCGGCGCTGCACGTCGTGCATCTCGGCGGCGGTGGCCAGGAGCATGCGGACGTCGTCGCGGGTGAGGTCGGCGCTCGAGAGCAGGTGCCTCATCGGGGGCCTCCCGGGGTCGAGGGGCGGCCGGCGCGGGTCTCGCCGGAGGCGATGGTCACGGAGTCGCCGTCGTCGTCGACCCCGGTGAGCCGCACCATGACCCGCTCGGTGTGGGCGGTCGGCAGGTTCTTGCCGACGTGGTCGGCGCGGATCGGCAGCTCGCGGTGGCCGCGGTCGACGAGCACCGCGAGGCGCACGGCGCGGGGGCGGCCGAGGTCGGCGAGGGCGTCGAGCGCGGCGCGGATGGTCCGGCCCGAGTAGAGGACGTCGTCGACGAGGACGACGACGCGGTCGTCGACGCCGCCCGGCGGGATGCGCGTCGGCATCGGGGCCCGGGTCGGCTGGTGGCGCAGGTCGTCGCGGAACATCGTGATGTCGAGCGCGCCGAGCGGCACCTCGACCCCCTCGACCTCGTGGAGCAGGGCCGCGAGCCGGCGGGCCAGCTCGACGCCCCGCGTCGGGATGCCGAGCAGCACGAGGTCGTGGGCGCCCTTGTTGCGCTCGACGATCTCGTGGGCGATGCGGCGGAGGGCTCTCGCGACGTCCGGCTCGCTCATGACGGTGCGCGGGGCACCGGGAGCGGCGGCATCGTCTGCGGTGGGCAGCATGTCGTCAGCGCGCACGGGCGCGGACCTCCTTCCCTGCCTCACGGGACAGGTCGTTAAAGGACGTCGTACGGTCTTGCGGCTGCCACTCTAGCGGCCCCCGGCGGTGCGGGCGCACTCCGCCCGCCCGACGGACGCACGCGCACCTAGGGTCGGTGGATGGCCCCCGTCGCCCGCTCCGTCGCCCTCCTGTCCGACCCGCACGGGGTCCTGCCGGTCCTCGAGGCGGTGCTCGCCGAGCCGGACGTGCGCGCGGCCGACCTCGTCGTCGTGACGGGAGACCTCGTGTCCGGGCCGATGCCCGTCGAGACGCTCGACGCCCTGACCGACCTCGGCGACCGGGTGCTGCTCGTCCGGGGCAACGCCGACCGTGAGGTGGTCGAGGTCGCGCGGGGTGGGCGGTGCGAGCACCCCGAGTCGGTGTTCGCGGGCGAGGTGCTGCGCCCCGACCAGGTGGCGCTGCTCGCCGCGCTCCCCCACCCCGTCGTCCGGCCGGTCGCCGGGTTCGGCGACGTGCTGTTCTGCCACGGCAGCCCCCGCGACGACGACGAGGTCGTGCTCGTCGACACCCGGCTCGAGCGATGGGCCGAGGCCTTCGCGGACGTGCCCGAGGAGGTGCGGACCGTCTGCTGCGGGCACACGCACATGCCCTTCGCGCGGCTCGTCGACCGTCGGCTCGTCGTCAACCCCGGGAGCATCGGGATGCCCTACGGACGCGTCGGCGGGCCGTGGGCCCTCCTGCGTGACGGGCAGGTCTCGCTGCGGCACACCGCGGTCGACGTCGACGCGGTGTGCGAGCGCGTCGTCGCCGAGTCCTCGTACCCCGACGCCCGGGCGTGGGTCGACGAGTACGTCCGTGGCGAGCACTCCGACGCGGTGGCGCTGACGGTCTTCGCACCCCGCGACGGGCGCTGACCGAGCCCGGGCAGGTCAGCCCGCCGCGTGCGGCCGGAAGCCGGAGCAGAGCATGCGCAGGTGGGTGATCCGCTCGTCGGCGGTGCGGTAGTAGGCCTGCTGCTCGGCGGTGAACTCGCCGTCGGGGGTGCGCAGGGCGAGCCGGTAGGAGACCCGGTGGGTGTCCTCGACGGGCGCCCCGACCGTGACGTCGAGCAGGGCCCGGACCTCGTCGGCCGGCTCGAACCACGACCCGAAGAGCACCTCGACGAGCTCGTCGGCGCTCGCGCCCTCCCACGAGCGGCCGGGAGTGAGGCCGCGGAAGTCGACGTCGTCGGCGACGAGGGAGCGCACGGCCCCGGCGTCCTTCGCGGCGATCGCGGCGGCCAGGCGCGGCCCGAGCGTGCTCATCCGCACAGTCGACCACGACCGGCCCGGCGGACGCCAGCCCCGGGCCGCGGCGCCGGTGGCCGATGTCATCCGCGTCGTGAGACGCATAATGCACTGCTATGCATCAGGTAACACACTGTGATGCACTGGTGCGACGCACCGCCCGATCGACCGCCGGAGGAGGACCCGATGACGACCACCGCTCACCCCACGACAGGTGCCCCGACGTGCCAGGGCTCCGACCTCGCGCTCGCGCCGTCGCCGGCGACGACCCCCGGTCGCCAGCCGCTCTTCCCGCCGGCGGACGCCGACGCCGAGGCCTACCGGGCGTGGCTCGTCGCCTCGCCGTGGCCCGAGGTCGTCTTCGCCAGCGCGGGCGCCCGCTGACGGGCTCGCCCACCCGACGGGCTCAGCGGGTGGGGCGGACCATCGCGGTGCGCCGCCCGTGCCGGGCCAGGCCCATCCGCTCCTCGGTCGCGAGCATCGGCGCGAGGCGCGCCGGCGCCTCGATCTCGACGAAGCCCCGGCGCCGGTAGAACGGGCCGTTCCACGGGACGTCGGCGTACGTCATGAGCGTGACCTCCGCCCCGCCGCGCTCGCGCACGCCGGCGACGGCCGCCTCGAGGAGGGCGCCGCCGTGACCCCGGCCCTGGTGCCCGGGCTCGACCGACAGCTGCTCGAGGTGCCAGTGGCCCGCGAGGTCGAGGACGTGCGCGAACCCGACGACCTGCGCGCCGTCGGTCGCGACGAGGAGGAAGCCCGGGACGGCGGCTCGCTCGGCGCCGGAGTCGGCCGGCGGCCAGTCCAGCCCCCCGAAGAGCTCGGCGAACTGCCGGTCCCCGGAGTCCTCGAGCGGGCCGAGGAACGGCAGGTCGGCGGCGGTGGCGGGGCGGACGGTCACGACGGCGACGGTGCCCCTCCCGGCCCGTCCGGTGCAACCGGGTTCCGGGCGACCGGCCTCAGGCGAGGGTCGGCTTGACCTCGGCGAGCCGGGCGAGGAGCCCGTTGACGAAGCGCGGGCTGTCGTCCGTCGAGAGCTCGGTGGCCAGCGAGACCCACTCGCTGATGGCCACGGCCTCGGGGACGTCCGGCGAGTACAGGACCTCCCACGCGCCGAGCCGCAGGATGCTGCGGTCGACGGCGGGCATCCGCTGCAGGGACCAGCCCTGCGCGTAGGTCGTGATGAGCTCGTCGATCTGGTCGCGGTGCTCGGAGACCCCGGAGACGAGGTCGGCCGTCAGCTCGGGCAGCGCGTGCTCGGTGACGGGCTTCGCGAGCCGCTCACGCAGGAGCTCCGCGGCGTCGACGCCCCGCTGCTCGGCCTCGAACAGCAGGTCGAGGGCGCGCTTGCGGGCCTTGGTGCGGGCGGCCACGGGTCAGCTGACCCGACCGAGGTAGGAGCCGTCGCGGGTGTCGACCTTGACCTTGGTGCCGGTCTCGAGGAACAGCGGCACCGCGATCTCGGCGCCGGTCTCGAGCGTGGCGGGCTTGGTGCCACCGGTGGAGCGGTCACCCTGCAGGCCGGGCTCGGTGTAGGTGATCTCGAGGACGACGGAGGCCGGCAGCTCGATGAACAGCACCGACCCGTCGTGGCGGGCGACGGTCGCCTCCTGGTTCTCGAGCATGTACTTCGCGGCGTCGCCGACGACCTCCGGGGTGACCGAGATCTGGTCGTAGGTGTCGCCGTCCATGAAGATGAAGTCCTGGCCGTCGTTGTACAGGTACTGCATGTTGCGCTTGTCGACGTTCGCGGTCTCGACCTTGACGCCGGCGTTGAAGGTCTTGTCGACGACCTTGCCGCTGAGGACGTTCTTGAGCTTGGTGCGCACGAACGCCGGGCCCTTGCCGGGCTTGACGTGCTGGAACTCGATGACGGTCCAGAGCTGGCCCTCGAGGTTGAGGACGAGGCCGTTCTTGAGGTCGTTGGTCGATGCCACGTGCGGGATCTCTCTCGTGTCTCGGTGGGGCGCGCCGCCGGTGGCGGGCGCGCGTCACCCCGGCGAGGGGTGGGGGGATCAGCGGCCATCGTACCGTCCCGGGCCCGACCCCCCGGACCACGCCGACCCCCGATGCGACCCTCCACCCCACCCGCTGCTCCGCGCGATCTGCGCTCGTCCGCGTGCGACCGCACCCGGACCCGCGCAGGTCGCGCGGAGAAGGGGGCGCAGGAGGGCGCGGGGCCCGCCGGGACGTCACCCGCCGCCACCCGGCGCCATCGGGCGCCACCGGGACGTCAGGACGCGTCGCGCGCGGCCAGGTCGACCCACCGCGGCCGCGGCACCGGCTTCACGCCCTGGGCCAGCAGGATGCGCGCCATCCGCGCCTCGTCGAGCGCATCGGCCCAGACCCAGCGCGCGAGCCGCCACCGACGGCGGATGCGGTCCTCGCGCAGCTTCTCGGCCCACAGCGCCTGCTCGGCCGCCGCCGCGTCCGCGCCGTCGGGCACGGCGTACTTGCGCCGCCCGTCGAACTCCCCGACCACCCCGGGCCACCCGAAGTCACCGAGGCCGATGAACCCGTCGTCGTCCTCCAGCGGCACCTGGAGCTCGGGCCGCGGCAGGCGCAGGGTGTACATCCGGGCCCGCGACAGGCTCTCGCCCGGCGACATCGAGCGGCCGTCGGCGAGCTCGGCGACGAGCAGCGCCCGCGGCCGTCCCCAGACGCGCGCGGGGACCTCGGCGGCAGCGGCTGCGAGGTCGCCCGGCGAGGCCAGCCCGTGGCGCAGGGCGTGGTCGGCGGCGGTGAGACCGGACTCGAAGGAGCGCATCCGGGCGAGGTCGACGACGGTGCGCGCGACCCCGGTGACGCGCACGCCGTCCTTCGGCACGCCGCCGCTCGGCAGGCCGACGTGCACCCGGACGACGGCGGACCCCCGCTGCTCGGGGCGGCTGCGGAGCACGCTGACGTGCCGCGGCCACCCCCCGATGACCGGCAGGCCCCACACGGCCGCCGCCGACTCCAGCACGTAGACGTGACGCCCCTGACGCCGCGCGGCGAGGTCGGTGGCGTGGACGAGCGCCGCGTGACGCTGCTCGGGCGTCAGCCCACCCCACACCGCCTCCTCGACCCACGCGCCGTGCCGGACGTGGTGCCAGCCCTCGCGCCCCGGGTCGATGCCCAGCGGCCGCAGGTCCGGGGCCCCACGCAGCAGCGCGGGGTCGAAGGGGGTGGGTGCGGGGTCACCGAGCATCCGCCGACGGTGGCACGTCCGAGCCCCGCGGCGCGGCCGTCATCCACAGGCCCGGGCCGACCGCGCTCTCCTCTGGGCGACCTGCGCGGATGCCCCTGCGGTCGCGCCCGGACCCGCGCAGGTCGCGCGGAGAAGGGGTCAGTGGGCGGGGGCGAGGGCGGCGTAGGCGTCGCGCAGGAGGGACTCCTCCGGCCCCTCGAGGCGCACCGGGTGCGCGAGACCGTCGAGGACGACGAAGCGCAGCCGCGCGCCGCGCGACTTCTTGTCGCGGGCCATGACCGCCAGCAGCTCCTCGAACGGCGCGGCGTCGTACGTCGTCGGCAGCCCGACCGACGTCAGCACCGAGCGGTGCCGCGCGAGCAGCTCGTCCGACACCGTGCCGGTGCGGTGACCGAGCTCGGCAACGAAGACCATCCCGATGGCGACCGCTTCGCCGTGCCGGCGCCGGTAGCCCTCGACCTGCTCGACCGCGTGCCCGAGCGTGTGCCCGTAGTTGAGCACCTCACGCGCGAAGGCCTCGCACAGGTCCCCCGCGACGACCTCGGCCTTGACCGCGACCTTGCGGCGCACGAGCTCGTCGAGGACCGGTGCGTCCCAGCGCACGGCGTCCTCCGGAGCCGCCTCGACGAGCTCGAGGATGCGCGGGTCGGCGATGAACCCGCCCTTGAGCACCTCGGCGAGGCCGGCGACCAGGTCGGCGCGCGGCAGCGTCTCCAGGACGTCGAGGTCGCAGACGACCCCGGCCGGCGTGTGGAAGGAGCCGACGAGGTTCTTTCCCTCGGCCGTGTTGATGCCCGTCTTGCCGCCGACCGCCGCGTCGACCATCGCGAGCAGCGTCGTCGGGACGTGGACGACCGGCACCCCGCGCAGCCACGTCGCGGCGACGAACCCGGCGAGGTCGGTGACGGTGCCGCCGCCGACCGCGACGACGGCGTCGGTGCGGGTGAACGCCTGCTGCCCGAGCACCGCCCAGAGCGACGCGGCGACCTCGGCGTTCTTGGCCCGCTCGGCGTCGGGGACGCTCGCCTCGTGGACGACGAGCCCGGCCGCGCGCAGCGACTCGGCCACGGGCCGCGAGTACCGGTCCAGCCCGTCGGGCCCGACGACCAGCACCTGCCGCGCCCCCTCGGGCACGAGCCCGTCCACCCGGTCGAGCACGCCACGCCCGATGACGACGTCGTGCAGGTCCCCGACGGGGATGACGACCGGCTCGCTCACGCGGGCGCCCCGAGGAGGCGGGCGATCTCGGCGGCGACGTCGTCGGCCGCGCGGCCGGCGGTGTCGACGACGTGCGTCGCGACCCGCTCGTAGATCCCGCGGCGCTCCCCCATGAGGCGCACCCACGAGGCGCGCGGGTTGACGGCGAGCAGCGGGCGCGAGCGGTCCAGGCCGATGCGCTTGGCGGCGTCGGCGATGCCGACCTGGAGGAAGACGACCGTGTGGCCGGCCAGCAGCGGCTCGGTCAGCGGGTCGACCGGCGCTCCCCCACCGAGCGCGACGACCCCCGGCTCCTCCGCCAGCGACCGCGCGACCTCGGCGCGCTCGAGCTCGCGGAAGGCGGGCTCGCCGTCGACGACGAAGATGTCGCCGATGGTGCGCCCCTGCGCGGCCTCGACGGCGGCGTCGGTGTCGTGGAAGGGCACCCCGAGCAGCGCGGCGAGCGCCTCCCCCGTGGTGGTCTTGCCGGAGCCGGGCGGGCCGACGAGGACGACGCGGGGCATCAGGACTCCCAGGTGCGCATCGACGCCGGGATGGCGTCGAGGTAGGCGCGGTGGTTGCGGGCGGTCTCGGCCACGGAGTCGCCGCCGAACTTCTCGAGGCAGGCCTCGGCGAGGACGAGCGCGACCATCGCCTCGGCGACGACGCCGGCGGCCGGGACGGCGCAGACGTCGGAACGCTGGTGGATGGCGGTCGCGGGCTCGTCGGAGGCGACGTCGACGGTGTCGAGGGCGCGGGGCACGGTCGAGATGGGCTTCATCGCCGCGCGCACGCGCAGCACGCCGCCGACCGACATCCCGCCCTCGGTGCCGCCGGCGCGCAGGGTGCGGCGGCGGATGACGCCGTCGTCGCCGCGCTCCATCTCGTCGTGGGCCTGCGAGCCGCGGCGCGCGGCGGTGCGGAAGCCGTCGCCGACCTCGACGCCCTTGATCGCCTGGATGCCCATGAGCGCCGCGCCGAGGCGGGCGTCGAGCCGGCGGTCCCAGTGGACGTGCGAGCCGAGACCCGGGGGCACCCCGACGGCGACGACCTCGACGACGCCGCCGAGCGTGTCGCCGTCCTTGTGAGCGGCGTCGACCTCGGCGACCATCGCGCCCGAGCCCTCGGCGTCGAAGGCGCGCACCGGGTCGGCGTCCAGGGCGGCCACGTCGTCCGGCCCGGGCAGCGGCGCGTCGTCGCGCACGCCGGCCGTGCCGATGGCCACGGTGTGCGAGAGCAGCCGGATGCCGTAGGCCTGCTCGAGGAAGGCGGCGGCGACGGCGCCGAGCGCGACGCGGGCGGCGGTCTCGCGGGCCGAGGCGCGCTCGAGCACCGGGCGGGCGTCCTCGAAGCCGTACTTCTGCATCCCGACGAGGTCGGCGTGCCCGGGGCGCGGCCGGGTGAGGGGCCGGTTGCGGGCCACCTCCTTCTCGGCGTTGACGTCGTCGGAGGCGGCGTAGTCGGCGGCGGCGACCGGGTCGGGGCTCATGACGGTGCGCCACTTGGGCCACTCGGTGTTGCCGATCCGGATGGCGACCGGCGAGCCGAGCGTCCGCCCGAGCCGCAGCCCGCCGAGCACCTCGACCTCGTCCTGCTCGAACTTCTGCCGGGCGCCGCGGCCGTAGCCGAGGCGGCGACGGGCGAGGGCGCCCGCGATGTCGGCGGTCGTCACCTCGACCCCGGCGGGGAGGCCCTCGATGGTCGCGAGGAGGGCGGGTCCGTGGGACTCGCCCGCGGTCAGCCAGCGCAGCATGCCGCCCATCCTGACACGGAGGGGTCAGCCCCCCGCGAGGCCGGTCACGATGCGAGGCGTCAGCGCGACCGAGGCCCACGCCCCGAGGCACATCGCCGGACCGTAGGCGATGGCCGAGCCGAGCCCGACCCGCCGCAGCAGGAGCAGGGCCGCGGCCGCCAGCCCGCCGACGAGGAAGCCGGCGCCCATCCCGACGACGACGTGCGCGCCGCCGAGGAAGCCGAGCAGCGCGCCGATGACGGGGGCCAGGCGCACGTCGCCGCCGCCGACGCCACCCCCCGGCATGATGCCGAGCAGCACGTAGAACAGGCCCATGACGAGGGCGCCGACGACGGTTCCCTGCCAGCGCGGGCCCCCGGTCGCGACGACGGCGACGGCGAGGAGGACGGCGAGCGCGGCGCCGGTCGGGACGACGAGCCCGACGGGCAGGCGGTGGACGTCGAGGTCGATCCAGACCAGGGCCACGGTCAGCCAGGCGAAGAGGAGGAAGGGCGGCAGGGCGGCCCATCCGCCGAGGTCGCCGACCGACCAGACGGCGAGCGCGGCGAGCGCGGCCGTCGCGGGGCCGGTCCACCAGGGGTTGCCCGGCGGGTGCGTCGCCTCGTCCTCCGGGATGCGGTAGCCGCCGGTGGCGAGCTCGCGGCCGGTGAGGTGGCCGACGACACCCATGACGAGGGCGGCGAGGACCGCGACCCACCACGGCGTCACGCGCGGCTCCCGAGGGCCGCGAGCCCGGCGGCGGCCATCGCCTCGACCGGGGCGGGCCGGCCGGTGAAGAGGGTGAACTGGGCGGCGGCCTGGTGCACGAGCAGGTCGAGCCCGGAGACGACGGTCATCCCGGCGTCCGACGCGGCGCGCGCGACGGGGGTGGGCCAGCCGGCGTACACGACGTCGAGCAGCACCCCCTCGTGGTGCGCGGGCACGGTGGCGGCCACGTCCTCGCCGCCGGTGGGGGGCACGGTGGAGACGACGACGTCGTCCTTGGTCGTGACCCAGGCGTCGATCGCGGCCACCGACCCGTTGCGGATGCCGATGCCCGCGTCGAGCGCCCACGCGAGGAGGTCGGCGCCCTTCGCGGTGTCGCGCGCGCGGACGGTCAGCGTCGTGACCCCGAGCCCGGCGAGCGCGAGCACGACCGAGCGCGCCGTGGCGCCCGCCCCGAGGACGAGGGCCCGACGGGGGTCGGCGCGCAGGTGGGGTCGCAGCGCCTCGGCGGCGCCCTCGACGTCGGTGTTCGTCGCGTCCCAGCCACCGTCGGCCCGGCGCACGAGGGTGTTGGCGGCGCCGGCGCGGCGCGCGACCTCGGAGACCTCGGTGGCGACCTCGAGCGCCGCCTCCTTGAGCGGCATCGTCAGCGAGAGCCCGCGCCAGGAGTCGTCGAGGCCGTGGAGGAACCCGGGCAGGCCGGCGGCGTCGACCTCGTGGCGCCCGTACTCCCAGCCGTCGAGGCCGCACGCCGCGTACCCGGCCGCGTGCAGGACGGGCGAGAGGGAGTGCGCGACGGGCGAGCCGAGGACCGCGGCCCTCAGCACTGGCCGGGGTTGTCGGAGCACCACTGCTGGAACTCGCGGACGTTGCGGTCGTGCTCGGCCGAGGTCGTGGCGAACTTGGTCTCGCCGGTGCTCGGGTCGACCGTCACGAAGAACACCCAGTCGCCGGGGGTCGGGTTCGCGGCGGCCTCGATGGACGCCTGACCCGGGTTGCCGATCGGGCCGGGCGGCAGGCCCTGGACCTTGTAGGTGTTGTACGGGCTGTCCGAGGCGCGCTGCGAGTCGCTCGTGCCGGCCTTGCCGCGCTGCTGCGCGAGGTAGTGGACGGTGGAGTCCATCTGCAGCAGGCCGTAGCTCGGCGGACCGCCCTCGAGGCGGTTGAGGACGACGCGGGCGACCTTGCCGCGGTCGGCGTCGCCGCTCACCTCGCCCTCGACGATCGAGGCGATGGTCAGCGTCTCCTCCCAGTCCTCCTCGGCGACGCCGGTGTCCTCGAGGGCCTTGACGGTCAGCGCGACCATCTGCTCGAGCTGGTCCTGCGCCGTCGTCCTGTCGTCGAACTCGTAGCTCGCGGGGAAGAGCCATCCCTCGACGTTGCCCTTCGCGGCCTTCGGCAGGCCGATGGCCGAGGCGTTCTTGGCCGCCTTCTCGTAGTCGGCCTCCTTGACCCCGGTCGCCTTCGAGAGCGCGGCGAAGACCTCCTTCTTCCAGAGGCCCTCGCGGATGGTCACCCGCTTCGCGGAGCGGTTCTCGGGGTCGGCGAGGAAGGTGAACGCGTCGACGCCTCGCATCCCCTTGAGCATGACGTAGGTGCCGGGTTGGATGCCGGCCGCGGTCGTCGGGTCGGCGGCCACGGCGTCGAGGTAGGCCGTGCGCGTCTTGGTCACTCCCGCGTTGCGCAGCGTGGTGGCGATGGTCTCGCCGGTGTCGCCCTGCTGGATGACGACCCGCGCCTCGCCCTCGCCGGGGCCGGCGAAGTCGACGTCGGTGGGCTCGTCGTCGAAGAGGCCGCTGACCCCGGGGCCGAGGACGGTCCAGGCGCCGTAGGCGGCGCCGCCGATGAGGCCGAGGGCGAGGAGGAGGGCGACGAGCCGACGGCCGCGGCGGCGGGGCCGGCGGCCGCGCGAGTGCACCTCGCGACGGCGCGTGGGCTGGCCCCGGTCGGGGGTCTCCTCGTCACCGAAGATGGTCTCGGTGAAGTCGTGGCTCACGTCGTCGTGCCCTTCGTCCGTGGCTTGCGCCGTCGTCCGCCGACCTGCTCCCCCGCGGGGGCGCCGGTCGACCGCTCGGCGTCGAGCGCGGCCTGGAGGATGAGCACCGCCGCGGCCTGGTCGACCACGGCGCGCTGCCGCCTCCCGGCCACACCGCTCTGCCGGAGCATCCGGTGCGCGTCGACCGTCGTCAGCCGCTCGTCGACGAGCCGCACCGGGACGGGTGCCACGCGCACCGCCAGCACGGAAGCATACGTGCGCGCACGCTCCGCGGCGGGTCCCTCGTCCCCGGAAAGGGAGCGCGGCAGCCCGACGACCACCCCGACGGCGGCGTGCTCGGCGACCAGCGCGGCCACCCGCTCGACGTCGGCGTCGCCCGCGGCGGCCGGTGCCTCGGACGTGCGGGGCACCGTCTCGAGCGGTGTCGCGAGGAGACCGTCGGGGTCGCTGGTGGCGACCCCGACACGCACCGAGCCGACGTCGACGCCCAGCCGGGCGCCGCGTACCGTCCCCTCGCCGGGACCCGGCATCAGCCGGCGATCTCCCCGACGCGCCACTCGACCGCGGCGAGCGCC
Source organism: Arthrobacter sp. NEB 688 (assembly GCF_013201035.1). Taxonomy (NCBI): domain Bacteria; kingdom Bacillati; phylum Actinomycetota; class Actinomycetes; order Micrococcales; family Micrococcaceae; genus Arthrobacter; species Arthrobacter sp. NEB 688. The sequence goes on from NZ_CP053707.1 coordinate 2,998,779, forward strand.
TCCCCGACCTTGGCCGGGTCCTGCCCGCCGCCCTGGGCGATGTCGTCCTTGCCGCCGCCGCCGCCGCCGAGGGCCTGGGCCGCCGCGCGGACGAGCTCGCCGGCCTTGACGCCGCGCTCGCGCGCCGCGGGGTTCGTCGCGACGACGACGACCGGACGGCCCTTGGCGACACCGGTGATGGCGACGACCGAGGGGCGCTCGTCGCCGAGGCGGCCGCGCAGGTCGAGGACCATCGTGCGGACGTCGTCGGCGCCGGCGTCCCCGGCGTCGTGGCCGAGGAAGGTGATGCCGCCGACGTCGCGGGCGCGGTCGGTGAGCGAGCCGGCCCGGGCCTGGATCTGCTCCTTGCGCAGGCGGTCGAGCTCGCGCTCGGCGTCGCGCAGCCGGCCCAGGAGGCCGGCGACGCGCTCGGCGAGCTCGTCGGGACGCCCGCCGACCTGGCCGGTCAGCTCGGCGACGATGGCGCGCTCCTTCGCGAGGTGGCGCAGCGCGTCCATCCCGACGAACGCCTCGACGCGGCGCACGCCCGAGCCGACGGAGGACTCGCCGGTCAGGGTGAGGGCGCCGATCTGGCTGGAGTGCGCGACGTGCGTGCCACCGCAGAGCTCGCGGCTCCACGGGCCGCCGATCTCGACGACGCGGACGTCCTCGTCGTAGGTCTCGCCGAAGAGCGCGAGCGCGCCGATCTCGCGGGCCTGCGGCAGCGGCATGTACGTGGCCGAGACCGGGAGGTCCTGGCGCAGCGCGAGGTTGGCGACCTCCTCGATCTCGCTGCGGGTCTCGGGCGAGAGCGCCTGGCCCCACGCGAAGTCGAGGCGGAGGTAGCCGGGCTTGTTGTACGAGCCGGACTGCAGCGCCGACGGGCCGAGCACCTGGCGCAGCGCCGCGTGGACGACGTGCGTGCCGGAGTGCGCCTGGCAGGCCGCGACGCGCCAGTCGCGGTCGACCTGCGCGAGGACCGACGAGCCGGGGCGCAGCGCCCCGGAGACGACCTCGACGGTGTGCGCGATGAGCCCCTTGACCGGGCGCTGCACGTCGAGGACGCGCAGCTCGAGGCCGTCGGCGGTGATGACGCCCTCGTCGGCGACCTGGCCACCGGACTCGGCGTAGAACGGGGTGCGGTCGAGGACGACCTGGGCGCGCGTGCCCGGCTCGAGCTCCTCGACCCGCTCGCCGCCGACGACGAGGCCGACGACGCTCGCCTCGCTGCTCAGCTCGTGGTAGGCGCGGAAGTCGGTGGCGCCGAGGGCGCGCAGGTCGCGCCACACCTCGGTGTTGACGTGGCCGGACTTCTTGGCCTTCGCGTCGGCCTTCGCGCGCTGGCGCTGCTCCTGCATCAGGCGGGTGAAGCCGTCACGGTCGACCTCGACGCCCTGCTCGGCCGCCATCTCGAGGGTGAGGTCGATGGGGAAGCCGTAGGTGTCGTGCAGCTGGAAGGCCTGGTCGCCGGCGAGCACCGTGCCGCCGGACTCCTTGGTCCGGGCGACCGCGGTGTCGAGGATCGTCGTGCCGGACGCCAGCGTGCGGCGGAACGCCTCCTCCTCCGCGTAGGCGATCTGCGCGATCCGGTCGAAGCCGGCCTCGAGCTCGGGGTAGGACTGCTTCATCCGCTCGAGCGAGACGGGGAGCAGCTCGGGCAGGCAGGGGTCCTCGTAGCCGAGCAGGCGCATCGAGCGCACCGAACGGCGCAGCATCCGGCGCAGCACGTACCCGCGGCCCTCGTTACCCGGCGTCACGCCGTCGCCGATGAGCATGAGCGAGGAGCGGACGTGGTCGGCGACGACGCGCAGCCGCACGTCGTCGGGGTGGCTCGAGCCGGCCGAGTGCCCCGAGCGGGTGCCGTACTCCTTGCCGGTCATCTCCGCGGCGCGGGCGAGGACCGGGTAGACCTCGTCGATCTCGTACATGTTGTCGACGCCCTGGAGGATGGACGCGATGCGCTCCAGCCCCATCCCGGTGTCGATGTTCTTGCGCGGGAGCGGGCCGCTGACGTCGAAGTCGACCTTGGTGCGGACCTCGGTGAGGTTCTCCTGCATGAAGACGAGGTTCCAGAACTCCATGAACCGGTCCTCGTCGACGGCCGGGCCGCCGTCGGGGCCGTACTCCGGCCCGCGGTCGTAGAAGATCTCGGAGCAGGGGCCGCCCGGGCCGGGGACGCCCATGTGCCAGTAGTTGTCGGCCAGGCCCCGGCGCACGATGCGCTCGAGCGGGACGCCGACCTGCTCGTGCCAGATGCCGAGGGCCTCGTCGTCGCCCTCGAGGACGGTCGGCCAGATGCGCTCCGGGTCGAGGCCGAAGCCGCCGCGGTCCTGGGGGGTCGTCACGAGCTCCCAGGCGAGGGAGATGGCCTTCTCCTTGAAGTAGTCGCCGAAGGAGAAGTTGCCGTTCATCTGGAAGAACGTGCCGTGCCGGGAGGTCTTGCCGACCTCCTCGATGTCCTGGGTGCGCACGCACTTCTGGACGCTCGTCGCGCGGTCGTAGGGCGCGGTCTCCTGGCCGAGGAAGTACGGCTTGAAGGGCACCATGCCGGCGTTGACGAACAGCAGGTTCGGGTCGTCGTGGACGAGGGGCGCCGAGGGGACCACGGTGTGGCCGTTGCGCTCGAAGAAGTCGAGCCAGCGGCGGCGGATCTCGGAGGTTTCCATGTCGGGTTCAGTCCTGGGGGTCGTCCGTGCGCGGGCAGCCTCGATCGTAGGCCGGTGCGCGCACGAGGGGGGTGACGGGCGTGCGGAGGCGGGGGCGGCTGCCCCTACCGAGCTCGGTCGGCGGGTCCGGCGTCGCGGGCCCGGCCGGCGGGGTCGAGGAGCAGCGCGCGCGCCTCGTCGGGGGTGAGGGAGCGGCCCTCGCCCCCGCCCCAGCCGGCGTCGACCTCGAGGTCGGGGACGCGGGCGTCGGCGGCGTGGCGGGGGGCGCGGGTCGTGGCGTCCTCGCGGACGGCGGTCTCGACGGCGGCGCGCAGCTGGGCCTCGCGCTCGGTCGCGGACTCGCGCACGGTCGCGACGAAGCGGCGGGTCGCCGGGCGGCGCCAGAGGACGGACGCGGCGCCCGCGAGGACGGCGACGCCGACGGCGGTGCGCATCCTCACGAGGAGACCTTGCGCAGGCCGCGCACCGCGGTGCGGACGCCGTAGCTGTAGGCCGCGACCTTGATGAGGGGCGAGCCGACGGTCGCGGCGAAGACCGAGGTCAGGGCCGAGGCGTTGGTCGTCATCGTCGAGACCGAGCTCGTGATGGCGTCGACCCGCGCGAGCTGGTCGTTGGTCAGCCCGACGGTGTCGGTGAGGCTCTTGAGCGTCGGCTGCACGTTCTCGGTCGTCGTGCGGACGCTCTCGCGCGCCTCGTCGAGGATCCGGCCGGCCTTGCCGACGAGCCCGGCGACCCGGACGACGAGGTAGGCGAACGCGAGCGCGGCGACGAGTCCCGCGATCCCTCCGAGCGTGACGTCCATGGCGTCGACCCTACCGGGGCGGTGTTCGGGCGGGTGCACCCCTTCCCGCAGGGCTCAGGCGTGGCGGACGCAGCGGGCGGCCCACGGACGGGCCTCGAGCCGGGCGGCGGGGATCGGCTCGCCGCAGACCTCGCAGGTGCCGTAGGTCCCGTCGGCGACGCGGGCGCGGGCCCGGCGCACCTGGGCCAGGGAGTCGAGGAGCTGCTCCTGCACCGCGACGGCCGAGAGCCGGTCGACCGCGAGGGACGTGCCGTCGCCGATGCGCTTGCCGAAGGAGAGGTTCTCGCCCTCGGGCGGGGCGGCGGTCAGCGTCGCGAGGTCGGCCTCGAGCTGCTCCTCGTGGGTGGCCAGGGTCGCGTCGGGGTCCATCCCCCCACCGTAGGTCAGTCGAGGGGGCTGCTCGGCGGCGCGGGCGGCTCAGCGGCCGAGGCGCTCCCGCAGCCAGCGCCACCGCTCCTGGAGCCGGGCCTCGAAGCCGCGGTCGGTCGGGTGGTAGTAGTCGGCGGCGCCGTGCAGGTCGTCCGGCAGGTACTGCTGGGCGGCGACGCCGTCGGGCTCGTCGTGGGCGTAGACGTACACGGGCGCCTTCTTCCGGCCCGCGGCCTGCGCCGAGGCCTCGGCGATCCGGCTCGCGCCGCCGTAGCCGCTCCCCCGCAGGTGCAGCGGCACCGAGCCGCCGCGCCCGGCGCGGACGTCGGCGATCGCGGCGTTGATGCCGCCGTACGCGGCGTTCGACTTCGGCGCCAGGGCGTTGTGGACGACGGCCTGGGCGAGGATGATCCGCGCCTCCGGCATGCCGATCTGCGCGACGGCGTGCATCGCGGCGACGGCGGTCTGCAGCGCGGTCGGGTCGGCCATCCCGACGTCCTCGGAGGCCGAGATGACGATGCGCCGGGCGATGAAGCGCGGGTCCTCGCCGGCCTCGAGCATCCGGGCGAGGTAGTGCAGGGCGGCGTCGACGTCGGAGCCGCGCATCGACTTGATGAGCGCCGAGGCGACGTCGTAGTGCTGGTCGCCGGTGCGGTCGTAGCGGACCGCGGCGTGCGCGACCGCCTGCTCGGTGTGGGCGAGCGTGACGACGAGCGGCTCGGGGCGCTGCGCCCCCGGGGCCACGGAGTCGTCGGCGACCCCGGCGGCGGCCTCGAGGAAGGTCAGTGCGCGGCGGGCGTCACCGCCGGCGAGGCGCACGAGGTGCTCGCGGGCGTCGTCGGCCAGCTCGTAGGCGCCGGCGAGGCCGCGCTCGTCGGCGGCGGCGCGGGTGAGCACGTCGGCCACGTCGTCGTCGGTGAGCGACACGAGGGTGACGAGCATCGAGCGCGACAGGAGCGGGGCGATGACCGAGAAGCTGGGGTTCTCGGTCGTGGCGGCGACGAGGACGACCTGGCGGTTCTCGACACCGGGCAGGAGAGCGTCCTGCTGGGCCTTGGTGAACCGGTGGATCTCGTCGAGGAAGAGGACGGTCTGGCGGGCGTAGAGGTCGCGGGTGCGCTGGGCCTGCTCCATGACCTGCCGGACGTCCTTGACCCCGGCGGTGACGGCCGAGAGCTCGACGAACTCGCGCTCGGAGGCCGTCGCCACGAGGTGGGCGAGCGTGGTCTTGCCGGTGCCGGGCGGGCCCCAGAGGATCGCCGACAGCGGGCCGGCCGCGCCGCCGCTGCCCTCGACGAGCCGGCGCAGCGGGCTGCCCGGGCGCAGGACGTCGGCCTGGCCGCGCACCTCGTCGAGGCTGCGCGGGCGCATCCGGACGGCGAGCGGCGGCACGACGGACGACGGCACGTCGGCACCCGCGGCCTGCGCCGCCGCGCCGAAGAGGTCGGTCCCGTCCTGTGCCACCCCGCGAGGCTAGCGCCGGGTCCGGACGTCCCCGCCCGCTGCCCCTCCTCCGCGCGACCTGCGCGGGTCCGGGTGCGGTCGCGCGCGGACCCGCGCAGGTCGCACGGAGAAGCACCCGGATGCCCGCGCGCCCGGCCGGAGCGGACCAGCGGACCCGGCCGACAGTGTGGCGCCCCGGACTCCCGACCCCGCTGGAGGAAAACCTCCCGGACCGCAACCATTCGCCGCCACCGCGGAAGCGAAACCTCCCGGGATGCAACCAGCCGTCGCCACCGCGGGAGCGAAACCTCCCGGACCGCGACCACTCCTTGCATCGCGGGAGGGAAACCTCCCCGGGTGCGTGGAGGTCGGGAGACGACCCCTTCTCCGGGCGACCTGCGCGGGTGCGTGTGCGGTCGCGCGCGGACCAGGGCAGGTCGCGCGGAGAACGGCCCGCAGAGGGTGCACCGGCTGCGGACGCGGTCTCCCCTTGTCGCGCCGACTAGGTCTCGCCATGCCGACCCGACCTCGCCGTGCCGTCCTGCCACGGCACCCCGGCGGGGCGAGGGGACCCCGGCAGGGCGGGATGGCCCCGGTGCCGGAACCCGCTGGCACCTCCGACCCGACACCCCTTGCGCGGGGAGGTCCGCTGCGGTCCACTGGGGCGTGCGCAGCGTGCGGGCAGGGGCCGTTCGCGCCATCGTCGGGGTGGCGTCGGTCCTGTGCGCCCTCGGGTGTGCCCCAGCCGCCCAGGACGCCGACCCCGTCGAGGCCACCCGCGCCTCGCCGGCGCACCCCGCCGTCCGCCCGCTCCCCCGCGGCGCCGGCGTCGACTACCAGCTCGGCGGCACCTCGGCCGTCCCGCCCGGCGTCGCCGTCGTCGTCCGCGACCGCACCGACCAGCCGGCCGGCGCCTACCCGGTCTGCTACGTCAACGCCTTCCAGGCCCAGCCCGACGCCACCGACTGGTGGCTCGAGGAGCACCCCGGCCTCGTCCTGCGCCACCCCGGCGGCACGCCGGTCGTCGACGACGCGTGGGACGAGACCCTCCTCGACATCCGCCCGCACGCCCGCCGCGAGCTCCTCGCCGTCCTCGAACCCTGGCTCGAGAGCTGCGCCGCGGCCGGGTTCGCCGCCGTCGAGCTCGACAACCTCGACTCCTGGACCCGCTCGGACGGGCTGCTCACCGCCGACGACGCCGTCTCCTTCGTCACCGCGCTCGCCGACGTCGCGCACCAAGCCGGGCTCGCCGTCGGCCAGAAGAACGCCGTCGAGCTGACCGACCGCCTCGCGGGTACGGTCACCGACTTCGCGGTCGTCGAGGAGTGCGGTCGCTACGCCGAGTGCGGCCCCTTCGTCGAGGCCTACGACGGACGGGTCGTCCTCGTCGAGTACGGCGAGGCGGGCCTCACCGCCGCCTGCACCACCTGGGCCGACCTGCGCCCGGTCCGCCGCGACCTCGACCTCGTGCCGGCCGGCGAGCCGGGGTACGTGCGCCGCGAGTGCCCGGCCCCCACGCGCTGACCTCCCCCGTGCCATCCTGTGCCGCGTGACCGGCGCGGTGCCCCTGACCTCCTACGACGACCTCCTCGAGGCCTCCGGCCACCACCCCGTCGTCGAGCTCGACGTCGGCCCCGACGCCCCGATGCCGGCGTGGGTGGCCCGCGACGGTGCCGGCGGCACGGCGCTCGCCTTCGCCCGCAGCAGCGACCACGGTGTGCCGGGCGCCTCGCTGCTCGGCCCGCCCGCGGCCCTCGCCGTCCTCGTCGCCGACCCCGCCGTGCGCCGGTGGTTCGACGACGGCGGGTTCCGCCACCTCAGCCGCCCCCAGGCCCTCGACGACCTCGTCGAGGCCCACCTGCCGGTCGGCTCCGTCGGCGGCGACTGGGAGTGGATGTGGACCCGCGCCGCTCCCCCGGTCGTGCCGGGCGAGGAGCGCGTCGTCACGCTCGCGCAGGACACGCGGGACGAGGTGGTCGCGCTGCTCCTCGAGGCGAGCCCGCGCACCCACGGCCAGCCGTTCGCCCGGCCCGGCCAGCGGTGGCTCGGGGTCCGCGACGACACCGGCCGGCTGCTCGCCTGCGGGGGCAGCGAGCCCTCGACCGGTGGGACGCCGACCCTCGCGGGCATCGCCGTCGCACCCGACGCCCGGCGGCAGGGCCTCGGCGCCGCCGTCACCGCCGCCCTCACCCGTGAGGCGGTGGCGCGCACCGGCGCGTGCGCCCTCGGGATGTTCTCCGACAACGACGGGGCCCGGCGCCTCTACCGGCGGCTCGGCTTCGGCACCGGGATGGTGTGGCGCAGCCGCTGGCGCGAGGGCTCGCTCCCCCGCCTCGCCGACGGGTGACGACGGGCCGACCAGCGCTCCGAGAGAACGCCGAACCGTCTGCGGGGCCGGGAAATTCCCTCGTCCTGAGGAGCATCGGTGCAGGTCAGCGTGCCTACGGTAGGGGGACACCCCCGACGGAAGGAACACCGTGAGCACGCTGACCAACGGTTCGGTCGAGATCCACTACGAGGACCACGGCGGCGACGGTCGCCCGGTCGTCCTCATCCACGGCTGGCCCCTCAGCGGAAAGTCCTGGAGCAACCAGGTCCCGGCCCTGAGCGACGCCGGCTACCGCGTCGTCACCTACGACCGCCGCGGCTTCGGCGAGTCCGGCAAGCCCGGCGAGGCGTCGTCGTACGACTACGACACCCTCACCTCCGACCTCGACGCGCTGATGACGGAGCTCGACCTGCGCGACGCGAGCCTCGTCGGCTTCTCGATGGGCGGCGGCGAGGTCGCCCGGTACATCGAGAACGTCGGTGAGGAGCGCCTGCACAGCGTCGTCTACGCCGCGGCCGTGCCCCCGTGCCTCAAGAAGGACGCCGACCACCCCGACGGCGCGCTGACCGACGACGACGTCCGGGGCATGCAGGAGCAGCTGGCCCAGGACCCGACGGCGTTCTTCGACGACTTCACGACGAACTTCTTCAGTGCCGGCGGCGAGCTCAAGGTCACCGAGGCCGAGCGTCAGGAGGCCATCGCCCTCGCGGCGCAGGCCGACGTGCACGCCGCCGTCCAGTGCATCGCCTCGTGGGTCGAGGACTTCACCGGGGGCCTGCGCAAGAGCAGCGTGCCGACCCTCGTCATCCACGGCGACGGCGACGGCATCGTGCCCCTCGAGGTCTCGGGCCAGCGCACCGCGCAGCTCGTCGACGGCGCCGAGCTGCACGTCGTCGCCGACGGGCCGCACGGCATCAACGTCTCGCACAAGGACGAGTTCACCTCGGCCCTGCTGGAGTTCCTCGCCCGCTGACACCACGCGCCCGGACGGGCGCAGCGGTCGAGAGAAGAGAACACGCCGTGCGGAGAAGCCTCCGCACGGCGTGTTCTGCTCCCTCGACGGGTGGGGTCAGGACTGCTTCGGCGACACCTCGGGCGCACCCTGCGGCGCGGCGTCGGACGTCGGCTTCGCGTCGATGCCCGCCTCCTTGCGCTGCTCCGGGGTGATGGGGGCCGGGGCGTCGGTCAGCGGGTCGTAGCCGCCGCCGGACTTCGGGAAGGCGATGACGTCACGGATCGAGTCGAACCCACCGAGGAGCATGACGATGCGGTCCCAGCCGAGGGCGATGCCGCCGTGCGGGGGCGCGCCGAACTGGAAGGCGTCGAGGAGGAAGCCGAACTTCTCCTGCGCCTCCTCCTGCGAGAGGCCCATGACCTTGAACACGCGCTCCTGCACGTCGCGGCGGTGGATACGGATGGACCCGCCGCCCAGCTCGTTGCCGTTGAGGACCATGTCGTAGGCGTACGCGAGCGCCGGGCCCGGGTCGGTGTCGAAGGTGTCGAGGAACTCGGGCTTCGGCGAGGTGAAGGCGTGGTGCACGGCCGTCCACGCGCCCGAGCCGACCGCGACGTCGCCCGCGGCGACGGCCTCGGAGGCCGGCTCGAAGAGCGGGGCGTCGAGGACCCAGAGGAACTCCCACGCGTCCTCGTCGACGAGCCCGCAGCGCTTGCCGATCTCCAGGCGGGCGGCACCGAGCAGGGCCCGCGAGGAGCGGGTCGGACCCGCGGCGAAGAACACGCAGTCGCCGGGCTTGGCGCCGACGTGCTCCGCGAGACCCGCGACCTCGGTCTCCGAGAGGTTCTTGGCCACCGGGCCACCGAGGGTGCCGTCCTCCTGGACGAGCACGTAGGCCAGGCCGCGGGCGCCGCGCTGCTTGGCCCACTCCTGCCACGCGTCGAGCTGCTTGCGCGGCTGGCTCGCGCCACCGGGCATGACGACGGCGCCGACGTACTCGGCCTGGAACACGCGGAACGGGGTGTCCGCGAAGTACTCCGTGCACTCCACGAGCTCCTGGCCGAAGCGCAGGTCGGGCTTGTCGGAGCCGAAGCGACGCATCGCCTCGGCGTACGTCATCCGCGGGAAGGGCGTCGGCAGGTCGACGCCGATGAGCTGCCAGATCTCGCGGACCACGGCCTCGCCGAGCTCGAGCACGTCGTCCTGCTCGACGAACGACATCTCGATGTCGAGCTGGGTGAACTCGGGCTGCCGGTCGGCGCGGAAGTCCTCGTCGCGGTAGCAGCGGGCGATCTGGTAGTACCGCTCCATCCCGGCGACCATGAGCAGCTGCTTGAACAGCTGCGGGCTCTGCGGCAGCGCGTACCAGGAGCCCGGCGCGAGGCGCGCGGGCACGAGGAAGTCGCGGGCGCCCTCGGGCGTGGAGCGGGTGAGGGTCGGGGTCTCGATCTCGACGAAGTCGCGGGCCTCGAGGACCCGGCGTGCCGCGGCGCTCACCTTGCTGCGCAGGCGGATGGCGTTCCCGGCCGACTGGGCGCCGGGGCGGCGCAGGTCGAGGTAGCGGTGCTTGAGGCGGGCCTCCTCGCCGACGGTGACGCGCTCGTCGACCTGGAAGGGCAGGGGCGCGCTCGCGTTGAGGACCTCGATCGCCTCGGCGACGACCTCGACCTCGCCGGTCGGGAGGTCCGGGTTGACGTTGCGCTCCTCGCGGGAGGCGACGGCGCCGGTGACCTTGACGACGAACTCGCTGCGCAGGTCGTGGGCCGAGCCGGTGAGGACCTCGTCGCGCGCGACGACCTGGACGACGCCGCTGGCGTCGCGCAGGTCGATGAAGGCCACCCCGCCGTGATCGCGCCGCTTCGCCACCCAGCCGGTGAGGGTGACGGTCTGGCCGGTGTGGGCGGCACGCAGGGTGCCGGCCTCGTGGGTGCGGAGCACGGGGGGTCCTTCGCTCTCTCGGGTGCGGGGGTCGGTGCGGCCGCGGAACGGCCGGCTGCCCATCCTACGGAAGCACCCGGCCCGCCCCGAACCGAGATTCCCGGCCCCGGGCGGCGCATCGGCCTGCGCCCCGGGCGCACCGCTGCCTACGATGCCGCCATGGCAGCCGCACCCCCGGCCCCGGTCACCGACCCGGGGGCGGCCTTCCCCGAGCTCGACGCCCTGCGTCGCCGGCTCGCGGCCGGCGACGTCACGGGGACGCTCGCGCAGCTCGCCGCCGTCGGGCGCCGGCACGGGCCCGACGAGGCGGTCGCCCGCGAGCTGCTCGCCGCCGACCCCCGCACCGGCCCCGTCCTCGAGCGGCACCTCGCGGCGGCCCCCGACGACGGCGCGGCCCGGGTCCTGCTGGCCCACCACCACCTCGTCGCGGCGTCCGCCGCCCCCACCGGACCCACCGGACCCAGCGAACCCACCGTCTCCGCCGAGGACGCCCGGGCCCTCGTGGACCGGGCCGAGGCCGCGCTCCTGCGGCGGTGCGCCGAGGAGCCCGCGGACACCGAGGCCCGGGCGCTGCGCATCCGGACCGCCGCCCTCGGTGGGCTGCCCCCGGGCGAGGCCCACCGGCGCTACCTGCGCCTGTTCGCCCTCGACGCGCACCACGTCGTCGGCCAGCGGGCGTACCTCGACTCCCTCCTGCCGCCGCAGGGCTCGTGGGATGCCGCGCTCGCCTTCGCCCGCACCGTGGCGGCGGCCGCTCCCCCGGGCTCGTCCGAGGTCGGGCTGCTCGCGACCGTCCACCTCCTGCACTGGCGCGCCGGCGAGGCCGGCGCTCGCGCCCCCCTGCGGGACGCCGCCCTCCTCACCGAGCTCGAGGACGTGGCCGACCGCCTGCGCGCCGTGCGCAGCCGCGCGCGGTGGGCCGACGTCGAGGCGCACACGACCCTCGCCGTGCTCTTCGGCGTCGCCGGGGTGGACGACCGGGCCGCCACCCACCTGCGCGCCCTCGGCCCCGTCGTCGCCCCCGGCCCGTGGGCCGCGCTCGGGCGCCACCTGCCCGATCTCGAGCACCTGCGCGCCACCGTCCTCGCGGAGGGAGGTGCATGAGCATCCGCCGCACCGAGGTCGCCGGCGTCCCGACCCTCCACCGGCCCGGGCAGGGCAGCCGGGTGAGCGCCGGCCTGCTGTTCCGGGTCGGCGAGGCCGACGAGACGCTCGCCGTGCGTGGGGTGACCCGGCTCGTCGAGGCGCTCGTCAACCCGCCCGGCGCCCCGCTGCCCGAGCCGCCCGGCGACGGCCTCGGCGACGTCGTCACCGCCGTCACGGCCCACGGCACCGCCGACGAGGTCGCCGCGCGGCTCGCGGCCGCCGTGCGGGCCCTGCGGGCGCTGCCGGTCCACCGCCTCGAGGCGGCCCGCGCCGAGGTCCTCGGGCACGACCACGCCCGCGCCCCCGACGTCGGGCGGCTCTCGGCGATGGTCCGCTGGGGTGCCCGGGGCCGCGGCCTGCGCGCCTACCCGCTCGTCGGCCTGCCCGCCCTCGACGCCGAGGTGCTCGACGTCTGGTCGCAGGTGGCCTTCACCCGCGAGAACGCGGTCCTCTGGTGGGACGGCCCCCTCTCGCCCCACGTCGACCTCCCACTCCCGTCCGGCGAGCGCCAGCCCCTGCCGGATGCCCCGCCCGTCACCACCGCCAGCCCCGCGTGGTTCCCGGACCCCGCCCCGCTGGTCCACCTGACCGGGCTGGTCCCGCGCGGCGCCGCGGCGCTGGCCCACCAGCGGGTCCTCGAGCGCGCCCTGCACGAGGAGCTCGTCGAGCCCGGCCTCGCCCCGGGCGTGGAGGTCCGCACGGTGCCGCACGACGCGCGGACCGCGCTGGTCACCGTCACGGTCCCCGCGAGCCCGGGCCGGGAGGACGCCCTCGCCGGTGGCGTCGTCGACGCCCTCGAACGGGTCCGTCGCCGCCGCCTCGACGCCACCGACCGCGCCCTCGTCGAGGCGCTCGCGCAGGAGTGCGAGTCCGCCCCGCCGCAGGACGCCCTCGCCGCGCGCGCCGCGGACCTGCTCCTCGGCCGGGACACCGAGCCCGCGGACGACGACCCCGCGGCCCTGCGGGCCGTCACACCGGCCGAGATCCGCGCCGTCGCCGAGGCCCTCCACGCGAGCGCGCTGGCCCAGGTGCCGGGCACCGGCCTGGACTGGGCCGGGTGGTCGGCCGTCCCCGCGACGTCGTCGGCCGCGGTCACCGGACGCGAGCACGCCGCCCGCGCCGGCGACCGCGCGACGCTGCTGCTCGGCCCGGAGGGGACGAGCCTGCGCACCCGCGCCGGGGTCGTCACCGTCCGGTGGGACGAGGTCGCGGCGATGGAGGCCTTCGCCGACGGCGGCCGCTGGGTCGTCGGGCTCGACGGCTTCCGCGTGCACGTCGAGCCGACCGTCTTCGAGCTCGAGGAGCGCGACGTCGCGGAGGTGGACGCCGCGGTCGACCCGGCGCGCGTCGTGCACCTGCCCGCCCGACCCGCCGACGCGCTGCCCCGACCCTCCACCGGGTCGGACCCCGACGACCGCGGCCGGCGCCGACCCGCTCTCTTCCGCCGGCGCTGACCCTCAGCCGCGCGAGGGCAGCAGGCAGAGCTCGTTGCCCGAGGGGTCGGTGACGACCCGCCAGGGCAGCTCGCCCCAGCCGTGCTCGACGAGCGAGCCGCCGAGGTCGAGCGCCTGCTCGACCGCCTCGTGGAGCCGCTCGTCGCCCTCGAGCCGCACGTCGAGGTGCAGCCGGTTCTTCTCGCCCGCGGGCTTGGTCCGCGCCTGCGGGCAGAGCTCCAGCAGCGGTCCGTGGCCGCTCGGGTGCCGCAGCGCCGCCGGCACGGCGCTCGACGCGGGCACCCATCCCGACAGGGCCGACCAGAAGACGAGGTCGCGCTCGACGTCGGCGCTGTCGAGCGGGAGCGCGGCGACCTGGCTGCCCGGGCCGTACTCCGGCCGGGACTCCATGACGCAGAACGGGTTCCCCTCGGGGTCCGCGAGGACGACCCACGGCACGTCGCGCTGTCCGATGTCGAGGTGGCGGGCGCCGAGGGCGAGCGCGCGGACGACGACCTCTTCCTGCGCCTCGCCGCCGAGGAGGTCGAGGTGCAGCCGCGGCTGCGCGGGCGCCCGCTCCGGCACGGTGGTCAGGCACAGGTCGAGGACGGGCGCGCCCTCGGGAGACAGGCGCACCTCGACGGTGTCGGGCTCGTCGGTGATGCGCCGGCCGCCGATCAGGGACTCCCAGAAGGGCCCGAGCACGTGCGGGTCGGCGGCGTCGAGGACGACGTTCTCGAGCTGCACGCTCAGACCTCGTCGTCCGCGGGGCCGACGTAGAACCAGCGGCCGGCCCGCTTCTCGAAGCGGCTGCGCTCGTGGACCTCGCCGCGCTGGCGGGTGACGCCCTCGCCCGCGACCCAGCCGGCGCGGAACTCGACGACGCCCGTCGTGTCGTCCGGGCCCCCGGCGACGACGTCGAGGACGTCGAGGCCGACCCACCGCACCCACGGCTCGGGGTCGACCCGGTCCGGGCGCGTGCGCGGGTGCCACGTCCGGAAGAGGTGGTCGCCGTCGGCCAGCGCGTAGGCGGTGTAGCGCGAGCGCATCAGCGCCTCGGCGGTCGGTGCCGGCCGGTTGCCCTCGATGGCGTGCCCGCAGCACTGCGCGAACCCGGCCCCCTCGGGGCGGCCCCCGCAGGGGCAGCGCGCATCGCGGTCGAGCGCCTCGTCCGAGCCGCCCGACACCTTGAGCCAGGCGGCGTTGCCCCGCCCCGATCCGAAGGTCTCGGCCACGAGCCCATCGTCCCACGCCCCGGTGACTCCCACATGGCGCCCCGTACCCCGGCAGGTGACGGCTCACACCTCCCGAGGTCGAGGGAGATCGGCCTCAGCCGCGGCGGCGGCCCGGGCTCCGCGAGGGCCACGGCGCGTCGGCGGGGCGCAGCCCCGTCCAGCCGCGGGCGCGCAGCGCCTCGGCCGCGAGCACCGCGATGACGAGCGTCGGGCTGTGCAGGCGCCCGGCGAGGACACCCGCGACGAGCTCGTCGAGCGGTACGCGGCGCACCGGCATCCCGAGCTCCTCGCCCGTGCGCGTGTGGCGCTCGGGCTCCGGCACCTCGGCGAGGTCGCGGGCCAGGAAGATCCGCAGCCCCTCGGACGACCCGCCCGGCGAGGACCAGTGGTCGACGAGGGTCGACCACGAGCCAGCGGTCAGGTCGGCCTCCTCGTGCAGCTCGCGGGCCGCGCTGAGGTGGGGCGCCTCGCCGTCGACGTCGAGCAGCCCCGCCGGGATCTCCCAGTCGAACGCGCCGACGGGGTGGCGGTACTGCTGGATGACGACGGCCCGGTCCTGCTCGTCGAGCGCCAGGATGGCGACCGCGCCGGTGTGCTCGACGTAGTCGCGCACGACCACGCCGGCCTCGCCGAGGTCGACCTCGTCGGTGCGCACGTCCCAGACCCGGCCCTCGAACGCGAGCCGGGTGCCGACGACGGGCCGGCGCTCGAGGCGGTCCTCGAGCGGCTCAGGCACGCGCGTCGGCCGGCTCGGCGCTGCGCGGGCGCTCGACCTCGACCAGGCGCGCCGCGCGCTGCTCCTCGATGGCCGCGCCGACGAGCCCGGCGAAGAGCGGGTGCGCGCGGGTCGGGCGCGACTTGAACTCGGGGTGCGCCTGCGTCGAGACGTAGTACGGGTGCACCTCGCGCGGCAGCTCGACGAACTCGACGAGCCCGAGCTCGGGGTGGGTGCCGCTGATGACCAGGCCCGCCTCCTCGAGCTGCGCGCGGTAGCCCTCGTTGACCTCGTAGCGGTGCCGGTGGCGCTCGTCGGCGCTCGTCGACCCGTAGGCCTGCGCGACGACCGAGCCCGCCTTGAGGTCGGCCCGCTGGCTGCCCAGGCGCATCGTGCCGCCGAGGTCGCCGGCGCCCTCGACGAACGCCTTCTGCTCCTCCATCGTCGCGATGACCGGGGCCGCGCTGTCGGGGTCGAACTCCGTCGAGCTCGCGCCCTCGATGCCGGCGACCGATCGCGCGTACTCGATGACCATGCACTGCAGGCCGAGGCAGATGCCCAGGGTCGGCACCTGGTGGGTGCGCGACCAGCGCAGGGCGCCGAGCTTGCCCTCGATGCCGCGCACGCCGAAGCCGCCGGGGACGAGGACGGCGTCGACCCCGCCGAGCGCACGCTGGGCGCCGGCCTCGGTCGAGCAGTCGTCGGAGGCGACCCAGCGGATGCGGACCTTGGCGTCGTGGTGGAAGCCGCCGGCGCGCAGCGCCTCGGTCACCGAGAGGTAGGCGTCGGGCAGGTCGATGTACTTGCCGACGAGCGCGACCTCGACCTCGTGCTCGGGGTGGTGGACCCGCTCGAGCAGGGTGTCCCACTGGGTCCAGTCGACGTCGCGGAAGACGAGGCCGAGCCGGCGCACGACGTAGGCGTCGAGGCCCTCGCGGTGCAGGACCTTGGGGATGTCGTAGATGCTCGGCGCGTCGACCGCCGCGGCGACGGCCTCGTTGTCGACGTCGCACATGAGGCTGATCTTGCGCTTGATCGACTCGGGCAGCTCGCGGTCGGCCCGCAGGACGAGGGCGTCGGGCTGGATGCCGACCTGGCGCAGGGCGGCGACGGAGTGCTGCGTCGGCTTGGTCTTCAGCTCGCCGCTCGGCGCGAGGTAGGGCACGAGCGAGACGTGGAGGAAGAAGACGTTGTCGCGGCCGAGGTCGTGGCGCACCTGGCGGGCCGCCTCGAGGAACGGCAGCGACTCGATGTCGCCGACGGTGCCGCCGATCTCGGTGATGATGATGTCCGGCGCGTCCGCGTCGTCGACCCCGGGCGAGCCGGCGGCCTGCGCCCGCATCCGCTCCTTGAGCTCGTTCGTGATGTGCGGGATGACCTGGACGGTGTCGCCGAGGAACTCGCCGCGGCGCTCGCGCTGGATGACGCGGTTGTAGACCTGGCCGGTCGTGACGTTGGCGCTGCCGCGCAGGTTGACGTCGAGGAAGCGCTCGTAGTGACCGATGTCGAGGTCGGTCTCGGCGCCGTCGTCGGTGACGAAGACCTCCCCGTGCTGGAACGGGTTCATCGTCCCGGGGTCGACGTTGAGGTAGGGGTCGAGCTTCTGCATCGTCACCCGCAACCCGCGGGCACGGAGCAGGTGCCCCAGGCTCGAGGCCGTGAGCCCCTTGCCGAGCGAGGAGGCGACGCCTCCGGTCACGAAGATCTGTTTCGTCGTCTGGAGCACCACGGGCTTCAACGATACGTCATGCCGCGCCCACCCCGCGGTAGGTGTCGAGGACGGCGGCCAGCGCGTCGGCGTCGGTGGGCAGGTTGTCGGCCCGTTCGACGGCCTTGGAGCGCAGGTCGTCGCGCACGGCGCCGTGCGTCACGACGTCGCGGATGGCCCGCGAGAGCGAGGTCGCGTCGTCGACGGGGACGAGGACGGCGGCGTCGCCGACGACCGCCCCGGTGCCCCCGGCGTCGGTCGCGACGATGGCGGCCCCGGCGTGCAGGGCCTCCTGGAGGCCGACCGGCTGGCCCTCCCACACGGCGCTCGAGACGACGACGTCGGCGGCGGCGAGGAGGTCGGGCACGTCGCCGCGCCGGCCGAGCAGGCGCACCGGGAGCCCCTCGGCGTCGATGCGGCGCTGGAGCTCGGCGTGCTGCGGCCCCTCGCCGGCGACCACCGTCAGGAGGTCGAGGTCGGTCAGCTCGCGGTGCGCGTCCAGGAGCCGGTGCAGGCCCTTCTGCGGGGCGAGCCGGGCGAGGACCACCCCGAGGGCCGTGCGCGCCTCGAGGCCGAGCTCGGCGTGCACGGCGTAGCGGTCGCGGCGCGGCGGCTGGAAGGGCGGCGCCGGGATGACGGCGAGCGCGGTGCGCCGGGCGCCGAGGCGGCCGGCCCGCTCGACGAGGTCGGCCGAGACCCCGAGGACCGCGGCCGAGCCGCGCGCGACGACGCGCTCGAGGCCGGCGTAGACGGCGGCGGTCAGCCGGCCGGACGGCGCGGCGTTGTGCAGCGTCGTGACGACGGGGACGCCGCTGCGGGCGGCGGCGAGCACGGCGACGGCTCCGGCCCGCAGGCCGTGCGCGTGGACGACGTCGGCGCCGCGGACCGGGCCGGCCAGGGCCCGGACGGCGGCGGCGTCCCGCGAGGGGTGCGGCCGGTCGGCGAGCTCGAGCTCGACGACCGCCGCCGACTCGTAGAGCGAGAACCGGTCGGCGGCCTCCGCGGGCGCCGCGACGACCACCTGGTGCCCGTCGGCCTCGAGCAGCCGGGCGAGGCTGCGCACGTGCGTGCCCACTCCCCCGGCGCTGGTCCCCATGACCAGGAGCACCTTCACGGCGAATCCTCCGCTCCTCGACGGCGGCGGGCCCGACCGCGGTCGCGGACGGCCCCCATCGCCCGACGGTCACCGTAGAAGATCGCGAGCAGTCCTGTCATCAGCGCCGCGCCGCCGGCCGCGAGGCCCCAGAGCACCGCGTCGAGCAGCCCGTCGTAGGTGCGCCCGCGGGTCACGAGGTCGCCGACGACGAGCGCGAGCGCCAGCGCGACGACGGCCGCGCCGGTGGTGCGGCCCAGGCCCTCGGTGACCTCGGGGCGCCAGCTGCGCCGGACGAGGACGACGAGCAGGACCGCCGACACCGTCATCCCGACGGTGGAGGAGAGCCCGACCCAGCGCAGCGTCGTCGCGGCCCCGCGGTCCGGCCCGACGAGGACGAGCGGCAGCAGGGCGGTGATCGCCCAGCCGAGCGAGACCGCCATCGCGGCGTCGAACGGGCGGCCGCGCACGTAGAGGGCGCGGGTCAGCAGGGCCGTGAGGCCGAAGCCGACGACCCCGGGCGCGAAGGCGGTGAGGGCCGGCGCGAGGGCGGCGAGCGCCTCCGGGCTCGCACCCTCGGCCCCCCGCCGCGCGTCGAGGGCGGTGAAGAACGCGCCGACCGCCGGCGCGGCCGCGACGAGCATCCCCGCCGCGAGCGCGGTGAGCACGAGCACCGCCCGCAGCGAGCGGGCCAGGGTGGCGCTGGAGTCCTCGCCCGCCCCCGTGCTCGCGGCGAGGGCCGGGAAGGCGCTCGTGGCGACGGGGACGGCGAGGACGGCGTAGGGCAGGAGGTAGACGGCCTGGGCGTACTGGTAGACGGCGAAGGCGCCGTCGGTACCGGAGTGGTTGGTCAGCCACATCGTCACGAGCACCGCGACCTGCTGGGCCCCGAGGGCGAGCACGCCGGCCCCGGCGAGGGAGCGGATGCGCACGGCGTCCTCGCGCTCCAGGCGCAGCGCGGGGCGCCAGCGCCAGCCGGTCGCGAGGGCGGGGACGAGCAGCGGCAGCGAGAGGACGACGACGCCGAGCGTCGTGCCCCAGCCGAGGACCGCGATCGCGTCGTCGCCGACCGTCGAGGGGGAGGTCGAGCCCCCGGTCAGGTGGCCGTACCAGAGGTAGGACACCAGGACGACGACCGACGAGACGAGCGGGGCCAGGGCCGCGGCGAGGAAGCGCCGGTGGGCCTGGAGGAGCCCGACGAGGATGATCCCGACGCCGTACAACGGGACCTGGACCGAGAAGATCCGCAGGAGGGTCGTGGCGACCTCGTGGGTGCGCGGGTCGTAGGCGCGCACGAGCCAGTCGGCGAGCACCGGCGCGGCGAGCCAGAGCAGCGCGCCGAGGGGGACGAGGACGACGAGCGCCCAGCTGAGCAGCACCGAGGCCAGCCGGTCGGCGTGCTCGCGCTCCCCCGCCCCGAGGCGGTGGGCGATGAGCGGGACGGCGACCGCCGCGAGGACCCCGCCGGCGGCCACCTCGAAGAGGACGTTCGGCAGGGCGTTGACGCTCTGGTAGACCGAGCCGACGCCCTTGGAGCGCACCGACTCGGCGAAGACGAGGATCCGCGCGAAGCCGGCCGCGCGCGCCAGGAGGGTGACGGCGGCGATGAGCCCGGCCGCCCCGGCGATGCCGAGGGCCGCCCGCTGGCGGGTCATCGGGCGGGCCGGCCCCACGCGTCGAGCTCGCGCAGGCCCGGCGTGGACTCGATGACGGCGGTGAAGCTGACCTTCTCGGACGCGAGCGTCGCCGCGACGAGCACCGCGAGGGCCGCGAGCCGCCCGCGGCGGCCGCACCGCTCGAGCAGGGCCGTCCCGACGAGGGCGCCGGCCGCGTTGGCCCCGGTGTCGCCGAGCATCGCCCGCCCCGCGAGGTCGGGTCCGGCGGCGCCGAGCGAGGCACCGACCGCGGCGGCGGCCACGCCGGCACCCCGGCCGTCGGGCGCGAGCGCGAGCGGCAGCGCGGCGAGGGTCGTCGCCTTGAGGGCGCGGCCCGGCCGAAGGTCGAGGAGGTTGGCGAGGTTGGCGGCGCCGGCGACCGCGGCACCCCCGACGAGCGTGTCGAGGGCGCCGACGTCGTCGCGCCCCCGGTCGGTGAGCGCTGCGGCGAGCAGGCCGGTCAGGCCGAGACCGGCGATCTTCACGGCGCCGGTCGTCAGCTCGCCGCGGGCGGCGGCGCCGAGGTGGCCGCGCAGGCCCTTGGACGAGCCGTCCCCGGCGAGGTCGTCGAGCGCCCCGAAGGCCCCCGCCCCCACGGCGGCGACGACGCCGGGCGCCGACCCCGCGGCGGCGGCACCGAGGGCGCCGGCCGTGACCCAGGCCGGCCCCTCGAGCAGCGTCACGGGGTCGCCGGCGTGGTTGGTGCGCGTCCAGCGCGCCGAGCGCACCACGGCGCCCAGGCCCCGGAGGGCGGCAGCGGCCGTGGCCGCGGCCACGAGCCCGGCCGCGAGCCGGCGGGCCGGGGTCACGACGAGGCGGCCGCGGAGGGGACCGGCGCGTACGCGGCGTCGGTGCCGGCGCCCAGGCCGTACTGGCCGGCGCTGCCGCCGTCCTGCTGCACGAGGGCGAAGACCACGCTCGCCAGGCCGAGCGGCGAGCCCGCGTCGTCGACCGAGGAGACCTCGCGGGTCGCGCTCGAGGTGTCGCGCAGCGTCGCGAGCACCGAGGTGCCGTCGGTCTCGGCGGCGAGGTCGTCGGCGACGACGACGCCGCGCGAGCGGTCGTCGAGGGCCGCCGTGAGGGCCACCCACTGCTCGGCGGTCGCCGTGCGGGCCGCCGCGTCGCCGTCGGCCACCGTGCCCGCGACGACGACGACGAGGTCGGCCCGGGTGAAGGTCTCGGCGTCGATCGAGACCAGGCCCGCGTCGGCGAGCGCCTCGAGGCCGGTGCGCGCCGTCGCGTCGTCGGGGCCGTTGTCCCCGGCCGGGGCGGTCCGCGCGAGGAGGGTCGCCAGCAGGAGGTCGCGCGGCTGCGCGGAGCCGGTCGAGGTGTCGACGGCGGCGTCCGACGCCACGCGGGCGACGACCTCGTCGCGCGCCGCGACGGTCTTGGCGTCGGTGCTCACCCAGTCCTCGCCCACCGTGGTCGTCGAGGTGACGCGCGCGCCCGCGGTGCCGAGGGCGGCGACGACCGACTCGCTCACCGCGGCGTCGGAGCCGGGCATGACGACGAGCGCGACCCCGCGGTCGCGCAGCGTGCCCCCGTAGACCCGTCCGGAGACGGCGTCGAGGAAGGAGTCGCGCGCCTCGGTGCCGGCCCGGGCGGTCGACAGCTGCGTGTTGAGGTCCGCCTTGTCCTTGCGCAGACCCGCGACCTCGTTCTGCAGGGTCGTGCCGATCTCGCCCTGGAGCGGACCCGCACCGAGCACGATCCCCACCGCCAGGGCGAGGAAGATCGAGACGATCGAGACGATGTGATACCGGAAGTCGATCACCCGAACACTCCTCCGAGGGCGGTCCACAGGTCGTCGGCCTTCGCGGCGAGGATCTGGAGCAGCGCGCGGCCACCGGTGGTGGACCACAGCGCCGCGCCGAGCGCGAAGACGGCGACGCACAACATGAGCACGATGCTGAACGAGGAGATGCGCGCCCGGTACAGGCGGCTCACCCCCTTGGCGTCGACGAGCTTGCCGCCGACGCGCAGGCGCGTGAGGAAGGTGCTGGCCATCCCCGAGCGCCCCTTGTCGAGGAACTCCACGAGCGTCACGTGGGTGCCGACCGCGACGATGAGGGTCGCGCCCTTGTCGTCGGCCAGCAGCATCGCGACGTCCTCGCTCGTGCCGGTCGCCGGGAAGACGACCGGGTCGACCCCGAGCTCGCGCACCCGCTCGACCCCGGGCGCGTTGCCGTCGCGGTAGGCGTGGACGACGATCTCGGCGCCGCTGGTCAGCGCGCTGTCGGAGACCGAGTCCATGTCGCCGACGATCATGTCGGGCGTGTGCCGGGCCTCGATGAGGGCGTCGGCGCCGCCGTCGACCCCGATGAGGATCGGCTTGTACTCGCGGATGTAGGACCTCAGCATCTCGAGGTCCTCCTTGTAGTGGTAGCCGCGCACGACGATGAGGGCGTGACGGCCGTCGAGGTCGGTGCGCACGTCCGGCACACCGACCCCGTCGAAGAGGAGCTCGCGCTCCTTGCGCAGGTAGTCCATCGTGTTCTCGGCGAAGGCCTCGATCTCGGCCGACAGGCCGGCCCGCGCGGCGGTCATCGCCTCCTGCACGGCCTCCCCGGTCAGGAGCACGCCCTCCCCCACGGGCTCGCCGCCCGCGAGCAGGCGACCCTCCTCGAGGCGCAGCGGCGTGCCGTCCTTGAGCGCCATGACGTCCGGGCCGGCGGCGTCGAGCAGCGGGATGCCGGCCTCGACGAGGATCTCCGGGCCGAGGTTCGGGTAGCGCCCGGAGATCGAGGACGCGGCGTTGACCACCGCGAACGGGCGGCAGGCGACGAGCGCCTCGGCACTGACCCGGTCGATGTCCTCGTGGTCGATGACGGCGACGTCGCCCGGCTTGAGCCGCTTCGTGAGGTTCTTCGTGCGCCGGTCGACGCGCGCGGGGCCGGAGCCCTCGGCGGGGTCCCGGTCACGGCGGCTCGGCAGGCGGATGGACATCTGCACCATCGTGCCAGATGCGCTCAGGCGCGAGCGCGCGCCATCAGGTCGCGGGCGTGCTCGAGGGCGGCGTCGGTGCCGGAGCCGCCGAGCATCCGGGCCAGCTCGGCGACGCGGTCCTCCCCCTCGACGGCGTGGACCATGCTGCGCGTCACGTGGCCGTCGACCGACTTCTCGACGACGAGGTGGCGGTCGGCGTGCGCGGCGACCTGGGCGAGGTGGGTGACGACGACGACCTGGGCGTGCCGGGCGAGCGCGGCCAGGCGCGCCCCGACGTCGAGCGCGGCCCGTCCACCGACCCCGGCGTCGACCTCGTCGAAGACGAAGGTGGGCACCGAGGGGCCGGCGTCGGCCGTGGCGACCTCGAGGGCGAGCATGACCCGCGAGAGCTCACCGCCCGAGGCGGCCTTGGTCACCGAGCGGGGGGTGGTGCCGGGGCCGGCGGCGAGGCGGACCTCGACGGTGTCGCGCCCGTCGGCGCCGAAGCGGCCGGAGTCCTCGACCGCGACGGTGACCGTGGCCGAGCCCATCGCGAGGTGGGCGAGCTCGGCGGTGATGCGCGAGCCGAGCGCGTCGGCCGCGGTGCGCCGGCGGGCCGAGAGGTCCTCGGCGGCGCCCTCCCGGCGGGCGGTCAGCTCCTCGACGCGGGCGGCGAGCTCCTCGATGCGGTCGCCGGTGCCCTCGAGCTCGGCGACCCGGACCGCTGCCCGGCCGCCCCACGCGATGACGTCGTCGACACCCGGGCCGTAGAGGCGGGTCAGCTCGGTGAGGGCGGCGCGCCGCTGCTGGACCTGCTCCAGGCGCGCGGGGTCGACGTCGGCGTCGGCGAGGTAGGCGCCGAGGTCGGCAGCGACGTCGGCCGCGAGGTAGCGCACCTCGTCGACGCGGGCGCCGAGCGCGGCGAGGACGGGGTCGGCCGAGGACGCCTGCGCGATGCGGGCCGACGCCGTGCCGAGCGCCTCGAGGACCGCCGGGGTGTCGAGCGCGGCGTCGCTCTCGCCGCTGAGGATCTCGTGGGCGGCGCCGGCGGCGTCGCGCAGCTCCTCGGCGTGGCCGAGCCGCTCGGACTCGGCCCGCAGCTCGTCGTCCTCGCCGGGCCGGGGGTCGAGGGCCTCGATGCGCTCGAGCCCGACGCGCAGCGACTCCGCCTCGCGGGCCCGCTCCTCCGCGGCGGTGCGCAGGGCGGCGAGCTCGGCCTCGACGGCGACGAGCTCGGTGTGGGCGTCGCGGTAGGCCGCCAGGGCGTCCGCGACCTCGGGGCCCCCGAACGCGTCCAGCACCTCGCGGTGCTCGTCGGCGCGCCGCAGGCGCCACTGGTCGGCCTGGCCGTGGACGGCGACGAGGTGCTCGGCGAGGTCGCCGAGCACGCCGACGGGGGCGGACCGGCCCCCGACGTGGGCGCGGGAGCGACCGTCGGCCTGGACCGTGCGCACGAGGACGAGCCCGTCGGCGACGTCGGCGCCGGCCTCGGCGGCGCGGACCATCGCGGGGTGCTGCGCGGGCAGGTCGACGACGCCCTCGACGACGGTGCGCTCGGTGCCGGCCCGCACGAGGCCGGAGTCGCCGCGACCGCCGAGGAGGAGGCCGAGGCCCGTGACGACCATCGTCTTGCCGGCGCCGGTCTCGCCCGTCAGGACGGTGAGCCCGGGGTGCAGCGGCAGCACGGCGTCGTCGATGACACCGAGGTCGCGGATGCGGATCTCCTCGATCACCGGTCGGTGCCCTCGCTCGCCTGGCGCTGGCGGGCCGCGCCGCGCCAGCCGTGGACGGGCAGGGCGAACTTCTCGACGAGGCGGTCGGTGAAGACGCCGGTGCCCAGCCGGGCGAGGCGGACCGGCTGGTCGGAGCGCTGGACCTCGACCTGGGCCCCCGGTGGGAGCGAGACCGCGCGGCGGCCGTCGCACCAGAGGACGGCCGAGGCGTCGGAGTCGGCGAGCAGCTGGACCGCGAGGTGCGAGCGCGGGCCGACGACGACCGGGCGGGCGAAGAGCGCGTGCGCGCTGATCGGGACGAGGAGGAGCGCCTCGACGTCGGGCCAGACGACCGGGCCGCCGGCCGAGAAGGCGTAGGCGGTCGAGCCGGTGGGCGTCGCGACGACGACGCCGTCGCAGCCCCACGTCGACAGCGGCCGCCCGTCGATCTCGACGGTCAGCTCGAGCATCCGCTCGCGCGCGGCCTTCTCGACGGAGACGTCGTTGAGCGCCCACGACGAGAACACGGTGGCCCCGTCGCGGCGGACCGTGACCTCGAGGGTCAGCCGCTCCTCGACGGTGTAGTCGCGGGCGCAGATGCGCTCGACCGTGGCGTCGAGGTCGTCGCGCTCGGCCTCCGCGAGGAAGCCGACGTGGCCGAGGTTGACGCCGAGCAGGGGCACCCCCGAGCCGCGCGAGAGCTCGGCGCCGCGCAGGATCGTGCCGTCGCCCCCGAGGACACAGACGAGCTCGCAGCCGATGTCGGTCTCGTCCTCGGCGATGGCACCGATGCCCTCGACCCGCGAGAGCGGCGTGCCGACGAGGTCGGACTCCGGTGCGCAGACGCCGATCCCGGCCGAGAGCAGGCGGGTCGCGACCGCGGCGGCGAGCTCCTGGGCGTCGGGCCGGGACGCGTGCGTCACGAGGAGCACGCGTCGGGACGGACCGGTCATCGTCAGCCTCCGCCCTGCTCGGTCACCGCCCGCACGGTCGCGCGGACCTCCTCGAGGCTCATTGTGTCCGACGGGTCCGACCGCGCCCACAGGAGGTACTCCACGTTGCCCGTGCTGCCGGTGATCGGGCTCGGCGCGATGGCCCGGGTGTGCAGGCCGACCCCGAGGAACGCGCCGTGGACGGCCTCGATCGCCAGGGCCCGGTCGGCGGCCGCGGTGACGAGCCCGCCGCGGCCGAGCCGCGCCCGGCCGACCTCGAACTGCGGCTTGACGAGCACGACGACGTCGCCGTCGGCGGCCACGAGGTCGGCGAGCTCGGCGGCGACGAGGGTGAGCGAGATGAAGGAGAGGTCGGCGACGACGAGGTCGGCCCGGCCGCCGACGGCGTCGGCGGTGAGGCCGCGCACGCTCGTGCCCGAGCGGTCCTCGACGCGGGGGTCGTCGGCGAGCTCGGCGACGAGCTGGCCGTGGCCGACGTCCAGGGCCAGGACGTGCGCCGCCCCGTGCGCGAGGAGGACCTGGGTGAAGCCGCCGGTCGAGGCGCCGACGTCGAGGCAGCGCCGCCCCTGCGCCGTCAGGCCGCGGGGCCCCCAGAGGGCGAGGGCGGCGAGCAGCTTGTGCGCGGCGCGCCCCACCCAGCGCGGGGCGGCGGCGTCCACCTCGAGCACGGTGTCGTCGTCGACGGGCGTCGAGGGCTTGCGGGCGCTCTCCCCCGCGACCCGCACGAGACCGTCGGCGACGAGGTCGCGCGCCTCGCCCCGCGAGCGGGCCAGGCCCCGCCGGACCAGCTCGGCGTCGAGTCGGGCGATGTCAGCCGCCCAGGTCGCCGAGGCGCCCGCGCAGCGTGCGCTGGACCTCCTCGCCGGCCGCGAGCCGACCGTCGAGGTCGTCGGCCGGCACCGCGGCGAGCTCGCGCAGGGTCGCGTCGATGGCCGGGTCCCCGGTCTCGGGGGCCTGCGTCACCTCGGCCGGGGTCGCGTCGCTCACGCGGAGGCCCCGGAGCCGGAGGTCGTCGACGCGGAGGCGGTCGTGCCGGCGGGTGCCTTCTTCGCCGCGGACTTCTTGGCCGCCGACTTCGTGGCGGCAGGCGCCTTCTTGGCCGTCGACTTCTTGGTCGCCGTCTTCGTGGCGGCAGGCGCCTTCTTGGCCGTCGACTTCTTGGTCGCCGTCTTCGTGGCGGCAGGCGCCTTCTTGGCCGTCGACTTCTTGGTCGCCGTCTTCGTGGCGGCATGAGCCTTCTTCGCCGTCGACTTCTTCGCGGCGGGTGCCTTCTTCGCGGCCGACGCGGCCGACGCGGTCGTCGCTGCCGACGTGGCCGCCGTTGACTTCTTCGTCGCCGTCTTCGTGGCGGCAGGAGCCTTCTTCGCCGTCGACTTCTTCGCCGCCGACTTCTTCGCGGCCGACGTGGTCGCCGCGGACTTCGTCGCCGCGGCGCTCCCCGTCGTGCGCCGGCTGCGCGGCGGAGCCGTGCGCGCCGGGGTCGAGCGCGTCGCCGTCGGCGCGGCCGCCGCGGGCTCGACCGTCTCGACGAGACCGGCTCCGGGCACCCCGGGACGCATCCCCGCGGAGCGGGCCAGCTCGTCGACCCGGGCGGCGAGGCCGGCGACGGTGGCGGCGAGACCCTGGACCTCGCCGAGCAGGCGACCGAGGTCGACGCGCTCGACGGCGGACTCGACCTCGCGCTGCACGAGCCCGACCACCTGGGCGCGGTTCTGCTCGGCCGCGGAGAGCAGGTCCCCGGCGATCTTCTCGGCCTGCTTCGCGACCTTGGACTTCGAGCTCGCCGACCCGGCGAGCACGACGATCTCCTGGGCCGCCTCGACGGCGCGGGCGCGGGTCATCTCACCGAGCCCGGACGCGAGCTCCACGTACGCGCGGACGGAGCGCTTGGCCATGGGGTCCTCCTGGTGTCGTGCGGCGGGTCGGCCGCGGGAGCCCCACGCTACCGGTCGGTCATCCGCTCCAGCAGGTGGCGGGCCGCGTCGGACTGCTCCTCCGCCCGGGCGGTGTCGCCCGCGTCATAAGCCTCCTGAGCCGCGCGCACGGCGGTGGCCAGCTGCTCGAGCGACCCCTCACCGGCGGCCGGGTCCTCGTGGAGCCACCGCAGGTCGGGCGCCACCCAGGTCGGGCGTCTCGCCGCGGGAGCGGTGAGGACGGCGTCGAGGTCGTCCACCCCGGTCAGCACGAGCAGCGACTCGGCGCCGGCGCTGACGGCCCCCTCGATGTCGGTGTCGAGCCGGTCGCCGACCGCCAGCACCTGGGATGCCTCGAGGCCGAGCCGGCGGGCGGCGAGCAGGTAGAGCGGCGGACGCGGCTTGCCGGCCACGTCGTGCGGGTCGTGCCCGACCGCGCGGGCCACCGCGGCGACGAGCGAGCCGTTGCCGGGGGCGGTGCCGCGGTCCGTGGGCAGGGTGGCGTCGGTGTTCGTCGCCACCCAGCGGGCACCGTCCTCGACGGCGTAGGCCGCTTCCGCGAGGTCGGCGGCGCTGACGTCGGGGCCGTAGCCCTGGACGACGGCCGCGACGTCGCCGCCGGCGTCGGCCGCGCGGCGCACCGCGCCGAAGCCCGACTCGGTCAGGGCGTCGCCGACCCCGGCTCCCCCGACGGCGAGCACGGACGCACCGGCCGGGGTGCCCGCCTCGGTCAGCAGCCACGCCGCGGCCTGGCTGCTCGTGACCACGTCGTCCGGCGCGCAGTCCAGCCCGAGCTCGCGCAGGTGCTGCGCGACGTCGGCGGGCCGACGCGACGCGTTGTTCGTCGCGTAGACGACCGGCCGGTCCAGCGCCGAGAGGGCTTGCACGGCGTGCGGCACCGCGGCCGGGCCACGGTAGACGACACCGTCCAGGTCGCAGACGAGCGCACGGTACCTAGCGGCCAGCGTGGTCACGCCGGGGGCTCCGGAGCCAGCTCCTCGTCGTCCCCGAAGTCCTCGAGCACGACCCCGTCGAGCTCCTCGAGCCGCTCGACCGCGTCGGTCTCGAGCTCGGTGTCGGCGTCGACGACCTTGAGGAACCACTCGCGGGCCTCGTCGGGTCGGCCGAGCGCGAGCAGCGTGTCGGCGTACGCGTACTGGAGGCGGTGGGCCCCGGCCTTGCGGCCCTGGGTGAGCGCCGGCACCTGGAGCGCGAGGAGCGCAGCGTCCAACTGGCCGAGGTCGCGGCGGATGCCGGAGACGACGATCGCCAGCTCGAGGCGTTCCGCGGCGGTCAGCGTCTTGGCCTCGGGGGACGCGGCCAGCTCGAGGGCGCGGTCGTGGCGACCGAGACCCCGCTCGCAGTCGACCATGAGGGGAAGCAGGTGGGAGGAGCCGCTGAGCCGGCGCACGGTGCGGAACTCGGTGAGGGCACGTGCGAAGTCACCCGTGCGGTAGGCCACCATCCCGAGTGCCTCGCGCGCGGCCGGGACCCGCCCGGCCCGCCGGACCGCGGTCTCGGCGTGGGCCATCGCCGCGTCGATCTCGTCGGCCTCCAGCATGACGGCCACCATGACGAGGTGCTTGGCGACGCCGTCGGCGTTCTCCTTCGAGAGCGTGCGCAGCTGCTGGTGGACGCTGCGGTCGATCTCCTTGCCGGTCACCTCGTCGGGGATGCGCGGCTCGGGCAGCCGGGGGCTCTTCGGGGCGAGGCGGCTGCCGCCCCGCTCCTGGCCGTCGCCCGCGCGGCCGGCCGGCGCACCGCGTCGCTCGTCGCTGCCGGGTGCCCGACGCGGACCACCGGACCCGCCGCGGCCGCCACCGGCTCCGCGCGGCCCGGAACCCGAACCGCCCTGACCTCGCGGGCCGCCGCTCGCTCCGCGGCGCGGGGCACCTCGGCCCCCGCTCGTGGGGCGGCGGTCGCTGCCGCCGTGGCCGGAGCGGTCGGCTCCTCCGCGGCGCTGGTCGTCGTCGGACACCTGGTGGTCCTCTCGTCGGTCGGGATGCCGGCAGGCGGCGCGCCAGTCTATCGGCGGCGCCGTCGTCGGCTCGGGGATGGGGCCCGCGCTGCGGGGCTCGGCGGCGGCCGAGCGGCCACCGCTCTCACGCGGCACAGCAGCGGGCGGCTCTCACCGGCCCGTCGAAGGAAAGCCCTCGGGGCCGTGAGAAATGTGGTCGTGGAACCGAGAAAGGGCCCACCAAACGTGTTGGTGGGCCCTTTCTGGATTGGTTGTCCGGCTGCGTCCTACTCTCCCACACCGTCACCAGTGCAGTACCATCGGCGCTGAAGGGCTTAGCTTCCGGGTTCGGAATGGAGCCGGGCGTTTCCCCTTCGCTATGACAGCCGAAACTCTATGGAGATCTCAAATCGGGTTCCCGACCGTATCTCGGGAACTGCACAGTGGACGCGAACACAGAAAGTCTTGTAAGTGTGTATCAAGTTGTCGGCTTATTAGTACCAGTCAGCTGCATGCATTGCTGCACTTCCACATCTGGCCTATCAACCCGGTAGTCTAGCCGGGAGCCTCTCGGGAACAAGTCCCATGGAAACCTCATCTTGAAGCGTGCTTCCCGCTTAGATGCTTTCAGCGGTTATCACTTCCGAACGTAGCTAATCAGCGGTGCCCTTGGCAGAACAACTGACACACCAGAGGTTCGTCCATCCCGGTCCTCTCGTACTAGGGACAGCCCTTCTCAAGTTTCCTACGCGCACAGAGGATAGGGACCGAACTGTCTCACGACGTTCTAAACCCAGCTCGCGTACCGCTTTAATGGGCGAACAGCCCAACCCTTGGGAGCAACTCCACCCCCAGGATGCGACGAGCCGACATCGAGGTGCCAAACCATGCCGTCGATATGGACTCTTGGGCAAGATCAGCCTGTTATCCCCGGGGTACCTTTTATCCGTTGAGCGACGGCGCTTCCACAAGCCACCGCCGGGTCACTAGTTCCGACTTTCGTCCCTGCTCGACCTGTCAGTCTCGCAGTCAAGCTCCCTTGTGTACTTACACTCGACACCTGATTGCCAACCAGGCTGAGGGAACCTTTGAGCGCCTCCGTTACATTTTAGGAGGCAACCGCCCCAGTTAAACTACCCACCAGGCACTGTCCCTGATCCGGATCACGGACCGAGGTTAGATATCCAGAACGACCAGAGTGGTATTTCAACGTTGACTCCACACACACTGGCGTGCATGCTTCACAGTCTCCCACCTATCCTACACAAGCCGTACCGAACACCAATACCAAGCTATAGTAAAGGTCCCGGGGTCTTTCCGTCCTTCTGCGCGTAACGAGCATCTTTACTCGTAGTGCAATTTCGCCGAGTTCGCGGTTGAGACAGTGGAGAAGTCGTTACGCCATTCGTGCAGGTCGGAACTTACCCGACAAGGAATTTCGCTACCTTAGGATGGTTATAGTTACCACCGCCGTTTACTGGGGCTTAAATTCTGAGCTTCGACCCCAAAGGGATCTAACCCGTCCTCTTAACCTTCCAGCACCGGGCAGGCGTCAGTCCGTATACATCGTCTTGCGACTTCGCACGGACCTGTGTTTTTAGTAAACAGTCGCTTCTCCCTGGTCTCTGCGGCCCTTTCCCCTAGGACGTGAAGTCCTTCAAGGTCTGGGCCCCCCTTCTCCCGAAGTTACGGGGGCATTTTGCCGAATTCCTTAACCACGATTCACTCGATCGCCTTGGTATTCTCTACCTAACCACCTGAGTCGGTTTGGGGTACGGGCGGCTCGAACCTCGCTAGAAGATTTTCTTGGCAGCATAGGATCACCCTGCTTCCCGCATTCGCGGTCACTATCAGGTCTCAGGATATGTGTGACACGGATTTGCCTATGCCACTCCCTACACCCTTGGACGTGGACTACCATCGCCACGCGGAGGCTACCTTCCTGCGTCTCTCCATCGCTTGACTACTACAACCTCGGGTCACGCGTTCCGCCGGCCGACCCACACTCCCGAAGGAGAGCAGGCAGTGGCCGGTTTCAGGCGTTTAGCATCAGAAGGTTCGTCATGGGCGGTTCTTCGCCGGTTCCGGAATATCAACCGGATGTCCATCGACTACGCCTGTCGGCCTCGCCTTAGGTCCCGACTTACCCAGGGCAGATTAGCTTGACCCTGGAACCCTTGGTTATTCGGCGGACGGGTTTCTCACCCGTCATTCGCTACTCATGCCTGCATTCTCACTCGTGTGGCCTCCACGGCTGGATCACTCCGCCGCTTCCCTGGCCACACGACGCTCCCCTACCCATCGACACGCTTGGACCACCAACCCGCAGGCGTGGTGGCCGGGCAATATGTCAATGCCACAGCTTCGGCGGTGTGCTTGAGCCCCGCTACATTGTCGGCGCGGAATCACTTGACCAGTGAGCTATTACGCACTCTTTAAAGGGTGGCTGCTTCTAAGCCAACCTCCTGGTTGTCAATGCAACTCCACATCCTTTCCCACTTAGCACACGCTTAGGGGCCTTAGCTGGTGATCTGGGCTGTTTCCCTCTCGACTACGGAGCTTATCCCCCGCAGTCTCACTGCCACGCTCTCACTTACCGGCATTCGGAGTTTGGCTAACGTCAGTAACCTGGTGAGGCCCATCGGCTATCCAGTAGCTCTACCTCCGGTAAGAAACACGTGACGCTGCACCTAAATGCATTTCGGGGAGAACCAGCTATCACGGAGTTTGATTGGCCTTTCACCCCTACCCACAGCTCATCCCCTCAGTTTTCAACCTAAGTGGGTTCGGTCCTCCACGACGTCTTACCGTCGCTTCAACCTGGCCATGGGTAGATCACTCCGCTTCGGGTCTAGACCCAGCGACTCAATCGCCCTATTCGGACTCGCTTTCGCTACGGCTTCCCCACACGGGTTAACCTCGCCACTGAGCACTAACTCGCAGGCTCATTCTTCAAAAGGCACGCCGTCACCCCACAAGGAGGCTCCGACGGATTGTAGGCAAACGGTTTCAGGATCTATTTCACTCCCCTCCCGGGGTACTTTTCACCTTTCCCTCACGGTACTTGTCCGCTATCGGTCACCAGGGAATATTTAGGCTTAGCGGGTGGTCCCGCCAGATTCACACGGGATTTCTCGGGCCCCGTGCTACTTGGGATACTTCTCTGGAGATCATGACATTTCGTCTACGGGGGTCGCACCCTCTGTGCCGGACCTTTCAATGTCCTTCGACTATGACACGATTTTTTGACTCCATGACAAGGTGTCAGCCTCATCCGAAAAGTCCCACGACCCCGTA
Source organism: Arthrobacter sp. NEB 688 (assembly GCF_013201035.1). Classification (NCBI taxonomy): domain Bacteria; kingdom Bacillati; phylum Actinomycetota; class Actinomycetes; order Micrococcales; family Micrococcaceae; genus Arthrobacter; species Arthrobacter sp. NEB 688. The sequence continues at coordinate 3,031,002 of NZ_CP053707.1, forward strand.
CCTGCAACGCCTGACAGCTATCACACAGATACGGTTTAGCCTCTTCCGCTTTCGCTCGCCACTACTCACGGAATCGCGGTTGCTTTCTCTTCCTGTGGGTACTGAGATGTTTCACTTCCCCACGTTCCCTCTACCCGCCCTATATATTCAGGCGGGAGTGACTGGACTTGCCTCCAGCCGGGTTTCCCCATTCGGAAATCCTCGGATCACAGTCTGGTTATCGACTCCCCGAGGCTTATCGCAGATTCCTACGTCCTTCTTCGGTTCCTGGTGCCAAGGCATCCACCGTTTGCCCTTAAAAACTTGATGCACAAAGATTTTAAGATGCTCGCGTCCACTGTGTAGTTCTCAACATACGGGCGGGCCCCCACCGTGCGCCGGCGCCTACCAAGCACTCACGCTCGGCGGTTCGTCCGCGGTAGGGGTCCTGGCCGCCCTAGAAGGCGACCCAGAGAGCGAACACCCACACACCCAGAAGGCGTGCAGGTCGTTCGAGCCCTCAGGACCCAACAACGTGTCAGGCACCGCCTCCCCAGGATCCCGCGTTCCACACCCACCCCGAAGGATCAGCCGTACTTGCGAGGACCACCAGGTCCACGGTGCCAGAATCGATGTTCCACCCAGAGCACCCGCTGCCCCACACTCGGGGACAGACCGGGCGTTACATGGACCAGAACCCCTGACCTCCGAAGAGGCCGGCCTGGCCTGTGCTCCTTAGAAAGGAGGTGATCCAGCCGCACCTTCCGGTACGGCTACCTTGTTACGACTTAGTCCCAATCGCCAGTCCCACCTTCGACAGCTCCCTCCACAAGGGTTGGGCCACCGGCTTCGGGTGTTACCGACTTTCGTGACTTGACGGGCGGTGTGTACAAGGCCCGGGAACGTATTCACCGCAGCGTTGCTGATCTGCGATTACTAGCGACTCCGACTTCATGGGGTCGAGTTGCAGACCCCAATCCGAACTGAGACCGGTTTTTTGGGATTCGCTCCACCTCGCGGTTTCGCAGCCCTTTGTACCGGCCATTGTAGCATGTGTGAAGCCCAAGACATAAGGGGCATGATGATTTGACGTCGTCCCCACCTTCCTCCGAGTTGACCCCGGCAGTCTCCTATGAGTCCCCGCCATCACGCGCTGGCAACATAGAACGAGGGTTGCGCTCGTTGCGGGACTTAACCCAACATCTCACGACACGAGCTGACGACAACCATGCACCACCTGTATACGAGTGTCCAAAGAGAACGACATCTCTGCCGCGTTCTCGCATATGTCAAGCCTTGGTAAGGTTCTTCGCGTTGCATCGAATTAATCCACATGCTCCGCCGCTTGTGCGGGCCCCCGTCAATTCCTTTGAGTTTTAGCCTTGCGGCCGTACTCCCCAGGCGGGGAACTTAATGCGTTAGCTGCGGCACGGATCTCGTGGAATGAGACCCACACCTAGTTCCCAACGTTTACGGCGTGGACTACCAGGGTATCTAATCCTGTTCGCTCCCCACGCTTTCGCTTCTCAGCGTCAGTTATGGCCCAGAGACCTGCCTTCGCCATCGGTGTTCCTCCTGATATCTGCGCATTTCACCGCTACACCAGGAATTCCAGTCTCCCCTACCACACTCTAGTCTGCCCGTACCCACCGCAAGTCCGGGGTTGAGCCCCGGATTTTCACGGCAGACGCGACAAACCGCCTACAAGCTCTTTACGCCCAATAATTCCGGACAACGCTCGCACCCTACGTATTACCGCGGCTGCTGGCACGTAGTTAGCCGGTGCTTCTTCTGCAGGTACCGTCACTTTCGCTTCTTCCCTGCTGAAAGAGGTTTACAACCCGAAGGCCGTCATCCCTCACGCGGCGTCGCTGCATCAGGCTTTCGCCCATTGTGCAATATTCCCCACTGCTGCCTCCCGTAGGAGTCTGGGCCGTGTCTCAGTCCCAGTGTGGCCGGTCGCCCTCTCAGGCCGGCTACCCGTCGTCGCCTTGGTGAGCCACTACCTCACCAACAAGCTGATAGGCCGCGAGCCCATCCCAGACCGAAAAACTTTCCACACCATGACCATGCGGCCTGATGTCGTATCCGGTATTAGCTCCGGTTTCCCGGGGTTATTCCAGAGTCTGGGGCAGGTTACTCACGTGTTACTCACCCGTTCGCCACTGATCACCAAGGTGCAAGCACCAAGGATCACCGTTCGACTTGCATGTGTTAAGCACGCCGCCAGCGTTCGTCCTGAGCCAGGATCAAACTCTCCGTTGATGAATCACATCCACCAGCGCCGTTAAGCAACCAGTGAACAACTCATACACACGAAACGTGTGAAACCCGGCTGAGCACGAACAACCAGCAATAAAGCTGTTTGTTCGTCATCAACCAAAGGAAAAACTCGAGCACCACCCACACCCACCCCAGACGGGACGAGCTAAGAGCGATGCGACGAGGTAAAAATTGGCATCGATTCTTGACACGCTGTTGAGTTCTCAAGGTTCGAACGCGCACCCACGTCCACCTCATCGAGGCGTTCGCCGGGGCTGTTCTGTGGGAGTTGCTGTCTGCGGGGCTCTCGCTCCGTGGCAACCACTCCAAGTTACCCTTCCCGATCCGTCCCGGTCAAACTCGCTCCGTTCGGGGCTCGTCGTCCGGTGGTCCGGGCCACTCCGTCGTCCTGCACCGTGGTGCGGGGCCTTCGTCGTGGGTGTCAGCCAAGTGGTCCGGCCTACTTGGTGCGGGGCTGGACGGCCCTGCCGCTTGGTGTCCGGTTCGCCCTCTCGGGCTGACGTCGAGAACATTAGATGACTCTCGGCGCCGAACACAAATCCGCTCCCCTGCGACGGGCCGCCGTGCCCCGTGATGCGACGAACCCCGCTGCAGGACAGCGGGGTTCGTCGTCTGAGTCGCTTCTCAGGCGGTCGGCGGCGCATCGACGAGGCCCGCGGCGAGGTTCTTGCGCCCCCGCCGGAGCACCACGACGCCGCCGGCGAGCACGTCGTCCGCGGCGAGGACGGCCTCCGGGTCCGAGACCTTCGCCCCGTTGACCGAGGCGCCGCCCTCCCCCAGCGTGCGCCGGGCGGCGTTGCGCGAGTCGGCCAGGCCGACGGCGACGAGCGCGTCGACGAGCGGCATCCCGACGGTCACGGTGCCTCGCGGCAGCTCGGCCGCCGCGTCCCGCAGGGTCGGTCCGTCGAGGGCGCGCAGGTCGCCCTTCCCGAAGAGCGCCTCGGCCGCGGCCCGGGCCGCGTCGGTGGCGGCGCGCCCGTGGACGAGGGTCGTCACGTCCTGCGCGAGGACGCGCTGCGCCGCCCGCTTCCAGGGCTCCTCCTGCACCTGCCGCCCGAGGTCCTCGATCTCCTCGCTCCCCCGGTCGGTGAAGACCTTGAGCAGCGTGACCACCGAGGCGTCCTCGACGTTGAGCCAGTACTGATAGAAGGCGTACGGGCTGGTCATCGCCGGGTCCAGCCAGATCGCGTTGCCCGCGCTCTTGCCGAACTTCTCCCCCGAGGAGTCGGTGAGCAGCGGGGTCGTCAGGAGGTGCACCGACGCCCCCTCGACCCGGTGGATGAGGTCCGAGCCGGCGGTGAGGTTGCCCCACTGGTCGTTGCCCCCGGTCTGCAGCGTGCAGCCGAAGTCGCGGTAGAGCTGGAGGTAGTCCAGCCCCTGGAGCAGCTGGTAGCTGAACTCGGTGTACGAGATGCCCTCGTCGCTGTTGAGCCGCGCGGCGATCGCGTCCTTCTTGACCATCTGGTTGACCCGGAAGTGCTTGCCCACGTCGCGCAGGAAGTCCAGCGCCGACATCGGGGCCGTCCAGTCGAGGTTGTTGACGAAGACGGCGGGGTTGCCCTCGTCGCCCCCGAGGAAGGGCTCGACCTGGCGGCGGATGTTCTCCACCCACTGCGCCGTCTGCTCCTTGGTCTTGAGGACCCGCTCGGCGGTCGGCCGCGGGTCGCCGATGAGCCCGGTGGACCCGCCGACGAGGCAGATGACCCGGTGGCCGGCCCGCTGGAGGTGGCGCAGGAGCACGAGCTGCACGAGGTTGCCGAAGTGCAGCGACGGCGCGGTGGGGTCGAAGCCGCAGTAGGCCGTGATCGGGCCGTCGGCGAGTGCCGTGCGCAGCGCGGACTCGTCGGTGGACTGCGCCACCAGCCCCCGCCACTGCAGCTCGTCGAGGATGTCGGTCACGGTGGTGCCTCCCGGTGCGTCGTCGCCGGGCGGTCGCGCCGGCGGACCCAGCCTGCCACGCACGCCACCATCGGCGCCCCGGTGCCCGGCGGTGCGTCATGCTTGCGGGCTGTGACCACCCCGACCGCCTCGCCCCGCCCCGACCTCACGACCTTCGTCGCGGGGCTGCCCAAGGCCGAGCTGCACGTGCACCACGTCGGCTCCGCCTCGCCGCGCATCGTCGCCGAGCTCGCCGCCCGGCACCCCTCGAGCCCGGTCCCCACGGACCCCGAGGAGCTCGCGCGGTTCTTCACCTTCACCGACTTCGCGCACTTCGTGGACCTCTACCTCGCGACCGTCGACCTCGTGCGGACCGACGAGGACGTCCGGATGCTCACCTACGAGGTGGCCCGCGAGCTGGCCGGGCAGAACGTCCGCTACGCCGAGCTGACGATGACGCCGTACACGTCCGTCGTGCGGGGCATCCCGATCGAGGCGTACACCGCCGCGATCGAGGACGCCCGGGTCGACGCCGAGCGCGACCTCGGCGTCGTCCTGCGGTGGGTCTACGACATCCCCGGAGAGTCCGGCCTGCCCGCCGCGGACGCCACGCTGTCGCACGCGCTCGACCACGGCCCCGAGGCGCTCGTCGGCTTCGGGCTCGGCGGGCCGGAGATCGGTGTCCCCCGGCCCCAGTTCCAGCCGCACTTCGCCGCCGCCCGGGCCGCCGGGCTCCACGCGGTGCCGCACTCGGGCGAGTCGACCGGGCCGCAGTCGGTGTGGGACGCCCTCGAGCTGCTCGGTGCCGAGCGGATCGGGCACGGCACCTCGTCGGTGCAGGACCCGCGCCTGCTGGCCCACCTCGCCGAGCACCGCATCCCGCTGGAGGTCTGCCCGACGAGCAACGTCGCGACCCGCGTCGTCGAGCGGATCGAGGAGCACCCGCTGCGCGCCATGGTCGAGGCCGGGGTCGTCGTCACCGTCAACAGCGACGACCCGCCGATGTTCGGCACGACGCTGAACCGCGAGTACGAGGTCGCCGCGGCGCTCCTCGACCTCGACGCCACCGGGGTCGCGGACCTCGCCCTCGCGGCGGTCGACGCCTCCTTCGCACCGGACGCGGTGCGCGGCGCCCTGCGGGAGGAGATCCGCTCCTACGCCGCGTCAGCCACGGTCTGAGGTCGGCCGGCGCCGGGGCACCGCCGCGCGGTAGGCGCTGACCGTCGGCTCCCCGTCGACCCAGAACCGCCACGGGAACGCGGTGCCGTCGCCGCCGGGACCGCTCACGCCGACCCGCGGACCGGTGCGGACCAGCGCGGGGTCGACCGGTTCGCCGAGCGCGAGCACGCCGTCACCGTCGTCGTCGAGCAGGTCGAGGCCGTTCTGCTCCCGCCCGAGGGCGAGCGTGCGGGCCAGCCGCGCCGGGCCCCGCGCGAGGTCGCGCTCGCGCACCCCGGGCCGCCGCTCGGCCGCCCGCTCGTGCCCGCCCACGACCTCGCCGGCCCGCAGGAGCACCGCCGAGGCGCTGCCCTCCGTGCCGGTGACGACGTTGGCGCAGAAGTGCATCCCGTAGGTGAAGTAGACGTAGAGGCGCCCGGCGCGGCCGAACATCACCTCCGTGCGCGGGGTGCGCCCGCGGAAGGCGTGCGAGCCCGGGTCGTCACCTCCCGCGTAGGCCTCGACCTCGGTCAGGCGCACCGTGACGCCGGCGTGGGTCAGGTGCGCCCCGAGGAGGCGCGGGGCGACGTCGAGCACGTCGCCCCGCAGCACCTCCGCCGCGGGGGTCACCGGGTCAGCGGGCCTGCGGCAGGTCGCGCGACCAGGTGCGGGCGGTCGCGACGAGCGCCTCGACCCGGTCGAGCTGCTCGGCGACGCGCACCGGTGCGGTGCCGCCCAGCGCGGAGCGCGACGCCATCGAGCCCTCGACCGAGAGAACGTCGCGCACCCCGGGCGTCAGGTGCGGCGAGACGGCCGCGAGGTCGTCGTCGGTGAGGTCCCAGAGCTCGATGCCGCGCTCCTCGCAGGCCCGCACGGACGCGCCGGCGACCTCGTGGGCGACGCGGAACGGCACGCCCTGGCGCACGAGCCACTCGGCGACGTCCGTGGCGAGCGAGAACCCCTGCGGGGCGAGCGAGGCCATCCGCTCGGTGTGGAAGGTCAGCGTCGCGACCATCCCGGAGAACGCGGGGAGGAGCACCTCGAGGGTGTCGACCGCGTCGAACACCGGCTCCTTGTCCTCCTGGAGGTCGCGGTTGTAGGCCAGCGGCAGCGCCTTGAGGGTCGTCAGCAGGCCCGCGAGGTCGCCGACGAGCCGGCCGGCCTTGCCGCGAGCGAGCTCGGCGACGTCGGGGTTCTTCTTCTGCGGCATGATGCTCGACCCGGTCGAGTACGAGTCGTCGAGCGTGACGAACGAGAACTCCTTCGTCGCCCAGAGGATGACCTCCTCCGCGAGCCTCGAGACGTCGACGGCGGTCATCGCGCAGACGAACGAGAACTCGGCGACGAAGTCGCGCGAGGCGGTGCCGTCGATGGAGTTCTCGACCGCGCCGGCGAAGCCGAGGTCGCTCGCGACGGCCTCGGGGTCGAGCCCCAGGGACGACCCCGCGAGCGCACCGGACCCGTACGGGGACACCGAGGTCCGCGCGTCCCAGTCGCGCAGCCGGTCGACGTCGCGCAGCAGCGGCCACGCGTGGGCGAGGAGGTGGTGCGAGAGCAGCACGGGCTGCGCGTGCTGGAGGTGGGTGCGCCCCGGCATCGGCACGCCGAGGTGGGTGCGCGCGTGCGCCACGAGCGCGTCGACGACGTCGAGGACGAGCCCGGCGACGACGCGGGCGTGCTCGCGCAGGTACATCCGGAAGAGGGTGGCGACCTGGTCGTTGCGCGAGCGCCCGGCGCGGATGCGCCCGCCGACCTCGGCCCCGGCCCGCTCGATGAGGCCGCGCTCCAACGCGGTGTGGACGTCCTCGTCGGACTCGGCCGGGACGAAGGCCCCGGACTCGACGTCGGCGCGCAGCCGCTCCAGGCCGTCGAGCATCGCCTCGAGCGTCGCGTCGTCGAGGAGGCCGGCGGCGTGCAGGACGCGGGCGTGCGCCCGGGAGCCGGCGAGGTCGTGCGGCGCGAGCCGCCAGTCGAAGTGCGTCGACTTCGAGAGGGCGGCGAGGGCGTCGGCCGGGCCGCCCGAGAACCGTCCGCCCCAGAGGCTCACGGAGGCGGAGGAGTCGGTGTCGGGCGGGGTCACGGGGTGTCCTTCCGGGTGTACGACAGGAGCCGGTCGACCACCTCGCGGCTGCGGGCGGGTCCGGACGTGATGACCATGATGGTGTCGTCGCCGGCGATCGTGCCGAGCACCCCCTCCACGGAGGTGTGGTCGATGGCCGACGCGAGGAAGTTCGCGGCGCCCGGCGGGGTGCGCAGGACGACGAGGTTGGCCGAGTGCTCGGCGGCGACGAGCAACTCCTGGCAGCGGGCGGCGAGGCGGGTCGTGCGCTCGTCCTCGTCGGGGGCCGGGCGGACCGTGCGGTCGCCGCCCTCCCCCGGCACGGCGTAGACGAGCGACTTGCCGACCCGCACCCGCTCGGCGCCGACGTCGACGAGGTCGCGCGAGAGGGTCGCCTGCGTGACCTCGATGCCGTCGCCGGCCAGCAGGTCGAGCAGCTCGGTCTGGCTGCGCACCGGCGTGGCCCGCAGGATCTCGGTGATCCGCTGCTGGCGGGCGGCCCGGGAGGTCGAGACCGTCACGCGCTCGCCCCGGCCTGCTCGACGAGCCACGACAGCAGCGCCTTCTGGGCGTGCAGCCGGTTCTCCGCCTCCTGCCACACGACCGAGCGCGGGCCGTCGATGACCTCGGCGCTCACCTCGTAGCCGCGGTAGGCGGGCAGGCAGTGCAGGAAGACCGAGCCGTCGGCGGCGTGGGCCATCAGGGCGTCGTCGACGGCGTACTTGGTGAAGGGGCTGCCCTCGCCCTTGCGGTCGTCGGCCTGCGCCTCCTGGCCCATCGAGACCCAGGTGTCGGTGGCGACGGCGTCGGCCCCGGTGACGGCCTCGACGGGGTCGTCGGTGACGAGGACCGAGCCACCCGTGGAGGCGGCGACCTCGCGGGCGCGCTCGACGACCTCGGGGGCCGGCGGGTGGCTGGTCGGGGTGCCGATGCGGACGTGCATCCCGGCCGTGGCACCGCCGAGCAGGTAGGAGTGCGCCATGTTGTTGGCGCCGTCGCCGACGTAGGCGAGGGTGCGGCCGGGCAGGTCGCCGAGGGTCTCGCGCAGCGTCAGCAGGTCGGCCAGGATCTGGCACGGGTGGAAGTCGTCGGTCAGCGCGTTGATAACCGGCACACCGGCGTACGCGGCCATCTCGGCGAGGTCGGACTGCGCGAAGGTGCGCCAGACAACCGCCGCCGACTGCGGGCCGAGGATGCGCGCGACGTCGGCGACGGACTCGCGCACGCCGACCCCGGCCAGGCGCCCGTCGACGACCATCGGGAAGCCGCCGAGGCCCGAGACGGCACCGACGAACGACACCTGGGTGCGCAGGGTCGGCTTGTCGAAGAGGATGGAGACGGTGCGGGGGCCCTCGAGGCGGCGGTCGGAGAACGGCGCGGCCTTGAGCGCGAGGGCCCGGTCGAGGACGGCGGTCTGCTCCGCGGGCGAGAGGTCGTCGTCGCGCAGGAAGTGGCGCAGGGTCATCGGGTCTCCTCCGTGGCGAGGTCGAGCAGCCCGGGCAGGGCGTCGACGAACAGGTCGAGCTGGTCGGCGGTGACGACCAGAGGCGGGGCCAGCCGGATGGCGTCGGGCGCCACCGGGTTGAGGATGAGGCCGGCCTCGCGGCCGTGCGCGGCGACCGCCGGGGCCCACTCCCCCGCGAGGGTGACGGCGCGCAGGAGGCCGGCGCCCCGGATGCCGGTGACGCGCGGGTCGCCGAGCGTCGCGATGCGCTGCTCGAGGTGCTCGCCCATCGCCCGGGCGTGCTCGACCAGCCCCTCGGACTCGATGGTGTCGAGGACCGCGAGCCCGGCCGCGCACGAGAGCGGGTTGCCGCCGAACGTCGAGCCGTGCTGGCCGGCGGTGAGCATCCCGGAGACCTCGGGGCCGAAGGTGACGAGCGCGCCGATGGGCACGCCGCCGCCGAGGCCCTTGGCGAGGGTCATCGCGTCCGGCACGACCCCGGCCTGCTGCCAGGCGAACCACGAGCCCGTGCGGCCGACGCCGGTCTGGATCTCGTCGAGGACGAGCAGGGCGCCGGCCTCCGTCGTCACGCGGCGGGCGGCGCGGAGGAACTCCGGCGACGCCGGCACGACGCCGCCCTCGCCCTTGATCGGCTCGAGGACGACCGCCGAGGTGTCGGCGCCGACCGCGGCCTCGAGCGCCGCGACGTCGCCCCACGGCACGTGGACGACGCCGGGGATGAGCGGCTCGAAGGGCTCGCGGTAGGCGGGCTTGTGGGTGAGGGCCAGCGCCCCCGTCGTGCGCCCGTGGAAGGCCCCCTCCGCGGCGACGATGCCGGTGCGGCCGGTGCGGCGGGCGAGCTTGACGGCCGCCTCGATGGCCTCGGTCCCGCTGTTGCAGAAGAAGACCGCGGACCCGGGCGGCGCGTCGGCCACCTGGAGGATGCGCTCGGCGAGCTCGACCTGCGGCACCGACGTGTAGAAGTTCGACACGTGGACCAGCTGGCCGGCCTGCTTCGAGACGGCCGCGACGAGGGCCGGGTGGTTGTGCCCGAGCGCGTTGACCGCGAGGCCGCCGACGAGGTCGAGGTAGCGGCGACCGTCGACGTCCCACACCCACGCGCCGTCGCCGTGCTCGAGGACGAGCTGGGGCCGGCCGAAGACCTGGACGAGGGCCGACTCGTAGCGGCCGAGGAGCTCCTCGGTGTGCGGGGCGGGCTGTGCCTCAGGCATCCTCGCCCTCCTCCCGGTCCGGCAGGACCATCGTGCCGATGCCCTCGGAGGTGAACACCTCGAGGAGGATGCTGTGCGGCTGGCGGCCGTCGACGACGTGCGCCTGCGGGACGCCGTTCTCGACCGCGCGGATGCACGCCTCGAGCTTCGGGATCATCCCGGCGTCGACGCGGGTCAGCAGCTCGCGGGCGGCGCTCGCGCGCAGCTCCGAGAGCAGGGAGCCACGGTCGGGCCAGTCGGCGTAGACGCCCTCGACGTCGGTGAGGACGACGAGCTTGCGGGCGCCGAGCGCGACGGCGAGGGCGGCAGCGGCGGTGTCGGCGTTGACGTTGAGCACCTGGCCGTCGACGTCGAGGTCGGGCGCGATGGTCGAGACGACGGGGATGCGCCCGGCGTCGAGCAGGTCGAGGACCGCGCCGGGGTCGACCTCGACGACGTCGCCGACGAGGCCGATGTCGTGCTCCTCGCCGTCGACCGTCACGCCCCGGCGGCGGGCCCCGAAGAGGCCGGCGTCCTCGCCGGAGAGCCCGACGGCGACGGGTCCGTGCTGGTTGAGCAGCCCGACGAGCTCGCGGCCGACCTGACCGGTCAGGACCATCCGGACGACGTCCATCACCTCGGGCGTCGTGACGCGCAGCCCGCCGCGGAACTCGGACTCCAGGCCGAGGCGGTCGAGCATCCCCTTGATCTGCGGGCCACCCCCGTGGACGACGACGGGCCGCAGCCCGGCGTAGCGCAGGAAGACGATGTCCTGGGCGAAAGCGGCCTTGAGCGCGTCGTCGGTCATCGCGTTGCCGCCGTACTTGACGACGACGAGGGCCCCGCGGAAGCGCTCGAGCCAGGGCAGCGCCTCGACGAGGGTCGTGGCCTTGGACTGGGCGACGCGCAGGGCCGCGGCGTCGATCGCGCCGCGCAGGGACTGCTGCTCGGGTGGGGTCATCGGTCCTCTCCCGTCAGGTGGAGTACGCGGAGTTCTCGTGCACGTAGTCGTGCGTGAGGTCGTTGGTCCAGATGGTCGCCGTGGCGTCGCCGGCGTGCAGCTCGACGACGACGCGCACCTCGCGGGCGGTGAGGTCGACGAGCGAACGGTCCTCCCCCACACCGCCGGAGCGGCAGACCTGGACGCCGTTCATCGAGACGTCGAGCGTCGTGGGGTCGAACGCGGCGGAGGTCGTGCCGACGGCCGCGAGCACCCGGCCCCAGTTGGGGTCGTTGCCGAAGACCGCGCACTTGAAGAGGTTGTTGCGGGCGACGGACCGGGCGACCTCGAGGGCGTCGTCCTCGGTGGCCGCCGAGCGGACCTCGACCGCGATGTCGTGGTGCGCACCCTCGGCGTCGGCGACGAGCTGCCGTGCGAGGTCGGCGCAGACCGCGGTGACGGCCTCGGTGAGCGCGCCGGCGTCGGCGGGCGTCCCGGAGGCGCCGGAGGCGAGGATGACGACGGTGTCGTTGGTCGACATGCAGCCGTCGGAGTCGACCCGGTCGAAGGTCTCGCGGGTGGCGGCGCGCAGCACGCCGTCGAGCGCGGCCGGGTCGACGACGGCGTCGGTCGTCACGACGACGAGCATCGTCGCGAGGGCCGGCGCGAGCATCCCCGCGCCCTTGGCCATCCCGCCGACCGCCCAGCCGTCGGGGTGCGTCACGGCGGCGGTCTTCGCGACGGTGTCGGTGGTCATGATGGCCTCCGCCGCCGCGGGCCCGCCGTCCGTCGAGAGGCCGGCCGCGGCGGCGTCCACGCCGGGCAGGAGCAGGTCCATCGGGAGCCGCTCGCCGATGAGCCCGGTGGAGCAGACGACCACGTCGCCCGGGGCCAGGCCGAGCGTCGCCCCGACGTGCTCGGCGGTGCGGTGGGTGTCCTGGAAGCCGGGCGCGCCCGTGCAGGCGTTCGCGCCACCGCTGTTGAGGACGACGGCGTCGGCGCGGCCGTCGGCGACGGCCACGCGCGACCAGGTGACCGGCGCGGCCTCCACGCGGTTGCCGGTGAAGACCGCGGCGACGTGGTGGTCGGGGCCGTCGTTGACGACGAGCGCGAGGTCCGGTCGGCCGGAAGCCTTGAGCCCGGCCGTGACGCCGCTGGCGCGGAAGCCCTTCGGGGTGGTGACGGACATCAGCGCAGCCTTCCGGACAGGGAGCTGGGGGTGACGACGAAGCCGGCGCGGCGCCAGGCGGCCGAGGCGTCCTGGGTGCGGTCGGACGGGACGAGGACCCAGTCGGTGTCGAACGTCGAGATGCCGAGGACCGAGATCTGCGCGTCGACGAGCGGGGCGAGGATGTCGGCGAAGACGCCGACCGCCGAGAAGTCCAGCGGGCCGGCGACCTCGACCGCCCGGAACGGGCCCTCGGTGCGCGAGCCCGCCGGCACCGAGGCGCTGGCGCAGACGACGGAGGTCTCGTCGGCGGTGCGGGTCAGCGACGCGAGCGGGCCGGTCGTCCAGTCGAAGGCGGGCACCTCGCCGCTCGGCAGGCGCACGACCGAGACGTCCTCCGGGTGCTCCATGAGGTGCAGGGGCATCGCGCTCACGGGGCCACCCCCGCCACGGGCAGCCCGGTCGTCTCGGGGAGCCCGAGCGCCAGGTTGAGGCACTGGACGGCGGCGCCCGCGGTGCCCTTCGTGAGGTTGTCGACGGCCGCGACGACGACGACGCGTCCGACGCGCTCGTCGAGGACGACCTGGAGGTGGACGCAGTTGCTGCCGAGGACGCTCGCCGTGCTCGGCCAGCGCCCCTCCGGCAGCAGGTGCACGAAGGGCTCGTCGGCGTAGGCCGCCTCCCACGCCGCCCGGACGGACGCCGCGGTGACGCCGGGGACCGCGCGGGCCGTGGCCGTCGCGAGGATGCCGCGGGGCATCGGGGCGAGCGTCGGCGTGAAGGAGACGGTCACCTCGCCCGCGCCGCAGGCCGTGAGGTTCTGCTCGATCTCGGGGGTGTGCCGGTGCACGCCGCCGACGCCGTAGGGAGACATCGCGCCCATCACCTCGGAGCCGAGCAGGTGGGGCTTGAGCGACTTGCCGGCGCCCGAGGTGCCCGAGGCCGCGACGACGGTGATGTCCGCCGGCTCGAGGACGCCCGCGACGAGGCCGGGGGCGAGGGCGAGCGACACGGCCGTCGGGTAGCAACCGGGCACCGCGATGCGCGTGGCGTCGGCGAGGGCGGCGCGCTGCGGACCGTCGGCGGTCGGCAGCTCGGGCATCCCGTAGGGCCAGGACCCGGCGTGCGGGGTGTCGTAGAAGGTGGTCCACGCCGTGGCGTCGCGCAGCCGGAAGTCGGCGCCGCAGTCGACGACGACCACCTCGTCCGGCAGGGCGGCGGCCAGGGCCGCGGAGTGCCCGTGCGGCAGGGCGAGGACGACGGCGTCGTGTCCGGCGAGGACCTCGACCGTCGTCTCGTCGAGCACCCGGTCGGCCAGCGGCGTCAGGTGCGGGTGGATGGTCCCGAGGGGCTGGCCCGCGTTGCCGGCGGCGGTGACCGCGCCGACCTCGAGATCGGGGTGCGCGAGGAGGAGCCGGAGGACCTCTCCCCCGGCGTACCCGCTCGCTCCGGCGACGGCGACACGCTGCGTCATGTGCATGACCATACAGGAGTCGGTACATCCATGCACACGCCGCCCGCCCGCCGACCCCGCACGTGCGGGGTTGTCGCTGTCCGGACCGTCGCCCGACCACGAAAAGCCCGCACGTGCGCGGTTTCCGCTGTCCGCACCGTCGCCCGACCACGAAAAGCCCGCACGTGCGGGGATGTCGCCGAGCGTCGGCCGGGCGGGCGTGCAGAAATCGACACTTTCGTCAGTTCGTGCACGCACCGGCGCGCACCGGCGTACAGGAATCGACACTTTCGTCAGTTCGTGCACGCACCGACCCTCACCGGCGCGCACCGGCGTGCGGGATTCGACACCTTCGTCAGTTTCTGCACGGGACCGGTCGGGGCGTCCCGGGACCGACGCCCGGTCGGCCGCGGCGCGTCAGGCCAGGGGGTCGTCGGGACGCAGGACGAGGTCGAGCATCCGCTCCCCCGGCTCCAGCCCGCGCTCGGCCATCGCCCGCAGCGAGGCCGGGGTGTCGACGCCGGCCCGCACGAAGCGCCCGGAGAACGCGTCGAGCTCGCCCGAGGCGAGGGCCAGCACGAGGGCCGTGACCTCCTCGGGCGCGGTCCACTCGGTGCGCCCGACGTGCGCCTCCATCGCCTCGGTCATGTCGGTGCGCACGACGCCCGGCATGAGGTCGAAGGCGCGGATGCCCCGCTCCCACCCGGCGAGGTGGGTCGACCCCGTGATGCGGGCCAGCGCCGTCTTGCTCACGTTGTAGGCGCTGGCCTCGGCGCCGGCGCGCCGGCCGGCGCCCGAGTTGAGGTTGACGACCCGGCCACCACCGGCCGACAGCAGGTGCGGCGCGACCGCCCACGTCACGAGGTAGGCCCCGAGGACGTTGACCTCGACCGTGCGCCACCACTCGTCGGGGTCGGAGGCGAAGAGGTCGACCTCGGTGTCGATGACCCCGGCGTTGTTGACGAGCAGGTCGATGCGGCCCTGCCGCTCGACGACGTCGGCGACCCACTCCTGCACCGCCGTCCGGTCGGTGACCGGCGCGACGGCCGACGACCCGCGCTCGACGACCCAGCCGGCGTCCTCGAGCGCGTCGGCGACGGCCCGGCCGATGCCCCGCGAGGCACCGGTGACGACGGCGACGAGGTGCCCACCCCGGCCGGCCTCCACCTCGGTGTCCGGCTCGGGGGTCACGTCGCCGTCGTCGTCGACCGGCTCGTCGAGGACGTCGGTCACGCCCGCTGCACCGCCCCGTGGACGCGCGCGGCCTCGGCGACCGCGGCGTCGCGCAGCGCGGACACCTCGTCGGTCGTCATCGTCCGCTCGCGGCTGCGGAAGGTCAGGCGGTAGGCCAGCGAGCGCCGACCCTCCCCGACCTGGTCGCCCTCGTAGACGTCGAAGAGGCGCACCTCCTCGAGGAGGTCACCCCCGCCCGCGACGAGGGCCTCGTGCACGTCGGCGGCCGGCACCGTCGCGTCGACGACGAGCGCGACGTCGCTCTGCGCCATCGGGTAGGTGGCGAGCGTGGTCGCCGTCGCCGTGCGGTCGGCCGCGCGGGTCAGCGCGTCGAGGTCGAGCTCGCCGCCGACCGTGCGAGCCGGGAGCCCGAGCGCCGCGACCACCTTGGGGTGCAGCTCGCCGACGTGGCCGAGGACCGTCCCGTCGGCGAGCGACACGCGCGCGCACCGGCCGGGGTGCCACGGCATCGCGGCGTCGGCGGTGACGACGACCTCGACGCCGAGGGCCGCAGCCACCGCGTCGACGAGCTCGAGGACGTCGAACACCTCGGCCCGGCGCCCGGCGCCCCACCAGCCGGCGCGGTCGCGGTCGCCCGCGAGGAGCACGGCGAGGTGGCGCGGCTGCGGCGGAACCGCGGCGCGGATGGTAGCCAGCGTCTCCTCGGACGGGTGCACGCCGACGTCCTCCGTGGGGGCGGCCTGTCGCGACCCGGTCAGGGCGGTGACGAGCCCGAGCTCGAAGAGCGCCACGTCCTTGGCACCACGGGAGACGTTGCGGCGCAGCGCGTCCACCATCGTCGAGACGAGCGACGTGCGCATCCACGGCTGCTCGTCCGAGAGTGGGTTGGCGATGCGCACGGTGCGCGCCGACTCGGCGGCGACGTCGAGCCCGAGCGCGCTCCAGCGGTCCTCGCCGACGAACGGCGCGCCCCACACCTCGGAGAGCCCCTGCGCGGCGAGCAGGTCGGCGACGGTGCGCCGCACCCGCTGGGCGTGGGTGAGGCCGGAGCCGCCGGGCGGGGTCGGCAGGACCGACGGGATGCGGTCGTAGCCGTGGATGCGGGCGACCTCCTCGACGAGGTCCTCGGCGCTCGTGAGGTCCGGGCGCCAGGTCGGGGGCACGACCGTCAGCACGTCGCCAGCCACCGCCACGCGGCAGCCGATCTGCTCGAGCACCTCGACGACCGTCGCCGCCTCGTAGTCGACGCCGACGATCCGGCTCGGGAAGGACACCGGCATGGTCACGGCGGCCGGCTCGGCCACCGTCCCGACGTCGGTCACGGCGTCGTCCGGCGTGCCGCCGCCGTGGCGGACGAGGAGCTCGACGGCCAGCTGGACCGCGGCGGGCGGCAGCAGCGGGTCGACCCCGCGCTCGAACCGGCGCGAGGCCTCGGACGGCAGGCGGTGCCGGCGGGCGGACCGGGCGATCGACACCGGGTCGAAGTGCGCGGCCTCGATGAGCACGTCGGTCGTGGAGGCCGACACCTCGGTCGAGGCGCCGCCCATGACGCCGGCGATGCCGATCGGCACCTCGCCGCCGTCGGTGATGAGCAGGTCCTCGGGCGTGAGGGTGCGCTCGACGTCGTCGAGGGTGGTCATCCGCTCACCGGCCCGGGCGCGCCGCACGACGATCCGCTCGCCGAGGCGGGCGAGGTCGTAGGCGTGCAGCGGCTGGCCGAGGCCCAGCATCACGTAGTTCGTCACGTCGACGGCCAGCGAGATCGGGCGCATCCCGGCCTCGGTGAGCCGGGCCCGCAGCCAGGCAGGGCTGGGCGCGGTGGTGTCGATGCCGCGCACGACGCGCGCGACGAACCGGTCGCAGCCCGCCCGGCCGCGGATCGGGGCTTCGTCGGCGAGCTCGACGGGGTACCCGCCCGGGCCGCCGGCCGGCGCCGCGGCGGCGAGCGCCGTCACGGGGTCGGTGAACGCGGCACCCGTCGCGTGGCCGTACTCGCGGGCTACGCCGCGGACCGAGAAGCAGTACCCGCGGTCGGGCGTGACGTTGACCTCGACCGTCTCGCGGTCCAGGCCCAGCAGGGCGATGGCGTCGGCGCCGGGGACGCAGCGCTCGAGCATCGCCGGGTCGTCGGCGTAGCGGCGGGTCAGCACGATGATGCCGTCGTGGTCCTCGCCGAGGCCGAGCTCGCGCTCGGAGCAGATCATCCCGGCCGAGACGTGGCCGTAGGTCCTGCGGGCCGAGACCTCGAGCGGGCCCTGCGGCGTGGGCAGCACCCCGCCGGGCAGGATGACGACGACGAGGTCGCCGGCCTCGAAGTTGTGGGCGCCGCAGACGATGCCCTGGGGCTCGCCGGTGCCGTTGGCCGACCCGACGTCGACCGAGCACCAGTTGATCGTCTTGCCGTTCTTCTGCGGCTCCTTCTCGAGCGTGAGCACGCGCCCGACGACGAGGGGGCCGGTGACGCCGCCCCCGTGCAGCCCCTCCTCCTCGAGCCCGACGGAGACGAGCGAGGCGGCGATGTCGAGACCGCGCGCCTCCTGCGGGACCGCGACGTACTCGCGCAGCCACTCGACCGGAACCCGCATCAGATCTCCATCCCGAACTGCGCGTCGAAGCGCACGTCACCCTCGATCATGTCGCGCATGTCGCTGACCCCCGTGCGGAACATCAGCGCGCGGTCGACCCCCATGCCGAACGCGAACCCCGTGTAGCGGTCGGGGTCGACCCCGCAGGCGAGCAGCACGTTGCGGTTGACCATCCCGCAGCCGCCCCACTCGATCCAGCCCGTGCCCTTGCAGGTGCGGCAGTCCGGGTCCTCGCCGCGGCACACGAAGCAGCGCAGGTCCATCTCGGCGCTCGGCTCGGTGAAGGGGAAGAACGACGGGCGCAGGCGCGTGGTGATGCCGTCGCCGAAGAGCTCGGCGGCGAGCCGGTCGAGGGTGCCCTTGAGGTGGGCCATCGTGATGCCCTCGTCGACGGCGAGGCCCTCGACCTGGTGGAAGGCCGGCATGTGCGTGGCGTCGAGCTCGTCGGTGCGGAAGACCCGCCCGATGGCCGCGACGTACACGGGGACGCCGCGCTCGAGGAGCGTGCGGGCCTGGACCGGCGAGGTGTGGGTGCGCAGGACGAGGCCGTCCTGCGGCGGGTCGACGTAGAACGTGTCCTGCATCTGGCGCGCCGGGTGGTCGGCGTCGAAGTTCAGGGCGTCGAAGTTGAACCACTCCGCCTCGATCTCCGGGCCCTCGGCGACCTCCCAGCCCATCCCGACGAAGAGGTCGGCGATGCGCTGCGACATCAGCTCGATGGGGTGGCGGCGCCCGAGCGGGCGGCGGCCGGTGGGCAGCGTGACGTCGACGGCCTCCTCGACGAGGATGCGCTCGTCGCGCTCGGCCTCGAGCTCGGCCTGGCGGGCCGTGAAGGCCTGCCCGACGCGGCCGCGGGCCTGGCCGACGCGCTTGCCGGCCTCGGCCTTCGCGCTCGGCGGCAGCGCACCGATCTCGCGGTTGGCGAGGGCGAGCGGGCTCTTGTCGCCCTGGTGCGCGCCGCGGACGGCCTTGAGCTCCTCGAGGCTGCTCGCACCGGCGGCGCCGGCGAGCGCCGCCTCGACGGCGGCGTCGATGGTGGCGGGGTCGAGCGCGGCGACCTCGACGGGGTCGTAGCTGGTGTTGGGTCCGGACATCTGTCTGCTTCCACGTCGGTCGGGGTCGGCGGCACCGAGTCTAGGGAGCGGCGCGCCGGTGGCTGGACGGGGTCGTGCCCCCGGGCGCGGGAGCCGGTCGCGAGGACCGGCTGCGGGGTACGGCGCTCAGGACGCGCGCGACACCGGGCCCGAGGGCCCGGTAAATCGCAGCGGAGCGTTGGTCACGAGCCCACCCTAGCCGCAGGGGCGCTCAGTGCGCCGAGCGCTCCGCCGCCGGCGAGGGCATCTCGACCGCGGCCGTCCGGCGGCCCGGCCACACCGAGACGAGCACGACGACGAGCAGCCCCACCGCCGCGACGACGACGAACCCGCTCGAGGGCCCGTAGTGGTCGGCCGCGTAGCCGGCCAGCGGCGCGCCGAGGGCGCCACCGCCGGTCAGGGCCGAGCCGTGCCAGCCCATCGCCTCGCCGCGCACCCGCACGGGGACGGCGCGGACGGCCTCGTCGACGGTCGCCGTGATCGTCGGGGCGCACAGCAGCCCGGCGACGAGGGCGAGGACGGCCAGCTGCAGGGGCGTCTGGGCCCAGGCCATCGGCGCCGTGACGACGACGAGGGTGAGCAGGAGCCAGCGCGACGGGACCTCGCGGGACAGGGCCCCGTAGACGAGGCCGCCGACGAGGGAGCCGAAACCCCAGAAGACGATGACGAGGCCGAGGGCCGCGGTCTCGCCGAAGCCCCGGACCGCGGCGACGAACCCGAGGTCGGACCCCGAGAGGACGACGGCGGTCGCGAGGACGGTGAGGACGACGGGCAGGAAGGGCCCGAGGAGCCAGGTGCGACGAGGCACCCCGGCGGCGTGGGTCTCGCGCTCGGACTCGCCGCGCAGGGGGGGGTCGACGAGCCACAGCACGGCGCCCGTGACGACCCCGAGCACCTGCACCACGAAGAGCACGCCCGTGCTCCCCCACTGCGTGGCGGCCCAGACCCCGGCGGCCGGCGCGACCATGAAGACGAGCTCGAGGACGGCGGAGTCGAGCGAGATGGCCGTGCGCCGGTCCTCCTCGGGCACCGCGGCCATGACGGCCTGGCGGACGATCGAGGTGACGGGCACGAGGAAGAGCCCGCCGATCGTCCCGAGGACGAGGAGGGTCCCGTACCCGACGAACGGCGCCGCCGTCCAGCAGGCTCCCGAGATGACGACGGACGGGCCGACGAGCGCGCGCAGGCCGCGACGGTCGAGCAGCCGGCCGCGCCAGGGGCTCCCGACGGCGATCGCGACGGTCACGAGGCCGCCGACCAGGCCGGCCTGCGTGTAGCTGCGGCCGAGGGTGGTGACGACGTGGATGGTGAGGAGCACCGGGGTCGCGAACAGGGCGAGGCGCGAGAACGCACCGAGCAGCAGGGTGCGCCGCAGCGACGGTCGGGAGAGGACGCGCCGGTACGGCGCAAGGGTCACCGTCGTCACCCGGACACTCTGTCACCGCGGAGGCCTCGTCGCCATCCGGGGAACATCCCGATCGACCGCGAGTTCACCTGTCCCTCACGGCCGTCCTGACGGCCCGCGGGGCGATGATGGAGACGGAGGACCCGACCTCGAGAGGAACCCATGACGAACGACCCGTACGAGAACCCCGACACCCTCGGCACGCCCACCGGCTCGACGATGTCCAACGGCGCGCCCACCGAGAGCGACGCCCACAGCCTCAGCCTCTCGCCCGACGGCCCGCTGATGCTGCACGACGTGCACCTGCTCGACACCCTCGCCCACTTCAACCGCGAGAACATCCCGGAGCGCAAGCCGCACGCCAAGGGCTCCGGGGCCTTCGGCACCTTCACCGTCACCCACGACATCACCCGCTTCACGAAGGCCGCGGTCTTCCGCCCCGGCACGACGAGCCGCACGCTCGCGCGGTTCTCGACCGTCGCCGGCGAGCTGGGCTCCCCCGACACCTGGCGCGACGTGCGCGGCTTCTCGGTGCGCTTCTACACGCAGGAGGGCAACTGGGACCTCGTGGGCAACAACACGCCGGTCTTCTTCCTGCGCGACCCGATGAAGTTCCCCCACTTCATCCGCAGCCAGAAGCGGCTCGCGGACTCCGGGCTGCGCGACGGCACGATGCAGTGGGACTTCTGGACCAACTCCCCCGAGTCGGCCCACCAGGTCACCTACCTCATGGGCGACCGCGGGCTGCCGCGCAGCTGGCGGCACATGAACGGCTACGGCTCGCACACCTACCTCCTGAGCAACGAGGCCGGTGAGAAGCACTGGGTGAAGTTCCACTTCCACACCCAGCAGGGCATCGAGAACCTCACGAACGAGGAGGCCGAGCGCATCTCGGGAGCCGACAGCGACTTCCACCGCCGTGACCTCTTCGAGGCGATCGAGAAGGGCGACGGCCCGCGCTGGACGATGTTCATCCAGGCGATGCCGTACGCGGAGGCCAAGGACTACCGCTACAACCCGTTCGACCTGACCAAGGTCTGGCCGCACTCGGACTACCCCCTCATCGAGGTGGGCACCTTCGAGCTGAACGAGAACCCGGTCAACCACTTCGCGCAGATCGAGCAGGCGGCGTTCGCGCCGAGCAACATCGTGCCGGGCATCGGCTTCTCGCCCGACAAGATGCTCCTCGCCCGGGTCTTCTCCTACGCGGACGCCCACCGCGCCCGTGTGGGCACCAACGCCCACCAGCTGCCGGTCAACCGGCCGCTGCCCGAGGTCGAGGAGAAGGCCAACCACCTCGTCTTCGACGGCGCCATGACCTACGAGGTCAAGGGCGGCCCGACGTACGTCCCCAACAGCATGGGCCGCGGGCACTCCGCGTTCCAGGGGACGGTCGCCGAGGGCTGGGAGGCCGACGGCGAGATGGTCCGGCAGGCGTACACGCTGCACGCCGAGGACGACGACTGGACCCAGGCCGGGATGCTCGTGCGCGACGTCTTCGACGACGCCCAGCGCGACCGCTTCGTCGAGACCGTCGCCGGGGCCCTCGGGGGTGTCCGCGAGGACGTGCTCGAGCGGGCCTTCGTCTACTGGACGAACGTCGACGCCGAGACCGGCAAGCGCATCGAGGAGAAGGTCCGTGCCGGTGGCGGCGACCCGATCCCCGGCGCGCCCGACGAGGACAAGGCCGTCGTCGAGCAGCCGCTGCACGAGAGCGCGGCCCGCTGAGCCGCTAGCCGACGTCGGGGAACGTGGCCCGGAGGCGTGCACCGCCTCCGGGCGCGTCCTCGACGACGACCTCGCCGCCGTGGGCCTCGACGAGCCCGCGCACGAGGTAGAGCCCCAGGCCCGTGCCGTGCTTGGCGCCGGCCTGCCAGAACCTCGAGAAGACGAGCTCGCGGTGCTGCGGCGCGATGCCGTCGCCGTCGTCGCTCACCGTGACGTCGACCGCCGCCGGGCCGTCCCAGCGGGAGCGCTCGGCGCACAGGCGCACCGTGCCCTTGCCGTGGCGCAGCGCGTTGTCGACGAGGTTGGTCATCACCTGCTCGAGGCGGTCGGGGTCGGCCCAGACGACGTCGAGCCCCTCCTGGACCTCGACCTCGAGCTGCCCGCGGTCCATCCCGGCGGCCACCCGGCGCTCGACCTGCCCGTCGAAGCGGCTGCGCAGGTCGAGCGGCTGCGCGTGGACGGTCAGCCGACCGGTGCCGATCCGCGAGGTGTCGAGCAGCTCGGTGATCAGGCGCGTCACGCGGTCGGCGTCGGCCTCGATGGTCTCGAGCATGAGGCGCTTCTGGTCGTCGGTGAAGCGGTCCCAGTTGCGCAGCAGCGTGCTGGAGAACCCCTTGACCCCGGTGAGCGGGGAGCGCAGCTCGTGGGCGACGGACGTGAGGAGCGCGGCCGACTCCTTCTCGGCGCGGCGGCGGCCCTCGGCGTCGCGCACGCCGATGACGACCGAGCGGACGGGGCCGCAGCGCCACTCGCGGACGTACTTCGCGGTGACGAGCAGCTCGCGGCCGCTGGGCAGGACGAGCAGCCGCTCGCGGTGCCCGGTGCGCGTGGCCAGCCCCACCCACGGCGAGGCGAGCTCCCACCAGGGCTCACCGCCGAGGTCCTGCAGCGGCAGCGCCTCGACGACGTCGCGGCCGATGACGTCGGCGGCGCGCAGACCGGTGATCCGCTCGGCCCGGCTGTTCATGAAGCGGACGACGCGGTCCGGGCCGATCGCGGCGATGAGGCCGTCGGGCAGGAACTCCAGACCGTTGGCGGCCAGGTCGTCGGGGACCATGAACCGCTCCGTCATGGGGCGCACGCTACCTCCCGAGGCCGGCGGAGGGCAGGACACCCGCCGAGGCGTAGAGACAGATCGTCGCAGCCATCGCGAGGTTGAGCGACTCGGCCCGCCCGTGGATGGGCACGTGGACGACCTCGTCGCAGGCCGCGCGGGTCTCCTCGGGCAGCCCCCACGCCTCGTTGCCCATGACCCAGCAGTGCGGCCCGCCGAGGTCGGCCTCGGGCAGCGCAGTGCTCCCGGCGCCGTCGGCCGCGAGCGTGCGGACGCCCCCGGCGCGCAGCGCGGCGAGGGTGGCCTCGACCTCGAGACCGGTGACGACCGGCAGGTGGAAGAGCGAGCCGGCGGTCGAGCGCACGACCTTCGGCGAGAGCACGTCGACCGAGGAGGCGCTGACGAGGACGGCGTCCGCGCCGGCGGCGTCCGCCCCGCGGATGACGGTGCCGGCGTTGCCCGGGTCGCGGACGTTGGTCAGCAGCACGAGCAGCCGGGGACCGGCCGCGAGCACCGTCTCGAGGGTCGTCGGGGCGTCGTCGACGACGGCGAGGACGCCCTGGGGCGCCTCGGACTCGGCCATCTCCGCGAGGACCTCGGGGCTCACCTCGTGCAGCCAGAGGTCCGCGGCGCGTGCCGGGGCGACGATGTCGTCGGCGTAGCGGGTGGCGGCCTCGGCGGTGAGGTAGACGTCGCGGACGCGGCCGGCGGCGTACCGCACGGCCTCCCGCACGCCCTGCGGCCCCTCGACGCAGAAGCGGCCGGTGCGCTGTCGCACCGACCGCTTCTGCAACGAGCGGACCGCCTTGACCCGGTCGGACCGGGGGTTGGTCAGCACTCGGGGGTCGCTCAGGCGGAGGCCTTGGCGGGCTCGCGAGCCGGCTGGTTGGCCTTCGCGATCTCGACGAGCGCGGTGAACGCGGCCTCGTCGTTGACCGCGAGCTCGGCGAGCATGCGACGGTCGACCTCGATCTCGGCGGCCTTGAGGCCCTGGATGAAGCGGTTGTACGTCATGCCGTTGGCGCGGGCCGCGGCGTTGATCCGCTGGATCCAGAGGCGACGGAAGTCACCCTTGCGGGCCCGGCGGTCGCGGTAGGCGTAGCCGAGGCTGTGCTGGACCTGCTCCTTGGCCTTGCGGTACAGGCGCGAGCGCTGCCCGCGGTAGCCGCTGGCCCGCTCGAGGACGACCCGGCGCTTCTTCTGGGCGTTGACCGCCCGCTTCACGCGTGCCACGTGAGTTCTCCTTGCTTGTCTTCGTCAGTAGGTGGGGGTGCGTCGGCTCACTTGCCGAGGAGCTTCTTGATCTTCGGGGCGTCGGCAGCCGAGACGAGGACGTCCTTGGAGAGGCGACGGGCCTTCTGCGGCGTCTTCTCGTGGAACTTGTGCACGTGGCCGGCCTGCTCGCGCATGACCTTGCCCGAGCCGGTGATCCGGAAGCGCTTCTTCGTGCCGCTGTGGGTCTTGTTCTTCGGCATGGTGCCGATCTCTCCTTGCGTCGGTGGTGCGTCGGGGATGGGGTGTGCTGGGGGCGGGGGTCAGCCCGCGGTGGTGGGCTCGTCGCCCGCCGGGGTCGCCTCGGCCTGCTCCTGCGTCGCGCTCGTCTCCTCGACGGTCGCGGCGCCCTCGGGCTCGGTGCCCTCGGTCACGACCGCCTCGTCGGTGGCGGGCTCGTCGACCGAGAGGGTCTCGTCGAGCGGCTCGTCGGCGGGGTGGACGGCCTTGGCGTCGTCGCGCTTCTTGCGCTGCTCGGCCATCGCCTGCGCCTTCTTCTTCGTCGGCGCGAGGACCATGACCATGTTGCGGCCGTCCTGCTTCGGCTGGGACTCGACGGTGCCGAGCTCCGCGACGTCCTGCGCGAGGCGCTGGAGGAGGCGGAAGCCGAGCTCCGGGCGCGACTGCTCGCGGCCGCGGAACATGATCGTCACCTTGACCTTGTCGCCGCCCCCGAGGAACCGGACGACGTGGCCCTTCTTGGTGCCGTAGTCGTGCGGGTCGATCTTCGGGCGGAGCTTGATCTCCTTGATGACCGTGTTGACCTGGTTCTTGCGCGCTTCACGGGCCTTCATGGCGGCTTCGTACTTGTACTTGCCGAAGTCCATGAGCTTGGCGACCGGGGGCTTGGCCATCGGCGCGACCTCGACGAGGTCGAGGTCCGCCTCCGCCGCGAGACGGAGCGCGTCCTCGACGCGGACGATGCCGACCTGCTCGCCGTTGGGGCCGACCAACCGCACCTCGGGTACCCGGATGCGGTCGTTGATGCGTGGCTCGCTGATGTGCTTCTCCTTCGTCACGTCGTGCGAATCGGTGCCCGCCGGGCACGAGAAAGGCTCCTCGCGCCGGGTGCGAGGAGCCTGTCGATTCCGACCGGCCCACCACGGGATGCCGCGGCACACCCTCTGCGGGCGCGCACGACGTCTCGTCGCGGACCGGGAACCCGGCGACCCTGGGGGTCGACGCGGGTGGAAGCGGGGCTTCTCTTGCACACCGCCCCGTGACGAGGCGGTCGGTCAGCAGTCAAGGCTACCAGCAGCCGCCCCGGGGCCGAAATCGGTCAGACGATGCGGAAGGCGAGCCCGTCGACGCGCGCCCGCAGCTCACCGTCGGTCGCGAGCCGCTCCCCCACCCGGGTCGCGACCGCGCGCACCTCGTCGGCCTCCAGGCCGGGCCGCAGGTGCAGGACGACCCCGAGGACGCCCGCGCCGTGCGGCGTCCCCTCCTCGACCTCGTGGCCGGTGACGGCGTCCTCCTGCGCGAGCGCGGCGGCGACCGAGCGGGCCACGAAGGGGTCGGTGTGCGCCGGCTCCCAGGCGCGCTCCTGGGCGAGCGCCCAGAGCATCGACGGGCGCAGGACCCGGGTACCGGGACCGGCGACGTCGACGACGAGCACGTCGCAGCCCTCAGAGACCGCGGCCTGCGCCGCCCGGGCCGGGGTGACGGGGACGGGGCGGGCGGCAGGGTCCCAGGCGGCGAGCGAGTCGGCGCCGGTGAAGACCGGCAGGGCGCGGGAGCCGTCGGGGGCGACGAGGGTCACCGCCGCCATGTCGACGCCGACCTCGACGGCGAGCGGGCCGCTCGCGTCGACCTCGGTCGGCTCGGCGACGACGGGCACGAGCAGCCGGCTGCCCTCGAGGGCGCGCATGAGGGCCGCGTCGTCCCCGGGGGCCGCGAGGAGCACCCGCAGGGCGGGGTCGGCCTCCCCCGTGTCGGCCTCGAAGCCCGAGGGGCTCAGCTCCCGACGCCGCCACGGGGTCCCCGCGGAGTCGGCGGGGCCGTCGGGGGCGGCGGGGTGGTCGTGCGGCACGCCCGTCACGGTACCGAGCGGCCGGAGGCGACCGGCTCGTGGGCCGGTGCGGGCATCGACCGGGAGGCGCGGGCGGCCCGGCGCCCGCGGGCGGCCCCCGAGGTGACGACGCTGCCGACGAGGGCGACGAGCACCCCCGCGGCCGCGACGACGACGAACCCCGCACCCCAGCCGGAGTGGTCGATGACGAACCCGGTGAGCGGCGCGCCGAGCGCGGCGCCGGCGGTCATCGAGGAGCCGTGCCAGCCCATCGCCTCGCCGCGGGCGGACGCCGGGACGGCCCGGCTCACCTGGTCGATGGTCGCGGTGATGGTCGGGGCGCAGAAGAGCCCGGCGACGAGAGCCAGCCCGCCGAGGGTCCACGCCCCACCGGCGAGCGCGAGCGGCGCGGTGGTGACGGCGAGACCGCCCAGCAGCCAGAACGCGCTGACCGAGCGGTGCATCCCGCCGTAGACGAGGCCGCCGACGAGGGACCCGAGCCCCCAGACCGCGAGGACCGGCCCGATGGCGCCCGGCTGGCCGAGGTCGCGCAGCGCGGCGACGACACCGAGGTCGGTGCCCGCGAGGACGAGCGTGGTCGCCGCGGCGCCGAGGCAGACGACGACGAAGCCCGGCCGCAGCCACGCCGAGCGCGGCGGCGGGGCCTGTGGCTGCTCGCCCGGGTCGACGTCCTCGCGCAGCACGGGGTTCGCGACCCAGAGCAGGACCCCGGCGAGGACCCCCGCCGCCTGGACGGCGAGCAGGACGAGGTCGGTGCGCCAGGTCGCGGCCGCCCAGACGGCGAGCGCCGGCCCGGTCATGAAGGAGAGCTCGACGGCCACGGCGTCGAGGGAGATGGCGGTGCGCCGGTCCTGCTCGGGGACGGCGGCGATGACGGCCTGCCGGATGATGCTGAAGGAGGGGATGACGAACAGGCCGGCGAGGGTCGCGAGCCCGAGCAGCCACCAGTAGCCGACGAACGGCGCGACCGACCAGCAGGCCGCGGTGACGACGACCGACGGCGCCACGACCCGGCGCAGGCCCTTGCGGTCGAGCAGCCGCCCGCGCCACGGCCCGGAGACGGCGATCGCGAGGGTCGCGGCCGCGGCGACGACGCCCGCCTGCCCGTAGGTGCGGCCGAGCGCGGAGACGACGTGGAGGGTGATGACGATCCCGCCGGCGAAGACCGGCATCCGCACGAGCACTCCGAGGAGCAGGGCGCGGCGGACCGCGGGCAGCGCGAGCACGCGGCGGTAGCGGGAGATCACGTCCCCGATGGTCGCACCCGGGACCGACGGCCGACGAACCGGCCGCTGTGCCCTCAGGGGCGGCCGGCGACCTCGAGCGCCTCGGGCAGCGTGAACGCGCCGCGGTAGAGCGCCGAGCCGACGATGGCGCCCTCGACGCCGTCGGCGACCAGGCCCCGGACGTCGGCGATGTCGTCCAGCGTCGAGATGCCGCCGGACGCGACGACCGGGCGGTCGGTGCGGGCGCAGACGTCGCGCAGCAGGCCGACGTTAGGGCCCTTCATCATCCCGTCCTTGGCGACGTCGGTGACGACGTAGCGGGCGCAGCCCTCGGCGTCGAGGCGGGCCAGGGTCTCCCAGAGGTCCCCGCCCTCGCTCGTCCAGCCCCGGGCGGCGAGCGTCGTGCCCCGCACGTCGAGGCCGATGGCCACCCGGTCACCGTGCTCGGCGATCGCGCGGGCCGTCCACTCCGGGTCCTCGAGCGCGGCGGTGCCGATGTTGACCCGCCGGCAGCCGGTGGCCAGGGCCCGGGTCAGGGACTCCTCGTCGCGGATGCCGCCGCTCATCTCGACGTGGATGTCGAGGCGGCCGACGATCTCGGCGAGGAGGTCGGCGTTGGAGCCGCGGCCGAAGGCGGCGTCGAGGTCGACCAGGTGGAGCCACTCGCTGCCCTGCTCCTGCCAGCGCAGCGCGGCCTCGACCGGGTCGCCGAACTCGCCGCCGGTGCCGGCGACGCCCTGGACGAGCTGGACGGCCCGCCCCTCGACGACGTCGACGGCGGGCAGGAGCTCGAGGCGGGGCTGGTCGCTCATGGGGACCAGTCTGCCGGGCGGCGCCGGCACGCCGTCGACCGGTCCGGCGGCGGGCCCCTCGCCCCCCGCCCACCCGCGGCCCCTCCCCCTCCCGGACCTCACGCGTATCGGGTCACCCGATACCGGTGCGCCTCACCCCGGAACGGTTCCGGGGTGAGGCGCGGGCGTATCGGGTGACCCGATACGCGCGTGACGCGTGGGACTCGGACCGGGTGGGAGGGGCCCGGTGGGACGGGGCAGGCGGTCCGGCGGCAGGCGGCGTCAGAGCGAGCGGACCCAGTTGGCGAGGAGGGTGAGCCCCGCCTCGCCGGACTTCTCCGGGTGGAACTGCGTCGCGGTGAGCGGCCCGTTCTCGACGGCGGCCACGAAGCGCTCGCCGTGGGTCGCCCAGGTGACCTTCGGCGCGACGGCCTCGAAGGCGCCGACCGGGGGCGGCATCTCCCAGTCGTGGACGGCGTAGGAGTGGACGAAGTAGAACCGCTCGGACTCCACGCCGGCGAACAGCTCGCTCCCGGCCGGGACCTCGACCTCGGACCACCCCATGTGCGGCACGACCGGGGCGTGCAGGCGCGTCACCGTGCCGGGCCACTCCCCCACGCCGGGCACCGGCGCCCCGCTCGGCTCGGCCGAGCCGTCGAAGAGCACCTGCATCCCGACGCACACCCCGAGGACCGGGCGCCCGCCGGCGACCCGACGGCCGATGATGAGCGGCCCGCGGGCGGCCGCGAGGCCGGCCATGCAGGCGTGGAAGTTGCCGACGCCGGGCACGAAGAGCCCGTCGGCGGCCAGCGCGGCCTCGGGGTCGCCGGTCAGCGTGACCGAGGCGCCCACGTGCTCCAGGGCGCGCACGGCGGAGCGGATGTTGCCGCTCCCGTAGTCGAGCACGACGACGTCGCGGCTCATCGGACCTCCCGCTCACGGCCGGGGACCGGCTCGCCCCAGGCGGCCTCCCACTCGGCCCGGTGCTGCGCCTCGTCGGCGACGAGGCGGTCGAAGGCGAGGACGCCGCGCGCCCCGGGCTCGATGTCGGCCGCGCCCGTGCAGTGGCCCCGCACGAGGAGCTCCTCGCCGGGCAGCCCGAGCAGGCCGAGCACGGTGACGAGGACGTCGAGCGGCTCGCCGTCGCCGGAGCGCAGCACCCCGGCGACGTCCGGCCCGCGGGAGCCGGCCCCGGCGGCGCCGAGCAGCGCGGACAGCCCGAGGCGCGGCAGGGACGGCGTCTCGACGACGCCGGTGCGCGGCTGCCAGACGAGCCAGTGCTGGGTGCGGCGGACCCCGCCGGGCTGGAGGGTGACGATCGCGCGCCCGTCGAGGGCGAACATCCCGATGGCCGGGCACGCCGCGCGGGGCACCGGCCGGGCGGCGAGCACCTCGAGGGCGACGTCGTACGGGGCGGCGCTGCGGGCGAGCTGCTCGGCGACGGTGACGCCGGTCCAGCGGCCGAGCGGGGCCACGGTCGCCGCGACGAGCCCGCGGCGCAGCCACCGGCCGACCGCGGCGGGTGGCCGGCGCACGAGGAGCAGCCCGTGCCCCGCGCTCGGGCGCGCGTCGGCGGCCACGGGGTTAGAGCGCACCCTTCGCGCTCGGGACGCCCTCGACCCGCGGGTCGCGGGCGACGGCGGCACGCAGGGCACGGGCGAGCGCCTTGAACTGGGCCTCGACGACGTGGTGCGGGTCGCGGCCGGCGAGGACGCGCACGTGCAGCGCGACCTGGGCGTGGAACGCGAAGGACTCCAGGACGTGGCGGGTCAGCGAGCCGACGTAGTGCCCGCCGATGACGACGTGCTCCTGGCCGGCCGGCTCGCCCTCGTGGACGCAGTAGGGCCGGCCCGCGACGTCGACGACGGCGAGGACGAGCGCCTCGTCGAGCGGGACGGTGGCGTCGCCGAAGCGCGAGATGCCGCGCTTGTCGCCGAGCGCCTCGCGCACGGCCTGCCCGAGGACGATCGCGACGTCCTCGACCGTGTGGTGCGCGTCGACGTGGGTGTCGCCGTCCGCGCGGACGGTGAGGTCGATCAGGGAGTGCTTCGCGAGCGAGAGGAGCATGTGGTCGTAGAAGGGGACGCCCGTGCTCACCTCGCCGCGGCCGGTGCCGTCGAGGTCGACGGTCACCTCGACGGTGCTCTCGGACGTGGCCCGGCGCACCGTGGCGGTGCGGTGGGTCTGGGCGGTGCTCACGGGGCTGCTCCAGCGTGGGTGGGGACGAGGGCGGTCAGGGCGTCGAGGAAGGCGGTGGTCTCCTCGGGCGTCCCGGCGGTGACACGAAGATAGTGCGGGATGCCGACGTCCCGGACGAGGACACCCCGCTCCAGCAGCGCCTGCCACGTCGCGTGGCTCTCGCGCAGGCCGCCGAAGAGGACGAAGTTGGCGTCGCTCGGCACCGGGTCGAGCCCGAGCGCGGTGAGCTCGGCGACGATCCGGTCGCGCTGGTCCTTGACCACGCCGACGGTCTCGAGCATGAGGTCGGCGTGCGCGAGCGCGGCCCGGGCGACCGCCTGCGTCGGCGAGGACAGGTGGTAGGGCATCCGGACCAGGCGCAGGGCGTCGACGAGCGAGGGGTCGGCGGCGAGGTAGCCCAGGCGGCCGCCGGCGAGGGCGAACGCCTTGCTCATCGTCCGGGTGACGACGAGCCGCGGGCGCCCCGCGAGGAGGGTGAGGGCCGACGGCGTGCCCGGCCGGGCGAACTCGGCGTAGGCCTCGTCGACGACGACGAGCCCGTCGGTGGCGTCGTGGACGGCCCGGACCGTCTCGAGGTCGAGGGCGGTGCCCGTCGGGTTGTTCGGGGAGCAGAGGAAGACGACGTCGGGGCGGTGCTCGCGCACCTGCGCGACGGCGGACGCGGCGTCGAGGTCGAAGGCCCCGGCGCCGGTGACGCCCCGCATCCCGTCGACCCACGTCGTGCCGGTGGTCGTCGTGATGATCGGGTGCATCGAGTACGCGGGCGTGAACCCGAGCGCGACCCGGCCCGGGCCGCCGAAGGCCTGGAGCAGGTGCAGCAGCACCTCGTTGGAGCCGTTGCCCGCCCAGACCTGCTCGGCGGTGACGGTGGTGCCGCTGCGACCGAGGTAGGCCGCGAGGTCGGTGCGCAGGGCGGTGAACTCGCGGTCCGGGTAGCGGTTGAGGCCGGCGGCGACCTCGGCGACCGCGCGGGTCATCGCCTCGACGACGACGGCCGGCACCGGGTAGGAGTTCTCGTTCGTGTTGAGGGCCACGGGCACCTCGAGCTGGGGCGCCCCGTAGGCGGTCCGGCCCCGCAGGTCCGGCCGCAGCATCGCCTCGATCGTCGCGCGGGGGTCCATGCCGCCGAGTCTAGGAGGGAGCCGGGAGGGGGCTGCGCGGCGGACCACCGTCCGGCCCGCCGCGCCGCCCCGCACCGCCCCGCGCCGGTCAGAAGTCGTCGTCGAACGTCACCGACCCGCCGACCCCGACCTGGTAGGCCGAGACCCGCCGCTCGAAGAAGTTCGAGAGCTCCTGGACGTCCTGCAGCTCCATGAACGCCAGCGGGTTCGGCGACCCGTAGAGCGGCGTGATGCCCAGCCGCTCGAGCCGGCGGTCGGCGACGTGCTCGAGGTAGGTGCGCATGTCGGTGCTCGACAGCCCGGCCACCCCTCCCCCGAGCAGGTCGTCGGCGAACTGCGCCTCGGCGTCGACGGCCTCGGCGAGCATCCGGCGCACGTCGTCGGCGAAGGCGTCGTCGACGAGGTCCGGCTCCTCGGCCCGGGCGGTGTCGAAGACGTCGAAGGCGAACGCCATGTGCATCGACTCGTCGCGGAAGACCCAGTTCGTCCCGGACGCCAGGCCGTTGAGCAGGCCGCGCGAGCGCAGGAAGTAGACGTAGGCGAAGGCGCCGTAGAAGAACAGCCCTTCGATGCACGCCGCGAAGCAGACGAGGTTGAGCAGGAAGGCCCGCCGGTCCTCGCGCGTCTCGAGGCTGCGCAGGTCGGCGAGGCTGTCGATCCACCGGAAGCAGAAGTCCGCCTTGGCCTTGATCGAGGGGATGTTCTCGACGGCCGCGAAGGCCTCGAACCGCTCGCGCTCGTCGGGGACGTAGGTGTCGAGCAGCGTCAGGTAGAACTGCACGTGCACCGCCTCCTCGAAGAGCTGGCGCGAGAGGTAGAGGCGCGCCTCGGGGGCGTTGACGTGCTCGTAGAGGTTGAGCACGAGGTTGTTCGCGACGATCGTGTCGCCGGTCGCGAAGAACGCGACGAGGCGCTTGACGAGGTGCTGCTCCGCGTCGCTGAGCCGCCGCAGGTCCGCGAGGTCGGAGTGCAGGTCGACCTCCTCGACCGTCCACGTGTTCTTGATGGCGTCGCGGAAGCGGTCGTAGAAGTGCGGGTAGCGCATCGGCCGCAGCGTGAGGCTCATGCCGGGGTCGAGCAGCCGGGGGGCGTCGTGGCCGGCGGGGACGGGGGTCGGGGTCGTGGCGGGGGTGGTCACTGGCAGGCCTCGCAGCTCTCGGGGTTCTCGAGCGAGCAGGCGAGGGCCTCCTCGTCGGTCGGGACGGGGGTGGTGGGGACGGTGGCCGGCCGCGCGTCCGAGACGGTGGCCTGCTGGATGCGGGTCGCCGGCCGCGAGCGCAGGTAGTACGTCGTCTTGAGGCCCGACTTCCACGCGTGGAGGTACATCGACGACAGCTTCCCGATGGTCGGGCTCGCCATGAAGAGGTTGAGCGACTGGCTCTGGTCGACGTAGGGCTGGCGGGCGGCGGCCATCGCGATGAGCGCGCGCTGCGGCAGCTCCCACGCGGTGCGGTAGAGCGTGCGGACGTCCTGCGGCAGGTCGGTCAGGCCCTGCACCGAGCCCTCGGCGCGCTTGACGGCGTCGCGGGTCTCGGCCGTCCAGAGCCCGCGCGCCTTGAGCTCGCGCACGAGGTGGCCGTTGACCTGGAGGAACTCGCCCGAGAGCGTCTCGCGCTTGAACAGGTTGGAGACCTGCGGCTCGATGCACTCGCCGCACCCGGCGATCGACGCGATGGTCGCCGTCGGGGCGATGGCCACGACGAGGCTGTTGCGCAGCCCGTGCGCAGCCACGTTCTCGCGCAACCGGTCCCAGCGCTCCGGCTGGGTCGGCGTCACGTCGAAGTGGTCCGGGTGGAGGACGCCGCGGGCGGCCCGGGTGCGCCGGAACGCGGGGTGCGGGCCGTCGACGGCGGCGAGCTCGCTCGAGCGCTCGAGGGCGGTCAGCAGCACCTCCTCGGCGAGGCGGGTCGAGAGGTCGAGCGCCTCGGGCGAGTCGAACGGCAGCCTCAGGGCGAACAGGACGTCCTGCAGGCCCATGTAGCCGAGCCCGACCGGGCGCCAGCGCGGGTTGGACGCCGCCGCCTGCTCGCTCGGGTAGTAGTTGACGTCGACGACGCGGTCGAGGAAGGTCACGGCCGTCCGGACGGTCGTGCGCAGCCGGGCCCAGTCGACGTCGGTGCGGTCGGCGGTCAGGTGGTGCGAGAGGTTGACCGAGCCGAGGTTGCAGACGGCGGTCTCCTCGTCGCTGCTCACCTCGAGGATCTCGGTGCACAGGTTGGAGAGGTGGACGACCTGGCCCGCCTCGGCCGTCTGGTTGCAGGCGCGGTTGGCGGCGTCCTTGAAGGTCATCCAGCCGTTGCCGGTCTGCGCGAGGGTGCGCATCATCCGGCCCCACAGCTCGCGGGCGGGCAGCTGACGCACGACCCGGCCCTCGCGCTCGGCGGCGCGGTAGGCCTCGTCGAACTCCTCGCCCCAGAGGTCGGTGAGCCCGGGCACCTCGCTCGGGTCGACGAGGCTCCACATCTGGTCGGCCTCGACCCGGCGCAGGAACTCGTCCGGCAGCCAGTTGGCGAGGTTGAGGTTGTGGGTGCGCCGGGCGTCCTCGCCGGTGTTGTCGCGCAGCTCGAGGAACTCCTCGACGTCGGGGTGCCACGGCTCGAGGTAGACGCAGGCGGCGCCCTTGCGGCGGCCACCCTGGTTGACGGCGGCGACGCTGGCGTCGAGGGTCCGCAGCCACGGGACGATGCCGTTGCTCGTCCCGTTCGTGCCGCGGATGAGGGCGCCGCGGCCCCGGACCCGGGAGAACGCGATGCCGATCCCGCCGGCGAACTTCGACAGGCGCGCGACCTGCTGGTAGCGCTCGTAGATGGAGTCGAGCTCGTCGCGCGGGCTGTCGACGAGGTAGCAGGAGCTCATCTGGGTGTGGCGGGTGCCGGAGTTGAACAGGGTCGGGCTGCTCGGCAGGTAGTCCAGGCGCGCCATCAGCCGGTAGAGCTCGAGCGCCTCGCGGGTGCTCGTCGCGAGCCCGCACGCGACGCGCAGGAGGAAGTACTGCGGCGTCTCGAGGACCAGCCGGGTCGTCGGGTGGCGCAGCAGGTAGCGGTCGCAGACGGTCCGCAGCCCGAAGTACTCGAAGAGCCGGTCATTGGCCGGGTCGACGGCGCGGTCGAGCTTGACGGCGTTGGCCGCGACGAACTCCGCGGTCGCGTCGCCGATGAGGCCCTCGGCGTGCCCGAGCGCGACCGACTGGCTGAAGGACGCGACGCCGTGGCCGCGGACCTCCTTGTCGACGTAGCCGGCGAGCAGCCGCGCCGCGAGGCGGCTGTACTCGGGCTCCTCGCCGATGAGCTCGGCGGCGGTCTGGATCGAGAGCCGGTCGAGCTCGGCGGTCGTCGCGCCGTCGTAGAGGCCGCTGATGGTGCGGGTCGCGACGCGTAGCGGGTCGACCTCCTCGAGGCCGTCGCTCACCCGCTCGACGGCGCGGACGATCTTCGTCACGTCGACGGGCTCGGTGTCGCCGTCGCGCTTGCGCACGCGCATCGCGGTGCGGTGGGACCCCGGGGCCGGCTGGTCGGGGGTCGTGGTCGCCGGGGCGGGGCCCTGGGCGGTGGTGGTCATGCTCTCTCCTCGCGAGCTCGATGAGCCTGCCGCGAGCCGCGCGGGGGGTGACGAGGAGCGACGCGAGCGCCGGGTGGGCAGCCGTCGTGCGCCGTCCCCCGGGAACCCACCTGCCCTCCGTCGGCCGTCCCACGAGACCGCGAAAGGTGCCGCCCCCGGGTGGGGACGGCGCGACTGGCAGGTCTTCGGACTCGTGGGCCCGGCTCGCGCCGCCTACTGCCCGTCGCTTCCCAGGCCCGAAGGCCCAGTGCTGTCTGACGGGGGTCGTTCCCACTCACCGCTGCGGGGCAGTCCCGGAGTCACACCGGGTTCCCTCTTGCCCCTCTCACCGCCCGGGGGCGGATCGAGGACCAGCTGCGACAGAAACCATATGTGGTGCCACCGACCGCACGCCGCACCCACATGTCGTGGCGTGTCGCGGCCACCCGGCCAGGCTCCGGCGTCCGGTCCGATGCTGTGCTCTGGTCGCGCTCGCCGACCGCGTCGCCGTCCTGCGGGCGAGATGCGCAGGTCCGGGTGCGGTCGCACGCGGAGCAGCGCAGGTCACGCGGAGAACAGCCCGGCCTCCTCACGACCACCTCAGCGGGGCCGGGCGCCATCGGCTTGGGCGGGGCGTCTCAGCGCGCCGGGGGCGCCCAGGCCGGGTCGCGCCCGGCGAGGGCCAGCACCCGCTCGAAGGCACTCGCCCCCTCCGGCACCGGGAGCGCCGGCCCGAACATCCCCCGCCGCTCGGCGGCCGCCCGCTCGGGGTCGTCCGGCGGGGTGACGATCGGGAGCACGGCCTCGGCCTCGGCGTCCGACGGCGCGTAGGGCTGCCCCGTGGCCGCCGCGAGGTCCCACCCGTGCAGCAGCACCTCGTCGAGCGCGACGAGGCCGCACACCTCCCCCGGCAGGTCCACCCCGCCCGCGCGGGTCATCCCCGTCCAGGCCGACGGCTCGCCCCACGCCCGCCCGAGCTCCTCCAGCCGGCCGACGAGATCGGCCCGCCAGCCGTCGGGCAGGGGCCTGGCGACCGGCGCGGGTGGCGTGCCGGTCGTCGGGCCCTGGACCTTGCCCGCGGCGTCGCGGAAGGCGAGGGCCAGCCCGGTCAGGTGGTGCAGCAGACCGGTGACATCGGGGCCCATCGGGGTCGGCGCGGACAGGTGCTGCTCGCCGACCCCGTCGAGCAGGTCGATGACGCGGGCGGTGGCGGGGCGCAGGTCGGGCACGGTGACTCCTGGTGTCGGCGGCGGGCCGGCCGGCCCGCTCACGAGGACCGACCGGCGCCGGCCACCGGACTCATCGGTCAGGCGCCGGGCTCGACCTCCGGGACGCGCGCGAGGACGGCCTCGCCGTGGCCGGGCAGGTCCTCGGCGCGGGCGAGCGAGACGACGTGCGCCCCGACCTCGCGCAGGGCGTCCTGCGTGTACTCGACGACGTGGATGCCGCGCAGGAAGGACTGCACCGACAGGCCGCTGCTGTGCGCGGCGCACCCGCCGGTCGGCAGGACGTGGTTCGACCCGGCGCAGTAGTCCCCGAGGCTGACCGGCGACCACGCGCCGACGAACACGGCCCCGGCGCTCGTCACGCGCGCCGCGACAGCGGCGGCGTCGGCGGTGATGACCTCGAGGTGCTCGGCCGCGTAGGCGTTGACGACGTCCAGGCCCACCTCGACGTCGTCGACGAGCACGATCGCCGACTGCCGGCCGGCGAGCGCCGTGGCGACCCGCTCGGTGTGCTTCGTGGCGGCGACGCGGCGCTCGAGCGCCTCCTCGACGGACGCCGCGAGCTCCGGGCTGTCCGTCACGAGCACGGCCGCGGCCAGCAGGTCGTGCTCGGCCTGCGAGACGAGGTCGGACGCGACGTGGTCGGCGTCCGCGGTGGCGTCGGCGAGGATGGCGATCTCGGTCGGGCCGGCCTCGGCGTCGATGCCGATGAGCCCCTTGAGCATCCGCTTGGCCGCGGCGACGTAGATGTTGCCCGGGCCGGTGACGAGCGAGACCGGCTCGCAGACGTCGTCGCCGTCCTCGACGCCGTAGGCGAACGCGGCGACGGCCTGCGCCCCGCCCATCGCCCAGACCTCGTCGACGCCGAGCAGCTGGCAGGCCGCGAGGATCGTCGGGTGCGGCCACCCGCCGTGGTCGCGCTGCGGCGGGCTGGCGACGGCGAGCCCCGGCACGCCGGCGAGCTGGGCCGGCACGACGTTCATGACGACGCTGCTCGGGTAGACGGCGAGCCCGCCCGGCACGTAGAGGCCGACCCGGTCGACGGGCACCCAGCGCTCGGTGACGGTGCCGCCGTCGGCGACCTGCGTCGTCGTGTCGGTGCGGCGCTGGTCGGCGTGGACGAGGCGCGCGCGACGGATGGACTCCTCGAGGGCGGCCCGCACGACCGGGTCGAGGGTCTCGACCGCACGGGCGATGACGTCCGCCGGCACGCGCAGGGCCGGGGGTCGCACGCCGTCGAAGCGCTCGGCGGCCTCGTAGAGCGCGGCGGCGCCCCGGTCGCGGACGTCCTCGACGATGGGGCGGACCGCCGCGAGGGCGGCCTCGACGTCGAACTCCGCGCGCGGCAGGGCGGTGCGCAGCTCGCGCAGGCCGGGACGGCGTCCGCGCAGGTCGAGGCGGGGGACGGCAGGGGTCGGGCGCTCGGACATGCCCTCCAGTCTAGGTTCGGGGCGCGGGTGCCCCGAGCCGAGGTTCGACAGCCGGCGGGCGTCCGGCTCAGCCGGTCTCGGCCTCGCCGTCGTCGGCCTGCTCGGCGCGCCGCGGCGGCCGCAGGGCCTGCTCGAGCACCTGGAGGAGCGAGCGCTCGGTGCCCGGCTCGGTCTGGGTCGCGAGCAGCCCCGTCACGCGCGAGGCGATGGTCGCGAGCTTGACGTTGCCCCGCTGCGAGTACCGCGAGAGCAGCCCGAAGGCGGCGTCGGGGTCGAGCCCGTAGGCGAACATCACCGCCCCCTTGACCTGCTCGATGGCCGCGCGGTCGGCCGTCGCCGCCGCGACCGCCTCGGCCGAGACCTGGCGGCTGGCGCGCGACACGTCGAAGGCGACCCCGCGCAGGGCGGTCGGCTCCCCCGCGGCGTCGCGCAGGACGTCGCCGACGAAGGCGATCGTGCGCTCCCGCCCCTCGTCGTCGCGCAGCCGGTACTGGCCGGCGAACGGCCCCGGGTCGCGCACCGCCTGCTCGAGCACCTGCGCGACGACCGGCCGGTCGGAGGGGTGCATCCGCTCGAAGACGAGCACGGACGGGTCGCCGCCGACGTCGCGCACCCCGATGAGGGAGTACATCTCGGGGGACCACGACCAGCGCCCGGAGGCGATGTCGAACGTCGCCTCCGCGAAGACCGCGCCGCCCTGACCTGCAGGGACACCAGGAGTCGATGCCACGGCCGAAGCATGCCACGACCTCCCGACAGCCCGCGCGGGGGTGTCGAAGGATGTCCTCAGGCGTCGTAGAACTCGGCCTCGAACGCCGCGCGTGCCCGACGGGCCACCCGGCGGTAGCGCTCGGCGAGGTCCTGGGCCGTCCCCGACTCCATCCCGAGGATGCGGGCGACGCCGTCGGCGTCCCGGTCGTAGGTCGGCACCGAGTCGACGCCCTTGCCGCGGAAGAGCACCCCGGCGTTGCGCATCGCCGACGCCAGGCGCCACGAGGCCGCGAGCGCGGACGCGTGCTCGGCGTCGACGAGGCCGAGCGACGCCGCCGCCTCGAGCGCGGCGAGCGTCGAGGGCGTCCGGAGCTCCGGGTGCTCGTGGGCGTGCCGCAGCTGGACGAGCTGCACGACCCACTCGACGTCCGACAGGCCGCCGTGCCCGAGCTTGAAGTGCGTCTTGCGGTCGGCGCCGCGCGGGAGCCGCTCCGACTCCATCCGCGCCTTGAGCGTGCGGATCTCGCGCACCTGGCCGGCGTCGAGCCCGCCCTGCGGCCAGCGGATCGGGGCGACGAGGTCCCGGAAGCGGTCGGCGAGGTCGGGGTCCCCGGCGACGGGGGTGGCGCGCAGCAGCGCCTGCGCCTCCCAGACGAGCGACCAGCGCGCGTAGTACTCGCGGTAGGAGGCGAGCGAGCGCACGAGCGGCCCCTGCTTGCCCTCGGGTCGCAGCCCGGCGTCGACGTCGAGGACGGGGTCGGGCCCGGGGCGCCCGAGGATCGCGACGAGCCGGCGCACCACCTCCATCGCCTGGGCCTGCGCCGCGACCTCGTCGGCGCCGGGCAGGGGGTCGTGGACGAAGAGCACGTCGGCGTCCGAGCCGTACCCCTGCTCGCGGCCCCCGAGCCGGCCCATCCCGACGACGAGCAGCCGGGTCAGCGGCTCGCCGTCGCCCACCACCTCGCGCAGGCACACCTCGAGGGCCAGCTCGAGCAGGGCCGAGGTGAGGTCGGTCATCGCGGCGCCGAGGTCGAGCGGGCCGAGCGTGCCCGCGAGGTCGGCGACGGCGATGCGGAAGAGCTCGGAGCGGCGGATGACGCGGGCGGCGAGGACAGCCGACTCGGCGTCGTCCTTGCGCCCGGCGGCCGAGCGCATCCGCCGCAGGACGTCGTCGCGCGAGCGCGGGGTCAGGCCGCTGGAGTCGCCGAGGAACTGCACGCACTCGGGCGCCTGCTCCAGGAGCGCGGCGGCGTAGCGGCTGCGGGCGAGCGTGTGCGCCAACCGTTCTGCCGCCGACCCCTCGTCGCGCAGCAGGCGCAGGTACCAGTGCGTCGAGCCGAGCTCCTCGCTGATCCGCCGGAACGCGAGCAGCCCGGCGTCGGGGTCGGCCTCGTCGGCGAACCAGCCGAGCATGACGGGCAGCAGCTGGCGCTGGATGGCCGAGCGCCGGCTCACGCCGCCGGTCAGGGCCTCGAGGTGGCGCAGCGCGTTCGCCGGGTCGCGGAACCCCAGCGCGGAGAAGCGCTCCCGGGCCGCCTCGGGCGTCAGGCGGACGTCCTGGTCGGAGAGCCGCGCCACCGCCGACAGCAGCGGCCGGTAGAAGATGCGCTCGTGCAGCCGGCGCACCTCGCGCCGCCGCGCGCGCCACTGGTCGAGCACCGCCGCGGCCGGCGCCGTGCGGTGCCCCATCGAGCGGCCGAGCCGGCGCAGGTCGTCCTCGCTCGTCGGCATGAGGTGGGTGCGGCGCAGGCGGTGCAGCTGGATGCGGTGCTCGAGGGCCCGCAGGTAGCGGTAGGCGTTCTCGAGGACCGCGGCGTCCTCGCGGCCGACGTAGCCCCCGGCCGACAGCGCGGCGAGCCCCTCGAGCGTCGTCGCGGTGCGCAGCGACTCGTCGGCGCGGCCGTGGACGAGCTGGAGCAGCTGGACCGAGAACTCGACGTCGCGCAGACCGCCGGCCCCGAGCTTGATCTGCCGGTCGGCCTCGGCCTTGGGGATGTGCTCCTCGACCCGGCGGCGCATCGCCTGGACGTCGTCGACGAAGTGGTCACGGGTCGAGGCCTGCCACACCATCGGCTGCACGGCGTCGCAGTAGGCGGCCCCCACCTCGGCATCACCCGCGACCGGGCGGGCCTTGAGCAGCGCCTGGAACTCCCAGGTCTTGGCCCAGCGCTCGTAGTAGGCCCGGTGGCTGGCGATGGTGCGCACGAGCGGCCCGTTCTTGCCCTCGGGCCGCAGCGCCGGGTCGACCTGCCACAGCGACCCCGCGCCGGTCGAGGCGGAGCACAGCCGCATCAGGCGCGTCGCGAGGTCCGTCGCCACCGCGACCGCCTCCTCCTCCGCCACCCCCTCCGCCGGCTCCGCGGCGAAGATGACGTCGACGTCGGAGATGTAGTTCAGCTCCCGCCCACCGGTCTTGCCCATGGCGACGACCGCGAGCCGGGTGCGCTCGGCGCCGGGGCCGACCTCGGCCCGGGCCAGGTGCAGGGCCGCCTCGAGGGCGGCGGCCGCGAGGTCGGCGAGCGCCTCCGCCGTGGCCGGCAGCACCTCGAGGGGGTCGTCGGCGGTGAGGTCGAGCGCGGCGATGCCGATGAGCTGCTCGCGGTAGCCGATGCGCAGCGCGTCCGCGCCGGTCAGCCCGCCCGGCTCCGCGACCTGCGCGACGAGCCGTCGCACGCGCTCCGCGGCGGGCACCTGGCGCGCGTCCGTCGCGGTGGTCCACTGCTCCGGGTGCGCGACGAGGTGGTCGGCCAGCGCCGTCGAGGCCCCGAGCACCGCGAGCAGCCGGTGCCGGGCGACCGGGTTCGAACCCACCACCCGGACGACCTCGGCGCGCCGGGCCGGCTCGGCCGCGACCGCCTCCATGAAGCGCACGAGCCCGAGCAGCGCGGCGTCCGGGTCGGCCGTGCGGGCCAGCGACTGGCTCAGGCCCCCGCTCTCGATCCGGTCGGGGTCCCCCGCGAGGTCGGCGACCGCGGGGTCGTCGAGCAGCGCGTTGGCCCGCCGGGGGTCGGCGAAGCCGAGGCGGGCGATCCCCGCCGGGACGGACTCGGGCGCGCGGGAGCTCACGGGCCGGGCCTCAGAGCGCGGGCAGGTAGCGCTCGAGCTCGAAGGCGGTCACCTGGTTGCGGTAGTCGGACCACTCCGCCCGCTTGTTGCGCAGGAAGAAGTCGAACGTGTGCTCCCCGAGGGTCTCGGCGACGAGCTCGCTCGACTCCATCACCTCGATGGCCTCGGACAGGCTCGCCGGCAGCGGCTGGATGCCCATCGCGCGCCGCTCGGCATCGGTGAGGCTCCACACGTCGTCCTCGGTCTCCGGCGGCAGGTCGTAGCCCTCCTCGATGCCC
This sequence comes from Arthrobacter sp. NEB 688, assembly GCF_013201035.1. Classification (NCBI taxonomy): domain Bacteria; kingdom Bacillati; phylum Actinomycetota; class Actinomycetes; order Micrococcales; family Micrococcaceae; genus Arthrobacter; species Arthrobacter sp. NEB 688. The sequence goes on from NZ_CP053707.1 coordinate 3,072,521, forward strand.
TTGAGCCCGGCCGCGAGCAGCACCGCGAAGGTGAGGTACGGGTTGCACGCGGTGTCGATGCTGCGCACCTCGACGCGGGTGCTCTGCCCCTTGTCCGGCTTGTACATCGGGACCCGGACGAGTGCCGAGCGGTTGTTGTGGCCCCACGTGAGGTGCGCCGGCGCCTCGCCGCCGCCCCAGAGGCGCTTGTAGCTGTTGACCCACTGGTTGGTGACGGCCGCCGTCTCGGCGCCGTGGTGCAGCAGGCCGGCGATGAACTGCCGCCCGACCTTCGAGAGCTGGTACGGGGCGCCGGGCTCGTGGAAGGCGTTGGTGTCGCCCTCGAAGAGCGACATGTGCGTGTGCATCCCCGAGCCGGGGTGCTCGGCGAAGGGCTTCGGCATGAACGAGGCGTAGATGCCCTGCTCGAGCGCGACCTCCTTGACGACCGTCCGGAAGGTCATGATGTTGTCGGCCGTCGTCAGCGCGTCGGCGTAGCGCAGGTCGATCTCGTTCTGGCCCGGGGCCGCCTCGTGGTGGCTGAACTCGACCGAGATGCCCATCTCCTCGAGCATCGTGATCGCGGCGCGGCGGAAGTCGGCGCTCGAGCCGTGCGGGGTGTGGTCGAAGTACCCGGAGGTGTCGATCGGGGCCGGCCGCTCCCCGGGCACCCAGCCCTGCTTGAGGAGGAAGAACTCGATCTCGGGGTGGGTGTAGAAGGTGAAGCCCATGTCGGCGGCCTTGGCGAGGGCCCGCTGGAGCACGTGCCGCGGGTCGGCCATGCTCGGCGTGCCGTCGGGCAGCGTGATGTCGCAGAACATCCGGGCGGTGCCGTTGCTCTCGCCGCGCCACGGCAGCACCTGGAAGGTCGCGGGGTCCGGCTTGGCGAGCATGTCGGACTCGTAGACGCGGGCGAAGCCCTCGATGACCGAGCCGTCGAACCCGATGCCCTCGGCGAAGGCGCCCTCGAGCTCGGCCGGGGCGACCGCCACCGACTTGAGGGTGCCGAGGACGTCGGTGAACCACAGCCGGACGAACCGGATGTCACGCTCTTCGATGGTGCGGAGGACGAACTCCTGCTGACGGTCCATGCGCAGCATCCTGCCGCATCCGTGGGTCGTGCGCGTGACGCGTGCGTGACGCGCCGACGGGCGGTGGGCCGGAGGCGAACCTCCGACCCACCGCCCGTCGAGGGTGGTGCTGGTCCTCCCGCGTTACGGGGTGACCGCCCGGGTGTCGAACCGGACCTTGACCGACGTGCCGGTCTCGGCCAGGACCCGGATCTTCGTGCCGCTGCCCGCGACCGTCACGCCACCGGTGGGCTGGTCGGTCTTGAAGTAGCGCGCCGGGTTGCTGTCGTCGAACAGCGGCTGCGCGGCCTGGCCACGGACGTAGCTGGCCCGACCGGTGCTCGCGCTGTGCAGCGTGAACGAGTCGGCCTTCTGCAGACCGAAGGTCGCGTCGTACATCTGGATGCGCGGCCGCCAGGGCTGCCCGTCCAGGTTGTAGATCGTCGTCGGGTGGGCGTCGATCGGCAGCACGAGGCCCTCACCGGGGTGCTGGCTCGTGTTGTTGTCGGACTGCGAGGTGTCCCACAGCGAGATGAGCAGGCCGTTCTGGTACGGGAAGTGCTCCGCCAGGTCGGGCCGGTCCGGGAACCCGAAGTTGTACGGGCCGGTCCTGAGGTACCGGTCGTACGCGACGTACTCGCGGTTGCTCGCGATGTAGTACCGGGCGTAGTCCGCCGAGGTGCTGGCACCGACGGCCGAGAAGCCCGAGAGGGTCCAGCCGTTGGCGCCGTTCTCCGCGCCGTCCTCGAGCAGCGTGGTGCTGCCGTTGGTCACCGTGAGGGCGTCGACGAAGATGCCGGACGGCGCGTCGGGGTTGGTCCCCTGGGCGGCACCGTCGGTGGAGTAGCGGACCTGCACCTTGACCGTCTTGCCGGCGTAGGCCGACAGGTCGAAGGTCGCCAGGGTCCAGGCCGCCTGCTCGCCGTCGATCCCGTTGCCCTCGGCCGCGGTCGTGATGTTGCCGGCGATGGCCTTGTAGCCGGTGCCGTCGTCGACCTCGACGAAGGCGTAGTCACAGGCGTCCGGACCGCAGTCCTCGATGTTCCACCGCGCCTGGAAGGACAGGGTGGTCGTCCCGGCCGGGACGGCGAGGGAGCGCGACATCGTGGAGTTCAGGTCGTCACCGGCGCCGGAGTACCACTGCTTGGTGCCCGCGAAGGGGGCGCCGAGGTCGTTGGTCACGGTCTTGTCCGGGAGGACGACGACCGCGGCCTGCGGCTTGGCGGAGTTGTACTCGTGCGGGCCCATGTCGAGCACCCGGTTCTGGCCGGGGACGACGACCTCGTAGTCGAGCCAGCCGAGCTGGAGCTTGTCCCACGCGGAGAGGTCGGCCGCGCGCGAGCCGAGGGCGTTGTCACCCGCGGCCGAGACACGGCTCTGCGCCATGAGGGTCCACCAGTTGACCGGGTTCTCGTTGGCCGCGGACGGCCCCGAGGTGTCGTAGTGGTCCGGCAGGCCGAGGTCGTGACCGTACTCGTGCGCGACGACGGAGAGACCGCCGTTCTCGGGCTGGACGGTGTAGTCCGCGGCCCAGACCGAGCTCGTGCCGATCTGCGTGCCACCGAGCGCCGGGTAGGGAGCGGCCGGGTTCGGGGTCTGGAAGGCGCGCCAGCGGTGCGACCAGATGGCGTCCTCGCCCTGGTAGGGGTCACCGTCGGCCTGGTCGCCGCCCGCGTGGACGATCTGCAGGTGGTCGATGTAGCCGTCGGGCTCGTTGAAGTTGCCGTCGCCGTCCTTGTCGTACCGGTCCCAGATGTCGAACTTCTTGAGGATGTTGTTGATCTGGGCGTTCGACTTGCCGGCGGCCTTCTGCTGGGCGACCCAGGCGTTCATGCCGTCCTGGACGAGGTTCCACGTGTTGCTGCAGACGTTGGAGGCGCAGGGGTAGCCGTCGCTGCGGCCGTAGCGGGCCTCGTTGTACCGCACCTTGACGGGGTCGGTGGCCATGCCGGCGACCGAGTAGCGGCCCGAGGACTGGCGCTCGTAGTACTGGCGCATCGACTCACGGCCGGTCACCTTGCCCGAGCCGAAGTACAGGTCCTGGTAGTAGGCCCGGTCGTAGGTGGGGTGCCAGTCCGTGCTGTTGTCGACCGCGCGGTTCGGCTCGGGGATCTCGTTGAACGCCGGGCCGTTGAAGCGCGACGGGCCGGGGATGTTCGCGTTGGTGTCCTGGTCCGGGTAGTCCGGGTGCCGCTCGTTGCCGAAGTCGACGACGAGGACGAAGAGCTGGTCGGTGCTCTCGCGGGACAGCTCGACGTACTGGTCCTTCTGGGACCCCGCCTGCTGGAGGCTGCGGGCGCCCTGACCGGCCGCGGTGGCGGCCGATGCGGTCTTGCCCACCTTGACCACCGTGCTGCCGTTGATCGTCCGCGGCTTCGCCTCGCCCTTGAGGACCGACGAGATGGCTGCCTGGCGCATCTCGGACTGCTTGTCCGCGATCGGGTCGGGCAGGGAGTCGCTCGGGGTGGCCTTCGACGGCTCCGAGGCGGGGAGGGCTGGCTTGTTGGCCGCGATCCCCGGTCCGGCGAGTGCCGTCCCGAGTCCCGTGGCCAGGGCTACGCTCAGTAGCCCGACGGCGGTCTTGCGCACGTGGTCCTCCTGCGATGGTGTGTGTGGGACCGTGCAGGCCACGGCGTTTCGCGGCTGCACTGCCACCCGGACCCTAGACGGGCTCGCGCCGGTTGGCGAGGGGGGGAACAGGATTTTTCTGGCCGGTTCCCAGCATCCGTCAAGGTTTCCGTGTCTCGCCCCGTCCGACGCGTGATCCGGCGGCCGTGTGCTGCGGTGGCCGCACGCTCCTGGCGACTGCCGCCCGCGAAGGCGCCCTCGAGCTCGGCCGGGGCGACCGCCACCGACTTGGGGGTGCCGAGGACGTCGGTGAACCGCAGCCGGACGAACCGGGTGTCACGCTCTTCGATGGTGCGGAGGACGAACTCCTGCTGACGGTCCGTGCGCAGCGTCCTGCCGCATCCGTGCGTCACAGGGGTGACGGGACACCGAAGGGGGCCCGGGCGTCTCGCCCGGGCCCCCTCACGTGTGAGCAGGGTGCTCGTCAGGTCACTTGAAGTCGACCTTGACCATGAGCGTCCGGCCACCGTTGGTGGCCTTCTTGACGGTCATCGTCGTGCCCGAGCCCGCGACCTTGGTCGAGTTCCAGGGGTTGAGCGAGGACCAGTACTTCGTCGGGTTGCGGTCGTCGAACGTCGCGATGCCCTTCGAGGACGGCACCGTCGAGGCGGAGCCGTTCTTGTGGAACGTCACGCGGTCCGTGCGCTCGAGGCCGAAGGTGGCGTCGAACGGCTGACGACGGTTGCCGAGGAGGCTGCCGTCGGCGAACGCCACGGGGTTCGGTCGCGCGTCGACCGGCAGGACCTGCCCGCCGCCCGGGTGGGCGCTGGTGTTGTTGTCGCCGTACTCACCGTTGGCGAACCAGACGAGCATGCCGTTCTGGTACGGGAAGCGCTCGACCCAGTCGGGACGGGTGCTGCTCCAGCCGAAGTTGTACGGACCCGTCTTGAGGGTCTTGTCGTACCCGCTGTAGGTGCGGTTCTCGGCGAAGTAGGTGTCCTGCACCTGACGCTCGGTGGTGCCGTTGATGATCTCGAAGCCGCCCTTGGCGGTCCACGCGCCGGCGCCGGACTCGACGTCGTCGGTGGTCGTCATGGTGCCGACCTTCGTGGTGATGTCGTCGACGAACGCCTCGGAGGCGACGCCACCGTCGGTGGCCATCCGGAAGCGGAACTTGACGTTCTTGCCGGCCCAGGCCGAGAGGTCCCAGCTCGCCTTGGTCCACGCGAGGGCGCTGTCGGTGTCGCCGTCGAGCGAGCCGTCGATGCCGTCGCCGACCGGGGTCCACGTGGCGCCGCCGTCGGAGGAGACCTCACCGTAGAGGTAGTCGTAGTCGACCTCGATGGTGCCGGAGACGAACGCCTCGACCGAGCCGGAGGTCGCCCCGGTGAGGTCGACGTCCTTGGTCAGGGTGGAGGACAGGTCGTTGCCGAGCCCGGTCCACCACTCGCCCTGGCCGGAGTGCGGCGTGTTCTTCTTCGTGACGACCGTGCGCTTGGGCAGCGGCACGATGATCGCCTGGGCCTCGCTCGCGGTCACCTTGTCGGCGGAGCCGAGCTTGACGGTGGTGTCCTGGCCGTAGGGCACGACCACCGGGTCGAGCCAGCCGAGCTGCAGCTTCTCCCACGGGCCCATGTAGCCGGGCGTCGTGCCGATGGAGTCCTTGCCGTGGTTCAGCCACGAGCCACCGGACATGAGCGTCCAGAAGCCGGTGCCGTTGTCGCCACCCGCGGTGTCGTACAGGTCCGGGAGGCCGAGGTCGTGGCCGAACTCGTGCGTGAAGACGCCGAGGCCACCGTTCTCGGGCTCGGTCGTGTAGTCACCGATCCACATGCCGGAGTCGCCGAGCGGCACACCACCGAGCTTGTTGCCCGTGGGGCCGGTCTTGCCCTGGTCGGTGGAGTAGGCGTACCAGCGGTGCGACCAGATGGCGTCCTCGCCCTGCGCACCGCCACCGGCCTCCTCGCCCTCACCGGCGTGGATGGCCTGGAAGTGGTCGATGTAGCCGTCGGGCTCGTTGAAGTTGCCGTCGCCGTCGTAGTCGTAGCGGTCGACCCTGTCGAACTGGGCGAGGTACTTCTTGATCTGCGCGTCGGTCTTGCCGGCGGCCTTCTGGTCGTCGTACCAGGCCTGGGCGGTGTCCTTGACGAACGGCCAGTAGGTCGTGGCGTCCGAGTACTTGTTCGAGCCGTAGCGGGCCTCGTTGTAGGGCACCTTGACCCAGTCGGAGACGTCACCCTTGGCGAGGAAGCGCCCGTTGGACTGCTTGAGGTAGAAGTCCTTGAAGGACTCGCCGTTGCCGAACATCATGTCGAGGTAGTGCTGGCGGTTGAAGTCCGCGAGCCAGTACGTCGAGTTGTCGTTCTTGCGGTCGGGCTTCGGGATCTGGTTGTGCACCGGGCCGGCGTCGCCGCCCGTGGCCGAGTTCACCTTGTCACCGAAGTCGACGAGGACGGTGAAGATGTCCTCCTCGCGGTCGACCGGGTAGTTGACGTACTTGGTCTTGCCGGCGCCCGCACCCCTGCGGTTGGTGTCGCCCGCCTTGCTCTTGACCTCGATCACGCGGTTGCCGTTGATCGTCCTGGTCTGCGCCTTGCCGGCCACGAGCTGCTTGACGGCCTCCTCGCGCAGCGCGGCCTGGGCCTCGGCGAGCGGGTTGGGCAGGTTGTCGAGCTTCTTCGCGGAGCCCTTCTCCGGGGCATCCGCCCCGGCGGGGACCGCCTGTGCCGTGGTCGGGGCCAGGGTCAGCGCGAGCGCCGCCACTGCCACACCCGACACCACGTTCACGTGTCGTCTCTTCACGAGATCTCCTCCATGTGTTTTCGCCCCGTGTCCTGTCAGCGCAGGGCAGGGTGGACGTAACCACAGGAACTCGCGCGAATCGAGGGTCAGGCGGGGGTTTATTCGGCGCGAAGGCCCTCGGACCGCACGCAGGGGTCCGTCCGAGGACGTCACTATCGGTATCAACGTCGTTGTGCCGCAGACCGATTCGCACTCCCTCCGGACTTGACCACGCAAAGGTAAAATCTTCGTCAAGGAGCGCGAGAGGTCGCGGCCTACGATCGGGCCATGAGCGAGCAGGCCGCGGGGTCCCCCGCACCCGAGTCCACCGCCCCCTACGGCACCGGGGCGCAGGCCGCTCCGCAGCGTCGCGTCCGGGTCCCGCACCTGCTGGCGATGAAGGAGCGCGGCGAGCGCTGGGCGATGCTCACCGCCTACGACATGTACACGGCCGAGATCTTCGACGAGGCCGGCATCCCCGTCCTCCTCGTCGGCGACTCGGCCGGCAACAACGTCTACGGCTTCGAGACGACGGTGCCGGTGACGGTCGACCACCTCGTGCCCCTCGTCCGGGCCGTCACGAGCTCGGCCCGCCGCGCGATGGTCGTCGCCGACCTGCCGTTCGGCAGCTACCAGGCCAGCCCGCAGCAGGCCCTCGCGACGGCGACGCGGTTCATGAAGGAGGGGATGGCGCACGCGGTCAAGCTCGAGGGCGGCGCCGCGATGGTCCCCGAGGTCGAGCTCCTCGTCCGCGCCGGCATCCCGGTCATGGGCCACATCGGCTTCACCCCGCAGAGCGAGCACGTGCTCGGCGGCTACAAGGTGCAGGGCCGCGGCGCCGGCGCCGAGAAGCTCCTCACCGACGCGCTCGCGCTCGAGGCGGCGGGCTGCTTCGCCGTCGTCATGGAGATGGTCCCCGCGCCGGCCGCGGCCGAGGTCACGGCCGCGCTGCGCATCCCGACGATCGGCATCGGCGCCGGGCCCGGCTGCGACGCGCAGGTCCTCGTCTGGCAGGACATGGCGGGGCTGCGCGGCGGGCGGGCGCCGCGCTTCGTCAAGAAGTACGCCGACCTGCGCGGCGAGCTGCTCGGGGCGGCGCGCGCCTACGCCGACGACGTGGCCGGGGGCACCTTCCCGGCGGCCGAGCACTCGTTCGAGTCGTGACCGGGAACCCGGACCCCGAGCAGGAGCGTCGCAGCGACATGTGGAGCACGAGCCCGCCCCCGCCCCGACCGGGGCCGCCGACCCGCTGGTCGGCCACGCAGCACGGCCCGGAGGCGGCCCTCGCCTACCGGCAGCGCTTCCTCGACCTCGCCGCCGCCGGTCGCGACCTGCACGGCGAGGCCCGGTTCGTCACCGAGCTCGCGCCCCCGCCCTCGCGGGTCCTCGACGCCGGGTGCGGCTACGGGCGGGTGGCGAGCGAGCTGACCCGCCTCGGCCACTACGCCGTCGGGGTCGACGCCGACCCCGACCTCGTCGCCCTCGCCGAGGAGGACCGGAGCACGCGCTTCGTCGTCGCCGACCTCGCGACGCTCGACCTGCGCACGGAGCAGGAGTTCCACGTCGTCGTCCTGGCCGGCAACGTCGTGCCGTTCCTCGCCGACGGCACCCTGGCCGCGGTGCTCGAGCGGCTCACGGCGCACCTGACCACCGGCGGGCACCTCGTCGCCGGGTTCTCCCTCGAGGGCTCGCTGCCCGACGGCGCCGCGGCGGTGTCGCCCGCCGACTACGACCGCTGGGCCCGCGCCGCGGGGCTGTCGTTCATCGGCCGCTTCGGCGGGTGGGACCGCTCACCCTTCACCCCGGGCAGCGACTACGCGCTCTCGGTGCACCGCAGGCTCGGCGGCTGAGCGGAGGGTCAGGACGGGTCAGGACCCGGAGGTCCCGCGCTCGTCCCACTCCTTGTCCTCGGCGTCCCAGCGCTCGGAGTTGTCCCGCGCCTTCTGCAGGGCGGCCTCGGCCGCCTCCTGCGTGTCGTACGGGCCGAGGACGTTGGCGTCCTGGCTGCGGTTCGCGTCCGTCTCGACCTGGCCGGTGTCGACGTTGTACCAGTAAGACATCTCGGGTTCTCCTTCGCCGGGGCGCACTGCCTAGACTCCAACCTATGCCCCTGACCCATGCCAGCGTGGCCCCCGGCACGGTGTCGCCGCGCCGCGACGTCCCCGTCGGCATCGCCCGGCCCGAGTACGTCGACCGCCCTGCCCCGCAGCAGTACACGGGGCCCGAGGTCAAGGACGCGGAGACGATCGAGCGGATGCGGGTCGCCGGGCGCATCGCCGCCGACGCGATGGCTGCGGCCGCCGCCGTCATCGCGCCGGGCGTCACCACCGACGAGATCGACCGCGTCGGGCACGCGTACCTGCTCGACCACGGGGCCTACCCCTCGACCCTCGGCTACCGCGGCTTCCCGAAGTCGCTGTGCACCTCGGTCAACGAGGTCGTCTGCCACGGCATCCCGGACGACCGTCGGCTCGAGGACGGCGACGTCGTCAACATCGACATCACCGCGTTCGTCGACGGCGTCCACGGCGACACCGATGCCACCTACCTCGTCGGCGACGTCGACGAGGAGTCGCGCCTGCTCGTCGAGCGCACGCACGAGGCGATGATGCGCGGCATCCGCGCCGCGCGCCCCGGCCGCGAGATCAACGTCATCGGCCGGGTCATCGAGTCTTACGCCAAGCGCTTCGGCTACGGGGTGGTGCGCGACTTCACCGGCCACGGCATCGGCACCGCGTTCCACAGCGGCCTGATCGTCCCCCACTACGACGCGGCCCCCTCCTACGACACCGTCATCGAGCCCGGGATGACCTTCACGGTCGAGCCGATGCTCAACCTCGGCACCCACGAGTGGGAGATGTGGGACGACGGGTGGACGGTCGTGACGAAGGACCGCCGTCGTTCGGCACAGTTCGAGCACACCGTCCTCATCACCGAGGACGGCCCCGAGATCCTCACGCTGGGAGGCGCAGCATGACCACCGGACACCCCCTCGGCATCGACGTCGGCGGCAGCGGCATCAAGGGCGCTCCCGTCGACCTCGAGTCCGGCACCTTCGCCCAGAAGCGGCTGCGCATCGACACCCCGGCGGTCTCGACCCCCGAGGCCGTCTGCGACGTCATCGCGCAGGTCGTCGACCACTTCGACGAGGTCCGCAGCGACTCCCCCATCGGCGTGACGATCCCCGGCGTCGTCCAGCACGGCGTCGTCAAGACGGCGGCGAACATCGACAAGTCGTGGATCGGCTGCGAGATCGAGAAGCTCCTCGAGGACCGCCTCCAGCACGACGTCGTCGTCGTCAACGACGCGGACGCCGCGGGCGTCGGCGAGCTGAACTACGGCGCGGCGAAGGGGCACGACGGCCTCGTCGTCCTCACGACGCTCGGCACCGGCATCGGCACCGCCATCTTCAACGAGGGTGTGCTGGTGCCGAACTCGGAGCTCGGCCACCTCGAGATCGACGGCCACGACGCCGAGACGCGGGCGGCCAGCTCGGCCAAGACGCGCGAGGACCTCAGCTACGCCGAGTGGGCCGAGCGCCTCCAGCGCTACTACCGCGTCCTCGAGGACCTGATCTGGCCGGACCTCATCGTCGTCGGCGGCGGCGTCTCCAAGGACTCCGACGAGTTCCTGCCGCTCCTCGACATCCGCACCCCGATCGTCCCGGCGGTCCTGCGCAACAAGGCCGGCATCATCGGCGCCGCGGTGCTCGCGACGGCCAGCCAGCGCCGCCACGGTCGCCACACCGGCTGAGCCGTGACCGGGACGGGGTGGGTCCTGGTCGTCGCGTCCGTGACGGTCGCGGCGAACGCCGGCGTCTTCGTCGCCTTCTCGACGTTCGTCATGCGCGCGCTCGGCGACCTGCCCGCGGCCGACGCGGTCCGGGCGATGCAGTCCGTCAACCGCCGCGCGCCCACCCCGGCCTTCATGGCGCTGCTCGTCGGCTCGACCGTGCTCGCCGTCGTCGGCGCGGTGGCGGCGCTCGTCTCCGGGGGTCGGGTCGTGCCGGCGGTCGCGGGCGCGGTGCTGGCCGTCGTGGCCTTCGCGGTCACCGGTGTCGTCAACGTGCCGCTCAACGACCGGCTGGAGGCCGCCGACCCCGCGGACGGCGACCGCGCGTGGTCGGCCTACGCCGGCCCGTGGACGCGCGCGAACCACGCGCGCGCCGCGCTGGGGCTGCTGGCCGCCCTCCTGCTCGCCGTGGCCGCCGTCCCCGCCTGAGCCCGGGCTACTCCCCCGCGCGGAACTCCGTCGCGCCCGCCCCGGCGAGGTCGTGGATGCGGGTGTCGGGGCTGCCGAGCTGCCCGGCCTGGCCGAGGTAGAGGGCGCGCCCGCGCGGCTGGAGGAGCCCGTCGTGGACCGGGACGGCGTGGGGCGCCGCGTGCCGGCGCAGGAAGGCGGTCATGTCGCGGCTGCGCGCCCACGGAGCCTGCAGCGGGAAGGCCAGCACGTCGACCGGACCGGGGTCGGCGTCGAGGGCGTCACCCGGGTGGAAGAGCGAGGGCTCGCCGTCGGCGTCGAGCCGCACCCCGACGTTGGGGATGCGGGGCACGTCGTCGTGGATGAGGGCGTGCACCTCGCCGACCGGCGTGACGGTGACCTCGCCGACGCGCGTCGGGCCGTCATGGCCCTGCGCCTCGATGCCGGCGCCCGCGAGGGCCTCGACGCTGCCCGGGTCGGCGAGGACGAGCGCGCGCGGGTTGGCCCCGAGCAGCGCGGGGACCCGGTCGAGGTCGAGGTGGTCCGGGTGCTGGTGCGTCACGAGCACGGCGTCGAGGTCGCGGACGCCGGTGAGGTCGTCGGCGAAGGTGCCGGGGTCGATGAGCAGGCGGGTGCCCGCGGACTCGACGAGGAGGCAGGCGTGGCCGAGGTGGGTGATCCGCATGGGCCCACGCTAGGGGCTGCTCAGCCCAGCGCGGGCTCCGCGTCGTCGTCGCGTCGGGAGCCCGACGTGGCGGCGGCGTCCTCGGCCTGGCGGGGCACGCGCGCGTCGACGAGGTCGGCGGCCGCGACGAGGTCGTCCGGCAGGACCGACACCTCGGGCGGGCAGTCGGTGAGCGCCTTGGCGCCCTCCCCCGCCACGAAGAGGGGGACCGAGCGCGCGAGGCGCACGAGCGAGGGCATCCGCGCGTCGAAGGCGGTGCGGCGCACGCCGGCGAGGACGACGGCGTCGGCCCGCAGGAAGCGCGCGGCCTCGCCGATGGCGGCCATCGGGGAGTTGGCGCCGAGGCTCACCACGCGCCACCACCGGGCGTGGAGCATCGCGCCGAAGAGCTCGAGCGGCAGGTCGTGCAGCTCGCGCGGGGGGCAGGCGAGGACGACCGTGCGTGCCTGCGGCCCCGAGACCGGCAGGCGCAGCTCCCCGAGGACGCCGCGGAAGGCGCTGGAGACGAAGTGCTCGTGGACGACGCCGAGGCGCCCGGCCTCCCAGTCGTCACCGACCTCCTTGAGCACCGGCATGATCACGCCGGTCACCGTGTCGTCGACCCCCGAGACGAGCAGCGCGTCGAGCAGCACGTCGCGGACCGCGCCGCCGTCGAGCTCGCGGGTCGCGGCCATGACGCGCTCTCGCGCGAGACCGAGGTCGATCGCCGGGTCACCGGGCACCGGTACGCCTGCTTTCCGTGGGGGACATCGGCAGCCTAACCTTCGACAGGCCGGGATCCCGCATCGCGGGTCGGGGAAAACCGCTGGTCACAGACCCGCCGGGGGACGAGCCGGGCTGTAGGCCGGGTTCTGTGCCGTGCGCCGTCGCCGGTCGCACGGTGACGGTCATCCATCTCGGGTGGCCGTTGCCGACCACCTCCAGCGCCCTACCCGGATGCTCGGGCGGGCCGCCCTCGAACGCATCCTGTCTGGGCTTGCTCCGGATGGGGTTTACCGAGCCGACCTGGTCACCCAGGCCGCTGGTGGTCTCTTACACCACCGTTTCACCCTTACCGGCCCCGCTCGCGCGCGGCCGGCGGTCTCTTCTCTGTGGCACTGTCCCGCGGGTCACCCCGGGTGGCTGTTGGCCACCATCCTGCCCTTCGGAGCCCGGACCTTCCTCGGCGGCGGGTCTCCCCGCCGACGCGACCGTCCGCCCGGCTCGTCCGCGGTGGAGTCTAGCGGTCGTGGACGAAGGTGACGCGACCCGCCGCGACGTCCGCCGCCTCGAGACGCACCGACACGCTCGAGCCGAGGGCCGCCCGGTCGCCGGTGACCTTCGCGAGGACGGGGAGGTCGACGAGCTGGACCTCCATCCCCTTCTCGAGGTGGTCGACGACGACGGCGTCGAAGCGCTCGCCCACCCGCCCCGAGAGCACGGCCGCCTCGGTGGCGTCGGCGCAGGCCCGCTCGGCCGCCCGCGCCGTGCGGTCGGAGGCGGTCATCAGGCCGGGGACCTCGGGCAGCGCCGCCCTGACCTCCGCGGGGACCTCGGCGCCACGGCACAGCGCCTCGCAGACGACGAGCCCGAAGCGGTCGACGAGGCGGCGCAGCGGGGCCGTGACGTGCGCGTACGGGGCGGCGACGGCGGCGTGCTCGCGCTCGGCCGGCGGCTCGCCGTCGAACGCGGTGTACGAGGCCCCGCGGAAGAGCGAGGTCGCCTCGTGGATGAGCGCGAGGTGGTGCGGGTCGGTGCGGTCCAGGCCGCGCACGAGGTCGCCGTAGGACATCCCCTCGGGCCAGTCGACGCGCAGGCCGCGGGCGGCCCGACGGAAGCGCGCGACCGCCTCGTCGGTCGGCGCGGGCATCGTCCGCAGGATGCCGACGCCGCCCTCGAGCATCATCGAGGCGGCCGCCATCCCCGTCAGGAGGCTCAGCTGGGCGTTCCACTCCTCGGAGGCGACCGGCGGCCGGAACTCGAGCGTGAAGCCGCCGTCGGGGCGCTCGCTCACCTGCTGCTCGGGCATCGGCAGGCTCGCGCCCCCGCGGGCCCGCTCCTGGGCGATGCGTCGCTCCCCCACCTCGCGCAGGAGGACGAGCACCTCCTGCGCGGTGCCGGCGTCGACGTCGGCCTGGACCCCGGCGTAGTCGAGCCGGGCCCGGCTGCGGACCATCGCGCGGCGCACCTGCGAGCCGGTCAGCACGCCGTCGCCGTCGAGGCGCAGGTCCCAGACGAAGGCCGGCCGGGTCTCGCCGGGCAGGAGGCTCGCGGCGGCCTCGGACAGCACCGGCGGGTGCAGCGGCACGCGCTCGTCCGGGCAGTAGACGGTCTGGCCGCGCTCGCGCGTCACGCGGTCGAGCGCCCCGCCCGGCCGCACGAAGAGCGGGACGTCGGCGATGGCGTACCGCACGCGGTGGCCGGCGCCGTCGCGCTCGATGTGCAGGGCCTGGTCGAGGTCCATCGAGCCGGGCGGGTCGAGCGTGACGTAGGGGACGTCGGTCTCGTCCGGGCGCCCGTCGCGGGGGGCCTCGGCCGCCACGCGCTCGGCCTCGGCGAGGGCGTCGGCGGGGTAGGGGCCGTCGAGACCGAGCTCGGCGCGGACTGCTGCGAACCGGTCCCGGAGGGCCTGCTCGACGGTGCGCGGGGTGTCGGCGTCGGTCGGCCGCAGAACGACCCTGGGATGCGGCATGCCAGCCAACCTAACGTCCGTAGGCTGTGCCGGTGCTCATCCTGCTCCCGCCGTCGGAGTCGAAGTGGAACCGTCCCCGCGGCGGCCCGGCCGACCCCGGCACCTGGTCCTTCCCCGACCTCGCACCCGCCCGCTCCGCCGTCGCCCGCGACCTCGCCGCGGTGAGCGCCTCCCCCGACGCGGCGGCCGCGCTGGGCGTCTCCGAGGGCCTGCTCGACGAGGTCGCCCGCAACCTCGCGCTCGACCGCCTGCCGGCGACCCCGGCGGCGCAGGTCTACACCGGCGTCCTCTACGACGCCCTCGACCTCGCCTCGCTCGACACCGCGGCCCGCCGGCGCGCCAACCGCTGGCTGGTCGTCGTCTCGGCGCTGCACGGCGCCGTCCGCCCGACCGACCGGATCACCGCCTACCGTCTCTCGATGGGCGTGACGCTGCCCGAGGTCGGTGCGCTGGCGTCGTACTGGCGCCCCGCCCTCGAGGCGCCCCTGACCGAGGCGGCGGGCCGCGGCGCGGTCGTCGACTGCCGGTCGGCCGCCTACGCCGCGGCCTGGCGCCCCGGCCCCGGGGTCGCCGAGCGGTGGGTGCAGGTCCGGGTCCCCGGGGCGAGCCACATGGCCAAGCACACCCGCGGCCTCGTCGCGCGGCACCTGTGCGTCGAGGGCGTCGCGGCCCGCTCGGTCGCCGCCGTCGCCGAGGTCGTGGCCCGGGGGTTCGACACCGAGCTGCACGAGCCGGTGCGTCGCGGCGCGCCGTGGGTGCTCGACGTGGTCGCTCCGTGACCGGCGCCGAGGCCCTCGACCTCGCCGGCCGCCTCGGCCCCGTCGTCGTCTTCCTCCTCGCGATCACCGTCACCGCCGAGCTCGCCGAGCGCGCCGGTGTCTTCGACGTCGCCGGTCACGCCGTCGCGCGGATGGGGGGCGGTCGGCGCTGGGTGCTGTGGGTCCTCTTCTCGGTCTTCGCCGTCGGCGCGACCATCGTCCTCTCGCTCGACACGACGGCGGTGCTGCTGACCCCCGTCGGGCTGGCCATCGCGGCCCAGGTCGGCCTCGACCCGCGGCTGCTCGCCGTGACGACGCTGTGGATCGCCAACACCGGCTCGCTGCTGCTGCCGGTCTCGAACCTGACCAACCTCCTCGCCCTGCACACCCTCGGCCGCTCCGGGCTGGGGCACACCGACTTCGTCAAGGCGTCGTGGGTGCCGGCCATCGTCGCGGTCGTCGTGACGCTCGCCCTCGCCGCGCTGCTGCACCGGCGCAGCCTGCGCGGCACCTACGACGTCGCGCCCCCGGCCGAGCCGCACGACCTCGTGCTGCTGCGCGTCGCCGCCGTCGTCTGCGTCGTGCTCGGGCCGCTCTTCGCGCTCGGCACCCCGCCCTGGCTCGTGTCGCTCGTCGCGGCGGCCGTGCTCCTGGCCACGACGTGGTGGCGAGGCCGCTCGCTCCTGCGCGAGCTGCCCGTCCCCTGGCTGATGGCCGCCGGCTTCGTCGTCATCTCCGTCGTCGTCGAGCTGCTCCAGCAGCGCGGCCTCTCCGACCTCGTGACGGGCGCCCTGCCCGCCGGCACCGGCGCCGGCGCGCTCCTCGCCCTCGCGGGCGCCGGGGCCGGGCTCTCCAACGTCGTCAACAACCTGCCGGCGTACCTCGCGCTGGAGCCCGCCGCCTCCGGGTCGGTCGAGCGGCTCGTCGCCCTCCTCGTCGGCACCAACGCGGGCCCGCTCGTCACGCCGTGGGCCTCGCTCGCGACGCTGCTGTGGATCCAGCGCTGCCGGGCGCGCGGTGTCGTCGTCCCGTGGCGGTGGCTCGTCCCCGCCGGGCTGGCCTGCGCGGTGCTCGTCGTCGTCAGCGCCACGCTGTCGCTCACCCTCGTCTGAGCCGACCGGCCGGCGGCACAACCTTCGACAGCCGGAAGCGTGGGGGTACCCGCGGCCGTTGGGCGGGTAGGAAGAAGGTCCCGGGCGTCGTGGCGCCCCCGACGGACGGAGGACGATGAGCGTCGTCGACGACATCGGCAGGCAGGCACAGCGACGGCTCGGCAACGCGTTGCGGGCCCGGGTGGCCGGCGACGACGCGTCCGAGCGCGCGGCGGTCATCTGGGGGCGCGTCGGCGAGCGCCGGTTCACCCCGGACGACCCGGTCTGGCGGGTGCACGCCGACGCCTCGATGTTCCCCGGCGGCGTGGGAGCGCTGCTCCTGCAGTCGCTGCACCCGTCGGCGATGGCCGGTGTCGCGGGGCACAGCGGCTACCGCGGCGACCCGTGGGGACGCCTGCAGCGCACCTCGCACTTCCTCGCGACGACGACCTTCGGGACCGTCGAGGACGCCGACGAGGCCGTCGCGCGCGTCCGGGCCATCCACGAGCGGGTGCGCGGCAAGGACGACGACGGCGTGCCCTACCGCGCGTCCGACCCGGACCTGCTGTCGTGGGTGCACGTGGCCGAGGCCTGGAGCTTCCTGACGGCCTACCAGCGCTACGCGTCGACCCCGCTCGACCCCGACGAGGCCGACGCCTACGTCGAGCAGTCCGCCGTGGTCGCGCGCCTGCTCGGGGCCGACGCGGTGCCGACGGACGTCGCGGGGCTGCACGCCGCGCTCGAGTCCTACCGCCCGGTGCTGCGGGCCACCGACGCCGCGCGCGACGCCGCCCGCTTCCTGCTGCTCGACCCGCCGCTGCCGTGGACGCAGCGCGCGGGCTACGGGCTGCTCGCGTCGGGCGGGGTCGCGATCCTGCCCGACTGGGCCCGGCGCGAGCTGCGGCTGCCGGTCCACGGGCCGGTGCGGGGCGCCGCCGGGGTGCTGGGGCTCGTCGGCACCAAGGCCGTCCGCTGGGCGATGGCCGGCGTCGCCGAGGAGCGACGCGTCGAGGGGCTCAGCCCGTCGTCGTGACGAGCGACTCGATGCGCTCGAGCGTCGCCGCCATGTTCTTGCGGGTCATGCCCTCCATCCGGCGCACGAACGGCTTGCTCACCGCGGCCTCCTCGGAGATGTCCCAGGACTCGGTGACGAGCGTGCCTCCGTCGACCGGCTCGAGCTCGTAGCGCCAGATCCGGCCGCCGACGACCTTGCCGGCCGGGCCCGACGCGGTGGTCTGCCACGCGATCCGGCGGTCCTGCTCGAGCTCGATGACGGTGTTGAGCGTCGAGTACGCGAAGCCGATCTTCATGTCCATCCCGAAGCGGTCGCCGAGGCCGAGGCGGCGCCCGCCGCTGCGTGCGCCCTGCACCGAGCCGCCGCCGTCGATGCGCGAGTGACCGGCCGGGTCGGCGAGCAGCGCGAAGATCGGCTCGGGGGCGGACGGGATGAGGCGCTGCACGGAGACGACGTCGCGGGAGGTCATGCTCCGGACGCTAACAGCCTGCGGGTCACCGGGTGCGCGTGGCCTCCGCTGCCGCGAGGGCCCGGTCGAGGTCCTCGACGAGGTCGTCCGGGTCCTCGAGCCCGAGCGAGACGCGGATCGTCCCGTCGGTGATGCCGACGGCCGCCCGGTCCTCGGGCGAGAGGCGGCGGTGGGTCGTCGTCGCGGGGTGCGTCGTCAGCGACTTGGCGTCGCCGAGGTTGTTGCTGATGTCGACCAGGCGCAGGGCGTCGAGGAACGCGAAGGCGGCGTCCTTGCCGCCCTCGACCTCGAGGGTGACGACCGTCCCGGCGCCGCCCTCGAGCTGCCGCAGGGCGAGCTCGTGCTGCGGGTGGCTCGGCAGGTGCGGGTAGACGACCCGGACGAGGCCCCGCCCGTCCTGCCGCCACTGCTCGAGGGCCTCGGCGGCGCGCAGCGCGGTGCCGGCCATCGCGCGCACGCGCAGGTCGAGGGTCTCGAGGCCCTTGGTCATGATCCAGGCGTTGAAGGGCGACATCGCCGGCCCCGTGTGCCGCATGAGGTTCTTGACCGGGCCCTCGACGAACTCCTTCGGGCCGAGGATCGCCCCGCCGAGGGCACGCCCCTGGCCGTCGATGTGCTTGGTCGCGGAGTAGACGACGACGTCGGCGCCGTGGGTCAGCGGGTGGCTGAACACCGGTGTGCCGAAGACGTTGTCGACGACGACGGTGGCCCCGGCGGCGTGGGCCAGCTCGGAGACGGCCGCGATGTCGACGAGCTCCTGCATCGGGTTGCTCGGGGTCTCGAAGAAGACGGCGGTCGTCGGGACGGCGAGGGCGTCGCGCCACTGGTCGAGGTCGGCCCCGTCGACGAAGACGGTCTCGACGCCCCACCGCGGCAGGATCTCGTCGAGGATGACGAAGCAGGAGCCGAAGAGCGCCCGGGAGGCGACGACGCGGTCGCCGGCCCCGCAGAGCGCGGCCATCGCCGTGAAGACGGCCGACATCCCGGAGGCGGTGGCGAAGCACGCCTCGGCGCCCTCGAGGAGGCGCATCCGCTCCTCGAACGTCGTGACGGTGGGGTTGCCGTAGCGGCTGTAGATGTAGTGCTCGACCTCGTCCTTGAACGCGGCCTCGGCCTGCGCGGCCGACTCGTAGACGAAGCCCGAGGTGAGGTAGAGCGCCTCGGCAGTCTCGTCGAAACCGCTGCGCTGCAGGCCTCCTCGGACCGCGAGGGTGCGCGGGCGGAAGGTCGGGGTGGCGTCGGGGTCGGGGGCGCTCACCGCTGGCTCCACGGCAGGCCGTCGACCTTCCAGCCGGAGACGTGGCGGTGGCCGGCGTGGTCGACCGGGCCCTCGAAGCCCTCGAGGACGTTGTAGGCGGGGCCGAGGCCGGCGGCCGTGGCGGCCTGCGCGGCGGCGACCGAGCGGACGCCGGAGCGGCAGAGGAAGTAGACGGGGCGGCCCGGGGTGACGCCGGCGGCGCGCAGCTCGTCGACGAAGGACTCGTTGAGGGTGCCGCCGGGGAACCGGCTCCACTCGGCGAAGACGACCTCGCGGCCGGCGCCGGCGAGGTCGGGGACGCCGACGAACGACCACTCGGCGCTCGTGCGGACGTCGACGAGCACCGCGTCGTCGGGTCCGGTCACCGCGGCGTAGGCCTCGGGCGGGGTCACGTCTCCTGCGTACGTCATGCCCACGAGGGTAGGACGGCCGCCGCTCCCGCCGCGCGACGTCTCAGCCCTCGCCGGCCCCGCTGTCGGGTCGATGTGAAACCCGACCACCAGACGGTTCTGTTTCACCTCGACCCGATGGTCCAGTCTCCGGGTCGAGGTGAAACCCGACCACCACACGGTCCCCTTCCACCTCGACCCGATGGCCCCGTCTCGGGGTCGAGGTGAAACCCGACCACCACACGGTCCCCTTTCACCTCGAACCGACCGGCTCTCTCGATGGCTGGGGGGTCCTGCGGCCGCTGCCGGCTGCTCCACCCCGTGCGGCAACCGGGACGAGCGGTCGGACCGCTCGTCATGACTGCGTCAGAGGGTGGGGCGAACGGCAGCGGGTCGAGGACCTCTCCATCTCGGGCGCCCACCGCCGCGGGAGGCGTCAGACGGCCGAACGTCCGGGGACGAGGGGAACCCGGTTGATCGCGCGGCCGCCCGGCGGGGAGGCTGTCGGTCATGACCTCGAGCTCCCCGTTCAGCGTGAAGCCCACCCTCCGCGGCGAGCTCGTCACGCTGCGGCCCGTCACCGGGGACGACGCGGCGCTCCTGGACACGATCGTCCGCGAGGACCCGGAGGTCGCCCGGCTCACCGGCTCGGTCCACCGCACCGGCGAGGCGGTCCCGCCGATGGACCCCGCCGAGCTCCGCGGCATCTACGAGCGGTGGGCCACCGCCGACGACCGCCTCGTCCTCGCGGTGCTCGACAACGCGTCGGGCGCCGTCGTCGGCGAGGTCGTCCTCAACGACTGGGACCCCGGCAACCGCTCCTGCGGGTTCCGCACCTTCGTCGGGCGCGAGGGACGCGGCCGCGGCCTGGGCACCGAGGCCACCCGCCTCGTCGTCGAGCACGGCCTGCGGACGATGGGGCTGCACCGCATCGAGCTCGAGGTCTACGCCTTCAACCCGCGCGCCCGGCACGTCTACGAGAAGGTCGGCTTCGTCCACGAGGGGACCGGGCGCGACGCCCTGCGCTTCGACGACGGCTGGGTCGACGTGCACCGCATGGCGGTCATCGGCGACTGACCCGCGTCAGGGCAGCGGCAGCTCGAACCGTCGCAGCGCCGGGTGCGGCGGGAACAGCGACCACGACACCTCGTCCGTCGCCCGCCAGCCCCTCCGCTCGTAGAAACGGATGGCCCGCCGGTTCTCCTCGAACACCCGCAGCCACGCCACGGGATGTCCGTCGGCGGCGATCGCCGCGACCACCTCGTCGTGCAGGCGTCCCGCGAGGCCGCTCCCCCACGTCGCACGGGCCGTCCCGAGGTGGAACAGCTCCGACCCCCGCACCGCCGCGAACCCGACGAGCACGCCGCCCTCGAGCGCCGCGAACGACCGGATGCCGGGGTCCGCGAGCTCGTGCACCCAGCGCGAGCGCACCTCGGCGGCCGGGAACGGGTGGGTCTTCTGGGGGAAGATGTGCCCGAGTGCGGCGACCGCACCCTCCTCCTGCAGCGGCAGCAGGTCGTCGAGGTCCTCGGGGGTCAGCGGTCGGGTCAGGGACATCGCGGCGAACCTACCCGCCCCCTCGGACCCGCGCGCTGCGAGGGTGGACGGGTGACCACGCTCACCGTCCCCCACGACGAGGGTCTCGCCGCGTTCCGCGAGTCGGTCCTCGCCGTCGTCGACGCCGTCCACAGCCTCCCGGAGCCCGAACTCTTCGAGCCGTCTCGGTGCGCGGGGTGGACCCGGTTCGACGTGGTCGCGCACGTCCTGGCGGGATGGGAGGAGCTGCTCGGTGGCTTCGCGCGGCCCGCATCGGGCCCCGCCACCGTCGATGCGGCCGGCTACTGGGCGGCCTACGCCCGCGCCGGCGTCGACGCCGACCCCGTGCTCGTGCTCATGGACCAGCGCCGGCGGACCGACGCCCACCGGCGCCCGTCGGCGGCGGTCGCCCGGCTCGTCGACGTCGCCGACCAGGCCGTGGCCGCCGCGACGTCGCTCACCGACGGCCACCACGCGTTCCAGGGCCACGTGCTGACCAGTGGCGACCTGCTGGCCACCTGGGCCGTCGAGGACGTCGTCCACCTCGTCGACCTCGACGTGGGGGCCACCCCGCCCGCGTCCGCCCTCGACCTGGCGCGCCGGACCGCCGAGGCGCTGCCGCGCGCGGCGGTGCCCTGGGACCCCGCCGCGCTCGGCTAGAGCAGGCTCTCCCTCAACCGTCGCCGACCGCCGACGGTGGCGCGCTAACGCGACCCCTCAGGTGCGGTTGGTGAAGGCGACCGAGACGTCGCCGTCGGTCCAGACCTCGACACCGGTCAGCGAGCCGGGCGCGGCCGCGAGCCGCTCGTGGCGCTCGGCCGGCATCCCGAGGACGTGCCCGAGCGCGGCCTGGACGACCGGGGCCGGGCAGACGACGACCGTCGTGCCGCCGCGCGAGACGACCCGCTCCCAGGCTCCGGAGGCGTCGTCCGCGGAGGCCCACGCCGAGTCGACGACGGCGTCGACACCGAGCGCGTCCCCGACCTCGGCGGCCGTCTCGGTCGAGGCGTCGGTCCCGGCCTCGAGGAGGCACCGGGGCGCGCCGCCGAGCAGGCGCTCGACGGCCCGCGCGGCCTGCTGCGCCGCGCCACCCTCGGCCTCGGTGACGAGCACGACCCGCACCGGGGTCCCGTCACGACGCGGCACCGGCGCGCACGCCGCACCGGAGGCGGACTCGGGCGCCGCCGCGGCGTCCGTCGCACCGCCGGTCGCCCCGCCCTCGTGGTCGCGGCGGACGGTCAGCCCGTCCATCCCGTCGTTGGAGAGGGCGTCGGCGTCCTTGTTCTCGGCGCGCGGGATCCACTCGTAGCGCACCGACCCTCCGGCGTCCTTGATGGCCTCGACGACGTCGCGCGCCTGCAGGGCCAGCCGACGCATGTCCTCGTGCTTGATCTTCCAGCGCCCGGCCATCTGCTCGACGACGAGCTTGGAGTCCATCCGGACGAGCACCCGGGCGCCGGGGTCGATCTCGTGGGCGGCGGTGAGGCCGGCGATGAGGCCGCGGTACTCGGCGACGTTGTTCGACGCCTTGCCGAGCGGCTCGGCGCGCTCGGCGAGCAACGCGCCGGTCTCGCCGTCGCGCACCAGCGCCCCGTACCCGGCGACGCCGGGGTTGCCGCGCGACCCGCCGTCGGCCTCGACGGTGAGCCGGCGGCTCACAGGCCGGACTCGGGCGTGCGCACGAGGATGCGGTTGCACTCCTCGCAGCGCAGCACCTCGTCCTCGTCGGCGGAGCGCAGGCGCTGGATCTCGACGGGGTTGAGCTCGAGCCGGCACCCGCCGCAGCGGCGCTGGTGCAGCGCGGCGGCGCCGGTGCCGCCGGAGCTCTTGCGGATCTTCTCGTAGAGGGCGACGAGGTCCTCCCCGACCTCGGCCACGACGGAGTCGCGCGGGGCGGCGACGTGGCCTGCCTCCTCGTCGAGACGCGCGAGCTCGCGGTCGCGCGCGGTCTCCAGCCCCGAGATGCGGGCCGTCAGCTCGCCCATCCCGCGCTCGAGCTCCTCGACGTCGTGCTCGGCGGCCTCGGCGCGCTCCATCACCTCGAGCTCGACCTCCTCGAGCTCGCCCTGCCGGCGGGAGAGGGAGACGATCTCGTGCTGGAGTGCCTGGAGGTCCTTCGCGCTGCCGGTGCCCGAGTCGAGCCGGGACTGGTCGCGCGCCGCGCGGTCGCGGACGAGCTGGACGTCGGCCTCGGCCTTGGCGACCTCGCGCTGGACGTCACCGAGCTCGGTGCGGGAGCGGACGAGCTGGTCCTCGAGGAGGCGGGCCTTGCCCCCGAGGTCCTCGAGCTCCGCGAGCTGGGGCAGGGTGCGACGTGCGTGCGCGATCTGGTCGAGCCGCGTGTCGATGGCCTGGAGGTCGAGCAGCCGCTGCTGACGGGACGACTCGGCTCTCACGGGGTACCTCCAAGGTCGGCACCGACGAGGAAGGTCCACGGGTCGGTGCGCACTGTGCTGATGTGGGTCTCCACCCTAGTCACGTCGTCCCCGAGGGCCGCACCCAGCGCCCGCTGCGCCCGGGCGAGCCAGAGCCACTCGCTCGCCCAGTGGCCGGCATCGACGACGTACGGGGGGCCGCCACGAGCCTCCTCGCGGGCCTCGAGGACCGGGTGGTGGCGCAGGTCGGCCGTCACGTACACGTCGGCGCCGCTGTCCCGCACCTCGTCGAACAGGTCGTCGCCGGACCCGCCGAGCAGGGCGACCCGGCGCACGAGGGCGTCCGGCGGGCCGGCGACCCGCACGCCGCCGGCGGTCGGCGGGAGGTGCCGCGCGAGCCCCTCGACGAAGGTGCGCAGCGGCAGCGCCTCGGGCAGGTCCCCGACCCGACCGAGGGCCTGGCCCTCGACGACGGCGAGGGCCTCGGTCGCGCCGAGCCCGCAGGCCTGCGCGAGGGCCTCGCAGACGCCCTCGGGCGCGACGTCGGCGTTGGTGTGCGCGACGTAGAGGGCGACGTCGCCGACGACGAGGCCCGTGACCGTCGCGCCCTTGGCCGAGGTCGTGGCGACGGAGTGCACGCCGCGCAGGAGCAGCGGGTGGTGGGTCAGGAGCAGGTCGGCCCCGAGGGCGCGCGCCTCCTCGACGACCGCGAGCGTCGGGTCGACGGCCAGGAGGATGCGGCGCACGGGCTGGTCGGGGTCGCCGGTCACGAGACCGACCCGGTCCCAGGACTGCGCGGTGGCCGGCGGGTAGAGGCGCTCGAGCACCTCGAGCACCTCGCGGAGGGTCAGGGCGTCGTCGCTCATGTGGGCCCGGCCGGGATCGAACCGACGACCGACGCGGTGTAAACGCGGCGCTCTACCAGCTGAGCTACAGGCCCCGGGCGGCGGGCCGCCGTGCGGCGCCACCGACCGCGCACATCATGGCAGGTCCGCGGCGCCGGCCCGGACGCCCGGCCGGGGTCAGCCCGCGAGGGCGGCGACGGCCGAGGGGATGGCGGTGAAGTCGCGCGGCTCCCCCGGGCCGTTGACGAGGGTCCAGGCCACCCGTCCGTCGCGCCCGACGAGGAAGGTGCCGCGCAGCGAGGCCCCGTTGGCCTCGTTGAGGACGCCGTAGGCGCGGGCGACCTCGCCGTGCGGCCACGCGTCGGAGAGCAGCGGGAAGAAGTAGCCCTGGATGTCCGCCCAGGCCCGGTTGCTGAACACCGCGTCGCACGAGACGCAGAGCACCTGGAGGTCGTCGGTGACGTACCGCTCGAGGTGGTCGCGGATCTCGTCGAGCTCACCGGTGCAGATCCCCGAGAACGCCCACGGGTAGAAGACGACCACGACGTTCTTCTGCGCCGTGAGCTCCGAGAGGGTCACCTCGGCGCCGTTCTGGTCGCGCAGCGAGAAGTCCGGGGCGACGTCGCCGACGGCGAGGGGGCTCGGAGCGGGGGTCATGCGTCCATCCTGCCAGTCGAGGGGCGGTCGTGGCCGACCGGTGACGAATACCCCCCTCGGTGTGCAACCCCCGTCAGCGTCGTGCCGCGCCCTTCGGGGCGACGAGCTTGTGGGCCCGCCAGCCGCCGGACGCGTTGTACGTCCCCGCGAGGTGGAGACCGGCCGTCACGGCCGCCTCGTCGATCTCGGTCGGGTCGACCTCGCCCCCGTCGCGCGGGGTGAGCAGGACGACGAAGCCGCCCTCCTCGAGGACGCCGACCATGTCGACGAGCGCGTCGCCGAGGTCTCCGTCCTCCTCGCGGAACCAGAGCAGGACGGCATCGGCGGCGCCGGTGTACTCGTCGTCCTCGAGCTCGCCGCCGCAGGCCGTCTCGACGGCGACGCGCAGCGCCTCGTCGACGTCGGCGTCCCAGCCGAACTCCTGGACGACCTGCTCGGGGGCGAAGCCGAGTCGCTCGACGGCTCCGGGGGCGCTGGACCCGGGGTCTACCGGGGGCGGCGTCGGGGTGTTCACGGTGTCAACCTCTCACGTTCGGGGCTCGTTCTGGGGAAAGTCCACCAACGGCGCGTGGCCGGGTGCAAGGGGGTGCCCGGCGAGCCGGCGCGCGTCACGGGCCCGACGCCCGACGAGCTCGAGGAGCTCCTCGGCCGCGTCCTGCCGCAGGTGGGGGACGCCGGGCCCCACCGGGCCGGGCGTCGAGACGAGCCGGGCGCTGGCGAGGCCGAGCCGCGCCTGGAGCGGCCCCTGGGCCAGGCCGAGGGACTGGATGCGGGCGTGCGGCACGACGGTGGTGCGGCGGGTGAAGCGGCCGGTGCGCAGGTAGACGGCGTGGGCGGCGAGGGCGTAGCCGGTGCGCCGCCAGCTCCAGGGGTCGAGCCAGCGCGCGACCCGCGGCGGCCCCACCCATCCGGGCTCTCCCCCGTCGCCGTGCAGTGCCTCGAGGAGGACCGGGTCCTCGGGGTGGACGCCGAGCGCGCCGAGGACGGCGAGCGCCTCGTCGGCCGTGCCGACGGGCAGCATCACGGTCTCGTCGTCGTCGTTGTCGCCGCCGTGGACCCCCGCGACGTTGACGCGCACGCGCCACCACCCCCAGGGGCGCCACCACAGCGGCTGGAGCACCTCGACGGCCTGGACGCGGTGGACGGGCACGGTCGAGACGCGCAGGTCGGTCAGGCCGTGGCGTACGCGCAGGGCGGTGCCGGTGCGGGCGATGGAGAAGTTGCCGTGGACGAGGAGCTCCTTGACCCGGCTCACGCCGAGGCCGAAGACGACCGGCAGGAGGGCCGGGGCGCCGGCGAGGACGGCGAGCCCCGCCTCGG
Source organism: Arthrobacter sp. NEB 688 (assembly GCF_013201035.1). NCBI lineage: Bacteria > Bacillati > Actinomycetota > Actinomycetes > Micrococcales > Micrococcaceae > Arthrobacter > Arthrobacter sp. NEB 688. The sequence goes on from NZ_CP053707.1 coordinate 3,098,188, forward strand.
CGACCCCGACCGTGACGGCCGCCCCGAGGAGCACCAGCCCGAGGACGATCGTCGAGCCGTGGAGGATCGTCGCGACGAAGAGGCGCCCGTTGGGCACCACGACGAGCGCCGCGGGCTCGGCCGCCGGGCGGCGCACCGCGGGGTCCAGCCCGTCGGGCGCCGGGGCCCCGGGCGCCGGGGCGAGGTCGTGCCCCGGCCGGACAGCCTCGTCGGAGCGCCCGGCGAGGTCGAGCAGGTGGGCGCGGACCTCCTCGGCGCGGTCGGCGCCGAGGAAGGCGAGGGTCAGGTGCGAGTCCGAGCCGCCGGCCGACTGGACGACGACCTGGCTGAGCCCGACGAGCCGCGCGAGCAGCGGCCGGGTGGTCTCGACCGCCTGGACGCGCTCGAGCCGGACCTGGCGGTGCTGGCGGAAGAGGACGCCCGTGCGCAGCTCGACCTGGCCGGCGGCGACCCGGAAGCGCGAGAAGCGCCAGCTGACCCAGCCCACGCCGGCGACCGCGGCGATGACGACGACGAGCGCGGCGAGCGCGATGAGGGGGTGGCTCGTCCACGCGAGCTCGTAGTCGGCGCCGGGGTCGGGCTCGGCCGTGGGGTCCAGCGAGCCGAGGACGGAGTCGACGAGCCGGCTGACCCCGTAGCCGAGGACGGCGATGAGCACGACGCCGCCGCGCAGCAGCGGCGAGAGCGGGTGCAGCCGCTGCCAGCCGTCCCCGTCCTCCCCGTCGTGCCCCGCCGCGACCGGGCCGGGCGCTCCCCCCGGTGTCGTCACAGACCGGCTCGCTGCGTCTCGCCGCGGGCGGCCAGCCGGGCGCGCAGGGCCTCGGCCTCCTCGGTGGGCAGTCCGGGCAGGGAGCCGCCGCTCTCGGGCGAGGCGGTGTGGATCTCGCACGAGGCGATGCCGAAGGCGCGGGCCAGCGGCCCGGACTGGATGTCGACGTACTGCAGGCGCCCGTAGGGGACGCTCACGAGGCTGCGGAAGAGGCGTCCCTTGCGGATGACGAGCTCCTCGTCGAGCTCGACCCACGAGATGGCGCTGACCTGGCGGCCGACGAGCCAGGCGACCCACCCGCCGACGAGCACGAGCGCGAGGGTGCCGAGCCACACCCACGGGGTGACGAGCAGGGCGACGACGACCGTCGCGAGGAGCGGCACGACGAGCACGAGACCGAGCGTGATGAGCCGGACCGTCGCGAGCTGCGGGGCCACCGTCCGCCACGGCAGGTCGCCACCGCGCAGGGTGACGGGACCGGAGGGCGCGCCGGGGTCGGCGGTCACGGCGGGCGGCGGGATGTCGGGCACGCGCCCAGTCTGCCCCAGCGCCCCGACGGGCTCCCGGGACCCCGGCCGCTCAGGGCGCGCCGAGGAAGTCCGTGACGAGCCGGGCGAAGGCGTCGGCGTGCTCGATCTGGGTCCAGTGGCCGCAGCGCCCGAAGACGTGCAGGCGGCTGTCGTCGACCAGCCGGAGCAGCCGCAGCGAGCTCTCGAGCGGGATGACGCGGTCGTCCCGGCCGTGGACGAGCAGCGTCCGGTGCCGGATGCCCCGGAGCTGCTCCTCGGGGGTCGCGAGCCGGTCGACGCCCTCCTGCCGGGGCGCGGGGAACATCGCCGCGAACGACTCCTGCACGCCCGGTCTCACCGAGGCCGCGTGGCGCATCCGGGCGAGCTCGTCGGTGGCCAGCGAGCGGTCGAACGCGAAGAGGTCGAGCAGGTCGCGCATCGCGGCGACGGACGGCTCGTAGCCCCACACCCGGTCCAGGCCCTCGGTGATCGGGAAGGACACGCCGGCCGAGCCCATGAGGACCAGCCGCTCCACGCGCTCGGGTGCGTGGACGGCGAGCGAGAGCGCCAGGGCGCCGCCGAAGCTGTTGCCCACGACCGAGACCCGCTCCAGCCCGAGCGCGTCGAGGAAGCCGAGCAGGTGCCCGCGCCAGGCGTCGAGCGTGAACGGGAAGCCGTCCGGGCGGTCGGTGTACCCGAACCCGACGACGTCCGGCGCCACGACGTCGAAGCGCTCCGCGAGCGCCGGCAGGACCGGGCGCCAGTTCGCGAACGCGCTGACGCCCGGCCCCGAGCCGTGGACGAGCAGCAGGGGCGGTCCGTCCCCCGCGCGGTGGTAGTTGGTGCCGATGCCGTCGACGTCGACCCGCAGGCCGACCTCTGGCGGGGTCGTGGTCTCCGTCGCGCTCACGCCGTCGACGCTAGGCCGGGGGCCGTCGGCGGGGCACCCGGTGTTCCGCTCCGCGCAACGCCGGCGGCCGGTGTGCTCGAATGGGGCCGTGGGACGGGTGACGACACGGGTGCCGCGGACGCGGGTGGACCTCGGCCGCGCCCTCGTCGACCGTCGGCCCGACACGGTCGCCGTCGAGGAGCCGCTCGAGGTCCGCGTCGACGGTCAGCCGGTGACGACGACGATGCGCACCCCCGGCGACGACTTCGACCTCGCGCTCGGCCACCTGCTGACGGAGGGCATGGTCGCCTCCGCCCACGACGTCGCGACGATGATGCACTGCACCGACGTCGGCCCCGACGGCTCGCCGACCTTCAACGTCGTCGAGGCCGCCCTCTCCCCCGGCGTCTCCCTCCTGCGCCCGGCCCGCGAGCGCACCGAGACGATGACGAGCGCCTGCGGCGTGTGCGGGTCGGCCTCCCTCGACGCCGTGCGCACCGCGAGCCGCTTCGACGTCGCCGCCGACACCGTGCGGGTCGAGGCGTCCGTCCTCGCCGGCCTGCCCGACGCGCTGCGCACCCACCAGGCGACGTTCGAGCGCACCGGCGGCGTCCACGCGGCCGGCATCGCCGACGCCGACGGCACCCTGCTGGCCGTCCGCGAGGACGTGGGCCGGCACAACGCCGTCGACAAGGTGATCGGCGGGCTGGCCCGCGAGCGCGAGCTGCCCCTCGCCGGGAGCGTCCTCGTCGTCAGCGCCCGCGCGAGCTTCGAGATCGTCCAGAAGGCGGCCGTCGCGGGCATCCCCGTCGTCGTCGCGGTCGGCGCCGCCACCTCGCTGGCGGTCGAGCTCGCGGCCGACGCGGGCATCACCCTCGCGGCCTTCGCGCGGGAGGGGCGCATCTCGCTCTACACGCGCCCGGACCGCGTGCCCGACCCCACGGCGTGACCTGCGGCTGGACGTACCGTCCAGTAGCCCGACCCGGATGTGACGCGGGCCGCGCGAGGGTGAAGGATGGGTGGTCCGGCCCCCGACCGGGGCACGGAACCGCGAGAGCTGAAAGGACGTGCGCGTGGCCCTCCACGAAGACGTCGGCCCCATCCTCAACGGCATCCCGACGCACCTGCCGGACATCGACCCGGGCGAGACCGAGGAGTGGCTCGCCAGCCTCGACGCCGTCATCGACGGTCCGGGCCGGATGCGCGCCCGCTACCTGATGCTCCGCCTCCTCGAGCGGGCGCGGTCGATGCAGGTGGGCGTCCCGTCGCTGACGACGACCGACTACGTCAACACGATCGGCCCCGAGCAGGAGCCCTGGTTCCCCGGCGACGAGGACACCGAGCGCCGCTTCCGCGCCCTCCTGCGCTGGAACGCCGCGATGGTCGTGCACCGCGCGCAGAAGCCCGGCATCGGGGTCGGCGGCCACATCTCGACGTACGCGTCGGCCGCGACGCTCTACGAGGTGGGCATGAACCACTTCTTCCGCGGCAAGGACCACCCGGGCGGCGGCGACCACGTCTTCTTCCAGGGCCACGCCTCCCCCGGCATGTACGCCCGCGCCTTCCTCGAGGGCCGGATCAGTGCCGACCGCCTCGACGGCTTCCGCCAGGAGCACAGCCACGTCGTCGACGGCGCGCCGCTCGCGCTCCCCAGCTACCCGCACCCGCGCCTCATGTCGGACTTCTGGGAGTTCCCGACCGTGTCGATGGGCCTGGGCCCGATGAACGCGATCTACCAGGCGCAGTTCGACAAGTACCTCCACAACCGCGGCATCAAGGACACGAGCCAGCAGCACACGTGGGCCTTCCTCGGCGACGGCGAGATGGACGAGCCCGAGTCGCGCGGCGCCCTGCAGATCGCGGCGCAGGAGGAGCTCGACAACCTGACCTTCGTCGTCAACTGCAACCTCCAGCGCCTCGACGGCCCGGTGCGCGGCAACGGCAAGATCGTCCAGGAGCTCGAGGCGTACTTCCGCGGCGCCGGCTGGAACGTCATCAAGGTCGTGTGGGGTCGCGGCTGGGACCCGCTGCTCGCCGCCGACGGCGACGGCGCCCTCGTGCACCTCATGAACTCGACGTCGGACGGCGACTACCAGACCTTCCGCGCCAACGACGGCAAGTACGTCCGCGACCACTTCTTCGCGCGCGACCCGCGCACCCGCAAGATGGTCGCCGACTGGTCCGACGAGGACATCTGGTGGAAGCTCAAGCGCGGCGGCCACGACTACCGCAAGGTGTACGCCGCCTACAAGGCCGCCGTCGAGCACGCCGGGCAGCCGACCGTCATCCTCGCGAAGACGATCAAGGGCTACGGCCTCGGCACCTCGTTCGCCGGCCGCAACGCGACGCACCAGATGAAGAAGTTCACGCTCGACGACCTCAAGAAGCTGCGTGACTCGCTCAACATCCCGGTCACCGACGAGCAGCTCGAGAAGGACCCGTACAACGCGCCGTACTTCCACCCCGGCGCCGACGACGAGGTCATCCAGTACGCGATGGAGCGCCGCGCCAAGCTCGGTGGCGGTGTGCCGGAGCGTCGTTCGACGCACGTCCCGATCCACCTGCCCGACGACTCCGCCTACGCGCAGGTCAAGAAGGGCTCCGGCAAGCAGCAGGTCGCCACGACGATGGCGTTCGTCCGGCTGCTCAAGGACCTCATGCGCGACAAGGAGTTCGGCAAGCGGATCGTGCCGATCATCCCGGACGAGGCGCGCACCTTCGGGATGGACAGCTTCTTCTCGACGATCAAGATCTACAACCCGCACGGCCAGCGCTACACGCCGGTCGACGCGGAGCTGATGCTCGCCTACCGCGAGGCCAAGGACGGCCAGATCCTCCACCTCGGCATCAACGAGGGCGGGTCGATGTCGGCGTTCACGGCGTCGGGCACGTCGTACGCGACGCACGGCGAGCCGATGATCCCGATCTACGTCTTCTACTCGATGTTCGGCTTCCAGCGCACCGGTGACTCGGTGTGGGCCGCGGCCGACCAGATGACGCGCGGCTTCCTCATCGGCGCCACCGCCGGCCGCACGACGCTGACCGGCGAGGGCATGCAGCACGCCGACGGCCACAGCCCGCTGCTGGCGTCGACGAACACCGCCGTCGTGCACTACGACCCGGCGTTCGCCTACGAGATCGCGCACATCATGCAGGACGGCCTGCACCGGATGTACGGCACCGACGAGTCGCTGACCGACGACGAGCGCAACGTCATCTACTACCTGACGGTCTACAACGAGCCGCTGTCGCAGCCGGCCGAGCCCGAGAACCTCGACCGCGAGGGCCTGCTCAAGGGCATGTACCTCTACGCCGAGGGCTCGACCGAGGGCATCGGTGACGACGCCCCGCGCGTGCAGCTGCTCGCGTCGGGTGTCGGGATGCCGTGGGCCCTCGAGGCCCAGGAGCTGCTGCGCAACGACTGGCACGTCGCCGCCGACGTGTGGTCGGTGACGTCGTGGAACGAGCTGCGGCGTGACGGGCTGCGCTGCGACGAGGCGAAGTTCCTCCACCCGGAGCAGGAGGCGCCCACCCCGTGGGTCACCTCGCAGCTGTCCGGGCGGCAGGGTCCGGTCCTCGCGGTGTCCGACTACATGCGGGCGGTGCAGGACCAGATCGCGCAGTGGGTGCCCGGCGACTTCTCCTCGCTCGGCGCCGACGGCTTCGGCTTCTCGGACACCCGCCCCGCGGCCCGTCGCTACTTCCACATCGACGGCCCGTCGATGGCGGTGCGCGCCCTCCAGGTGCTCGCCGAGCGCGGCGAGGTCGAGGCGTCCGTCCCGGCCGAGGCGGCCAAGCGCTACCGCCTGCACGACGTGACCGCCGGCGCGTCCGGCAACGAGGGCGGCGACAGCTGACCGTCCCACCCGTCGAGTGAACAGGACACGCCGCCCGCGCACCGTCGCGGGCGGCGTGTTCTCTACTCTCGACGGGTGAGCACACCAGGAGCAGCCCGATGATCGTCGCCTTCAGCATCGCCCCCGCGAGCCCGGACGAGACCGGCTCCTACGCCGAGGCCGTCGCGGAGGCGGTCGGCATCGTCCGGGCCTCCGGCCTCCCCCACGAGACGAACGCGATGTTCACCAACCTCGAGGGCGAGTGGGACGAGGTGTTCGGCGTGCTCAAGCGGTGCACCGAGGCGATGACCGCGCGCCACCCGCGCGTCTCGCTCGTCGTCAAGGCCGACGTCCGGCCCGGCCACACGGGGATGCTCACCTCCAAGGTGCAGCGCATCGACGAGGTCCTCGGCGAGGGCTGAGCCCCCGCTCGCTGCGAGTTCTCGCAACGGCCGTACCGGGGTGTCGGCCGGCGCTGCTAGTTTCCGGTCGCCGAGCCCGTCCGGGCCGGTCCCGACCGTCCCCGGAGGCCCCCGCCGTGCGCGTCCGCTCCGTTCTCGCCGCCGTCGCCGCGGCTTCCCTCTCCGCCGGGCTGCTCACCGCGGCGCCCGCCTCCGCCGCCGGCACCGGGCTGGAGGGCACCGTGCTCGACGACGCCGGCGCCCCCGTCTCGACCTGCGTCTCGGCCTACGACGTCGAGGGCTCCTACGTCGACTCCACGTGCACCGACGAGGCGGGCCGCTGGGCCCTGCCCGGGCTCGCCGACGGCGGCTACCGGCTCGAGGTCTCCGGCACCGACACCCTGGTCGGCGAGTGGTTCGACGACGCCACCGACCTCGACTCCGCCACCCCGGTGGACGCTCCCGGGGTCGCCGACACCGTGCTGGCCACCGGTGCGCGCGTCGGCGGCACCTTCACCGACGCCGACGGCGCGCCGGCGCCGTGGGTCGACGTCCAGGTGACCGACCCGCAGGGCGACGTGCTGCCCGGGGGGTCGACCTCCACCGACCAGGACGGCACGTGGAGCACGCTCGTGCCGCCGGGCCCGGTCGTCGTCCACTTCACGAGCTGGCCCGTCGAGCAGTGGGCCCACCAGAAGACCTCCCTCGAGGACGCTGACGTGCTCGACGCGGTGGCCGGCGCCACGACCACCGTCGACGACAGCCTCATCCGCGTCCCGAAGATCACCGGCACCGTGACCGACCCGACCGGCAAGCCGCTGCCCGGCATCTGCGCCAGCCTCCTCGACGAGGCCGCCTACGAGGCCGGCAACGACTACGGCAACGGGTGCACCGACGCGGACGGCCGCTACGAGATCACCCCGTGGGGCGCCACCACCGGAGGCCTCACCGTCTTCTTCCGCGACAGCACCGAGCGGCCCGTCTACGCTCCGGAGTTCGCCGGCGGCGCATACCGGGTCGACCGCGCCGCCACCGTGCCCACCGGCACCGACCAGGTGGTCGACGCGCAGCTCGCGAAGGGCGGGGTCTTCACCGGCCGCGTCGCCACCCGCGCCGGCGACACGAGCATCAAGGGCGTCTGCCCCTCCGTGTGGCGCGACCGCTCGGCCCGGCTGTTCTACGGCTACGGCGCGCGCTGCAGCACCAAGGACGGCACCTACCGCGTCACCGCGCTGCCGCCCGGCTCCTTCACCGTGCGGTTCGACCCCGACCGGTCCTCGTCGTTCGTCGAGCAGTGGTACCGCGACGCGTCCACCCAGCGCTCCGCCGAGCTCGTCGCGGTCAAGCTCGGCCGCACGACCACCCTGCGGACCCAGCGGTTCGTCGAGGGCGGGCAGGTGAGCGGCGTCGTCACCGACCCGGCCGGCCGCCCGGTGGCGGGGGCCTGGGTCTACGTCGGTGGTCGCAACCCCGGCCGGGCCGGGCCGGGCGAGGGTCGCTTCAACGCCCGGACGGACGCGCGCGGCCGCTACACCGCGACGGCCCCGGCCGGCACCACGACCCCGCTCGTCATGCCCCCGGGTGACGCCGACCTCGCGCCCCAGTGGTCCGGCGGCGCCCGCACGAGCGCCACCGCCACGCCCGTCACGGTCCGCACGCGGCAGACCGTGCGCCTGGACTTCCACCTCGTGCCCGGCGCGACGATCGCCGGCGAGGTCGTCCTCGGCCCGGGGACGCCGGCCGCCTCGACCTACGTCGCCGGCCAGGTGTTCACCGGCTCCGGCGACTACATCGGCGACTTCGACGCCGGCTCGTTCAACGACCACCGGATCAGCGCACGTCAGCTCCCCGCCGGGAGGCTCGTCATCCGGGCCGACGTCCTCGACGAGTCCACCGGCACGTCGCGCGAGGTGTGGTTCGACGGGGCGACGAGCCGCGCCGACGCCACGCGCATCCCGACCCGGTCGGGGGCGACGACGACCATCCGCTGGGCGCTGCCCTAGCCGGTCGGGGAGGCCGTCACCGCGGCGGCGGCCTCCACCCAGCGGGTGGCCTCGGCGAGGCTCGGTGTCGTGCCGAGCGCCCGCCGGGGCCGCGCCGCGACCCGGTAGCGCTCGACGAGGTCGGCCGGGTCGGCGGCCGCCAGCGCGGCGACGTCGGTGATGCCCGCGTCGTGCAGCACCGCGGCATTCGTCCGGTCGACGCCCGGCACGCCGAGCAGACCGGCCAGGACGGTGAACCGGCCGAGCTCCTCGCGGTCGACCCCGAGCAGGCTGACGAGGCTCGCCGAGGCCGTCGCCCGGGTCGCGAGCCGGGCGAACCCGCTCGTCGTCGTCACGTGCGCGCCCCGCAGCGTCGCTACCTGGGCGTCGGTCAGGCCGTCGATCTCCTCGACCGGGCGGTCGGTGACCAAGGCGGCGGGCGCCTCGTCGGGCGGCGGCTTCGGGACGGGGACGACGGTCATCGAGACGGTCGAGAGCGCGGCGGCGTTGACCTGCTCGCCCGGGCGGACGAACTGGAAGCCGATGGTGCCGACGGCGGTGACGTCGACGTGCACCCTGGACTCGAGGGTGAACTCGCGCACGGCGAAGTTCGAGGTGGCGTTGCCCATCGTGCCGAGCCGCTCGGCGATGCCGTCGAGCGCGTGCTGCAGGCCGTCGGCGAGGTCGTCGGACGAGCGCGGCGGGTCGGCGAGCGCGGCGAGCCTCTCCTCGAGCGCGGCGTTCTCGGCGCGCACGGACGCGAGCTCGCCGCGGAGGGCGTCGACGATCTTCTCGAGGTTCTCGCCGGAGGTGGCGGCGTCGGCGCCGGTCACGGGGGTGAAGACGCCGGTGATGCCGTCGACGGTCACGAGGCGGTCGAGGCCGATGCGCTCGAGCGCGGCCAGGCGCGCGGGGTCGAGCGTCGTGCGGACCGGGGGTGGGGTCATGGCGACGGGGGTCCTTCCTCGGTCGCCGGGAGCGGGGTCGGGGCGACGCGCTGGGGGGTCAGGGTGAGCCGGACGCGGGTGCCGGCGGCGGAGCGGTACCCGTAGACGCCGACCGTCACCGGGTTGACCGTGCGGCAGAGCAGGCGGGTGCGGGCGGGGCCGCCGTCGTCGGACGCGACCCGGACGGCCTCCGTCGAGAGCTCGAGGTCGACCGACGCCTCGTCGAACGCGTACCAGAGCGGCGGCAGCGCGAGGCTGCCCGGTGCGGCGGCGGCGTACTCCGCGGCCCGGGCTCGGGCGTGCTCGTCGAGGAGGTCCTGCGCCTCGACGACGGCGGTGACCGTGCCCGCGAGGAGGGCACCCAGCTCGGTCTGCCGGGTGCCGCTCCCCGCGGTCGGCGAGGGGTCGCCGGTGGCCACGGTCAGAACGTGACGGTCGTGGACTCGGAGACGATGCCCTTGCGGACCGCGACGACGACGTCGACCGGGGTGCGGTCGGCGGCGTCGTCGACGAAGGTCCGCGTCAGGAGGATCGTCAGCTGCCCGTCGCCGTCGGTCTGGTCGACACCCCCGACGTACTCCCACGCCACGCCGGCGGAGTCGACGGCGAGCGTCTTGCCCGGGATCGGGTCGCCGTCGGCGTTCTCGTAGGTGACGACGACCTCCATCGTCCGCGACTGGACGGGCGGTCCGCCGACGTCCGTGATGGGGCCGGCGTCGATGCTGATCGACGGGCCGACGACCGCCTGGCGCGGGCGCGGCACGCCGATGTCGTGGCGCGGCTCGAGGATGGCGTTCATCCGCAGGAGGCCGACCGAGCTCTCGGAGCGGTAGCGCGAGTCGACGTGCGCCTGCGTGGAGTCGTACTGGAAGTTGTTGTAGCCCCCGCCGAAGATCAGGCCGATGCCGGCCTGGCCGTGCGAGTCGGTGTTGGCATGCGCGTAGGTGTCGCTCGACTGGGTCGTCGAGAACTGCGTGGCCGAGAACCGACCCTGCAGCCGCACCTGCTTCCACTCGTAGAGCACGGGGTCGACGACGTCGATGAGCGGCAGCTTCTGGGTGAAGGTCTGCGCGCCCGTCACGGTGCCGTTGTCGTCGTACTCGACCTCCTGCACCGCGATGACGTCGACGAGGGTCTGCGACAGCGCGGACGTGGTGTCCGCGGCGGTCCTGTTGAGCTCCTGCTGGGTGCTGGCGACGGCCTGCCCGGTGAGCCGGACGAGGTCGCCGAAGGCCATGCCGGCGGTGTTCAGCTGGCCGCTGACGTCGGTGTCTGCCATGGGAATCGCCTCTCTCAGATCGTGAGCGCGTAGCTCTGGCTCATCGCGCCGAGGCGGGCGACGAGGGTGACCGAGGCACCGGCGGCGCCGGCGTTCGGGACGTTGCGGGTGACGGTGACGAGCACCTGGCCCTGCGCGTTGGTGCTGTTGCCGGTGAACGGCGCGGTGGTCGAGAAGCTGGTGCGCAGCCCCCCGGCCTCGATCCGCAGCGGCACACCGGGGTTGACGTCGCCACCGGCCTTGCGGACGCTGACGACGACGTCGACGGAGCGGTTGACCCCGGCGCCGGCGACGGCGGTCTCCTTGACCGGCCCCTGCGAGAACACGACCTGCGGGCCGATGGCCACCTGGCTCGGCACGGGCAGCTTGCCCGTCGTGCGCGGGCCGAGGATGGCGTCCAGCCGCACCTCGCCGGAGGACCAGCTGGCCTCCTGCTCGTGCGAGGTCCGCACGTCCTGCGTGTTCTCGTAGCCGTACTCGTAGTTGACCCCGAGGAAGCCCCAGAACAGGCCCGCTCCCCCGACGCCGCCGCCGGACTGCTTGGCGCTGAAGGTCAGCCCGTCGCTCTCGTTGAAGGCGCCGCACGAGAGGTCCATCGAGAGCGCGACGCGCTTCCACTCGTGCACGGTCGGCATGAAGAAGTTGAGGACCGACAGGTCGGTGCTCACGAGCTCGGTGTCCGCGGCGACCGGGAGGCCGTCGTCGTCGAGGTGCTGGATGACGTCGGTGACGACCGTGATGTTGGTGTCGGCGAGCTCGTTGACCGTGTCGATGACGCCCTGGTCGAGCGCGGCCTGGGAGTCCGCGACCCCGAGGCCGATGGACTTGAGGACGTCCCCGAAGGTCGGGGCGACGGCCCGCAGCTGCCCGCTGACGTCGGCGGCCGCGACGCCGGCACCGAGGCCGGCGGGGGCGCCGAGGCCGGCGAGGGCCGCGGCGGGCGCCGGGACGACGGGAGCCGCGGTGCGCGGCGCCGGGGTCACCGGGACGGTGTTGGTGCGTTCGCGCTCGGGCGTGCGGGCCCGGGCGGCCGTCTTGGCCGGACGGCGGCGGGTGGTGCTGGCCATGGTGGCTCTCCTTGCGGTGGGTGGGGTGAGGTCAGCCCGCCGGCCACGTCCTGACGACGAGGGCGTAGGGCTGCGGCCCCTGGGGGATGTTCGCGCCGTGGACGGCGAGCACCCAGGTGCCGCCGGCCAGCCCGCCGACGTCGACGACCTCGACCGTGTTCACGCGGTCGGGGACGCCGGGCCGGTCGGGTCGGCCGGGCTCGTGGTTGCCGTGGACCGGCGGCGACGCAGGGAGGGGTCCGGTGAGCGAGAGGTCGAGGTCGCAGACGAGCCGCTCCCCCGGGAGGTCGTACCAGCACAGGACGGCACGCAGCCGCCCGCCGTCGGGCACGGGCACCCGGAAGCTGCGGGTGCCGCCGGTACGCAGCGCGCGCGAGGCCGTGGCGTTCTCGAGGATGCGCACCCGGCTGCCGTCGGCCGGCGCGGGCAGGGAGCCGTCGACGTCGACCCGGCCGTGCCCGCACCAGCGCGGGTCCTCGGGGCGCGAGCCGTCGCGGCTGCGGACAGGGGCGGCCCCGACGACGAGCAGCGCCTTGAGCGCCGGGCCGGACGGCGCGTGCCCGCCCCGGTGCCGGCGCCATCCCTGGCGCACGAGGGCCACGGCGCCGGCGGCGGCCGCGACGGCGGCGCTCGTGCCACCGTCGACGACGTAGTGGGGGGCCGGAGAGGCGAGCCCCCAGCCGCGGCCGGTGGCGACGGTCGAGCGCGGGCCGACGAGGTTGGTGCCGGGGGCGCAGAGGTCGGGCTTGCGGCGGCCGTCCTGCGTCGGGCCGGACGCCGACAGCGGGGCCATCCGGTCGGGCTGCCCGCTCGTCGCGTCGCTCCGGTCCCGGGCGTCGGCGAATCGCCGGCCCTCGGTCTGCAGCCGGTCCCAGGTGCCGGGGAACCCGTTCGGCGCCGACCCCTCGGTGGCGCCGACGGTGAGCACGTTCTTGGCGCTGGCCGGCGACTCGACCGACCCCGGGTCGGCCACCCGGTCGCCGCCTCGGTCCGAGCCGCCGTTGCCCGCGGCGACGAGGAGCACCGACTCGGGGTGCTCGCGCAGGAAGAGGTCGGCCTCGAAGGCGTCGTTGTCGTAGGCGCCCGCGGCCGGCGTGCCCCACGCCGCCACCTGGATGCGCGCCCCGCGTCGGCGGCCGTCGTCGAACAGCTCGCGCAGGTCGGTCGGGCGCCCCGCGAGCACGTGCCGCGACGGGCCGACCTCGGGGTGCCCGGGCGCGACGTCGACGAACTGCTCGATGGCCTCGACGACGACCTCGGCCCCGGGGGCGACGCCGCGGTTGCGACCACCGCTCTGCGCCCCGTCCCCCGCGAGCACGCCGGTGACGAAGGTGCCGTGCCCGCTCGCGACGTCGGCCGGGCCGTCGTCCGCGCCGGGGTTGGTGACGTAGGGCGTCCAGGACGGCCCGAGGGGCCAGGAGCGCAGGTGGCGCAGTCGGCCGCGCAGGTCGGGGACGGCCGTGCGCGGGTCGCCGGTGTCGAACCCGGTGTCGCACACGGCGACCACCTCGCCCTCGCCGTCGAGGTCGTCGCGCCACGTCCCCGCCTCGGCCCAGCCGAGGTCCGGCGCGAGGCCGGCCGTCGCGGCGCGCGGCAGCCGGGGGCGCTCGACGAGCTTGACCCCGACGAGGTCCCGGACCGGGGCGGGGTCGCCGGGCCACTCGATGCGCACCTTGCTGCGGCCCTGGTCCAGCACGGTGGCGCCGAGGGTCCGCAGCCGCGCGACGACGAGCGGGCGCACGGCGTGCGAGAAGCAGACGACGTCGAGCCAGGCCCGGCCCGGGCCGTCGGGCGGTGGGGCGAGGCGCCTCTGGCAGAGCCGCTCGTCGTAGGGCACGAAGCCGACGACGAACGGGAGCCGCGCGACCGCGTCGGCCACCGTGTCGCGCTGGACGGTGAGGCAGGCACCCCGGGGCGGGCACCAGAAGGCGACCTCGGCGCCGGCGCGGTGCAGCGCGGGAGCCCAGTGCGCCAGCACGGGGCCGGCGAGACGGGCCACGACGCGCGGGCCGGACCCCCGTCGCCGGGCGCCGTCCGGCACCTCGACGGGGACGCCGTTGACATGGACCGCAGCGGGTCGCGAGGGAGTGGCCACGACGGGAGGAGCCGCGGACCCCCGCTCCTGATACGAGTTTGGATGTATGCAGTGTTCTGTATATCCTTGCACCATGTCCAAGGTCCTCACGTCCCTGCCCGTCGGCGAGCGCGTCGGCATCGCCTTCTCCGGGGGTCTCGACACCTCCGTCGCGGTCGCGTGGATGCGCGAGAAGGGTGCGATCCCCTGCACCTACACCGCCGACCTCGGCCAGTACGACGAGCCCGAGATCGAGACCGTCCCCGACCGCGCCGGCCAGTACGGCGCCGAGGTCGCGCGCCTCGTGGACTGCCGCGCGGCGCTCGTCGAGGAGGGCCTGTCGGCCATCGCCTGCGGCGCGTTCCACATCCGCACCGGCGGGCGGACCTACTTCAACACCACGCCGCTCGGGCGGGCGGTCACCGGCACCCTCCTCGTGCGCGCCATGCAGGCCGACGACGTCGAGATCTGGGGCGACGGGTCGACCTTCAAGGGCAACGACATCGAGCGCTTCTACCGCTACGGGCTCCTCGCCAACCCGAACCTGCGCGTCTACAAGCCGTGGCTGGACGCCGACTTCGTCCACGAGCTCGGCGGCCGCCACGAGATGAGCGCCTGGCTCACCCAGCGCGACCTGCCCTACCGGCAGAGCCAGGAGAAGGCGTACTCGACCGACGCCAACATCTGGGGCGCGACGCACGAGGCCAAGACGCTCGAGCACCTCGAGGAGTCGATGGAGGTCGTCGAGCCGATCATGGGCGTGCGCTTCTGGGACCCCGCCGTCGCCATCGAGCCCGAGGACGTGACGATCGCGTTCAAGGAGGGTCGCCCCGTCGCCATCAACGGCAAGGCGCTCGACCCCGTCGCGCTCGTCCACGAGGCCAACACCATCGGCGGCCGGCACGGCATCGGGATGTCGGACCAGATCGAGAACCGGATCATCGAGGCCAAGTCGCGCGGCATCTACGAGGCGCCGGGCATGGCGCTGCTGCACGTCGCCTACGAGCGGCTGCTCAACGCGGTGCACAACGAGGACACGATCGCGAACTACCACAACGAGGGTCGCCGCCTCGGCCGGCTGCTCTACGAGGGCCGCTGGCTCGACCCGCAGAGCCTCATGCTCCGCGAGGCCATCCAGCGCTGGATCGCCTCGGTCGTCACCGGCCAGGTCACGCTGCGGCTGCGGCGCGGCGAGGACTACTCCCTCGTCGACACCCGCGGCGAGAACTTCAGCTACCACCCGGACAAGCTGTCGATGGAGCGCGTCGAGAACGCCGCCTTCGGCCCGCAGGACCGGATCGGCCAGCTGACGATGCGCAACCTCGACATCGCCGACAGCCGCGCCAAGCTCGAGCTCTACGCCGAGCAGCCGAACGACCAGGGCCAGCTCCTCGTCGAGAACGGCACCCTGTTCGGCGAGCTGCCCGCCGGTGGCTACGACCGGATCACCGACAACCCGCAGGCGTCCGGCGAGGCCGAGCAGGCGCTCGACCACGCGGCGATGGAGTCCGGCACCGACTGACCCCTCCCGCCCCCACGTCTCGGGGTCACCCCGAGACGTGCACGAGACCCAAGATCCGTTCCGGGGTCTCGTGGGCGTCCCGGGCCCCGAGGTCCGCCGGGCCTGCCGCGCCGGATGCTCCCGCCGCGTGCGACGCCCCTTGTCCGGGCCGCACAAATAGACTCACGGGATGCCGCCGACCGCCTCGCAGGACACCCGCGCCCGGGTCGCCCGGGCCGCCGGCGACCTCGGCGCCGCCGCGGTGCGCCAGATGGAGACCGACCACGAGTGGTTCCGTGCCCTGAGCGCCGAGAACCGCTCGTGGGTCGGCCTCGTCGCGCAGGCCGGCATCACGAGCTTCATCGACTGGTTCGGCGGCGACCAGGAGCGGGCGCCGGCCACCGCCGACGTCTTCGGCACCGCCCCGCGGGAGCTGACCCGCTCGATCAGCCTCGCCCAGACCCTCGACCTGCTGCGCACGAGCATCGGCGTCGTCGAGCGCGAGATCGCCGGCATCGCCGCCCCCGGCGAGGGCGACCTCGCCCGCGAGGCCGTCCTGCGCTACAGCCGCGAGGTCGCCTTCGCCGCGGCCGAGGTCTACGCCGAGGCGGCCGAGGCGCGCGGCGCCTGGGACGCCCGCCTGGAGTCGCTCGTCGTCGACGCCGTCATCCGCGGCGAGGCCGACGAGTCGATGCAGTCGCGGGCCGCCGCGCTCGGCTGGGGGGCGGTCAGCGGCGTCGCCGTCGTCGTCGGCTCGACCCCCTCCGGTGCCACCGGACCCGTGCTCGGCGAGCTGCACCGCACGGCCCGCCGTCGCGGGGTCGAGCTGCTCGTCGCCATCCACGGGCCGCGGGTGGTCTGCATCGGCGGTGGCGTCCAGGACCCGGTCGCCCTCGCGAAGACCCTCGACCCCCACCTCGGCGCCGGCCCGCTCGTCGTCGGCCCGACCGTGCCGCACCTCTTCGCCGCCGGCCGCTCGGCCCGGGCGGCGATCTCCGGCCACACCGCGGCGCCGGCCTGGCCGGGGGCCCCGCGCCCGGTCCTCGCCGACGACCTCCTCGCCGAGCGGGCGCTCATCGGCGACCTCCCGGCCCGCAACGCCCTCGCGGCCCGGATCGTCCGCCCGCTCCTCGAGCCCAGCGGCGGGTCGCTGCTCGAGACCGCGCAGGCCTGGCTCGACGGCGGGCTCGGCGTCGAGGGCACGGCGCGCGCGCTCATCGTCCACCCGAACACCGTGCGCTACCGGCTCCAGGGCATCGCCAGGGCCACCGGCTACGACCTGACCGACGCGCACGACGCCCAGACCGTCCGGCTCGCCCTGGCCTTCCACCGCCTCGGCCCGGCGGGGCGCACGCCCACCCGACCCTGAGCAGAACCTGACGGCTTTTGTGGGGATCCCACAAGACGCGCCCGGCAGGTTCGTCCCCGCCCGTCCCGGGGCGAGGGCCCGCCGGGTAGCAGGCTGGGACCCGTGATCATCATCGTCTGCCCCGGTCAGGGCTCCCAGACCCCGGGCTTCCTCGCCCCGTGGCTCGAGCTGCCCGGTGCCCGCGAGCACCTCACCTCCCTGTCGGATGCCGCCGGGGTCGACCTCGTCGCCCACGGCACGACCTCGGACGAGGAGACGATCAAGGACACCGCGGTGGCCCAGCCGCTGCTCGTCGGCGCCGGCCTCCTCGCCGTGCGCGCGCTCGGCGGCACCTCCGGCGTCGGCGCGCTCGCCGGCCACTCCGTCGGCGAGATCACCGCGGCCGCCGCGGCCGGCGTCCTCGCCGAGGACGACGCGATGCGCCTCGTCGCCCTGCGCGGGCGCGAGATGGCCCGGGCCAGCGCCGCGACCCCCACCGGGATGAGCGCCGTCGTCGGCGGCGACCCGACCGAGGTCCTCGCGGCCATCGAGGCGCACGGTCTGACCCCGGCCAACGTCAACGCCGCCGGCCAGGTCGTCGCGGCGGGCGCGCTCGACGCCCTCGCGGCCCTGGCGGCCGAGCCGCCGACGCGGGCCCGTGTCATCCCGCTCAAGGTCGCCGGCGCCTTCCACACCCACTACATGCAGCCCGCGGTCGACGCGCTGGCCGCCGCGGCCGCGGACCTCTCCCCCGCCGACGCCGGCGTCCCGCTCGTCTCCAACCGCGACGGCGAGGTCGTCACCGAGGGTCGCGAGGTCCTCGACCGGATCGTCGCCCAGGTGTCCAACCCGGTCCGCTGGGACCTCTGCTCCGACCGGTTCGCCGAGCTCGGCGTCACCGCGATCATCGAGCTGCCTCCCGCCGGCACGCTCGTCGGGCTCGCCAAGCGCGCCCTCAAGGGGGTCGAGCTGCTCGCGGTCAAGGGACCCGACGACCTCGACGCCGCACGCACCCTCATCGAGGAGCACTCCGCATGACCGTCACCCCCAAGGCCGGCGCAGGCCACCTGACCGCGAGCGCGACCACCCACTCGCGCATCTCCGGCATCGGCGGGTACCGGCCCCGCCGGGTCGTGCCCAACAGCGAGATCGTCGACCGCATCGACTCCTCCGACGAGTGGATCCGCGAGCGGTCGGGCATCATCGAGCGGCGCTTCGCCGGCGAGGGCGAGTCGGTCATCGACATGTCCGTCTTCGCCGCGACCCCCGCGCTCGAGATGGCCGGGATCACCGGTGCCGACGTCGACGCCGTCATCGTCGCGACCGTCAGCTGGCCCTACCAGACCCCCGCCGCCGCACCGCTCGTCGCCGAGCGGCTCGGCAGCAAGGCGGCGGCCTTCGACATCTCCGCCGCGTGCGCCGGCTACTGCCACGGCATCTCGCTCGCCTCGGACATGGTCCGGGCCGGCAGCGCACGCCACGTGCTCGTCGTCGGCGTCGAGCGCCTCTCGGACTTCACCTCGCTCGACGACCGCGGCACCGCGTTCATCTTCGCCGACGGCGCCGGCGCGGCCGTGGTCAGCCAGTCCGACACCATCGGCATCGGCCCGACCGTCTGGGGCTCGGACGGCGCGCAGTGGGAGGCCATCTCCCAGACCGAGTCCTGGATCGACGTGCACGAGCAACAGCTCGAGTGGCCGCACATCGGCATGGCGGGGCAGACCGTCTTCCGCTGGGCCGTCTGGGGCATGGCGCCCGTCGCCCAGCAGGCCCTCGACGCGGCGGGCATCACCGCCGCCCAGCTCGACGCCTTCATCCCGCACCAGGCCAACGTCCGCATCATCGACGCGATGGCCAAGAAGCTCGGCCTCCCCGAGGACCTCCCGATCGCCCGCGACATCGCGTACACAGGCAACACCTCGGCGGCATCGGTGCCGCTGGCGATGGAGCGGATGGTCCGCCACGGCGAGATCCCGAGCGGCGGCCTCGCCCTGCAGATCGGCTTCGGCGCCGGTCTGTCCTACGCGGCGCAGGTCGTCGTCATCCCCTGACTCCCGCGGGCCCACGGGTCACCCGGGCCGACGCACCACCACACCCACACCGAAGGAGACAGCACATGGCTGACCAGCAGGAGATCCTCAGCGGCCTCGCCGAGATCGTCAACGAGGAGACCGGCCTCGACCCGGCCGAGGTCCAGATGGACAAGTCCTTCACCGACGACCTCGACATCGACTCCCTGTCGATGATGACGATCGTCGTCAACGCCGAGGAGAAGTTCGGCGTCCGCATCCCCGACGACGAGGTCAAGAACCTCACGACGGTCGGCGACGCGGTCAACTTCATCCAGTCCAACCAGGGCTGACCCCACGGGCGCGGCCTCCCCGACCGGGAGGCCGCGCCGGTCCCCACCCGCACCCACAAGGAGCTTCAGCACCCATGAGCGAGCGTCGCGTCGTCGTCACCGGACTCGGTGCCACCACGCCCCTCGGCGGCACGATCGCCGAGACGTGGGAGGGCATCCTCGCCGGACGGTCCGGGGCCAAGCCCCTGCCCCAGGAGATGCTCGACCGGTACGAGCTGCCGGTCCACTTCGCGTGCACCATCGCGCAGGACCCGCTCGAGGTCCTCACGAAGGTGCAGGTCCGCCGGATGGACCCGAGCGCCCAGTACGCCGTCATCGCGTCGCTGGCCGCCATGGAGGACGCCGGCTCGCCCGAGGTCGACCCCGAGCGGCTCGGCGTGGCCATCGGCACCGGCATCGGTGGCGTGTGGACGCTGCTCGACCAGTGGGACAACCTGCGCGAGAAGGGTGTCCGCCGGGTCTTCCCGCTCGCGGTCCCGATGCTCATGCCCAACACCTCGGCCGGCAACGTGTCGCTGCTGCTCGGCGCCCGCGCCGGCGCGCACACCACCGTCTCGGCCTGCGCCTCCGGCGCGGAGTCGATGGGCACCGGCTACGACATGATCCGCGACGGCCGTGCCGACATGGTCGTCGCCGGTGGCACCGAGTGCGCCACCCACCCCATCTGCTTCGCCGGCTTCAGCCAGATGCAGGCCCTCTCGACCCGCAACGACGACCCGGCCGCCGCCTCGCGCCCCTACGACACCGGCCGCGACGGCTTCGTCATGGGCGAGGGCGCCGCCGTCATGGTCCTCGAGGAGTACGAGCACGCGAAGGCCCGTGGCGCGCGCATCTACGCCGAGTTCGCCTCGATCGGGATGTCCGCCGACGCCCACCACATCACCGCGCCGGAGCCCGAGGGCGCCGGGGCCAGCCGCGCGATGCGCTCCGCCGTCGAGCGCGCCGGCCTGACCGCCGCCGACATCGTGCACATCAACGCCCACGCGACCTCGACGCCGGTCGGCGACGTGGCCGAGGCCAACGCCATCCGCCGCGCGTTCGGCGACGCGGTCGACGGGATGCCGGTCAGCGCCACCAAGTCGATGACCGGGCACCTGCTCGGCGCCGCCGGGGCGCTCGAGGGGCTGCTCACCGTGCTCGCCGTGCACCACCGCACCGCGCCGGCCGCCATCAACATCGACGACCTCGACCCGGCGATCGACCTCGACGTCATCCGGGGCGAGCACCGCACGCTGCCCGACGGCGACATCGCGGCGCTCAACAACTCCTTCGGGTTCGGCGGCCACAACGTCGCGCTCGTCGTCAAGAGCGTCTGAGACCACGCGCGACGCCCCCGGACCCACGTGGGTCCGGGGGCGTTCGCGTGCTCCCCGGTGCCGGCTACACCGCAGGAGCTGCTGCTGTGGCGACCCTTCCTGCGGTGTAGCGCGCGGCGAGCGTCAGCCGACCTTGTGCAGCCAGCGGACGGGCGCGCCCTCGCCGGCGTAGCGGAACGGCTCGAGCTCCTCGTCCCACTCGACGCCGAGCATCTCCTCGATCATGTCCTGCACCGCCTCGGGGCTGCCCTGCGCGAGGACGACGACCTCGCGCAGCCGGTCCTCGTTGACGACGGCGTCGCCGTTCGCCGAGGTCCAGGTGTGGTGGATGCCCAGGCGCGGCGTGTGCGACCAGCGCGAGCCGTCGGAGCCGGGGCTCGGCTCCTCGGTCACCTCGTAGCGCAGGTGCTCCCAGCCGCGCAGCGCCGACGCGATGCGGGCGCCGCTGCCGGCCTCGCCGGCCCAGCTGAGCTCGGCCCGGACCATCCCCGGAGCGGCCGGCTGCGCGGTCCAGTCCATGCTGACGCGGACGCCGAGGACTCCCTCGATCGCCCAGATGACGTGCGGGCACAACGCCTTGGGCGTGGAGTGGACGTAGACCACTCCACGCGTGGTGGCGCGCTGCATCGCTGACATCCCGGTCTCCTTGTCGTGCGGTGGACGTCTTCCCCAACGTCGCCGTTCGATCCGTGAGCCGGTCGTGTCGTGCGTGTGCGGGCACGCCACGCGTGCCGGTTGTCTGCAGCACAGTCTGCCCCACACGACGCACCCGCACCAGAGATCACACGGATTCGTGGTGCGGGTGCCTCGGGGGCGCCGCCGCAGGTCAGACGGTCGCGGCGCCCGTCGTCGTCGCGCTGCTCGTGCCGTTGGCGTCGCTCGGGTCGCCCGACCCGGTGCCCGTCCCGCCGTCGGGACCCTGTCCGTCGGCTCCCGGCATCCCGCCCGGGCCGCCGTGCTCCTCGGTGCCGGTGACGGCGAACTGCGCCGAGACGAGGACGTCGACGCGGCCGGCGTCGGAGGTGACGGTCACCTCGTAGCTGCCGTCGGACAGGGCCCGGACGCCGCTGACGGTGCCGCCGTCGACGGCGCCCTGCGCGGCCGCCACCGCCTTGCTCGCGGCCTCGGCGGTCAGCGTCCCGCCGGCGTCCATCATCCCGCCGCGGCCACCGCCGGGCATGCCGCCGCCGGCCTGGCCGCCCCCGGCCTGACCGCCGCCGGGGAGGGTGCCGCTCGTCGAGCCGCCGCCGTTCGCGTCGGTGCCGGTGCCCGCCGAGGCGGACGCCGACGGGGTGGCGGTGCTCACCGTGGTGTCGGCGGCGCCGGCGAGCGACGCGCCGGTCAGGCCGAGCGCGACCGCGGCGGCGATGCCGACGCCGCCGATCGCGAGGGTGCGGGTCTGTCGGTCCATGGGGTGCTCCTTCGTCGGGGGGACCATCTGCACCCACGGTCCCGGGCGGGCCTGTGCCGCACCTGTCGCCGACACCGGTCGCCCCTGTGACCCCTCCGGCCCCGCGGTCGGCCGGCGGCGCCGCGGCGCTAGGCTCGGCGCACCCGTGGCCGGCGCGCCACGGCGCGGGGCGTTAGCTCAGTCGGTCAGAGCAGCGGACTCATAATCCGTCGGTCGTCGGTTCAAGCCCGACACGCCCCACCACCCCGCCGCCCGGGGCGTCCTCTCGCGGCGCGCCGAGGCCACGACGTCGTCGCGCACCAGGCCGAGCGTGCTGCCGGACCCATGGCCTCCACCACCGTCGCCGCGTCGAGCAGCGTGCGCACGACGACGTCGGACGGGGCCGAGAGACCGGTCGGCGGCTCGGCCAGGACCCGCCGCGTGCACCAGGGGCGGTCGGCACGCACCGGGGCACCGCGCACACCGATCGTCACCCGTTCGACCTCCCCGAGGCCGCCGGACCGGCTTGACAGAGATACCCCTGGGGGTATTAACTGAGTGCAGTGTTCCGCGAGGGGCATCCCCGCCTGCGCGACGGGCGACAAGGGCACGACCGCGGCCCACCGGCCTCCCCGACCGGGGGGGTCACCACGTCTCCGGCGGCGCCCGATCGCACACCGTTCCCGACGCCGTCGTTCCACCCCTCGCGCCCGTCCCACCGTCGAAGGAGCTCCCGTGAGCCACACCCGGTCCCGAGTGCCCGTCATCGTCCCGATCGACACCCCCAGCCTGGGCGACCGCTCATACCTGGCCCACGACGGCCGGGTGGCGGTCGTGGTCGACCCGCAGCGCGACATCGACCGCGTCCTCGACCTCGCCACCGCCGCCGGGGTGCGGATCACGCACGTCTTCGAGACCCACGTCCACAACGACTACGTCACCGGCGGCCTCGCGCTGGCCCGCCAGACCGGCGCGGCCTACCACGTCAACGCCGCGGACCAGGTGGCCTTCGAGCACGTCCCCGTCACGGACGGCGACGTCGTCGAGGTCTCCCCGACGATGCGGGTGCGCGTCATCGCGACCCCGGGGCACACCCTGACCCACCTCGCCTACGCGCTGGAGACCTCCGGCGAGGACGGTGACACCGTCGGCGTCTTCACCGGCGGCTCGCTGCTCTTCGGGGCGACCGGCCGGCCCGATCTGCTCGGCGACGAGCACACCGACGCGCTGGTCCACCACCAGTTCGCCTCCGCGCACCGGCTCGCCGACGAGCTGCCGGAGCACACGCACGTCCTGCCCACGCACGGCTTCGGGTCGTTCTGCTCGGCCGGTTCCACCGGCGGGAGCACGGAGTCGACGATCGGCGTCGAGAAGCGGCAGAACCCGGCGCTGACCGACGACGAGGCGACCTGGGTGGCCGCCACCCTGGCCGGGCTGGACGCGTACCCGGCCTACTACGTCCACATGGCCCCGGCGAACAGCGCCGGACCCGACGCCCCGGACCTCACCGCCCCTCAGGAGGCCGACAAGGCCACGCTGGCCGCGCGCCTCGCCGCCGGCGAGTGGGTCGTCGACCTGCGCACCCGCACGGCCTTCGCCGCCGGTCACGTCCCCCGCACCCTCAACATCGGCCTGGACGGCCAGTTCGCGACGTACCTCGGCTGGCTCATCCCGTGGGGTACCCCCCTCACCCTCCTCGGGGAGGACGCCGCGCAGGTCGCCGACGCCCAGCGCGAGCTCGTGCGCATCGGGATCGACCACCTCGCCGGGGCCGCCACCGGCTCCCCCGCCGACTGGACCGACGGGCCGCTCGCCGCCTTCCCCCGCGCCGTCTTCGCCGACCTCGCCCAGGTCCGCCACCACCGCCGGGTCGGCGTGCTGGACGTCCGCCGCGCCTCGGAGTTCGCCGAGCAGCACATCGCCGGCGCGACCAACATCCCCCTGCACGAGCTCCTCGCCCGTCTGGGCGAGGTGCCTGCCGGCGAGGTGTGGGTCCACTGCGCGGGCGGTTACCGTGCCTCGATCGCCGCCTCGATCCTCGCCGCGCACGGCCACCGGGTCGTCGCCGTCGACGACAGCTTCGGCGAGCAGGCCGCCCGCTCCGGCCTGCCCCTCATCACCGCCGCCTGACCCCCACCCACGCCCGACCGAAGGAGACCTCCATGTGCCGTCCCGCCACCTGCCCCACCTGCGGCCTCACCACCTGGGCCGGATGCGGCCAGCACGCCGAGCAGGTGATGGCCGGCGTCCCCGCCGGCGCCCGCTGCACCTGCCACGGCTCGACCGACCCGACCCCTCCGACCACGAGCCGCTGACCGCCCCGGCCCACCGGACCGGGCGCCCGGAACCCCCTCCCGACGGCGCCCTCCGTGGCGACCACGCCGCTCTGCGGCACGGTCGCCACGACCGCCGGGGGCAGGTGAACCTCATCCCACCCCGAGGCCCTGCCCCCGGCACCTCGACCCAAGGAGCCCTACCGTGTCCGCCCTCGTCCTCCCCGTCGGACTGCTCATCGGTCTGTCCCTCGGCGCCCTCGGCGGCGGCGGATCGATCCTCACCGTGCCGGCGCTGGTCTACCTCCTCGGCCAGGACCCGCACCACGCCACGACCAGCTCCCTGCTCATCGTCGGGGCCACCTCGCTCATCGCGCTCGTCCCGCACGCCCGCCGGGGGAACGTCCGCTTCGGGCAGGGCCTGGCCTTCGGCGCGCTGGGGACGGCCGGGTCGGTCGCCGGGACCGCCGCGGGCGCCCACATCCCCGCGGCCGTGCTGCTTGCGGCGTTCGCCGTGCTCATGCTCCTCGTCGCCGGCCTCATGCTGCGCCGCTCCCTCCGGCCCGACCCCACCGGTGGCGACCCCGCCGGCGGCCCCCACGACCCGATGCTCACCCTGCGCCCCCTGCGGTGCGCCTGCCCCCGGGTGGTCAGGCTCGTCGTCACCGCGACCCTCGTGGGCCTGCTCACCGGGTTCTTCGGGGTAGGCGGTGGGTTCGCCCTCGTCCCCGCGCTCATCCTCGTGCTGCAGCTCCCGATGCCCGTGGCCGTCGGCACCAGCCTCCTGGTCATCGCCGTCAACAGCGCCACCGCGCTCGCCGCCCGCGTGACGACGACGACCGCCGAGCAGGACTGGCCCCTCATCGCCACCTTCACGGCCGTCGCCGTCGTCGGCAGCCTCGTCGGCGGACGGATCAGCACGCTCGTCACCCCCCGCCACCTCACCCGCGCCTTCGCCCTCCTCCTGACGGCCGTCGCCCTCTACACCGGCGCTCGCAGCGCCGTCGTGCTCGGCTGACGCCCGACGCGCTGCGTCACCCTGCCGACCTCCCGCCGTCGGACCTTGCCAGTGGGCGCCAGCTCCTCAATCATGGGCGCACGCGCGATGCGGGCCAAAACGGTTCGCCGGCAGCTGGAGCCGTGAGCTCGCCTCCCGCACGGAGGACATCCCAGAAGGAGGCTTCGTGGTTTCAGTCGCGGCTTGGTCGGCACCTCAGGACGGGGTGCCTCGACGGTTGGTGGCGGCACCTCCGCGCAGCGAGGCTGCGCTCGAGGCGTGGGTGAGAGCGGATCCCCACCTCGTGCGGGACGGACTGGTCGTCGTCGCGCAGCAGCTGATCTTCCCCACGAAGGAACGCCTCGACCTCCTGTGCATCGAGAACCGCTCCCGCTGGCTGATCGTCGAGCTCAAGCGCGACCGGATGGCCCGCGAGGTCGCCGCTCAAGCCCTCGACTACGTCAGCCTTCTCACGGAGATGTCCACGGAGGACCTGGACGGACGGCTCGCTCCTCATCTGGCGGGTGCGAGCGAGGACGTCCGCGAGCTCGTGCGAGGGCTGCTGGACTCCGAGGACCCGGACAGCCCCCGTGAGGTCTCGGCGGTGGTGGTGGGCACGTCGGCCGACGAGGCTCTGTTGCGGATCACCCGCCACCTCAGCGAGCAGTACGGCGTCCCACTCTCCGTGGTCGAGCTGCAAGGGTTCGAGACCCCGTCGGGTGACCACCTCATCCTCCGCGAGGAGACCGGTACCGATCCCACCGCGGATGCTCGGGCCGATCAGCCGGGCGGCGCCACGAGCGAGGAGGAGCGGTGGGCCCGGGTCCAGTCGTACGCGGACGCGACAGGCTTCGGACGTGCTCTCGCGGAGGTGCGCCGGATCCTGCAGGACTCCCCGGTCTATCTGCGTCCCTACACGCGGTCGGTCATGGTCGCGCCCCCGAGCAACCGCTCGCGCTACCTGGCCGTCTTCGGCTTCTCGGGACCGAGGAGGTCGCGCGGTGCGGCTGCCCTGAGCTACGAGATCGAGCCGTTCCTCGAGTTCTACCCGAGCCTCGACTCACCGCGGGTGACGGCAGCTCTCGGTCCGACGCACGCCGACATCGGACCGGACCAGCTCGTCGCGTTCGCGGGCCGTCTCGCCGACCTCGTAGCCGGCGACTCGGCCCCTCCGGACGGCACGGAACTGCCGGCGCCCTGACCGCTCCGGGCCCCTCACGCGTCGACGAGGCATGATGCCCTCGTGATCCTGCTCGTCATCGCCGTGCTGCTCGTCGTCGCCGCCGTCCTCGCCTCGCGCGGCCGGCGTGGTGGACCGTCGTCCCGGATGCCGCGCGTCCTCGCCGGGGTGGTCCTGCTCGGCGTCGTCGTCTGGGTGGTCGTCATCGCCGCGCAGGCCGGCACCGCCTGAGGCGCGCCGCCTGCCGGGGTGACGTCGCCGTGCCGCGGTCGCCGGAAGGTCAGCTGTCGAAGCCGATGCCGACGGCGTCCATCGCCCTGAGCCACACGTTGCGGCGCCCGGTGCGGTCCTCGGCGGCCAGGCTCGCGCGGGTCAGCCGCACCCCGAGGCCGCGGATCGGCTCCGGCGGGAACGGCAGCGGCTTGCGGCGCACCATCCCGAGCCGGGTCACCTCGGTGTCGCGACCGTGGACGAGGTCGAGGGCCACGCGTGCGCCGAACCGCGTCGAGGCCACCCCGAGGCCGGTGTAGCCGACGGCGTAGGCGAGCCGGCCGCCCATCGCCGTGCCGAAGACCGGGGTGAAGCGCGAGGTCGTGTCGATGACGCCGGCCCAGCGGTGGGTGAAGCGGACGCCCTCGAGCTGCGGGAAGATCCCGAGGAAGTGGCGGGCCAGGAGGTCGTGCGACGCCGACTGCTCCAGCCGCGGGTCGATGCGCCCCGGGAAGTGGTAGTTGGCGTCGTAGCCGCCGAAGAGGACGCGGTCGTCGAGGGTGCGCCGGTAGTAGTGGAACTGGTTGCCGGCGTCGGTCAGGCCCTCGCGACCCTCCCAGCCGACCGCCGCGAGCTGCGCCGCCGAGAGCGGCTCGGTCATGAGCACGTGGTCGTAGACGGGCAGCGTGTAGAGCGCGAGCCGCTTGAGGACCCCGCGGAACGCGCCCGTGCCGAGCACCACCCGACGGCCGTGGACGCTCCCCCACTCGGTGCCGACGCGCACGCCGTCGCCGTCCTGCTCGAGGCCGGTGACCGCCGTGTCCTCGTGCAGCCGCACCCCGAGCCGCTCCGCCGCCGCGGCGAGCCCCCACACGAGCCGGGCCGGGTCGACGAGGCCGACGGTCGGGTCGTGCATCCCCGCGAGGTAGCGCGGCGAGTCGACGCGCGCGCGGGCCTCGGCGCCGCTGAGGAGCTCGGTCGGGACGCCGTGCGCGCGGTGCAGCGCGTGCGCCTCGCGGACGGTCTCGACCTGCCGCTCGTCGAGGGCGAGGGTCAGCTCGCCGGGCACGTGGAGGTCGCAGTCGATGCCGTACCGCTGCACCGCCTCGGCCAGCCCGGCGAAGTTCTCGGCCCCCAGCCGCTCCAGCGTCGGCACCTCGTCCGGCCAGCAGGCGACGCCCTGCCCGAGCCCGTGCGTGAGCGACGGCGAGACGAACCCGCCGTTGCGTCCGGACGCCGCGATGCCGAGCCGGCCGCGCTCGACGAGCACGACCTCGGCCGACGGGTCGTCCTCCTTGGCCTGGACGGCGGCCCACAGCCCGGTGAACCCCCCACCGACGACGACGAGGTCCGCGCGGTGCCCGTGGCCCGTGAGCGGCGGGCGTGCCGCCGGGCGCAGCGACGGGCGGTCGGTCCAGAACACGTCCGGGACGGCGTCGGCGAGGGAGGCGCGCGCGGCACCCGAGGAGACGGACATGCCGAGCATCATGCCCGAGCGGCCCACCTCGGGGCGAGCACCCGTCCACGGGATCCGCCGCCCCGCACCTCCCACCACGCCGGATTTCCCCGGTCGCGGGCCCTCCTGGCTTCTCGATCCGTCGCGTGGCACGATCCGGGGATGCCCCAGCGCCTCCTCGCCGACGACGCGACCCGCCTCCCCCTCGAGCACGAGCCGCTGCCGGCCGACGAGGTGCTCGACGGGGCGCCGACCACCGCCGTGCGCACCCTCGGCACGGTCGGCGACGTCGAGGTCGGCGTCTGGGAGATGAGCGCCGGCACCGCCCGCGACACCGAGGTGGACGAGGTCTTCGTCGTCCTGTCCGGTTCGGGCACAGTCGAGTTCGAGGACGGCGAGCGCATCCTGCTGGCGCCCGGGACGGTCGTGCGGCTGAGCGTCGGCGAGCGCACGCGGTGGACGGTCGAGGAGCCCCTGCGCAAGGTGTGGATCGCCTGAGGGAGCCGGCGACGGCAGCAGGTGCGGCGAGGTCTCGGAACGGTCACAATGCGCCCCATCCGCCCCACGGGACGACCCTGACGACCACCCGCCGCCGGGGCATCGCTAGGTTTCCTGTGCATGAGCGAAGCCCTGGTCGTCCTCAAGGACGTCAACAAGCACTTCGGTGACCTCCACGTGCTCAAGGACATCACCCTCGAGGTGGGTCGTGGCGAGGTCGTCATCCTCATCGGCCCCTCGGGCTCCGGGAAGTCCACCCTCTGCCGCACGATCAACCGCCTCGAGACCTTCGAGTCCGGCTCGATCACCATCGACGGCAAGGCGCTGCCCGAGGAGGGCAAGGAGCTCGCCGCGCTGCGGGCCGACGTCGGGATGGTCTTCCAGTCCTTCAACCTCTTCGCCCACAAGACGATCCTCGAGAACGTCACGCTCGGACCGATCAAGGTCCGCGGGATGAAGAAGGCCGAGGCCGAGCAGCGCGCCACCGAGCTCCTCGAGCGCGTCGGCGTCGCCCACCAGGCGCAGAAGTACCCCGCCCAGCTCTCCGGCGGCCAGCAGCAGCGCGTGGCCATCGCCCGATCGCTCGCGATGGACCCCAAGGTCATGCTCTTCGACGAGCCGACCTCGGCCCTCGACCCCGAGATGATCACCGAGGTCCTCGACGTCATGGTCGAGCTCGCGAAGAGCGGCATGACGATGATCGTCGTCACCCACGAGATGGGCTTCGCCCGCAAGGCGGCCAACCGCGTCGTGTTCCTCTCCGACGGGCAGATCGTCGAGGAGAACACGCCGGAGGAGTTCTTCACCAACCCCCGGAGCGAGCGCGCCAAGGACTTCCTCGGGAAGATCCTGACCCACTGACCGGGGCGGCCGACCGGGCCACCCGACGACCACGAGTCGACCAACACCAGGAGGAACACCGACATGAAGAGCACCCGGATCGGACTCGCCGCGGCAGCGGCGGTCCTCGCGCTCACGGCGAGCGCCTGTGGCTCGGACGACGGCGGGGAGGGCTCCGGCGGCGACGGCATCAAGATCGGCATCAAGTTCGACCAGCCCGGTCTCGGCCTGAAGAAGGGCAGCGACTACGCGGGGATGGACGTCGACGTCGCGAAGTACGTGGCCAAGCAGCTCGGCCACGACGAGGGCGACATCCAGTGGGTCCAGGCCCCGAGCGCCCAGCGCGAGAACCTGCTGAGCACCGGCCAGGTCGACATGATCGTCGCGACGTACTCGATCACCGACGAGCGCAAGACGAAGGTCTCCTTCGCCGGGCCGTACTTCGTCGCCGGCCAGGACCTCCTCGTGCGCGCCGACGACTCCTCGATCACCGGCCCGGACAGCCTCGACGGCAAGAAGCTGTGCTCGGTCACCGGCTCGACGTCGGCGCAGAAGGTCAAGGACGAGGTCGCCGGGGTCAACCTGCGCGAGTTCGGCACCTACTCCGAGTGCGTCACCGCCCTGGTCTCCGGCGGCGTCGACGCGCTGACGACCGACGACACGATCCTCGCCGGCTACGCCGCGCAGGACCAGTACAAGGGCAAGCTCAAGGTCGTCGGCCAGCCGTTCTCGCAGGAGAACTACGGCATCGGCCTCAAGAAGGGCGACACCGCCACCTGCCAGAAGGTCACCGACGCCATCACGAAGATGGTGACCGACGGCGACTGGCAGACGATCGTCGACGCGAACCTGGGCCCGGCGGGCTACAAGCCGCCGGCGGGCAACCCGCCCACCCCGGACGCCTGCTCCTGACCGCAGCCCACCGGCTCCCGCGCACCGCCCGCCCCCCGAGGGCGGGCGGTGCCGGGACCGGGGGCCACCGCCCCGGCCGAAAGGTGAGGTGATGGGCGACATCATCGGCAACTACGACATCCTCGGTGCCTTCTGGGTGACGATCCAGCTCTCGGTGCTCTCCGCGCTCGGGGCCCTCGTCGTCGGCACCGTCCTCGCGGTCTTCCGCGTCTCCCCCGTGCGCGTCCTGCGCGCCCTCGGGGCCTTCTACGTCAACGTCCTGCGCAACACGCCGCTCACGCTGCTCATGGTCTTCAGCATCCTCGGGATGAGCATCATCCTCGGGCTGCAGCTGAGCGAGGACCAGGCCCGCGACTCCTACTGGTGGGCGGTCATCATGCTGTCGGTCTACCACGCGGCCTTCGTCTGCGAGGCGATCCGCAGCGGCGTCAACACCATCCCCGCCGGGCAGGCCGAGGCCGCCCGCTCGATCGGCCTGACCTTCGGCCAGTCGATGCGCGAGGTGCTGCTGCCGCAGGCGTTCCGCGGGGCGATCGCGCCGCTCGGCTCGACGCTCATCGCGCTCATCAAGAACACGACGGTCGCCGCGGTCATCCTCGGCACCGCCGAGGCCGCCGGCCTCCTCGCGCAGATCACGGAGAACGAGGGCGCGAGCCTGCCGACGTTCTTCGTCTTCGCCCTCGGCTTCGTCGTCCTCACCCTGCCGATCGGCCTCGCGGTCACCTCCCTCTCCCGACGTCTGGCGGTCAAGCGATGAGCAGCGACAGCGTCCTCTTCGACGCCCCCGGCCCGCGGGCCCGCCTGCGGCACGGCGTCCTCACCGGCATCGGGGTGCTCCTCGTCGTCGCCGGCGCCTGGGTGGTCTACCGCAAGATGTCCGAGGCGGGGCAGCTCGACCCGGCCCTCTGGACCCCGTTCGTCACCGACCCCGCCGTGTGGAGCGAGTACCTGCTGCCCGGCTTCTGGGAGACGATCAAGGCCGCCGCCGCGTCCGTCGTCCTCGCCGGCGTCTACGGCCTGGTCTTCGGGATGGGGCGCCTGTCGCACGTGCGCGCCGTCCGCTGGGTCAGCGGTGTCGTCGTCGAGTTCTTCCGGTCCGTGCCGGTGCTCCTCATGATGGTCTTCCTCTTCTTCGGCTACTTCGCCACCGCGACGTGGCTGCCGAACCAGTACGCCCCGATGGCCGCCGTCGTCGTCGGCCTGACCCTCTACAACGGCTCGGTCATCGCCGAGCTCGTGCGTTCGGGCGTGCACTCCCTGCCGGCCGGGCAGGCCGAGGCCGGGCTCTCCATCGGCCTCTCCCCCGGCCAGACCCTGCGCAGCATCCAGCTGCCGCAGGCGCTGCGGGCGATGCTCCCGGCGCTCGTCGGCCAGCTCGTCGTGGTGCTCAAGGACACCGCGCTCGGCACCGTCGTCCTCTACCCGGAGCTGCTGACGGCGGCCAAGACCCTCGGCTCGGCGTACGCCAACACGCTGCAGGCGTACATCGTCGCGGCGGCGGTGTTCGTCCTCGTCAACTACGCGCTGACCGTCCTCGCCGGGAGGGTCGAGCGCTGGCTCGCCCGTCGCGGCCGCTCGGCCGGCGGGCCGCGCACGGCCGCGGTGCCCGTCGAGACCGTGCCCACCGCCGACGCGACGAGCAGCGGCGCCCGCTGACCGCCCTCGACGGAACGGCCGTCGTCCCCCGGGACGGCGGCCGTTCCGTCAGGGCACGACGGGCGGGCGGGTGTTCCAGCTCGTCTCGTCGGCCCAGTTGGTGTCCGTGTCGAACCAGTTCGGCCCACCGTCCGACGCCAGCCACACCTCGTTGCCGTAGGAGCGCCAGTACCGGGTCGGGGCGTCGTAGGCCGACCACGAGGTGCCCTCGCCGTTGTTGCCGACGTGCGGGCAGAACGTCGCCGACTGGTCCCACGCCGCCGTCCCGTCCGGCACCTCGATGACCATCCGCATCGCGCTGGTGTGCCGGATGAGCCGGTCCGGGTAGTTGGTCGACCGGAACGAGAAGCACCGCGAGTCCGCGAGCCCGGACTCGACCTTCCAGGTCGAGTCGTACGTCCCGACGGAGTCACTCATCGAGATGCTGCTGACGTACAGGGCGAAGGCCCAGTGACGCAGGTACATGGTGCTGTCGCCGGCCGTGGCCCGGGCGAAGGACCAGCGGCCCGTCTTCGGGTAGCCGGCGCGGCCGGCGGCGTAGTGCAGCAGCACGTCGCTCGGCGCGAGCGCGGAGGTGTGGTAGGAGGCGAAGGCGAGGCTGCCCGCGAGGGCGGTCGTCGAGGTCTCCCCCGGCCAGCGCGTGGCGCTGCTCCCGTGGCCGCTGTTGCCGATCCGCCAGTACTGCGCGAGCCCGGAGCTCGTCGTCACGGCGCTGTCGGAGGCGACGAGGACCCCGTCGACGTAGAGGCGCAGCCCGGGCTGGGGGTCGGTGGCGGTCGCCTGGGTCACGGCCACGTGGTGCCAGACGTCGTCGGTGTAGGTCCGGGGGCCCGTCACGGTCTTGACCGTCGTGCCCCCGGCGAGCACCCCGGCGACGAGGGTCCCGGACGAGCTGAGGTACAGCCGCCGGTCGACACCCGTCCCGCTGTCGCCCGTGGCCGAGGAGGCGAAGGCCAGCAGGTCGCCGGCACCGCTCGTCCCGCGGAACCACACCTCCTCGCTCCAGCGGGTGGCCGCGGCCAGCGTCGCGGAGGGCCCCGCCACCATCCCCGTCGAGCCGTCGAGGGTGACCGCGCGCGCCTTGTCGCGCGCGCACGGCCCGGTGGCCTGGTAGGTCACGCCCTTGCTCGAGTACGTGCCGTTGCGCGGTGAGCCGCTCGCGCCAGAGGTGTCGGAGGCAGTCGTGCCCGAGGAGTCGGCGAACGGATAGGTGACGAGGGCCGCCGCGCCGGCCCGACCCGACGTCGCTGCTGCCTGGCAGGTGAAGCTCGGGTTCGCGGTGACGCTCGGTCGGTGGACCGTGCCGGCGGTGTACGCACCGGAGGCGGTCGGGACACCGCACCAGGCGAGCACGCCGACGACCCCGGCGAGGGCGGTGGCCAGGAGGCTGCCGACCGCCCGCAGCGGAAGGCCGGTCATCCCGTCACCGGGTGCGCCGCCCGCAGCACGGCGGCCCGCGCCGGCCGCTCCCCCGCCGCGCGCCGGTGCCCGGCGAGGAGCGTCCAGAGCACGGGGAGGAGGCACAGCGCCCAGAGGAGCAGCCACGCGGTCCAGCCGAGGTCGGGCCGGGCGTGCAGGCGGACGTGTCCTCCCGCACCGGCGGCCCGGACGACGAGCTCTCCGCGTTCGCCGTACGAGAGGTGGCTCGGCCCGGAGACGGCCCGCCCGAGGTGCTCGGTCACCGTGACCGGCAGCATCCCCGTCGAGACGAACGAGACCCGCGAGCCGCCCGCGCCGGTGCCGGTGGGCGAGCTGACGGCGAGCTCCGTGACGCCGACGAAGGGCCGCAGCCGCAGCACCGTCACTGCGTAGAGCAGCGACCAGGCGACGAGCCGGACCGGACCCCGGACCTCCGGGCGCAGCCAGAGCCGGGTCAGCAGGAGGACGAGCAGCCCGCCGACACCGAGCAGGGGGACGGCGCGGACGGCGTAGCCCCATCCCGGCAGGAGCGCGACCGCGCGCCCCACCAGCCGCTCGTCGGTCACGGGGTGAGGGTCGTCGCTGCCGTTGAGGTCGCCCCGGGTCACGAGGGTCCGGCCGCTCCCGGACGGCTCGACCGCGACCACGCGGTGCACGACGGTCAGGCCGGACCCGTCCTTGGGCGAGAACGCCACGACGTCCCCGCGCTGCACCGACGCCGTGCCCGCCGGTCGCGTGACGACCAGCGTGCCCACCGGGGCGGCCGCCCC
Source organism: Arthrobacter sp. NEB 688 (assembly GCF_013201035.1). NCBI lineage: Bacteria > Bacillati > Actinomycetota > Actinomycetes > Micrococcales > Micrococcaceae > Arthrobacter > Arthrobacter sp. NEB 688. Next base: position 3,132,069 of record NZ_CP053707.1, read on the forward strand.
CATCGACGGGGAGGACACGACGAACAGGCGCATACCGCCCCACAGGGGCAGGGCGGTCAGGAGGAGGACGGCGAGCGCCACGCCGGCCCCCACCACCCCTGCGGCGGGCCGGCCGGCGCCCGTCAGCTCCCGGCGGTGAAGAGCCACGTGAGGCCCTGGGTGGCGGTCAGGCCCTGGTAGGCGTTGCCGGTTCCTGCGGGCAGGGTCACCGTGAACGTGAAGGTCCGGGACGCGCCCGCCGCGACCGCGCCGAGGGCCAGCGGCCCGCTGGAGCCGCCGGAACGGTTCGCCGCCCGGAAGTCGTCGAGGCTGGTCGGTCGCAGGACGTTGGTGGTCGTCCCGTTGACGGTCTGGTCGATGGAGAGCAGGAGCGTGTCGCAGAGGTCGTTGGCGCTGCCGGAGACGTCACCGGACTGGCTGCAGGCACCGGGCTCGAGGGTGAAGCCCGACGCGGCGTGGGTGCCGGTGTTGGACAGCGTCACCGAGCTCGTCGAGCTCTCGCCCGGGACGAGCGTCGTCGCGCCGCCGTAGGAGTTGATCGTCGTGCAGGTCGCGGAGTTGGTCGCGACCGAGCCGCCGTCGGTGCTCGTGCAGGTGGTCGTCGCCCCCCCGACCGACTGGGTCTCGGTCATCTGGAGAGTGCCGGCCCCGACCGTCGAGACGCTGTCGGTGATCTGGGCGGTGAAGGCCGAGAGCGCGTCGGTCGTCGAGAGCGTGAGCACGCTCGCCGCGACGACGCTCGCGGCGAGGGGCAGGGCCAGCGGGTGGGGCGCACGCCGTCGCCGGTGTCGCGTCGGGGGCTCGGGAACGCTGAGGGACATGGAGGGCCTTCCGTCGGTGCGGGGTGTCGGTGACACCGGCGGTCGGTGTCGGGCGGTCGGGTGACCGGACGTGGGGGGACCACGACCTCGTCACCGACGAGCACGACGGCGCACCCACGGACCTCGCGGGAGCGCCGCCACCGGGATCCATCCCTCGGACGGCTGCCACCGACGGGTGCCGGTGGACGTCACCCTCCTCATCGACCGGGCCGCACGGGGCACCAGCAAGGTGCGCTCAAGATCCGGTGAGGGATCGTGATGGCCGGTCCGGGTCGGACGTCAGGCCGTACGGCCCCGGACGGCGCCCTCGGTCCCCCGCAGCGGGAGGGTGAAGGTGAAGCAGGCGCCGCCCTGCGCGCGGTTGCGGGTGGCGAGCTCACCGCCGTGGAGGCGGACGATGTCGCGGGCGATCGCCAGGCCGAGGCCGGACCCGCTGTGGGCGCGCGTGTCGCTCGCGTCGGCCTGGACGAAGGCGTCGAAGATCCTCTCCTGCATGCCGTCCGGCACGCCGGGCCCGTCGTCGCGGACCTCGACGGTCGCCCAGGAGTCGTCGCGCGAGACGGTGACCGACACCTCGGCCCCGCTCGGGGAGAACTTCGCCGCGTTGACGAGGAGGTTGGCGATGACCTGCACGACGCGGTCCGGGTCGACCCGCACCCAGGTCGGGCCGTCGGGGGCGACCACCCGGACGCCGACCGTCCCTCGCGCGGCGGAGGTGTCGGCGACCGCGGACGCGATGAGGTCCTCGACGACGCCCTCGGTGTGGCGCAGCACGATCCGGCCGGTGCGCAGCCGCTCGGTGTCGAGGATGTCCCCGACGAGGCGCACGAGGCGGTCCGCGCTGGCGGTCGCGACGTCGACCAGCCGTGACGCCGGCCCCGGCAGCTCGCCGACGGCGCCGCCGCCGAGCAGCCCCAGCGCCCCGCGCAACGAGGTGAGGGGCGTGCGCAGCTCGTGGCTGGCCATGGCCATGAACTGGTCCTTCATCCGCTCGACGGCCCTGGCCGCCTCGACGTCACGGAGGATGACGACGGCGCCGCGGCCGGTCTGCATCGGCGAGACCACCCACTCCGCGTCGAAGGAGGTCCCGTCGGGTCGCTCGTGGCGTCCGCTCGTGGGCAGCCGTGACCCGGACGGGAGGCCCTGCGGCGACGCGTCGAGGTGGAGCACCTCGGTGTCGAGGCTGCCGAGCACCGCCGACCGGGGCATCCGCAGCAGATCGGCGCCGGCGCGGTTGACGAAGGTCACGACGCCGCGGTCGTCGACGCCGAAGATGCCCTCGTCGACGGAGTCGAGGACCGTGCTCAGGCGGTCGCTGAGGTCGCGCAGGTCGCTCGCCTGGGCGGCGAGGTCGTCCTCGGCGTGGTGCCGCTCGACGCTCCGGCCGAGCTGCACGCCGACCTGGGCCATGACGTCGACGAGCCCCGGGTCGACGCGGGTGTCGGCGCGCGAGAACACCTGCACGACACCGACGGTCCGGTCGCGCACGGTGATCGGCAGGGCCATCGCGGTCCGGAGGCCGAGGGCCCGCGCCGCTCGCGTGTAGGACGTGTTCTCCCAGGTGGCGACCTCTCCCCAGGCCGGGCCGCCCCGACGCATCGCCTCGGCGACGACCGGCAGCGACAGGATGCCGGAACCCTCGACGTCGCGGCGCAGGCGGGTGCTCGAGAGCCCGTCGACGGCCACCCACAGGTGCGTCGGGTCGGCCCCGGGCGCGCCGCCCCGCGTCGCGCCGTCACCCTCGGACGGGGTGTCGGCGCGCGGCGCCAGCCACGCGTGCGCGAGGTCCCACCCACCGAAGCTCCGCAGGGCCCGCAGCGTCTGGTGGACCGCCGACTCCACGCTCGGCGCGGAGTTGGCCGCCGACGCGACGGTGCCGAGCAGCTCGAGGACCTGACGCTGCGCCCGCAGCGCCTCCGCCGCGGCCCGGCGGTCGGTCAGGTCCTGCGTCACCTTGGCGTACCCCTGCAGCTCCCCCCGGGCGTCGCGCAGGGCGGTGACCGTGGAGCTCATCCAGACGAGGGCCCCGCCCTTGCGGACCCGCCAGCCCTCACCCCGGGCCACGCCGTGCGTCCGGGCCCGCCGCAGGATGGCCTCGGGCGACTCGGCGCCGTCCTCCGGGTGCAGCACGGCGACCGGCAGGCCGACCGCCTCGACGGAGCTGTAGCCGAAGACCTGGGTGGCGCCCGCGTTCCAGGTGGTGACGACGCCGTCGCGGTCGAGGTGGATGATGGCGTGGTCCTTGACCTGCTCGACGAGCATCTGGAACCGCTGCTGCTGCGAGGAGAGCGCCTCCTGCAGCTTGCGTCCGTCGGTGATGTCCCGGAAGCTCCAGACCCGGCCGACGATCTCGCCGTCGACGCTCTGAGGCCGCGAGTACCGCTGGAAGACACGGCCGTCCGCGAAGAGGATCTCGTCGTAGCTCGTCTCCTCGGTCGCCGTGTAGAGGTACTCGACCCGGGCGAGGAACGCCGCCGGGTCGGCGACCTGGGCGACGACGGCCGCGATGACGGCGGCGTCGTCGCCGGCCTCCAGGAGGGCCGCCGGCACCCCCCACATCTGCACCCACTTCTCGTTCCAGCCGGCGAGCCGCCCGTGGCGGTCGACGACGAGGATGCCGTCGACGGTCGACTCGAGCGTCGCACTGAGCAGGGCCGCGGACTCGAGCGAGCGGGCGCGGTCCTCGAGCATCTTCTGCGCTCGCAGGCTCATGACCTCGAGCCACTCCAGCGTGTCGTCGGTCTCGGGCGACGGCACCGCCCGCAGCCGGATCTCCTCCCCCTGCAGGCCGGTCCGCGTCACGTCCTGCGGCGACATGCCCGCCGCGTCGATGGCCGCGGCCGCCGCCGAGACCTGCAGCCCGGAGCGGAACGAGACCTCGCAGCGCTCGGCGCCGCAGAGCTCCAGCGCCGTCCGGAGCAGCGGGTCGAGGGCCTCGGCGAGCGAGGCTCCGGCGCTCGTGCGGTCGACGAGGCGACCGTGCGCGGCGACCTTGAGCTCCGAGCGCCGCAGCGAGGTGACGTCGACGAAGACCCCGTCGAACACGGGCCCGTGCACCTCGTCCTCGACGACCGTCGCCTCGTCGAGGACCCACACGAGGCGGCCGTCGTTGCGCACGAAGCGGTACTCCGAGATGAGGATCCCGCGCTCGAGCCCGCTCTCCTCGCGCGCGAGCGCCGCCCGGCGGTCGGCGGGGTGGAGCCTGGACTCCCAGAAGGCGTCGTCGGCGAGCAGCTCCTCGCGGCCGAGGCCGAACATCTCGCGGACCCCGCCGCCCACGGCGACGAAGCGCCCCCGGGCGCCGGGCACCGACCGGTAGGTCATCACGCGGCGTGCGGGGAGGTTCTCCACCGCCGAGGCCGTCGCGGTGGGGACCATCGCGGCGGGGACCACCGTGTCCGTGCGCATCGCGACCCTCCTGCCGCCGGTCGACCACCTCGTCCGGTTCCGCCGCAGCGTAGGGGGAGCACCCCCTCGCGCGCCGATCGCGCGACCCAACGATGGCCGAACGGCCGTCCCTGCCGCCTTTCGCCGGATGGCGCCCGCGTCGCTGGCCCACACTGCCCGCATGAACACGATCGAGGGAGCCACCTCGCCCTGGCACGTGCTCGTCGTCGACGACGACGAGCTGGTCCTCGAGGTCGCATCCCTCAGCCTCCGGTCGGTCGGTGGCTTCAGCGTCGAGACGGCGGTCGACGGCGCCCACGCCGTCGAGGCCTGCCGGGTCCGGCTCCCCGACGTCGTCCTGCTCGACATGATGATGCCGGGGATGGACGGCGCCGAGACCGCGCGGGCCATCGCGCAGCTGCCCGGCGCCGCAGGGCTGCCCATCGTCGTGCTCACCGCGAAGGGCGAGGCCGTCCGCGACGGCGTCGGCGACGCCCCGGTCCTCGCCGTCCTCGAGAAGCCCTTCGACCCGATGACCCTCCCCGACCGCCTCCGCGACGTCCTCCTGCGCGCATGAGCGACGTCACGTATCGCACCCCCACGGAGGTCGCGCTGGCCCGCGGCCGGCAGCGGCTGACCGTTGCGCTCGGCGCCGCCCTCGTCACCTCCGTCCTCGCCGCCTGGGCCGTCATCGCCCTCGCCCGGTCCGTCGGCGGCCCCCTGGAGACCCGGGCCGCCCTCGCCCTGGTGGCCGGCGTCGCCTCGGGCCTCGCGCTGCTCGGCGTGCTGGCCGCCACCCGGCAGCTCCTACGCGACGTCCGCCGGCACACGGAGCACCTGGACGCGACCGCCGCCGCGAGCGCCGCCGCCGACGCCGAGGTGCTCGCCGAGCGCGAGGCCGCGCAGGCCCTCGCCCGGGTCGGCTCCTGGTCGTGGGACCCGACGACCGGGCGGGTGTGCGTCAGCCCGGAGTTCCGTCGCATCCTCGGGCTCGCCGCCGGGCCGAAGCCCCTCGACGCGACCCGCGTCATGGAGGCCGTCCACCCGGACGACGCGGCCCGCGTCGTCGTCCCGGAGATCCGCCGGGCCGCGGAGACCGGGGCGCCGGTCGACTTCACGTGCCGCGTCTCCTCGCCCCGCGGCGACCTCCTCGAGGTGCGGGTGCTCGCGCGCGCCGAGGAGCAGGGCCCGACCGCGGTGGTCCGTGGCACGCTGCAGGACGTCACCGACGAGCGGCACGCCGACCTGCTGAGGGCCCAGTTCCTCTCCGTCGTCAGCCACGAGATGCGCACCCCCCTCACCTCGATCCGGGGCGCGCTCGGCCTCATCACCGGTGGCGCCGCCGGCCCGGCGAGCCCCGCCGTGCACCGGATGGCCGCCATCGCGCTCAGCGGCACCGAGCGGCTCGTGCGCACCGTCAACGGGGTCCTCGACCTCGAGCGCTCCCGCACCGGCGCCGACGGCCTGACCCTCGACCTCGTCCCGGTCGACCTCGACGAGGTGATCCGCTGCGCGGTCGAGGAGGTCGAGCCGCAGGCCGACAGCCGCAACGTCCGCATCCGCGTCACCTCGGCCGGGCCGACGAACCTCATGGCCGACCCCGACCGGCTCGTCCAGGCCGTCGCCAACATCCTCGGCAGCGCCGTCCGGCACAGCCCGGTCGACGGCTCCGTGCGCGTCGTCGCCGAGGTCCGGGACGGCGCCGCGAGCATCGGCGTCACCGACCACGGGCCGCTCGTGTCCACCGCCTCGCTCGCCACCCTCTTCGACCACTCGGCGTCCACCCCGACGGGAGGCCGTGGCGCGGACGGGGCCAGCCTCGGCCTGAGCATCAGCCGCGCCGTCGTCGAGGCCCACGCCGGGCGGCTGACCGCCACCTCCCGACCCGACACCGGGACGACCCTCACCTGCGTCATCCCCCTGCCGCCGCGCCCGGACGCGGCCGCCTCGGGCGTCCCCGCCGGGACGGTCGTGGCGGACACCGACGGGGTCGCGGCCGACCGGGTCGCCGGGCTGCTCGGCACCGCTCCCGGCGACGTCGTCTCCCGCTCGGGCCCGGCCACCGTGAGCGCCGCCGCCGCGAGCCGGCGGCCCACCGCCGTGGTCACCGGCGACCGCGTCCCCGGCGAGCCGCGCTGGGACCTCGTCGAGCGCCTGCGCACCGACCCGAACCTCGCCGACGTCCCGCTGGTCCTCGTCGCCGGCCCGGACGGCACGGGACGCACCGCCGAGCCGGTGCACTCGTCGGTCCGCGAGGTGCTCTCCGCCTCCGGACGGGCGCTGGTCCTCGCGGAGACCGCGGACCGGGCCGAGGAGCTGCGGCAGCGCTACACCGACCGAGGCCTGCTGTGCCGCAGCCTGACCCAGGCGGCGAAGGCCGGCGTCGTGCTCGACCACCACGACTTCGACCTCGTCGTCGTCGACTCCCCCGTGGCCGCGCTCGACCGCGGCGGGCTGCTGCGGTCGTGCCTGTCCGTCCCGCGCCTCGCGACGCTGCCCGTGCTCGTCGTCCTGCCGTGCGCGGACGACTCCGCACCCGCCGTCCTCGGCGCCGACGTCACCGAGACCGCCGACGCCGTCGCCCGCATCATCGACACCGCCCGTGACTCCCTCGCCCGTCGAGCCGTCACCCCGGCCTGAGGAGCCCCTCGTGACCGCACCGACCAGCACGGCCCCGCGCCGCGAGCGGCCCGGCCGCGCCCTGACGGCGAGCATGGTGGCCACGATGCTCGAGGAGGACACCTCCCCCGACTGGTGGTCCCTCCTCGACGTCGAGCGCACCTCCCGCCGCGCCGCCGCCTACGGGCTGCGCGGGGTCACCTGCGCCCCCGAGCGCGTCGCGGCCCTGCGGACCTTCCTCACGCCGGAGCAGCGCGTGACCGCCCACCTGGGGTCGACGGAGCCGCTGCGGGAGTGGGGAGCCTTCCAGCTGGTGCTCGCCCAGGCCGAGGACGCCCTCGCCGACGGCGCCGACCAGCTGCGCGTCACGCTCTCGACCGAGGACCTCGTGGGGCACGACGTGCGGACCGTCGTCTCGCGCCTGGAGGCCCTGCGCGACGTCACGCGCGCCGCCACCGCGGGGCTGCGCCTGCACGTCACCGGTCCCGACACCGAGGAGCACGTCGACGACCTCGTGGTCCTCGCCGACCACGTCGGCCTCGACTCCCTCGAGCTCGGCGGGGCGCGCCCGCCCCTGTCGACGGTCACGCTGCTCGCCGCCGCCCTCCCCCGGTCCGTCGAGCTCAAGGTCGGGGCGCCCGTGGCGGACCTCGACCGGCTGCTGCTCGCCCACGCCGCCGGCGCCGACGTGCTCGCGGCCGACCCCGCGGTCGTGATGGCCGCCGCCCGCGCCCGCGAGGAGCGCGGCATCCTCACCCTGCCGACGCCCGAGGACTGACGGCCCCGGCCGACGGCACGCCCCGCACGCTGGGTCGCGGTGCGCCTCAGGCGGAGAGCGTCCCGCTCCGGCACGTACGGGCCAGCTCCTCGACGGTGGCGGTGATGGCCGGACGGCCGTCGCCCGAGGCCCGCCACAGCGCGTGGATCCGACGCATCGGCGGCGAGGACAGCCGCACCACCCGCACCGACGCCGGCAGGGCGCCCCGTCCCATCCGCGGGACGAGTGCGACACCGAGCCCCTCGGCGACCATCTCGACCTGCGTCGGGTACTCGCTGACCTGGTGCCCGAGGACGAGGTCCCCGGCGGCCGCCCCGAAGACCTGCTCCAGCAGCTCGTGCGCGACCGAGCCCGGCTCGTAGAGCCACCGGTCCCCCTCGAAGTCCCGCAGGTCGACCTCCTCGCCCGCGGCGCTGCGGTGGTCCTGGTGCACGAGCACGTCCGAGACGTCGTCGCCGAGGTGCTCGGCCCGCAGCCCGTCCGCGACCTCCATCGGCAGGCCCTGCCAGTCGTGGACCACCGCGATGTCGACCGCGCCGGAGCCCACCAGCTGGGCGGCCCGGTGCGACGGCACCTCGACGGCCCGCAGCGCCAGGTCGGGCCAGGTCCGCAGGAGCCGCGCCATCGCGCTCGGCAGGATGCCCCGGGCGGCGCTGGGGAACGCGGCGACGCCCACCGGCCCGGTCACGGTCCGGGCCTGCGCCTGGATGGTCGCGTTCATGCTCTCGAGCTCGACGATGATCCGCCGGGCGGAGTCCGCGAGGATCGCGCCGGACGTCGTGAGCACGGCCCGGCGGCCCTGACGCTCGATGACGGACTGCCCGAGGTCCCGCTCGAGGCGGGCGATCTGCTGCGACACCGCCGACGGGGTGTAGCCGAGGGCGGCCGCCGCGGCCGCGATGGACCCGTGCTCGGCGAGCGCCTCGACGGCCCGGAGCCCCACGATGCTCACGGTCAGCTGCGACATGACCCCTCCGTCCACGAGCGTGTGCGCACCCCGGCCGTCCGAGCGTAGTGCCGCGCGGCCGGGGAGCCGTGGCCGGTCCGGACGGACGCCGCTAGACCCCCTTCTCGATCCGGGCGACGAGCTCGTCGTGCCACCCGGGTTCCGGCTTGGCGGTCTCGATCCACCAGGTGGCGCCCGCCTCGACGTAGTCCGGCAGCTCGCCCGCCAGGGAGCGCGGGTCCTCGGCGACCTCCGCCCACACGGCCAGCTCGAAGTCGCGGTCCCCGCCGTCGCGGTGCGTCCGGGCGAGGTCGCGCACCCACCGGATCTGCTCCACCGACGGTCGGGCGAGGCGTCCGTCGGCCCACGTGATCGGGACGGCGCCGTCCCAGCGCATCGCGCGCATCATCGGCCGGCGTCGCGGCAGGGTGCCCCCCACCCAGACCGGGATGCGCGGTCGCTGGACCGGGGTGGGGGTGAAGCGCACGTCCGTGACCGTGTAGTGCGGGCCCTCGTGGGAGAAGGGCTCGCCGCTCCACAGTCCCTGGAGGACCTCGAGCCCCTCGTCGAGCATCTCGGCCCGCACGACCGCGTCGGCCTCGTCGCCGAGGAGCTCGAAGTCGCCGCGCGCCGGCGACCCGATGCCGACGCCGAGCACGAGGCGTCCGCCGCTGATGAGGTCGAGCGTCGTCGTCTGCCGCGCGAGGACGGAGGGCCGTCGCCGGGACACGGGCGTGATCATCGTGCCGATCGTGATCCGCTCGGTGCGCTCCGCGACGAGCGCGAGGACCAGCCACGGGTCCTGGACGTCCGGCCCGCGACCGTCGTTCGCGAACACGACGTGGTCCCAGAGGAAGAAGCCGTCGAAGCCCGCCTCCTCGGCGAGGACCCCGAGCCGGACGAGCTCCTCGGGGGTGCGGGCGAAGTTGGGGGCCGCCAGACCCCGGCGCAGGCTCACGAGCGCGCACCGAGGGCGTCGGGGCGGGGCGGTGACGGGCGCATCAGTACCCCCGGTCCGCGTGGTAGCGGTTGACGAGCGGTCGGCCGTCGCGCAGCCGTCGGAAGTTCTCGACGAAGAGGTCGACGAGGACCTCGTTCTCCGTGGCCGCGGTGGAGGCGGAGTGGGGAGAGACGAGGACGGTGTCCATGTCCCAGAGCGGTGACTCGGCCGGGAGGGGCTCGACCTCGAAGACGTCGAGCGCGGCGCCGCCGAGCCGACCCGAGCGCAGCCCCTCGGTGAGCGCGGCCTCGTCGACGACCTGGCCGCGGGCGACGTTGACGACGATCGCGCCGGCGGGCAGCGCGGCGACCCGGCCGGCGTCGATCATGCCGTCGGTCTCGTCGGTGAGCGGGATCGCAAGGACGAGCACGTCGGACGTGGGCAGGACCTCGTCGAGCCGCGCCGTCGTCACCACCTGCGTCCCCGGCGGCACCTCGTAGGTGCTCCCCTCGCGCCCGACACCGGTGACCCGCATCCCGAGCGCGGTGAACGTCTCGACGACCTGGCGCCCGATCGAGCCCAGGCCCACGACGGTGGCCCGCCGGCCGGCCAGCTGCCCGCTGACGTGCCGCTCCCAGCGCCGCTCGCCCTGGTGTGCCTTGAGGCGCGGGACGTCCTTGACGAAGTGCAGCACGCCGGCCAGCGCGAACTCGGCCAGCATCCGGGCGTGGGTGCCGGCCGCCGTCGTCAGCACGACCTCTCCCCCGTCCAGCCCGTACCGCTTGACGAAGCCGCCGATGCCCGCGCTCGTCGCCTGCACCCAGACGAGCCGGGGCGCGTTGGCCCACATCTGCTCCGGTGCGCGCCAGTCGAAGTCGAAGGCGACGTCCGCACGGGCCAGGAGGTCGAGCCAGCGCTGCTCCTCGTCGGCCGAGAGCTCGGGGCGCACTCCCCCGTGGTCGTTGCCGTACCTCGGTGTCGGGAGCAGCGCCGGGTCGTAGAGCACCTCGACGGACAGCTCCGTGGCGATCCTCTCGACCAGCCCGGGCTCGAGGTAGGTCGAGACGAGCACCGTGGGCTCGTCGGGGAGCGCGGTCGGACGCGGCATGAGGGGTCTCCTGTGGTCGGGCGGAGGAGCCGGGTCGACGGCTCCGGGGTGTGGTGTCAGGGCGCCGGGACGGCGGACTGCGCGAGCCGGAGGGCGCGCGCCACCGGCAGCGCGGAGGTCGCGGCGGTGTGGGCCGGCTCCTCCTCGCCGGCCAGCGCGGCGGCGACGTGCCGCAGCGCCGCGCTGAACGAGCGGGCGTCCCGGGTGGGGCTCTCGACGACGGGCTCGGACCCCGCCCGCCGCACCTCCAGCGTCGCACCGGGCGTCGGGTGGTACGGGTTGTCGAGCCGCAGCGACCCCTCCGTGCCGAGGAGGACGGTCGTGGTGTCGTGGCTGCGCCGGAACCCGCACGTGAGCAGCAGCCGGCGGTCGTCGGGGTAGGTCAGCACGGCCGAGGCGTCGACCTCGACCTCGTCGCCCTGCACGGCGACGACCGTGGCCGACCCGGCGGGCGCCGCGAAGAGCTCGTGCGCCAGGCGCATCGGGTAGCAGCCGACGTCGGCGAGCGCGCCGCCCCCCATCGCCCGGGAGAGGCGGATGTTGCCCGGTGCGCCGACCTCGAAGTGGAAGGAGCCGACGATCTCGCGCAGCTCGCCGATCGCGCCGTCGGCGAGGAGCTCGACGACACGGCGGTGCTGCGCCTGGAACGGGAAGACGAAGGCCTCCCACAACGGCTGCTCGGCGGTCGCGGCGACGGCCAGCACCTGCTCGACCTCGCCGGGGTCCAGGCAGAGCGGCTTCTCGCAGAGCACCGCCTTGCCGGCGCGCAGCGCGGCCGTGGCCCACTCCGCGTGCAGCGGGTTGGGCAGCGGGACGTAGACCGCGTCGACCTTGGGGTCCTCGATCACCGCCGCGTACCCCTGCGCGGAGCGCTCGACGCCGTGTGCGCGGGCGAACTCCGCCGCGGCGTCCCCGTCGCGTCCCGCGACGAGCACGGCGCGCTGGCCGGTCTCGCGGACCGCTGGGAGGAACTGCGCGCGAGCGATGTTGGCGGTGCCGAGCACCCCCCACCGGAGGGCGCTCACCCGGCGTCCGGAGCGGCCGGGCGGCCGTGGTCGGTGTTGACGTAGTGGTCGAACAGGGCCCGGTCGACCTCGCGGGCGGTGCCTCCGACGAGGGCGTCCCGCACCACCTCGTGCCGCCCGCGGACCTCGGCGAGGTTGATGTGCTGACGGTCGATGGAGGAGCGCATGAGCGCGCCCATCTGGCCGTCCAGACCCGCCCACAGTTCGCAGGCGCGCCGCCGTCCGGAGGCCTGCACGATGAGGCGGTGGAAGTGGCCGTCCGCGGCGACGATCGCCTCCACGTCGTGGGCGCGGGCCGCCGCGTCCATCTCGTCGAGGGCGGCGGCCATCGGCTCGGCGAGGGTGCGGCGCACCCGGACCGGGATGGTCCGGGCGACACCGGCCTCGAGGACGTAGCGCGCGAAGCAGACGTCGTCCGCGTCCTCGGCGCTCATCCGCGTCACCTCGCTGTGCCGCCGCGGGGTGATCTTGACCAGGCCCTCGCCCGCGAGGCGGCGCATCGCCTCGCGGATGGTCGCCCGGCTGACGCCGAGGTCGCTCGCCAGGGACGCCTCGATGAGCCGTGCGCCGCTGGGGATCTCGTTGTTGAGGATCCGGCGTCGCAGGACACGGTGCACGGACTCCGGCAGGGACGAGTGCTCCAGCATGTCGCTCATCGTGCCCTGCGCCCCGCGCCGGTCGCCACCGGCCGGGCGGCCAGGGAGTCCCAGGTCAGGGGTGTCGGACCGGTGCGGTCCTCGGTCAGCTCGAAGGCGGTCGAGGGCCCGGTGAGGACCGGGGTGATGCCGGGCCCGTGGCCCGGCTGCGGGCTGTCGCCGTGGACGAGCACCCCCACCGTCGTCCAGCCGCGGCGGAAGCCGATGTTGTGGCGGACGTCGAGGTCGGTGACGGCCACGAGGTCGCCGAAGCGCAGGACGGCGAGGTCCGGGTCGCCCGCCGGGAAGGCGAGGTCGACGTCCCACTGGTGCGCGGGCCGCCCGACGCCGTTGCCGGCCAGGCGTCCCGGGACGACGACCCGGACGGTGAGCCCGATCGTGCTGGGGCCCACCGCGATCCCGAGGGCGTCCGTCATCCCGGGGTCGAGGTTGAGCAGCTGGACCCCGTCCGGCGCCCCCGTCAGGACGGCTCCCTGGCCGTGCGCGCGCACGCTCACCCCGTCGCCGGGCCGGAGCACCGCGAGGGCTTCGTCGGGCAAGGTGACGAGGACGCGACCGTGCTCGCCGCGCTTGCCGAGCACCCACCCCCGCGCGCCGGCGGCTGCCCCGTCACGCACCGTCACGGGGTTGCCGATGCAGGCGTACGTGGTGAGGCCGAGCGACGCGGCGGGGTCGGGGTGGGCCAGCGTCGCGCCGGGGGCGACGTGGTCGCCGTCCACACCGTCGAGGGCGTCGCCGAGGTGGACGCCGAGGACCACCCCGCCGTCGCCGACGGGCACGTACGGTCGCCCGTCACGGTCGACGCGGTAGGGCGTGGGGCCGACGGTCGGGCTCTCGACGGTGCCCGCGAGGTTCATCGCGACGGGGATCATGCTTCCTCCGGGACGTAGGACTGCAGGTTGGCGGACGGGTCGTCGACGACGACGAAGGCCTCCGCGGGGCCGCTGAAGAGCGTGCTGGGACCGGGCCCGTGGCCGAAGAGCGCGCACTGCCCGGTCGAGATCGTCCCGACGGTCAGCCACCCGGGCCGGTAGCCCCGACCCCAGGTGTGGTCCTGGTCCTCCAGCACGACGAGGTCGCCGATGCGCAGGCCCTCCAGGCCCAGGGAGAAGTCCTCGGACAGCCCGGCGTAGGCCCCCATGAGGTCGGTGTTCGCGAACTCCGAGAACATCCCTCCGCCCGCTCCTGCGGCCTCGGCCGGCACCCGGGCGGCCACGTGCACCTCGAGCCGCCCGTCGGGGCGGGTCCCGCCGGGCATCCGGGCGAGGACCTCGGGCGACAGGTTCTTGACGGCGACCTGCGGGTGGTCGCCGAGCGCCAGCCCCTGGCCGCGGGCGCGGACCCGCACGTGGTCGCCCACGGTCGTGCCCTCGAGGACCTCGTCGGGGGCGTCGACGAGCACGTACGCGTGCTGCCCGATGACCGTCCCGGTCCGGCCGGCGGACTCGCCGGAGACGATCGTCACCGTGTTGCCCACGCAGGTGAGGTACTGGAGGGCGTAGTTGGCGGAGGGGTCGCGGTGGCGCACCGACAGCCCCGGCTCGAGGTGGTCCGCGCGCAGGCCCGTGGCGGGGTCGCCGAGGTGTGTCCCGAGGGTGACCGCCCCCATCCCCGGCAGCACGAACGGCGAGCCGTCCGCGTCGACCCGGTAGGCGTGCCGGTCGGCCGTCGCCGGCCACACCTCTCCCGACAGCACCTGGGTCACCAGGCGGTCGGCGTTGCTCGAGACCTTCATCGTGCTCCTCCGAACCGGAAGCCCCGGACCCGGACGGCCGGGGCGCTGACGCACCCGTTCCAGACGTTCATCAACGGCTGGGCGAGCACGTCGGGGCCGATGCCGTCGACGCGCCCGAGGGCACCGAACACCGACTCCGAGAACCGGGCCGGCGAGACCGGCTGGGTCAGCCGGCCGTCCTCGACGAGGAAGCACGCGTCGCGGCTGCCGCCGGTCAACGTCGTGGTCTCGGGGTCGATGACGTTGAGGTACCAGAGCCTCTGGACGTACAGGCCGCGCTCGACGCCCGCGACGAGGTCCTCGTCGCTCCCCGCCGCCATCGTGATGCTCGCCGGGACGGCGTGCGGCGTCTCCTCCCGCGCGATGTGCGCGTGGCCGGTGGGCGGGAGACCGGACCGGGCGGCGCTCGCGAGGTCGGTGACGGCCCCCGCGACGCGACCCCGGTCCAGCAGGGGGACGCGCACCGAGGCCGTGCCCTCGAGGTCGAACGGGAACGGCAGGCCCCGTCGGGCGGTGGGGTCGTCGGCCACGTCGACCTCCGGCACCACCACCTGCTGTCCGCGCCGTCGCGCCACGGCGCCGACCCCGTCCGCGACGGCCTCGCCGGTGAAGCCGAACGCGGCGATCCGCTCCAGCAGACCGCCGGTGGCCAGCGGTCCGAGCACGACGTCGTACGTGCCGTCGGGCAGGTCGATGCGACCCTTCGCCGCGTCGGCCTCGCGCACCGTGCGCGCCGTGGCCGCCTCCAGGTCGAGGACGGCGAGGGAGCGGTCGACGTCGGTCCAGTGCGAGGTTCCGTCCGCGACCTTCACGGTGAGGCTCCCGTGGGCCTCGGTCGCCCGGGCGTAGCGCTCCACGCCCTCCCCGGTCACCACGGCGAGCTCCGTCGCGGCGTGGTGGACCATGCCGTAGGCGGCGCCCCCGGCCCGCACCGCCGCGTCCATCGTGCGACGGGCGGCGGCGGTCCGGGCTGCGGTGTCCCAGTGGGCGCTCTCGTCGACCCAGAGCGAGGCATCGGCGTCGTCGCCGGCCACGGCGGGGGCCGCCGGCCCGACCGGCAGCGATCCGAAGGCCGCCGCGAGGGCCCGGGCGCGGTCCGCGGCCCGTCCCCCGACGGCGGCGGCCGCGGTGAGGTCGGTCGTCGCGACGCGCGAGGCCCGCCCGTCGGACTCCGCCCGGACCATGAGGGTCCACTCGCGGATGTCCTGCGGCTGGTGGACGCGGTCGACGGCGAAGCGGGTGTACCCGGAGCGCCGGCCGGTGAGGAAGGCGCTCGCGCGGTCGGCGCCCGCGGCCAGCGCCGCGGCCACGGCGGCGTGGCACGCCTCCAGCGCCCGGTCGCGGCCGACGGCCACCTCGAGGGGCTGCCCGGGGGCGATCCGGTCGACGGTGCTCACCCCATCACCCCGATCCGCACTCCGCGCACGAGCGTCGGCGACGACCCGTGGCCGAGGAAGCCCCACTGCTTGGGTTCGCCCTTGCCACAGGGCATCCCGAACGCCCGGAACTCCTCGGGGCCGGCCACGGCCTCGACGGAGCCCCAGAACTGCGGCGTCGTCCCCCCGTAGGAGAAGCCCCGCAGGAGGCGGCCGCGGCGGCCGCCCCGGACCTCCCAGGCCACCTCGGTGCCGAACTGGAAGGCCATCCGCCGGTCGTCGATGGACCAGCTGCTGTTGTCGTCCACGTAGTAGCCGTCTCCCATCCGCTCGAGCAGCTCCGGCAGGCTCCCGCGGCCGGGCTCGAGGTAGACGTTGGTCGCGAAGGGGACGGGCAGGTAGGCCCAGCCGTCCGAGCGGGCCGCGCCGGAGGTCGTGCGTGCGGCCCGCGCGGCCGACTCCCGGCTGGAGAGGGCCTCCCGCAGGACGCCCTCCTCGATGAGGGTGCGGCGCACCGCGGGTGTGCCCTCGTCGTCCCACGCGAAGGTGCCGCGCGTGCCGGGGGCCGTCGGGTCGGAGACGATCGTCACCGCGGGCGACCCGTAGCGCAGCGAGCCCACGTCGGACGGCTGGACCCAGGAGGCGCCCGCGAAGTTCGTCTCGTCGCCGAGGATCCGGTCGAGCTCGATGGCGTGCCCGACGGACTCGTGGATCTGCAGGGCCATCTGGGCGGGGCCGATGACGAGGTCCGCCGTGCCGGACGGTGCCTGCGGCGCCGTGAGCAGCCGGGTCGCCTCCTCGCCGACCCGGGCGGCCTCCGTCGGGAGGGAGAGGCCCAGCACGTACTCCCAGCCTCCGGCCGCGGTGTTGCCGTGGAAGGAGTTGGGGTAGCTGCGCCGCTGCACGCCGGACTCGTCCGCCGCGACCGCCTGGAGGACGGCCCCCGACTCCACGAGGTGCTGGTGCTGGCGCGAGCCCTCGCTGTCGGCGTAGTGCCGGTGCTGGCGCTTGGCGTTGAGCCCGGCGGTCACGGCGCGGACGGCCTGCGGGGCGGACGCGGCGCGCACGACCTCCTGGAGCAGGGCGTGACGCTCCTCGTCGGGCACGGCGAAGGGGTCGACCTCGACCGGGACCTCCCACCGACCGCTCGACGACTCCCGCGCGGGGAGCTCGGTCCGGGCCAGCCCGGCGCCGGCGAGGGCCGAGCGCACGGCCTGCTCGGCGGCCTCGCGGGGCGCCCGGTCGGACGAGCCGGGTCCGGCGAGCGCGACCGCGGCGAAGCCCCAGGCGCCGTCGACGAGGACGCGCACCCCGATGCCCGCCGTGTGCTCACGGCGCTCGTCGAGCCCGCCCGCGCGGGAGGTGTAGAGACGCAGCTCCTCGGCCTCCACGAGCCGCGCGTCGGCGAAGGTCACGCCGCGGGCCTCGGTCGCGGCGAGCGCCTCGTCGAGCAGCCCGCACGCGCGAGCGTCGTCGGCCAGGTCGCCCCAGGCGTGCGCCGTCGGCGCCGTGCCTCCGGGGCGGCTCATGCGTCGGTCAGCGGGAAGTCGACCCAGGCGCGC
This sequence comes from Arthrobacter sp. NEB 688, assembly GCF_013201035.1. Lineage (NCBI taxonomy): Bacteria > Bacillati > Actinomycetota > Actinomycetes > Micrococcales > Micrococcaceae > Arthrobacter > Arthrobacter sp. NEB 688. The sequence continues at coordinate 3,149,022 of NZ_CP053707.1, forward strand.
CGCCGGAAGGACGCCTCGAACGCGTTGATGGTCTCCTGGACCAGCGCGCCCTGGCGGAAGTCGCCCTGGTTCTCCGGGCCGCCCTCGAGGATCTCCGTCGCGAAGTTGCGGACGAGGTTGGAGTAGAAGAGGAAGGGCCACGGCTCGAGCGAGGACCCGCCCTCGGGGAAGAAGCGCTCGGGGATCTCCATCTCCTTGAACTCCACCGAGCCCTTGGTCGCACCCCTGAGGGTCTGGCAGATGCCCTCCTCCTCGACGAGCCGCACGACGAGCGCACCCTCCGAGCCGTAGATGCGCACCTCGATGCCCGGGAAGTTCCCGACCGTGACGAACGAGGACTGCACCGACGCGAGACCGCCACCGGCGAACTCGGCGATGAACATGTCGCCGTCGTCGATGTTCATCCGGGTCATGGCACCGGTGTCGCGGACGACGCGCTCCGGGACGAAGTTGCGCATCGTCCCGACGACGGACTCCAGGGCGGTGCCCATCCACCAGTGCATGATGTCGATGACCGGTGCGCCGTAGCCCTCGATCGAGGCGACCTGCAGGAAGTCGGGGTCGGTCGCGTCGCTCTGCTGGCGCAGCGGCGTCTGCGGGTCCAGCCACTGGCTGTTCTGCTCGTAGGCGTTGAGCATGTACGGGGTGCCGACCCAGCCGTCCCGGATCAGCTCGGCGGCGTACATCACGGCCGGTGCGTACCGGAAGGTGAAGCCCAGCTTGGTCTTCAGGCCCTTGCTCTTCGCGAGGTCGGCCGCCCGGACCACCTCTCGGTAGTCGTGGTTGACCGGCTTCTCGCACAGCACGTGCTTGCCGGCCTCGAGCGCGGCCATCGTCACCTCGAAGTGGGCGGCGTCGCCGGTGACGACGTCGATGACGTCGATGTCCGGGTCCTCGACGAGCTCCCGGTAGTCGGTGGTCGTCCGGGCGACGTGGAACTCGGCGCCGGCGCGGGCCAGCGAGTCGGCGTCGACGTCCGACAGCCCGACCACCTCGCAGCGCGGGTCGCGCTGCCAGCCCGGGATGTGCGAGCGGACGGCCCATCGGCCCGTGCCGACGACACCGATGCGAAGGGGCTGAGCGGTCATGACGGGGTCTCCTGGTGGGTTGAGGGGGTGGGAAGGTTCTCGGCGCTCGCCCGACGGCAGCGGCTGGTGTGCGCCGGGCCGACGTCGAGCAGCGCGGTGCGCCACTCGTCGCAGGCCGGCTCACGCAGCTCGCAGCGGGGGGCGAAGCGGCAGGTGGGTCCGAGGCCGACGAGCTGCGGGGGGCTGCCGGGGATGACCCGCAGCTCCTGGTCGCGGGGGACGGCTCCGGGCAGGGCCCCGAGCAGGGCCCGGGTGTAGGGGTGGCGGGGCGACGCGAGCAGCGTCGCGGTGTCGGCGAGCTCGACGACCTGCCCGGCGTACATCACCGCGACCCGGTCGCAGACCTGGGAGACGACCGACAGGTCGTGGCTCACGAGGACCAGGCTCGTCCCGAGGTCGCGCTGGAGGGAGAGCAGCAGCGCGAGGATCTGGTCCTGGATGAGGACGTCGAGGGCGGTGGTCGGCTCGTCGGCCACGATGAGGTCGGGCCGCTGGGCGAGGGCGATCGCGATGACCGTGCGCTGGAGCATCCCCCCGCTGAACTGGTGGGGGTAGTCGCGCAGGCGGGTCTCGGGCGCGGGCAGGCCCACCTGGTGCAGCAGCTCGAGCACGCGGGCCTCCCCCGCCGCGCCGGTCGGCCCGCCGGAGGCCGCCACCGCCTCGGCCACCTGGTCGCCGATCCGGCGCACCGGGTTGAGCGAGGTCATCGGGTTCTGCGGGATCATCGCCACGCGACGGCCCCACATGGCCCGCAGCCGGCGCGGGGGCAGCGAGAGGATGTCGTCGACGTCGTGCGCCGGGTAGGCGACCGTGCCGCTGATGCGTGCCTGCGGGGTCGGGCGCAGGCCGAGCAGCGCCCGGCAGGTGACGCTCTTGCCCGAGCCGGTCTCCCCGACCACGCCGAGGACCTCGCCCTGGCGCAGCCGAAGGTCGACGCCGTCGGCGGCCATGACGTCGCCGGACTCGGTGGGGATCGCGACCCGCAGGTCGCGCACGTCGAGCAGCAGGGCGCCGGGCGGGGGCTCGTGCGAGGTCATCGGGGTCTCCCGGGTCGGTGACGGGTGGCGGCCGGTCGTGCTCACTGCTTGGCCCGGAACAGGTCGGCGAGGCCGTCCCCGAGGAGGCTGAAGGCCACCCCGAGGAGCACGAGGGCCAGCCCCGGGATGAGCGAGAGCTGCCAGTTCGACAGCACGTACGCCTGGCCGCCCGAGATCATCGAGCCCCACTCGGGCGTCGGCTGGGGGATGCCGATGCCGAGGAAGCCCAGCGAGGCGCCGAGGAGCACGTTGCCGACGGCGTCGACCATCGCGAAGACGGTGACGAAGGGCAGGACGCTCGGGAGCACGTGCCGCACGAGCACCCGGCGCCGCGAGTAGCCGAGGCACCCGGCCGCGACGACGTAGCCGTACCGGCTCGCGGACAGGGTCTGCCCGTGGGCGATCCGGGCGTAGCCGACCCAGCTGGCGATCCACAGGGCGATGAACATGTTGCGCAGGCTCGGCCCGAGCGCGGCGACGATCGCGATGACGAGGACGATGAAGGGGAAGGCGAAGAAGAGGTCGACGATGCGCATGACGACGGAGTCGACCCATCCCCCGGCGTAGGCGCTGGCCATCCCGATGGCCGTGCCGACGACCAGCGTCACCGAGGTGGCCCCGAAGGCGATGGCGAGGTCGTAGCGGCCGCCGTAGAGCAGGCGGGCCCAGAGGTCCCGGCCGAACTCGTCGGTGCCGAGCAGGTGCCCACCGGTGCCGGGCGTCACGAGCACGGCGAGCGCGTCGATGTCGGTCGGCGAGTACGAGGTGAAGAGCGGTGCGCCGAGGCACAGGACGGAGATGACGGCGAGCATCCCCAGGCCCAGGTAGAGGGCCGGACGGCCGCGGAGCCCGCGGGGCAGCGGGAGCGCGAACCGGCGTCCGCGGCGGGCCACGGGGTCGGTGCCGATGGCGGTGGGGTCGATGACGGTCATCGCTGCACCCCCACGGTGAGCCGGGGGTCGAGGAGGCCGTGGACCACGTCCGTGAACAGGTTGACCACGACGACGAAGACCGCGAGGACGAGCGCCACGGCCTGGACGACCGGGTAGTCACGGGTCGAGACGGCCCCCACGAGGAGGCTGCCCAGGCCCGGCACGGAGAAGACGTTCTCCACGACCACCGTCCCGCCGACGAGGAACGCCAGGTTGATGCCGAAGACGACGGCGACGGGGCCGATCGCGTTGCGCAGGACGTGGCGCAGGAGGATCTGGCCCTCGGAGATGCCCTTGAGCCGCGCGATGGTCACGAAGTCCGACTCCAGGATGGTGATGGTGCTGGCCCGCAGCGAGCGGACGAGCACGGTGGACAGCGGGATCGCGAGCGTCAGGGCCGGGAGCACGAGGTGCCCCAGGTGGCTGAGGAAGCCCGTCCCGTAGCCGCCGATCGGCGCCCACCCGAGCTTGAGGCCGAAGACGAGGATGAGCAGGATGCCGACGAGGAAGGCCGGCAGCGCGAACCCGAGGGTGAAGAAGATGCGGGTGGCCTGGTCGACGACCCCTCCCCGACGGACCGCGGCCCAGATGCCCAGCGGGATGCTCAGCGCGGCGCAGAACGCCGCCGTGAGGCCCACGAGCAGGAGCGAGGCCCCGGTCCGGTCGAGGAGGAGCTCGCCGACCGGGCGGTGGTACTGGTAGGACTCGCCGAAGGAGCCGGACGCCGCCCCCTTGAGGAAGAGCCAGTACTGCGAGAGCAGCGGCTGGTCCAGCCCGAGGCTGCGGCGGATGCCCGCGGCGGCCTCGGGGGTGTAGCGGTTGCCGAGGATCTGCTGGGCAGGGTCGCCGGGAACCAGACGCAGGAGCAGGAAGCTCACGAGCGTGATCCCGAACAGGACCGGCACCAGGTTCGCCACCCTCGACCAGCGCAGGTTCACCGACGACCCCATGGCTCAGTGCTCCTCGACCGTGAGGGTCAGCAGCGAGTCGTTGTAGTTGCCGAGCGGCGACACCTTGAACCCCTTGACCCACGTGCCGCTGGCGTACCGGAACGGGGCGTAGGCGAGCGGGACGAAGGGCACCTGGTCGGCGATCGCCGTCTGGATCTGGGCGTAGAGCGCGGCCCGCTTGGTCTCGTCGGTCTCCGAGCGCGCCTCGTTGACCAGCGCGCTGACCGCCTCGTCCTTCCAGTAGCTGTTGAAGGCGTTGGCCCCGCCGTCGCCGTCGGCGCCGAAGGTCGCGACCTCGTCGGGGTCGATGATGTCGTTGGTCCAGTAGCGCATGCCCATGCCGTTGGTGCCCGGGCGCTGCTTGTCGTAGGCCGTCGAGAGCTCGAAGGACTGGATGTCGACGGTGATCCCGATCTTCGCGAGGTCGTCCTTGATGACGACGGCCTGCGCCTGGCCGGCGGCGTCGGCGCTCACCGCGATGAGCGGGATCGTGAAGCCGTCGGGGTAGCCGGCCTCGGCGAGGAGCTGCTTGGCCCCCGCCAGGTCCTGCTTCGGCTCGACGGCGGACTGGTCCCAGAAGAGCATCTGGTACGGGAAGAACGTCGTGGCGACCTTCGCGTTGCCTTGGTAGGCGAGCGTGTTCATCCGGCCGAGGTCGAGGGCGGCCTTGATGGCCTGGCGCACCTTGACGTTGTCGAGCGGCTTGGTCTTGAGCGGCAGGGACACGAAGTCGACCCGCGTCGAGTCGAAGAGGTCGACGCGCAGCCTCGGGTTCGCCTCGATCTGCTTGAGGACGTTGCCCGCGGGGTTCTCGATGACGTCGACCTCGCCGCCCTGGAGCTGCAGGAGACGGGTGTTGTCGTCGGTGACGATGCTGATCTCGACCGTCTTCAGCTTGGGCTTGGGACCCCAGTAGTTGTCGTTGCGGGTGAGGACCACGCTGCTCTGCGGCGACAGGCTCGTCACCTTGAAGGGACCCGCCCCGTACGGCGTCTTGTTGAAGAAGTCCTTGTCGGCCTCGACCGCCTTCTGCGGCAGCACCGCGTAGGCGTACATCGCGAGGTCGGCCAGCAGCGGCGCGTGCGGCTTGGACAGGGTGATGGTGAGCGTGCGGTCGTCCGTCGCCGTGATGTCGGTGACGGGCGTGATGAGGAAGCCCCAGGCGCTGTCCTCGCCGTCGCGGGCCCGCTCGATGGACCACTTGGCGTCCTGGGCGGTGACCGGGGTGCCGTCCGCGAACTTGACGCCGTCGCGCAGGTGGAACGTGTAGGTCAGCTTGTCCTCGCTGATGTCCCACTTGTCGGCGAGGTCGGGGACGATCTCCTTGCCCGAGGGGTCGGTCTGGACGAGGCGGGCGTAGAGGTTCTGGTCCATCCAGATCGACTCGTTGGCCGAGGCCTGGATGGGGTCGAGCGTGTCGACCGCCACGGCGTTGGCCAGCTTGAGCGTGTCGACGGCGCTGGAGGCGGCGGGCGCGTCGTCCGAGGTCTGCTCCGCACCTCCGCCACAGGCGCTGAGCGTCACCGCGAGCGTGAGGAGCCCGCCGAGGGTCGCGGTGCTGCGTACCCGGCGGGTACGGCGCATGGACGAGCTGGTCGAGGACTTCATGTGCTTCTCCTGGGGAGGTGGGGTTGACCTGCGGGTGTTCACGGAGCTGCCGTGGGGTTCGCCTCGGGCGGCGCCGGCCGGTGCCGGCCGTCCGTCGGCGGGAGGGGGGCGGGGGCCGGGCCGTCGTGCAGGTGGCACGCGGTCTGCTGGCCCTCGCCCGTGGTCGTCAGACGCGGGCGGGTGGTGCGGCAGACCTCCATGACGAACGGGCACCGGGTGTGGAAGGTGCAGCCCGGAGGCGGCGAGGCGGGGTCTGGCAGCTCGCCGGCGACGACGCTCGAGGTCGACCGGCTGCGGCCGAGCGACGGGGCGGCGGCGAGCAGGGCCTGCGTGTAGGGGTGCTTCGGCGCGGCGAACAGGGCGTCGGCGGGCCCCCTCTCGACGACGCGGCCGAGGTAGAGGACCACGACCTCGTCCGCGATGCGTTCCAGGACGGCGAGGTCGTGGGTGATGAAGACGTACGCCAGGCCGAGCTCCCGCTGGAGGCGCTGGAAGAGGTTGAGCACCTGCGCCTGGACGGACACGTCGAGGGCGGAGACGGGCTCGTCGGCCACGATGAGCCGCGGCTCGGCGGCCAGGGCCCGCGCGATGCTGACCCGCTGACGCCCACCGCCCGACAGCTGCCCGGGCTTGCGCTCGGCCCACTCGGCGGGGAACCCGACCTGCTCCAGCAGCTCACCGACCCGCTCGCGCCGGGCGTCGCGCGACGTCATGCCGCCGACCGTGAGGACCTCGTCGATCGCGCTCCCGATCGTCAGGTACGGGTTGAGCGAGGTGTACGGGTCCTGGAGCACGACCTGGATGTCACGACGCCGGCGCCGGCCGGCGTCCGCCCCGGGGCCCGTGGCGGGCACGCCGTCCACGAGGACCTGCCCGGCGTCGGCCCGCTCGAGCTGGAGCAGGAGCCGCCCCAGCGTGCTCTTGCCCGAGCCGGTCTCCCCGACGATGCCGAGGGTGCGACCGCGCTCCACCGACAGGTCGACCTCGTCGACCGCACGCAGGGTGCGCGGGGCCTGGCGCCGGAGCCACTGGCGGGCCGAGCGCGGCAGCGCGTAGTGCCGCGACAGCCCGCGGGCCTCGAGCAGCGGTGCGCTCACGACGCACCCCCGCCGACGCGCGGCGACGCCGCTGCGGTCCGGGGCCTCACCGAGGCGCGGGCTTCGGTCACCTGTGCAGCAGACATGGAACCTCCGGGGCCGTCGACCACGATTGTCGTTTGTCGACAATTCACCATGACGGGCGTGGCTCCCCCTGTCAATGCCCTCTCGGCGGGCGAGCACGGACGCTCTGCGGGGCCGGTCGAAACGGTGCTGTATCGCGAGTCCGTCATCCGCACAGTCGTTTTCGCGACGGTCAGGTGGCTGCCTCGCCCGGTGCGGCGAGCCTCGCTCGCCCCCCGGGCCGTCATCGCGTCCCCAGGTGGAGGATGGCGTCCATCTCCACCTTGACCTCGCGCAGGCCGGCCACGACGGTGGTCCGCGCCGGCGGAGCCTCGGGGAAGAACTCCGCGTAGGCGCGGTTGAACTCCGCGAAGTCCGCACCGTCGGCCAGGTAGGCGGTGACCTTGACGCACCGGTCGAGGCTCGCGCCCGCGGCCGCCGCCACCGCGGCGAGGTTCTCCAGCGTGCGCACCGTCTCCGCGTGCACGTCCCGGGGGACGTACGACCCGTCGGGCTCGCGGGGCACCTGGCCCGAGACGAAGAGGAGGTCCCCGGCGCGGACGGCCTGGGAGTAGGGCCCGGCCGGCCTCGGGGCCCGGTCGGTCCGCACGACCGTGGTGGGTGCGAGCCCGCCCGGCCCGTGGTCGGAGCCGGTCATGTCGACGACCCCTGGGACGCCGGGACGTGCTCGTCGTGCGTGGTGCCCGACGCGCTCGTGAGGGCGGCCGTCATGCGGTCCAGCGCCTCCCACCATCCCTGCTCCTCCCGGGCGTAGCAGATGCGGAAGCGCCCGATGCCCGACGGCCCGAACTGGTACCCGGGGCTGACGACGACGCCGGCCTCCTGCTGCAGGAGGCGCGCGACCTCGACGTCGGACAGCCCGAGCTCGGAGACGTCGGCCCACAGGTAGGCGGTCCCCCGCCCCGGGCTGACCCGCAGCCCCGGCACCGCGCGCAGCCGCGCGACGGTCTCGTCGCGCAGGGCCCGCAGCTCGTCCACCCGGCGCGCGACGAACTCGACGTCGTCGACGAGCCACCGCGAGAGCACGTGCTGCGCGTAGGCCGGCGCCCGCAGGCACATCATCGCGAGGGCCTGCTCGATGGCGTCGACCACCGGTGCGTCCGCGACGACCATGCCGACACGGAACCCGCTGAGCGACTCGGTCTTCGACCCCCCGAGGAGGGTGACCGTGCGCTCGAACATGCCGGGCTCCGCCGCGAGGTGGGAGTACCCGCCGTCGTAGACCAGCCGGCAGTACAGCTCGTCGATGAGCACCCGGAAGTCCCCGGCGCACGCGATGCGGCCGATGCGGGCGACCGTCTCGCTGCTGAAGACCGTCCCCGTCGGGTTGTTGGGGTTGGAGGTGACGTAGAGGGCGATGCCCCGGGCGCTCCACTCCTCCAGCCGGTCGAGGTCCGGCTGGAGCCCGTCCTCGGTCTCGACGAAGGGCAGCCGCAGGACCTCGGCGCCGAGGAAGCGGAGCATCCGCTCGACGAAGAGGTACTCGGGGTCGGCGAGCACGACCAGGTCGCCCTCGTCGACGAGCGCCGCGAGGACGGCGAACAGGCCGCTCTGGGTGCCGGCGGTGATGGCGAGGTGCCGAGAAGGGTCGAGGTCGACCCCCAGGAGCCGCGAGAGGGAGGGCGCGCACGCCCCGCGCACCTCGTCGCTGCCCCGGTAGGCGGTGTAGGCGGTCTCGCCGTCCGCGTAGGCCGACGAGAAGCTGTCCAGCGCCCACTCGGGCGGCGGGAAGCGCACGGTGTCGAAGTGGGTCGTGTCGAGGAGCCCGTCCCCTGCACCGTTGAGCCCGAGGGAGAGGTCGGCCTCGCGCACCGACGTCCCGAGGAGCGGCCGGCGCTCCGGGAGGTGGGTGCGGCGGAGTCGGTGCGACTCCGGCCCGTCAGGAAGGTGAGCCATCAACGGCCTCCGATCGAGAAGCGACTGGATCACCAAACCGGCTGTGGCACAACGTTCGTAGGTGATGGGGGCCAAGTATGTCCAGCCCGTCGACTGTCGACAAGCAACAGATTCTGGTGCTCACCCGGAAGGGGTTCTACCGGTTCGTGACAGTGCCGCTCGGCGTCCTCTCCGACCCCTTGACGAACTGTCGACAGTCGACCTAGCGTTCGCGGCGTCAGCGCCGGCGACCCCCGCCACGAGCCTGACCTCCCCCACGACGCACTCCCCCGAGGCCATCAGGAGCCGCTCATGAACGTGTCCTACGACTTCACCGGCCGCGTGGCCGTCGTCACGGGCGCCGCCCGCGGCGTGGGCCGCGACCTCGTCGCGCAGCTCGTCGCGGCGGGCGCGCACGTCGTCGCCGCCGACCGCGACGAGGAGGGCCTCGCCGAGACCTGCGCGCCGCACGGCGACCGCGCCCGACCGGTCGTCGCGGACATCCGGTCGGCCCAGGACGCGGAGCGCGTCGTCGCCGCGGCCCGAGACGGCTTCGGACGCCTCGACTTCTGCGTCAACAACGCCGCCGTCGCTCCTCACGCGAGCGTGCTCGACGAACGGGTCGAGGTGTGGGACACCGTCTTCGCGGTGAACTGCCGCGGCACGTTCCTCATGACCCAGGCCGCTGCCCGGGTCATGATCGCCCAGGGCGAGGGCGGGCGGATCATCAACTTCTCGTCGGGTGTCTCCAACCGCGGGTCGGCCGGTGCGGCGGCCTACGCGAGCAGCCGCGCCGCCACCGAGAGCTTCACGCGGGTGGCGGCCATCGAGCTGGCCCCGCACGACATCCTCGTCAACTGCGTGAGCCCCGGCCTCATCGACACCCAGCCCAAGCCGCTGCCGCCGTCGATGGCCTCCTCCCTGGCCTCGCGCATCCCCGCGCTGCCGCTCGCCCGGGCGGGCGAGCCGGCGGAGGTCGGCCACCTCGTCCTGTGGCTCTGCTCCGAGGGCGCGGCCTACGTGACGGGGTCGCTCTGTCACGTCGACGGCGGTGCGGGCATCGGCGGGCGCTGGAGCGGCGTCGTCGTCGACGAGGACGTGCGCTACGACTGGGTCACGGGGGCCGACCGCGGCTGACGCGCGGGACACGTGGTCGCGGCGCGAGCCGCCCGGGCGTGGGGCCACCCCCTGTCGGTGGCCCCACGCTCAGGTGGTGCGCAGGCCGCTGCCGATCGCCCCGACCCAGGTGTCCACGAAGGCGCGGCTGACGGTGGTCGGCAGCGCGTCGAAGGCGTGGAACGCGCCGGGGACGACCTCGAGCTCGGTCGGGACCCCGGCCTCCCGCAGCCGGCCGGCGAAGGCCATGTCCTCGTCGTGGAAGAGGTCCGCCGTGCCCACCCCGATCCACGTCGGCGGCAGCCCCGCCAGGTCCTGCGCCCGGGCGGGCGCGGCGTACGCCGGGACGTCCGGCGACCCCGGCGCGACGCCGAGGTAGGAGCCCCAGCCGAAGGCGTTGGCCCGGTTGTCCCACACCCGGCGCACGGCGGCCCCGGGGTCGGCGGTGGCTGCCGTGCGGTCGTCGAGCATCGGGTGGACGAGCACCTGCTTCGCGACGCTCACCTCCCCCCGGTCACGGGCGGCGAGGGTGACGCCGACCGCGAGGCCTCCCCCGGCGCTGGCCCCCGCGACGACGAGGGGCAGGTCCGCCAGCTCCGGCAGCGCGGCCAGCCATCGCAGGGCGGCGTAGCAGTCCTCGAGCGGCGTCGGGAACGGGTGCTCGGGCGCGAGCCGGTACCGCGGCGCCACGACCACGGCCTCCAGCTCGTCCGCGATGCGTCGGCAAGTGCGCGCGTCCTGCTGCGGCGAGCCGAGCACCATCCCGCCACCGTGCACCCACAGCACGCCGCCGCACGCGGTGCCCCGGGGACGGAAGACCAGCGCCTCGACCTCCCCGACCGACGCGGTGTAGGCGCCGGCGACCGGTCGGTGCGACGCGAACCGGCGGGAGAGCGCCAGGGACCTCGGGCCGAGCACCGCGGCCGACGGCAGGAGCCGCGCCGCCGTGCGGAGGTCCGGGTGGAAGTCGCTGGACGCCAGGCGCGCCCGCAGCCGGCCGGTCATCGTGCTCGTGGAGCTCATCCCAGCATCCTGCGCGACACCCTCCCCCACGACAAGGACCCGTCCGACGGCGGTTCACGCCGCGGGACCCAAGACCGGTCCCGCGTGAGACCGAGAGATGCGGCACGCCCCGCATGACGCTGAACGACACCCGTGCTGGGTTGGTCAGCGCGCCTGAGGCCTCATGGCCTTCAGGCCCTGGCGGCAGCGAGCACATCGAGGTCGCGGGTGGCGAAACGCAGATGCTCCCACTCCTCTTCGAGAATGACGTGCACGCACTGGCGCACCGTCTCGGTCCGAGCCGGGTCGTTGGGGTTGGGACACTCGGTGTCGAGCAGCTCGCTCGTGGCTGTCGCCAGAAGCGCGCGGACCTGGGCCTGGCGGTCGGCCCGCGCAGCCAGGACGGCGTCGTACGGCGGGGGCGGGCCGGCGTCGATGGCGGCGTGACTCAGTCCGAGAGCATGGGCCTTCCGACCGGACTGCAGCGCGCCCCCGGGCAGCCACTTGTCGGTCGCGAACACCAGGTGGCGAAGTGTCTGGGCGAAGGACCACTCGCCGGCCACCGACTCGTCGACGATGCCGGGGGGCATGGTGCCTGCACGCTCGACGGCGGAGGTCCAGGCGGCCTCGAGCGAGGTCCATGCGGTGCGAAGGCCGTCTGGTGACTCCGCCGCCTGGTGCTCGCGCCCGGGGAAGCGCTTGTCGAGCTCGGCTTCGACGTACGGCGTGATGTCGATGCCGTTGACGGTGACAGGCTCGCCGAACCGTAGCCACGGAGCGTCGATCTCCAGGCCGCTGATCTCGCAGCCGCGGATCACGGCGCGCGTCAGGTCGCACTCGACGAACCGGGCGCCGCGCAGGTCGGCGTCGACGTGAACCGTGCCGGACAGATCCTTGCCCTGGGTGGAGGAGGCCATGCGGAATCTCTACCAGTCGGACCTGGCGGCGCCAAGGGATCGGACCGTCCAGCGCCTCGACTGCCTCCCCGCTCAGTGTGCGACGAGGTAGCCGTCGATGCTCACCGCACGGTTCGAGGTGGTCCTGATGGACAAGGTGCCGGTGCGGGTCGCCGTCAGCTGGGTGAGCCACCGAGTCTGCTGGTACCTGGTGGTGCTGCTGGCCAGTGAGACGCGTCCGAGCCTGGTGCTGCCGAGGTAGACGTCGACACTGCCGCACGTCGAGCACGTGGTGGCGACGATCCCTATCCGTCGACCGGTGACGCCCGTTCTGGTGAGCTTCGCTCCGCTCGTGACAGAGCGGGTGACGGTCTTGTCGAGCGCGGGGGTGGAGGTGCCCCTGACCCACGATCTCGAGGCGGTGAGGGAGCGGTCGTCGCCCGCCACGGAGGTGCAGCGTTCCGGCGTCCAGGCGCCGACGTTGCCGGCGGTGTCGCGGGCCCGGACGGCAACGCAGTAGTGGTACCCGCGGCTGACGCTGAGCGTGGCGCTCTTGGTGCTGAGTCCGGTCCCGGCGGTACTCCACGAGCCGAAGCTCGAGGTGGGCGACGCGCGGCGGTATCGCAGGTCGTAGCCGTTCAGACCGGAGCCGCCGGTGTCGGTCGCCGTCCAGCTCAGTTTCAGCGGGCTGGTCAGGGTTGCCGTGGGCAGAGCGGCCAGGGTCGCCGATGGCGCGGCGCCGTCGACCTGCCATGCGAGAGGCGTCGTGCTCGTGATGCCGGCAGGGTCGGTGGCTTCCACGTCGGCGGTGTGAGCCCCCGGTGCGAGAGTGCCTGGTCGCCACGTGCTGGAGCACGGCGACCACTGGCCGCCGTCCAGGCGGCACCGCAGGGGCAGGCCACCCACCGCGTCGTCGGGGTCGGTGGCCGTGAGCGCCACCGACGGGGTGGTGGTGGTCCAGGCCGGCAGGTTCGTGGTGACCTGCGGCGCGGAGGAGACGGGATCCCACCAAGCGGCGTCGGAGGCGAGCGGCAGGGTGGCGACGAGCCGGACGGTCGTCGAGGAGAGGTCGTAGACGTGGCTGGCCTCTCCCTGGGTGTACTGGTGGGCGCCGACGAAGAGGTACCGCCCGGTGGGGTCGTAGCGCAGGACGCCGGGGTAGGTGTACGAGGCGATGGCTCGACGCCCGCTGCCTGTCGCGGTGGTCTCCACGATGTCCTGGTCGTACCAGCCGTCGGCCCGTACGAAGCTGATCCGGCCGGTGCGGGAGATGGCCAGACCTGAGATGCCGGTGTCCTCGAGGACGGTGGAGCGGGCACCGGTGCCCAGGTCGACGCGGACGATGCTCTTGCCGTCGTCGGCGACCGCCAGGAAGGCCGACCCGTCCGGGAGCCACCGGGGAGAGCTCAGGCCGGCCGTGGTGGCGACCTCGGTCATGGAGGAGCTGGCGGCGTCGAGGAAGAAGATCCCTCCCGGCTCGACGACCTCGCTTCCCCGGGTGACCCGCGGGCGGACCACGAGCGCTCGGGTCCCGTCCGGTGAGACGTCCGCCATGTGTGGGGCGTAGGTCGAGCTCGCGGTGGAGCCGGTGTTCGTCGTGGGTGTCATCCGGGTGATGTAGCCCCCGTACCCGTCACCCACGACGGCGAGCAGCGAGCCACGGCGGGGGTCGAAGCCCATGGACATGGGGAACCGTGAGCTCGATGGCGACGCGTAGCCGAAGGTCCCGCCGACGCTCCAGCCCTGGTCGGGGTTCACGGGAAGGGCGCCCTTGGACGTGCCGAGGATGAGCCAGGACTCAGGGACCGCGACGGTGGCCCACGGGCTCGGCATGTCTCGTCCGTCGCTCGTCTCCAGCACGACCCGGTACCGGTGGTCGCCGGTCGCGACGCCGCCGAGATCCCGCAGCCAGGACGACCCGGCGACCTGCGCCGCGGAGACGGTCGCCACCAGCGTGACGTCGTCGCCGACCAGTTGTTCGACGCGGTAGGACTTCACGCTGGTGGCCAGCGAGGAAGGGGGAGACCAGGTGAGCCTCAGCCCTCGTGGTGAGCTCACCCCGGTGGGAGCCGGCTGACCCAGCCCGTCGAGCTGCCCGACGGCGACCCCTGCCTCGACGACACCCTGCGCGGTGCCGAGGGCCACGAGGGCGCGTGACTCCTTGACGGCTCCGGCGGCCGGTGTGAAGGCGACGGCGACGTCGCAGGTGGCGCCGGGCTGAAGAGGTGCACCGATGCACGTACCGCCCGTCGCCGCCAGCCCGGACGGGGCGCCATCCGGCAGTGCCACCAGCTGCACCGACGTCACGTCGACGGGTGCGGTCCCGTCGTTGCGGACGGTGGCGGTCGTGGTGCTCGACGCGCCCGGGGCGGCTTGGGCGACCGCCGGACCCGTCAGCCGGGGCAGGCCGTACGGATCGGCTGTCCGCCAACGGAACCGAAGGCTCAGGTGGTGTCCGTTCCCGCAGTCCAGCTCTGCGTCGACGCTCTGGGAGGCCGGTCCGGCCAAGGCGTACGCGGTTCGGGTCACCGTCGCCGATCCGGTGGGGTTGTCGCACGACGTCCCGGCGCGCACACCGAGCGGCAGCTGCCCCTCACCGGACCCCACGTCGTACGTGCCGTCCGGCACGCGGACCTCGTCCATGGAGTGCCGCCAGTCCGAGCCGAAGGCCCGCGAACCGTTGACGGGGTACTGGAGCGCGGGGCCGTCCACCTCGACGCTGTCGAGATCGTCGGTGACCGCCGATGCCTGGTCCCAGACGGCGACCAGGACGCTTCGCGCCCCCTCGTAGGGGCCCGGCCACGGCACCCTCGACACGTCACCGGTCGGCGCCGTGGGTGCGCTCTCCCCACCTGAGTTGACGGCGGTGACCGTGTAGCTGACCGGCCCGGCCGTCTGAGCCGAGTCGTCGTTGTACTGCCCGTAGCCGTCGTACATCGAGGCCGGGATCTGCACGGTGTCGTCGCCCGACGCCGAGGAACGCGTGATCCGGTAGGCCGTGGGCGCGGAGGCCGTGGCCGTCACCGGCCCTCGGAACCAGTCCACGCGGATGCCGTCGACGAAGGGCCGGACGGTGGAGATGACGGGGGTGGACGGCGCGAGTGCCGCCGCCACTCCGCTTCGCGACGTCGCGGACGCGGACGGGGCGCCCACGGCAACGGCACCCACGAGCACCCACCCGATGGCCGCGCCACTTGCTCGTCGAGACAGCACGATTCCCCCCTCACCTGACGTGGCCGAGGCGGGTGTCGGCTGGGCCGGTCGGCCCTGGCCGGGCGGCTCAGCGTACGACGTCAGGCTGCTGCCGTCCGTCGTTCCGTGGATTCCTCGCGAACGTTCTCCCCGGCCGCTCACGCCGCTGGTCGGGTGGTCCTGTCACGCGGCCCTGAGTGCCCGTCGGTAGCGAGCGCGATACCCGTACTGGGCAACGAGAGCCAGTGGGAACACGATGCGCCACCAGCCCTCGCCGGGTCGGGTCAGGGAGCGCAGTGTGAGCCACACACCGCCGTCGGGAGCGCGACGGACGATGAACGCCTCCTCTCCCGAGACCGGGTGCCCCCTCCGGGTGCCGTAGGAGAAACCGCAGCGATCCGGCTCGTCGATGACCTCCACGACTCGCACGGGCTCCCGCAGAGTCCACGGCCCGAGACGCGCGACCAGGACGCGATCCTGTCCGGGCGCCACGCGGAGCCCGTCGGGGGACCCGAGGGACACCTCGAACCCGCTCCGCGTCTTGACACCCCACTGCAGGACCGCTGACGACGCCTGGTCCCACAGGTCCTCGCCGTGCCCCAGCAGGCTCGAGCCTTCGTGGCGGCGGTACCCAGGTGGTGCCGACGCCCAGGTCAGCTCGTCGACGTGCGTCGCCCCTGGCGCGTCGTAGCTCAGGTCGTCGGGCACCTCACCAGTCTCGCCCGGAGCGTCTCTCCTGGTGGTGGAGGACGGACACTCCCGCCCATGCCGCGGGCAGAGCGATCGAGCCCGGCGACGAGCGCCGATCCGGTGCAAGCGGCAAGCGAAAGGGCCTCCGACCGGCGTTTCCGCTGGTCAGAGGCCCTTTGGTACCGCTCCCCCGGTTGGACTCGAACGAACGATTGGTTCTGTTGGACCGGAGTGGACACTTACGGTCACAGATGTCCCCTGACCTGCACAAATGCCTCGCTCACAGACTGCTCCAACTGTCCATCCGAGGGTCGAAAAGGGACAGAAATGCCCCTACGATCCGATGCATGAACGATGCAAAACGGGCGCGCCACCGCTTCGGGCAGGTGTCGCGGATGCGCTCGGGGCGTTGGCAGGCGCGCTACAGCGTCCCTACCAACCACCCCTCGGGTCGCGGCGGGCAGCTCATCTCCGCCCCCCACACGTTCGAGCCGACGACGTACGGACGTGAGGCGGCGAGGGACTGGTTACGCGACGAAGAACGCCGCTTGATCGCCGAGGGAGCGCAGTGGACCACCCTGGCAGAACGAGCGGAGACGGAGAGAAGACAAGCCGAACGCGAGGCCGTCATCACCTTCGCGGAGTACTCGGCGGCATGGTTACGGACGCGCCGAACCCGCAATGGTCCACTCCAGGAGTCCACGCGTCGCTCGTACGGTCTGTGGCTCAGGAAGTACCTTCTGCCTTCCCTGGGCCCACTGCCTCTTGACGAAATCACGCCTACGGTTGTCCTCCGCTGGTACGAGCAGTCCCTCCCCCAGGACAAGCCCAAGACCACCCGTGAGTGCTACGCGTTGGGCTCCGCCATCATGCGAAGCGCAACATCGGCCGACGGTGTGCTTCCGGGGGCCATCAACCCTTTCAAGGTCGACGGTGCCGGCACCATCGGCAGCCGGTCCGAGGCACGAACCGAAGTGATCGACGACGCCGACCTGCGACTCATCACGGCCACCATCCGCCCCGAGTGGCGAGCCATGGTTGCCCTCGCTCTCGGCTGCGGCCTCCGCTTCGGGGAGATCATCGCGTTGCGCCGCTCCGACATCGACCTGAGCGCCAAGGTCCCAGTCGTCCGGGTGACGCGCGCCATCGGCACCGGAGCGAACGGGCGACGATACGAGAAAGGGCCCAAGAGCCAAGCGGGCAGGCGCGACCAACGGATCCCGGTACCCGTTCTCGCGGCGCTGACGCATCACATTGATACCTACGTGGCCGGGCGCAACGGACTGCTCTTCCCCGCTCACGACGGTGGATGGCTCTCCGAGACCAGCTTTCGCAAGGGCAGAGGCGGATGGGCTGCCGTCCGCGACGCAGTCGGAAGGTCGATCAACTTCCACGACCTCCGCGCGACCGGGGCAACACGAATGGCCCAGCGGGGAGCTCACGTCGCCGAGGTCAAGCTCTTTCTTGGGGACAGCTCAACCCAAGCGGCCGAACGCTACGTGCGAGCAACTCAGAGCCGCATGGACGAACTCACTACCGCCGCGTTCTCGGACATCAGCTTCGACAACGCCATGACTGTGTGAAAGGCGCGCTTCGGTCCCATATTCGCTGCACGCGTTTGGCATCCGAGCCGGTCCTCCAGCGGCACCGCTTACGCTCTCTTGGCAACGAGCCCGGCGATGTCGCTCTCACCGGCGGCACCGTCGCCTCACGCCCGATCCGCTCGCTCCTCCAACTTCGGGTTCCGGGGACGCTCGCCCACCCGATAGGATCACCCGGGCAGGGACCGATTCGCGTGGGTCACGACTGGACCCGCCTGCTCTGTGGACGATGTAGCCGCGGACACATCCGCCGAACGGAACGCCATGGGCACCGAGAACTCCACAGCGCGACTGGCCTTGAGCCTCGCCCCCGGGCAGCTCGTCCTCCACGGAGCGTGGTGGCCACGCTCGCACCGCCTCGACGAGGAGCTGCCGCCCCTCGACCTCGCCATGAAGGACGCCACCGGCGCCGGGGTCGCGCGGTTCGCCTACACCGTGGGCACCTGGACCGACCAGCCACGCAAGGTGCGCACGGCCACCCACATGATCAAGATCGGGTGGTTCAGCACCGGCGACTTCCCCGACAGCGTCGATCTCAGCCTCGACGACTATCGCCGGGCGGTTCTGGTGGTCATCCCGCCCGAGGCGAGCGAGGACGAGGCGCACGTCGTGATGTCCCGCTTCGCGGCGGCCGGCGCAGCCGGCGGCTTCGATGCCACGTACCGCTCGAGCGAGCTGCCGGCTGACATCGCGGCCGACATCGCGGCCGTCAAGGAGTCGTTCCGCCGGGCCATCGGCAGCATCCGCCGACTTCCTGAGGCCGGACCCCGCACCCTCGCCGCCACGGCTCTCGAGGTCGATCTGGCCGTCGCCGCGACCGAGGCCCGCACGGTCGCGCTGCACTCCCCGGAGCCGACTCATCCCGCCGAGGGTCATGCAGTGTCCACCGACTGAGGTGGCGCTGAACACGATCACGGGAGCACCGAGGAGGCCGTCCGCGGCAGCCTGGAGACCGAAGCCATCACCTCACGGGTCGGCGAGGACGCCCCCGGGGCGATAGGCAACCAGGGACGTCCCCGTGACATCCCTCGAGGTGCCAGGTCGGTCGTCCGCGCCTCGCTGTTGGACGTGAACGCACCATCTCATCTGTACCCTCGCGCCGGCGGTGCAACCTCCCACCACCAGCTACACGATGCCCACGGACGCGTAGCCAGACGGACACCAAGATGCCAGGTCGAGACCGGCGTCGTGCCCCCTCTCCCCGGTCCCGGATTGACGACCTCCAGCGTCGGTGCCACCCTGACGGTGGCGCCTCGCCGGACCCCTGCGCCGGCGAGGCGACTCATGCCCGTCCGCGGTGCGCCCGTGGGAAGGTGATCGCCTTCTCTCCCGGCCGGGTCCGATGCGCGCCAAGCACCGAACGGGCCGTGAGTCCGACCGAGACCTCGGCATCGCACGAGCGACGTCTCACGTCCCATGGATCCCTCGGCAACCCGACGTCGATCCCGGATCGCCCGGGCCGTCATCGCACCGTGAGGCCGGGCGTGACCCTCACGTTCACCACATCACGAGGCGCCCCTGTCACGACCGGGTGGTTGTGTGACGAAGAATCGACGTGGCACTGGTCGAGCGCCCCACGACGGAGGCCGCCACCACCGCCAGCTGTTCACCGCGATCGCGTGCGTATCCCCGGAGGGCGCCGAACGCCTCCTCCATGTCCACAGCCCCTTCACCGGCGATCATCCCCTTCGCCTGCTCGATGACCACACGGCTGTCCAGCGCTCGTTGGAGCTGAGCGGTCACCGTCGTCTGTCCCGACACGACACGCGCGTTGACGATGGCGATGGTCGCGACGTGGGCGAGGGCTCGCGCCAGCGCGAGATCAGGCGCTGACATGGAAGTCTCCGCCTCACCGAAGAGACCCAACGACCCGATGGCCTCCTGCTGGAGCTGCAGGGGCAGCGCATGGACGGCGCGAAGCCCCGACGAGACCGCCATCCTGCTCACGCTGGGCCACCGATCGGCCGCCTCGGCGAGGTCGACCGAGGTCACGGGGGCACGGGTCCGGAACGCCTCCACGCAAGGTCCCTCCTCGCGGTTCCCCAGCAGCACCTCCTGTGCGTTCGCGAGCCCCGGGGTGGCGGCCATCACCGTGAGGCGGCCGTCCACGGCGACGAGAACCCCTGCCGCGGTGATCGGCAGCAGGCTGACGCAGCTGGTGGCCAGGCTCGTCATCAGTCGCTCCGACTCCTTCTCGCCCGCCAGGGCGACGAAGGCCCGGACGACCTCCGACTCGCGCGCCCGGTTCACGATCGCTCCTCGTCGGTGTCGACCTCGAGCAGGATCCGACGCCCGACGACGTCCTCGGCCACCTCGTCCGCGGTGCGCCCGGTCGCAACGGCCCGGTCACGCAACCGCCGCAGCGCCGCATCGCGGTCAATCCCCAGCTGAGACATCACGAGGCCGGTCGCCTGATGGATCCGAGAGCGCGCGGGAACGTCACCCGACAGCCAGGGACCGCCGTCCTGCCGAGTCCCCGGGTCGAGGACACCCACCAACTCGATGATGGGCACAGCCGCCAGGTCGGCGGCGACCACGGCACAGGCGAGGTCCTCGGGACCCAGGGAGCCCGGGATCAGGCGGTACAGCACGAGCGCGCCCACAGCCTGCCCCGAGATCCGCACGGGGAAGGCGAAAGCGGCACGCACGCCGTCACCCAGGGCCGCGCGGGTGTACGCGGGCCACCTGCCCTTTACGGTGGTGAGGTCGTCCACGAGCAGGATGCGCCCGCTGGTGACCGCGTCGAGGCACGGACCCTCGCCGAACGTGAACTGGAGCTCGTCCAGCCGCCGGCTCCTGACGCTGTCCGCGCCGACCGTGCCCCGTGACTCGCCCTCGAGGACGACCGAGATGGCCGCACCGTCGACCGGGAGCAGCTCCACGCACCCCGCGCACAGGGCCTCGGCCGCCGGGCGCCCCGGGACGGCCTGCACCATCTTCCGGCCCAGCGCCTCCGTGGCCTCAGGGGGCGCCATCCCGCTCCCCCCGTCCCCCCGGCTCGCTCGAGCCGGTCCACGGCCCCGCTCCCCCCCTGGCAGGGAGCGGGACCGCAGGCACCGACTCGGTGAGGCCGTGACGCCTCGCGAGCGTGGACCGCACGGGGAGAGGCAGGCGGTCCAGGATGCGCGAGCGTCGACATCCGGGGGGTCGCGCAGCGCTGACCGTCCCGGCGTGCGACGCCGCCACCTCGACGGGCGCCTGTGCACCCTCGTCCTCGTCCATCCGGCACCTGTCCACCTGGTCGGGTCACCGGGGTCCGGGGCGACGTCGTACCTGCCACGCTAGACCTGCCGTCCCCCCGGGGCAACGAAACGACAGCACGCGAGGACCGGCGCCGGGAGGCCACCCTCGTCGGGCCGGGCGAGCGGGGACGCGCCGACCGGCCCGACCGCGGTCCGAGGCCGCGTCAGGTGGGCCGGCGGACGAGCCGAGCGAAGAGGTCCTCGTACTCGTCGACCATGCGGGACGCGGAGAACCGGGCCACCACGTCGGCGCGGCACGCGCCCCGCTCCAGCCCCCCGACGGCGCGCACGGCGGCCAGCGCCTCCCGCGGCCCCGAGACGAGGAACCCCGTCACGCCGTGCCGCACGATCTCGGGCATCGAGCCCCGGCGGTGCGCGATGACGGGGGTACCCACCGCGAGGGCCTCGACGACGGCCAGGCCGAACGGTTCGTCGAAGTCGATCAGGTGCAGGAGCGCCCGCGCTCCACCCAGGAGGCGCTCACGCTCCACCGGCCCCACCGGACCGACGTAGGACACCCGGACCCCGTCGACGAAGGGCTCGACCATCTCGCGGAAGTAGGCCTCGTCCTGCACGGTGCCCGCGATGACGAGCGGCACACCCGCCCGCAGCGCGACGTCGATCGCCTCCCTGGTGCCCTTGTGCGGGTGGACGCGCCCGAGGAAGACCAGGTACCCCGGGTGCCCGGACCCCGGAGCAAAGCACCCGAGGTCGAGCCCGTGGTGGATCGTCGCGGCGTACGTCAGGTCGGGACGGCGGTCGGCATCGCTGATCGCCACGTAGTGGCACACGTCGTCGTACGCCCGGTAGACCGGGAGGATCCGCTCGGAGGAGAAGCCGTGGATCGTCGTGACCACAGGGGTCCCCACGAGCCGGCTGAAGACGAGAGGGAGGAAGTCGAACTGGTTGCTGATCACGTCGAACCGATCGGCCTCCTCGTAGAGCGAGGCGATGTGGAGAGCCTCGTACACCTTGGCGTCGACGGCCGGGTCCTCCTCGTACCCCCTCGGTGCGACCGCGCGCAACGTCGCCGAGGTCACCGAGTCCGCGGTCGCGAACAACGTGACATCGTGCCCCCGTGCCACGAGGCCCTCGGTCAGCGTGGACGCCACCTGCTCCCAGGGGCCGTACGCCCGCGGTGGCGTGCGGTGCGCGATCGAGGCGAGGACGGCGACTCGCATGGTGCCTCCCGGGGTCGGGCCCCACCGTAGGGCCGAAGCAGCCTTGACGTCGCTGCTACGGTCGAAGAGCGAGATCGGTTCGGCAACGATGCCGGGTCATCGACTCCCTCCCCACGGCCGGAGCCTCGGGGCCGCTCCCCCTTCGTGTACGGCAGCACGTTGCTGCGGCTCGGCGTCGGGAAAGCAGATCCCATGGGCATCCGGTTCGGACTCCTCAGCACCTACCCTCCGACCGAGTGCGGCATCGCCACGTTCTCCCGGTCGCTCGCCCAGCACCTCGAGGCCCAAGGGGCGCACGTCGAGGTCGTCCGGCCGGTCGGGCCTCGCGGCCTCACCTCCTCACCCGGTGCCACAGAGTGGCGGACCGACGAGCCCGGAGGGGCCCGGCGCGTCGCCCGCGCCCTGAGCGAGAGTGACGTCTGCCTCGTCCAGCACGAGTACGGCATCTACGGGGGCGCGGACGGCGAGGACCTGCTGGAGGTGCTGTCGTCGGTCACCGTGCCCGTCATCAGCGTGCTGCACACCGTGCTCGCCCGTCCCACCCCCAACCAGTACCGGGTCCTCGCGGGCGTGTGCGCCGAGTCGGCAGCCGTCGTCACGATGACCCGCACGGCCCGTGACCGTCTCGTCGACGGGTGGGGGATCGCACCGGAGCGCATCGCCGTCATCGGTCACGGTGCGGACGCCGGGCCGCAGGCAGAGGGGGCACGGCCCCACGAGGTCGGCCACCGACCTGTCGTCCTCACCTGGGGGCTGCTCGGCGAGGGCAAGGGCATCGAGTGGGGCCTGCGGGCCCTGGCCGGCCTCGGCGACCTCGTCCCACCGCCGCTCTACCGCGTCGTCGGGCAGACCCACCCCCGCGTCCTCGAACGCGAGGGAGAGGCCTACCGCGAGCGGTTGCACTCCATCGTGGGTGAGCTGGAGCTCCACGCCGACGTGGCCTTCGACGCGAGCTACCTCCCGCGGACGGCTCTCCAGGCCCTCGTCCGCGACGCCGACGTGGTCCTCCTCCCGTACGACTCGCGTGAGCAGGTCACCTCCGGGGTCCTCGTCGAGGCAGTGGCCGCGGGCAAGCCGGTGGTGGCGACGGCTTTCCCCCACGCGGTCGAGCTCCTGTCCGGCGGGGCCGGGCTCCTCGTCCCCCAGCAGGACGCGGCCGCCATCGGTGCGGCGCTGCGGCGGGTCCTCACCGAGCCCGGGCTCGCCGCCGACATGGCCGACGCGGCCCGCACCCTCGCCCCCTCCCTGCTGTGGTCGGCGGTCGCCCGTGCACACCTGTCACTGGCACGCCAGACCGTGCGGTCGGCGTCGGCGTCGGTCGCGTGATGGCCGACCCCCTGCCCTACCTCCACCTGACGAGGATGACCACGCGCCTGGGTCTCTACGAGCACGCCCTGGGGGCGCAGCCCCGACCTGAGCACGGCTACTGCGTCGACGACGCAGCACGCGCTCTCGTCGTCACGAGCCGGGACCCGGATGGCGGCGACGCGGCGGCTGCGCTCGGCGGCGTCTACCTCACCATGCTGCTCCACGCCGTGACGCCGGACGGCCGGATGCACAACCGACGCACCAGCCACGGTGAGTGGTCGGACACGGCCGGGACAGGGGACCACTGGGGGCGCGCGGTGTGGGCCCTCGGGGTCGCCGCGGCACGGGGGCACGGCTCCACGGCAGGCCGACGAGCCCTCGCCGGCGCCCGCATCGCCATGCGGGCCCGCTCGCGGTGGCCGCGATCCATGGCCTACGCCGCCCTGGGGGCGGCTGCCCTGCTCCACGCAGAACGACCCTGCGTCGATGACGACGTGCGGGACAGCGCCGAACGACTACTGCGCGACGCCCGCACCGTGCTCGTCGGCTCCTGCTGCACGACCGCATGGGACTGGCCCGAGGAACGCCTCACCTACGCCAACGCCGTGATCCCCGAAGCCATGCTCGTGATCGCCGCCAACTCCTCGAACGCAGTCGGGGCAGGGGCCGCCCTCGACCTGCTGGCGTGGCTCGTGCGCCAGCAGCTCGTCGACGGCCATCTCTCCGTCGTGCCCTCGGGCGGCCGCTCGCTCGACGCCGTCGGCCCGGGGTTCGCCCAGCAACCGATCGAGGTCGCCGCGCTCACCGAGGCGGCCTGGCGGGCCTTCCTCGTCACGCGCGACAAGGGATGGATCGAGATCGTCCGGGAATGCCGCGGGTGGTTCGAGGGCCGCAACGACCTGTCCCTGCCGATGCGGGACGAGGAGACCGGCGCCGGGTACGACGGCCTCGAACGTCACGGCGTGAACCTCAACCAAGGCGCCGAGTCGACCCTCGCGTGGCTGTCGACGCTCCAGCTCTCGCTCCTGGCCAGGACGCCGGCCGCGCGGTGACCCGGCGGGAGCCCCTCACCGCGCATCGCGTGGCCGGACTCGTGCTGCGCCCGGACCCGGCGCGCGTGGTGAGCCGCCTCTTCCTCCCCGGGCAGGAGCTGGGAGGCAACGGCGAGTCGCGGTCGGCCGGCGTCGTCTCGCGCATCCTGGCGCTGCCCGACGACGTCGCTGCAGAGACCTTGGCCCGCACCGTCACGCAGTTCACCCCCCGGCACCACGACCTGGAGAAGACGTGGAACGACCACTTCGGCCTGGTGCGCCACCGGCTCCCCCAACCGCACGAGCCCTCTGCGGCCCATGACACGCTCATCGGCGCCTACTTCACGCAGGAGTTCGCGATCGAGGGGGCGGCCCTGTGCAACCCCTCCCTGGTGCTCGACCCCGACCAGACGGGCCTCCAAGCGGGGACGACGCGCTACGTCATGTCGGTGCGGGCGATCGGTGAGGGGCACCTGTCGAGCATCGAGTGGCGCGAGGTGCTCGTCGAGGCCACCGGCGAGGTGACGGTGACATCGGTCGATGCCCGCGGTGTGCTCGCCGACGTCGCACCGATGCCGTACTCGCGGGAGGTCTTCCGACACCAGCTCGAGGACCCCTCCGAGGACGGGAGCGACTGCGCGTTCGTGCTCTCACAGCTTCCGGCAGCCTTCACTCGCGCCGACCTCGACCTCGCGCTCTCCCGACTGCACGACCAGCGGCTCACCCGCGGCCCGGCTGCGCACACGGCAGAACGGTTCGACGCCGTGGCCGCCTCCTGCTACGCCGTGGAGTTCCCGAGGGGGTCGCGGCTCGGCGAGCGGGTGCTCATGCCACGCGGACCTCGCGAGCACCAGGGCATGGAGGACCTGCGGCTGGTGCGGATGGTGCAGGACGGAGCCGTGAGCCACGTCGGCACCTACACCGCCTGGGACGGCCACCGCGTGGCCAGCCACCTCCTGCGGACGACGGACTTCCGCACCTTCGAGGTGCACCCCCTCAGTGGTCCGGGGGCCCACGACAAGGGTCTGGCGGTCTTTCCCCGCCGCATCGACGGCCGCTACGTCGCGCTGTCACGAGCGGACCGCGAGAGCAACGGCATCACCACGTCCGCGGACCTGGTCTCCTGGGACCGACCGCGCCCCCTCCAGACCCCCCACGAACCCTGGGAGGTCGTCCAGCTGGGCAACTGCGGCTCGCCCATCGAGACCCCGTCCGGCTGGCTGACCCTCACCCACGGCGTCGGTGCGATGCGCGAGTACTCCATCGGCGCGCTCCTCCTCGACCTCCAGGACCCCACCCGCATCATCGGGCGACTGCGGGACCCCCTGCTCTCCCCCACCGCGGCCGAGCGCAACGGCTACGTCCCCAACGTCGTCTACTCCTGTGGCGCAGCACTCCACGGCGAGACCCTCCTCATCCCCTACGGCTGCAGCGACCAGACGGTCCGCCTGGCCACCGTCGACCTCGCTCTCCTGCTCGCCGCGATGACCTGACCACCCCACGCCCACCCCGAAGGACACCCATGGCGACACCGACCGCCCCCCGCCCGCACGCGACGTTCGATGCCGCCGCCCGCCAGGACAAGCCCTGGGGCCACGAGGTGGTCTTCGCCGGGGGCACCCACGGGTACGTCGGCAAGCTCCTCACCGTCCGCGCCGAGCACGCGCTCAGCCTGCAGTTCCACCGCTTCAAGGACGAGACGATCCACGTCGTGTCCGGCCGAGCCACCCTCGAGCACTACGCCGAGGACACCCGCAGCGCCACGCGGAGCCTGTCCCCCGGCGACACCGTCCACCTCCCGGCAGGAGTCCGCCACCGCGTCCGGGCCGTGACCGACGTGCTCCTCGTCGAGGCCTCGACCTGCGCCCCGGGGTGGGCCGACGACGTCGTGCGCCTCGACGACGACTACGGCCGCAGCGGGACGACCGCCCGGTGAGCGGTCGCGCTCGTCCGCGGCCTCTGCTTCGGGAGACCATCGCGCTGCGGCCCTCGAACGTCGACCTGGGCGCCAAGGTCCCGGTCGTCCGGCACCCGCGCGCCATCGGGACCGCACCCGACGAACGACGTGACGAGCAGAGGCCAGGAACCAAGCAGGCAGACCCAATGACCGAATCACCACACCCGTGCTCGCAGCGCTGAGGCACCACGCCGAACGACCTCCCTGACCCGGGCGTCCGGTCCGGCACCCGCCGGATCGACCCGTCCGCCCGCCACCACGTGCATGGGGTACCCACCAGAGCTGGGCACGACGTCGAACGAGCTGATGTCGGGCGGCCAGCCGGTCGACCGTCCGGTCGGAGAGGCATCCCGGGACGACGGGCTCGAGATGCGCCCCGTGCGAGGACCCGCCGGTGGTGATCAGTCCACCGGCCCGGCCTGCGCGAAACGCTCTTCACGGAAGGCCAAGAGGCCGATGCGCAGCAAGGCACTGCCGTCGGTGGTGGCCGGGTTGATCCCCAGCAGGGCTTCGACTCTGCGCAGTCGATAGTCGACGGTGTTCGGGTGGACGTTGACGGCCACGGCCGTCGCCGCGCGGTTGCGACCCGCGTCCAGGTAGGCGTGCACGGTCTCCAACAGGTCCGGGTGGTCGGCGAGAGCGGCCATCTTCTCCTGCATCAGATCCGCCACGGGCCCGGGTCGGGCCAGCTGGAAGTCGACCAGGACGTCGTCCAGCCCATACAGCCCCGGGGGACGCCCGCCCCGGGTCACGACCTCGAGAACGTCATGCCCCAGCGCGACCGCCGCCGGGATCTCGTCGACCGCGGCGACCACGTAGGCAGCACGGACCTCGACAGCATGACGGCCGATGCGCTCGACCAGGTCCTTCGCACGGGCCGGCGTCCAGTCCTCGAGCCCGTCCCGGACGTGCGGGAGCAGGATCAACCCTCCGAACGCGTCGAGCTCGAAAAGGACCCCGGAGAGCCGGTCGCCCCCGATCTCCCCCTCGATCGCTCTGATGGTGCGTCGAGTGACGACGCGGCCAGCCTGCTGGTCCACTGCAGGGACCGCGGCCCGGAGGTCGACGGCCAGGACGAGGTAGGAGTCGGCCAGGGTCACCCCGTACGTCGACGCCACCCGAGGGCCCGTCAGCCCACCGGCCAGTGCCGACAGGATGGACTTCCGATGACCGAGTGCGTCCGTCTCTCGCGCGCGCATCTCCTCGACGTAGGCCGAGGTCACGATGGGCAGCACCTGCGCGAGGAAGCGCAGCATCTCGTGGCCGAGCGTCCTCACGACGTCCAGGTCCTCCACCGTGGCCAGGCCGACGACCGCGTCCCAGGTGACCCCGGTACCCACGAAGTAGGCCTCCTGGACCAGCTCGAGGGACAGCCCCTCCTCCGCGCGACCGTAGGCCGACGCGTAGATCCGTTCGGCCACGTCCTCCGGGAACCGTCGCCCCTCGACGGAGGCCTCGAAGGCCAGCAGGTTCTCACGAGCCACGGCGCGGACGTCGACCTCCAGCAGGTCCGTCGGCATGCCCGCGTACCCCGGGACCCCCTCGGCGATGTGCCGGACGACCCGCTCGACGATCCGCGCTCGCAGCGGCGGCAGCAGCGCAGCGATGGGCTGCCCCGCGATGCGCAAGGAGCCGCGCTCGTCCCCGCTGGTCGTCATTTGGGCAGGATCACAGAACACGCGTCACATTTCCAGACGAGGAACAGTCGTGGCCCGCGACGACGCGGCGCGAGACTCGTTCCGCCGTGCAGCCCACCACAGGAGGGAACCCGAGATGACCGCGCCCCCGACCCCGCTGTTCCCGGTGCTGGGTCGCTTCGTCGCGTCCTTCCTCACCGGCCTGCTGGCCCTCCTTCCCCTCGCGGCCGACTCCCGGGCCGAGGCCGTGGCGACATCGGCGGGGGGCGGGTGGAACGACTGGTCCTGCCGCCCCTCCCCGGTGCACCCGCAGCCCGTCGTGCTGCTGCACGGGCTCGGTGGGCAGGCCACGGACAACTGGCTCTTCCATGCGCCGCTGCTCGCGGCTCGCGGGTACTGCGTCTTCTCCTCCACCTACGGACAAGGCGCGCTCGGTGACCTCGTCGGCGGCCTCGGATCCATGCGAACCAGCGCCCGGCAGGTGGACGCCTTCGTCGACCGCGTCAGGTCGGCCACCGGCTCCGCCAAGGTCGACCTCGTCGGGCACTCGGAGGGGACGACGGTCGCCGCCTACTACCTCAAGTACGCCGGGGGCCGCGACGAGGTCCAGGACTACGTGGGCTTCGGGCCGAACTACCGCGGCACCACCCTGCTCGGCGTGACCCGCCTCGTCAAGGCCGCCATCCCCGCACTCCCGAACACCACGGCCTTCGTGAAGGACCAGTGCGCCGCCTGCCTCGAGTTCCTCCCCCCGAACCGCTTCCTCGACGACCTGGCGCGCGGAGGCTACGCCGTGCCAGGAGTCCGATACACCAACGTGGTGTCCCGCTACGACTCGGTCGTCACGCCCTACAGCAGCGGACGGATCGACGAACCCGGCGTGACCAACATCGTCCTCCAGTCGGTGTGC
Source organism: Arthrobacter sp. NEB 688 (assembly GCF_013201035.1). Taxonomy (NCBI): domain Bacteria; kingdom Bacillati; phylum Actinomycetota; class Actinomycetes; order Micrococcales; family Micrococcaceae; genus Arthrobacter; species Arthrobacter sp. NEB 688. The sequence goes on from NZ_CP053707.1 coordinate 3,177,456, forward strand.
CCCGCCGACCTCAGCGGACACCTCGCGATGGCCGCGGACCCCAACGTGAACCTCCTCATCCGACGGGCCCTCGACCCTCAGGACCCGCCCTCCCTCCGGTGCCAGCCCGTCCTTCCACTCCCGCTATGACACGACACGAGCCGCCCCGGCTCAGGCTGGTCGGGAGCGCGCCCCCATCGGGAGGCCCTGGACCATCGGCCCCCGACGACGGAGCTGCTTGGCCGTACCCCGCGGACGGTCAGTTCTCCTTCACCTCGTGGTTCGAGGCCTCTCGCCGCCTCTGCGGCAATGACGCCCTGCTGCCGCAGCGCGGTCGACGTGCCGCCGTCGTCGCCCCCGGAGCCTGCTTCCACATCGCACAGGCCTACAGCGCACTCCGCGAGGATCTTGGCTGGGGGCCGACCGACACCTACCACCCCTCGGAGCACCGCCTCGACCGCGGTTACGACCACGTCGTCGTGCTGGACCCGCCCACGGGGTCACCGGACCTCCTCCCGACGCTCGACGAGATCCGGTGGAGCGGCGTCAGGCACCTCACCCTGACCAGCTCGAGCCGCTCGCGCATCGCGCGAGACGCAGCCGCCTCCGTGGTGTTGCCTCGCATGGCCGCGGACGACGTCCGCTTCGGCCTGACCGCGCTCGCCGCGCTGCGCGCCTCGCTCGGCGACGAGCCGCGGCGGTACCTCCCTGATGCCGAGCCCCTCTGGAAGAGCGCCGTCGACATCGCGGACAGGATCGCTCACGCTCGCCGCGTCACCGTGCTCGCTCGCGGTTGGGCACTCGGTCTCGCACACGCCCTCACCGCCGTCCTGCGCGACGACCTCGAGATCGACGCCGAGGCACAGCCGGCTCGCGAGTACCACCAGCGCATGCACCGAACACGCCGGCCGCCCGGTCTCGTGTGGGTGCTCGGAGACGTTGCGGACGAACTGATCGACAGCATGAGGCAGAGCGGCGCACCGGTGGCGCACCATCCGCTGGACCCCGCGGTCCAGCTCGCCATCGTCCACACCATCGCCGGAGCCACCAAGCATTGACCCCGGGACTGCTGATCCGTCACCGTCACCGTCGACGACAAGCCGGCCGCTGAGTGCCTCGTGCGCAACGAGCAGCGACGGCTGAGACGCCGCGGTTGATGGTGGGCCCCCAGATCGTCGGTCGATACAAGGTCCAAAAACTGACGCGGTCATCGACACCCACCTCGACCGCCTGCTGCAGGCCGCAGACACGATCGGCGCACTGGACCGCCGGTGAGGCCTGTCTCCATTTCGCAGACAGCTGCACGAAAGGTTCGGTCAGCGAAAGCGACCTGTGCCCGATGGCCGCCCGCTGCGATCCAGATGCCGCTCACACCCGGGCAAACGTGACCGTCCTGATCGCTCCCACTGAGTGACCGACATCGAAGAGAGACCCCAGGGGCCCGACGGACGGTGCCGGGATTGCAAAGCCCATCCGACCACCTTCGGCGACAACTTCGAGTCCTACCGGGGCGCAACCCAAAGCGATGCCTGACCTACAAAGACACCGAATCGTGCAGCGGTGCGTGCCCTAACCGTGCCCTCAAGGTGGGTCTCAGAACCGAACTATCGCTCATGCCGATGAGCGGGCGGTTCCGGGTCATCCCTGTGATGACGGGGAAACCGGCAGGTGACAGGGTTGCATCCCCGTCACCAGCCGACTTCCGCGTCATGACCGTGAGGCCGGAGAAGCTGCACGATGACGTGGCAACTGCTTCGGAATCGTGCAACGTCCGCGGCAGGCCAACGGCTCGCTCATGCCGCGCGTAGAACGATCGCTCCTGCCGATGTGCGGACGCCACCCGGAGCCGCCTGCGCCCTCACCGGTCAGGCCATCTCGCAGGGAATGCCCCGAGCATGCAAGGCACGTCGCACTCGTTCAGCAGCGGTACGGGAACCCGGTGACGACACCAGCATGTCGCCGAAGCCACCGACGAAAGCGCGCGGGGGCATGACTGCCAGCTCAGGACGAGGGTCAACGTGGGACCACTGAGTGCGCGTGCGCGACCACTCGGGCAGCGGATCGCTCTGGACAACCGTCACCCGCTCGATCTCGGCCCATGCCACCCACTGCTCAGGCACCCCTCTCCTGCACAGCACGAGGTGAGTCGGCGTCGCAAGGAGGGTGCGGGCTCCGAACCCGCGAGCCCACCAGACGGTGCGGGCAACGGACGCCGCAAGGAGTAGGGCCGCGATCACAGACCCCACGGCGATGTCACCGACTCCAAAACTGGCCCAGACAACAAGCAGTGCGAGCAGACCCGCAGGGAGGGCGGCGCGCACCAGCAGCCACCGACTGGATGCCACAAGAGTCGTCGCAGAGTCCAGGGAAGGCGCACCACCGTGCTTGTCGGTCCAATCGCGCGACGGTGGCTCGCTCACTGGCTCAGTATCCGGACGCCAGTCCGTGCTGCCGTAATGTCCGCTCATGCCGCAGAGCGGCGAGCACTTGGGGCGCGATGGCCTACTCCTCTGGGAGGCGACCGCGACGAGAGAACACGCTCAGGGCGGACTCGGCTTCTCGCCGCATGGTCTCCCACGCGGGTATCTCTTGCACAGCGGCCAACGAGGGGTAGTCGCCCCCGACCGCGTCAGCAGCCGACTCCCACACGCGCTGAAACTCGCGGAGCACGCCACGCTCCTCATCTGTGTAGACCTGCGACGTATCCAGCACAACGTCGAGGTGATGGACCCAATCCCCCCATTGCTCGATGACCTCGTGGGGGACGTACACAAACGGCGGTGCGGCATGCTCGTACTCCGCCTGAGCGGCATAGGAAGACGCGAGTTGGAAGTACTCGATCAGACGATTTCGCACGCGTTGCTCGATGATTCGATCCTTGAGCGGATCCGGTCCTGCCACTCACACATGATGCTGCGGCGTCGACCCGGATCGCACCATTTCGGCCGGGGCGCCGGCCCACGAACGCCCGCTCATGCCGCGCATCGTGCGGGCGGACGCATAGCTCTTGCTCCTGGCAGGACGCCCCGCGAAGTATTAAGGCGTAGTCGACAGTTGGGGGTCGTAGCCGACTGCAGCCACCTGCTGCGCGACGCTCGCGACGAAGTCCCGCACGGCGGCTTCGACCTGTTTAAAGTCACGGGCCTCGCTGCGTAGCCCGGACAGGTCCGACGAAACGACCCAACCTGCAGCGGTCTCAGTGATGCGGACCATGCCGAGGTTCTCTCGGACCATGCCTAGGTCGGCGGTGAACTCGGACCCCGTTCGCGTGACCAGCCAACGGTTCAACTCCTTCGCGAGGAGAAGGACCTCGAACCGAGGCTCCCTCAGAATCTCCGTCGAGCCATCGAGGATCACGATGTCGGCCTCAATGCCGATGGCGATCTCAGCCTCGGTTGGCCCGTTGACCTCATCGAAACTGAGGTCACTGAACTCGAACCTCAGGTCTTTGCTGTCCACGCCATTGATGTTGCCATGACGGCACAGCACGTCCGCTCATGCCGCCGAGTGTTAGCCCCCGCTCCTAACGGATCGCGCGGAGGGCCTCATTCGCCTGCGCCCGGGCTGCGGCCCAACGAGGTGAGGACTCCAGTGACGAGGGGTGCCACAGCTGGGCGTTCTCGGGTCCGCTCATGTCGCGTTGCGGGGTTTCGATGTCGGCACGTTGACGGACGTCCACGACTCGCTTGAGCGCCCGAGCGTGCCCGCCGCGGAGGACTAGTCAGGAGCCTGGACCTCGACGACGTCCCCCGTCGATCCGTCAACAACTCGGCGCGTTCCCAATGGCTCCGCGAGGGAAACCGTCACGCTGTCAGCGCAGTCGCCTCCGCTACGGCCGAACCGACGGTCACTCGTCATCCTCACACGGACCTGAGTGGCGGACTCCGTGACCTCGGGAGTGAGGCTCTCGTTGCAGGAATCCACATTCAGCTCGAGCTCGGTCGACCCTGCGTCCCCGTAGGCCGCGAAGAACGACCGCTCCTGCCCGGCACAACCTGAGGCGAGCGACAGCAGGGCGACGACGGCCAGCCACGTCGTGGCATGACCGATCCGTCCACCCTCTAACGAAGGGCGAGATGACCGCGCTGCCATGAGCAGATCGTTCCAGCGGAGAAGCGTTCTGTCATGCCGCGTTGCGGGAGCAATCTCGATGCGAGGCGCTCCCGCGATCGGTACCTTCCGAGACATGAGCAGCCCGTTTGCCGCGGGGGGCATTTGGACCCCCTTGGATTACGACATCGCGTGGGCTCCGTTCAAGCGATTCCAGTTCGAGGCGAACTATCACGAGACCAGCCAGCCGGCGATCACACTCCCCGACGGCGCCCTGGTCATAGACCTGAGCCCCCTCTTCACCAACGAGGGTCAGGTCTTCGCTGCCGGAGAAGCTGCGATCAACGCTTCGGCACTCCGCGCTTTCGTGTCGCTCGCTGGCGACCTCGAGATGACCGCCCTGGACTGGCAGCACACCCCCTACCGGTACTCCCCCGCCAAGCATGCGCTCGCACACATCGAGGAGTGGCCTGTTCCCGTCTTCCCCAACGGCGACTACTACATTCACCTTGGGCCCGACGCTGCGTGGGGAACCTTCGGTCACCCCTGGCAGCGATCCATAACGCTCTGGGGATCCGGCCTCACACACTCTCTTGGAGCCGAGCTCCTCACATGGTTGCCCCGACATCCCCAGAGCCGAGCCTGACGTCCACGCCGCGCTCCCTGGCGCAAGCAAACATGCGCTCATGCCGCGCATAGCTCGGTTCACCTGCTAGATGGCTGAGCAGCCGGCTGCATCCAGCTAGAGCGCGTTGGGTTCGGCTTTGACACCCGGATTCAGAGGTGCGGAGCCTCCGGCGTTGATTGATGATCACCGTCATGACCAACGAGTCCATCACCCTCGTCCGCCCCGCTGACTGACCGATCAAGCGCCCTACGCGTATGCCGCCGTGACCGGCGCGCAGCAGACGATCTTCACTGCAGGCGCTTGCCCCCTGGACGCTGAGGGCCACAAGGTTGCCGTCAACGACTACATCGGTCAAGCCCATCAGGTCATGGCGAATCTAGTCACCGCGATGCGCGCAGCTGGCGCAGACCTGAGCGACGTCGTCAAGAGCACCGTCTACGCCGCTTCCAGCCAGCGCATCGACCTGGTCGCCGTCTGGGACGTCGTCCAGGACGCGTTCGGCGATCACCAAGCCCCCAGCACACTTCTCGGCGTCAGCGTCTTGGGCTGGCCCGACCAGCTGGTGGAAGCGGAAGCGATCGCCGTCATCCCGGAGCCGTCGATGCAGTAGCCCGCGGGAGTCGACTGGCGCGCCGGCTGCTCCCAGTGCAGTGAGTACCGCGGCCTGTATCGACCGCCCTGACTGGCAGCTTCACGGGCGCTCTCCCACAGCGACATCGGCAAGGGTTGAGTTAGCGCGGTGGGGCGCCTAAGGGGCGCCCGACCCACTTCCGGAGGCTGACACCGAAGACGGACCGGCCGTCGGCCTTGTAGGACGCGCCGGCGCCGGCCGCCCAGGTCTGCCACTCATCGTTGGCAAGGGCTTGCGCCCACGACTCGATGTCGCCGTCGTCGGGTCTCCACCGAAAGTGGCGGTAGACCCAGCCGCCCGGACGCTCACTTACCTGCTTGAGCGTAGGCGCTTGGTCTGACGGGCCGACTGGCCGTGGAGATAACCCATGTGGACCTTGAGGGACAGGGGCCGGGCGCCGCAGATGTCGCAGCGGGCGAGGGCGTCGGTCTCGAGCCACCGGTCGATCGTCGTCGACAGCCACACCGGCCGGCCCGTCGCGGTGGTCCAGTCCGGCTCGGGCAGGTGCCGCCAGTTGCGCACGGCTGAGTCGCTCACCCCGGCTCGCCGCGCGATCGACTCGCGCGTCTCGATTCCTTCGGGCAGTTGGGCCGGGCGGGGGAACGGACCGTGCGGCGTCGTGAAGCGCTGCACCGTCGCCGGCAGGACGTCGAACTCCAACGCGATCGCCCCGAGCGAACGGCGCCGCTGGCGCCCCTCCACCCACGCCTCCACGGTCTCGCGCGACGGAAACGGCCCCCACCCGCGGGTTGCACGGGTAACGGTCTGGTGCGAGACCTGGTCGCGCTCGGCGATCTCCTTCACCCGCATGCCCTGGCGGCGATCCATCACCCACCGTTGCCGACGCTCCTCAAGCAGGGAAGTGGCGAGGTAGGACCGGCCCAACTGCCGGTCAGCCTGGGGGAACGGCCCGAACCGCGTTGTCGCCCTCTCCACCCTCGAGGCCGAGACCCCCGCACGCTGCGCGATGAGCCGCACCGACTCACCGGCGCGGCGCCTCGCGAGCCAGTCGAGCTCTGGGTGGCCTCTGGTCACAACGTGAAGGCTACGGCTGGCGGCTCTCCGGTTCGCCCATCGTTCAGTGCGAATGGCCCGCGACGGCCAACCGAGCCAGCTGCCGAGTCTGAGCTGGCGTGGCGGCCGGTCGACGCCGCTCCGGGGCGCGATCTGCAAGGTGGGGGGCAAGGGGTAGCGAACTGAGGAAGCCGGTGACTCGCCGCACGTGGGCGGCACGGTGAATCAAGACGTCTCTGAGCTCAATCGGGACCGCAACCGCCCGGCCAGCGGCGAGATCCTCGGGGGCGACCACCGCATGCAGAGACCCATGCGCGGCAGCGGCTTCGAGGCGTCGAACGGACTCTTGGGCCGTGCGGGCTCTCAGCGTGAATGGCTCACTCGTCACGGCGTCCACGACCACTGTCGCGATATCGACCTGCGTCGCCAGACTCTCGGTCAAGGCGGCAACTGCACCTACGCTGATGGCGCCACCGATGGTCGCCGGGTTCGAGACCTCGGTCCCCGTGGTGAGTACCTCCGAGAAGGCTGCGGTGAGCTCGGCCCCAGCGGCGGTCAGCGCTGCAGGAGCGCTCCGGTCGGCGAGGTCGGTCAGGGCGCGCACCTCTGAGTGCAGGCTCTGCCATGCCGAGGCCACCGCGGCCAAGGCGCAGTCGACCTCGGTGTCATGGATGGTCGTCTCTGTTCGCGCGCCAACAGGGACAGCGGCCAGGACGGTACGGGTCATCGCCGTCGATGCGGCCTGCACCTGGCTCACCTCCAACAGCGCGCCGAGACCTGGTGACCGAGCCATGGTGCGATGAGCCTCGAGCTCCCAACGTGCCAGCCCGGCCGCCAGCCGGTCAGGACGGGGAGTGTCGACGTGCTGCCCCGACAGGGCCGACGGGAAGGCCCGGTAGACAGGGACGCTCAGCATCCTCTCCGCAGACTCGAGCCGGCCCGCGGCATAACGCAGCGCCCCGAACCGTCGCGACTGGACACGTGTCAGCCCACCCGGCCGCTGCCGTGCGTCCAACGCCTCCCGTCGTACCGCGAGCAGCACCGCGTGCGTGGAGATGTATAGCGTGTGCAGGACGCGCGCCCGCACCGCCGCAGCATCCGCCGCCACGTCGGTGCGCTCGAGCACCGGCCGGCGCCAACGCCACTCGACCCGATCGTGCACCCGCACGAGGACGTCGCTGATCGCCACCATTCGCGCATCACCGGGACCGGGCCCGGGCCAGCCACGGCGAGAGAGCTGAGCGTGCATCCCGTCAGCGACCAGCCGGAGCCGCTCCGCGACCTCGTCCACGGACGCCGGGTCTGTCTGTCCCACCGCGACCGGGGTGCGTGTCGCGGCCAGCAGCTCATGACCTGCCTGGACCAGTTCCGGCCACGCGCGCAGCAGCTCGACCGCCGACCACAGGTCGGGCTCGGTGAGGAGCTCCCGCGCGCCGAGATCACACGCGGTGAGCAGCTCACCGACGCTGCGCGAATCCTGGCTCCTCACTGGTTCACCGCGAGAGCCAGAAGGAGCAGCCTCTCGCCCTCCGAGGCACACCACGCGTCCAGCACGCCCTCCGGCATCCTCACGACGACACCGCGGATGTCTCGAACAAGCTCGCCAATACCTGTGCCAGCCGTCGGCCAGTCAACGCCAGAAGTGGGCCACCCGACAGTCGCAGCGATCGTCGCCGCTACGTGGTGCGCCTGACAGCTGACGATGTGCCACCGCGCGTCCTCCAGACACACGAAGCGCGAGGCCTGGTCGCCGAGCCTCTCCAGGAGCCTGATCAGCTGGAGGCTCTCAGAACCGCCAGCCGGCGGCTCGCTGGCCAGCAGCCGCGACTGCGCGCCCGAGATGGATCGTCTAGCCATGCCCCCCAAGGGCCGCACGCCGGTCCCGGTGGACGCGCAACAAAGCGGCGCAGCTCACCTGCCCTGTGGACAACCCCAGCCCTCGGTGACGGTGGTCGAGAGGACCGTGAGACACATCGAGGCCCTCGAACTCACGAAGGGCCACAGGACGTCGGAGGCGGTCATGAGGTCAACCACCCACTGCGTGCTTCGCGAGGGGGTGCCGCTCGCCGCTGGCGCCGCACTCTGGCTCTGCGTCCTGCCCCTGGTTCTCGACAGGGCCGGCGGCTTCGCGCCCCTCATTCCGGTCGCCGTCGCCGCCTGGATCGCCGCGGCACGTGGCGACTTCCTCCGTGCGCGCCTGGCCGGCGGCCGGGCACCGACCGCCCACGAGCGCCTCCTGCTCGCACCAGCCGTGAGCATCATGTGCCGAGCGCAGCACGGACCACCTCTCGTCACGCTTCTCGTGCGACGCGGTGACCGGAGCCTCATCGCGACGGGGGCCGGCCACCGGACTGTCATGGTGCCGTTGGGCCTCATCGACGCTCTTGCTCGCCGGGCTGTCACCCCCCACCAGGCAGCCGCCACCCTCATCCACAGTGCCGCCAGCGTCCGAACTGGTCGGACACGGCTGCACCCGCTACTCGCGCTCCTGCGGGCACCGTGGCTCCTGCTCGCCAGCGCGACGGCCGCCGCCGTGCGCGGCCTTGCCCCCTCTCCGCTCATTGTGCACGCGTGGCGGCTGCGGGCCGTCCCAGGCGGCATCGCCATCGCCAACTTCGCTCTCTCCCATCATCTGCCCATGGCCGTGATGACCGCGCTCGTCGTCGGGCTCTCATACGGCTGGACGTGGGTGAGCGCCACGCCTCCGCGGCCACAGCCCACTCCGGGCGACGACGCGCTGACAGCGCTCGGGCTCACAAGGCCCTACGAGCAGCTCATGGCCGCCCAACGAATGCTCACGCCAGCGGGGGCCCCGCACGGCCCCCGACCGTCAGTCACTGCCTGACGACGTCGGCGAAGAACTGGCCTGCCCGCTGTCTGCCTCGCCCACGACCTCGACCGCCGCCAGCCGCGACAGACGACGCAGCCGTGCCACCTCCGGCCCGCTGAGCAGACCACCACACCACCGCAAGGCCTCCGCCACCGACAAGCCTTCACCGTCGGTCAGCGCTGCCAACGCCGCAGCGGCTCGCTGCTCGCACTGCGCCACCCAGGTGTCTCGCTCGCGGAGGGCGACGGCCACCTCCACCCCCAGCCGGCTGCACCGCGCGTCCTTCGCCGCGCGCTCGGCGCGCCACGCGCTCTGACCCTCCAGCACCGCCCGACGGGCCCGCTGCTCATCATCTCGACGACCCATCACCGCACCTCCACACCCCAAAGGCGCCACCACCCCTCCCCGTGGACACACACACCAGCCCTGTCCCCCCAACGGATGCCCGCCCCACCCGACGAGCCCAACCCAGAAAACGCCATCCACTGCACACCTCATGCATTGCGGGTCGTACCCGCTCTCGCGGCGGCGTCCACCGGTGGCGGCGCGGTGCCCTTGGGCGGTGTGACGATGAGCCTGCACAAGCTCACCGCGGGCACCGGGTACACGTACCTGACCCGGCAGGTCGCCGCGCACGACCACGGCCCGGCAGCGCGGGCCTCGCTCGCGTCGTACTACACCGAGCAGGGCGAGACCCCCGGCCGGTGGGTCGGCTCCGGCCTGGCCGGGATCGACGGGCTGCAGGTCGGAGACGAGGTCACCGAGGAGCAGATGCGGGCCCTGTTCGGGACCGGGTTGCACCCCCTCGCGACACAACGCTCCGCCCGCCTCGAGGGGCCGGACCTCACCGAGCGTGACCTGCGCGCCGCCACCCGGCTCGGGGCGACCTACAAGGTCTACGCCAACGACACCCCGGCCTTCCTGCTCGAGGTCGCCCGCCGGATCGAGGACCACGCCGCCGCCCTCGGACACCCCCGCGACTACCCCGTCGACCCCGACACCAAGGCGAGCATCCGGACCGCGGTCGCGACCGAGATCTTCACCGCCGAGCACGGCCGGCCGCCCTCCGGCGCACGGGAGCTCGCCTCCGCGCTCGCCCGCTACTCACGCCCCCGCACCCGCGCCGTGGCCGGCTTCGACCTCACCTTCTCCCCCGTCAAGTCCGTCTCCGCCCTCTGGGCCCTCGCGCCGCCAGAGGTCGCCGCGCAGATCGAGCTCGCCCACCACGACGCCGTCCGAGACGCCCTCACCTTCCTCGAGCAGCACGCCCTCTTCACCCGCGAAGGCACCGACGGGGTCCGCCAGGTCGAGACCACCGGATTGGTCGCGGCCGCGTTCACCCACCGCGACTCCCGCGCCGGAGATCCCGACCTGCACACCCACGTCGCCGTCGCCAACAAGGTCCAGGCCTGCGGATCCGGGTCGTGGCTCGCCATCGACGGACGCATCCTCTACAAGGCGCACGTCAGCGCGTCGGAGACCTACAACACCGCCCTCGAAGGGCACCTGCGCAGCCGGCTCGGGGTGCGCTTCACCGCACGCGAACACACCGGGCGCGACACCCGACCGGTGCGGGAGATCGACGGCGTCGACCCGGCCCTCCTCACCCGCTGGTCCAGTCGGCGCCACGCCATCGACACCCGACGCGGCGAGCTCGCGCAGGACTTCCAGCGCGCCCACGGCCGCCCGCCGACCAGCATCGAGGCGATCCACCTCGCGCAGCAGGCCACCCTCGAGACCCGCGAGGACAAGCACCCACCCCGCACCCTCGCCCAGCAGCGGGCCGCCTGGCGCCTGGAGGCTGATGAGGTCCTCGGACCCGGCGGCCGCGAGGCCATGGTCCAGGCCTGCCTCCCCGCACGTTGCCGACCCGACACCGTCCTGCCGGACACCGCGGCACTGCAGCAGCTGGCCCAGCGCGTGCTCGAGCAGGTGCAGTCGCGGCGCGCGACGTGGCAGGTGTGGCACGTGCGAGCGGAGGCGCTGCGGCAGGTCCGCGCCGCGACCCTCCCACCACACCTGATCGAGCACGTCGTCGACACCGTCACCGCGGCTGCCCTGGTCGCTTCCGTCCGCCTCTCCCCCGGCGGCGACGGCATCGCCGAGCCACCGGCCCTGCGGCGATCCGACGGGAGCAGCGTGTACGAGATCGCCGGGGGCACGCTGCACACCAGCGCCGCCGTCCTGGCCGCCGAGCAGCGCATCATCGCCGCGGCCGGGATCGCGGACCGGCCCGCGTGCTCGGCAGCGGCGGTCGACCTCACGCTGCTCGAGCACGCCGCCAACGGCACCGTCCTGAACGCCGGCCAGGCAGCTCTCGTGCGCGGAATGGCCACCTCCGCAGCCCGGGTGCAGCTCGCCCTCGCGCCCGCCGGCGCCGGCAAGACCACCGCCATGCGGGCACTGACCGCGGCATGGCTCGAGGACGGGGGCGATGTCGTCGGTCTCGCCCCGTCCGCGGCGGCCGCCACCGTCCTGCGCGAGAGCACTGGAGCCGCCACAGACACCCTCGCCAAGCTCAACTGGTCCCTCACGCAGCACGAGGACGACAGGCCAGCCTGGGTGACCAGCGTCGGACCACGGACGCTGGTCATCGTCGACGAGGCCGCGATGGCCGACACCCTCTCCCTCGACGCCCCCGTCACCTACGTCCTGGGTCGTGGCGGCCAGGTGCGCCTCATCGGGGACACCCACCAGCTCGCCGCGATCGGAGCCGGCGGCGTGCTGCGCGACATCGCCGACACCCACGGCGCGTTGCACCTCACCCAGCTGATGCGCTTCACCGACCCGGCCGAAGGGATGGCCTCGCTCGCCCTGCGCGAGGGACGACCCGAGGCCCTCGGCTTCTACCTCGACCACGGCCGCGTCCACGTCGGCGACCCCGCCGCCACCACCGAACAGGTCTTCAGCGCCTGGGTCGAGGACTGCACGGCCGGCCGCGACAGCCTCATGCTCGCCCCCACCCGAGACCTCGTCACCGCCCTGAACCGGCGCGCCCAGGCCCACCGCCTCGGCGCGACCCTCGACCCCACCGGCGTCCCGCTCGCCGACGGCGCCGTCGGGCACATCGGGGACATCGTCATCACCCGTCGCAACGACCGACGGCTGCGCCTCTCGAGCACCGACTGGGTCAAGAACGGTGACCGGTGGAGCATCACGCACATCGCACCCGACGGCTCACTCACGCTCTCCCACAGCCGAACCAGCCAGCACGCCGTGGTTCCTTCCGACTACGTCCGAGAAAGTGTCGAGCTCGGTTATGCCACTACGACCCACGCCGCGCAGGGGGTCTCCGTCGACACCGTGCACGGTCTCGCGACCGGCACCGAGAGCCGCCAACAGCTCTACACCTTGCTCACCCGAGGAGCCGACGCCAACCACCTCTACCTCCAGTTCTCCACCGACGGCGACCCCCACCGCGTTATCCGCCCCGACGCCGTCCACCCCCCGACCGCGACGGACATCCTCGAGGCGATCCTCGCCCGCGACGACGCCCCCCGCTCCGCCACCACCCTCCAATGCGACGCAGCCGCGCCCCATGCTCGTCTGCAGGCCGCCGTCGCCCGGTACACCGACGCCCTCCACGTCGCCGCCGGCCTGCGGCTCGGAGCCCACGGCCTCGCGCAGCTCGGCTGCGACGCGAACCGCACCATCCCCGGCCTCACCGACGAGCCCGCGTGGCCGGCCCTGCGCTCCCACCTCGCCCTCCTCGCAGCCGCCGGCACCGACCCACGTCGCGCGCTCGAGTCCGCTGCGGAACGAGACCTCACCGGCAGTCGAGACCGCGCCGCCGTCCTGGACTGGCGGCTCGACGACCGCGACCTGCACCGCGCCGGGCGCGGCCCCCTCCCGTGGCTGCCCCCCATCCCGGCCGCACTCGGAACCGACCCCGAGTGGGACACCTACCTCCGCGCGCGACGCGATCTCGTCGTCGACCTCGCCGAGCAGGTCCGGCGCGAGACCCCTGCCAGCACCCTCCCGGCCAGCACCCTCCCGGCCTGGTGGCCGGAGGGGCGTCGGGTGGAGCCAGAGCTGCTCGTCGACGTCACGCTCTGGCGCGCCGCGGCCGGCGTCAATGCTGACGACCACAGGGCCACCGGGCCGAGGTGCCTCACGAAGACGGCTGCGCTGTGGCAGCGCACCCTCGACGCCCGTCTCGGCACCGACTCTCCCGCCCTGGCCGAATGGGGCACCCTGCTGCACTCGCTCGCCCCCAGCGTGCGCGGCGACGACTTCACCCTCGTCCTCGCCCTACGACTCGCCGCAGTTAGCCGCGCCGGAGTGGATGCACGCGCCCTCCTGGCGACCGCAGTTCGTGCCCCGTTGCCGGACGACCACGCCGCCGCCGCACTGTGGTGGCGGATCAGCCGCCACCTCTCACCCGCGGTCGCACTCCAGGTGGAAGCCGCCCCCGCTCACCACACCGAATGGCTGGACCAGCTCACCCGCGCCCTCTCCGCAGAGCAACGCTCCGGCCTGCAGGCGAGCCCGTGGTGGCCCGCGCTGGTCGCCACCCTCGAACACTCCCTCGCCCGCGGAAACCACCCGGCTGACCTCGAACGCCACCTCGTCTCCAGCGCTGGCGTCGTCGATCCAGACCTCGACGCCTGCCAAGCCCTCACCTGGCGACTCAGCGTTCTCGCCGACCCACCCCCAGATGAAGGCACCCCCCGCCCAGAAGACTTCGCCGATGCCCCGGACGACTGGGCCCCACCCCAATCGCTGGAGTCGGGGACCGGTATCGAGGCGCCGGTGTCAGTCCCAGCGCCGGACATCGAGACCCGCCTGACTGCCGCCGCCCTCGTCCGCAGCACCATGGGTGTTCAACCGCTGAGCGAGAGCGAGATCGAACACATGGTGGCCCGTGCCGCCGCTTGGGACGACGCCCCGTTCACCCCGCAACGAGCCGCCGAGCTCAACGCACTCGCCCGCGAGTACTACTCCCGCCTGCTCGACACCGCATGGGCCGGGGACTACCTCCGACGTCGGCTCCGGCTCGAAATCGTCCCTCCGGGAGCCGGCTATGCCCCACCAGGCTGGACACACCTCACCCACCACATGCGCTCACTCGGCGCGAGCGACGACGAACTCATCGCCTTGGGACTGAGCAGCCGCGCCAAGACTGGGCGCCTCATCGACAGGTTCCGCGACCGCCTCCTGCTGCCTATCGAAAAGGACGGCATTACCCTTGGCTTCGTCGGCCGCCGCCACCCCGACGGAGGTGACGACCACGGCCCCAAGTACCTCAACACCCCCACCACCGTCCTCTTCCACAAGGGCGACGTGCTCTACGGGATGCCCACAGGCGGCCGTCTGAACGGCGCCGTCCCGGTCGTCGTCGAAGGCCCAATCGACGCGCTGGCAGTCACGACAGCCGGCGACGAAGCCTTCGTCGGTGTGGCACCCCTCGGCACCGCACTCACGGCTGCACAAGCACGCCTCATCGCCGAGCGGCACACTCGCCCCGTCCTTGCATTCGACCATGACCCGGCCGGACGCTCTGCTGCGGAGCGGGCGTTCTGGATGCTCGCCCCCCACGGGGTGTGGCCTCGAGAGGCAAGACTTCCGACCGGAGAGGACCCCTCCTCGGTCATCGAGAGCCAAGGTCGTGAAGGCGTCCTCCGCGCGCTCACGACGAGTAGGTCGGTCGCCGACCGACTCATCCACGAGCTCTCGCACCTCGTTGCACCAGACTCCGCAGAGGCCGCCATACGCATTACTGCCGTCGATGACCCGGAACGATGGACCGAGCGAATCGCGCACTTGGCTTCCCAGGGCTTTGCCACTACGCCTTCGATGTTCGAGCAGTTGGTCACAGCCGCAGAGGAGTGGAACGAGCGCGCGGGGGCACCCGCATGGCCAACGCATCGAGCAGGCCAACCACCGTGGATCGAGAACAGTCGAAAGGTTCTAGCGCCGAGGACTGCGCGTGGCACTCGCTCAGCCCGGGCGAGGTAGACGATTCTTTGGCCGGTGCAGACGACCCGTGTGCCGCCAACAGTCCATCGACCCCCTGCGCCGCATAGGCGTGTCCGAGGAATCACTGCATTGGGCGGCGCGTCCGCGGTAGCTGACGCCCGACGGGCAGCTGGGCGCTGCGGAGACTTGAAGCTGGCCCAGTGTGAGTGCTCGTTCTCTCCCAAACTCCACGACTCAACCTGACCCGGCCTGCCTGCTGAACGTGTGAGCTTTCACCCAGTCTTGGGTGCTCCCATTAGATGGCCGAAGGGTTGTGTGGGAGGCCACGGTGAAACCACGCACCTTCAATCAAGTGGTGACCGAGCCGGCCCGAGGCTGGATCCTCGGCCCGCGCGGGCTCCGGCATCGCGGTGGTCTTCGCTGTGGCGTCGGACGGCCAGACGAGAGGATGGCGGGCTGGCAGGTCGAGTACTCATCTCGTCCCTCTCGCGCCGCTCTGGCTCGCAGCACGATGCAGCTTGCTGCAACCGCGTGGCTAGAACACGTTTGGGGCGGCACCCTGTCGGCTGTCGCGTTGGTCGATGCCCTGATCCAGTTCACCGGCAACCGTCCACCGAGGGCTCGTGCGATGCCGCTTACGTGGCACCGCCGATCATGTCCACCCCGAAGGCGGCAACTCGACGACGAAAACCCCTGCCCAGGGCCGTCCCGGTACCTGGATCGACTCAAGGAGAACCGTGAAGCGCTCACCCGTCCTACGCGCAACAACGATGACCGCATCGGCGCTCTTGGCCACACTCGGCTGCGTGGCCGCTGCCGCCCCCGCCAGCGCCGCACCCGAGAGGGTCAAGATCGTGCAGCACAACGTCGAGAAGAAGTGGTCGGCCATCGCCGCCGCCGTGCAACTGGCCGCAGACACATCCGCGGACGGTTTGACCCTGCAGGAGGTGTGCAAGACCGACGCTGACCGCCTGATCTCGGAGCACCCCGGTTGGACAGTGAACTGGCGCGAGAGTCGCGCCGGCGCTTGCAGTGACGGCAAGGCTGTCGGAGTGGCAGCGATTCTGCGTGGCCAAGCGGGCGCTGATGGGCTGTGGCCCGCCTTGCCGGCCGACACTGGCCGGACCGTCGAACTCGTCTGTGTTCGGTACGGAGCAACGGTCAAGAGGTTCATCTGCTCGGTCCACCTGGCGAAGGGAGATCCCACTGCCCGCAAGCTGCAGACGGCTGCCATCAAGCAGATCACCAATCAGTGGATCAACAATCAGGGATCCGTCGTCGTGGGTGGTGACTTCAACGCCACGCCGTATACGGACGAGATGGACTCCATGTACGCCCTCAACGGCAACGGCCGGTTTACTGAGGCCGACCAGGCTGCCGGGCGCGGAGGCGATGTGACCTCTGCCGACGGTCGCAAGATCGACTACGTGTTCTTTTCACAGAACCGTACGAGTGCAGTTCAGGCGGCTGGCATCACCGTGACCAGCACAGACTCCGACCACAAGCTCTTGCTCGCGAAGGCTGACGTCACCCTGTGACTATCGCGTGGTGCGTGCGGCGATCCTTCCAGTCGTACGCACCACGTCAGCCACAACCCCTGAGCGGGTGGGCAGGGCTTTCGGAGGGCTCGCGCACGACGCTTATGCTCGGTTGAGGCGCCGAAGGAGCGGAGAACCGCTAGGCAGTGTGCTGCAGCAGCCTGCACTTGCATCAAGTTGCAAGGCTCTTTACGCGCAGGACACCGCACTGCTAGTTGCCGAGCGGTTGAGAGACGACACATCTGTTAGCCGAACCGGCGAGCGTCATGCTTCCCCCGAGCTCTGCGTCATGGGAAGCGTTCCCTAAATCCCTCTCTAGCTGGGCAGTTCCGGATCCGCATAGGAACCA
Source organism: Arthrobacter sp. NEB 688 (assembly GCF_013201035.1). NCBI lineage: Bacteria > Bacillati > Actinomycetota > Actinomycetes > Micrococcales > Micrococcaceae > Arthrobacter > Arthrobacter sp. NEB 688. Next base: position 3,194,394 of record NZ_CP053707.1, read on the forward strand.
AACTCTCTTAACCAGCCTCTTGAGCGATCCGCACAGCCCGCCCCCGACGGAGCGCTCCGCTTGGGCGGCCACGCTCAAGAGCAACCAATCTGGCGGCTGTTACCCGCTCCCATTCCTGTACTCGTGACGTGAGACCGCCCAAGCCTCGTCATCCCGCAAACACCGGGTGTACTTTTCGCTCGCCGACGGGTCTTCCACCGGTAGCCAACTTGGTTGAGGGAGTGCACATGAAGAGAACCGCGGTCCTCGCCGCCTCTGTCGCAATGTTTTTCAGCGTCATCTCCGCCGCCCCCGCACTTGCGGGCACCGGCGTCCGGGACAACTGTGGAACTGTTGTCTCAGGCGTCAATGCGATGCAGTCACGAACGGGTAGCTACACGGTTACCACCTATCCCAAGGCTTGCTGGAAGCGCTACTTCCAGGGCAGCTACTACGTCTACTACATGCCGTGGACCAAGACTCCCGACGTGCTGACCACGGGCAACACGGTTGGTTCCGACCTGTCGGTGGGTCCGGTCGTGACCGCGAAGATCGATCGCGACGGCAGCGGAAACGTGACGGCCGTTCGCTACGACTTCGTGGTCACCCTCAAGACTGCTGGGGGGAACACCATGCTCGGCTGGCAGCTGTGGGTCTACCCCAGTGGCACCCAGCTGATCCGACTCGACCCCAGCGGCGCTGTGTACGACTCGTTCGACAACTGGGACTGAGGTAGGCCTGGTGGCCGCGCCGGCGGCGAAGCGTCAACTCTGTCCGTCGGCGCGGCCACTCTCGCTCCGAGACACGGCCACCGAGCAATCGGTGGCGTCGGGCCCGCCGCGCTCACGTTTGGGCTGCCCGGCAGAGCTACACCGGAGGGGGTGTCCGGTTACTCCATCTTCGCCTGGCGTGTAAACATCCCCCGACTCGAGACTGATGATCTCTCCATCCACGAGGCGCAGACTTGACTCATTGGGAATGGGGGGTCCTGTCGGCTGCTCGGGGCCGGCGTCGATCGAGAAGAGTTGGACTCGTCGTCTGCGATGAGGATCGCTGCTGTGCCGTACGTGCCTGCTGATCGATGGCCACGGCTGGTGCCCGTTGTCGCAGTGGTTCCGCAGCCGCTCCTTCAGCCGGTCGTGAAAGGCGGGGAGCGCGTACCGGTGCCAGTCCTCGAGGGCGTCGGACGTGTTCGCCATCCCTGCCCGGCGGCGCTGGTCGGCGAGCACAGCGAGATCGTGGACCAAATGCGGGTGCTCGGCCCAACAGCCAGGGATGAAAGACGCTGGGTCCCAGGTGTACTCGTGGTTGATCCACGAGACGACGGCGTCGAGCCAGAGCCAGATATCGAGGCGCAGGTCGGGGTGCGTGCAGGTGGGTGGGTCCCACGGGCGTGGGAGGCGACGAAGGTCTCCCAGGGCGCGCACCTGCTCCGGGCTGCCGCTGGCCGCGATCTGGAGCTCCCAGTAGGCGTGTTCGACCAGGCGCCCGGGGCGCGGGAAGGCGAGGACGATCGAATCCTCGCGGGTGGGGCCGACGAGGTCATCCATCACCCCACCCACCTCCACCAGGGCTGCCGTCCAGTCCCATCGTGTGTGCGCGTGCGACCGAGGCGGCGGTGCGCGCGCCGATGGGCACGTCGGTGGCCCGTCGCTGGAGCAGGCCGTCGCGGGTCCGATCCCTGGCCGCGATCAGGGACCGACCGTCCCGTCCGTCGGTGCAGCGGGTGAGGCGGGCGATGAGGGGTCGGCCGTGCTCGGCGACGACGAGGGCATGCCGGGGCGGCAGCTGCCGGATCTCGGGACCGGTGAGGATGGGGATGTCCTCACCGCTGACCGAGCGCTGGCTTGCTCCAGAACCCCACGTCGTCCGGGGGACACGGACGCGGCCGAGCAGGTCGGAGGTCTCCTGGTTGAAGGTCGCGTCCTTGGATCCGCCGAACATGACCAGGACGTTCGTGAGGCCGAGCACAGAGCGCGCGGCGTGCTCGCCGAAGACCTGGGTGAGCTGCGCGCGTGTCTGCGCTGCCCAGATGAACGAGACGCCGAGGGCGCGCTCGTTGGCCATGCGGGTCTGCAGGGTCGGCAGCGGTGTGGTGGAGGGAAGCTCGTCGAGGCAGGCGAGCATCGGAGGGCAGAGTCGACCCCACGGTGACCCGTGCGCGAGCTCGAGGGCGGTGTCGAGGACGTGCTCGGCGACGGCGGTCATCAGGGGTGAGGCCGAGTCGTAGGGGCTGTCCCGCCCGAGGAGGTAGATCGTCCCGCCGCGCGCGATGACGTCGGCGACGTCCGTGGCCGGCCGCCCCGCCGCAGGGGTGCAGCGTCGACGGGTGCCTTCCTGGAAGAACAGTGCCAGCGCCTGCTGCACGGTGGTCGTGGTGTTCCCGGCGGTGCGCTCGTCGCCGCGTAGGGCGCCGTGGAGCAGGCCTCGCCAGAACGGGGCCGCGTCAGGGTGGCCGCCGAGGATCTCCAGCGGTTCGGTCGCGGCCGCCGAGTGAGCCACCCAGCGCAGGACGTCGTCGAGGGTGCGTCCGGTCAGGGCCGCAGCGTGCAGGTAGGCCTGGATGACCTTGGCCGCCTCCGCGGCGTAGAACCGGGCGGCGTCATCCCCGTGTCCGCGCTGCCCGGCGGCGCCGACGGTCCCGGCCGTGAACGCCTTCGCACGGCGTTCGGCGACGACGGGGTCGACGCACCCGGCCATCGGGTCCCACACCAGCTCCGGCAGACCGGGGACGAGACCGAAGGGGTCGAGCACGACGCACGGGCGGCCTCGGCTGGAGCGGGACGTGATCGTCAAGAGCAGGTCGTCGGGCTTGGTCAGCGTGACCAGCGCCGCGCCCGGCGCGCCGAGCAGAGCGGGCGTGAGCAAGTCGAGCGTCTTGCCCGACCCCTGCGGTCCGATGACGCCGGCCGTCCGGTCCCACGGCACCCACAGGTCTCCCCCGTGGGGCTGGTGGGCCCGCCCCAGGCGCCACCCGACCTGCGTCGGGTCGAAGCCCCTCACCGCCCGCTCCCGCCGTGCAGGTCCGGTCGGACGACGGCGGCGCAGGAGCGCAGACGCCGCAGACCGAGCAGCTGCTCGCACTCCGAGCGGGTGGCCATCCCGCGGACCCGGCCAGGCCCCCACCGCCGCAGCGTCACGACTGCCACCGCGACGAGCCCGGCGACGGTCAGGCTCTCGCAGAGGGCGACCCAGGCGTATAGGGCGCCCGCCGAGGCGGCCGGCCCCGGCGACAGGCCCGCGCGGGCGTCACCGGCGAGCAGCCTCGGCAGGATGGTGAACAGCTCCTCGCGCGGGGTGATCGCCCACGAACCGACCATGATGCCGTTGGCCAGGGTTCGGCCGGCGTGAGCGGCGAGGACGAGCAGCACGACGACGAGCGTCAGCGCGGCGACGGGCAACTCCCACGTCCACAGGTAGGGCGTGCTGCGGCGGCTGGTCTGCATCGCTCCTCCTTCAGCGTGGGCTGCGGCGGTGGTCGGTGACGTGGGCCGTCGAGGAAGCGACCTGGCTGCGGGTGCGGTCCTGGCCGGCGGCCAGACGAGCTGCGCCGTCCGGGCCGGGCCGACGCAGCGGCTCGGTCAGCGCGTCGAGGTGTCCACCGGCGTGGGCGTGACGCCGCACGAGGAGGTGGTGCGCGTGCTCGGTCAGCTCCTCGTCGAGGTGGCGGGGATCCGGTGGGCACTCCCAGTGCGCGGCGAGCCGGGCCAGCAGGTCCGGGCGGCGCAGCGCGAGAAGCTCGATGCGGTGCCGCAGCGGTCCGAGCTCGTACTCGAGGCGGTGGGCGGCAACGAATGGCGAGAGGGTGTGGCCGGCCGCGTGGCGGACCGCGGCGCCGAGGTCGCGGTTGACCAGGGCGATCACGCTGGGTTCCGCGCTGGTGGTGGCGTTCATGGGTGTCCTCCTTCGGTGCGGCGAACCGGGCTGGCGCAGTGGGCTGTCGCGTCAGGGGCGGCGTCTTCGTAGGCGTGGGCGTAGGAGAGGACGTCGGCGACATACCAGTCGGCGTGGTTGTAGGCGAACAGTGCGCGGCGGATGCCGGGTTGGCCCTCGCGTGCGCCGGAGCGGGAGAGGTAGTGGGCCGCGGAGTGGACGCTGTCCGCGTCGTCGTCGATGCGTGCTCGGCCATCGCCGTCTCCGTCGACGCCGTAGACCGCCCAGGTGGCGGGCATGAACTGCATGAGCCCACGCGCTCCGGCGCTCGAGGTCGCCGTGGTGGCGCCGTGGCGGGTCTCCTCCATGCCGATCCCCGCGAGCAGCGTCCACGGCAGTCCGTACCGCGTCCCGGCGTCGACGTACAGCGCCTTGGTGTCTGCGGGGATGGGCGCCGGTGGGGTCGTGACGGACTGCAGCCGGGCGCTGGACACCGGGGGAAGGCCACTGACACCGGTGGTCGTGCGCGCATTCGGCCGGGGCGATGGTGTCGTGGGTACGACACCGTCCAGGGGTGCCCCGTGGGCGGCCATGAAGGGCACCGGGTCGATGGGGACGTCGCGTTCGCGGATCTCGAAGTGGAGGTGGTTGCCGGTCGAGGTCCCCGTCGAGCCCTCCACTCCCAACGGCTGACCGGCCTCCACCTGGGCGCCCGGACGCAGACCGGGCGTGAGGCTCGCGAGGTGCGCGTAGCGGCTCGTTACCCCGTCTCCGTGGGCGATGTCGACGCTCAGGCCGATCCCTGGCCGCCACGCGGCGGCCGCGACGGTGCCCGCGTGGGCGGCCACGACGGTGCCGGCGCTCGGCACACTGGCCAGGTCCACGCCGGAGTGCAGCTTCCACACGTGCTCGATCGGGTGCAGGCGCATCCCGAAGCTGCTCGTGCGCACGTAGCGCTGGGTGAACGGTGCTCGCCACGGCCCCGCCACCGTGCCGGCAGGTGCGCAGCCGGTCGCCGCCGCGGCGGCGGGGAGCGCAATGGCGCTGATCAGCAGGGCCACGCTGACGGGGACCACGGCGACCGGGACGACGAGCAGGGCAAGAACCACCATCAGCGCTGCGGGGCGTGGGGTGCTCATTTCAGCCCACCCTCACGCCGCGCCGGTGATGGCGTCGTTGGTGAAGGTCAGCTGCGCCTCCAGCGGGTGCAGCACCGTCTGCACCTTGTAGTGCCGCTCCCCCACCCGCCACAGCGCGCGGCCCTTGCCCTGCATCGCCCAGCGGGTCACGACGTCCCTGGCCATCGGCGGCAGCCCGAGCAGGGCCTCCAGCTCGTCGGCGACCCCGGCGTCCTGTCCGTGCAGGATCGTCGTGTCGGCCAGGTGCAGCAGGTCCTTCGCGATCGTCACCGCCTGCGAGCCGGCCGCCCCGACCGAGAGCAGGTCGGCCGGCTTGTGGGCGTTGGCCCACTGAATGTCGCCACTGCTGCGGGAGAGGCGCAGGTCGGCGTCGAAGGACTTCACCGCGTCCGGGCCGAGCCGCATCTGCTTCCAGACCTCGTCGCGGACCGTGATCTGCAGCTCGCCGGGCCGGGCCTGCTCGCGCAGCCCTCGCCCCCACGAGGAAAGGCAGGTCAGGGCGATCCCGACCGCCTCGTCACCCAACGGCAGCAGCCGGGAGAGCGAGAGCGAGGCCAACGGCGCCTCCCAGTCCAGCCGCACCGTCGTCGGCGCGTCGAAGAGCCCGGCCAGGGCGCCGTCGACCAGCTGGCCGAGGGCGTCGCGCAGCAGCCGTGTCTCGTCCAGCAGCTGCCGGGCGCTCGCGTACCGGCACTCGGCGACGAGGCTCTCGCTGGGGTTGGCGAGCAGGTGCCACAGCGCCGGGATCGTCGTCTCGGACAGGTGGGTCGCGCCGTCGGCGTAGCCCGTCAGCTCACGCAGGGCGGCCTTGGTCACCTGTTCCTCGACCGGGCCGAACGGGACGGGGTGGGCACCGATCCGCTGCGAGCCGACCAGTCCCCGCAGGAGGGTCAGCCACCGCCCGAAGACGATCCCGGAGCGCACGACGGCCTCCTCGCGCGTCAGCTCCTGCCACCCCGTGGCCAGCGGGCCGAAGTCGAGGGGGTTGACCCGGGCGGGCAGGCCGGGTCCGACAGCGATGGGTGTGACGCCGAGGAGGCGGGCCAGCGGTTCGTACTCGTCCTTCGGGTCGCCCAGGATGAGCGCCTTATAGCCAAAGTCGAGCATGCGCAGCAGGAACGCCTTGGTCGTGGCCGACTTGCCGCGTCCGGGCTTGCCGAAGCAGATGACGTTGGGGTTGGTGACCCCGACGTCGTCGCGCAGCACCCAGCCCAGCGGGTCCGCGTAGAACGCCCCCCCGGCCAGGACGTCGATCCCGATCTGGGCGCCGGTCGGTGGCAGGCCGGGGGTGGCGATGAACGGCCACAGGGCAGGCGCCTGGTCCGAGGTCATCCGCCACGCCGAGACCGGCGGTCGGGGTGACCCGCACCAGCCGGCGCCTTCTCGGCGCAGCCCCCGCGGGGAGGCCGCGTCGAACAGCCGGACCGGTCGGACCTCCGGTGGGGGCGTTGGCCTGCGGGGCAGGTCGTGCCCGAAGTCGGTCAGCAGCCGCGGCACGTCGCGTCCCGGGGCCGGGCGGTGGCGCCTCATGTCGCCCACCTCGCGTCGTCGCCCGGCTCACGGTCCTCGATCGCGCGGGCGAGCGGGTGGCTGCGCGCTGCGCGGGCTGCGTCCTCGAGGTCGCGGGCCTGCGCCTCATGTCCCTCGCGCCGCAGGACCGCGGCGCTGGCCCGGCACGCGGTGGCCCAATGCTCCAGGGCTGGGGCTCCCTCGCCGTAGCGGTGCGGGTACCCGGCCATGTCAGGCCCGGCCTCTGGTGAGGGAGACCCCGAGCGGGATCGTCGCGGCGGCGAAGGCGGCGTCCTGGGAGAGGTCCATGCGCAGCGGTGCGAACCCGGCCGCCCGGATGGAAGCGTCCAGGCGCCGGCCGTGCTCGGCGATCCGCGCAGTCTTCGGGGCGGTCACCGAGACCAGGGCGTAGGCCCGGACCAGGGCGTGACCGCGGGCCAGCTTGTGGTCCAGGTCCCGCACGCGCGCGCTCTCGTGCGCCGAGCGGGCGGACTGGCGCATCCGGGCCCGGGAGCGCAGGCCGTCGGCCATGTCCGCGCTCCACTCGCTGGAGGCGGTCTGTCGGCTCGCGGCCCGAGCGGCGGTGATCGGGTAGGCGACCAGGACCGAGCGGCGCTCCCCCGCGCCCGGGACCAGGACCGGTGCGAGGGAGCCCATCAGGGCGCCGCGGACCGGCAGGAGGACCGTGGCGGTGATCGAGTTCCACGCGTCGTGGCTGTAGTGCCGGGCAGCCGCGTCGGCCCCGGAGGGGCCGGCCAGTGCCCACGGGACGTCGGCGGCGCCGTGCCGTGTCAGGGCGTCGATGATCCCGGCGCGGTCGCCCGGGGCGAACCCGGTCCGGCAGGCCACCGCCAGCTCCGGTGAGGTTAGCCAGGTCACCTCGCTCATCCCGAGCCCCGAGCGAAGGTGCGCCTCGATCTCGGCGAGCACCCCCAGCAGGACCTGGGCGCGGCCCTCGATCCCGCCGCCCGCCTCCCGGGCCGCCTTGCCCAGGCGGGCCTCGGGGACCAGGACGCTGACGAAGCTCTCCGTGCGCACGGCGGCAAAGCTCAGTGCAGCCTGCAGCTCCTCGTTGACCCGGCGCGCGACCGTCGGCGCCCCGGGGGGTCGGTGGCGGGAGACCCAGGCGTCGCGCTCGGCGCCGTCCTCGGGCACGGTGCGCACCATCAGCTGGATCTCGTCGACCAGCTCGGTGGCGCGCGCCGCGTCCAGCAGCCCGCTCAGGCCGGCGCCCTGCAGGTCACGCTGCCCGGGTTCGCTCAGCCCGATGCCGGGATGGACCACGGCGGCGGTAACCGCCCACGTGCGGCTCGCGTGGTGCTGCACGAGCGCCACCCGCCGCGCGAGGGGTCCCGTCGGGGGCGCGTCGTGCACGGTGCACGTGGCGAGGACGCCCGGCAGGTCGGGTGTCCCGGCGGCCACTCCGGCGCCGGTGGCGGCGTGGGAGGTGAACCGGCTCCACCCGGCGACGGCCCCGAGCGCGTGGGTCGTGGCCGCGAGCATCCAGCCCGTGCTCGAGCGGCCCCGGACCGGGGTGATGACCAGGAGCGTCATCACGACCCAGGCGGCCAGCCAGGCAGCAGCGGACGCCCACTCTCCGAGCGAGACCTCCCACAGGGCAGGAAGGACCCCGGTGGTCACGGCGGCGAGCTGCCAGCCGGTCAGGCCGAAGAAGAACCCGATGCGGGCCCTGGAGTAGTCGCGGTAGGTGGTGGCGTTCATGGTCGCTCTCCTTCGGTGCAGCCGTCAGGCGGGGATGATCGGGACTGCGCCGGCGGCCGCGCCGGCGCCCCCGGCGGAGCCGGCTGCCCCGCTGCCGCCCGCAAGAGGGCCGGCCCCGGGCGGAGTCGTTCCGGGCATCTCTCCGCGCGCCTCGGGGGTGAGATGGGCCGGCTTCCTGCCGCCACCGCTGGGGCGCGGCCCGGCATCGGGGACGTAGGTGTTGTGGCCGACCCCCATCTGGTTAGTCGCGTCCGCGCCGATCGCGGCAACCGAGGCGCCCAGCCCGGCCGTAGCCCCCAGAGCACTGCCGGCCGCCGCTCCGAGGGCGCCGCCGACCGTGCCGAGGAAGCCGCTCGCGAACTGGGTGAACCGGGTGCTCGTCGCGGCCTCTCCGGCGCTCTCCCCCGCTGAGCGCCCGCCGTCGTCGCTGCCCAGCGCCGCCGTCGCGCCGAAGCCGGCGCCCTCCTCCCCCGGGCGCGACCCGCCGGGCAGCAGGCCGCCGATCCCGCCGGCGCTCGCGACACCGGCCCGTAGAGCCGCGCCCGAGCTGGTGCCGGGGTCGACGAAGGCGAGCAGCTTGAACAGCGCCAGCGGGGCGAACGTCGAGACCACCAGCAACAGCACCCCGGGGACGGCGGCACCGACCGCCTGCGGCAGTGAGCGGACCTCACCGGTGACGACACGGGTCGAGATCTGGGTCCCGGCGCCGAGGACCAGCGCCATCAGCGGCGGGGTGAGCGCGGCGGCGTGCGTCCAGCGCACCGTCTTCCAGAACCACGCCTGCCCCACCTCGGAGACCAGCCCGGCCGCAGCGATCGGCGCCGTGACCGTGAGGACGACCAGCGCCGCCCCCCGGGAGAGCAGCACGACGAGGTGACCGATCGCGGCGAGTAGCACCAGCACGCCCAGCACGCCCAGCACCGTCGCGAGGGTGGCGTCACCCAGGTCCTCGGCCGTAACCGCTCCCCACGGCTGCCACGCGCTCCAGGAGTCCACGCCCATGCTGGCGCGCATCACCGCCTCGGTCAGGCCGGAGCAGGCCACGAGCAGGGCGAGCACGTAGGTGACCCAGCACGCCCAAACCATGACGAACTGGCCGGTGCCCATGAGCAGCCGGGCGATCGAGCGACCGTCGCGGCGGACCGCCGCGGCCCCGGTCTGGACGGCGATGAGGACCACGACCAGAGAGAGCGCCACCCACGCGGTCAGGCGGTAGGTCGAGGCCAGGGGCCCGCTCTCGGAGAGGTCCGGGGTGAGGAACTTGTCGAGCAGGCCGAGGACCAGCCGCAGCAGCCACAGGCCGGCGTTCCAGATCCCGAGCATCGCCACCGTCCACGCGTCCGCGACGACCTTGCCGGCGACGTTGCCCAGCGCGGTGAACGGACCCGTCAGGTCGCCCCACCCGTCAGTCGGTGCCACGGCTGACTCCCTCATGCGTGCTGGCCCAGGGGCGCCACCCGGCCTCGAGCGCGGCGCCCTCTGCCGGCTCGGCCACCCGGAGCGGCGGTGGCGGGGTGCCGGGGGCGATCTGCCAGCGGCCGTCGGACCAGGCCATCCGTTCGCAGTGGCCGTAGGTGATCGAGGCGGTGCTGACCAGGGTGGCCTGCACCCGCAGCAGGGCGCACACCACGGCCCAGCCCGGGCCGTCGGTGCCCTTGACCGCAGCGGCCACCGGCGTCACGGTCACCGTCGGCGGTCCGGAGGCCCGGCTGGCTGCGGCGGCGGTGAGGAAGTCCTCCACGTTGCGCGCCATCACCCAGTCCGTGGCGCGCGGCGCCCCCGGCAGGGCCCACTCGGCGTGCACCCGGTGGACCGCACCGAGGCTCATGCCGGTCAGGACGGTGGCGTCGATCGCGGCCAGCTGCCCGAGCGCCCCGGCCGGAGTGCGCGGGTAGCCGGTCGGGACGTCGGCGGGCCCGAGCGCGGTGGCCGCAGGGACCTGCACTGGCGCCCAGAACGCGTCCGGGCCACCGGCTCCGTGTCGAGACACCGCGAGCGCGAAGGGGGCCGCGGCGATCTCGTCACGACTCGCCGGCGCGGCGACATCCTGCTGCCTCGATGCCGGGCTCGCGGTCGTGCCAGGGGCTTCCTGGTTGAAGGCGTCCCAGAGCGCGTACGCGAGCCCGGCGCACAGCACCAGGGCTGCCGCGGCGCCGCCGGCGAGGACCGCCACGACCCGGCGCCGGCTCCACCGGTCCTCCCCGTGGGTCATCAGACGCACCCCGAGCCGGTCATGGCCCGCACGATCCCGGGCAGGACGAGGTAGCCGATGACCGCCACGAAGACGACGACGATGCCGACGACACTCGCCTTCGAGGCGTGGGGCATCCCGAAGACGCGTCCCGCGACGGCACCGCCGATGCCGACGACGACGCCGAGGACGAAGAGCATCCCGACGGCCCAGAGGACGTAGCCCATCAGCTGGTCGGCGTACTGCTGCGCGCCCGGTGGCGCCTGGGGGCAGATCCGTGCCGGAGCCTGCGCGGCGAGCGCGAGAAGACGGTCCTGGCTCATGACGAGACTCCTTCGACTGAGGCGGTCCGCAGGACAGCGGCGGCGGCGCGGTGCAGGCCGCGCGGGAGCGGGTGGGAGTCCACGCCGCGCACGGCAAGCCGTCGCTCCCACGGGACGGTGACGACGAGGCTCGGGTCGAGGGCGTGCTCGCGCAGGAGGCGCGCGAGACCCGAGCGGACCTCCGGCGCTCGTCGCGGCGGCCCGACCAGGGCGAGGATGGGCGCGCTGTGCCCCAGGGTGCGCAGCAGCGCGTCAAGCCGTCGAACACCCGGGACCGTGGCAGGTGCGACGGCGACGACCCGTCGGGATGTCGCCAGGGTCGTCCCGAGCCATGACGCGCCCGAGGTAAGCCCGCCCGCGTCCCAGGCCACGTCCAGGACGCACAGGGTGTCGCCGAGCGTCTCGGGCGGGAGCGGGACATCGGCCACGGTGTGGAAGGGGTGAGCGGGGCGCCACAAGATGACGCTGCCTCTGCTCCCCCGGATCCAGCTCTCGTGCCGCCCGAGCTCCTCGGTGGCCGCTCCGGTCAGCCGGGAGGTCGCGGGGTTCGCGCACTCCACGAACGAGGCGTGACCGGCGGCCGTGGCGAGCGCAAGGGCGAGCGTCGACGCACCCGCGCCGGCGCAAGCCCCGACGACGGGAAGCACCGCGCCCGCAGGTCGCCACCCCTGTGCCGGGCGTGCCGGACCGCTGGTGCGGAAGTCACCCAAGAGCATCTTCCGGTAGGCGAGCTGCAGCTCGGCCACGCTGACCGGGCGGCTCCTCGTGTCCACGCTCATGCCGGCACCCCGTGCACGTACAGCGCGGCGAGCGCGTCGAGGGCGCGCCCAGCGCGGCGGCGGACCTGCCGGTCCGAGAGGTGCAGCTGGTCGGCGACCGCCACTCCCGCTCGCCGGGTCACCAGCCCCGCGCGGCCCCGGGTGCTGTCCCCCGGCCGCGTCTGAGCGGCGAGGTCCTGCAACAGTCGCCGATCGCTCTCGGTGATGACAGCGCGCGCCACCGCGCGGTCCAGCACCTCCTGCAGCTCGAGGTCGGACGGCGTCTCCTGCGCCGGCGTGGGCACCGACGTCCAGGCGACGTCGAACGGGTCGAGGAGGCTGGTGCGGGCCCACGCCCGGTCCGTCGGCGCGGCGAGACCCAAGTCGCGCCGCACACCAGCGTGCACGCGTCCGAGGATGTTCGCCGCGACCTTGTGCGTGGCCGTCGACGGCCACGTGCGCACCTCGAGCCAAAGCTGCGAGGCCACCAGCTCGTCGATGACCGGCGAGGCGTACTGCAGCCGCCGGGCGACGTTGACAGCACCCGGCAGCAGCGCCCAGGCAAGGACCGCTGCCGCGAGGACCTCGTCATCCCCGTCACGGCTGCCGAGCCGGCCCAGGGCGCAGACGACGTCGTTGCGAGGCCCGACCTCGAGGCCCCGCATCCAGGCGCGCAGCTCGCCCACCGGGGGCGCTGCGGCCAGGACGGGGTAGGCGCCGGCCCACTGCCCCCACCGTTCTTGCGCAGCCCGCAGGGGCTCGACGTCGGGGCCCTGCAGGCCCAGCTGTGCAGCGACACTCATCGCCCGCTCCTTCCGCCGTGATCGACGGCAGAACCGTGGCGAGAGCGCGTCTCCGACTTCGTACCCGAGAGGCGCCATGCGGCCTCGTACCTGTGCGCACCGGAGGAGGTACAAGCCGTTGACCTGCGCGAACGGACGTACCTGAAGTCACCGGCAGCACCTGCGGTCAGCGCTCAACGTGGACCATGAAAGGGGCGCCCCATGCCTTCGGCGTTCGGGTAGGTCAGCACCAGACCTGCGCAACGCTGAACTCGGCGCGCGCGCGGTGGAGACCCAAACCGCCGCCCGGCGCTCCCGGCGCGTTCAACCCGCGGCTGGTCGACGTCCGGCCGCACCCGTGACGGCTACCGCTCGTTGAGCGAGTCCAGCCGAACGGTGTCGCCGGAGACCGAGCAGGCGTAGCGGTAGGTCACCTTCCCCCCGAGTGCGTTCTCACCCGTCACCAGACCCGAGGCCGACGCAGGCGAGCGCTGCTGCTCGCTGAACTCCGCCGTGGTCGGGTTACGCAGGTTCTTCTTCACCAGCTCCTCGCACGTGGCCTGCACCTGGTAGCCGTCGGAGCTCGAGGAACCATCGTTGCCGCACCCCTTCACGCCGCCCGCGATGCAGGTGAGGATGACACCCCCCAGGACCCACGGGAGGCACCCAGCCGTGGCCGCCTTCTTCTCAGGTTCGATTCCCACCTCGACGTCCGGGGACGCCTGGGGACCAGGCTCGCTCTCCTGCGCTCCCGGGCGGTAGGCGTCGGTCCACCTCTCACCGTCCCAGTACCGCTCGCGCCCGTCGTCCTCCGGATACCAGCCGACCTTCAGTGCCATCCCCCGTGGCCCCCCTCTCATCGCCATGACGTTCGTCCTCTCGCCCGGATGCAGATGTGCGGGAGGACCTCGACAGTCTCCTCGACCACCCCAACTCCTCCGCCCGTTCGTGCAGCCGGGTTGCCCGACGGAGGTCGTCCGACCGGTCCTCAGAACCCCCTGAGCCGGCGCGCGCTAGCCAGGTGCTCGGCCTCTCCAGCGCAGGAGGCTGGTAGCCGCGATGGCCGCGGCGCATGTGTTCGACCATGTGCGCGAAGCCCCACCTCCCGGACGGCATCGAGTCTCGAGTTCATCGCTCGACGTGCCGGCGTCAGCGACTCGCGGTGCGCCACTGGACGCCCTACCCACCCCGGACGCGGGCACCTCCCCATAGCCCAAGGGGGTGGCCGTCGACGGCGATCGACCCCTGCCCCTGAGACCGACTGCACTGCGCGGCGGTGAGACCTGCGGCGCGCGTCCCTGCGATGTGGCGATTCCACACGGCGAGGACAACACGGCTCTTGGAGCGTCAGCGCCGATGCCTACGCTCCAGCAGATGAACGAGCGACCAGGCGGCTGGGTCTACCGGACCTTCCAGTGGAGGCCGGCAGACGGCGACATCGAGGTGTGGGCGCAGGGGCTCGCCGACGACGGCTGGCAGACGTGGACGGCCGGATGTGGCGCCGCGTGCAAGATCGATGGTCGGCCCGTCTTCGGTGTCAGCCTCCGGAGGTGGTTCGAGCGTCCGCTCGCCGCACCGCCCCGCTGACCTCTCTCCCGCCATGCCGCGCACCGCGCGTGCGAGCGGGGCACGATGACCCGCATGGGTGACGCGAGGGTGCAGTTGGGGGACCTCACCGCGGTGGGGGCGGGGCTCTACCTCATCGGCATGGTCCTGACCGTGGTGACGTGGCCGAGCGACAGCGGCGGCAGGTACGGCGGGTCGAGCGAAAGCGCCCTGTGGGCGACGCTCTTCGCCGTCCTCGCATCAGTGGGTGCGTGCCTGCTGCTGGTCGGGCTGGTCGGCTACGGGGTGAAGATCGGCCGCCAAGCATCACCATCGGCTCCACTGACCCAGGCCGACGCCTGACCGCTCATCGCAGCCAGGGGCGCGCAACCCGCACAGGCCGAAGGGGGACCCGGCCCTAGGAACCGACAACGGCTCACGGCGAGCGGGGACGTCCAAACGCCCTACTCAGCCTTAACAACGATGGTGAGGGTCGAGGTTCCAACGGAGTGTCGCTGAGGGCCGCCCGTGGAGGTCATCCACAAGTCGCGAACCGCGTCGCGCGACACTTCATGGCAGTCCATGACCGCATCGCTGCTCGCAACCCGCCGCGACGTATCGGCTTGGATGCGCTCACTCATCTCTGCTCCGGATAACGGGGTTCGGCGGCCGTCACAGTGCTGCAAGACTTGAGGTTGCCCTCCCCCGGTTCCCGGTCCGCAACGCAAGGAGACACCCATGGCACGTCGCACTGTGACGATCCTTTCCGACGACCTCGACGGGAAGGAGAGCGGCGACGTGCAGACCGTGTGCTTCTCCTACGACGGGACCACCTACGAGATCGACCTGTCGAAGAAGAACCGGGCCGCGTTCCAGAAGGCGATGGCCCCCTATCTCGAGGCAGCCCGCAAGACGACCACGCGACGCACAGCTGCCCGACGCTCCACCACGCGCCCCACGGGAGTGTCGGCTGAGGACCGGGCGTGGCTGCGCGGCAACGGTTTCCCGGATATCAAAGATCGCGGACGCCTGTCGGTGGAGGCTGCTGCCGCCCTGGCCGCGCGCTGACGGCGGGGTCGCGGCCGTCAGCTGGCCGCGCTGCCGGGTTCGGTCCACCCACGCCGCCGAAGGACTTCCTCGCTTCGTGGGGGCAGGTCGGACGGCGCGTCGTCGTCGCCGGCGTTGAGGACGAGCGAGAGGAACGCCTGCCGCGCGCGGACATCGCCGCGAGCATCGGCGACGGCAGCCAGATCGAGCAGTGGGACGTGCTCATCGGGTGCCGCGCCGTGGGCAATGCGCGCGGCGCGTGAGGCGAGCTCGAGGTCGCCGATCTGAAGTGAGTGCGTGGCCACCACGTGCGCGACGTCGACCACCGCGCAGCGCAGGTGCTCATCGAGGCGGTCGCCGTCGTAAAGCCACGACCAGGCTCCCGGACGGAGTTGGCTGAAGGGTTCACCCGAGACCAGGTCGAGGGCGCGCGCGAGGTCGGTGATGCCTTCTGGGCCGCTGGCTTGTCCCCGGGCTCGCAGCCGTCGGAACAGGTCGGCGTCGACGAGGAGGTCCTGCACCTCATAGACGGGTACGCCTCGGGTGAGTGCCGACGGGGCGAGCCGGGCGTCGGGCAGGTGCGGCTTCCGGGTCCGGGGGTTGGTCCCGAGCCAGTCACGCACGATCCCGGCGTAGACCCGGGCCTTGGTCGCTGAGACCGAGAAGGTGTCGGCGAGCTCCTCGGGTGTGGCGCCGTGGGCGCGGGTGGCGAGGTAGGTGAGGACGGAGGTCATGTAGGCCTTGCGCTCGGTCAGTGCGCGTCCGCGGGTGCGTGCCTTGACCGGCCCCAGCAGGGTCAGGCGTGGGAGGGAGCAGTCGTCGGCGAACCACGTCTCGAGGTCGTCGTCCAGGGTGGGGTCGCTGTTCAGGGCGCGCTGGCTGGTCGAGGACGGCACCGGTGGTGAGAGCGTCGCGAGATCGTCGATGCTGGTGGCGCCGGACATCAGGTAGGCGTCGTCGTCCTCGGCCAGCATCGGGGTCTCGTCTTCTTCTGCAGGTGGTTGCGACCGGGAGGAGACGAGGTCTGGTCGCAGAGCTCCGGCGGCGTCGGTCACTGACTTCCAGCCGTCGGTCACGTCCCGGTCGATGGGAAGCGGTTCGTCGGCCAGGGCGGCCCCGGCCGCGAGGAGGGCCGCGCATCCCTGGGCCTCGTCGAGGGTCAGGCCCACGGCGACGAGGTCGAGTCCGGCGCGCGGGAGGCGGGCCCGTCCGGACGCGGTCAGCTCGATGGTTACCGCACAGCTCGTAGCGTCCGCATGTGACCCGAGAAGCACGAGAGCTGTGCCGGTGGTTCCGGCCTGCTGCTCCAGCAGCTCCTGCAGAACCGTGGTGTCGTGCGCCTGCGACGTCGTGTCGGCGATGAGGATCATGCGGGCGGGCCAGGCATCTGCGCCGGCGTCGTGGGCCCGGGCCGTCACCGTGTCGAGCCCCGCTGCGCTCGAGCGGTCGGTGGTGCTCACCGCGTGGGCGATGCTCTCCCCCAGGGCGTGCGGGTCGTCGAGAGGGCGAGCACGCAGTCGCTCGGGGTTCATCGGGACGACCTCGGTGGCCACGCCGAGGCAGTCGAGCCGGACGGACTCCGACCAGGGGTCGCAGGCGATCTCGGCGGCGAGGTAGCGGGCGTAGTCCGTGGCGTAGAGGACGTCACCCGTGAGCGCGACGCTCAGGTCCTCGAGGTTGTAGAGCCACGCCGCCCCGGAATCACTCGTGCCGACGGTGACCAGGAGCGGGTACGGCGCGGGCTGGTCATCCTTCAGCTCCCCCATGTCGGCCAGCGGTGTGCCCTCGGGAAGCAGCCAGTGCAGCCCTTCACCCTCGTTCTGCCACGGTGCCGGCAGATCTGCGGGCTGCTCGAGGTGGAGGGTCGTTCCGGTGGCGCTCAGCTCGGCGGCGGCAAGGATGGGCATCGGTGCCTGGAGCGTGCCTAGGGTCGAGGCCAGGTGACGCAGGGTGAGGTCGAGGCGCTCGACGTCGGGGAGCACGCTCGGGCCGAGTGCCGACAGGGTCTTCTCGACGGGCGCCAGCGCCGCCGGCGGCCGCGCGAGAGTGCGTCCGGGACGACGGTGTCGCGCCTGGGTGGCACGGCGGCGGCGCAGCAGGAGCCAGAGGGAGCCGGTGAGCAGTCCGCCGCCGCTCAGGCCAGCCAGCAGCCATGGCGGGGACGCCTCCGCGGCGCTCGCCCCGGGTGCCATGGGGCTGGATGCCTCCGTGCCGAGGCCTCCCTCCGGCAGGGGCGCCCTCGTTCCGGCGGCGACTCCCGACGGAGGCGACGCCAGGTTCGTGGTCGGCCCTTCGCCGGTCGATGCCTGGGGATGACGTTCGGGCGACCGGCGGGGCTCAACCCCGTGCAGGCTCCGTGGCGGATCGGCCTGTTGCGGAACGTGTTCATCTCGGGTGGGGAGGGTCAGGGTCCAGCCGGGGTGAATGACAGCAGGGTCGTCCAGCCGCGCTCCGTCGGGCTGGACCAAATGCGTGGAGGCTTGGTAGATCTCCGGCCAGCGGTCGGGGTCGCCGAGGTGGTGGGCGGCGATGCTGGAGAGGCTGTCACCATTTCGGACCCGGTAGGTCGAGGCCTCGTCCTGGCGCGTGGGTGCTGCGGGCAGGTGGAGAACCGTGCCGGTCCACAGGGTGTGGTCCGGGCCGTGGGAACGCCCCGGGTTGAGGGCGGCGAGATCGCTCCACCGACGGCCATCGGACAACTCCGCCTCGGCGATGGACCACAAGGACTCACCGCGCGTGACGATGTGTGCATGCACTGCCCGGGAAGGATCCTCGTGACGTGCCGCTTGGGTCGCCCGGCCCGACGATGCTGCTGCCGGGGCGGTCTGCAGCGATTGCAGAACGGAGGCGGCCGCCGGGACGGACAGGTGGGACGCCGCTGCGGGTGAGGCGAGGGCCGTGGCTACGGGTGCGCTGGCCAGCAGCAGCACGGCGGCTCCGACGAGGCTGTGCGCGACGGACTGCGGCACGGCCAGGCCCTGCAGCCGTGGTGCCCGGGTGCGGCGGGCGCGGGCAGTGATCTCCAGGGCGAGGGAGAGCGTCAGCGTGCCCCAAGCCACCCACGCGAGAAGGGCGAGCACCACCATCAGCGCGGCGCCGCTGTCGGGTCCGGTGAGGAAGGCCCGCACCCGGTCGATGTCGGGAAGGGCGAGCGCTGCGGGTCCGGCGCCGAGAGCCACCAGGACGACAGGCAGGCCGGCGACGATGGCGAGGATGCCGCCGGTCGCGGCGAGCCCGACCAGTCGCGGGCGCAGCTGGGAGCTGTGATGCAGGGTCATCGTTCGACTCCTTCGATGGAGCGGGTGATGCGAGCCGTGCCGTGCCCTGAGACGCTCAGGTCATCTAGGCCGATGACGCCGAGGAAGAGGGTGCGGTAGGTGTCGCGCACGTCGACGCTGACGCGGGTCCCACCGCTGACCCGGACCGTCCCGCTCACCCCGGCCGACGTGAGGACCGTGCGGGCGGCGCGCGCCGCCCGGGCGGCGTCGGGCCGGGCGGCGTCTCCCCGGACGGCGGCCGCCGTGTCGAGCTGCTCGCCGCCGGCGCGGGCGGCTTGAGCGGCAAGGGCTCGGGCCTGCTGCTGGGCGCGGACCTGGCCGCCGAGGTCGACGGCCAGCCCGACCAGGACGAGCATCGCGATGCTCATCGTGGCCAGCCAGATGCTCACCGAGCCTCGCTCGGGCCGCGGGTGGCGCCCTGGGGTGGTCATCGCCGCTCCCGGTAGGTGTCGATGGGGGAGCTCGAGGTCGCCGTCACGATGCGTGAGCCCGGGACGCCTGGGACGGCCAGGTCGGCCAGGGGCACCCGGCAGGAGATTGTCACCGTCGCGGTCGCGGGGGTGCCCGGGCGGGAGCGGAACCCGGAGGTGTCGACACTGACGCGAGGAGTCGCGCAGGCCAGGTGCTGGTTGGTGACCGAGGAGCGTGCCGCCTCGCTCGCGGCGTGCTCGGCGCTGGCCTGGCTGCGCGAGATGGACGCAGCTCGGGCGGCATCCGCAGCGGCTGACTCGAGCGCCTGGTGGGCGATGGCCATCCGGCCCCCGACGATGATCAACCCGACGAAGAGCATGAAGGCCGGGACCCCGATCGCGGCCTCGAGAGTGGCCGATCCACGCTCGGATGTCCTGCTTGGGTGGGCGGTCATGAGGTGATGCGTTCGACGGGCACGGAAGCGGACTGGGTCACGTGCGGCTGCCATCCGGGGATGACGCTCAGGGCGCGGCCGGTGATGGTCACGGTCGAGGTCGTCGCCGTGCGTCGAGCGCTGACCGTGGTCGCACTGAGTGCGTCCCCGGCAGTGTCGTCTAGGAAGCTGCGCGCGCTCGAGGCACCGGCGGCGACGCTGCTGCGTTCGGCGCCGGCGGCGCGGGCTCCCTCCTGCGCCGCGGCGAGGGCCAGGGTGCGTGCGTGGTAGACCAGCGCCGCCTGCAGGCCCAGGAACATGACCGCGAACAGGGCGGGCATGAGCACGACCATCTGGACCGACGTCGACCCGCGCTCGGCGGTGCGACGTGGTCCCGGCCGCTGGGGCTGATGCGTTGGCACGGGCACGGTCGGCTACTTGATCTTGGCGGCCTCGGTCGTGACGTAGCCCTTGATCGCAACGACGACGATGCCGACGATGGCGATGAGGGCGACGGCCCACAGGACCTGCTCGATGGTGACCGAGCCGCGTTCGGAGCGGCGCGGGCGGGCCTGAAGGGTGTCGAGGGCACGCAGGCCGAGGACGTGGAGGGTGGCGGCGACGTAACGCATGGGAGTTCCTCTCAGAGACAGGGTCTTTCGGGTGTGAACGGCACGACAGGTGTGCCCGGTCAGGAGGGTCCTCCCATCACGCGCAGGAGGGCGGGGGCGACGAGGATGGCCAGGAAGATGACTCCGAGCAGGCTCATCGGGATCGTCATCCGCTCGGCCACCTCGTTGGCCGAGGCCTTGTCCTTAGTCAGCAGTGCGGTGCGCAGGCCGGCTGCGCGGGCGCGCAGGTTGCTGTAGACCTGCGAGCCCTCCTCCCCCGACAGTCGCATGATGTCGGCGAGGTCGTCGAGCTCGGGCAGGCCGAGCTCCCGCGCGAGGGCGTGCAGCGCGTCCCAGGGAGTCAGACCGGACCAGCGAGTGCGGGCCAGCTCCTCCCCGAGCCGGGCAAACACCCACGAGTCGCCCACTGCGGCAGCAGACTCCATCGCCTGTCGGGGTCCGGCCCCAGCGAGCCGCTCGAGCGCGACGAGGTCGATGTACGCCGCGAGGGCACGGGTGAACTCGGTACGGGCGCGGCGAGCGTCGTCGTGCACGTTGTAGTTCGGCAGCCAGAACATCACCGCGGCGAGCGCGAGACTGGCGGCCGCCGGCAGGTAGAACGGCAGGCCCGCGCCGAGGCTGTTGAAGAGCACCGTGAACAGGGGTGGGATGGCCAGGGCGAGGAGCGCGAAGGTCACCTTCTCCCCGTAGAACCGGGACAGCGGTCGCCGCAGCAGCGCCAGGTCACGGGTCGGGACCGGCCCCCACACGGCGCTCGGGACCGCGGCCATCCCCCACCGTCCGAGGCGGTCGGTCAGGTCACCGGGCGGCGTCAGCGCCTCGGTGGGTGGGGTGCGCAGGTACTGGTGCGGTGAAAGCCGGTCCAAGGCGTCGCGCAGGTCGGGGTGGGTCGGGGTCAGCGCCCACAGCAGCCCGGCCACGCCAAGCCCGACGAGGGCGCCTGCGGCGATCACGAGTTGCAGCGTCGTGGGCGCGGTCATGGGTGCTCCACGTTGGGGCGCCAGCCGATGAAGCGGGCGGGTGGGGTTCCGGTGGCCATCCGGCGCATCCAGAGCAGAGTGGCGACGTACAGGGCCAGTAGAGCGGTCAGCAGGAGCTGGCCGACGCCGCTGCGGTAGGGCGCGACGTACTCCCCCGTGATCGCCAGGACGGTCAGGACGCCGACGGTGATCAGGGTGACCCATCGGGCGGTTGCGCGCGGCTTGGCTCGGTCGGCCTCGACCTCGCGTCGGGCGCGCACGTCGGCGGCGACGGACTCGGCCAGAGCATCGAGGACGCTGGCGAGGCCGGCGCCACGGCGGCGGGTGGCCAGCAGCAGGTTGGCGGCGATGACGTCGCCGGTGGCGTCGTCGAGGTCGTCGGCCAGGGCTCGGATCGCGTCCTCAGTCGACCAGCGGGCGCGCAGGCGGGAGGCGAGGCGGGTGATCTCGGGGCGGATCGGCTCAGGCGCTGAGCGGAGCGTGGCCACCAGGGCCTGCTCGAGGCCGGCGCCCGCGGTGAGGACCCCGGCCAGTGAGCGGGTCCACTCCTCCATCGCCTCCAGCCGGGCAATGCTCGTCCCGGCCGTGGGAGCCGAGAGCAGGTACGGGAGCCCCGCGCTCGCCGCCGGCGCGATGAGGACCGCCAGCCACCACCCCGTGACCGCGGCGACGAACGCCCCGAGGATCAGGCCCGCTCCGGCGAGAAGCATGGTGCGGCGGTCAATCTGCGGCGCCCGCCGGCCGCGCAGGCGCCGTGAGGGGGCGGGCGGGCGTGGCGGCACCGGTCGCAGCCCGGCGATGACGCCGAGGAGCCCCGCGACGATCAGCGCGCCGGCGACGGCAGGGACGGCCGGCGTCATGACGGTGCCTGCGCGTGGCGGTAGTAGCCCTCGAGGTCGAAGCCGTACATGGCGAGTTCTCGGTAGTCGTCGTCGAGGACGTACGGGGTGGCCTCGCGCTGGCCGGGCGGGGTGCGGAAGGCGTGCTGGATCGCGTAGCCGGTTCCCTGCTCCCCCGGGGTCAGCGTGGCGACCTCGGAGACCCAGCGGCTGCGGCACCACGTGCCGTCCGGGTTCGGTGTGGTCTCCATCTGGACGTGCACGACGATGTCGATGGCCGCAGCGATCGCACGCACCGCGTAATCGTGGGTGACGTGGGGGCCGGCCTCCATCGCGCAGGTGACGAGCTTGGCGATCGCGCCCTCGGCCGAGCGGGCGTGGGTTGTCGAGATCGAGCCCGCGCCGGACTCCATCGCCTTGAGCATCGCGAGGATCTCGTGACCGCGAACCTCCCCGACGATCTGGCGGGAGAGGTTGAACCGGAACGAGTCGAACAGGGCCTCAGCGAGGGTGAACTCGCCCGCGGCCCGCCCGTCGGCGCCCCGCTCCCCCGAGCCGGGCCTGGCCTCCCACGCGACGACGATCGGGTGCAGCTCCGGCAGCTCGTGCAGGTGCAGCTCATACTCGGTCTCGAAGGTCCCGATCGCCTCGTGCGGCGGGATCTCGGCGCACAGGGCACGCACCAGCGTCGTCTTGCCCGCACCCTGCGCGCCCGCGACGACGATCGAGCGGCGCGCCTTGACCGCGGCCGCAAGGAACGAGGCCATCACCTCCGACATCGCGCCGAGCTCGACCAGGTCGGACAGCCTCACCCGCTGCAGGCGGTGGCGCCGGATCACCACCGACGGGCGGGGCGTCACCCAGGCCGCCGCGGCCAGCCGTGCCCCACCGTCCAGGCGCAGGTGCAGCCGTGGCTGCGCCTCCGAGAACGGTCGGGCGTTGGCCTCGCTGCGGGAGGCCAGGAAAACCAGGAAGTCGACCAGCTCGGCGTCGGAGTCGGCGACCGGAGGTCCGGGCACCAGCCGGCCATCGGTCAGCTCGAGCGTGACCCGGTCGTGGCCGGTGATGAGGATGTTTTCGACGGCCTCGTCGTCGACCAGCGGCTGCAGTCGGCCCAGTCCGAACAGCGCGTTCTCCACCGCCGCCGCCATCGCGGCCTGCTCGACGGGTGACCACGCCGGGACGCCGGCGGTGACCCGGTCGGCGATCTCCGCCTCGATCAGATCCCTGATGATCTCCCGACCCGTGGAGCGCTGCGCCGGAAGATCGACACGGCCTGCGTCACTCCCGAGGGCAGCCGCCAGTCGGTCCGACGCCTGCTGACGCAGCGCGGCCACCACGCGCCAGTCGAGATCTCCCGCGAACGGCCGCGGAGCCGGACGAGACGTCACCAGCGACACCGGAGGTGCGACAGCTGGTTTCGGCGACGCTGCGGCGAGCGAGAAGGAGCCCCGGACGCGACCGCGGCTTGGCGATTCCGCCCCCGCCGGGCCGAACAGGGGAAGGTCAGTCGGGTCTGGGCCGACCGGCTCGCGAGGCTCGGCACTCATGCGGTGCCCCCCGCCGACGCCGTTGAGCTCACCACTGCCGCCACGAGCGCGTCATCACCGGCGAGGTCGCTGCGCTCCCGGCTCATGCGGGTGCGCAACTCCTCACCCGTGCGGCGCAGTGATCGCATGTACGCGGAGCCCTCGAATCGTCGAGACCGCGGCTCGCCACGGGAGAACACCGCCGCCGCGCTCTCGTCCCACGCCACACCGGCGACCACGGGAAGCCCGAGCACCTTGGCGATCTCACGCGCCCCGTAGGGCCTGCCCTCCCCCACCGTCATCAGACCCACGGCCGAGACGCCTCCCCGCGACTCGAACTCCGATCTCAAGGTCTCGGCCCAGGACCTGGCCCCGGCCAAGGCGACCAGATCCGTCCGGACCACCAGCAGACAGACATCTGCCCCGTACAGAAGCGGCTCCGGAGAGCCGGCCAGGCCCAAGCGTCCAGCGTCGATGATGACGTCCTGGCCGAAGGTGTCCAACCGGGCGAACGCCTCGGCCAAGGGCTGCCACAGCCCGGCCAGAGCACGAGCCTGAGCGTGGGATCGCGTCCCGGTCAGCAGGTTGACGTTCGTTCCGGGCATGCTCATACCGAGTGCGGGGATGACCTCCTCGAGCCGAGCAGGGTGGTCGCGCATCGCCAGGTCCACCAGGGAACCCGAGGGCTGAACCTGGCCGCGGAAGTGACCGGCCAGCACGGCGGATCCGCCGGTCGGATCTGCCTCGACCAGAAGCAGCGGCCGTGGCCAGGTCATCGCCAGACCCAGGGCCGTCGTGGTCACCCCCGGCGAGCCCGAGGCCGAACAGAGCGCGATGGTCGACATCAGCGCGCCCTCGAGTCGAGCACCAGTGCCACGTTGCCCGTCGACGCCCTGGCGGCCAGCACCGCCGCATCGGCCTGCGGCACCGCCACCGTCACGATGCGCGTGCCCGTCACGTCGTCCACGACCACCGACACGACCGTCGCCACCGTCACTGCGGGGCCTGCGTCCGTCAGCTCCCCCTGCTCCCCCGGTGTCGCCACTACTCGAACGGGGTCGCCTGCCCGCAACGGTTCGCCCGGCAACGCCGCCACGCTCACGCCGATCCCCACCAGCGACATGCCCTGTGCAGGCGTGACGTCCTGCGTCACCTGGCTTCCCGAGATCAGGGTCCCCGCCGCGATGTCGAGAGCCGCACGCTGACCCACGATCTCCGCCAGGCGAGTGGCGGGGATCGGCCGCAGGGCCGGGTCGGCGTTGAGGCTCACCGTCATGAGGTCCCCCTCAGTGATCACCTCACCCCGCTCCACCTCGGATCGCGCGGCCAAGACACTGACCGTGGAACTCGTCGCCGACCACGCCCACGCGGCAAGCAAGCCGCCAAGACACACCAGGGCCAGCGACGCAGCCATCAGCAGTGGCCGTCGTCGCGGTTTGACTGCCGCTGTCAGCGGCACCGGAGACGGCACCGGGCGCGAGGCCGGTTGCATCGTGTCGGCCCGCTTCGGGTCGGCTGTCGTGGTCATAGCGACCCCTTCGCCTTCAAGCTCGGTGCTACTGAGTGAGGACCTGGACCTCGCCGACGGTGATGACGACGCTGTCCGAGAACTGCAGCGGGATCGAGCCGCTCTGGCCGATCCCGCTCCAGTCGACGCGCCAGTACGACGTGGCGCGAACTGTGTAGCGACCCTGCTGGTCGTAGCGGTAACCGCACGTGGGGCTCTCGCTCTTTCCATAGGAGTCCCGGTAGGCCGTGCCTGACGTGCGGCATACGACCACGTGGCCATCGCCCATCGCCCAGACCACCTTCTCGACCTTGGCTGTGGCCGTGACCGTGTAGCCACCGGCAGATGCGGACTTCGTCACCGGCCCCCACGTCTCCGCCGCGTCACTGGCGTTCCACATCCACACCGGCATGCCCACCAGGCCGATGGCGTCAGGGCGGCTCTCCGGAACGATCCCGATGGACACGGCGCGCAAGTTCATCGTCTCTACAGCTCTCGCCGCAAGGCTTGCAGGATTGGGAGGCGCGCCGTTCGGTGGCTCGGCCAGCCACACGAGATAGATCACGCCAACAAGGCGAGGATCAAGGGATCGAGTGCACTGGTAGATCTGCCCATCCCGATGCCCTTGCCAAACGGGATCATCCTTCGCAGGCTGAGGCATCGCCGCTCGGCAGTAGGCCTGCTGCGATTGCGACCACCAACCATTCTTGCTCGCACATGGCACTGTGCGCGTGCCGCTGCCGAGCACGTAGGTGCAACGACGCGCTTCCTGCGGAACCGAGGGCCCCTCAGCCCCGCTGGGACCTCCGGGTCTGCCTGGCCCCTCGGGCCCGCCCGGCTCCGTGATCACGATTAGACACTTCCCGCTGCCTGGATCGGGCCAAGTCCCCGGAGGGCAAGAGATCGGGGCAGCCAGCGCCCCTACTCCTCCGACCCCCAAGGTCCCCGCACCAAGGGCGGCAGCCCCCAGCAAGGTCAGCATGAGGAGCCCTTGAGGGTGTCTTGTGTGACGACGAACTTGCCCGAACGAGACGACACGTCATACGAAAAGCGCTGAGCATCGGGGCGCTTGGGGTTCACCTGCGACCGACCGTCGGCGTCGATGAAGTCAATGCCCTTCACGTTGACGCATGCAGACACCTTGAAGGATCCGGAATCTTCGGGGGTTGCCTGGACGTCGCTCACGAGGGCCCCGCCTGTTTGACGCCAACCACTCTCTCGGTAGGTGAGCAGAGCTATGCGTCGCTGAGCGAACGCTTGGCCGTCGGCCACCACCTTCAATTCGTTAATTGACCTTTGCGGATCTGTCGCGAGTTCATCGAGCAGCGTCCAGTACGCCACCACCGCCTCTTGAGCGAGGCGAGCGTTTGGTGGAACAGAGCCACCGGAGGATCGGCTCGAAGACGGTGACGGAGAGCTCGGCTCGTCGACGGTGGAAGGGCGCGGCGAGGTTGGCAGCGAGGTGCCAGCCGTCGACTCACACCCGGCGATCATCACGAGGCCGACAGCTGCTGCACAGAGCGCCATCGCGTTCCGCAAGATGCCTACAGGTGGTCGCATCGGCCCCTCCGATGAGCTACCGCCTCTTTCGAGGTGGTCCCAACACGATGGCACGATTTCGTCGCCTCGTCACTGGCCAGCGAAGCCTGTGGATAACTCCCCTACCCCCGGCTCCACCGCCCACGGCGGTCGGCCGCGGCTGCGGACTGACACCGCCCTCCTAGACGCAGATCACGGCGCCGAGCGGCTCGGCCGAGAGAGTTGTCACCCGTCGCCGTGACGGCCACTGCAGGTCGCGCGAAAGCGGCATACCGCCCACTATGTCTCGGGACGAGCGGATGAACCGTGAAGATGGCACGTGCGTGGTCAGCGCATGGCAGCATGACCGGGGAACGCAGGCGTGTTGACTGTCCGCGGGCGCGCAGAGACTGATTGCAACGTGGGGTAAGGCGAAAGATGACGGTTGAGCCATTAAGGACGGTGCAGGCTGTCCTTGAACGATTCGACTCGACGTTTTTGGACTTCGTCAATGCCTTCAATGAAGGCCAGTACGTGCTGTGGCTGGGGTCGGGCATCTCGCGTGAGAGAGTGCCGAATGTCTCTGAACTTCTTGGTCGCGTCGTTGAGCATCTCCGCACGCACGTCGTCCAGCAGGACGCGGATTGCAGCTACCGCACGGCGCTCAACGAGGTGCTACGGCTAGCTGGCCTCAACCGCGAAGAACTGGAAAGCATCGACTTCTCGACTGCCGTCGACAGTTGGCCACTGGGGGACCGCATTATCTCTGCGCTGGTCACCAATTACTCGCGTGTCCTAGATGTGCCCGTGGGCGATGACCGGCCCGACGACTATCTGGTGTGGGCGGGTCTCGACGTCCCGAATACGTACGGGTCACCGGACCTCGAGCCCGACGTTGAGCACTACTGCATAGCGGTCCTCATGCTCGAAGGGCTCGTTAGCTCGGCGGTAACCGCGAACTGGGACGGACTTCTTGAGAAGGCCTTGAATGAACTGACGCCGGCGTTCAGTTCCCTTGTTCGGGTCGCCGTAAAGCCAGACGACTTCCGCATCGCCGGACCCCGCATCGAAGTAGTCAAGTTCCACGGCTGTGCTGTGCGCGCTCGCGATGACGAGCCCGAATACCGGAGTCTCTTGATTGCGCGTGAATCCCAGATTTCGGGATGGACTGAGCAGCCAGAAAACAAGACGATGCGTAAGCACCTTGAGGTTTTATATTCGGACCGGTTAACGCTGATGGTTGGTCTTTCGGCGCAGGACGCAAATCTCCATACGGTTTTCGCGGCCGCCATCCAGGACTTGGCTCGGGCCTGGCCAGCATCCCCGCCGGTTGTTGTTCTCAGCGAAGAGCACTTGGAGTCATATCACCGAAATCTCCTTCGACTCACGTATGGCTCGGATCACCAGGGTAACGCCAGTGCTATTGCGCAGTCCGCGCTCTTGGGCTCATACGGCAAGTCAACCTTAATGGCGCTGGTCATGTGGTCGCTCACCGACAAGTTGAGCTTCTTAATTGAGCATGGCGCGGGGGCCGCATGGGGTTCGGCTGCGGTGAAACAGCTGCAATTAGGCCTGCTTAGCTTGCGTGACGCGGCAGCTCTTGAGGCCGATCCAGCCAACCTCGAGGCGCTTGAGCACTCGGCGATCGTGAAGTACCAGAGGGAATTCCTCTCGCGTTTTGTCGACGTGACGAACCTAGGTCTGACTGTCTTTCGTACGGGTCGCATGCCTCCTGCTGGTGAACGTCGCTACGGACCGCTGTCGGACCGTCCCGTCGCGCAGGCGGTCCACGGCGCGGACTTCCCCGCAAAACAGTTCGGGCGGCTCGGCGTCGCGTTGGCTTTGATCGGTCGCGGACTTTCGTCTGGTGATTGGTCGGCTGTGCCGGGAGACAGCGCCGCACCTCGCGACGGTGTGGTCCGCCTGATCACGAACGAGCGGGATGCGCGCGTGTTCTTTGTGAAGGATGCCACGACATTGATGAAACTCGAGTTGAACGGCTCGTTCGACGATAGCGATGGAGATGTGCTGATCGTCGTTGCCGATGAGGAGCCCCCCGCGTCGACTCGGTCACCGAGGTCTCGCTTCGGTCGCGATGGCAGGACGAGCGCTGGGCGGTTTAGTGTCGCCACTAATCTTGCTGCCACGGCATCAGTGGACGACCTCTATGAGGCATTCAAAATGGCAGGAGGCTTCTGATGACAAGTGTCCAGGACGTCGTCGCTGTGTTAGAGGGAGCCGGTTTCGAACCTCTTTCGAAACCCTTGACGGTGGCGGGTACGGAGTTCGACTTTGAGGCCGCGGCTCGTGGCACCAACACGTCCCACGATTTGGTTCTCGTTGCGACCGACCAAGTGCCGCCTGTACGCCTACAACGTCTGGTAGTGGGATTGGCTCGTTCTCTTGACTTGGCAGCGTCCCGCAGACCCTTGAGTCTCGTACTCGTCGGCGAAATCGCCGCCGCCAGCCGGATCGAGCTAGAGCGCTATGCCCGCGTCCTCCCGATCGCGTCCACCGCACCTGACGTGGCCGAGATTGAGGAAGCAGTTGCGGTCCTGCTGCCACTCAAACTGCCTAGGGCAGTCCTAGTTCATGGCAGCGACCCCGTCAACGAAGTCATGGCCGCGCTGGGCCCTGTCAAGGCGACATCGGACCACATCGCTCTCATCCGGGCTGCGGCTGACGGAGCCGAGGCGGTGCGAGAAGCGCTGCGACGATACGCGAATGAAGGGGCGGGATGGACCGACGAGACGGGGAACGAGAATGAGTGAGGTCCCGATCCAGCGCCTAGTCGTTTCTGACTTCCGTCGCATCGAAGGCACGCGCGAACTTCCTTTCGATGCGCCGATCGTCCTTATCCACGGTCCGAATGGCACAGGCAAGACCAGCGTCCTGTCCGCGCTCGAGCTGGGTTTGACCGGCGCCATTCGCAGCATGGAGCGACAGTCTGACCGCTATCGGGCACACCTGCCGTTCTTCGGGCAGGCATACGCGACCGTTCGAGCCGACGTCGCCGACTACCTTCAGGTGGGCACCCCTGGAGTGCCACTCACCGTGAACGGCGCTCGTTTAGAAGGCACCCCATCGTTGAGCGAAGTTGCCGCAAAGTTCTACGCCGAACGGTGCTATCTGGATCAGTCGTCGCTAGGCCGTCTGCTCGACTTATACCAGACCCGGGAGGGCAACGAGCAGACGGCGCTCGAGCAGTTCGTGAACGAGATTCTCGGTCTCGAGAAACTGGACGCCCTTCGCGACGGGCTCAGCGACGCTAACGACCTCAGGCTTTTCAAAAGGCTCGCAGTAGGCGTCGACGAAGCCGACCGAGAGGCGAAAGCAGCGGCGATCCAACTTGAGGAGCAGAGCGCGCTGCGGGTCGAGATCCGAAAGGAGGTCGCCCGCGCGCGGACGGCGACCCGCGCCGCCATCACAGGACTTCACGCGGATACCACCGACCGCATGGCCGACGGCGCCCTCCTTGCGTTGGTCCGGTCGGCGCTCAACCCCGAGGGGAACCAGGCCGACTCTGCGGCCGCCATGAAGTTCCACCAAGAACTCATCGCGCTGGGTGGTCGCATCTCGGCCCTGGCAGCACGCCCGAGCATGCAAAGAATGCAGGAGGCCCGCACCGCGATGGCGGCTGCAATAACCGAACGGAAGGCTTGGGAAGCCACGGACGGTGCAAAGGTGCGGGCGTGGGAAGCCGCAGCCGAGGCGGCAGGCCTCGACCTACGCGGCGAGCCGCGCTTCGCTGTCGAACAAGCCACCAATCAAGCCCTCCAAATCCTGAAGGACGACTCCGACGTCGGAGAGCGGGCGAAAGCGGTAAGCGCCCAGCTTGACGCGGACCGAGTGGAGCTGGACAGGCTTCAGGCCCAGCTCGCAACCGCTCATGAACACTCAAGTGCACTCGTCGAGACCATGGCCACTCTTCGCACGGTCGTCGACGGCACCAATGTTTGTCCGGTTTGCGACAGGGACTTCAGTGAGGTCGGCCCCCGTAGCCTCGTCGCACATATCGACTCGAAACTGGCCGAGCTCACCGATCACAGGGAACGTCTCGTTGAGCTTCGAAGCGCGCGCGACCAAGCAGCGGCGGCGGTCGCGCGAGCGGAGGCTGAGCATGCCCAACTCACTGCCCGGCGCCTGCCCAGCGACCAACTGAAGGCCGTCGAAATGCGCTACGTACACCTTTCCGAGCTCTCCGAGCAGAGCGGCGGCATCGACTCCGCCAAGGCCCACGGCGCAAGCCTCAATCGACGCCTGCGCGAGGTTCAGCAAGAACTCGACACTCTAGAAACAGCAGCGTCAGAGGAGCGCCACATCAGCCATGAGCTGGCCAGATATGCAGCCCTCCTGCAGGTCCACGTGCCCTCAACGGTCGATTCCTTCCAGACCGCGTGGAGAGAGCTGCTCGACCGAGCCGGAAGCGAAGTTGCGCGCCTGTCCCACGCTGCTGACCAACGCCGGAACGCCAATGAGGAAGCGGGTCGCCTAGAGGCCGCATTGAAACGCGAATCGGAGATTGTCCAACGCGTCGCCGACATCGCGGAAAACAAAAAGTATTGGGATGACCACCTCGCGGAAGCGAAGCGCCGCCAAGGGGTAGCGAGAGAAGTCCACAAGGCCGCAACGCAGGCACGCGCCCGCATCGTTCACCAGGTCTTTACGGAGTCCCTCAACGATGTTTGGAAGAGCGTGTTCACGAGGCTCGCCCCGAACGAGGGATTCATTCCCAGGTTCGGCGTCCCCAGCGCCACCAAGAAAACGTTCAACATCATGTTGGAGACCACCCACCGCAATGGGGATGCCAGCGGCCCTCCTCAAATGATGCTATCTGCGGGCAACCTGAACACCGCAGCCCTTTCTCTGTTTCTCGCGCTCCACCTCGCCGTCGAACCGATCGTTCCGTGCCTAGTCTTCGACGACCCTGTCCAAGCCATGGACGAGGTACATGTCGCACAGTTTGCCGGCCTCATTCGACTTCTGGCCAAACGGAATAGCCGCCAAGTCATCATTGCCGTCCACGATCGCGAACTGTTCGATTACTTGGCACTCGAGCTCAGCCCGGCCTACGCGGGCGATGAGCTCATCACCATCGAGCTCGGCGAACGTGCGGCCGACGAAGATCAGGGCGTCACCCGCCACGTCTGGGAGCCGGATCACGCCATCGCCAACTAGTTCCGAGACACACTGCGATCATGGAGGGGTGGACGGCCCGAGCACCGAGATGGTGGCCCCAACACGCCGTGCGGGTGCCCCACGCCGGACTCGCGTTGTGACGCCTCCATCGTCGGGGATGCGAAAATGGGCCTCGAAGGGCGATGCGGCAATGAGATCGCGGCCCGGTGGCCGCGTTCGGGAGATGACAGTTACACCTCCGCCGGCAAGTGGCCACCCCTCTTTGGGATTGTCAGTCGTCACCGAGAGATGAGTCCATGGACGGACGACTGGCAGATGAGCACACGGGCCTGACTAAGCATCGCATCCGTGGCGACCGCCTCACCGACGAGCACACGGGCCTGACGACGCATCGCATCCGTCGTGGGTGACCTGTCGCACTTCGCCGTGGGGTCGGGTATTCGGTGGCGTTTCCGCCCGCTTCAAGCCGCGTCACACCGCCGCCAGCCGACCTAGCTCCTCGCGGCATGAGCGGAAGAATCGCGAGGAGCGAGTCGCGCTGTAGGGTCGGTGCATCGCTGCGCTCTTCGACGCCGCCACTATGTGCAGCGGAATAGCTGCTCGTAGCCAGCCGGACTCCACCGGCGGTTGCGCGATGGCGTCGTCTGTGGGGCTGACTGTCGGGTCGTTGGGCCGCGGGGTGATTGCCCCTCTTCCCGTGGCGCCTAGGCCACGTCAAACCCAAGGCCCGGGAGTCCGACTTAGGCGCTGGGTCGCCAGCGACGGCGGTCCGGTGTCCATGTCAGCGCATCTGCCGCCTCGATGCTAGGTAGGACGACCACGGATTCGTCGTAGAGGCGCCAATCGTCACGGGAGTAGGCCTCCGCAGCGATGAGAAGGGTTGAACCGTGCTCACCGTGCAGGAGAACCTCGGTCACCACCCCGGGGGTACGGCAACCCTCCGCGAGAGTGTCGTAGGCCACCTCCACGTTGCGCACAGGTCCACGCAGAAGCGGCGCGTCGTTGCGGGGACGAAGGCTTCCCACGGCCGCGGTCGGGAGGCTTCGAGTGGAGCCAGACGTGAAGCTGAGCCCAAACAGCCCGTCGTCTTGGTACGTCGCTACCTGCCGATCGCCCTCATCGGTGCGCGCCACGAGCCAGTTAAACGGCACACGCTGATCCGAGGATGCCGCCCACTCTGCAAGCTCGCCGGCGTCCGGGTCGTTCAGCGCCCACTCCTCGCCTTCCCAGGAAAGGACTCGGATACGCCCTAGGCACAAGATCGTGCTGATGTTCCGGGTTGTCCAACCCACAACGTCGGCGTGGCCTCCGGCGTCCAGGAGATCAGCGACCGCCTCCTCAGTCATCGCCTGCGCGTCCTCCGCCGAGGGCGGCGCACCAAGGCCACGAGAGGAAATGAACACGGGAAAGGGGCCACCGTCCTCCCGAAAGACAGTCCAGGCCACCTCACCGCCACCCTGCGGAGTGAACTCCCATCCGATGCCGTCCCGGCGGGACACGTCACTGCCAATGACCGCCCGCCACCGATCACGCCAACCGACCATGAGCGGATGCTAACGACCCGGCAGACAGCGCTCCGCCCGTTTCGCCAGCCGCGTCGATTGCGCGCCACGCGGCATGAGCGGAAGCGAACCACGCTGACAGACTGGCGACATGCTCCAGTTGTCGGCTGCCCAACTGGTCGACCTCGAACGCCTCTGGTCCGAGCTCGGTTTGGCCTTCCCCATGGCCTCACCACCGGAGAGCGACGACGAGGTGCTCGCCGCCGCACTTGATGCCTGGATCGCCGGCGTCGTCAGCAGCGAGGGTCGCATGTCGACCGCTTCCGTCGACGAGCTAACTAACGTAATCAAGGGCTTGGGCGCTGGAGGGCGGGCCGCTGCCTTCGCACAGCGGGTCGTAGCGGTGGTTCGGTCGGCTCGCTAAGCGGATGTGCGCCCGTTCGGTCCTGACGGTCTGCGGCACGGGCGCACGTTCGATCCGGCCCGTTTCGACGGTGAGCACTCACTACGGTTCTGCCATGGCCTGGACAGAGACCCATGTCTTCGTGGATCCACTAGTGGACCTGCGATCAGAGCCGGACCGTGCCGATGCCCTTGCTGCGGAGCTCCTGCGTGAGATCGGCCGAGGTCACGTGCTGGATGGGCAGCTATGGAGGGTCGTTGCTGAAGCCATCCCGCAGGATGAAGTGCTGGTCGCGGCTGGGGAGGCAGCCTTCCTCGTTCACCTCACGTGGACAGGGCGCGCTGAAAGCCCGCCGTGGCCTGCGGCGGAGCGCGTCGACAGCGCTGAGGAGCTCGAGCGCCTCATGGAGTTCAGGTACTGAATATGCGCGGCATGAGCGGACGTTGAGGGGAGGGAGGTCAGAGCATCTCCTGTGCCCATTCGAGCAGGTCGGCGGCGTCTTCCTGACCCGGCAGCATCCCCAGACAGATGGCGGCGCTGACTGTCCGGTCTTCGTGATCCGCGATCGTCGTGCTGTTCCCGTGCTTTGCCTCAAGGAAGCGCCAGAGCGCGCGATTCGCGGACACGATCATGTCCAGGTCAGGCGCCGGCGCCTCCCACAGGGCTATCAGCGCGTCGACCTGGTTTACAAGTTGGGCTGGCACCTTGCCACGCTCACGTATCAGAGCCGCGATCTGAGACATCGCGACCCGGTATCGCTCTGACACCTGCGACGGACCAAATGGGTCCGAGACCCAGTTCCACTCGTGCCGCTCGTAGGCGTCGTCGGCGGCGCGGACCCAGTCGTACGAGTCCGTGCTGTGCACCCCGCCCTCGGTGACAAGCACGGCTGATGGCACCACCGTTTTCCCCCGATAGATCGCAATGCTGGCCTCGTCGACCTCCAGTTCGTACTCCGGACGCAGTCGAAGCCACGGAAACGTGCGACGTTCGCCGATCCGTCGAAGTCGTACGGTGCGGCTCGTGGTCATGGCAGCGGATTCTGCCGCAGCCGCACGCGGCGTCACTCCCCTCGAACAACTACTAGCGGCATGAGCGGCGGATTCGAGAACGCAACAAACTACTCTCGCGTGATGCGCATTGTCGTGCTCCTGATTGCCGCGACGCTGACCGTCGGGATAGCTGGGTGCAAGGGGTCGGCCTCCAGCAGCGTCTGCGCGACGACGACGCCGGTGGGCGCTGACTGTCCGGACACGGAGTCGAACGGGGGTTGACCTCATCACCACCTCGCGGCATGAGCGACCGGTTCGACCGGGCTCCTCGTCTACTCAGGAACTGGGTCTAGCCAGGCACAAAACTTGTCGTACTCGGCCGGTGCCGAGCCGTAGAGATGGACGTTGCCACTTCGCTTGTCGACAACGATTGGGCATGACCCCACCAGTTGGTCCGAGAACGACCGGGTCCGAAGCCACCTCCGCGTGGCGTAGTGCAGGATCCAAGCTCGCGAGTGCTCTTCGACATCCCAAACGACAACCTCGTCGTCCTTGTCTGGTGTCTTTGGCCAGCCGGCCATGACGCCCTCAACTTTTCGGCGCGCAGCTTCTTCGTCCAGCATCACCGGATGTTAGGCGAGACTCGGGCGAGTTGACTGCTGGGTGAGGGGACGCCTCAGCGATCTGCGGCATGACCGGACGCAGGGTGAGCGATGCTGATCGCGTGAGTGCTTACTTCGCGCGGCGCAAGGAGCATCGACAACGGGCTCAACAGCTACGGCGGCTGGGTGTCTGCGGTGGATGCGGACATCCCTGGTCCGAGCATCCCGGATCCGGCAATGACTCTGACGGGATGTGCGGCGAGTGCGCCTACGAGTTTGACCACGGCCAGCGAGAGTCAACGGCGCCCGGATGTCGCCTGCCGATCCCGCCCACCACCTGAGAGGACTCCTCGCGGCATGACCGATAGGACTGGCGCGCCGGGGAGCCTGCGCGATGTCGTGGCAACTGCGCTGTCGTCACTGGGATGACGCGGAAGCTGGCGCGGGACTCGGATGTATCCGCGTTCGCCGTGAGTTTCTTCGCCATCACTGGGACGGCGCGGAAGTTTGCGCTCATCGGCATGAGCGATCAGTTCCACCTGTGTCACTTGGCTGCGGGCCGATCTCTCTGCTCACGGCATGAGCGGCCGCTTGGGAAGCGAACCCAGCTCAGTGAGCGCTGAAGTGCACCAACTGCTCATCTGGTGGTCGCGGTCGCGTACTCCTCGTCGGTGACATGGTCGCCCCAGGTGGCGTCGTCGTCTTCCCACATGGCCAGATGAGTCGTGAAGTTCTCGGGCAGGGCGCCGTGCCAGTGCCGCTCCCCGGGTGGGGTGTGGACGGTGTCGCCGGGCCGCATGATGATCACGTGGTCGTGGGTGGCGACGACGCCGATTCCGTCAGTGACGTGGAGGGTCTGTCCGAGGCTGTGGCTGTGCCAAGCGGTGCGGGCGCCGGGGGCGAACCGGACGGTGTTGACGCGCAGGCGCGAGGGTGCGTCGCCGCGGGCGATGACGTCGAAGTGGACGTCTCCGGTGAACATCTCGGTCGGGCCCTTGGTGGTTGTTGCGGGGGACAGGTGCTTCACGGTGCCTCGTTGGTCTGCGTTTTGGGCGTGGGCGTTGGTGCCGTTGCGGATGGGCCTTGTTCGAGGGTCCAGCTGGCCAGCAGGCGAAGCGCCTGGTCGGCAGAACTGTCGGGTGGTGCGGTGTACACGTTGATGCGTTGTCCCGGGTCGCCAGCGAGCTCGAACGCCTCATAGTCCAGTTCGAGGTCGCCGACCAGGGGATGGTGGAAGCGCTTGCGGCCGGTGCGGTGGTACCTGACGTCGTGGGCGGCCCAGCGCTGGCGAAAGTCCTCGCTGCGGGTGGACAGTTCGCCGATGAGGTCGGTGAGGTCTTTGTCGTAGGGGTCTCGGCCGGCTTCGGCGCGCAGGAACGCAACGCAGTCGTTGGCTGCCTTGTTGTAGTCGAGGAAGAAGTCGCCGGCCGTGGGGTCCAGGAAGACGAACCGGGCGCTGTTCGGGGTTCTGCCCGGGCCGGCTTGCTCGTACAGCGGGCTGTACAAGGCCCGCCCGAGGTCGTTCGCGGCGAGGACGTCGAACCTGCCGTTGCGCAGGTAGGCCGGCATGGGCATCTGGTCGAGGATGCGCTGGACGGCCGGGCGGACGCGGCTCTTGGCCGGCGTGCGGCGCAGTGCCTGCTTGGCTCGGGGGGTGGCCAGCGTGCGCACGAGCCGGTGGAGGTGGTCGCGTTCGGCTTCGTCGAGCTGCAGGGCGTGGGCGATGCCGTCAAGGACGCTGTCGGAGACGGTGCCGACGCTGCCGCGCTCGAGTCGCGTGTAGTACTCGACGCTGATGCCGGCAAGCAAGGCGACCTCCTCGCGGCGCAGCCCGGTGACGCGGCGGTTGGCGCCGTAGACGGGCAGCCCGGCCTTGTCGGGGGTGAGCTTGGCGCGGCGAGTGGTGAGGAAGTCGCGAAGGTCGTTCCTGGTGGTCACGTTCTTCACGGTACGGACCCGTCGGCGATCAGGCAGTCCCTGTCAGTACCCCTCTTTGCAGGGCCTGTCGCGCCATTGGCGGGTGCCGTTGTCTTGGAGCGTGACCACGACCACCGACTCCACGAACGCTTCGGCTGAGACCGCCCGCGGCGCGGACCCGACCGGGCCTGCGCATCCGCGCGCCATCCTGACCATCATCCTCGTCAGCTACTTCCTCATCCTCCTCGACAACTCCGTCATCTTCACCGGGCTGCCGTCCATCGCCGCCGCTCTGCACCTCGACGCCACCGGACTGTCCTGGGTCCAGGACGCATACACGCTGGTGTTCGGTGGACTGCTCCTGCTCGGCGCCCGCCTCGGTGACCTCCTGGGTCGCCGACGCGTGTTCATCGCCGGGCTGGGCGTGTTCATCACCGCCTCGTTCCTCGTCGGGATTGCCCCGACCGGGTGGTGGCTGATCACCGCCCGCGGCATCCAGGGCATCGGTGCGGCCATCGTCGCCCCCGCCGCCCTGTCCCTGATCACCGCGAGCTTCCCCGCCGGGCCGGAACGCAACCGGGCCGTCGCCTGGTACGCCGCGACCGCCGGCATCGGCGCCAGCGCAGGCCTGCTCGTCGGTGGCGCAGCCGCGCAGTGGGTGTCCTGGCGCGCCGGGTTCTTCATCAACGTCCCCCTCGGCATCGCCGTGGCGGTCTTGGCGCCCCGGTACCTGCCCGCAGTCGACCGACAGCGCGGCCGCTTCGACATCCTCGGCGCCCTTGGCGCCACCCTCGCGGTCGGCACCCTGGTGTTCGGGGTGCTGGAGTCTGTGGACCGGGGTTGGTCCTCACCGGTCGTGCTCGGGTCCTTGGTCGCCTCCGCCGTGCTGTTCGTCGCCCTCGTGCTGCACGAGCGCCGTGCGGCGCAGCCCATCATGCCGCTGCACCTGTTCGCGGATCGGCGCCGTTGGGGCGCGTATGCCGCCCGCGCCCTGTACCTCGGCGCGATGATGGGCTTCTTCTTCTTCACCACCCAGCTCATGCAGGGAGTCATGGGCTTCACCGCTTTCCAGGCAGGTCTGGGGTTCCTGCCCATGACGGCGGTGAACTTCGCCGTCGCGACCGCCGTCCCCAGGCTGACTGCCCGTTTCGGCGACGCGCCGCTGCTGGTGGCCGGGGTCGCAGTCACTCTCGTCGGCATGGCCTGGCTCGCTCAGGTCGACCAGACGAGCGCCTACTTGAGCGCGGTCGCCCTTCCCATGGTCCTCATCGGCGTCGGGCAGGGCCTGGCATTCGCCCCGCTGACCAGCTTCGGCATCGCCGGTGCGCGCACCGAGGATGCCGGCGCCGCCAGCGGACTGGTCAACACCGCCCACCAGCTCGGCACCGCCGCCGGCTTGGCAGTCCTGGTCGCCGCCTCAGCCTCAGCCACCGACCTGGCCGTGCGCGTCTCGAGCGCCTTCACCTGGGGCATCGGATTTCTGGCTGCGGCACTCGTCGTGACTGTCGCCGTCATCGTTCCCGCCGAAAGGAAGAACCATGCCTGACTGGACCACCCGGGCCCTGCATGACATTGGCCGAGCTGAGGAAGTGCAGCTGGCCACCCGCCGTGAGGACGGCAGCCTGCGTCGGCCCCGCATCATCTGGGCCGTTATCAACGGCGACCGGGTGTTCATTCGCTCCACCAACGGCGTGACCGCCGACTGGTACCGAGCCGCCACCCTGACGGGCTCCGGGCAGCTCGTCGCCGGGCGCGCTGCCCACGACGTCACGTTCACCCACGTCGACGACGGGGCCGCCCTTGACCTCGCGGACGCTGGCTACCGGGCCAAATACGGCCGCTACGTCAGCATCGTCGACCACCTCGAGGAGTCTGGCCCGCGCGCCGCCACCCTCGAGGTCCACCCCGCCTGACCAACCCCCCAACTCCAAGTCAGCAAGGAGCATCCGCCGTGAAGGCAGCCATCTTCCAAGGCCCCGGCAACATCGAGGTCGGCCACCGACCCGACCCCACCATCGAGATCCCGACCGACGCGATCGTCCGCGTCGTCCGCGGCTGCGTCTGTGGGTCCGACCTCTGGTATTACCGAGGCATCAACCAGCACAAGGTCGGCAGCATTGGCCACGAGTACATCGGCGTCATCGAAGCGATCGGCGACGCCGTCACCGAGCTGACCGTCGGCGACTTCGTCATCGCCCCGTTCACCTACAACGACGGCACCTGCCCCGCCTGCCAGCACGGCTACCAGTCCAACTGCGAGCACGGCGGCGCATTTGGCAACGGCGACATCGACGGAGGCCAGGGCGAGAAGGTCCGCGCCCCGTTCGCCGACGCCTCCCTCGTCAAGATCCCTGGCGCACCAGAGGACTACACGAACGAGCAGCTCGCATCCTTCACCGCCCTCTCTGACGTCATGTGCACCGGCTACCACGCTGCCGTCAGCGCCGGCGTCAAGAAGGGCGACACCGTCGCCGTCGTCGGCGACGGCGCTGTCGGGCTCTGCGCGGTCCTAGCGGCGAAGAAGCTCGGCGCCGGCCGCATCATCGCGCTGTCCCGCAACCCTGCCCGGCAGGTCGTGGCGAGGGAGTTCGGCGCCACCGACATCGTCGAGGAGCGCGGCGACAACGCAGTCGACCACGTGATGAGCCTGACCGATGGCGCCGGCGTGGACGCGGCCTTGGAGTGCGTTGGCACCGACCAGTCCATCGCCACCTGCGCGGGCATCGTCCGCTCTGGCGGCATGGTCGGCGCCGTCGGTGTGCCGCTGTACGAGGAGTTTGAGTACAAGACCCTGTTCTGGAAGAACATCGGTATCAAGGGTGGTGTGGCACCCGCCCGCCAGTACATCCCGGACCTTCTCGCGGACGTCCTCGCCGGACGCATCAACCCCGGACGTGTTATCAACTACACCACCGACCTCGACCACGTCGCCGACGCCTACACCGCCATGGACGAACGCCGTGCCATCAAGTCCATCCTCACCGCCCCCTAGCGCTAGGTCTCCCGAGCCATGCCGATGAGCGGACCTATCACGGTCCGCTCATCGGCATGAGCAGGGTGTTTCGACATGCGTCACTTCGCCGCCTGTCGTCCGTTACTGAAGGTTCGCCCAGCCTCGCTTGCGAAGTGCAACGTCTAAGCGATTGAAGTGGTGTCGGTGGCGCCAACCAAGCCTTGTCGGTACTCGAGGGCTTCGGGTTCTTCAACGAACGTCATGAGTTCGCCGGAGAGTTCGGTGAGTGAGTCTCTGGCTTCCGCGGGGGTGACCCTGAAGAACTCCTTGCGGTTGTTGACGCGGTTGACCCGCCGGTCGGCGAACCGCTGATGCATCTCGCGTTCGATCTTGACGGCGTTCTCGGAGAAGTAGAGCGCGTGCACGTCGAAGATGAAGGGGACGGAGGCGTCGCCGAGTTCGCGAACGCGGTCCATCGGTTCGAGGCGCCGGGTCATGCCAATCTTGAGGACGCCCTCACCGAATGATCCGATGTTCGAGATGACGTAGACATGCCCGGCTGTGAGGGTCCGAGCGCGGAAGTCAACTGCCTCGATCTCTCCGATGACGCCTTCGAGCTGGAGCTGGAGGCGTGCGACCCCCTCCATGTCCCCCTTGGCGTGGAGTTGAGCGATGGCCTGACGGAAGTGCTGTTCTTCCTTGCGCAGCCGCTGCCGCTCCCTTTCGATCTCCTGCTCGACCTTGCGTTCTTCGCGTAGACGTTCGCGCTCCTCGCGCTCTCGTTCCTTCTCCTCAGCGACCTTCTCGAGGTAGTCGGCGGTCAGCTCGAGCTCACGGAGCCGGACCCGGTGGTACGGGACAGACACCGCGATGCTCATTGATACCCCCAGCTTGGCGATCGTGGTCGCGACCTTGTCCAGTCGCTCCTTGGCGCTATCGAGCTTGTAGGGCTTCATCGCGCGGACCAGGTTGTCCGCCTCGGCGTTGTATGCCCGAAGCATCAACTTGGAGATGTCGTTGACCATCTTCCGGCCTTGGGCCGCGGAGCCGTTGACCTGCCAGGTGGTGGTGGCGGCGATCGCTCCCCCGTCGCGCTTCACCATGGACCGGATCTGATCTTGGATGCGCGCAAGCTCGGCGCGGTAGGCAATGGAATCGTCGAGCGGGTGGCGGTACCGGTAGACGCCGACCTCTTGGAGGATCGCTGTCTCCTCCGTATCCACGACGGTTTGCCGCAGCGTCGTTAGTTGCGATCGGATCGCCTGTTCTTGGCGCTCAGCGTCAGTCTGGGCTGTTGTCATCGCTTGGCGCAGGGACCCTAGTTCGGCGTTGAGGCGATCTCGCTCTTCCTGCAGCTCGACGAGGTCCATGACCCTGAGCCGGGTCAACTCGGCGCGGAGCTGGTCGATCTCGGCGTGAGCCTCATCGAGGGCCTGTCCCTTGCCAAACAGTTTCGGCTTCGACCGCTTCGCCTCGCCAGATGGGGCGACTGGCGCGGTATGGGCCGTGGGCGACAGTCCCGGAGCGGTGCGGGGATGGGTGTGGATGGTCCACTGCTGGCCGTCCCACCAGCGCAGGATCGTGGAGTCGTTGGGGTCGGGGTACCAGCCTTGCGGTGTAGCCATCGGGTCGCCTCGCGTTCGGTCATGGGTCCTGATAGACCATCACGCAGCCGCCGGTAAGCGCATCGGTTTGCCCGAATTCGCCCGCTCGCGCCGCACGTAGGCGAACCATCCGTCCATGCTCGCGGTGCGTCTCTTCGCCGCGAGTTGGTGAGGCCGTCGCGGGACAGATTGCTAGGTCGCGATGGCCTCAGCCAGCGTGGGCGCGGGCCCAGTCGAGGACATCTGAGCGGGCTTGCTCGGGCGTGATGCTGAGCAGGCTGCCAATGTCCGTGCCCTGCTCGAGGATGCCTTGGGCGATCTGGTCACCGACCCAGTAGCCCGAGCGGGGCGGAATCCCCTCTCGGGTCTGGTTGCGAAAGTGGGGCGCAACCACGTCATGGTCGTCTGGCACGTCGTGATGCTGCATCAGGTGCCGCGCAAGCATGCGGCTGCTGCCATGGCAGTCGTGCACCCACGCCTGATGATGCTCGTCCATCCAGAGATAAGCGCTGTCCGAACGCCCCGTCCGCAGGACACGCGAAGTCGCAGTCGCGGCCCCCTCCAGCATGACCGCACGAGACGAGGCGTAGGTGCTGGCACGGGCGGCCGGCGAGCGCTGTCCTTGCACGACGTGACTGAGCTCGTGGACCACGAGGAGGTCGTCGCAGGGCGGCTCGCCCAAGTACTCAAGGGCGAGGAACAGGGTGCGCCGGCCGTTGAGCTCGGCCACCCAGCCGTTGGAAGTGTGTGTGCCCACCATCAGCACTGCATGCAGCTCGTCGTCCAGGAGGTCGTAGTCCCTGAACTCCTGCTCGGCCTGGGCCAGGAGCTGACGTGCCCGCTCCTCGGCCAACAGGATCTGCTCTCGGAGTGCTGGAGCCTGACGTGCCGCCCGCGACCGTGCCCCTCGATCGCCCCAAGCGCGGTAATAGACATCGAAGACCGACGGGAACTCGGCTTCCTACGAGCCGAGCCAAGCCCGTGTGCGGTCCGCGGCATCGTGGTGCTTCGCCACCTCCAGCCACGCCCGGACCGTAGACACCACCTCCATCCCGCCACACTTGCACGTTCGGCACATCAGCCACACCGGCTCTGCGCGTCAAGCAGCAGGCGACCTTCGGTCTGCGTCACTTCGCCGCCTGGCGGTGCAGGTCCGGATCGCATCAATCGTGTAGCCCGTACAGTTGAGTCTTGGAAGCCGCAGTTAGGACTCGCGGCCCGGATCAGACTCCACGGCGGACGGTGGCCGACCTTGGCAGGGGCTTCGTGCGTAGGGTGATCCAAATGGAGGGGAACCCCAGCACGGCGATCAAACTCGACTGGCTACCGGAGGACCTGGAAGGCGTCGCGCTCCGGCTCGCACGGGTGGACCAAAGCGCCTTCGAAATAGGAGATCTCGCGATGCGGTGGTCTATGCATCCCCCCGTGGAGCTGCGGCAACTCCGGCGGCGTAATGGAGAGGCAGAGCTCGTCGTCTCCGAGATTCATCAGGTGCCGCCCCTGCTGTGGCTGCTCTTTAGTGAGGCCATCAGTCACCTCCGTGCATCTCTCGACAACGTCCTCTGGTACATCGTGTCGCTCGAGCACGAAGAGATATCGGATTCTGTCGCCCGTCGAGTCGCTATGCCGATTCATAGGGACGCGCATAGCCTCTCGAGGTGGCTCAAGGCGCGCGTCGAGGACGGTCTTCACGTCTTCCGTGAGGACGGCCCAGTGGCGAAGCGGCTGCGCGAGCTACAGCCCTTCGCGACAACGCCGGCTCGAATCCCTTCAAACAACCCGACACTCGCCGCGATGTTGGGCTGCGAGGTGGAGGACGCGCACCCGCTCCTCTTACTGCAGGGGTACTCCAACGACGATAAGCATCGAGCTATACGGATCGCAGTGGAGCGAGAGCGGGGCGGCCCGACAGACCAGTCCCCATCCGATCAGGGGTGGTTTCGCGAACTGAAGGTGGGCGACGTCGTCTCAACAACACGATGGGGCGAACCACTCGTCTACGAGTCGAGCGCAGCTGCTCTCGTTGAGCGGCCCTCTCCCTACAGCGCTCTAGTAGCCCCAGCCACGGAGGTAGCACTCCTTCACGGGTGGGTGGCGACAGTCGCAGTGCCATACCTGGTGCAAGGGACGCCGCACTTGACCGGGCTCCCGTATCAGGTTGAGCTCTCCGACTCTGCCGGCAGCAACCGCGATCGGCTCCTAGCGGGAGGAGGCGTCTCTGCTTTGGAACGGCTGCGAAAGCTAACCACAGATCGGTTGACAGCCGCCCGCAGCGCGACTCCAACGTTTCCTCCAACGAGTCATGAGGATGACGAACCCTATGCGAGGTAGTAGGTCCTCACGACCTTCCACCTATCTGACGAGGTCGTGATCGGGGCGTCGCCACGGCACCTCGGATCACTTCGTGACACGGGTATGCCGATCTGGCAGCCACTCAGCCTCGACGGGGCGAACGACCAAGACCGCCCGGACACGGTGTGCTCCCTCGGCGACCGCCGGCGCGCGACGATCCTCCCGGTGTCCAGTATCTAGGCGGGTGGGCCGGTAACCGCCCTACGGGACTGCTCGATGCGATCAGCCGCCACGTGATCCTCAGGACACGCAGACGTAGCGCGGCGGCTCACACGGCTCGGAATGGTCCATCAGCGCCATACCGGCGTTGAACTAGTTCAGCCGCCGAACGCGTATGGCTCGACGCATTCCTTCGACGCTCATTTTGCCAACTTTGATGTACGCCTTGGGACGGTAGGCGTACCGGTACTCGTAGTAGTACTCGTCTTGCTTCCAAATTGATCCATCTGTTAGTTGGACGATCGTCTCCCCCGACCACCCTTGCCAGCTTCCGTCAACGTAGAGAGCCATGCCTCGAGCGTGGCGGAAGCCTCCGACAAGCCTAAAAAAGCCAGCTGGTCATGCGCAGATGGTGAGTCATACCGCCGCGAGCTGACCTGCCGACTTTTCAGTGCGGGAGGTCGATCTGGTGGTCTTTTGCGGGAGGAAGGTAGGGCGTGATGTTGCGCCAGGCTCGCTCGATGTACTGCTCCTTCTCTCCGACCGGAGCCACGTAGTGCAGGGCCCCTTCGGCGTCCTCGCGGCCACGCAGGCGGGTGATGACCCACGCCGCGAGGTACTGCGAGGCGAGGCAGCCGCCGGCGGTGGCGATGTTGTCGAGCGCGAAGAACGGCTGGTTGAGGACCTCGACTCCGGCGGCGATGACCCATGGCTTGGTGGTCAGATCGGTACACGCCGGGATGTCGTCGAGCAGCCCCAGGCGGGCGAGGACAAGCGCTCCGGAGCACTGTGCGGCAATGAGCTGGCGCGCGGGATCCAGGCGACGCAGGACGTCCATGATGGAGGGATTCTCGACCACCTCGCGAGTGGCGATACCGCTGCCGATGATGACGGCGTCCGCCTCGACGGCCTCCTCCAGCGTGGACATCTGCTCGATGACGACGCCGTTCATCGAGGTCACTGCTGCGGCCGGGGTGGCGATGGCGACGCGCCAGTCCTTGTCGTCGATGCGGTTGAGGATGCCCAGGGCGATGAGCGAGTCCAGCTCGTTGTAGCCCTCGAAGGTCAGGATCGCGACGGGCATCAGCAGGGTCACTTTCGGTTCGGGGTCCTCACCGTAGGGCGCCTGTGGCAGAACTGTTCAAGGATTGTCCTGCATACAATCTCGTGGTGGCCGTCGCTCGCTACAAACCTCTCGTTGATGCACTGACCGCCGACATCCGGGCTGGTCGGTTGGCCGCCGGGGCTCGGCTGCCCACCCATCGCCAGCTGGCCGCCCGCGAGAACATCGCCGTCGTGACCGCCACCCGCGTCTATGCCGAGCTCGAGGCGGCGGGTCTGGTGAGCAGGGAGCAAGGGAGGGGCAC
Organism: Arthrobacter sp. NEB 688; assembly: GCF_013201035.1. Taxonomy (NCBI): domain Bacteria; kingdom Bacillati; phylum Actinomycetota; class Actinomycetes; order Micrococcales; family Micrococcaceae; genus Arthrobacter; species Arthrobacter sp. NEB 688. The sequence goes on from NZ_CP053707.1 coordinate 3,239,379, forward strand.
CTTTGTCCGCGACCTGGCCCTTCCCGCCGGGCACGGCATTGACCAACACGCGGTCGCCGGTGACGTCATCGACCTGAACTTCAACTATCCCGCGCTCCCCGAACAGGGCGACCTCCTGCGTCAGGCGCTGCGTGACCTGGCCGGCGCTGACATCGACGCGCTCCTGCGCTACCAGCCACACGCCGGTCGCATGGTGGATCGCGCCACCGTCGCCCAGCACCTCACCCTGCGCGACGTCTTCGTACCTCCCGAGCAGGTGCTCATCGTCGACGGCGCCCAGCACGGACTGGCCGTGACCCTGATGGCCACCACCAAGCCCGGGGACGTGATCGCGGTCGACGCGCTGACCTACCCCGGCTTCAAAGTCATCGCGTCGGCCCTGCACCTGGAGATGGTCAGCGTTCCGATCACCGAGCACGGACCCGACCTCGATGCACTGCAGCGGCTGTGCCGCACCCGACCCGTCCGGGCGATCTACACGATGCCGACGCTGCATAACCCCCTGGGCCACGTCATGACCACCGCCGACCGGCAACGCCTGGCCGACATCGCCCGCACGCACGGTGCTCTCCTCATCGAAGATGCGTCCTATGCCTACCTCGTCGACGACGCCCCGCAGCCGCTGGCGACCATCGCGCCCGACGTCACGGTCTACGTCTCCGGGCTGTCCAAGAGCTTGGCCACCGGCCTGCGCGTCGGGTTCATCGCAGCCCCCGATGGTTTGATCCCAGCTCTGGAACGGGCCGTCCGCGCCACGACCTGGAACACTCCCGCCCTGACCGTCGCCATCGCGTGCCGCTGGATCCACGACGGCACCGTTGGTCGGCTCGAGCAGCACAAGCGGGACGACGCCACCCACCGACAGGCCCTTGCCCGAGGGGTGTTCGCCGGGCATCCGTACATCTGCCACCCGCAGTCGTACTTCATGTGGCTGCCCCTCCCCGAGGACGCCCGCGCAGATCGCATCGCCGCAACCTTGGCCGAGCAACACATCTCCGTCTCCACCGCCGAGCCCTTCACCGTCACCTCCCCCACCCCACAGGCACTGCGCCTGGCACTCGGCTCGGCCAGTCTGGCAACCCTGACCGACACCCTGACGACCGTCGCTCGTGAAGTCCAGCTCGACTCCTCACGCTGACTCCTGCGCCAACGACGACCACCTCAAACCCAGCACACGACAACGAAGCTCGCGATGCGCACGCTGATCGGCACCTGCGGGAGTTTTGATGAGCGTCAATTCTCCGCCTGCCGGGTCACTCCCCGTCGGTCATCGCGGCCGTCGAAGCCGGTCCTTCCATGGCAGCCACCTCGCTCGCCCGGACGTGCTTTGGGCTGGCCATGAGCCCCACAGTGTGGCGCAGGTCGACGAAGGCTACACAGCCGTAAGAGTCAAGGAGTTCCACTCACGACGACGGCTCATCGAGACGCTTCAGAAGTCGGCGATGCAGGCTTTCAGGGACGCGGCCGCACCCGTCGACGGCTTTGCTCGCACGATCTTGGTCAGCGAGTGGGAGAACGCGAGCAATGCACCTGAGAACAACTTCGAGGCTCTCTGCGATGACCTCAGCCCGGCGGGGGTCGACGCCTACGCGGTCTTCCGCTCGATGAGCATGGAAGACCACGCCAGCGTCCTGCTCGCAGACCGATGGCTCGACCCACCGGAAGAAGGTGACGAGTCGGGTGGCTCCCTCCGACTGCTCCCGCGCGAGGATCCGGATGGCCCCGTGTGGATGCACATCGTGGGCGCATTCTTGGTCTGGGCCGGCCGGGTGGTCGATTTCTTCGATCGCTAGAAGGTCCGGCGCAGCGAGCTGCGACACGCCGCCCGGGCACGAGGGGTGCCGGAGGTGCTGAAGCCCAGTGACAGGTACTAGCGCGGATGCGCAGGGCGAGGGCGAAGGCAGCCGAATGACCGGGCACTTCGGACACACCACCAGAAGGACAAGCAACCTCGTCCAAGAGCGGCCGTCCTCGATGGCGCGACTGACTCGCAGATTGGACGCTGCGCACAGCACTCACACAGCCACCACCTAGAGGATCGCTGAAACCCGTTCCTAGGTTTACCGGCATGACGACACCGACCGCATCCCTCCCCCACGCCTTCGTGTCCCGCCGCTGGTTCCTGGGAGGGGCCGCCGTCGCGACGGCGGCCCTCGCCGGGTGCGCGGCCGGCTCCTCCGGATCCACGTCCGCCGGCACGACCGCAACGGCCGCCTCCAGCGCGACCGCGACCGGCGAGGCCGCCTCCGGCAGCGTGGCGGCCCTCGCCCAGGCCTTCCTCGCCACGTTGACCGACGACCAGCAGGCCACCACCTTGCTGGACTACACCCTGACCAACGCCCAGGCGTGGTCCAACCTGCCGCAGGCCCTCCTCGGTGCCAGTGGAGGCGGCCCCGGAGGCGGGATGGGCAACAGCGCCCCGCGCGTGGGGCTGAGCATCGGCGAGCTGTCCGATGAGCAGCTGAGCGCGTTCGAGACCTTGCTCAAGGCCGCCACGGGAAGCAAGACCGGTCTGGGCTACGACGAGATCACCCAGCACCTCAACGCCGACGACTACCTCGAGGCCAACGGCGGTGGGAACGACTACGGCCGCGCCAACTACTACGTCGCGATCCTCGGCAGCCCGCAGGACTCCGGCACCTGGGAGTTCCAGTTCGGCGGTCACCACCTGGCCGTGGCCAACACCTACACCGACGGCGCCCTCGCCGGCGCCACACCCTCCTTCCGCGGGATCGAACCGAACGCGGCGTTCGACCTGAACGGCACGACGAACCAACCGATGAAGGTCAAGGAAGCGGCCTTCCAGGCGATGCTGGCCGGCCTGTCCGACGACCAGCTCTCCTCGGCTCGCCTCTCGGACACCTTCTCCGACCTGGTCCTTGGCCCGGGGCAGGACTGGTCCTTCCCCACCGACAAGCTGGGCGTGCAGGTGTCGACCCTCTCGAGCGAGCAGAAGGACCTTGTCCTGGCCGCCGTCGCCACCTACGTCGAGGACGTCACCGACGCCGACGCGGCCACGATCCTGACCCGGTACACCTCCGAGCTGGACCAGACCTACATCGCCTACTCCGGCACCACCCAGCTGACCGAGCAGAACGACTACGTGCGGATCGACGGCCCCTCGGTCTGGATCGAGTTCTCGATGCAGCGCGGAATCGTGCTGTCGGGCAACCACCCCCACTCGCTCTGGCGCGACCGGACGACCGACTACGGCGGCACGAAGAGCTGATGGCCCACACGCCCACAGCTTGGTCTGGACGGCTCGCTCTCGGACACCGGGCCCGAGCCGTCCTGACGGCCTGCCTACTCCTGGTCGCGTCCCTGGTCTCGTTCGCTCCGAGCGCCTCGGCCCACGTCGTGCCCACCTCCAGCGTGCGGCTGAACGTCGGCGAGAGCAATATCGAGGCGACCCTCGCGATCCCGGCCTCGGACCTCGAGGCCGCCAGCGGGGTCGCGCTGGGAAACGCCTCCACGTCCGCGGTCGACGCATCCGCCGATGCGCTCAGGACCTACCTGCTCGCGCACCTCGCTCCGCAGACCACGGACGGCATCCCCTGGACAGTGGTCGTGCAGGGTCTCACCGTCCGCACGGCCGGTGACCGGTCGACCACGGGGATCTACCAGGAGGTCGTCGCCGACGTGCTCATGACGCCACCCACCGGTGGCGACCTCCACCACTTCGACCTCGGGTACGACGGCGTCGTGCACGCCGTCGCCAACCACGTCGTCGTCGTGACCGTGACCTCGGACTGGGCCAACGGCACGGTCGGCGAGAGCCGGGAGGTCGGGGTGGTGCGGCGGGACACCGTGACCAACACCGTCACGCCGTTGACGGTGGACCTCGGTGCCGGCAGCACATGGCGAGGCCTGCGCAGCATGGTGGGTCTGGGCATCCAGCACATCAGCGAGGGAACCGACCACCAACTCTTCCTCCTCTGCCTGCTGCTACCGGCGCCGGTGCTCGCCACGCGGCGTCGCTGGTCCACGGCCAAGGGGGTGGGTGCGACCCTGCGCAGCATCGTCGCCACCACCAGCGCCTTCACCCTGGGCCACTCCCTCACCCTGGCTCTCGGGGCCCTGGGCGTCACCGCTCCCGCCGCCATCGTCGAGCCGCTCATCGCGGTCAGCATCCTCGTGGCTGCGATCCACGCGATCCGCCCGCTCTTCCCCGGACGAGAGGCCGCCGTCGCCGCCGGGTTCGGCCTCGTGCACGGCCTGGCCTTCTCCGCCACGCTGCAGGAGCTGGACCTGTCGGGCACCCAGCTGGTCCTCTCCCTGCTCGGCTTCAACCTCGGCATCGAGCTCATGCAGCTGCTCGTGGTCGCACTCGTCGTGCCGCCGCTGGTCGTCCTCGCCCGCACCCGCGCCCACTCGCGCCTGCGCACCGCAGCCGCGCTCGTGGTCGCCGTCGCGGCCCTGGGCTGGCTCGCCGACCGGCTCGGCCTGCCCAACCTCATCGCCACGCTCGCCGACCAGAGCCACGTCGCGGCTCTCCCGATGCTCACCACACTCTGGCTCGGAGCGGTCCTGGTCATGGTCCGCCGCCACCAGAGCGCGCCTGCCCCCGCGTGATGTCCCCTCTGACCCAGGTGACCGAAGCATGCAATGGCGCGGTCGCCGCTCGTGGCCACGAGCCGGCACCTTCCTCAGGCTGAGGCTACGTCCGCCACAGGACCGCGACAGGCGCCCGTCGGAACCTGTGATGACGAGCGGCCACCCGGCCGCCGACCGACCCCAGGAGCACTCCATGCGACGCAAGACCATCGGCCTGGCCGCCGCCTCTCTCGCGGCCGTCGGCGCCATCGCCCTCGGCGGCGCGAGCATCGCCTCGGCCGCCGACGACTCCACCGCCTCCCCCAGCCCGTCCACCTCCGCCTCGGCGTCGGCCGGCGACCACGGGCGTGGGTCGCAGGACACCGCCGTCACCGGCAGCGAGGCCGACAAGGTCATCGCCGCCGTCAAGGCCAAGGACGCCGCCGCCACCATCGACACCGTCCGCAAGGACCCCGACGGCTCCTACGACGCCCTCGGCACTAAGGACGGCAGCCCCGTCTTCTACGACGTCAGCGCCGACCTCCAGACCATCACCGCCAACACCCACGGACCCGGCGGCGGCCGGGGTGGCCGCGGCGGACCCGGCGGCGGGTCGCAGGACACCGCCGTCACCGGCACCGAGGCCGACAAGGTCATCGCCGCCGTCAAGGCCAAGGACTCCACCGCCATCATCGACACCGTCCGCAAGGACCCCGACGGCTCCTACGACGCCCTCGGCACCAAGGACGGCACCCCCGTCTTCTACGACGTCAGCGCCGACCTCAAGACCGTCACCGCCAACACCCACGGACCCGGCGGCCACGGCCCGGACGACTCGTCGGACAACGGCACGACGAGTTCCGACCCCTCCGACGCCAACGCGGCCACCACGAGCGCCTCCACGACAGTCACCGTCTGACCTCACCCCGAGCGGCCACCGGCTCGACACGTGTTCGGACCGATGCTCAGGGCACCTGACGGCGCCTCGCCCGACGTGACGGTCGGACGAGGCGCCGAGGTGTCGGTTCGGTGCATGCAGCCAAGGCCCGCTGTCTGGCTCCCCGGGCTGCGCTCCGCCAGAGGCAGGCTCGAGAGAACCGGCGTGAAGTCGCGTCCTCGACGTCACCATCCGCCACAGCCACCGCCGCGAGCAGGAGACTGCGCCACCTCACGGCCACGTCTCGCCCCGGGGAGCCCGGGCCCGCAGATGTCCGAGGCGACTGCTCAGGAATCGACCACCCGATGCGGTGGGTAGATGCTCCTGACCATCTCAGGAGCGCCTGAGACCTCCAGCCTCGAGTGTGTGCCGTCCGACGTCATCTGGTGACGGGGAGGCGAGGACGCGCAGCCGCTGGGCGATGGTCTCCGGGAAGGCGTCGTTGACCCAGCCTCCAACGCCGCTCTCGGAGCCGGCGAGGTACTTGAGCTTGCCGGGAGCACGCAGGACTGTCATTAGCCGCAGGAAGAGGCGGGAGTCTTCGCGGCCCTCCCGGGCCGGGGCGTGGTGCCACGCCGCGATGTACGGCATCGCGAACCTATCGGCCGCAGAACCCTCACTTGGTCTCCGGAGCCCCCCAACGCGCGCTGCAGATCACCGTCAACCGGCCCGACTGAACCCGCTCACGGCTGACGAGGAGAGCACGGAGCAGCGGCGCGTTGGTCGCTAGGCGGATGGGTGTCGCGCTCCGCCCCAGCGGACAGGCGCAGCCTCCCCCATCGTGCGAAACGTCGGGATCCGGACGAACAAGGCATCTACGTCACTCGCCACGACCCGGATCAGCCGTCCGCTCCGGTACGCGCACAGCTCCCCCGCCGCGATCCGTCGCCGTAGCGTCTTGACGCTCACCCCCGTCCGTCGGGCTGCCGTGGCCAGGGACTCCAGGTGTCGATCTGCAGTGAGCGGCATACGACCACCTCCTCGCTCCCCAAGGGGACCGAACGAGGACCGGGTGGACCCCGGAGGCCATTCAGGGCGTCGGAGACCGGCCGCGCCCCATAGGGATGCCAGACGGCAGCAGCGCGCCCCAACGCTCCGACACGGTTGACGCCTGAGTCAGCGATCGTGCCCAGCGTCACGGGGGAAGTCCTCGATCCCGCAGACGGGACTATCGGGCCCTTGCGATGGCTCTAGGCCGACAGAGACCTCGCTCAGAAGATCCATGGCCATTGTCGCCGGTACAAAGCAACTCCGAGCTCGTGGCCAGCGCATCGGTGGGCCGATAGCCGCCGATTCCTCGGAGTGCCAGGTCAGCACCAGGACCTAGGGCGGTGAACGACGAAGAGCGCCCGGTGAACCAACAGCGTGCGTGCGATGGCCAAGGATCGGATCGCACGCGGATCGCACGCGCCGAAACGAAGACGGCCCCTGTCCTGCATTACTGCAGGTCAGGGGCCGTTTCTCGTGGTGGGCGATACTGGGTTTGAACCAGTTGCTTTGCCCGCCCTGACGGACTTGGCAGAGAGCTGGTCAGACGACAGAGCGCCGAACGGCACCGAGCCGCGGGGCGGTGCAGGTAATCATGTCGTCATGGGCATCTGGGGCGCAGGCATCTTCTCGGACGACCTCGCCGAGGACGTCCGCGAGGAGTACCGGCAGCTCGTGGGTGATGGCGTCCCTAGCGCCGAGGCGACTCGACGCGTCCTTCAGGAGTTCCTCGAGGAGCCCGAGGATGGGCCGGTGGTCTGGCTGGCGCTCGCCGCCACGCAGACGGCGTTGGGCCGACTGGAGGACGAGGTCAAGGCCAGGGCCGTGGAGTTGATCGACGGCGGGACCGCGCTCGGGCCGTGGCGCGATGGACCTGCATCGGAGCTCCGGGCTCGCAAAGCCGCCCTGGCGCGCTTGCGCGGCCGCCTCGTCGGACCCCAGCCGGAGCCGAAGAAGGTGCGCCGCGAGTGGCGCCCCGACACCACCCTCGCCGCCGGCGACGTCCTGGCGTGGCGCAGCAAGGACGGGCGGGCCCGTCTCCTACGGGTCGTGACGATCGAGAAAGCCCGGAACGGGACCTGGCCGATCCTCGAGCTACTCGCCGGCCTCTGGGACGAGGTGCCGTCGCACGAGTTCATCAACGCCCTGCCGGCAGCCTCGATCAGCCGGTTCGGCGGCGGCCCCAGCAACAACGGCAGCCCGAGGCGCTGGACCGCCTACCCCTTCCACTACGGCGAGCCCGGCTGGGAGAAATCCGGGTTCACGCGCATAACGACGATCGACCCCCGTCCGGGCGACGAGCGCGCACGAAGCCGCGAGGACATGCCGTGGCCCCACCTGGTCAAGCAGCTCCAAGAGCTAGAGGGCGACGGTATCGCGTCAGCCTGAACGTCACGCATACAGACCGCTGCACAGGCGCCTCAGGTCTGTCCGCAACGCCGCCAGGACGTTCGTATTGCCTGGCATCGGCCGGCGCCCATCCACCCGTCGGCGGGTGCGCAGCCACTACCCCAAGCCCTGCCCTCCGGATCGCTGGCCCGACGTAGCGCGGGCGCCCAATGGCCGGGAAAGGCCACGTTCCGGCAGCTCGCTGACTTTGCACGGGTGTGCAAACGATGCATATCCGATGCAACCGGTATGCGAAAGGGCCTCTGTCCAGCGTTTCCGCTGGTCAGAGGCCCTTTGAGTGCGCTCCCCCGGTTGGACTCGAACCAACAACCTGCCGATTAACAGTCGGCTGCTCTGCCAATTGAGCTACAGGGGAAAGTGCTGCCGCAGGGTCGCCGCAGCAGCGCCGCAACGATAGCAACACCTGACCCGCGGGCAGAAATCGGGGGTCAGTCGAGCCCGACCTGCTCGCGCACCCGGTCGATCCCGGCCTGTACGTCGTCGGCGACACCGGGGTCGGAGATGCTCACGCCTCGGCCCAGCACCGCCTGGCTGAGGAGGGCGTCGGTCGCCAGGTCGCGGCGCACGACGACCTTCGCGGTGCCCTTGCGGCCGACGTCGATCGTCTCGGCGAGGACCACGGAGGCCTGGACGCGCTCGCGCAGCGTCTCGGGGAACATCCCGGGCTCGGTGAGGGCCTGGCGCAGCGGCGACTCGTCGTCGACCCACGTGATGCGCAGGACGCCGTCCTCGCTCCACAGCCCGGCGTCGACGAGGTGCCACGGGCGCGCCCGCCGCACGACGGGCGCCGCGCCCTCCCCGTCGCCGGGCCCGACGACGTAGAGGCGATGACGGCCCGCCACGAGCGTGGTGCCGAGCCCGTCGCCGGCCCACGCGAGCAGCTTCTCGCCGTCGGTGGGGTCGATGGCCGCCGCGACGTCGGCGGGGACGCCCGGCGAGCGGAACCCGGTCCAGCGCAGCTTCACGAGGTCACTCCCTGCCGCAGGCGGACGCGTTCGAGCTCGAGCGCGTGCAGGACGGTCGTCCGCTCACGCAGCGCCTCGGCGTCGACGTCGGGGTCGTTCTGGACCCGCCGCAGCGAGGCCATCGCGTCGGCGATGCGGCGGGTGAGGTGGGCGTCGCGGACGCCGTTGGCCAGGCTGTCGAGGTAGCGCTGGGGCGGCATCCCGGTGGAGCTGTCGTAGCGCACCGGGAGCGGCGCGACCGACAGCTCGGCGACGAGCGGCCGCACCGGGGCCGCGACCGCCTCACCCACGGCGGCGACCCAGGCGGAGGTCGAGCCCGTGCGGTGCCCGGTGGACGCGGCGAGGCGCACGCCGTCGAGGACGGCCCGGTGCGCGGGGGCGGTCAGCGCCTCCGTGGGCAGGCCGTCGAGGACTGACTCGGGGTACTGCGAGGGGTACTGGAGCATCGTCTGGAGCAGCTGGCGCTCCGCGGCCACGACCGGGTCGCGCAGGTCGGGCATCGGCATCGCCGGACCGCCCTCTCCCGGCGCGGGTTCGGTGACCTCGTCGGTGCCGCTGTGGCGGCGGTCGGGACCGTCGTCGGGGACGGTCAGCTTGCCGGCGCGCCGCACCGCGTCGGCGACCTGCTCGACCTCGACACCGAGCCAGCCCGACACGGTGCGGACGTACTCGGGTCGCAGGCTGGTGTCGCGGATCGAGCCGATGATCGGCGCGACGGCCTTCATCGCCTGCACGCGCCCCTCGGCGGTCTCGAGGTCGAAGCGGCGGATGGTCGTGCGGACCGCGAACTCGAACATCGGGACGGCGTCGTCGACGAGCGCCCGCACCTCGGCGTCGCCACGGGCGAGCCGCAGCTCGCAGGGGTCCATCCCCTCGGGGGCGACGGCGACGAACGACTGCGCCGCCCAGCGCTGGTCCTCGCCGAACGCCTTCATCGCGGCCTTCTGCCCGGCGGCGTCGCCGTCGAAGGTGAAGACGACACGGGCCGGGGCGTGGTCGGCCTCGTCGCGCATGATGCGGCGCAGCAGCTTGACGTGGTCGACGCCGAAGGCGGTGCCGCACGTGGCGACCGCTCCCCCGACGCCGGCCAGGTGGGCCGCCATCACGTCGGTGTAGCCCTCGACGACGACGGCGCGCCGGTCGGTGGCGATGGCCTTCTTCGCGAGGTCCAGCCCGTAGAGCACGGTCGCCTTCTTGTAGATGGGGGTCTCGGAGGTGTTGAGGTACTTGGCCGCGATGCGGTCCTCGTCGAAGAGGCGCCGCGCACCGAACCCCACGGTGTCACCGGTGGTGTCGCGGATCGGCCACACGAGCCGGCCGCGGAAGCGGTCGTAGAGACCCCGGCTGCCGCGCCCGCTGAGGCCCGCCGTCGTCACCTCGTCGTCGGTGAACCCGCGCTGCAGCAGGTGACGCGTCAGGGCGTCGCCGTCGGCCGGGGCGAACCCCACCCCGAAGGTCGCGACGGCGCCGGAGTCGAAGCCCCGCTCGCGCAGGAAGTCGCGCCCGACGCGGGCATCGGCGCGCGCGCGGTCGAGCAGCATCCCCGTGTAGTACTCCTCGGCGACGCGGTGGGCCTCGACGAGCCGCGAGCGCTTGCCGAGCGAGACGCCGCCCTCGCGGGGGCCGCCGCCCTCCTCGTAGCGCAGCTCCATCCCGACCTTGGCCGCGAGGCGCTCGACGGCCTCGGAAAAGGTGAGGTGCTCGACCTTCTGGACGAAGCTGATGACGTCGCCGCCCTCGCCGCAGCCGAAGCAGTGGTAGCTGCCGACGGCCGGGCGCACGGTGAAGCTCGGCGTCTTCTCGTCGTGGAAGGGGCACAGCCCCTTGAGCGAGCCGACGCCGGCACCGCGCAGGGTGACGTGGTCGCGCACGACGTCCTCGATGGAGGACCGCTCCTTGACCGCGGCGATGTCCTCCGCCCTGATGAGACCCGGCACCCGACCTCCCTTCGTCCGCTGCCGAGTCTAGGTCGTGCCGGCGTCAGGCCGACGGGCGGCGGCACCACGCCCGGTGCAGCGCGAGCGCCCGGACGTCGGTGAGCGAGGCGACCTGGTCGACGACGACCCGCAGGGCGGCCGCGTCGTCGCCCGCGGCGTCGAGGTCGGCGCGCAGGTCGGCATCGAGCCGGGCGGGGTCGGAGCGGTAGGCGTCGACGAGCTCGGCGACGACCTCCCGCTGCATCTCGTAGACCGCGACCCGCTCGGCGGCGAGCATCACGTAGTGCGCCGCGACCGCCTTGAGCACCGCGCACTCGGCGCGCGCCTGCGCCGGCACGACGAGGGTCGCCCCGTGCCGGGCGAGGGCGTCGTCGCCGTACGCCGCCCGCGTCTCGACCTCGACGGCGACGGCGAAGCGGCCGATGAGGCGCGAGGTCATGTCCTTGAGCGCGGCGAGCGCGGCGCGGGAGCCGTCGTGGGCCGCCGGGACGACGCCGGAGGCCAGCACGCGCTCGAGGGCGGCGCCGAGGACGTCGGCGCCCAGGCCCGGCTCGTAGACCCGGCCGGCGACCTCGAGGACGGCGTCGACGTCGGCCCCGTCGCGCAGCCGGCGGGGGTCGAGCCACCCGGAGGCGATGGCGTCCTCGACGTCGTGCACGGAGTAGGCGACGTCGTCGGCCCAGTCCATCACCTCGGCCTCGAACGCCCGGCGCCCGACGGGGGCGTCGGCGCGGAACCACGTGAAGACGTCGAGGTCGTCGTCGTAGACCCCGAACTTCGTCGTCGGGGTGGGTCCTTCGCCGCGGCGCCACGGGTACTTGGTCGTCGCGTCGAGGCTGGCGCGCGTGAGGTTGAGACCGGCCGGGCGGCCGTCGGCGTGGGCGCGCTTGGCCTCGAGCCGGGTGAGCAGGCGCAGGGTCTGGGCGTTGCCCTCGAAGCCCCCGACACCGGCGGCGACCGCGTCCAGCGCCGACTCGCCGTTGTGCCCGAACGGCGGGTGCCCGAGGTCGTGGGCGAGGCAGGCGGTGTCGACGACGTCGGGGTTGCAGCCGAGCGCGGCGCCGATCTCGCGGCCGATCTGGGCGACCTCGAGCGAGTGGGTCAGCCGGTTGCGGACGAAGTCGTCGGACGAGGGCGCGACGACCTGGGTCTTCGCGGAGAGCCGGCGCAGCGCGGAGGAGTGCAGGAGGCGGGCCCGGTCGCGGGCGAAGTCGTCGCGGTCCGAGCGCTTCTGCGCGGGGTCCTCCGCGACCCAGCGCTCGCGGTCGTGCGCGGAGTAGGTCACCCGCCGGAGCCTACGACCCGCGCGCGGCCTCCGCGGCGGCAGCGGCCCGCGCCACCCAGGCCGGGGGCGTGCCGTACCGCTGGAACTTGACGAGCCGCCCTGCCGCGCAGTCCTCGACGAGCTCGGCGAGGCGCTTGTCGCGGGTGGCCTGCAGCTTGGCGTCACCGAGCCAGTGCGTGACGATCTTGCGGTAGCTGGGGGTCGCGACCGCCCAGAACGCCGCGGCGGCGGGGTCGGCGGCGAGGGCGGCCTCCTGCTCGGCGGTGAGCGACCGCTCCGGCTGCTCGAAGGAGTAGGTGCCGGTGCGGTCCTCGCGGCGCAGGGCGAACGCGGCGAGGCCGCTCGGCTGCATCCGCCCCTGCGCCGTCAGCTCCTCGACGGCGCGGACGTTGACGGCGCTCCACGTGCTGCCCTTGCGGCGCGGGGTCCAGCGCTGACGGCGGGCGTGCTCGTCGATGCGCTCGGCGCGGCTGTCGATCCATCCCCAGCACAGGGCCTCGCGCACGGCCTCCGCCCAGGTGATGCCGCCGCGGCCGGAGTCCTTCTTCCACAGACCCATCCAGAGCTCCGGCGCGGTGTCGTGGTGCGCCGCGAGCCAGCGGCCGAACTCCGCGCCGTCGGCGAAGAACAGCGCCGGCTGCCCCGCCGTGCCGCCCGGGGTCCCCGTCGACTCGCTCACGCGGGCCATCCTGCCGCGCCCCACCGACACCGCGCAGCCCCGACGGCCGGGGCGCGGCCACGCGGAAGGTCCCGCGGCACCCGGGAGGTCCTGCGCGGCCCGGGAGCATCCGCGAACGGAGCCGGTCAGTCGACCGCAACAGTGGGATGTTTGAGCGAGTGCACCTGCTTGCCCGCCTGCCACGCCACGATGTCGAGAGCACGCAACCGGGTGATGCTCACTGCCGTGCCAGAGGACTGAACAACCGCGTCGAAAAAGTCAGGATCCCGCCTGAGATCCCTCCTCATCTCAGCGGCGAGCAGTGGCACGAACTCACGCCATGACCTGGACCGTGATCGCTTGATGGTGCTGCCCGGAGCCTCGACGTAGGTCCGCCACACGAACTTGTCGTATAGGGGAACGAGAGCGGGCCGCTTCCGATGCACGATCTTCGCGAAGATGGTGCCGCGCACGCCAGGGATACCGTCGTCCACCAAAGCGAACAGATTCCCAAGAGCCTCGATCGTTCCCTCGCCAGCGTCCTGCAAGCCGAGGTCAAGAGGCAACGGTCTGAGCCGCCTTTCGATCTCGGTTCGAACGCCCTGCAGCTCGTAGAAGGCGTCGAGTTTGACCGGGACGTTGAGAAGGCCGGGAGCGAGCAGGTCACCGTCGGAGAGCCGATCCGAGTCGCCACCTGCGCAGTAACCGTCATAAGCCGGATATCCGTATCCCCCGACACCGCGCAGATAGGTCTGGGCAGACGCCAGCGCCTCAGGCCTGTCGAGCGTCACCCCGCCGACCTCCAGTCGGTTGTCCATCTCTCCCACTACGCTCCCCCATTCTTTGAGCCTCGAGCGCCCGCCGACCCCCGGGAGCGAGCATGCCGCTCGCTAGGACGAACACGGGCTCACCGCTCCGCTTCATGAGGCGTCCAGCCATGACGACGCAGTCTCCCTCGCTCACAGCCGGAAGTCGAGAAGCCGCCATCGGGAAGGCAACGACAGTCAGCCGACGCCCCCACGGCCACGCTGCCATGACGAGGTAGGCCTCGCGCGACTCTGTCCAACGCACTCGGATCATGCCCACTTCCGCCGTCAGCCGCCGGAGTGCGACGTGTTCCATCCTGTCGATGTCTTCAGGGCTGAGGCGAGGCAGCATCGACAGCGGCGAGAATGGACGGGACACGAACCAAGGCGTACTCGCGCCCACCGACACCGCGCAGCCCCGACGGCCGGGGCGCGGCCACGCGGAAGGTCCCGCGGCACCCGGGAGGTCCTGCGCGGCCCGGGAGCATCCGGGCGCGGCTCGCCCGGGCGGTGGACACGCTGGTCCACCTCCCGGTGGACCCGGACGCGGTCGGCACGCCCGTAGGGTCGAGGACATGAACCGCCGCTACCTGTCGTTCGCCGCCCTCGCCATCACCCTGCTCTACGGGGCGAGCTTCGCGCTCTTCGACGGCGGCGCGCCGAAGGGCTACGCGGCGATCGGCGGGGTCGTCGTGGCCCTGGCGTGGATCGCCGTCGGCGTCTTCGGCCGCGACACCGACCACGCCTGACGCGCAGCCGGACCCGGGGTCAGCCCCCGGAGACCGACAGCTCGGCCTGGGCCACCTGCGCCCGCTGGGCGTCGTCGAGCTCGCGCGAGAGCAGCCAGTTCTCCGGCAGCGCGACCACGCGCGGCGAGCCCGCCCGGCCGCGCGGCCCCTCGGCCGGCTCGCCGGGCCACGGCGCGTCGAGGTCCATCGTCGCGATGAGGTCGTCGAGCGCCGCGAGGGAGTCGACGAGCGCCAGCTGGCTGCGCACCGTCGAGCCCGCCGGGAAGCCCTTGAGGTACCAGGCGATGTGCTTGCGGATGTCGCGGCAGCCGCGCAGCTCGTCGCCGTCGTAGAACTCGACGAGGTACTCCGCGTGCCGGCGCAGCACCGACGTCACCTCGCGCAGGCCCGGCTCGACCCGGTAGCCGGACCCGGCGAAGGCGGCAGCCAGGTCCGTGAACAGCCACGGCCGCCCGAGACAGCCGCGCCCGACGACGACGCCGTCGCAGCCGGTGCGCCGGACCATCTCGAGGGCGTCCTCGGCGGACCAGATGTCGCCGTTGCCGAGCACCGGCACCGTCGTCACGGCCTCCTTGAGTCGGGCGATCGCCTCCCAGTCGGCCTGGCCGGAGTAGGACTGCGCGGCGGTGCGCCCGTGCAGCGCCACGGCGGCCACGCCCTCGGCCTCGGCGATGCGGCCCGCGTCGAGGTAGGTGACGTGGTCGGCGTCGATGCCGACGCGCATCTTGACCGTGACCGGCACGTCGTACGGCGCCGCCTCGCGCACGACCGCGCGGACGATGCCGCGGAGCAGGTCGGTCTTCCACGGCAGGGCCGAGCCGCCGCCCTTGCGCGTCACCTTGGGCACGGGGCAGCCGAAGTTGAGGTCGATGTGGTCGGCGCGGTCCTCGGTGACGAGCATCCGCGCGGCGAGACCGGCCGTCGCGGGGTCGACCGAGTACAGCTGCACCGAGCGCGGGTGCTCCTGCGGGTCGTGCGAGATGAGGCGCATCGTCTCGGGGGTGCGCTCGACGAGCGCCCGCGAGGTGACCATCTCGGCGACGTAGAGGCTCGTCGCCCCCGACGCCCCACCGGCCTCGAGCCCGGCCGCGCCGTACTCGCGGCACAGCCGGCGGAAGGCGCGGTTGGTGATGCCGGCCATCGGCGCGAGGACGACGGGCGACTCGACGACGTGCTTGCCGATGCGCAGCGGCGGCAGCACGGGCGCGGACGTGGTGGGGGCGGTGGTGGCGGTCATGGCGCCGTCCATTGTCGCCGAGGGAGGGCCGGATCCGTGAATCGGCCGCTACCGTGACGCGATGGCGCACCCGCCGATGTTCGACGAGGACGACCCGCTGCTGCACCGCCTGCGCGGGGTCGCGCTCGCGCTGCCGGACGCGGCCGAGAAGGTCAGCCACGGCCACCCGGCGTTCTTCACGACGAAGGTGTTCGCGTACTTCGGCGGCTCGCGCCGGGTCGACGGCGACTGGGAGCAGCACGAGCAGGCCGTCCTCGTCCTCCCCGACCCCGTCGAGCGCGAGGCCCTCCTGCACGACCCCCGCGTCTGGCTGCCGGCCTACCTCGGCCCGTCCGGATGGCTGGGGCTCGACCTCGACGCCACGACCGACTGGGACGAGGTCGCCGAGCTCGTCGAGTCCTCGTACCGGCAGACCGCCGGTGTGCGCCGGGTCAGGGCGCTCGACGCCCGCTGACCCCGGCGGCCGACCCGGTCAGCGCCGCGCCCACGCGACGAGCTCCCAGAGGGCGGCGACCGTCTCGGCCGGGTGCGTCAGTGGGAAGACGTGCAGCCCGCGCCGCACCGTGACGACGTGCACCCACGGCGCGGAGCGCGCGGCCCGGCGGAAGCGGCGCGCGTCGACGCGCAGCTGGTCGAGCTGCCCGTTGACGAGGAGCACCGGCGCGGTGACCTCGGCGAGCATCGAGGGGCGGCACTCCCCCATGACGCCGGCCCACGCGGCGGGGATGCCGTCGAACCCGTAGCCGGCCTCCTTGAGCAGCGCCGCGAACGCCGGGGGCAGCATCGTGTCGAACTGGCGGTCGAGCGCGCGGGACATCCGGTCGGCCCCGAGCCGCTGCTCGACGCCGGCGATGGCCCGGTACAGCGCGGCGCCCGGACCGGCCGGGACGGCGGACGCCCCGAGCAGCGCCAGCCCGGCGAGCCGGTCGGGATGCCGTGCCGCCCAGGCCATCACGAGGTAGCCGCCCAGGCTGTGACCGGCGAGGACGACCGGCACGTCCGGGTCGCCGCCCTCGACGGCCTCCCCGACGACGGCGAGCGCGGACTCCCACGAGAACGTCTCGCCGCGACGGCTGCCGTGCGCCGGCAGGTCTGGCAGGACGAGCTCGACGTCCGGGCCGAGCAGCGCCTCGTAGCGGGCCCACATCGCGTGGCTCAGCTGCGAGCCGTGGACGAGGACGAGCCGGACGGGGCGGGGCACGGCGCCATCCTCCCGCACCCCCGCCCGCGGCCGGCGGCCGGTGGTTGGATGGCCGGGTGAGCGCCCTCATCACCGCCGACGACCTCGCGACCGCGCGCTCGCGGGGCGAGGTCCGCGTCCTCGACGTGCAGTACGCCCTGACCGGCACGCCGGGTCGCGAGCTCTACGCGGCCGGGCACCTGCCGGGGGCGCCGTTCCTCGACCTCGACACCGCGCTCGCCGGCCCGCCCGGCGCCGGTGGCCGCCACCCGCTGCCCGACCCGGAGGTCCTCCAGGCGGCGCTGCGGGCGTGCGGGGTCGGCGACGACGACGAGGTCGTGGTCTACGACCAGCGCACCTCGCTCTCGGCCGCGCGCGCCTGGTGGGTGCTGCGCTGGGCCGGGCACCCGCAGGTGCGGGTCCTCGACGGCGGCCTCGCGGCGTGGGTGCGCGCCGGCGAGCCGGTGACGACCGACGTCCCCTCCCCCGAGCCCGGCGACCTCGTCGTGCGCGCCGGGTCGGTGCCCGTGCTGGACGCCGACGGCGCCGCCGCGATGGCCCGCCACGGTGTCCTGCTCGACGTGCGCGCCCCCGAGCGCTACCGCGGCGAGGTCGAGCCGATCGACCCCGAGGCCGGGCACGTGCCGGGCGCGGTCAACCTGCCGATGACCGAGATGCTCGCCGCCGACGGCACGTTCCTGCCGCCCGCGCGCCTGCGCGAGGTCGCCGCCGCGGCGGGCGTCCACCGCGACACCCCGGTCGGGACGTCGTGCGGATCCGGCGTGACGGCCGCCCAGATGGCCCTCGCGCTGCACGAGGTCCGCATCGACGCCGTGCCCTACGTCGGCTCGTGGAGCGGCTGGATCGCCGACCCGTCCCGCCCGCGGGCCACCGGCCCGACTCCCTGACGGCCGGCGCGCGTCAGAGCGCCCAGGCGCCGGTGAACGCCTGCACGGCAGCGGGATCCCGCCGGGGCGGGTCGACCTCCGCCACCCGGTACATCCGCCCCTCGATGACGTCCCACGCCAGCACCCGGCGGACCCGGCCCTCCGGCCCGGTCGAGCGCGACTCCAGGAGGACGGTGTCGCGCGGGCCCCACCCGAGCGGCCGGTAGGCGAACAGGGGTGCGTCGTTGGGGGCGGCGAGGATGCGCGGCTGCGGGCGGGTGTCGGACTGGGCCGCGATGAGCCCCTGCATCCGGCCGAGGGTGGCGTTGGAGGCGCCGAAGAACGTTGCGCGGCAGGCCCATCCCTCGATGTTGGAGATGGCCTCGCCGTAGGTGTCGACCTCCGGGCCGTCGAGCGAGCGCAGCGAGAGCAGCCGCCCGGCCCCCGAGAACGTGCGGATCATCGGCCGGCCGCCCGAGACCCCGATGTCGGCCCAGCCGGGCACGACCTCGCCCCCGGCGCGCACGACCGTGCTCCGGCGGGTGTCGACGAGCCACCGGCCGGTGCTGCTCGTCGCGACGACGGTGTGCCCGTCCGGGGCCCAGCCGGCGGTCACGAGGTTCTCGTCGCGCACCGGGAAGCGGAAGGTCCGGGCGCTGCGGACCTCGAGGACGACGACCGCCCCCGGTTGCGGGAAGACGAGGCGGTGGCGGTCGGTGTCGATCGTGCGCGGGCCGAGCGGGACCCCCGCGGCGCCCGCGGTGTCGGCCGTCGGGCGCAGCGGGGCCATCGGGACGAGCAGGCTCGACGGGGTCTGCCGGGGCAGGAAGAGGGCCGGCTGGTAGCGGCCGTCCTCGACCTGGACGAGGAAGGCGGCGCGGACCGACGCCGAGGACCCGGCGGCCGACAGCAGCTCGAGCGGCCGGTCGGTGCCCGGGCCGAGCCGCTGCGGCAGGGCGAGCTCCGGGGCGTCCGGGTAGAGCGGGAGCCGGCTCTCGTCGACGGGGGCGAGGAACACCCCGATGCCCGCGACGTCGACCCGGGTGAGCCGGCCGTCGCCCTCGCTCGTCGTCGGACGGGGCCTCGGAGCCGGGGCCTCGGGGTCGCCGCCGAGCGCGAAGGCGCCGGCGACCCCCGCGACGAGGGCCGCTCCCCCGAGCAGCGCGCCCCGGCGCCGGACGCGGCGGCGCCGGTCGGCGGCCTCCCCGGCGGCCACGGCGACCGGCGGCTCGTCGACCTCGTCGGCGACGAGCGCGAGCAGGGCCCACGGGTGGGCGTCGTCGCCGCCGGCGCCCAGGGCCGCGCCCTCCAGCGCGTCCTGCGCGACGGCGAGGTCGGCGTGCACCTCGGTGAGGGGTCGGTCGAGGACGAGCGCGACGTCGCCGGGGTGGCGGTCCTCGAGCCAGGTGAGCACGGCGACCGACCGCTGCCGCGGTGTGAGACCGACCAGGGCCCGACGCACGGCGGCCCGCCGCACCTCGACGACGTCGGCGTCGGCGTCGGCATCGGCCGCGACGTCGGTGTCGTCGTCAGGGGTCGGCCCGGTGGCCGGACCGTGCTGCGGTCGGCGCTCCACGGCGGCCAGGGCCCGGCGGTGCAGCTCGTGGCGCAGGGCCGACTCGGGACCCTCCTCGCGCGCGGCGGCCCAGCCGAGCGCGACGGCGGTCAGGGCCTCGAGAGCCACGCGCTCGCCCGTGCGGGCATCCCCGCAGACGATCACGGCGGAGCGCACCGCGAGCCCCTCGTGGGCGGAGGCGAACTCCGCGAACCCGGCCCGCGCCGCCCGCCCGGCCTCCTCGCCCGACATCCGCCACCTCCTGGCGACATCGTCGCACCGATCTGGTTGCATCGAGCCCATGGCGCAGGCATCGCAGGTCCGGCCCGGCACCGACCGCGAGGAGGTCGACCGGGCGAGGTCGCTGGCCCTCGGGGCCGAGGCGGCGGCCCGCTCGGGTGACCCCGAGACGGCCGTCGCGGCGTGGCGCGAGGCGTGGCCGGTGCTCGCCGCCGCGCCGGACGACGGCGTCGGTCTCGCCGCCTGCCTGCGCACCGTCGTGCTGCTGGGCAACACCGACCGCGCCCTCGACCTGCTCCTGCCGCGCGTCGACCGCGTCGAGGCCCTCGGCGACCCCGCCGAGCGGCGCTGGCTCGCCGCGTCCGCGGCCTGGACGCTCGCCCACGGCATCCGCCTCGGGATGGTCCCCGCCCGCGTCGCGCACGACGAGGTCGACGCGGCCCGCGCCCGGCTCGAGGACCTCGCGCAGGCGCTGTGCGTCGACGACGCGGACCGCCGGGCCCTCGCGGCCGCGCACGACGACCGGGCGGTCGTCGGCGGCCCGACCCTGCCGCCCACCCGGCTGCCGCGACCTCCGGGCGGCGAGGGCGGGCTGCGCGCCCCGGGCAGCGGCGACGAGGTCGTCGCCATCGCCGCGCGCGCCCGCGCCTGGCGACGCACCCTCGACCCCGCCCTCGAGCGGCTCCTGCACGGATGGCTCGAGACCCGCGAGCAGGCGCTGCCGCTGCTGACCCGGCCGGAGCACTGGGCGGCCGCCTCCCTGCTCGACCGCAGCTCGGTGCACCTCCTGCGCGACCCGGTGCGCGAGCGCCTGCGGCTCGACGAGGCCGTGGCCACCGCCGAGCGCGGCGGCGACGACGAGGGCGCCGCCCACGCCCGCGGCGAGCTGGCCGTGCTCGACGCCCGCGAGGCCGCGTCCGCCGGCGCCGGGTCCCCGGAGGCGGCGCGCGCCCGTCGTCGCGCCCTCGAGGCCGTCGAGGAGCTCGAGGCCCACGGCCGGGCCGAGGCGGCCGCGGCGAGCCGGCGCTGGTACGCGCTCTCGGTCCGCCCGGACGACGCCGCCGACCAGCTGCTGCGGTCCGCCGAGGCCTACGAGCGCCTCGGGCAGCCCGCCCGGCAGGCCCTCTGCCTGCTCGACGCCGCCCCGCCGACCTTCGCCCGGGACACCCTCGCCGGGCACCGTCTCCTCGACACCGCGGAGCGCCTGGCGGCGGGCCACCCGGTGCTCGTCGCCCAGGTCCTCGACCTGCGGGCCCGCGTCGCCCGGGCCGCCGGCGACCTCGCCGCCGCCGACCGCCTCTACGCCCGGGCGGCCGCCGCCCCGGGGGTGCCGGACGGCGCCCGCACCGCGGTGCTCTTCGCCTGGTGCGACCTGCTCGTCGACCGCGCCGACTGGGAGGGGCTCGAGACCCGCGCCGCGGACGCCCTCGCGCTCGCCGTCCGCCTGCGCGACCCGCTCTCGCTGGCCGTCGCCCAGCGCCACCTCGGTCTCGCGTGGGTCGAGCAGGGGCGCCCCGCCGAGGCCGCCGAGCTGCTCGCCGCGGCGCTGCCCGTCGTCCGCCGCGACGCCCCCGAGCTCGTCGGCCCCACCGCGTGGGCGCTCGGCAACGCCTCGCTCGCCCTCGGGGCGTGGGAGCCCGCCCGGGGCGCCTTCGTCGTCGCGGGCGACGCCTTCGAGGAGGCCGGCCGCCTGGAGGAGTCCAGCCACGCCCGCTACCGCGCCGGCACCGCCGCCTGGGACGGCGGGCACCTCGACGTCGCCGCCACCGACCTCGACGCCGCCGTCGCCCTGGCCCGCCGCAGCCAGACCCTCCCGGTGCTCCTCGAGGCGCTGCGCTCACGGGCCTCCGTGCGGGCCGAGTCCGGTGACGTCGACGGCGGGCTGGCCGCGCTCGACGCCGTGCTCGGCGACGTCGCGACCCTGGCCGCCCGGCTGCCCGAGGAGCGGCACGGCGAGGAGCCCTTCGACGCCGAGGTCCTCGAGCCGGACGTCCTGCGCGAGGGCGCGCACGTCCTCGCCGGCGCGGGCCGCTTCGACGAGGCGCTGGCCCGGCTCGGGCGCGCCGAGGCGCTCGTCGGCGGCGACTTCGCGCTCGTCCTGCGCGCCGAGCGAGGGGTCCTGCTCGCCGAGGCGGGGCGGCTCGACGAGGCCGAGGTCGTCCTGCGCGAGGCGCTCGACGTCCTCGGCGGGGCCGGGCTGCGGGAGGAGCAGGTCGAGGTCGCCGCGGCGCTCGCCCGCGCCCTCGACCGCGCCGGGCGGGTCGACGAGGCCGAGGCCGTCTGGGCCACCTGGGGCGACGACGACTGACGGCGCCCGTCCGTCCCCGCCCTCACCCCGAACGTGTGTGCAGAAGCTCGGCATGTCGACGTTCTTCACACACGTTCGCGGGAGGACGAGGGGTCAGACGGGGCGGAGGAGGCGGACCCGGCCGATGCGGTGGCCGTCGACCTCGAGCACCTCGATGACCCTGTCCTGCACCGGGACCCGGTCACCGGCCACGGCGACCCGCCCGAGCTGCGCCAGCACGAACCCGCCGACCGTCTCGTAGGCCCCGGTGTCCGGCAGCTCGAGCCCGGTCCGCTCCGCGAAGTCCTCGAGCGTCGAGCGGGCGTCGAGCACCTCGCCGTCCGGGTCGACGGCCTCGCGCGGCACGACGTCGCGCTCGTCCCAGATCTCGCCGACGAGCTCCTCGACGAGGTCCTCCAGCGTGACGATGCCGTCGGTGCCGCCGTACTCGTCGACGACGACGGCGATGTGCGCCCGCTCGTGGCGCAGCGTCGTCAGCGACGGCAGCAGCCGGTTGGTGCCGGGCAGCGCGACGATCGGCCGCGTCACGTCCCGCACCGTGCGGGCGTCGCCGCCGGCCGCCTCGTGCAGGTCGCGGACGTGGACGAACCCGAGGACGTCGTCGAAGTCGGTGCCGATGACCGGGTAGCGCGAGTGCGGCCGGCCGGCGACCGCGGCGACCGCCGCCGGCAGCTCGAGGTCGGCGTCGAGGAAGGCGACCTCGTGCCGCGGCGTCATCACCTCGGTCATCGAGTGCTGCGCGGCACTGAACACCTCGCCGAGCACGGCGCGGCGGTCGGCCGGGATGGCGTCGGTCGAGGTGACGAGGTGCTGCAGCTCCTCCTCCGAGATCTCCTCGCCCGAGGCCTTGGGGTCCAGCCCGAGCAGCCGCACGACCGCGTCCGTCGAGACCGACAGCAGGCGGATGACCGGCCGCATCACCGCGGCGAACCGGTCGACCCCGGGGGCGACGAGCAGGGCCACGGCGGTCGAGCGCTGCAGGGCGATCCGCTTGGGCACGAGCTCGCCGAGCACGAGCGAGACGTAGGCGATGGCGACGGTCAGCGCGATGAGCGAGACCGTCGCGGCAGCGCCCTCGGGCAGCCCCCATCCCACGAGCACCGGTGTCAGGTACGGCGAGATCGTGGAGGCGCCGAACGCCGCCGACAGGAAGCCGGCGAAGGTGACGCCGATCTGCACGGCGGCGAGGAAGCGGTTGGGGTTGCGGGCGACGCTGGCGACCTTCGCGCCGCGACGGCCCTGCCGCTCCAGCTGGACGAGCTGGCTCTCGCGCAACGAGACGAGCGCCAGCTCGGTGCCGGAGAACACGCCTCCGACCAGGACGAACACGACGACGAGCGCGATGTCGCCCAGGACGGGAGGCACGGTCGGTCAGTCCGCAGGGGCCGGCGTCAGCAGCCGACGAGGCGCTGCGCGAGCCAGCCCTCGACCTGGTCCAGGGCCACCCGCTCCTGCGTCATCGTGTCGCGCTCGCGGATGGTCACGGCGTGGTCGTCGAGGGTGTCGAAGTCGACCGTGATGCAGAACGGCGTGCCGATCTCGTCCTGGCGGCGGTAGCGGCGGCCGATGGCGCCGGCGTCGTCGAAGTCGATGTTCCAGCTGCGGCGCAGCGTCGCAGCCAGGTCGCGGGCCTTCGGCGAGAGGTCGGCGTTGCGCGAGAGCGGCAGCACCGCGGCCTTGACCGGGGCGAGGCGCTTGTCGAGCTTGAGCACGACCCGCTTGTCGACCCCGCCCTTGGTGTTGGGCGCCTCGTCCTCGGTGTAGGCGTCGACGAGGAAGGTCATGAGCGAGCGCGAGAGGCCCGCCGCCGGCTCGATGACGTACGGCGTGTAGCGCTCGCCGCTGGCCTGGTCGAAGTACACGAGGTCGGTGCCCGAGTGCTTGCTGTGCGTCGTCAGGTCGAAGTCGGTGCGGTTGGCGATGCCCTCGAGCTCACCCCACTCGCTGCCGGCGAACCGGAAGCGGTACTCGATGTCGACGGTGCGCTTGGAGTAGTGGCTCAGCTTCTCCTGGGCGTGCTCGAAGTGGCGCAGGTTGTCCGGGTCGATGCCGAGGTCGGTGTACCAGCGGGTGCGCTCGTCGATCCAGTACTGGTGCCACTCCTCGTCCTCGCCGGGCTTGACGAAGAACTCCATCTCCATCTGCTCGAACTCGCGGGTGCGGAAGATGAAGTTGCCCGGCGTGATCTCGTTGCGGAAGCTCTTGCCGGTCTGGGCGATGCCGAACGGCGGCTTCCTGCGCGAGGACTGCATGACGTTGAGGAAGTTGAGGAAGATGCCCTGCGCGGTCTCGGGGCGCAGGTAGTGCAGGCCCGACTCGTCCTCGACGACGCCGAGGTAGGTCTTGAGCAGGCCGGAGAACTGGCGCGGCTCGGTCCACTGGCCACGGGTGCCGCAGTTGCTGCATGCGACGTCGGCGAGCTGGACGTCGTCCGGGTTCTCCAGGCCCTTCTTCTCCGCGACGGCCTCCTGGAGGTGATCGGCGCGGAAGCGCTTGTGGCACGAGAGGCACTCGACGAGCGGGTCGGAGAAGGTCGCGACGTGGCCGGAGGCCTCCCACGTCTGGCGCGGGAGGATGACCGAGGAGTCGAGGCCGACGACGTCGTCACGGCTCGTGACGGTGCTGCGCCACCACTGCCGCTTGATGTTCTCCTTGAGCTCGACGCCGAGGGGCCCGTAGTCCCACGCCGAGCGCGTGCCTCCGTAGATCTCGCCGCACGGGAAGACGAAGCCCCTGCGCTTGCAGAGGGAGACGACGGTGTCGACGACGGAGGTGGGGGCAGCCATGGCGCAAGGCTATACAGGGGCGGCGGGGCGCTCCGAACCGGTTTGCCCCCGGCCCGTAGGCTGACCCACCGTGTCGACCCTCCGCGAGTCCTTCGAGCGGGCGAGCCTGCCCGCGCTGCGCCGGCTGGACGCCCTGCCCCGGGCGCTCCCGTTCCTCCTCGTGCTCGTGCTCGTCGTCGCCGGCGTCCTCCTGCCGTCGCCGGGCTGGCTGCTCATCGGCGTCGTCGTCCTGCTGCTGGCCTGGATCCTCGCCCTCGCCTGGCCGCGGCTGTCGACCGCCGAGCGGCTCATGCGCCTGTCCGTCGTCGCGATCATGGTCGCGATCCTCCTGACCCAGGCCTTCCCCCGCTCCTGACGCCACCGCCGCCGGCGGCGATTTGACAACCGTTCTCATCCCGAATGAGAATCGTTGTCATGAAGCGCGCTCTCGCCACCCTCGCCGCCGCCCCACTCCTCGTGCTCGCCGGATGCGGGAGCAGTGACTCCGGCACGGGCGGCGGTGACGCCGCGCTCGAGGTGTCGGCGGCCTTCTACCCCCTGCAGTGGGTCTCGCAGCAGGTCGGGGGCGACCTCGTCGACGTCCGCTCGCTCACCAAGCCGGGCGCCGAGCCGCACGACCTCGAGCTGACCCCGAAGGACGTCGGGGAGCTCGCACAGTCCGACGTCGTCCTCTACCTGAAGGGCTTCCAGCCGGCCGTCGACGACGCCGTCGCGAGCCAGGCGAAGGACGCCGGCTTCGAGGTCTCGGTGGACGCCGACCTCAGCCTCACCGCGAGCGAGGAGGGCCACGACCACGCGGGCGAGAGCGCCGACGAGCACGCCGACCACGCGCACGAGGGCAGCCAGGACCCGCACTTCTGGCTCGACCCGGTGCGCTTCGAGAAGGTCGCCACGGCCGTCGGCGAACGCTTCGCCACGGCCGACCCCGAGCACGCCGCCACCTACCGCGCCAACGCCGTCAAGGTCGTCGAGCAGCTGAAGACCCTCGACGGCGAGTTCCGCACCGGCCTCGCGCAGTGCGCGAGCAAGGAGCTCGTCACCGGGCACGCCGCCTTCGCCTACCTCGCCCAGCGCTACGGCCTCTCGCAGGAGGGCATCGCGGGCATCTCGCCCGACGCCGAGCCGGACGCCGCGACCCTGCGCGACCTCGCCGCGCACATCGAGGAGCACGGCGTGAAGACCGTCTACAGCGAGACCCTCGTCTCCCCCGCCCTCGCCGACACCCTCGCCCGCGAGACCGGCGCCACGGTGCAGGTCCTCGACCCCCTCGAGGGGATCACGGACGCCTCGAAGGGCACGGACTACCTTGAGGTGATGCGCAGCAACCTCGCGACCCTCGAGAAGGGCCAGCAGTGCCGGTGAGCGACGCCCCCCTCATCGACCTGCGGTCGGCGGCCTTCGGGTACGCCGACCGCACGGTCGTCTCCGGCGTCGACCTCGCCGTCCACCCGGGCGAGGTCGTCGCGCTGCTCGGGCCCAACGGCTCGGGCAAGTCGACCCTCGTCCGCGGTCTGCTCGGGCTGACCGAGCACCAGGGCGGCGAGGTCCGCCTGCTCGGGGTGCCGCGCGAGCAGCTGCACGACCACACGCGCATCGGCTACGTGCCGCAGCGCCACTCGCTGTCGGCCACCGTGCGCGCCACCGTCGCCGAGATCGTCGCCGTCGGGCGGCTGCCGCACCGCCCGTGGTGGAAGCCGGCCGGGCGCACCGACCGCGAGGTCGTCGCCGCCTCGATCGCCGCCGTCGGCCTCGCCGACCGCGCCGACGAGGAGGTCGCCTCGCTCTCCGGCGGGCAGCAGCGCCGGGTGCTCATCGCCCGGGCGCTCGCCGGCCGGCCGGACCTCCTCGTGATGGACGAGCCGACCGCCGGGGTCGACCGCGCGAGCCAGGACGCCCTCGCCGACACCCTGCGCACCCTCGCCGCCGACGGCACCTCGATGCTCATCGTCACCCACGAGCTCGACGCCCTGCGCGACGTCGTCACCCGCATCGTCTGCATGGACGACGGCCACCTCGACTTCGACGGCACGCCACCGGAGTACGCCGCCCACCTCGCGGCGCACGCGCCCGGAGGCGACCACCACCACCACGACCACGCGCCGGTGCGACCCGCCCCGGTCGGCGGCCCGTTCGACGCGCCCCGGGAGGTGCACCCGTGAGCGAGATGCTCGCCCTCGACTTCATGCGCCAGGCGTTCGTCGCCGCCCTGCTCGCCGGGATCGCGGCGCCGCTCGTCGGCACCTTCCTCGTCCAGCGCCGGATGTCGCTCATCGGCGACGGGATGGGCCACGTCGCGCTCGCCGGTGTCGCCGTCGGCATCCTCACCGGCTCGCAGCCGGTGCTCACCGCCCTCGTCGCGGCCGTGCTCGCCGGCATCGCCATCGAGCTGATCCGCGCCAGCGGCCGCACGAGCGGCGACGTCGCCCTCGCGGTGATGTTCTACGGCGGCATCGCGCTCGGCGTCGTGCTCATCGCCCGATCGTCCGCGAGCAACCCCTCGAACCTCACCGCCTACCTCTTCGGGGCCATCCTCACGACGAGCGGCGGCGACCTCGTCCTGCTCGCCGCCCTCACGGTCGCCGTGCTCGTCGTGACGACCGTGCTGCGGCAGCGCTTCTTCGCGGTCGCCAACGACGAGGAGTACGCGCGCTCGGCCGGCCTGCCGGTGCTCGCCTACAACCTGGTGCTCGCGGTGCTCACGGCGCTGACGGTCGTCGTCTCGATGCGCATCGTCGGCCTCCTGCTCATCAGCGCGCTGATGATCGTCCCCAACGCGACGGCCCAGCTGCTGGCCCGCAGCTTCGGGGCGAGCGTGCGCTGGGCGGTGCTCGTCGGCGTCGTGTCGAGCGTCGGCGGCGTCGCGGTGTCGTACGAGGCGGGCACCCCGTCCGGCGGCACCATCGTCCTCGTCGCCATCGGCCTCTTCCTCGCCGTCACCGTCGCCACGGCGCTGCTCGAGCGCGCCCGCCGGGCCGCGCACCGGCGCGCCGAGCGACACGACCACGAGCACGGGCCCCGCTGCGGGCACGACGCCGTCGAGCACGACGACCACGTCGACTACCTCCACGACGGGCACCGGCACGCCGTCCACGGGGGCCACTACGACGAGCACGGCCACCACCACGCACCCGAGCACGACCGGCCGCAGGAGGCAGGGACCCGATGACCGAGCAGACGCAGGCCGCCCGCCGGCCCACCCGGCAGCGCGCGGCCATCGCCGAGGCCCTCACCGGCACCGTCGAGTTCCGCTCGGCGCAGGAGATCCACTCCTCGATGGCCGGCGACGGCACCCGGGTCGGGCTGGCGACCGTCTACCGCAACCTCCAGGCGATGGCCGCCGACGGCGAGGTCGACGTCATCCGCACCGCCGACGGCGAGGCGGTCTACCGCTCGTGCGCGACCGACGACCACCACCACCACGTCGTGTGCCGCTCGTGCGGCCTGGCCGTCGAGGTCACCGGCGACGCCGTCGAGCGGTGGGCCGAGGCCGTCGCCGCCGAGCACGGCTTCACGCAGGTGCGCCACACCGTCGAGATCGACGGCCTCTGCGCGCAGTGCGCCGCCCGCCGCTGAGCGGGATCGGGAGCGGGGTCGCTCAGCCGGCCGGGGTGCCGGGCGCGCCCGGGGCGTCGACGGCGCCGCCGTACCGGCGCTCGCGGTCGACGTAGGACTCGACCGCGGCCCAGAGGTCGCGCCGGTCGTAGTCGGGCCACAGCCGGTCCTGGAAGACCATCTCGGCGTAGGCGCTCTGCCACAGGAGGAAGTTGCTCGTGCGCTGCTCCCCGGAGCTGCGCACGAAGAGGTCGACGTCGGGCATGTCGGGCTCGGGGAGGTAGCGCGCGACCGTGCGCTCGTCGACGCTGCGCGCCGTGAGCCGGCCGCGGGCGACGTCCTCGGCGATGCGCTGCACGGCGTCGCCGATCTCGGCGCGGCCGCCGTAGTTGACGCAGAAGTACAGCGTGAGACCGGTGTTGTGCTGCGTCATCTCCTGCGCGGTCTCGAGCTCCTTGATGACCGAGCCCCACAGGCGGGGGCGGCGGCCGACCCAGCGCATCCGCACGCCCCAGGCGTGCAGCTGGTCGCGCCGACGTCGGATGACGTCGCGGTTGAAGCCCATGAGGAAGCGGACCTCGTCGGGGCTGCGCTTCCAGTTCTCGGTGCTGAAGGCGTACGCCGACAGGTGCGTGACCCCGACCTCGATGGCGCCCGCCACGACGTCGAGGAGCGCGGCCTCGCCGGCCTCGTGACCCTTGGTGCGCGCGAGCCCGCGCTGGTTGGCCCAGCGGCCGTTGCCGTCCATGACGACGGCGACGTGGCGCGGCATCCGGGAGGCCTCGATGACCGGGGCCTGCGCACCGCTCGGGTGCGGGAAGGGGCGCTCGTAGGGGGTGGGGCCGCTCACCGCTCCACCATACGGAGGCTGCGGATGCCGCGTTCGAGGTGCCACTGGAGGAAGGCCGCGGTGAGGCCGCTGCCCTCGCGGCGCTGGCGGGGGTCGGCGCCGTCGGCGAGCGCCCAGTCCCCGGCGAGGAGCGCGGCGAGCAGGCGCAGGGTGTCGGGGTGCGGCGCCGTCGAGCCGGGGGCTCGGCAGACCGGGCACACCGCGCCGCCGGCCGCGACGTGGAAGGCACGGTGCGGGCCGGGGGCGCCGCACTTGGCGCAGTCGTGGAAGCTCGGGGCGTACCCGCCGATCGCCATCGCCCGCAGGAGGTAGGCGTCGAGGACGAGCCCGGCGTCGTGCTCGCGGTGGGCGAGGCTGCGCAGGGCGCCGGCGAGGAGCAGGTACTGCTGGAGGGCGGGCTCGCGCTCCTCGGTCAGCCGGTCGCAGGTCTCGAGGACCGCGGTGGCGGCCGTCCACGCCGGGTAGTCGCGGGCGATGGCCTCGCCCCAGGGGTCGAGCGTCTCGACCTGGGTCACGGTGTCGAGCGTGCGGCCCTCGTAGCACTGGACGTCGATGTGCATGCCCGGCTCGAGCCGCGCCCCGAACCGCGAGCGGGTCCGGCGCACGCCCTTGCCGACGACCCGGAGCTTGCCCAGGCGCCGGGACAGGACGGTGACGATGCGGTCGGCCTCACCCAGCTTGTGGGTGCGCAGGACGATCGCCTCGTCGCGGTAGAGGGGCACCGGACCATCATCCGCCCCCGCACCGACATCCACGGCCTCGCCCCGCCGACGACCCACCCCGGCATCCCCGCACGTGCCGGGATATCGCTGTCCGGCAGCGCCCCGAGCCACGAAAACCCCGCACGTGCCGGGTTGTCGCCGTCCGCCGGCCTCCCGAGCCACGAAAACGCCGCACGTGCCGAGTCATCGCTGTCCGGCAGCGCCCCGAGCCAAGAGAACCCCGCACGTGCCGGCTGATCGAGATCCGGAGCGCGCCGAGGCGCGGTCGGTGGCGCCGGAGGTGGGGTGATCACCCCACGTCTGGCGCCACGAGGGACGCCACCACCCCCGCCCGACCTTCGCGCCCACCGGCGACGGCGACCCGGTCAGCGCCGGCGTCAGCGCGGGTCGAGGGCGTGGTGGGTCCAGAGGTGGACGACGGCGAGGCTGCGGTGCGGGGCCCAGGCCTCGGCCAGGCGCGCCGCCTCCCGCGCCGGCAGCCCGCCGAGCGCCTTGCGCAGGACGAGGTCGCCGGGCAGGAAGACGTCGGGGTCGCGCAGGCAGCGCATCATCACGAGGTCGGCGGTCCACGGACCGACCCCCGGCAGCGCGAGCAGCTCCGCCCGCCGGACCGCCCGCAGACCGGCGTCGGCCTCCGGCTCGAGCGACAGCCCACCCGCCACCGCGGCCCCGAGCGCCACGAGCGTGCGCGCCCGGGCACCGGTCACCCCCACCTCGCGCTGCAGCACGTCCGGGTCGGCCGCCGCCAGGGCCGCGGGCGAGACGGGCAGGAGCGCGGCCAGCCGGCCGGCGAACACCCGCCCGGCCGCGAGCGACACGTGCTGCCAGAGCACGACGTTCACGGCGGCGGCGAACGGGTCGGGCGCCCCCGGGACACGGACGTGGGGCCGCGCCCGCACCAGCCCGCCCAGCACGGGGTCGTCGGCGAGCGCGGCGACGCCCGGCGCCGGGTCGAGGTCGAGCCCCAGCCACCGCCGTCCGACCTCCAGCGCCCCGGCCGCACCCGGCCCGGCGGACCGCAGCACCGGCGGGCCCGACGCCGGCAGCACCACCTCGAGCCACGACTCCCCCACCGGCCGCCGAAGCACGCTGCCGTCCGCGCCGGAGGTCGAGGTCTCCACCCCGTCGACGGCGTGCGCCACGACCCACGCCCGCAGCGCCGGCACGTCGACCGGCGAGGTCACGACCTCCTCGGTCACGGGGGCGGTGGGCACCCGGCCATCCAACCCCACCCCGGTGACACCGCTCGGCCCTACGCTGCCGGGATGACGCAGCAGCCCTTCTTCGACCCGTGGCCGGAGCCCGAGGCGGAGCACGACGAGCAGCCGGAGTACGACATCCCGTGGATGCCGCCGCGCCACGTCGTCGGCGTGACCGTCCCCCTCGACGTCGAGATCTTCACCGGCCCCGACGTCGTCGTCCGCGCCACGCGAGCCCGCGCCTTCACCCGCGGGCTCGAGGTCGAGGTCGAGACCTGGGTGCGTCCGGGCAGCACCCGCCCGGTGGACGACGTGGCCCGCATCTGGGAGCAGCAGGAGCCCCGCTTCGGCCTCCGGCTCGCCGACGGGACGCGGCTGGGCCACCGCCCCCCGCACGCTGCGCCGGACGAGGAGGCCGGCCCGTCGACGCTCGCGCAGACGAGCGGCCAGGGCGACACCCTGCGCTCGTCCCGCTCGTGGTGGATCCACCCGTTCCCCGAGGGCGAGTCGGTCGAGCTCGTCGTGCGCTGGGACCACCTCGGCGTCCCCGAGAGCGTGGCCACCCTGCCCCTGGGCCCGCTGCGCGAGGCCGCCACCCGCGAGCAGGTCCTCTGGGACCCGCCTCCGCCCCCGGGTGCCGACGGGGGCGGCTGGTTCGCCTACGGGCCGATGTCCGGCAGCGCGTACGGCTCGTCGCTGGCGATCACGTGGGACGACGACGAGGACGAGGACGCCGCGGACGACAGCAAGGCCACCGACGAGGAGGAGTAGGTCTGCCGCTCAGGCGAAGTCGCCCGACGCGACCTCGGCCGTGCGCCGCTCGATCGCGTCGAGCACGACCTGGGCGACGCGCTCCGGCGCCAGCCCCTGCGGCAGCGACGGCGTGGCGCCCGCGAGCGGCCGGGTCGCGAGCCCGGTCTCGGTGTGCGGCGGCCGCAGGTCGATGACCTGCACCCCGGTGCGGCGCGCCTCGCGGGCCAGCGCGCGGTCCGCGGCGGTCAGGGCGGCCTTCGCCGCGGCGTAGGCGACCATCCCGGGCAGCGGCGCCTCGGCGACGACGGCGCTGAGGTTCGCGAGGTACCCCTTGGTCTCCGCGAGCGCCGGCAGCACCCGGCGCGCGAGGAAGAGCGGGCCGATGACGTCGGTGAGGAAGAGCTCCTCGATGACGGCGTCGTCGGTGTCGACGAGCGACCCGAACGCGACGACCCCCGCGGCGTTGACGACCCCGTCGAGCCGACCGTGCTCGTCCCGGCAGTGCGCGACGAGCCGGTCGCCGAGCGTGGCGTCCCCGATCTCGCCGACGACCTGCGCCGCCCCGGGGACGGCCTCGCCGAGCCGCCCGGCGTCGCGACCGACGGCCACGACGGTGGCGCCGCGCTCCTGCAGCCCGCGGGCGACGAGCCCGCCGAGCACCCCGGAGGCCCCGACGACGGCCACGACCTGTGCGTTCTCCTCGCTCATGCCGTCACTCTCGCAGCGGGCGACCACCGTGCCGGGCCCGCGGACCCGCCCCGACCTGCGGCGTCGAACGTGGGCGCGTCGTGGACAGGTGTTCGATTCCCGGCTACGCTCTCGCCATGGCAGTGCTCCAGGGCTCCCTCCTCGACCTCGCCGACGGCATCGAGGTCCGGCCGCTCGGCGGGTCGGTGCGGCGCACGGTGCTCGACCACGACGCGTGGGTCGACGAGCGCACGGGCTGGGTCGGGGGTGCCGACGAGCTCTACGAGGCGCTGCGCCGCGACGTCCCGTGGTTCGCCGAGCGTCGCCAGATGTACGACAGCGTCGTCGACACCCCGCGCCTGCTGTCCTTCTACGGCGAGGGCGACCCGCTCCCCCACCTCGCGCTCGAGGAGGCCCGGGACGCCCTCTCGGCCCACTACGCCGCCGAGCTCGGCGAGCCGTTCGTCACCGCCGGCCTCTGCCTCTACCGCGACGGCCACGACTCCGTCGCCTGGCACGGCGACCGCATCGGGCGCAGCCGCGACCAGGACACGATGGTCGCCATCCTCTCCGTCGGCGCGCCGCGCGACCTGCTGCTGCGCCCCCGCGAGGGCGGGCACTCCCGCCGCTTCGCCGCCGGGCACGGCGACCTCCTCGTGATGGGCGGGGCCTGCCAGCGCACCTGGGACCACGCGGTGCCCAAGACCTCGCGCCCCGTCGGCCCGCGGATCAGCATCCAGTTCCGCGTCCGCGGGGTGCGCTGAGCGGACGGCGTCAGCCGCGGATGCTCGCGACGCGGAACTCCACGACCCGGCGGACCAGGTCGAGCGGCAGCGGCTCGTCGAGCGGCAGCTGCACGGAGCCCTTGCCCTGCTTGTAGCGGGCGAACTCGTCGGCGAAGGCCTCGTGCCCGTTGGGGGTCGCGTAGAAGCCGACGTGCCGGTCGTAGCCGGCGAAGTAGACGAGCGGCTTCTTGTCGAGCTTGTAGGCGGGCATCCCGTAGGCCATGGACTCGACCGCGTCCGGCGCCGCCTCGCGCACGGTGCGGCGCATCGCGTCGAGCCGCTCGCGGACCTCGCCCTCGAAGCCGGTCAGGTACTCGTCGACGGTGTCGGCCACCGGGTCCTCCTGCTCGCTCGGGCGCACGTCAGTCGGTGAGGACGACGCGGTTGCCGTCCGGGTCGGCGAGCCGCAGGATGCGCACGCTGCTCGCCTGCTCCACACCCTCGTGCGCGACACCGGCCGTCGTCAACCGCGCGGCGACGGCGTCGAGGTCGGTGACCGAGATGGTGCAGCCGGAGCGCCCGGCCGCCTCGGGCTCGCGCCACACCTGGAGCCCCGCACCCGCACCGAGTCGCCACTCGAGCAGCCCGTCCATCGGGCGCTCGTCGGGCCCTCGGCCGACGAGAGTCGACCACCAGCCCTCGGCGGCGGCGAGGTCGGAGACGCGGAGGTTGGGCATCACGAGGATCGGGTCCATGTCAGGGCAGACCTCGCGCACGACGAGAACTCATCGGTGGCGGGCCCAGCCCATCGCCCCGGGGTGGGAGACCGACCGGGACGCGACGTCGACCGCGCGGGCGAGGGCGGCGGGCAGGTCGTCGGCGGCGCCGCGCCCGAGCTCGGCGAGGAGGGCGCCGTGCAGGACGTCGCCGGCGCCGAGGGTGTCGACGACGTCGACCACCGGCACGGGCACCTCGCCGTGGACCCCTCCGGCCCAGCGCCAGCGGACCGGGCCGGCGCCGTCGGACACCGCGCCCCACGACGGACCGGCCGCGAGCACCGCCTCGAGGCCACCCCCGTCGGGCGTCGCGAAGGCCGACGACAGGACGGCGAGATCGGTCTCGGCGAGCAGCTCCTCGAGCCCCGGCTTCCAGGACCCGCCGTCGAGGAGCACGGGGATGCCGCGCCGCCGGGCCGCCCGCGCGACACCCACCGCGACCGGCAGGTGGTGCCCGTCGACGAGCACGGCCGCCACCCCCTCCAGCAGCGCGTCGAGCGCGGACCCCGACGGCACCGCGAGGCCGTCCACCCCGACCGCGTTGCGCGACACCACTGCCCGCTCGCCCGTCGCCCGGGTGACGAGCACGGTCGACAGCGGCGGCTCGAACGCGGCCGGTGCGAGGTCGGTGAGCGCCACGCCCCCGACGGCGAGGTCGCGCAGGACCACCGCCGACAGCGGGCCGCTGCCCACGGCCCCGACGAACCGCGTCGGCACGCCGAGGGCGGCGGCGGTCAGGGCCGCGTTGCACGCCGGCCCGCCCGCGGTCACCTCCGCGGCGAGGGCCACGACCTTCTCGTCCGCGCCCGGCACGGCCTCGACGACCTGGACGACGTCGACCGTCGCCAGCCCGCACGCGAGGACCGTGCCGGACACCGGCGCTCAGCCCTCGGCGGGAGCGCGCTCGGCGCGGTTGACCGCCGAGAGGATGGCCCGCAGCGACGCCTTGACGATCGACTCGTGCAGCCCGACGCCCCAGAGGACCCGGTCGCCGACCGCGCACTCGACGTACGCCGCCGCCCGGGCGTCCCCACCGGCCGACAGCGCGTGCTCGTGGTAGTCGAGGACGCGCACGTCGACGTCGAGGGTCGCCAGCGCGGCGGTGAAGGCGTCGATCGGCCCGTTGCCGCGGCCGTGCACCGGGGTGTCGACCCCGTCGACCCGGATCACGGCGTCGATGACGTCCGTGCCGTCGTCGGAGCCGGCGATCGTCGAGCGGACCGGGCTGAGGCGGCCCCAGCGGTGGTCGGGCGTCTCGGCGTGGAGGTACTCGTCGGCGAACATCGCCCAGATCTCGGCGCCGGAGAGCTCGCCGCCCTCGGTGTCGGTGCGCCGCTGGACGACGTGGCTGAACTCGACCTGGAGGCGGCGCGGCAGGTCGAGACCGTGCTCGGCCTTGAGCAGGTACGAGACGCCGCCCTTGCCCGACTGGCTGTTGACCCGGACCACGGCCTCGTAGGAGCGGCCGATGTCGTGCGGGTCGATCGGCAGGTACGGCACGCCCCAGTCGAGGTCGTCGATGCTCGTGCCCTTGCTCTTCGCCCGGCGTTCCATGTCCTCCAGGCCTTTCTTGATGGCGTCCTGGTGGGAGCCGGAGAAGGCCGTGTAGACGAGGTCGCCGCCCCACGGGTGGCGCTCGTGGACGGGCAGCTGGGTGCAGTACTCGACGGTGCGGCGCACGTCGGCCATGTCGGAGAAGTCGATCTCGGGGTCGATGCCCTGGCTGAAGAGGTTCATCCCGAGGGTCACGAGGCAGACGTTGCCGGTGCGCTCGCCGTTGCCGAAGAGGCAGCCCTCGATGCGGTCCGCCCCCGCGAGGTAGCCCAGCTCGGCCGCCGCGACGCCCTCGCCGCGGTCGTTGTGCGGGTGGAGGCTGACGACGACGGACTCGCGCCGGTCGAGGTGGCGCACCATCCACTCGATGCTGTCGGCGTAGACGTTGGGCGTCGCCATCTCGACGGTCGCCGGCAGGTTGATGATCATCTTGTGGTCCGGCGTCGGGTCGATGACGTCGATGACCTCGTTGCAGATGCGCACGGCGAACTCGAGCTCGGTGCCCGTGTAGGACTCGGGCGAGTACTCGTAGTACACGTCGGTCTCGGGCACGGTCTCCTCGAGCTTGCGGCACAGGCGCGCCGCCTGGAGCGCGATGTCGACGATGCCGTCCTCGCTCATCCCGAAGACGACGCGGCGCTGGAGGACCGAGGTCGAGTTGTAGAAGTGGACGATCGCCTGCTTGCTGCCGCGGATCGCGTCGAAGGTCCGCTCGATGAGGTGGTCGCGGCTCTGGGTGAGGACCTGGATCGTCACGTCGTCGGGGATGTGCCCGCCCTCGATGAGCTCGCGGCAGAAGTCGAAGTCGGTCTGGCTGGCGCTCGGGAAGCCGACCTCGATCTCCTTGTAGCCCATCCGCACGAGGAGCTTGAACATCCGCATCTTGCGCTCGGAGTCCATCGGGTCGATGAGCGCCTGGTTGCCGTCGCGCAGGTCGACGGCGCACCAGCGCGGCGCCTTCGTCATCACCCGGTCGGGCCAGGTGCGGTCGGGGAGGTGGACCTCGATCTGGTCCTGGAACGGCAGGTACTTCGCCGTCGGCATCCCGGAGGTCTTCTGGGGGTGCTTCATCTCTGTGCTACGCCTTCGTCTCGTCTGCGGTGGACCGGCCGGGTGCAGCAGGAACTCCGCGACGAGGGGCGGCCGATGTCAGGCCCCGCCGCGGCAGCGAAGGAGGAGGCGCGAGGAACGCACACGTCGAGCATGCCACAGGGGTCACGAGGTGGCGAGGGCTGTGTCCACCACTCGGCCACCCGCCTCACGCCTCGCGGCGCAGGACGACGACGGCGACGCGGCGCCGGACGGTGAACCCGAGGCGCGCGTAGAGACGGTCGGCGCCGTCGTTGCCCTGGCGCGTGTGCAGCACCGCCCGGTCACCCCGCTCCTCGATGGCGCCCGCGGCGGCGCGGGTCACGAGCGCGCCCAGGCCCGCGCCGCGCGCGTCCGCCGCGACGCAGACGCCCGAGACCTCGCCCCAGCCGGGCGGCCGGATCCGTTCGCCGGCCATCGCGACGAGACGACCCTCGCGGCGCACGCCGAACCAGCGCCCGGCGAGGTGGCTCGTCGGGCCGAAGGGGCCGGGCTCGGTCTCGGCGGCCAGGCGCACCATCGCGGGCGAGTCCGCGTCGCCGAGCTCGACGACCCCCTTCTCCCCCACCCGTCCGACGGGCCGCTCGGCGACGAGCTGGGTGCCCGGCTCGCGGACGAGCTCGGTCCATCCCGGCGGGGTCGGCGGGACCTCGCCGCGCAGGAGCACCGCGACGCCGCCCGGCCCGACGAGCGCCGCGAGGGCGTCCCAGCCGTCGGCGTCGAGGGTGCCGACCCCGCAGAAGGGCGCGATGCCGTCGCGGTAGCCCAGGGCCCGTCCCCCGGCGGCGGCCCGCGCCAGCCCGGCCTGCGGCCCGGTCAGCGCCGACCGGGCGACGTCGTCGAGCGGGTGGACCGTGCTCACGTCCAGAGCGAGTGGTAGGCGTTGACCGCCTGCTGGCCGCCGAGGTGCGCGTAGAGCACGGTCGAGTCCTTCGGGATGTCGCCGCTGCGGACGAGGTCGACGAGGCCGGCGAGCGACTTCCCCTCGTAGACGGGGTCGGTGATCATCGCCTCGTACTGCGCCCCGAGGCGGATCGCCTCCATCGTCGAGTCGACCGGGATGCCGTAGAGGTCCCCGGCCCAGTCGGGCAGGAGGGTGACCTCGTCGTCGCGCAGCTCGCGACCCAGCTCGATGACCTCGGCCGTGTGCCGGGCGATGCGCTCCAGCTGCGCCCGCGTCTTCTCGAGGGTGGCGCTGGCGTCGATGCCGATGACCCGGCGGCGCACGCCGGTGAGGTCCTCGAGCGCGGCGAAGCCGGCGACCATCCCCGCGTGGGTCGAGCACGTGACCGTGCAGACGACGATCGTGTCGAAGGTGACCCCGAGGGCCTTCTCCTGCTCGGCGACCTCGAAGGCCCAGTTCGCGAAACCGACTCCCCCGAGGGGGTGCTCGCTCGCCCCGGCGGGAATGGCGTACGGCGTGCCGCCGGACTCCTCGACCTCGCGCAGGGCGTCCTTCCACGAGTCACGGATGCCGATGTCGAAGCCGGCCGGGTCGAGGCGCGCGTCGGCGCCCATCATCCGCGAGAGCAGGATGTTGCCGACGCGGTCGTTGACCGGGTCGTCCCAGGGCACCCACTTCTCCTGCACGAGACGGCACTTCAGGCCGAGGTGCGCGGCGACCGCGGCGACCTGCCGGGTGTGGTTGCTCTGGTAGCCACCGATGGAGACGAGGGTGTCGGCCCCGCTGGCCAGCACGTCCGGGACGATGTACTCGAGCTTGCGGACCTTGTTGCCGCCGTAGGCGAGCCCGCTGCTGACGTCCTCGCGCTTGGCCCACACCTGCGCGCCCCCGAGGTGCTCGCTCAGCCGGCGCAGGTGGTGCACCGGGCTCGGGCCGAAGGTCAGCGGGTACCGCGGGATCTCGTGCAGGCGCATGCCGCAGGTCTACCACCGGGACGGGGTCGCGCGTCAGCCCCGTTCGCGGAGCAGCTGCGCGATCTCGGTGCGCCCGAGCCGCTCGGCGTGCTCGAGCGCGGTGACGCCCTCGCCGTCCGCGAGGGACGGGTCGGCGCCGGCGTCGAGGAGGATGCGCACGATCTGCTGGTGGCGCGTTCCTCCGTCGCCGAGGATGACGGCCTCGAGCAGGGCGGTCCAGCCGAGCCGGTTGACGTGGTCGACGTCGACGCCCGTCGTCACGACGCGCCGCACGTAGTCGACGTGCCCGCGCTCGCTGGCCGGGATGACCGAGACGCCGCCGAAGCGGTTGACCTGGGTCAGGTCGGGGTCGGCGGGCAGGAGGACCTCGAGCATCGCCACGCTGCCGGTGACGCCGGTGACGAGCCACGGGGTGTCGTGGCGGTCGTCGAGGGCGTCCGGGTCGGCGCCGGCCGCGACGAGGACACGGGCCGCCTCGACGTGGTCGGCGGCGGCCGCGAGGAGCAGCGGCGTGCGGTCGTGGTCGTCGCGGGCCTCGGTGCGGGCGCCGGCGTCGAGGGCGGCGCGCACGGCGTCGGCGTCCCCCGTCGAGGCGGCGGAGAGGAGGTCGGTGTCGGCGGAGGTCACGGACCCCAGTGTGCGCGACGGCGTCCCGCTCGCCGCCGGTGGTGACGGGCGGGTTGGCGCCCCGGCCGCGGAGCACCCCGCGAGGAGGATCACGGGCACCGCCGCCCCGACCGCCACCGCTCTCGCTCCGCGCACCCGCCCATCCTCGCCCGGGGGCCCCCGCGGCGAAAGACGGGTGCGACGCGCGCGCCCCGTCCGCCATCCTGTGCGGCGTGACGCACTCCCCCGACCTGCCCGCTTCGCCGCTGCCGCCGCTGCCGCCGCTGCCGCCGCTGCCGTCAGGGTGCACCGAGCGTGCCCTGACCGCGGGCGACCTCGACGCGGCGTACTTCCTGTACTCCAGCGCCCAGCTCGAGGACAGCGGCGTCATCGCCCTCGAACGGGCCGACATCGAGGCGGACTGGTCGCGCCCGAGCATGGACCTCGCGTCCGACACCCGCGGCGTCCTGCGCGACGGGCGGCTCGTGGGGGCGGTCGAGGTCGCCCGTCGCGGCACCCGGGCCGAGGGCGCGGTGCACCCGCACGCCCGCGGGCACGGGGTCGGGTCGTGGCTCGCCGCGTGGGCCGAGGCACGCTCGCGGGCCGTGGGGGCGGCGTCGGTGGGCCAGACCGTGCCACGCGGGTCGGAGGGCCACCGGCTGCTCGAGGGCCGCGGCTACCGCGACGGCTGGACCTCGTGGGTCCTCGAGCTGCCGGCCGGGGCGCGCGTCGCCGACCGCCCGCTGCCTCCGGGGTACGCCCTGCGCAGCGCGGAGACCGACGCCGACCGGCACGCCGCGCACGAGGTCGTCGAGACCGCGTTCGGCGAGTGGTCGGACCGCACCGGTGAGACCTACGACGAGTGGGCGGCCGGCACCGTGCGCCGCTCCGGTTTCGAGCCGTGGAACCTGCGGGTCGTGGCCCACGGGGACGAGGTCGTCGGGGCCTGCTTCACCGTCGTCGACGAGCGGGCGTGCGGGTTCGTCGACCAGGTGGCCGTGGCGCGCGCGCACCGCGGCCGCGGCCTCGCGCAGGCCCTGCTCGCCGACGGCTTCGCGAACGCCGCGGAGCACGGCGCGGTCCGCAGCGAGCTGTCGACCGACAGCCGCACGGGCGCCCTCGGGCTCTACCGGCGGGTCGGGATGCGGGTCGCGGCCACGTGGGTGCACCTCGTGCGCGACCACCCTCCGCTCAGCCGCTGAGGCCGCGGACGATCTCGACGTACTCGGTGCGGGCGGCCTTGGGATCGGTGCCGCGGGCGGCGGCCCACGCGTCGTGCTTGGCGCGGCCGACGAAGTCCATCATCCCGGGGCGCTTGCCGGCGACGTCGCCCGCGGTGGCCTGCTTGTAGAGCGCGTAGAGGCGCAGCTTGGTGTCGTTGCCCGGGTCCTTCGTCAGCCCGGACACCGCCTCGACGGCGGTGCGGAACTCGTCCTCGGTGGCCATGCGGGCGACTCTAGGCCGCGGACCATCCCGGGGCCAGCGCTCGCCGGTGGCGGCGGGTGACGGCCGGTCGCGCCCGGCGGCCCCGAGACCCCGGAACGTCCACGAGACCCCGGCTGCGAGCCGGGGTCTCGTGGACTTCTCGGGGTCACCCCGAGATGTGGAGGCGGGTGGGGCGTCAGCGCCGCTTCGCCAGCTCCTCGGCGACCTGGACGGCGTTGAGGGCCGCGCCCTTGCGCAGGTTGTCGCCGACGACGAACAGGGCCAGGCCCTTGCCCTCGGGGGCGGCCTGGTCGGCACGGACCCGGCCGACGAACACCTCGTCGCGACCGGCCGCCTGCAGCGGGTTGGGGACGTCGGTGACGACGACGCCGGCCGCCCGGCCCAGCACCTCGAGCGCCTGCTCGGGGCTGATGTCGCGCTCGAACTCGGCATGGATCGCGAGGCTGTGGCCGGTGAACACCGGGACGCGCACGCAGGTGCCCGAGACCCGCAGGTCCGGGACGTGGAGGATCTTGCGCGACTCGTTGCGCAGCTTCTGCTCCTCGTCGGTCTCGAGGCTGCCGTCGTCGACGAGCGAGCCCGCGAGCGGCACGACGTTGAACCCGACGGGCACCGCGTAGACCTGCGGGGCGGGCAGCGCGAGCGCCGAGCCGTCGAGGGCGAGGTCCTTGGGGTCTCCGGCGGCGTAGCCGCCCCGCAGCTGGCCGTCGAGCTCGGTGAGGCCGACGCCGCCCGAGCCCGAGACGGCCTGGTAGCTCGACACGTGGAGGCGGACCAGGCCGGCGAGGTCGTGCAGCGGCTTGAGCACCGGCATCGCGGCCATCGTCGTGCAGTTGGGGTTGGCGACGATGCCCTTGGGGATGTCGTCGAGGTCGTCCGGGTTGACCTCGGAGACGACGAGCGGCACCTCGGGGTCCTTGCGCCAGGCGCTGGAGTTGTCGACGACGACGGCGCCGGCCGCGGCGACCCGCGGCGCCCACTCGCGCGAGGTGGCCCCGCCGGCGGAGAAGAGCGCGAGGTCGAGGCCGGAGAAGTCGGCGGTCGCGGTGTCCTCGACCGTCACCTCCCCGCCGTCCCACGGCAGCGTCGTGCCGGCGGACCGCGCCGACGCGAAGTAGCGGATCTCCTCGACCGGGAACCCCCGCTCGTGCAGGAGGGTC
The DNA here is from genome assembly GCF_013201035.1 of Arthrobacter sp. NEB 688. Classification (NCBI taxonomy): domain Bacteria; kingdom Bacillati; phylum Actinomycetota; class Actinomycetes; order Micrococcales; family Micrococcaceae; genus Arthrobacter; species Arthrobacter sp. NEB 688. The sequence goes on from NZ_CP053707.1 coordinate 3,280,836, forward strand.
CGCATGACGTTGCCGACCTGACCGGTCGCTCCGAAGACTCCGACTCGCATGCCGCCAGTCTAGGGAGGGGCGCGGCGCGCGCTCGGCGCGGACCGGCATCCGGTCACGACTCGACCACTGGCGCCGGGTCGGGCCAGGGACGGTCCGGGTGGCGTGGCCGGGGCACCCCCACCCCTGGAACGGTGCGCCCGGCCACGCCTGCTCTCCGCCCCGGAGGACCGCGTGGCGCGACGACCTCCGTCGGCGGTGGCCGTCGCGGCACTACTGTGACCCGTACACCCCCGCGGGGGGAAGCGTGATTGCGAGATCTCGCAGTCGGGGAGGGAGCAGGTCGGTGGGGACGCGGGACGACGCCGGGGGGCGGGCATACGACGTGGGCGAGTTCTTCCGGTGGGCGCAGGCCCTCGCGGTGAGCGGCGACCCCCGGATGGAGCCGCTGGGCGACCTCGCGCCGGCCTTCGAGTCGGGCATCGCCGCCCTCGCCGGGTCGGTGAGGCGCAGCATCTGGCACATGACCTTCCGCCCGACGTGGTCCGAGGTCCGGATGGCGCGCCCCCTCGCCGACGTGTCGCGGCGCGCCGGCGTCGACGGCCGGTACGTCACCGACCGGGTGACCTCCGCCCGGCTGCCGGTGCTCGCGAGCCACCACCACCCCTACTTCCGGCACCACCCCGTGCACGCGCCGCTCCTCGTCGTCGACGCGCGGCGCGTGTTCGTCGGGGCGCCTCCCGGGCACGAGCTCGCCGGGTCGGTGTGGACGAGCAGGGCGCCCCAGGTGGTCGACGGCGCCGTGCGGGCCTTCGACACCGTCTGGCGCGCCGCGCTCGACCCGCACCCGGGGGGCACCGCGCCCTTCACGCGCCGGATGGTCGAGATCGCGTTCCACCTGACCGACGGCGCCAGCGACCGCGAGATCGCACGCGCCGTCGGCGTCTCGGAGCGGACCGTGTCGGCCGAGGTGTCCGAGCTCATCCGGCGGCTCGGCGCCCGCAACCGCTCCCACGCCATCGCGATGATCGGGGACGCCGGCCCCTGAGCCGCTGCGGCGCCGTCGGGCCCCGTCTAGGCTGGCGGACCCGACCCTCCCCGAAGGAGCCCTCGCCGTGACGGAGCCGCCCGCGCTGCAGCGGCTCGTCGAGGCGGTGGAGGCGCTCGCCCTTGCCGATGACCCCGCCGTGCGCGTCCTGCCCGACCTGCCGGCGGTGATGGCCGAGATGGAGCGCATCGAGACGCGCACCCGCCACAGCGTCTGGAGCATGCAGCGGGACCTGCCCCTCAGCGCCATCCGGCTCGCGCGCGACCTCGACGAGCGTTCCGGTGCCAAGGGGCTCGCCGAGCGCACGATCGTCTCCTCGGCCCGGGCCCGGTCCCAGCCGCTGCTCACGACGGTCGCGCCGGACCTGCGGGTCGGCCCCGTGGCCCGACCGGTGCTCGTCGCCGACGGGCGCGACGTGGTGCTCGGGTCGGAGCGCGCCGGCGACGCCGGCGCCCCATGGGCCTGGTCGAGCGCGGACCCCGGGGTGGCCGCCCTTGCCGTCGCGGCGTTCACCGAGGCGTGGGACACCGCCCGTCGCTGGGAGGACGCCGGCCTGCGCCCTCCCCTGACCCGTCGCCGCTACGAGATCGCGCTGGGGATGGCCGACGGCCTGACCGACCGGGAGATCGCCGACGCGGTCGCGGTGAGCCCGCGCACCGTCGCGGCCGAGGTCCGCGAGGTCGTCCGGTGGCTCGGCGCCCGCAACCGCTCGCACGCCATCGCCGTGCTGGTCGGTGCCTCGTGAGCCGCCCCGCGATGCAGCGCCTCCTCGCGCACGTCGCACGTCTCGCCGAGGAGGGCTCGCCCGTGCTGCGTCCCCTTCCGGCGCTCACGGACGTCATCGCCGAGCTCGAGGGCGTCGAGGCGCGCACGACGCGCAGCGTGTGGAACATGCAGCGCGACATCCGCCTCCCGGTCATCCGGCTCTCCACGGACATGGACGCCCGGGCACGCAGCCGCCACATCGCGGAGCGCGTCGTCTACCCGGTGGACCGGGCCCGAGCCTGTCCGCTCATCACGTCGTTCGAGCCCACCCTGCGCGTGGCACCCGTCGTCCTGCCGCTGCTCGTGGCGGACGAGCGTGACGTGGTGATGGGTCTGGCGACCTACGACGACCCGGCATTCGCCTGGGGCAGCCGTGACGCGGAGGTTGCCCATCTCGCCGCGGCGGCCTTTCTCGAGACCTGGGAGACGGCCCGACCCTGGCGGGAGGCCGGGCTGCGCGAGCCCCTCCCGCCGCGCCGGCTCGAGGTCGCGCTCGGGATGGCCGACGGCCTCGCGGACCGCGAGATCGCCGCCGCCCTCGGGGTGAGCCCGAGGACCGTGGCCGTCGAGGTGCGGGCCGTCCTGGACTGGCTCGGCGCCCGCAACCGCGGGCACGGCATCGCGATGCTCGTGGGGGCCGCGTGACCACGGCCCACCCGGCCGCGCAGGAGCTCACCACCCGGGTCCGGGCGCTCCTCGACCGGGGCGACCCCGTCCTGCGCCGCCTCGGCGAGGGTCGCGGGACCCGTTGCCGGAGAGACGTTTCCACGTCGCGCTGCTGCTCCTCGAGGGGCACTCCGACCAGGAGGTCGCCGACGCCCTGCAGGTCGGTGCGCGCACCGTGTCGCACGAGGTCCGCGCGGTCGTCGCGTGGCTCGGCGCCCGCAACCGCTCGCAGGCCGTCGCGATGCTCGTCGGCGCCGGCACGCGCTGACGCCGGGTCGGGCGTCAGAACCCGAGGCGCTGCATCTGCTTGGGGTCTCGCTGCCAGTCCTTGGCCACCTTGACGTGCAGGTCGAGGTGAACGCGCTGCCCGAGCAGCGCCTCGATGCCGCGCCGCGCGTTGGTGCCGACCTCGCGCAGGCGGGAGCCCCCGCGGCCGATGACGATGGCCTTCTGGCTGTCGCGCTCGACGAAGACGTGGACGCGGACGTCGAGGAGCGGGTCGTCGGCGGGCCGGTCCTCGCGCTGCACCATCTCCTCGACGACGACCGCGAGGCTGTGCGGCAGCTCGTCGCGCACGCCCTCGAGGGCGGCCTCGCGGACGAGCTCGGCGACCATGACGGCCTCGGGCTCGTCGGTCAGCTGGCCGTCGGGGTAGAGCGGGCCGGGCGAGGGCGGCAGGTAGCCGGCGAGCACCTGGGCCACGTCGTCGACCTGGTCGCCGCGGGTCGCGGAGCAGGGGACGATCGCGTCCCAGTCGCCCAGCCGGTCGACGGCGATGAGGTGCTCGGCGAGGCGCTGACGGTCGACCGCGTCCGACTTCGTCGCGATGGCGACGACCGGCACCCGCCGGCCGCGGCGCAGCTCGGAGAGCTCGTTGGCGATGAACTGGTCGCCCGGGCCGACCCGCTGGTCGGACGGCAGGCAGAAGCCGATGACGTCGACCTCGAGGAGGGTCTCGCGGACGAGGTGGTTGAGCCGCTCCCCGAGCAGCGTCCGGGGCCGGTGCAGGCCGGGGGTGTCGACGAGGACGAGCTGGGCGGCGTCGGTCGTCACGATGCCGCGGATGGTGTGCCGGGTCGTCTGCGGCTTGCTCGAGGTGATCGCGACCTTCTGGCCCACGAGCGCGTTGGTCAGGGTCGACTTGCCCGCGTTCGGGCGGCCGACGAAGCAGGCGAACCCGGCGACGTAGCCCTCCCGCGCGGCGAAGGGGGTGGAGTCGGTCATCCGAGGCTCTCCTCGAGCTCGACGTCGGCGGGCTGCTCGGGGGCGACCCGCTCGACGAGGACGGTGGCGACGCGGTGGCGCCGCCCGGACATGCGCTCGGCCGTGAGCCGCAGGCCCGCGACCTCGCACGAGGAACCGAGGATGGGCACGAGCCCGGTCGTCTTGCCGATGAGCCCGCCGACCGTGTCGACCTCGTCCTCGTCGAGGTCGACGTCGAACAGCTCGGCGAGGTCGTCGACGTGCATCGTCGCGGCGACGCGGGTGCGGCCGTCGGGCAGCTCCTCGACCTCGAAGGCCTCGCGGTCGTACTCGTCGGTGATCTCGCCGACGATCTCCTCGAGGATGTCCTCGATCGTCACGATGCCCGCGGTGCCGCCGTACTCGTCGACGACGACGGCCAGGTGGGTCTGCTCGAGCTGGAGCTCGCGCATGAGGGCGTCGACCGGCTTGCTCTCGGGGACGAAGCGCGCCGGGCGCATCAGCTCGGTCACCGGCAGCGTCACCGCGGAGGGGTCGGCGTTCATCCGGCGCACGACGTCCTTGAGGTAGAGGATGCCGACGACGTCGTCGACGCTCTCGCCGACGACGGGGATGCGCGAGAAGCCCGAGCGCAGGAAGAGCTTCATCGCCTGGCGGCAGACCCGGTCGTCGTCGACGGCGACCATGTCGGTGCGCGGGACCATCACCTCGCGGGTCAGAGTGTCGCCGAGCTCGAAGACGGAGTGGAGCATCTCGCGCTCGTCGGAGTCGATGAGCCGGTTCTCGCGGGCCACGTCGACGAGGTCGCGCAGCTCGGACTCGCTCTCGAACGGCCCGTCCCGGAAGCCCTTGCCGGGCGTCACGGCGTTGGTCAGGGCGATGAGCAGGCGCGAGAACGGGCCGAGGACGCGCCGCAGCCAGATGGCGACGGGCGCCGCGAGCAGTGCCACGCGGGTGCTGTGCTGGCGCCCCAGCGTGCCGGGCGAGACCCCGACGATGGCGAAGCTGATGAGCGCCATGACGCCGATGGCGACGAGGAACGGCTGCCAGGTGCCCTCGACGAGCGCGACCGCGGCGAGCGTGACCATGACGGCCGCGGTCGACTCGGCGATGACGCGCAGGAAGGAGAGGACCGAGAGGTAGGCCGCGGTGTCGCCGACGACGCGGACGAGGGCGGTGGCCCCGGGGCGCCCCTCGTCCTCGAGCTCCTCGGCGCGCACGCGCGACATCCGCTGGAAGGCGGACTCGGCCATCGAGATGAGGAACGCGACGACGGTCGCGAGGACGGCCGCGACGACGAGCCGGGTCATGGGGTCCTCCGGCTCAGGCGGTCGGTCGGCCGCGGGTGGCGAGGAAGGTGAGGAGGAGCTGGCGCTGCAGCTCGAACATCTCCTTCTCCTCGTCGGGCTCCGCGTGGTCGAAGCCCAGCAGGTGGAGGATGCCGTGCGTCGTGAGGAGCAGCAGCTCCTCCTCCGTCGCGTGGCCGGCCTCGCGGGCCTGCTTCGCGGCGACCGTCGGGCAGAGCACGATGTCGCCGAGGACGCCCTCCTGCGGGGGCACCCCGTCACGGCCGGGCCGCAGCTCGTCCATCGGGAAGCTCATGACGTCGGTCGGGCCGGGCAGGTCCATCCACTGCACGTGGAGGGTCTCCATCGCGGCCTCGTCGACGAGGCGCAGGCAGAGGTCGGCCTGCGGGTGCACGCGCATCTCGGCGAGGACGTAGCGGGCGCAGGCGACGAGCTCGAGCTCGTCGAGCGCGACCTCGGTCTCGTTGAGGACGTCGATGCTCATGCGCCCGGCCCGTCCTGCGGGGCGGGGCGGCGGGCCGGCGCGCGGCGCGGGCCCTTCTGCTGGCCCGCGTCCCAGCGCTCGTAGGCGTCGACGATGTGCCCGACGAGGCGGTGGCGCACGACGTCGGCGGCCGTGAGCTCGCTGAAGTGGACGTCCTCGATGTCGCCGAGGATGTCGCGGACGATCCGCAGGCCGCTCGTCGTGCCGCCCGGCAGGTCGACCTGCGTCACGTCGCCGGTGACGACCATCTTCGAGCCGAAGCCGAGGCGGGTGAGGAACATCTTCATCTGCTCGCCGGAGGTGTTCTGCGCCTCGTCGAGGATGATGAACGCGTCGTTGAGCGTGTTGTGCGTGACGAGGTAGTCGTCGGTCACGTAGAGCGAGTCCGCCGCCGCGACCTGGATGCACATCGTCTCCGCCGTGCCGGCCGGCTCGATCGACTCGACGTAGCGCATCGGTCGGCCCCCGCCGTGGCGCAGGAAGGTGTCGCGCTTGCGCCCGAGGCGGAAGGGGACGTAGCCCTCCGGGAGCCGCAGCTCGACGGTGTAGGAGTCGTGCCGGTGCTCGACCGGACGGCCCTGCGCGAGACCGGGCGTGCGGCCGGCGGCCGGGCGCACGCGCCAGGTCGCCACCCCACCGAGGGAGCGCACGATCGCGACCACGTCGTCGCGCAGGCGGGGCGAGGTCGTCGAGTACTGCACCCGGCAGGTGCGGTCGGTCTGGGTGACCGGCCCACCGTCGGAGTCGAGCAGCCCCTCGAGCACCGCGAGCCGCACCCACGGCGCGTTGTCGAGGTAGACCTGCGGGACGAACTTCGTGTGGGACGTCGTGCCCGCCAGACCGAGGTCTCGCACGACCTCGGTGACCGGGTTCGCGACCCGGAGGCCGCCTCGGGAGTGGCCGCGGTGGCGCAGGACGTGGTCGTAGCCGGTCTTGCGGGTGACGTCGACGGCGAGCAGCGGCTCGCCGAGGGCCTCCTGCAGGCGCTCAACGAGCTCGGGGTCCGCCGTGGTGAACGACGGGGTGGTCGACGTCGTCAGGCAGCCGTCGCCCAGCAGCAGCCCGAGCGCGTACGGGTCCATCGGGACGTCTTGGGGCACGACCTCGACGGCGTCGACGAGGGGCAGCTCGAAGCGGTGGGCGTGGCCCCGGCGCAGCCGACCGACCATCTCGGACGTCTGCACGGTGCGCCAGCGGCCGTGTCGCCTGTCGTCCGGCGTCCGGACGGTCCAGAGGTGCTCGCCGCACGCGAGGGTGGAGGCGCCGTCCTGCGTGGTGACGCGGAAGACCTCCTTGCGGCCCTGCGGGTAGACGCCGATGACGGGGGTGGGACGGCCGTCGGAGCCGGTGACGAGGTCGCCGACCTGCAGGTCCCCGAACCGTCGGAACCCGTCCGGGGTGTGGACCCGGCTGTCGAGGGGCTGGGCGCGGCCGCGCATGTAGGCCAGGGGTGCGACCTCGACGGTGCCCGAGGCCATGAGCTTGGGGATCGACTCGGGGTCGACCATGTCGTGCAGCGCGTCGTAGAGCGGGCGCAGGTAGGGGTCGATCTTGTCGTTGAGGGTGCCGGGCAGGAAGCCCAGCCGCTCCCCCGCCTCGACGGCCGGTCGGGTGAGGATGATGCGGTTGACCTGCTTGGCCTGCAGCGCCGCGACGGCCTTGGCCATCGCGAGGTAGGTCTTGCCGGTGCCGGCGGGGCCGATGCCGAAGACGACCGTGTTCTCGTCGATCGCCTCGACGTAGCGCTTCTGGTTGAGCGTCTTGGGCCGGATGGTGCGCCCGCGGCTGCTGACGATGTTCATCGTCAGGACGTCGGCGGGGCGCTCCTTGGTCTGCGCGCGGAGCATCTGGATGGAGCGCTCGACGGCGTCGCGGTTGAGCGGCTGGCCGCCGTCGATGACGTCGAGGAGCTCGTCGAGCAAGCGCTCGATGAGCGCGACGTCGGCGCTCGGGCCGGCGAGGTGGAACTCGTTGCCGCGCACGTGTACCTGCACCTGCGGGAACTGGCGCTCCATCGTCCGCAGCATCTCGTCACGGGGCCCGAGGAGCGTCACCATCTGGACGTCGGCGGGGATCGTGACCGTGTGCAGCGGCACGTGCGGTTGGCTGGGGCTGGAGCCGGCGTCGGTGGCCGGGCCGTCGGTCTGCGCGTCTGACATCGTCGGGCCAGTCTACGGGCCGGGACCGACGGGGATCACGCGGGAATGCGCGCCGGTCAGCCGGGGGGCCAGGTCAGCTCGCGGCCGCCGAGGACGTGCAGGTGGCAGTGGAAGACCGTCTGCTGCGCCGCGGCCCCGGTGTTGGCGACGAGCCGGAAGCCCTCGAGCCCGTCGGCCTCGGCGACCTGCCGCGCGAGGGAGACGGCGTCGGCGAGCTCCTCGGGGGCCTCGGCGGCGAGGGTCCCGACGTCGGGGACGTGCCGACGAGGGATGACGAGGGCGTGCGTCGGCGCCTGCGGGCTGATGTCGCGGAAGGCCAGCGAGTGGTCGGTCTCGGCGACGACGTCGGCCGGGACCTCCCCCGCGAGGATGCGGCAGAACAGGCACTCGGAGGTCTCGCTCATGGGGCGACCCTAGACGCCGGGGCGGGTGTCGGTGCGGCCTGCTGCACTGGGGGTCCACACAGAGCGGGAGGAACGGCATGACGGTGCGGTGGACGGTGGCGGTCGACAGCGCGGACCCACCACGGGTGGCCGCGTTCTGGCGTGAGGCGCTCGGCTACGTGGACGCGCCCCCACCCGAGGGGTTCGCCTCGTGGGAGGAGTGGAACCGCTTCTTCGACGTGCCGGAGGAGGAGTGGGACGACGGCGCCTTCCTCGTCGACCCGGAGGGCGCCCTCCCCCGGCTGTCGTTCCTCCGGGTGCCCGAAGGCAAGGCGACGAAGAACCGCCTGCACCTGGACCTGCAGGTGAGCGGGGGCGCCACCGCCCACCGGACGAGCGGCAGCAGGCGATCGGGTCGGCGGTGCGGCGGCTGGTCGCGGCCGGCGCCACGGTCCTCGACGAGCACCACCATGACGGGGCGCTGGACCACGTCGTCCTCGCGGACCCGGAGGGCAACGAGCTCTGCGTCGTCTGAGCCACCGCCGGCCGGCCTCACATGGTCGGGCGCGCCTGCACGACCCGCCAGCTGCGCCCCTCGGGGTCCACGACCTCGAAGAACGGCAGGCCCCACGGGCTGACCACCGGGCCCACCGCGTCGCCGCCGCGCGCCGCGACCCGGGCCTGCTCGACGACGACGTCGTCGACGTAGATCCAGGGCTGGTCGGCCGCGGGGTCGAGGGTGGCACCGTCGGGCAGCGGCTCGACGACGATGCTGGTCCCGGCGGACCGCAGCTCGAGCCACGGGTGACCGTAGGCGGTGTGCGGCAACGGGTCCGGCTCCTGCGGCAGGGGGTCGGGGGTCCCGAGGCCCAGCACGTCCGCGAGCCAGCGGGCCGCGGCGGCCGGGCGGGCGTAGCGCACGGTCAGCCCGAAGCGGGCGATGTCGCGGACGGCATGGGCGGTCGACCCGCGGCGTTCCACCCACGGCCCGAACCACTTCGGCACGGTGCGGACCCAGGCCGTGCCGCCGGCGTCCCGCCCACCCGGCCGCAGCGTGGCGGTGACGCTCACGAGCGTCCCGGTGCCGGTCGCCTCGAAGACGACCTCGGTCGAGACGTCGTCGAGCGAGCTGTCGAAGGCCAGCCGGCGACCCGGGTCCCACGCCGTGATGCGGGCCAGCTCGAGCACGTCCTCGCCCGCCTCGTCGTACACCTCCAGGAGCCGCCCGCCGGTCCCCGGCTCGCACCGCATCGTGCGCAGGCGCCCGCCGTCGACGTGGTTGATCGGCCCCCGCACCCACCAGAGGTCGAGCTCGTCGGTGAAGACGGCGAACGCCACCTCCGGCGCCGCCGGCACCTCCACCCGCGAGGTCGTCGTGCCCTGCTCCTGCTCCTGCTCGCTCATCCGTCCGCTCCCGTCGTCGTGCGCAGCTCCACGTGGCGGCGGTACGCCTCGAGCTGCTCGTCCCATCCGGTCTGCACCCGGTCCAGCCACGCGCGCACCTCGTCCACCGGGCCCCCGTCGAGCCGGAAGACGCGCAGCCGGGCGTCGCCCTCCCCCCGGGCGTCGGCCACGAGGCCGGCCGCCAGCAGGGTGCGCAGGTGCTTGCTCATCGTCGGGGCGCTGACCCCGACGATCCGGGCCAGCTCGCCGGCGGGCTGCGGCCCGCGGGCCAGCTCCTCGACGACCCGCGCGCGGACCGGGTCCGCGAGGGCGCGCAAGAGGCCCGTCAGGTGCAGCGTGTCCGTCGTCATGACGGCAATGGTTGCCGCATATGGTAACCGACGTCAAGAGGCCCGACGCCGGGAGCGTGCACGAATCGTCGAAGGTGTCGAACGATGCACACCGCCGACCCGCTGCACGTGCACCAATCGTCGAAAGCGTCGAAAGTTGCACACCGCCGACCCGCCGCCCGTGCACGAATCGTCGAAAGCGTCGAAAGATGCACACCGGCCGCATCCCGGGCCCGACCGTCAGCGGGTCGGAGGCGGCTCCGGACGGGTCAGCGCCAGCGGGCGGCGGCGCTGAGGACCGCGAGCGCGGCGGGGCCGGCGCTCGAGGCGCGCAGCACGGTCGAGCCCAGCCGCACCGTCCGCGCCCCGACGGCCTCGAGGGCCGCGACCTCCTCCGGCGCGATGCCGCCCTCGGGACCGACGACGACGAGCACGTCGCCGGCGTCCGGCAGCGCCACCCCGGCCAGCGGCAGCCCGGCGTCCTCGTGCAGGACGAGGACGAGCGCGGCGCCGCGGGCGCGCTGGACGAGGCCCGCGATGGTGACCGTCGGGCCGAGCACCGGGCGACGGGTGCGCCGCGACTGCTTCGTGGCCGCGACGAGCACGGCGTCCCACTTGCGCCGGGCCTTCTCGCCGCGTTCCCCCCGCCACTGGACGATGCTGCGGGCGGCCTGCCAGGGCACGACCTCGTCGACGCCGCACTCCGTGGCCGCCTCGACCGCCTGGTCGTCGCGCTCGCCCTTGGCCAGGGCCTGCACGAGGACGAACCGCGGCGAGGGCTCGGGCTCGTCGAGCACCTCGTCGACGCGCAGGTCGAGCACGTCGCGCCCGACCTCGACGACCTCGCCGCGCACCGCACGCCCGGACCCGTCGGCGAGCACCAGGTGCTCACCGATCCGGGTGCGCCGCACCGCGACCGCGTGCCGACCCTCGGGGCCGTCGAGCCGCACGAGCCCGCCGGGGGCGACGGCGTCGAGCGTCCCGGCGGGCACGAGGTGGACGGGCAGGGTCATCGGCGGGGCCGGCCTCAGCGGGCCTTGAAGGCGTCGCGCAGCTTGCCGAAGAGGCCGCCGTCGGCGGGGTTGGCCATCTTCCCCTGCGGGCGCTCCTCGCCGCGCAGGGTCGCGAGCCGCCGCAGCAGCTCCTCCTGCTCGGCGTCGAGCTTCGTCGGCGTCTGCACGCTCGTGTGGACGATGACGTCACCGCGGCCGCCACCGCGCAGGTGGGTGACCCCGAGGCCGCGCAGCGTCAGCGTGTCGCCGGACTGCGTGCCCCGCCGGATGTCGAGCTCCTGCTGGCCGTCGAAGGTGTCCATCGAGAGCGAGGCCCCGAGCGCGGCGGCGGTCATCGGCAGCTCGACGCTCGCGTGGAGGTCGTCGCCCCGCCGCTGGAAGACCGCGTGCTTGCGCACCGCGACCTCGACGTAGAGGTCGCCGGCCGGGCCGTTGCCCGGGCCGACCTCGCCCTCGCCGGCCAGCTGGATGCGGGTGCCGGTGTCGACCCCGGCCGGGACGCGCAGGGTCAGCGTGCGGCGGGTGCGGACCCGGCCGTCGCCGCTGCACTCGTAGCAGGGGTCGGTGATGATCTGGCCGAAGCCCTGGCAGGTCATGCATGGACGGGTCGTCATCACCTGGCCGAGAAAGCTGCGCTGGACCTGCCGGATCTCGCCGCGGCCCTCGCAGACGTCGCAGGTGCGGGTGCCGGTGCCGGGCTGGCGGCCGTCGCCGTGGCAGGTGCCGCAGCCGACGGCGGTGTCGATGGTCAGCTCCTTCTCGCCACCGAACACGGCGTCGCCGAGGTCGATGTCGAGGCGGACGAGGGCGTCCTGGCCACGCGCGGTGCGCGAGCGCGGGCCGGCGGTCGGCCCGGCGCCCTGGCCGCCGAAGAACGCGTCCATGATGTCGCTGAACGAGAAGCCCTGGCCGAAGCCGGCCGCCCCGCCCGAGTACGGGTCGGCGCCCATGTCGTACTGGCGGCGCTTGTCGGCGTCGGAGAGCACGTCGTAGGCCTGCGAGACCTTCTTGAACTGCTCCTCGGCCTCGGCGCCGGGGTTGACGTCCGGGTGCAGCCGGCGCGCGGCCTTGCGGTAGGCGCGCTTGATGTCCTCGGGGCTCGCGTCGCGGGCGACGCCGAGGTCGGCGTAGTAGTCGTTCACGGGTGGGGGGTCCTCCGTGGGTCGGTGGGTGGCTCGCCTCAGTCGGCGAGGATGCGGGAGACGTACGTGGCGACGGCGCGGACGGCTGCCATCGTCGAGGGGTAGTCCATGCGGGTCGGGCCGACGACGCCGAGACCGGCGACGAGGTCGGCGCCGGAGCCGTAGCCGGTGCTCACCATCGAAGTCGACTGCAGCCCGGCGTAGGGGTTCTCGTGCCCGATGCGGACCGCGAGGCTGCCGCCCTGCTCCGCGACGGTGCCGAGCAGGCGCAGGAGGACGACGTGCTCCTCGAGCGCCTCGAGCACCGGGCCGATGCTCGCCGTGAAGTCGCCGCCCGCGCGGGCGAGGTTGGCGGTGCCGGCGAGGACGAGCCTCTCCTCGCGCTCCTCGACGAGGGAGTCCTCGAGGGCGCCGACGACGGCCCGGACGACCGGTCGCGCGTCGGCCTCGAAGCGCTCGGTGACCCCCGCCAGCTCGGTCGAGGCGTCGGCGAGCGTGCGCCCGGTCGTGGCGGCGTTGAGCTCGGTGCGCAGCGCCGACAGCACGCGCTCGCCGTCCTCCGTCGTGAGGTCGCCGGGGACCTCGATGACGCGCTGCTCGACCCGGCCGGTCGTCGTGATGAGGACGACGAGCAGCCGCTCGCCGCCGATCGGCACGAGCTCGACGTGCCGCACCGAGGAGCGCGAGAGCGACGGGTACTGCACGACGGCGACCTGGCGGGTCAGCGACGCGAGCAGCCGGACGGTGCGGTCGACGACGTCATCGAGGTCGACCGCGCCCTCGAGGAAGTGCGCGATGGCGCGCTGCTCGGCGGTCGACATCGGCTTGATCTGCGAGAGGCGGTCGACGAACAGCCGGTAGCCGGCGTCGGTGGGGACGCGGCCGGCGCTCGTGTGCGGCGCGGCGATGAGGCCGTCCTCCTCGAGCGCGGCCATGTCGTTGCGCACCGTCGCCGCGGAGACCCCGAGGTGGTGGCGCTCGAGGAGTGCCTTGGAGCCGACGGGCTCGGAGGTGTGGACGTAGTCCTGGACGATCGCCCGGAGCACGCGCAGTCGGCGGTCCTCGCTCATCGGTGCACCTCCAGGGGCTGCTCGGCGGTTCGGGCGGACGACGCGGCGGGTACTGGCACTCTCGTCGTCCGAGTGCCAATGCTACGTCGTCGCACCGTCGGGCGCGAAAGCCGAGGGGGCCTCGCGCGTGCCGGTCCCGCGACCCGCCCGTCCGCGCGACTAGCCTCGCCGCCGTGGTGGACAGGTACGGATCCGACGTGCTCTCCGGCGACTGGCGCGCCCCGAAGCGGGGACGCTCGGTCGACCTGCCGGCCGAGCCGGGCACGGTCGTCGAGGACGTCGAGACCGGCTGGGTCGGTGCGGTGGTGCGGGTCGAGAAGGCCGGCGGCATCCACGTCGTGCACCTCGAGGACCGCCGCGGCCGGACGAAGGGGTTCCGGCTCGGGCCGGGCTTCCTCGTCGACGGCGCCCCGGTGACGCTCGTCGCCCCCCGGGCGGCCGAGGCGCAGCGCCTCGCCGCCGCGCGGGCCGCGAGCACCCGGACGGCCAGCGGCTCGGTCGCGGTCCACGGGCAGCGGGCCCGCGTCGCGAGCGGCTCGCGCATCTTCGTCGAGGGCAAGCACGACGCCGAGCTCGTCGAGAAGGTCTGGGGCCACGACCTGCGGGTCGAGGGCGTCGTCGTCGAGATGCTCGACGGGGTCGACGACCTCGCCGGCGCCATCCGCGACTTCGCCCCCGTCCCCGGCCGCCGGATGGGGGTCCTCGTCGACCACCTCGTCCCCGGCACCAAGGAGTCGCGCGTCGTCGACGAGGCACGGGCGCTGCGGCCCTGGGCGCAGCACGTGCTGGTCGTCGGCCACCCCTACGTCGACGTCTGGCAGTCGGTGAAGCCCGGCCGCCTCGGGATGGACGCCTGGCCGGTCATCCCCCGCGGCACCTCGTGGAAGCACGGCATCGCCGCGCACCTCGGCTGGCCGCACGCGACCCAGGCCGACATGGCGCACGCCTGGCGCCGCATCCTCGCCTCGGTCGGGTCCTGGACCGACCTCGAGCCCGAGCTGCTCGGGCGCGTCGAGGAGCTCATCGACTTCGTGACCGCGCCCGAGTAGGGGTCAGCGGGCGGCGCGCGCGGCGGCCACGCCGACGTCGAGCCAGGCCCGCAGCTCCGCGTCGTCCTCGAGCACCGAGGCGTGGACGTCGACCCAGCCGCGGCTGGTCCGCCCCTTCATGACCATCGACTCGACGCCGGCCCGGGCCACCAGCTCGGCGAAGCGCTCCGGCCCGGTCCGCACGAGGAGCCCCCGCGGCCCGACCGAGCAGGCGAGCGCGCCGTCGACCATGAAGGCGACGCCCCCGAACATCCGCTTCTCCTCCGCGGGCGGCAGCGCCGCGCGGACCCGCTCGAGCAGCCCCATCGCGCCAGTGTGGCCCCGGGCGCGACCCCGGCGGTAGGGGTCGGCCCTGAGCGCACCCCGACGCCGACCCCGACATGCCCCCGGAACCGCTTGGGCCGGGGCGGCGTCGGGTGTTCGATGGGACCAGACCCACTCCAGGAGGAAGAGATGAGCGAGAACACCCCTCGCGACGACGTCCCGGGCGACGAGCCCACGCAGATCGTGCCGCCGCCGCCCGCCGGGCCCCCGGCCCCGCCCGCGGCGCCGGCGCCGACCCCCGGCTGGCAGACCCCGGCCGCCGGCGAGGTGCCCCCGCCGCCGCCCCAGCCGGCCTACGCCCAGCAGCAGTACGCCCAGGGACAGCCCGCCCACGGCCAGCAGTACGGAGGCTCGGCGCCGCTCTCCCCGCAGGAGGAGAAGACGTGGTCGATGCTCAGCCACGTCATCGGCCTCGCGGCGATGGTCCTGTCGGCCGGCTTCCTCGGCTTCGTCGGCAGCCTCGTCATCTACCTCGTCTACAAGGACCGCGGCCCGTTCGTGCGCGCCCACGCGTCGAACTCGCTCAACGTCCAGATCACGGCGGCCATCGCGGCCGTCGTCGGGTGGCTCCTCATCCTCACCCTCATCGGCGCGATCATCGGCATCCCGCTGCTCATCGCGGCCTTCCTCTACGCCGTGATCGTGCACATCATGGGGGCGATCAAGGCGAACAACGGCGAGTGGTGGGACCCGCCCTTCACGCCGCGCTTCGTCAAGTGACCCGACGCTGACCCCGGACGTGCGCCGGCCGCTCCCCCGATCAGGGACCGAGCAGCCGGCGCACGACCGTGTCGGCGAGCAGGCGGCCGCGCAGCGTGAGGACGGCCCGGCGGTCACGGACGGCGGCGACTCCCTCGAGGAGCCCGTCGGCGACGAGCCCGGCCACCGCGGTGCGGCCCGCGTCGTCGAGCCGACGCAGGTCGAGCCCCTCGCGCAGCCGCACCCCGAGGAGGACCTCCTCGTCGTGGCGCTGCTCGTCGGTCAGGACCTCGCGGGCCGCCGCCGGCGACTCCCCTGCCGCCAGCCGCGCGGCGTACGCGCGCGGGTGCTTGACGTTCCACCAGCGCACGCCACCGACGTGGCCGTGCGCCCCGGGGCCGACGCCCCACCACGCGTCCCCGCGCCAGTAGCCCTCGTTGTGGCGGCACCGGTCGGCCGGGGTCCGCGCCCAGTTGCTCACCTCGTACCAGCCGTAGCCGGCCTGCGCGAGAACGGAGTCCGCGAGCTCGTACTTGTCGGCCTCGTCGTCGCCCTCGGGCTCCGGCAGCTCGCCGCGCGCCACCTGGCGGGCCATCCGGGTGCCCTCCTCGACGACGAGCGCGTACGCCGAGACGTGGTCCGGCCCGAGCGCGATGGCAGCCTCGAGGCTCGTGCGCCAGTCCTCCAGCGTCTCCCCCGGCGTGCCGTAGATGAGGTCCAGGCTCGTCGCGAGGCCGGCGGCGCGCGCGGCCGCGACGGCGTCGCCGACCCGGGCCGGGTCGTGGGTGCGGTCGAGCGTCGCGAGGACGTCGGGCACGGCGCTCTGCATCCCGATGCTCACCCGGGTGAAGCCGCCGGCCGCCAGCGTGGCCAGGCCCTGCGGGGTGACCGAGTCGGGGTTGGCCTCGGTCGTGACCTCGGCGCCCTGGGCGAGCCCGAAGCGCTCGCGCACGCCGTCGAGGAGGCGCACGAGGTCGTCGGCCGGCAGGAGGGTGGGAGTGCCGCCCCCCACGAACACCGTGTCGACGACCGGGGCGGCGTCACCGAGGACGCGCGCCGCGAGGTCGAGCTCGGCGAGCGCCGTGCCCGCGAAGTCCGCGGTGGAGGCCCCGGGTCCGAGCTCGGTCAGCGTGTAGGTGTTGAAGTCGCAGTAGCCGCAGCGCACCGCGCAGAAGGGCACGTGGAGGTAGAGGCCGAACTGCCCGTCCCCGAGGCGGGCGAGGGCGTCGGGGGGCAGCTCGCCGGTGGCGGGCGCGGGGTCGCCGTCGGGCAGTCGGGGCACGCGCCCAGTCTCGCAAGGTCCACGCGCCGGCCGCTCCCCCGCCCCCGGCCGTCCACCGGCGCTGCCTAGGATGACGAGGTGACAGACCGCTGGATCCACCTCGACGGGCTCGTCAACATGCGCGACCTCGGCGGGCTGCCCACCCGTGACGGGCGCACGACCGTGCCGGGGCGGCTGATCCGCTCCGACAACCTCCAGGACCTCAGCGAGGCCGACGTCGACCGGCTCGTCCGCGAGCTCGGGGTCACCGACGTCGTCGACCTGCGCACCGGGGCCGAGGTGCACGTCGAGGGACCCGGGCCGCTGCGCGCCGTCGGCTCGCTGACCCACCACCACCACTCGCTCATCCAGGAGCGCCCGCCGGGCGAGAGCCTGCGCGAGACCGCGGAGCGCGCCCTGCCGTGGAGCGAGGACGAGCCCGAGCGCGACGCCGCCTTCTGGGCGAAGCACTACCTCGGGTACCTCGCGAGGCGACCCGAGGCCGTGGCCGCCGCCCTCGACGTCGTCGCCCGCGCGGAGGGCGCCGCGGTCGTGCACTGCGCCGCCGGCAAGGACCGCACCGGCACGGTCGTCGCGATGGCCCTGTCGGTGGCCGGCGTCCCCCGCGAGGAGGTCGTCGCCGACTACGTGCTGACCGCCGAGCGGCTCGAGCAGATCGTCGGTCGGCTGATGCCGCGGCCGGCGTACGGCGAGGCACTCAAGCGGCAGAGCCTCGATGACCAGCGGCCTCGCGCCGAGTCGATGGAGGCCATCCTCGACGCGGTCGAGGAGGGCTGGGGCGGCGCCGCCGGCTGGCTGCGCGCCCAGGGCTGGTCGGACGCCGACGTCGAGCGCCTGCGTGACCGCCTCACCGTCGAGTAGCGCGGACAGCGTTCAGCGCGAGGGGCGCTCGCTGACGTAGATGGTGATGACGCCCTCGACGACGACCGTCCCGTCGGTGCGCAGCGCCCGCACCCGCACCGGCACGTCGCCGGAGGCACCGACGGCCCAGTCCCCCGGCGAGGTCTCGGCCACGCAGAGCAGGTCCGTCGTCGACCTCGCGAGGTAGCGCACCTCCATCCCGCGCGGGATCCAGCGGTGGGTCGCCGGCGTCGTCGCCTCGGCGAGCAGCCCCATCGCGGCCTCCAGCCCGTTGCAGACCGCGATCGCGTGCACGCCGCCGAGGTGGTTCTGCACGCCCCATCGCTTGGCGACGACGAGCTCGGCGCGGTGCGGGCCGACCTCGCGCACCCGCGGGCGGACGGTGCGGAAGTAGGGCGCCTTGAGCGCGAAGAGCACCGAGAAGGCCTCGCGCCCGAGCGGACGGGCGGCGAGGCGACGGTAGAGGGCGTGGGTGTCGGTCACGCGCCGATGTTACCCACGGGTAGCGCCGCGGGCGTGGGTAGCGTGGCGCCGGTGACCTCCCCCCTCCCCGGACAGCCCGGCTTCGTCGTGCCCGCCCCCGAGGACCGCCCCCGCTTCGAGCGTCGGGCCGTGCGCGTCCTGCTCCTCGACGAGAACGGCCGGGTGCTGCTCCTCGAGGACTCCGACCTCGGCCTCGACCCCGCGCCGCACTGGTGGAGCACCCCCGGCGGCGGGGTCGACCCCGGCGAGAGCGACGCGCAGGCCGTCGTGCGCGAGCTGTGGGAGGAGACCGGGCTGCGGGTCGCCGAGACCGACCTGGCCGGCCCGGTGATGGCCCGCACCGTCGTCCACGGCTGGAGCGACAAGGTCGTCGACCAGGCCGAGACCTTCTGGGTGGTGCGCGTCCCCGCGTTCGACGTCGACACCTCGGGGCACACCGAGGAGGAGCGGATGACCGTCGTCGCCATCACCTGGTGGGACCTCGACGCCCTCGCGGCGACGGGCGACCTCGTCTGGCCGGTGGACCTGCCCGCGCTCGTGGCCCTCGCCGACCGGCCGCAGGAGTGGCGTGACGCGCCGGTCGACGGTGGCCGGGTCGAGGAGTCGACCGTGCCGCTCGGCCCCCTCATCTGAGGGGGCGGGCGCCCCCGCACCCTCGGGTCCCGCCGCGGGTCCCGGCGGCGCACACTCGAGGGACCGCGACACCCCGTCGCGCCCTGACCCCCCGAGGACGCTCGATGCGCCTGGTCCGGCTGTTCGGCACGACCGCCGTGGTCGTCACCGACACGACGCTGCTCACGGGCGACGCCCTCGGCGACGACCGCAGCCGGCGCCTCCTCGCGCGCCTGGCCCTGGCGGCACCCGGGCCGGTGCCCCTCGCCCGCCTCGAGCGCGACCTCGGCCGTCCCACCCTCCTGCGGCGCGACGCCGCGACCCTCGCGCACGCGCTCGGTGCGCCCGGCCTCGTCGTCGAGCAGGACGACGGGTGGATGCTGCGCCCCGGGTGGGCCCGCGTCGACGTCCAGGTCGCCCACGCCCTCTTCGCGCGGGCCGTGACGGCGCCCCCGACGACGACCCTCGCGCTCGTCCTGCGCGCCCTGCGCAGCTGCTGCACCGCGACCCTGCTCGCCTCCGAGGACGACGCCGCGCCGTGGGTGCTCGAGGCCCGGACCCGCCACGACCGGCTGCTGCGCGACGCCCTCGTCCGGGCGGCCGCCGCCGCCCGCGTCCTCCACGACGAGGAGCTCGCCGACGACCTCCTGGCCCGCGCCCTCACCCCGGCGCCGGCCCACCGCCGCGCCGGCTGAGCGCGCGCTCCACCCACCCAGCGGGCTCGCGTCGCCGGCGCGTGCCGCCCCGCCGTGCGCCGCCCCGACCCGCCCCCGGGCACGGCGGCGCCGAGCGACCCCGCACGCCGTCCGCGGCTGTCCGCCACAGGCTTTCCCCAAGGTGGCGCTGGGTCAATGACCGTGTCCATGGCGACCTGCGGACCCGAGGAGCACGGCCATGACCGCGACCACCATCCACCACACCCGACCTGCCACAACGCCCCACCGGGGGCTGACGACCGCGCTCGTCACGCTGCTCGCCGTCGCGCTCGGCCTCGTGGCCCTGCCGGCCCGGGACGCGCTCGCGGCGGCCGGGCAGCCGGCCGTGTCGCCCGTGCTCGACAGCGGGCACGGGTTCCCGACGTGGTTCGAGGACTCCGGCGGGACCCGCCTCGCGCCGTGTCTCGACCCGACCGACACCCGGTGCGTGGTCCTCGCGGACGCGGGCTACGACCCGGCCCGGCCGCAGGTCTTCCCGACCAACTTCCCCTCGGAGTTCTTCTACCTCGTCGCGGACTCGCAGCGGCTGACGACCGCGGGCTGCTCGGGCACCAAGCGCGGCACGGCCTCGGTCCGCCTGGCCCTCGAGGGAGCCTTCGCCAACGGCGCCCCCGTCCCCGGCGAGCAGATGGTCTTCGGTCGCGTCCGCCTCTCGGTGAGCAGCGGCCTGTGCGCCAACGGCACCTACACCGCCACGACGCCGTTCGGCGCGATCTCCTTCCGGACCGACGCCGCGGGCGCCCTCGCCCGCAACCAGGGGACGACCGACGTCGGCTGCGTCCCGGTCGCGCCGGCGACGTGCGACTGGCGCCTGGCGCTCTCGAGCCCCGTCGCCCGCAGCTTCCTGCGGTGGGACCCCGCCGTCGCCCCCGCGGCCCCGGCCGGCTACCTCGGCGACGCCACGACCGCGCACCGCATCGTCGGTGCCACCTACACCGCTCCGGGAGAGGCGTCCCCGGCGAACTACCTGAGCATCGTGGGCACCAAGCTCACGACGCCGCTGCGCACCGACCTGTTCACCGTCGCCGGCAAGGTCGCCGGCGCTCTCGAGGTGTCGCCGCAGTCGGTCACCGTGGGCGCGACGGAGGTCGGCCGGTCCTCGAGCACGCGGGAGGTGACCGTGCGCAACCTCGCAGCCGGCACGACGACCCCCGGCGCCGTGACCGTCGCCGGAGCCGCCGCGGGCGACTTCCGCGTCGTCGACACGACGTGCGTCAGCACCGCGCTCGTGCGTGACGCCACCTGCCTCGTGCGGGTCGAGTTCTCCCCCACCGCGATCGGTGCCCGCACGGCCGCGTTGACCATCACCCACGACGGCCTGCGCTCCCCGACGACGGTCCCCCTCGCGGGCGAGGGCACGGCGCCGCACCAGGTCCCGCACGCCGTCGCGGACCCGACCTCCCTCGGGTTCGGGCAGGAGCGCCTGCGCGTCCCCTCCGCCGCGCGGACGGTCACGGTGGGCAACACCGGGACCGCCCCGCTGACCCTCGGCACCCTCGAGCTGGCCGGCTCGGGTCGCACGCACTTCGAGAAGGGCTTCGACACCTGCACCGGCGCCGTCGTCCCCGTCGGCGGCACGTGCCGGGTCGACCTCTCCTTCCTCCCGCAGGCCGTGGGCGACCAGTCCGCCGCGCTGCGCATCCCGTCGGACGACCCGGCGGGCACGCTCGAGGTCGCCCTCCAGGGCACCGGCTTCGGCGGGGTCGCCCGGGCCGCGTCGACCCTCGACCCGGCCACCGGCTTCCCCCGGTGGTACCAGGACGAGCGTGGCGTGCGGCTCGCGCAGTGCATCGACGCCACCGACCCGAACTGCATCGTCCTCGCCGGTGGCACCTACCCCGGCAGCGGCCCGGTCTCGTTCCCGAGCACGTTCCCGGACGAGTTCTTCTACAGCGTCGTCGACAGCGACCTCATCACCACGCCCGGCTGCGGCGACAGCCCGCCCGGCAAGATGATGGTGCGGATGGCCCTCGAGGCCGCCTTCGTGAACGGCGAGCCGGTCAGCGGCGAGCAGATGACCTTCGGGCGCCTGCGCGTCAACGCGACGAGCGGCCTGTGCGCCGGCCAGGAGTACTCGGTCGTCCACCCGTACGGCACGTACACCTTCACGGCGGACGCCGCGGGCGGGCTCAAGCGCACGACCGGGACGAGCGACGTCGGCTGCCTCGCCGCCACCGTCGACGCCCCGTGCGCCTGGGACCAGGCCATCGCCAGCCCCGTCCTCGGCGGCTTCCTGCGGTGGGACCCGGCGCGCGGCGCCGCGGCCCCCGCCGGCTACCTCGGGGACGCGACGACGCTGCACCGCGTCGTCGGCTCCTCCTTCGTGCCCGTCGGTGAGTCGGCCCCGGCCAACTACGTCCGGCTCGTGCGGGGCGGCGCCACCCTCGCGCAGACCGACCTGTTCACCGTCATGGGCAAGCTCGCCGGCCCGCTCGTCGCCGACCCCGAGGTCGCCGACGCCGGCGGCGTCGAGGAGGGCGCCTCGGGCCCGACCCGCGTCACGCTGCGCAACGAGGGCATCGAGACCGTCGGTGTCACCTCGCTCGCCGTCGCGGGCACCGACGCCGCCGACTTCACGGTGACCGGCGACGCGTGCTCCGGCCGCGACCTCGCGCCGGGCGGCGCGTGCCAGGTCGACCTGGCCTTCGCCCCCGGTGGCGTCGGCGACCGGGCCGCGGTCCTGCGGGTCCGCCACACCGGGCTCAACGACCCGTTCGAGGTGCGCCTGCGCGGGGTCGGCACGGTGGCGGCCGGGGTCGCGGCCCTCTCGTCCTCCGGGGCCCTGGCCTTCGAGCAGCGACACGTCGGCCGTCCCGCGGCCCGGCAGGTCGTCACGGTCTCCAACCGTGGCGGCACGGCGCCGCTCGTCCTCGACGCCCCGACGCTCGTCGGTGGCGACGCCGCGGACTTCGCGGTCGTCGGCACGACCTGCGACACCGAGGTCGCCGTCGACGCGACGTGCACGGTGACCGTCGGGTTCACGCCCTCCGCCACCGGCACCCGCACGACCGCGCTGCGGCTCACCGCCCCCGGTGCGCGCCCCGCGCAGCTCGACGTGGGGCTCTCGGGCCGCGGCAGCACCGCCGACCCGGCGGTCTCGGCCGCCCTGCGTCCCGACGGGTTCCCGCTCTGGTACCAGGACGGCGACGGGGTGCGCCTCGACCTGTGCGACGACCCGGCCGACCCCGGCTGCATCGTCCTCGCGGGCGACGGCTACGACCCGACGCAGCCCGTCGCGTTCCCGGGCAACTACCCGCCGGAGCTGTTCTACGCGGTGGCGGACAGCGACGTCATGCCCACCCCCGGCTGCGACACCGTCGCCCCCGGCACGGCGAGCCTGCGGGTCGCGCTGGAGGCCGCGTTCACCGGGCCGACGGCCGAGGCCGGCCAGCAGCTGGTCTTCGGGCGCACCCGCTTCCACGCGACCGGGCTCTGCCCCGACACCGACTACACGGTGACGACCCCGTACGGGCCGCTGACGGTCCACACGGACGCCTCCGGGTCGGTGGCCCGCAATGCCGCGACGCAGAACGTCGGCTGCGGGGCGGCTCCGTGCGACATGGCGCAGGCCCTGGCCTCGCCCGTCGCCGGCAGCTTCCTCCGCTGGGCCCCCGGGGTCGGTCGGGCCGCGCCCGCCGGGCACCTCGGCGACGCCGTCACCCTCCACCGGGTCGTCGGCGGGACCTACGCACCCGACGGGGTGCCGGTCGAGCACGTCGCGGTCAGCGGGCCGGAGGGCGAGGTCGCCCGCACCGACCTCTTCACGGTCGCCGGCCGCTACGCCACCGGGCTGACGGGTGACGCGGCGCTGGCCTTCGGGGACCACGACCTCGGCACGACCACCGAGCGCACCGCCACCCTGGAGAACGTCGGGACCGGCGCGCTCGCCCTCGGTGTCGTCCGGGTGACCGGTCCGCAGGCCGCCGCCTTCATCCTCGGGGCGGGCACCTGCGCCGGGAGCTCCCTCCCCGGTGACGGGACGTGCACCCAGACCGTCCGCTGGACCCCGACCACGGCCGGGGACGCCACCGCGACGCTCGAGGTGCTCGGCGCCGACGGGACCGTCCTGGCCCGGACGGGCCTGTCCGGCCACGGCATCGAGCCGCCGACGCCGGCCCGCGCCACCGTCTCGCCGACGACGCTCACCTTCGCCGGCCAGCGGGTCACGACGACCTCGACCGCGCAGGTCGTCGGCATCCGCAACACGGGTGGGGCACCGTTGACCGTCACCTCGCTCGGCCTCTCCGGCGCCGCCGCGGCCGACTACACCGCCACGATGGACCCGGGCTGCGCCTCGGTCGTGGCCGGCGCCTCGTGCTCGGTGCGGGTCACGTTCTCCCCCAGCGTGACCGGCACGCGGGCGGCGACCCTGTCCATCCGGAGCAACGACCCGGGCGCCGCCCCGGCCGTGGCGCTGACCGGGACCGGGACGAGCTCGGTGCTCACGCCGAAGTCGACGACCGTCGCGCTCGGGACGGTCAAGCTCGGACGCTCGGCGTCGGCGAGCGTGACGATCACCAACACGGGGACGGCGCCGCTGACGATCACCGGGACGACGTCGACGAGCCGGGCCTACACCGTGGCCCTCGGCACGTGCGCCGTCGCGGTGGCCCCCGGGCGGAACTGCGCCATCACGGTGACGCTCATCGCCCAGGCGGTGGCGGGGTCCTACCCCGCGACCATCGGCTTCGTCAGTGACGCGGCCAACCGGCCGACGGTGGCGTTCACCGCGACCGTGCGCTGAGCCGAGCGACGGGGCCCGGTACCCCCACAGATGTGGGGTACCGGGCCCCGTAGTCTGCGTCTGTCCGCTCGAGTGGCGGAATCCGATACTCGGTGGTAGGACGCCGTCTGCAGGGGACGACGACCGGAGCCGCAGGGGGCTTCACCATGCACAAGATCATGTTGTTCGGCACGACGACGGTGACCGTCGACGGCCGCGAGGTCAGCGGACCGGCGCTCGGCGGGGCCAAGCCCCGCCAGGTGCTCGAGCTGCTCGCCCTCGCGGACGGCGCACCGGTGACCAAGGACCGCCTCGTCGAGATGGTCTGGGGGGACGACGCCCCCGCGTCGGCCGTCCCGACGCTCGAGAGCTACGTCTGCGTCGTCCGGCGGGCCATCGGCGGCCCGGCCGGCGGGCGCGACTCCGTCGTCCAGACCACGTCGGCGGGCTACCGCCTCGACACCTCGCGTGTCCTCGTCGACCGCTCGGAGTGCCTCGCGCTCCTCGCGGGCTCGGCGGGCGCGCCGGCGGCCGACGCCGTCGGGATGGTGCAGGAGGCGCTGGCGCTCGCCCAGGCGCCGCTCCTGGCGTCCGAGAACCGCTCGGCCTGGGCCGACCGGGAGCGCGACCTCGTGACGGCCCGGCTCGCCGAGGCGTGCTGCGCCGTGGCGGCCCGCGCCCTCGCGGACCAGGACGTCCCGGCCGCGACCGAGCTCGCCCGTCGGGCCGTCGAGCTCGCGCCGTTCGACGAGCGGGCCGCCACGGTGCGGATGTCCGCGCTCGAGGCGGCCGGTCGCCGGGCGGAGGCGCTGCGCTGCTACCTCGACCTGCGTCGGCGCCTCGTCGACGAGCTCGGGGTCGAGCCGGGGGCGCAGGCCCGCGCGCACTACCTCCGGCTGCTCACGGGGCCCGGGCAGGAGGTGCTCGAGACGCCGTCCCGGACGGAGATCGCCGCGCTGCTCGAGCTCCTCCGCGAGACCCTGGGCCGGGTCCCGGGCCTCGACCCGGCGCCCGTCGACCGCGCCCTCGGGCGGGTCGCCACCCATGCGTTGGCCCTCCTGTGAGGTCGTCCGTCCGGCCATCGTGGGCCGGATCGCTACAGACAGCCGAGCGCCGACCGGTCACACTGTTCGCGTGAGCGACAGGGGGCCCACGGACGGGCCGTCACGGGCGGCCGTGCCGACGGTGCGACGCGTCCTCGTCGTCGACGACCACCGGACCTTCACCGACCTCCTGGGTCGGGCGATCGACGCCGAGCCGGACCTCGAGTGCCTCGGCGCCGCGCACACCGTCGAGGACGCCGTGGCGCGGACCCGCGCGCTCGTGCCCGACGCGGTCGTCATGGACGTCCAGATCGGGGACGGCGACGGGCTCGAGGCCACGTCCACGCTGCTCGCGCACTTCCCCGACCTCCGGGTCGTCGTGCTCACGGCCTTCGCCACGCACTCCCTCCTCGAGCGCGCCATGACGGCGGGGGCGAGCGCCCTGCTGCCCAAGGACGGGACGCTCGAGGACCTGCTCGAGGCGCTGCGCGACACCGGTGGCGGCGGCTTCCGCGTCCATCCGGCGCTCCTGCGGCGGCTGCTCGAGCTGCAGCGCGCCGCTCCCGCCGCCACGGAGACGGTGCGGCTGACCGCCCGCGAGGACGAGGTGCTCCACCTCCTCGCCGACGGGCTCGACCCGGGGTCGATCGCGCGGCGGCTCGGCATCTCGCGGCACACCTCCCGCGGGTACGTCGCCGCGCTGCTCACCAAGCTCGGTGCCCACTCCCAGCTCGAGGCGGTCGCCGTCGCCCGCCGCAGGGGCCTGGTCCGTGACGGCGGCTGAGCCCGGGGGCGGTGCGCCTCCCCGCAGCCGGGTCGTCGTGCGCACCGCGGTGCGGCGCTTCGTCGTCCTGAGCATCGTCACGCTCCTCGTCCTCGGCGCCGGCGCGGTCTTCGTCTGCCACCGCATCGCCCAGGACTCGGCGCTCGCCGAGGCCCAGCTGCGGGGCGCGACCCTCGCCGGCACCGTTGCCGCGCCGCTGGTCGACGAGCGGGTCCGCGAGCGCGACCCGGAGGCGATGGCCAGCCTCGGCACGGTGCTGCGGCGCAGCATGGCCGTGGGGTCCATCCGGCACGTCAAGCTGTGGACCCCCGAGGGCCGCGTCCTCTGGTCGGACGAGAGCGAGCTCATCGGCCGCACCTACGACCTCGAGCCCGTCGTCGACGGCCTCGTCGGGACGACGCGGACGGTGGCCGAGCTCTCGCTCCTCGACAAGGCTGAGAACGTCTCCGAGCGCTCCGAGGTCGAGCTCCTCGAGGTGTACGCGGGCGCCCGGGACGCCGACGGCAAGGACCTCGTCTTCGAGGCGTACTACTCGACGGCCGAGATGCGCGAGCGCGAGCAGGAGATCCTCGGCGCCATCCTGCCCGTCGCCCTCGGAGGGCTGCTGCTGTTCCAGGTCGCCGTGATGCCCCTCGCCATCTCGCTCGCGCGCCGCGTCGAACGCGGTGAGCTGCAACGCATCCGCCTGCTGCGCCAGACCGTCCTCACGACGCACCGCGAGCGCCTGCGCATCGCCCGCGACCTCCACGACGGTGTCGTCCAGGACCTCGCCGGGCTGCGGTACGCCCTCCCCGTCGTCGCCGCCCACGTCTCCGACGCGCCGGAGGCGGCCGCCGCTCGCGACACCCTGGAGCAGGCCCGTGAGATCCTCGGCCGCGACGTCGAGGCGCTGCGCTCGCTCCTCGTCGACATCCACCCGCCGGGCCTCGAGGGCACCGCCTTCCGGGACGCCGTCGAGGACCTCGCGGAGCGGACCCGGCGCGCCGGGCCGGAGGTCTGGCTCGAGATGCCCGAGCGCTCGGAGTGGTCGATCGACGTCGCGCGCGTCTGCTACCGGGTGGTCCAGGAGGCGCTGCGCAACGTCGCGACGCACGCCGGGGCCGCCAACGCCTGGGTCGACGTCGAGACCGTCGAGCGGCAGGTGCGCGTGGTCGTCGCCGACGACGGTCGGGGGATGCCGCCCGGCGGCACGCAGGACGGTCACGTGGGGCTGCGGCTGCTCGCCACCCACCTCGAGGACCTCGGGGGCTCGCTCGAGGTGGCACCCCGCCCGGGCGGCGGTACGCTGCTGAGGGCGCTCGTCCCCGCCGACCTGCCGGCCGGCACCTGAGCCACAGGGTTTCCCCAAGCGCGATGCCCGAGACTCGTCCCGTTCAGCCGTCCCCCACCCCTGTCAGGGAGGACCGATGATCCGGATGCTCCTCGCCGACGACCACGAGGGGATCCGGCTGGGCGTCAGGGCACTCGTCGACGCCGAGCCGGACCTCGAGCTCGTCGGCATGGCGACCACCGGTGAGGACGCCGTGCAGCTGGCCGGCAGCCACGACCCCGACGTCGTCCTCATGGACCTCTCGATGCCCGGCCGCGGTGGCCTGTGGGCCCTGACGGAGATCCGTCGCACCCGCCCGGCCACCCGCCTGGTCGTCCTCACGAGCGACGGGCGCGCCGCGACCCTGCGCGCCGCCGTCGCCGCCGGGGCCGACCGCTGCGTCGGCAAGGACGAGGAGGTCGACGCGCTGCTGCGCGCCGTCCGGGAGGGCGCGCCGACCCCAAGGTGACCCCAAGGACCCTCGCCCATCCTCGTCGTGGGGCCGACCGGCCCCACCGGGAATCGTGGGCAAGGCAGGGAACGACCCATGGGAATCACTCGTCGTGACGCACTGAAGCTGGGTGTCGTCGGAGGTGCCCTCGCGGCCCTCCCGCTGGAACGGATGGCGTTCGCCGCCACCATCGTCAACCGGATGCCCGCGAGCAAGATGGTGAAGCCGTTCACCCTCCCGTTCGTGGTGCCCCCGGTCCTCTCGCCGACCGGGTCGCAGGAGGTCGCCTGCACGGACGGGCAGATGCGCTCCTACGACCGGTACGACATCACCCAGACCTTCTCCGTGACGACGATCATGCCGGGCTTCCGGACGCCGTTCTTCGGCTACAACGGGGTCACGCCCGGGCCGACGATCGTCAACCGGCGCGGCCGGCCGATCGTCGTGCACCAGACCAACCTGCTGCACCAGCCGCCCGCGAGCGCGCCGAACGCCGCCGTGCCCTCGCGCTACTCCACCGACCCGCTCGACCGCTGGACCTCGACCCACCTCCACGGCTCGGCGTCGCTCCCCCAGTACGACGGCTACGCCTCCGACGTGACGCTGCCCGGGCGCACCAAGCGCTACGTCTACCCGAACTGCCAGGAGGCCCGCACCCTCTGGTACCACGACCACGGCGTCCACCACACCTCGCAGAACGCGTACAACGGCCTGGCCGGGATGTACGTCCTCCACGACGACGTCGAGACCTCCCTCGGCATCCCGCAGGGCCGCTACGACGTCCCGCTCATCGTCAAGGACGTCATGCTCGACACCAAGGGCGGGCTGATCTACGAGGACAACAGCGAGTCGGGCGCCTACGGCGACATCGTCCTCGTCAACGGCGTGCCGTGGCCGGCCATGCAGGTCGAGCCGCGCAAGTACCGCTTCCGGATGCTCAACGCGTCCGTCTCGCGCTCCTACGAGTGGCAGCTGCACGACGGCAAGAGCGCCGTGCCGATGACCGTCATCGGCACCGACGCCGGCCTGGTGCCCCAGCCGCAGGTCGTCTCGTCGCTGCGGCACGGCATGGCCGAGCGCTACGAGGTGGTCATCGACTTCGCGCCGTACGCGCAGAAGCCCGGTCAGGCGCCGGCGAAGCTGACGCTCAAGAACCTCGGCCCGAAGAACAACGTCGCCGAGGCCACCGCGCTGTACGCGATGCAGTTCGTCGTCGGCCCGGAGTCCTCCGTGCAGAGCACCGAGAACAACGCCGTGCCGACGCTGTGGAACTCCGCCGTCGCGCCCCAGGAGTGCATGACCTGGACCGAGGCGGGCCTGCTCGCCCAGGGCGTGACGCAGCGCCGCTTCGCGTTCGTGCGCGCCAACGGGCACTGGACGATCAACGGCGAGACCTGGCAGGACGTCGTCGACAGCGACTACACGCACTGCATGGCCGAGCCGGAGCAGGGTGCGGTCGAGATCTGGGAGCTCGCGAACACCTCCGGCGGCTGGTTCCACCCGGTGCACATCCACCTCGTCGACTTCCAGGTGCTCTCGCGCAACGGCAAGGCGAGCCTGGTGCGGCCTCACGAGAAGGGCGGCAAGGACGTCGTCTACGTCGGCGAGAACGAGACGGTGCGGGTGGCCATGCGGTTCGCCGGGCCGTCGGCCGGCGAGGGGTGGGAGACCCCCCGGGGGCGCTACATGATGCACTGCCACAACCTGGTCCACGAGGACCACGACATGATGATGCAGTTCAGCGTCGGCGACCCGGACCACGACCCCGAGTGCGACCCGATCACCGCCGACCCGGCGTGGTGACCGCCGTGGCCGCCACCACGGCCCCCGTGCGACCGGCCGGCCCCCGCCGGCCGGTGCGCCGCGGGAGGCGCCTGGTCGACGCCGCCCTCCTGCTCGCGCTGGTCCTCCTCGTCGGCCGGTTCGCGCTGGAGCCGGTCCTCGTGCCCACCTCGAGCATGGAGCCGACGCTGCACGCGGGCTCGCACGTCCTCGTCGACCACGTCGGGCCCCTGGTGCGCGGCTACGGGCGCGGCGACGTCGTGCTCCTCGACGCGCCGGACGGCAGCGGCCTGCTCGTCAAGCGGGTCGCCGCCGTCGGTGGCGAGGACGTCGCGATCCTCGACGGCGTCCTCAGCGTCGACGGCATCCCGGTCGACGAGCCGTGGGTCGACCCCGGTGACGTCGACTCGGTCTACGCCGAGCTCGGGCGGGTGCCCGCCGGGCACGTCGTCGTCCTCGCCGACCATCGCCCGGACGCGCGCGACTCGCGCTCGTTCGGCCCGGTGGCCCTCGACGCCCTCCACGGGCGCGTCGTCGCGACGGTCTGGCCGCTCGGCGACGCCGGGGGCACCCCGTGAGCGCGGCCCGCACCCGACGGGGGTGGTCGGCGCGGCTCGTCGCGGTCCTCGCCGCCGTCGTCGGCCTCGCGCTCGCCGCGGCCACCCCGGCCGCCGCGCACACCGGCCTCGAGGGCAGCAGCCCGGCCGACGGCAGCACGCTGCGGCGCGCCCCCACCACCCTCGTCCTCCGCTTCGCCGACCCCGTGGTCCCCGGTACCGCCGTGGGCGCCCTCGACGGCCCGGGGGGCCGCCACTCCCTGCGGGCGCCCACGGTCCGGGGCGCGACGGTGCGCCTGCGCCTGGACGGGCCGGCGACGCCCGGGCGGTACACGCTCGCGTGGCGCGTCGTCGCGGCCGACGGGCACCCCGTCTCCGGGACGCTCACCTTCCGGGTCTCCCCGGCCCCCGCGGCGGCCGCCTCGCCGTCCGTGGAGGCCTCCGCGGCGCCGGCTGCACCGGACCGGTCCGGAGCGACCGGGGCACCGGCCGAGCCCGCCACCGACGCGCTGGCGGTCGTCGAGGGCGCAGGGTCCGGCGACCCGGCCACGACACCCACGGCCGGCGGCCCGCTGCTGGCCTGGGGCCTCTTGGCCGGCCTCGTCGCCCTCGGCGCCGCCGGGCCCGCCGTCCTGCGCGGCCGACGACGCGCCCCCGCGACGGAGGTGTCGTCGTGAGCGCGCCGGGCCTGCCGCTGCGGGTGGTCTCGCCCGGGCGGCTCGTCGTGGCCACCGCTGTCCTCGGCGCCGCCGTCGCCCTCGTCCTGCTCACCCTCGCCGCGCCCACGGCGGACCCCACGGGCGCGCTCCCCGACGCCGGGGTGGGGGTCGCCCTCCTCACCAGCGGTGCGCGGCTCGCGGCCCGCGTGTGCGCGGTCGTCGTCGCCGGGGGTCTCCTCGTCCCGGCCTGGCTGCTCGCCGGGGACGACGCCCCGCCGCGGGTCCTGCGGACCGTCCGGGTCGCGGCCTGGACCTGGGTCCTCTCCTGCCTGCTCGCGATGCTCGGCGGCGCCGCCGAGGCCCTCGCGGTCCCGCTCCCCGGGGCGCTGACCAGCGGGCGGGTGTGGGCGTTCGTGCCGAGCCTCGAGGGCGGGCGCGCCCTCATGGTCACCGCCGTGCTCGCCGCGTTCGTCGCCGGGGGCACCCTCCTCGTGCGGTCCGCCGCCGAGAGCCTAGCCCTGCTCGGCCTCGCCCTGCTCGCCGTGCTGCCGACGTCGCTCACCGGCCACGTCGCGACCTCCGAGCTGCACGTGCCGGTCAGCGTCGGCACGGCGGTCCACGTCGTCGCCGCCGTCCTGTGGGTCGGCGGGCTGGTCGGGCTGGCGCTGCTCGGGCGATCCCCCTCGCTCGCCGACGCCGTCGGCCGCTTCTCGGGCCTCGCGCTGGTCGCCGTCTCGCTCGTGACGGTCAGCGGCCTGCTCTCGGCCTGGTGGCGGCTGGGCGCCGTCGGGGTCGCGTGGCGGACGACGTACGGCGCCCTCGTGCTGGCCAAGGTCGTGCTGCTCGTCCTCCTGCTCGCGCTCGGGGCGGCCCACCGCCGGGCGAGCCTCCCGGCGCTGCGCCGGGGGTCCAGCCGGGTGTGGTGGCGGCTCGCCGGGGTCGAGACCGCCCTCATGGGGGCGGCGCTCGGTGCGGCCGTCGCCCTCGGGCGCACCCCGACCCCCACCCGTCCCGACGTCGTCGCCCTCCCCCACGGTGGCGTGACGACCGTGGACCGCGCGCTGCCGGCGCCCACCCCGTGGCGCCTCCTCCTCGAGCCGCGCGGGTCCGCCACCGGCGTGGTCGCCCTCGCCCTCCTCGTCCTCGTCGTCGGCCTCGCGGCCGGCCGCCCGGGCCTGGCGCCCCGCGCGGTGGTGCGGGGGCTCGCCGCCGGTCTCGGGGCCGCGGCGGTCCTCGGCTGGCTGCTGCTCGGCGGGCCGGGGGCCTACGGCAGCGCGCTCCTCGCGGTCCACGGCCTGCGGCTCGTCGCGGCGGCCCTGCTCGTGCCGCCTCTGCTCGTCCTCGCGGCGCACCACCTCGTGCCCGGCGCCCTCCCCCGCGGCTCCCGCAGCCCCGTCGACGCCGTGCTGCCCGTCGCGCTCCTCGTCGGCGTGGTCCTCGGCAGCCCGCTGCTCACGGTCTCGCTCGCGCGGGATTCGGTCGGCACGGCCCTCGTCGCCGGCGCGGTGCTCGCCGGGATGCCCGCCGCCCTCCTGCGCGAGCGGGGCGAGCGACGCTGGGCCGCCGGGGTGCTCGTCGTCCTCGGCGTCGTCCTGCTCCTCGTCCTCGTCACCCGGCCCGACGCCTTCGCCCCCGAGTGGTTCGGCGACCTGCCGCTGGACTGGGCGGACCCGGTGCGCGGCACCGGCGTCGGCGAGCGCGCCGCCTGACCCCGGACGCGTCAGGCCGCGCGGCGGACGGCGGCCGCCCGCGTCAGGCGCGGCGTCACGAGGACGAGCAGACCGACGAGGACGAGCACCCCGCAGCCGAGGAAGACGCCCGAGTAGCCGAGCGCGCTCGTGCCGCCGAGGGCGATGACCGGGCCGGCGACGATGGCGCCGACGCGCGTCGTGTTCATGAAGAGCGACGACGCGAGCCCCGGCCGCCCGACGACGTCCTGGAAGAGCGTCAGCCCGACCCCCGACATCGTCGCGATGAAGACCGCGTTGGGCAGCTGCCCGAGGAGGAGCACGAGCGGGGAGGCGGCGAGGGTCATCGCGGCGTAGTAGCCGAGCCCGGCGAGGCATCCGACCGCCACGACCCGACGGGGGCCGAACCGGGCGGTGATCCGTCCGAGCAGGACGAGGATGGGGATCTCGAGGGCCGCGCACGCGCCGAGGGCGATGCCGCTCCACTCGAGGTCGAGCCCCAGCTCGTCGGTGACGAGCAGCGGCAGCGACGAGACGGCGGCGTTGAGCGCGGCGCCGAGCGCGACGAAGGTCGCGAGCAGGACCAGCACCTCGGGCCGGCGCAGCGCGACGCTCATCGGCTCCCCTTGCGGCGGAGGCGCCTTCGCGTGGGGCGAGGTGGCGTGTGCGTGCATCATCACGCGGGTGAGGGCCAGGCCGAGGACGCCGAGCGCCGCGACGACCCAGAGCACCGAGCGCTGCCCGAGCACCCCCATGAGGAACGCCGCGAACGGCGGCCCACCGACCCACGCGAAGGAGAAGACCGCCCGCGTGCGCATGATCTGCTGGACGCTCGCGCCCGTGTGCCGCTGGTACGCGAAGAGCAGCCCGATGGCGATGCCGGCGGGGCCGCCGAGCGCCACGAGGGCGAGCACCGCCAGCGGCAGGGTCGTCGCGAGGGCCAGGGCGGTGGTCAGCGCGATCGTGAAGCCGCCGCACCAGAGCAGCGGCCGCAGGTAGTCGCCCCGCCGGTCGGCCCGCGTCGGCACGACGAGCGTCGAGACGAAGCCGCTCACGTTGTACGCCGCCAGGGCCAGGCCGACCTCGCCCGCGGACGCCCCGTAGAGCGACACGAGGATGATGCCGATCGCCGGGTTGAGGAAGGCGAACTGCGTCCCCCACAGCAGGGCCGCGGAGGGGACGAGCAACGAACGACGGTGCCCGGCGAGGAAGCCGGACCTCGCGACCGGGGTCACTTCTTGGTGGCCTGCGCCCCGGCGCCGTCGGAGGTCAGCGCGGCGATGAAGGCCTCCGGCGGCACCTCGACCGACCCGATGTTCTTCATCCGCTTCTTGCCGGCCTTCTGCTTCTCGAGCAGCTTGCGCTTGCGGCTGATGTCACCGCCGTAGCACTTGGCGAGGACGTCCTTGCGGATCGCGCGGATGTTCTCGCGGGCGATGACCCGGGCGCCGATGGCGGCCTGGATCGGCACCTCGAACTGCTGACGCGGGATGAGCTCCTTGAGCTTGCCGGCCATCATCAGGCCGTAGCCGTAGGCCTTGTCCTTGTGCACGATCGCCGAGAAGGCGTCGACGGTCTCGCCCTGGAGGAGGATGTCGACCTTGACGAGGTCGGCGGCCTGGTCGCCGTCGGGCTCGTAGTCGAGGCTCGCGTAGCCGCGCGTGCGCGACTTCAGCTGGTCGAAGAAGTCGAAGACGACCTCGGCGAGCGGCAGCGTGTACCGCATCTCGACGCGGTCCTCGGAGAGGTAGTCCATCCCGAGCAGGGTGCCGCGCTTGCCCTGGCACAGCTCCATGATCGCGCCGATGAACTCGCTCGGCGCGAGGACGGTCGTGCGGACCTTGGGCTCGCGGACCTCGGCGATCTTGCCGCCGGGGAACTCGCTGGGGTTGGTCACGACGACCTCGGTGCCGTCGTCCATCGTCACGTCGTAGACGACGTTCGGCTGGGTCGAGATGAGCTCGAGGTCGAACTCGCGCTCGAGCCGCTCGCGGACGATCTCGAGGTGGAGCAGGCCGAGGAAGCCGCAGCGGAACCCGAAGCCCAGCGCGACGGAGGTCTCGGGCTCGTAGACCAGGGCGGCGTCGTTGAGCTTGAGCTTGTCGAGCGCCTCGCGCAGGTCCGGGTAGTCGGAGCCGTCGAGCGGGAAGAGGCCGGAGAAGACCATCGGCTTGGGGTCGCGGTAGCCGCCGAGCGCGTCGGTGGCCGGCTTGGCCGCGTTGGTCACGGTGTCGCCGACCTTCGACTGGCGCACGTCCTTGACGCCGGTGATGAGGTAGCCGACCTCGCCGACGCCGAGTCCCTTGCCGGGCACCGGCTCCGGGCTGATGACGCCGATCTCGAGCAGCTCGTGGTGCGCCTTGGTCGACATCATGACGATGCGCTCGCGCGGGTTGAGGTTGCCGTCGATGACGCGGACGTACGTGACGACGCCGCGGTAGGTGTCGTAGACCGAGTCGAAGATCATCGCGCGCGCCGGGGCGTCGGCGTCGCCCTGCGGCGAGGGGATCTGGGCGACGATCGAGTCGAGCAGCGGCTCCACGCCGACACCGGTCTTGCCGGAGACCTGGAAGCAGTCC
The DNA here is from genome assembly GCF_013201035.1 of Arthrobacter sp. NEB 688. Classification (NCBI taxonomy): domain Bacteria; kingdom Bacillati; phylum Actinomycetota; class Actinomycetes; order Micrococcales; family Micrococcaceae; genus Arthrobacter; species Arthrobacter sp. NEB 688. Next base: position 3,315,398 of record NZ_CP053707.1, read on the forward strand.
TCGGGCTCGCAGCCGATGAGGCCGGCGAGCTCCTCGGCGTACTTCTCGGGCTGGGCCGCCGGCAGGTCGATCTTGTTGAGCACCGGGATGATCGTGAGGTCGTTCTCCATCGCGAGGTAGAGGTTCGCGAGGGTCTGCGCCTCGATGCCCTGCGCGGCGTCGACGAGCAGCACGGCGCCCTCGCACGCGGCGAGGCTGCGGGAGACCTCGTAGGTGAAGTCGACGTGGCCCGGGGTGTCGATCATGTTGAGGACGTGGCTCGTGCCGTCGACCTCCCACGGCATCCGGACGGCCTGGCTCTTGATCGTGATGCCGCGCTCGCGCTCGATGTCCATCCGGTCGAGGTACTGCGCGCGCATCGCGCGGTCGTCGACGACCCCGGTGATCTGGAGCATCCGGTCGGCGAGGGTCGACTTGCCGTGGTCGATGTGGGCGATGATGCAGAAGTTGCGGATCGCCTCCGGCGGTGTCGCGTGCGGCTGCAGCACGGTGCGGGCGCGGGGTGACACGGGTGCGCGGTTCCTTGCGGTCGGGGGCTGGCGGGCGGTGAAGGACCAGTCTCCCACGGCTCACGGCCCCGGGTGTCACCGCCGCGTCCGTCCACCCCGACACCGCCCCGCCGCCCCGACCTCGCCCGGCCGACCCGCCACGGCACCCCGACACGGCGACGTCACCCCGGCACGACGAGATCACCCCGTCACAGCGAGTACACCCCGTCACAGTAAGTACACCCCGTCACCGCCCCGCCGCCCCGACCTCGCCCGGCCGACCCGCCACGGCACCCCGGCACGGCGACGTCACCCCGGCACGACGAGATCACCCCGTCACAGCGAGTACACCCCGACACCGCCCCGCCGCCCCGACCTCGCCCGGCCGACCCGCCACGGCACCCCGGCACGACGAGATCACCCCGGCGCGCGGGGAACCCGGTCGTACCCGGACGCGGCGCATGGCACGGTGGGCGGATGACTCCCCCGGTGCCCGAGGTCGACTACGGCCGCACGAGCCGCCGGCCCGCCTTCGACACCCTGCCGGCCGCAGTCTCCGACGCGGTGGCCGCGGTGGCCGGCAGCCCCGTCGTCGGGGCGCACGCCCCGGTGGGCTCGGGCTTCGGCGGCGCCTTCGCCGGCTCCGTCGCCCTCGCCGACGGCCGGACGGTGTTCGTCAAGGCGGCGGGCGCCTCGACCCCGCACGTGCTGCGCGCCCTGCGCCGCGAGTCGCAGCTGCTGCCGGGGCTCGCCGGGCTCGCCTGCACCCCTCGGATGCTGGGCCTGCGCGACGTCGAGGCGGGCGGCGGATGGCGCGTCCTCGTCCTCGACCACGTCGACGGCACCCGACCGGGCGCCCCGTGGACACCGCGGGACGTCGACGCGGTCCACGACGCCTGCCGCGAGATCGCGGCCACGCCCGCGCCCGTCGTGCAGGGCCTCGGGCTCGCGACGGTCCGCGACGAGCTGGCCGGCGCCACCGCGTCGGTGCCCGCGCTGCGCCGGCTCGCGGAGGGCTCGCAGCCCTGGCCGGCCGGTCACGTCGTCCCCGAGCGGGCCGCCGCCGCCGAGCTCGTCCACCTGGCCTCGCGCGTCCTCGACGCCGTCCACGGCGACGCGCTGGCGCACCTCGACCTGCGGCCGGACAATCTCCTGCGCGAGCCGGACGGCCGGATGCGCGTCGTCGACTGGAACCAGGCCGCCGTCGGGCCCGCGTGGTTCGACCTCGTCACGCTCTGGCCGCTGATGCACCACCACGGCATCGACCTGACCGCCCTCGAGCGCTCCCCGCTGCTCGACGGCGCCACCGACGACGACGTCGACGCGGTGCTGGCCTTCCTCGTCGGCTTCATGCTCGAGGACCTCGACGCACCCCCGCCGCCGGGGTGCACGGAGGCGCTGCGGGCGCACGCGCTCTTCTTCTCCGACACCACGACCCGGCTGCTCGCGCACCGCCGCGGCTGGTCCCTGACGCGCTGAACGGACAGCGACGCAGGACGGCTCAGGCGCTCCCGCGCTTGATCGAGGTCATCTTCTTGCCGCGCGCGACCTCGTCGACGAGGAGGTCGAGGTAGCGGATGCGCTGCATGAGCGGGTCCTCGATCTCCTGGACGCGGTGGCCGCAGATCGTGCCGGTGATGAGCCCGGCGTGCGGCGTGAAGGCAGGGGCGCGCTCGAAGAACGTCTCGAGGTCGCGCTCGTCGTCGAGGGCCTCGCGCAGCCCGGCCTCGTCGTAACCGGTCAGCCAGTGGATGACCTCGTCGACCTCCGCACGCGAGTGGCCCTTGCGCTCGGCCTTGGCGACGTAGTGCGGGTAGATGCTCGCGAACGGCGTGGCGAAGACGCGGTGATCGGCCACGGGTCCTCCTCGGTGTCCCGGGCCGACGTCCCGGTGGCCGGCCCCACCCGAGCCTAGGAGACCCCGGCCGCCACGTCACGGCCCGGCTAGGGTCGGCGCATGCAGTGGCAGCGCATCCTCCGCCCGGTCCTCGACGGCGCCCTGCGCGAGCTGCTGCGCGGCGGCTCGCGCCGCGGGTCGCGCCCGGCCACCCCGGCGCCGCGCTCCCGGCCCTCCGCGCCGGCGCCCGCCCCGCGTCCGGCCGGCGGCTACCCGGGCGACTACACCGGGGCGCTCGACCCCGTGTACGCCCCGCGGCCCGACGGACGCCCCGACCCCGGCGAGATCGTCTGGACGTGGGTGCCCTACGAGGAGGACCACGCGCAGGGCAAGGACCGGCCGGTGCTGCTCGTCGGGCACGACGGCCCCTGGCTGCTCGGGCTGCAGCTGACGAGCAAGGACCACGACCGCGACGCCGAGCAGGAGCGGCGGGCCGGGCGGCGCTGGGTCGACATCGGCACCGGCGCCTGGGACCGGCAGGGCCGTCCGAGCGAGGTGCGCGTCAACCGGGTGCTGCGGGTCGACCCCGACGCCGTCCGCCGCGAGGGGGCCGTCCTCGACCGCGACCGCTTCCTCGAGGTCGCCGCGGCGGTCCGCGCCGGCCGCTGACCCACCTCGCCCGGACCACCTCGTCGGGACACCGGCTCCGGTCGCCGTCGTGCCGTCTGGAGGATTTCCACGTTCTTGACCCAATGGGCGGAACTTCTTACCTGAGCGAGACCCGGGCCGGACCCCGGCGGTCCTACCGTCGAGGCGCTCCCCCGCCCCGACCCAGGAGACCGACCCCATGCGACCACTCCGCACGACCCGACGCAGCGGCCTCGCGGCCCTCGCCGCCGGGGCCACCGCCCTCGCGGGCCTCGTCGCCGCCCTCCCCGCACAGGCGACGCCGGCGCCCCACCCCACGGCGCAGGCCCGCGCGGTCGGCATCGACCGGACGGGGGACGCGTTCATGGGCTGGTCCGCCGGCCCGGGCGCCGCGGCCCCGACCGACCGTCCGACCGCGTCCTCGTCGCTCGCGGCGGTCACGCAGACCCCCGGCATCGACGTCTCGAAGTGGCAGGGCACCGTCGACTGGGCCTCCTGGTGGGCCAAGGGCACGAAGTTCGCCTACGTCAAGGCGACCGAGGGGACGACCTACCGCAGCCCCACGTTCAGCGCGCAGTACACCGGCTCCTACGACGTCGGGATGATCCGGGGCTCCTACCACTTCGCCCTGCCCGACTCCTCCTCCGGCGCCGCGCAGGCCGACTGGTTCGTCGACCACGGGGGCGGCTGGAGCGCCGACGGCCGCACGCTGCCCGGGGTCCTCGACATCGAGTTCAACCCCTACGGTGCGACCTGCTACGGCAAGAGCCAGAGCGGGATGGTCTCGTGGATCCGCGACTTCACGAGCCGCTACAAGGCCCGCACCGGCCGTGACGCCGTCATCTACACGGCGACGAGCTGGTGGACGCAGTGCACCGGGGGCAGCACCGCGTTCTCCACGACCAACCCGCTGTGGGTGGCCCGGTACAGCACGAGCGTCGGGACGCTCCCGGCCGGCTGGGGTTACTACACGTTCTGGCAGTGGACCGACAGCCCGCTGGACCAGGACCGCTTCAACGGCGACCTCGCCGGGCTACGGCGGCTCGCGCTCGGCTGACCCGTCGTCCCGCGAACGCACGAGGGCCCGTCACCGGATCGGTGACGGGCCCTCGTGCGTGGGCTGCTCCGCTCAGAGCGAGGCGGCCCGCTTGGCCATCGCGGACTTCTTGTTCGCGGCCTGGTTCTTGTGGATGACGCCCTTGCTCACGGCCTTGTCGAGCTTGGTCGACGCGACCTTGAGCGCCTCGGCGGCCTGCTCGGCGTTGCCGGTGTCGGCCGCCTCGCGGAAGCGACGGATGGCCGTCTTGAACTCGCTCTTGACGGCCTTGTTGCGCTCGGTCGCGAGACGGTTCGTCTTGATGCGCTTGAGCTGGGACTTGATGTTCGCCACTGTGTATTCGTGCCTTCGGTCGAGGAATCGGTTGCCGTTAGAGGGCGGCAGTCGCGGGTCGGGACCGGGCGTGGGGCACCCGTGGTTGACTCGCGCTGGATGAAGCTCGTGCGCGCGCGACCACACGCGCACGCAGTCGACAAAGGTACCAGCGGCGCGCACCCCCGCCAAAACGGGTGACGTGGGGCGCTGGGCGGGTCACTCGTCGCGGTGCCGACCGTGCTGGGCGGTGATCGTCAGCACCGCCCGCTCGACGGCGTAGACCGGGTCGCGGCCGCCGCCCTTGACCTCGGCGTCCGCGGCGGCGAGCGCCTGGAGCGAGGTCGCGAGGCCCTCGGCGTTCCAGCCCGAGAGCGTGCGCCGGGCCCGGTCGACCTGCCACGGGGCCATCCCGACGTCCCGGGCGACGTCGGCGGGGCGCCCGCGGCCGGCGGACCCGACCTTGATGAGCTGGCGCACCTGCTGGGCGAGGACGGCGACGATCGGCACGGGGTCGACCCCGACGGCGATGGCGTGCCGGAGCAGGCGCAGCGCCTCACCGGGGTCGCCGGCGAGGGTGGCGTCGGCGACCCGGAAGCCCGTCGCCTCGACCTTGCCGCCGTGGTAGGTGAGCACGACCTGCTCGTCGATGACGCCGGTCGTGTCGTCGACGAGCTGCTGGCAGGCGGCCGCGAGCTCGCGGACGTCCTTGCCGACGGCCTCGACGAGCGCGTGCACCGCCTCGGGCGTCGCCTTGCGGCGGGCGCGCCGGAACTCGTGGGTCGCGAAGTCGGTCTTGTCGCGGTCGGTCTTGACCGCCGGGGCCTCGAGGACCCGCGCCCTCGCGCCGCGCAGGGCGTCGAGGACCTTCTTGCCGCGCTGGCCGCTCTTGTGGAGCACGACGAGGGTGAGGTCCGGCTCGGGCGGGCCGGCGAGCAGGCCGAGGAGGTCGCCCTGCAGCTCGTCCGAGGCCTCGTCGAGGTCGTGGACGACGACGCACTTGTCGCCGCCGAAGAGCGAGGGGCTGGTGTGGAGCACGAGCTCGCCCGGCTGGTAGGAGGCCGCGTACACCCGGATGACCTCGAGGTCGGGGCTCCCGACGCGCAGCTCCTCGAGGGTGTGCGCCAGGGCGCGCTCGGCGAGGATGCCCTCCGGCCCCGTGACGAGGACCAGCGGCGGCACGCGCTGCGCGACGGCGACGACGTCCTCGGTCATGGTGGTCACTCTGCCACCCACCGCCGACGCCCCGCGCGCGGCCCGGGCGGCCTACGATCCCCCGGTGCTGCTCGACGTCCCGTACGACCCCGCCCGGCACCGCCGCGTGGTCGTCGTCGGGGTCACCGGCGCCGGCAAGACGACGTTCGCGGCCCGCCTCGCCGCCGCGACCGGCACGCCCCTCGTGGCGACGGACGACCTCATGTGGCGGCCGGGATGGGTGCAGCTCGGCCCTGCCGCGCAGGTCGAGGCGGTGCGCCCGCACGCCGAGGGCCCGGCGTGGGTGATGGACGCCCTGTGGAGCGCCCCGCGCGACCTCGTCCTCGCCCGGACCGACCTCCTCGTGGCCCTCGACCACCCGCGCCGGGTGTCGCTGCGCCGGCTGCTCGTGCGGACCCTGCGCCGGCTCCTCGACCGCGAGGAGATCTGCGGCGGCAACGTCGAGTCGTGGCGCCAGACGTTCTCGCGCGACTCCATCATCTTGTGGCACCAGCGCTCGTTCCGGCGTCGGCAGGAGCAGGTCGCGGCGATGGTCGCGGACCCCGACGGTCCGCCCGTGCTGCGCTTCACCGACCCTCGCGCGACGGAGGCGTGGCTGCGCGCCGTGGAGCAGCCGGTCACCTGAGCCCGGTCGCGAGGGCAGGCGACACGCAGGCGATCCGGCGCGATCCCGCGCGTGTTCCCTCCTCTCGAGGCCTCAGCGCCTCCCCCGCCGGCGGCGTCGCCACCCGAACCGCCACAGGGCGAGGGCCAGGACGGCGAGGGCGAGCTCCTTCCACCGCCAGGCGACCCACGACGTGGAGGTCCCGAAGGGCGACCACGTCGGTCCACCGTCGAGCGCGTCCTGCGCCCACACCGCGGTGGTCCAGTCCAGCCCGCCCACGTCGACGACGGGGCGGCTGCCGCTCCCCTCGCCCGCCATCACGGTCAGGCCCGTGACGTCCGTGCCGCCGAAGAGCCGGTCGCGGGCCCATCCCGTGCCCTGCACCATCTGGTCCGGCACCTCGACGGGCGTCGGCCGCTCCACCGGCCGACCGCCCAGGTCGACGGGCTCGAGCCCCGGCAGGGCGAACCCCTCCACCCACCAGGTGCTGCTGAGGGAGCCGTCGCCGCCGTCCCGGTCGTCGGAGCCCCGCAGCCAGAGCGTCCCGTCCCCCCGGATGCTCCCCCACCACTGCCCGAAGGGGACCTGCTCAGACCCGGCCGCGACCTCGTGCAGCCGCACCGTGCCGAAGGCAGTGGTGCGACCGGTCCGGCGGTCCCAGACCACGAGGTCGACCGTGGGTCCGCTCGCCACGGTGTCGGTCTGCCCCACCAGCCGCCCCAGCAGCCGGTCGGCGTCGAGCCAGCCGGCCGGCTGGTCCATCCCCGTGACGACGCTGACGTCGCCACCGCTGCCGAGCACGAGGACGCGCGACGCACCGGTCGCCGTGGACACCGGCACGGCCACCCGCGAGCCGTCGGGCGAGAAGGTCCCCGGGCTCTGGAACGCGACCCCGTACCGACGGCCGCTCACGAGGAGGCCGTCGCGCCCCTGCACCCCGGACCCGACGTCGGGATAGTCCGTGTGCCCACCGGTCCGCAGGTCGAGCACCCGGTAGAGGCCGCGGTCCCCCGCCCCCACGAAGCCCACCCGGGTGCCGTCGGGCGAGAGGCTCGGCCACATCTCCGCGCCGACCCCCGGCAGGCGGTAGCGGGTGCCGGAGGCATCCACCGCCTGCCACCCGCCGGACCCCGGGTCGCCGGAGCGCACGAGGAGGGCGACCGGCGTCCCGGCGGCGGGCAGGTCGCGTACCCACCACTGCGGGCCGATGCGCTGTGGGTAGGACCCGACCCCGCCGGGCCGGCCCTCCGCCGCGGGGAGCGCCGCGCGGGGCAGCCCGGTCGGCGCCAGCACCACGCCGGCGACGACCAGGACGAGGGCGAGGAGGGTGCCGGCGGCGGCCGCGCGCGAGCCGAGCCGGCGACGACGGCCGCGCCGCCACGTGACGTCGGCCGCGCCCCGCGCCCCGAGGTCGACCGGGGCGTCCTCGGCCGCCCGTCGCATCGTCTCCGTGAGGGCGTCCATCAGGCCTCCGTCCGCGCCGGCGCGAGCTCGGCGACGAGGTGCGGGTTGAGCTCGCGCAGCCGGGCGAGCGCGTGCCGGGTCTGGCTCTTGACCGTGTTCGGCGAGCAGCCGAGGACCTCGGCGGACTGCACCTCGGTGCGGTCCTCGAGGAAGCGCAGGACGAGCACGGCGCGCTGACGCGGCGTCAGGGTGGCCAGCGCCGCCTGCAGCGTCATCCGCAGGTCGGGGTCACCCGCGCGGCCGGCCCCCTCGGGGACCACGTCGACGAGCCGCTCGGGCCGCCGTGAGCGCCAGCGCCACCGGTCGACGTGCAGGCGGTGCAGGACGGTGCGGGCGTAGGGCATCGGGTCGGCGTCGTCGCGGGTGACGGAGGCCCAGCGGGCGGCCATCCGCACGTGGGTCTCCTGCACGAGGTCCTGGGCGGCGTGGTGGTCGCCGGTCAGCAGCCACGCGACCCGCAGCAGCGGGACGGTGCTGGCGCGCACGAACTCCTCGTACGACGCGTCGGGCACGGAACGCCTCATGACCACCTCCGCACCATGACACGTCGGCGGGGGCGCCCGCGGGTGGATGCCGCGCCCCGCCGGTCAGTCGAAGGTGAGGGTCGGGCCCGACCCGGCCTCGAGGCCGAGCCCGGCCAGGCGCGCCTCGACGGCCGACGGCGGCAGCTCCATCGACTCGGCGAGCTCGGTGAGCGAGAGGCCGAGCTCGACGCCGTCGCGCAGCTCCTCGTCCTCCTGCGCGGTCCACGCGTGGCCTTCGGTGACGGCGGTGCGCGAGGACGGCGGGGGCGGCGGCGCGTCGGCCACCGGGCGCTCGTCGGCCTCGGTGACCCCCGCCACCGGCGCGGCCGCCGCCATCGAGGTGCCGGCGACGGCGCCGGTCAGGCCTCGGCGGGTCGGCTCGAGGACGGGGAGCGGCGGGGGCGCGATCTCGTCGAGGCGCTTGAGCGCCCCGAGGACCATCTCGCGGTCGGCGGTCGGCCAGAACGGCGGCAGGGAGCGCTGGAGGAAGCCGGCGTAGCGCGCGGTCATCATCCGGGAGTCGAGGAACGCGACGACGCCGCGGTCGTCGCCGCGGCGGATGAGCCGGCCGGCGCCCTGCGCGAGCCGCAGCGCGGCGTGCGTCGCCGAGACCGCCATGAAGCCGTTGCCGCCCATCCGCGCGATGGCCTGCGAGCGCGCCGAGGCCAGCGGGTCGTCGGGGCGCGGGAACGGCACGCGGTCGATGATGACGAGCTGGCACGAGGAGCCCGGGACGTCGACGCCCTGCCACAGCGACAGCGTGCCGAAGAGGCAGGTGCGCACGTCGCGCGCGAACTCGCGCACGAGCGTGGAGATCTGGTCCTCGCCCTGGCAGAGGACGACGATGTCGGTGTCCTCCAGCCGGGTCCGCATCTCCTCGGTGGCCTCGCGGGCGGCCCGCATCGACGAGAAGAGGCCGAGCGTGCGGCCGTTGGCGGCGCGCACGAGCGCCTCGATCTCGTCGAAGGTCTGCGGCGCCGTGCCGTCACGCCCCGGCGGCGGCAGGTGCTTCGCGACGTAGGCGATGCCCTGCTTCGGGTAGTCGAAGGGGCTGCCGACGTCGAGGCCGCGCCAGCGGGGGGCGCCCTCGCCGCGCAGCCCGATGGTCCCGGCGACGGCGTCGAAGGTGCCGCCGAGCTCGAGCGTGGCCGAGGTGATGACGACCGTGCGGTCGTCGAACACCTTGTCGCGCACCATCATCGCCACGCTCATCGGCGCGACGCGCAGCACCGGGCCGCGGCGGGGGTCCTTCGAGAGCCAGACGACGTCGAGCTCGCGCTCCTCGAGCATCCGGGCCGCGGTCTCGAAGAGGTCCTCGACGGCCGCGCGCGCGACCTGCTTTGCGCCGTCGACCTCCTCGCCCTGCTGCGGCTTGAGCTCGCTCTGCGCCTGGCGGGCGACGTCGCGGATGCGCGCGAGCGCCAGCGCCAAGGAGTCGGGGACGGACGTGAGCCGCCCCTCGGGCATCGGCTCGAGGACCGACTCCAGGAGCGTGGCGGCATCGTCGAGGGCCTCGGCGGAGTCGGCCTGGCGGCCGGCGCGCTTCGAGGCGGCGCGCACCGAGCCGGGCGTCAGCTCGTCGGTGATCGTCGAGGTGACGCGGTCGACGAGCTCGTGACCCTCGTCGACGACGAGCACGTCGTGCTCGGGCAGCATCTGCCGGCCCTCGAACGCGTCGATGGCCATGAACGAGTGGTTGGTGACGATGACGTCGACGTCGCGGGCGGCCTCGCGGGAGCGCTCGACGAAGCACTCGCCGACCATCGGGCAGCGCGACCCGAGGCACTCCTCGGCGCTGACCGACACCTGCCGCCAGGCCCGCTCGGAGACGCCGGGCACGAGCTCGTCGCGGTCGCCGGACTCGGTGACCTCGGCCCAGTCGCGCAGGCGGACGACCTCGGCGCCGAGGCGAGAGGCGGCGCGGTCGACGTCCCCCACCGCGAGCAGGCTGTCGGCGTCGTCGTCGGGGAAGCCGCCCTCGAGCTTGTGCAGGCAGACGTAGTTGCGCCGGCCCTTGACGAGCGCGTAGGTGGGGCGCCGGCCGAGGACCGGGGTGAGCGACTCGGCCAGGCGCGGCATGTCGCGGTCGACGATCTGGGCCTGGAGGGCGAGAGTCGCCGTCGCGACGACGGCCGTCTTCCCGGTGGCCATCGCGTGCTGGACCGCCGGCACGAGGTAGGCGAGGGACTTGCCGGTGCCCGTGCCGGCCTGGACGAGGAGGTGCTCGCCCGTCTCGACCGCCCGCGCGACCGCGTGCGCCATCTCGACCTGGCCGGGGCGCTCGGTGCCACCGACGCCTCCGACGGCGGCGTGGAGGAGGTCGTCGAGGTCGGGCACCCGAGCAGCCTAGGCGGTCGCTCCGGCGGGCCCGACCCGTCGTCTCCCGGTAGCGTGAGCCAAGCGTGGCGCCACGACGTCTGTTGCGTATCGTGCGTCGCGTTGCGAACAGCGCGTCGTTTCCCTTGTCGCACGGCCTCGACGGGTGCCACGATGGCGAGCGTGACCACGAGTGCGCAGACCCGCCCCGTCCCGCCCGACATCGAGATCGCCGAGGCGGCCGAGCTCACCCTGATCGCGGAGCTCGCGCGCGAGAAGCTCGGCATCGACGCCGAGCACCTCGTCCCCTACGGCCACACGAAGGCGAAGATCTCGCTCGCGTACGTCAACTCGCTCGCCGACCGCCCCGAGGGCCGGCTCGTCCTCGTCACCGCCATCTCGCCGACGCCCGCGGGCGAGGGCAAGACGACGACGTCGGTCGGCCTCGCCGACGCGCTCGCCTCGCTCGGCGAGAACGCGATGGTGGCGCTGCGCGAGCCCTCGATGGGCCCGGTCTTCGGCATCAAGGGCGGCGCGGCCGGCGGCGGCTACGCCCAGGTCGTCCCCATGACCGACATCAACCTCAACTTCACCGGTGACTTCGCGGCCATCGCGGCGGCGAACAACCTGCTCTCGGCGGTGCTCGACAACCACCTCCACCACGGCAACGCCCTCGGGATCGACCCGCGCACCGTCACCTGGAAGCGCGTCGTCGACCTCAACGACCGCGCCCTGCGCGACGTCGTCGTCGGCCTCGGCGGGGTGGCGAACGGCATCCCGCGCGAGGACGGGTTCGACATCGTCGTCGCCTCCGAGGTGATGGCCATCCTCTGCCTGGCCACCTCCGTCGCCGACCTGCGCGAGCGGCTCGGGCGCATCGTCGTCGGCTACACCCGCGACAAGCAGCCAGTCCACGCGCGCGACCTCAAGGTGCATGGTGCGATGACCGTCATCCTGCGGGATGCGTTGGCGCCCAACCTCGTCCAGACCCTCGAGCACACCCCGGCGATGATCCACGGCGGCCCGTTCGCCAACATCGCCCACGGCTGCAACTCGGTGATGGCCACGCGCACCGCGCTGAAGCTGGCCGACTACGTCGTGACCGAGGCCGGCTTCGGGGCAGACCTCGGCGCCGAGAAGTTCGTCGACATCAAGTGCCGGACCTCCGGCCTGCGCCCCTCGGCGGTCGTCGTCGTCGCCACCGTCCGTGCGCTCAAGTACCACGGGGGCGTCGCGGTCGCCGACCTCGGGCCGGAGTCGGTCGAGGCCGTGAACGCCGGGATGGCCAACCTGCGCCGCCACCTGCGCAACGTCCGCGACGTCTACGGGCTGCCCGCCGTCGTCGCCCTCAACCGCTTCCCCACCGACACCGACGCCGAGGTCGCCGAGGTGCTGCGGCTCGTCGAGGCCGAGGGGTTCCGGGCGTACGAGGCGACCCACTACGCCGACGGCTCGGCCGGCGCGCAGGCCCTGGCCCGGGGCGTCCTCGAGGTGGTCGAGGCCGGCACCGCCGACATGCGGCTGGTCTACCCCGACGACGCGCCGCTCGCCGAGAAGGCCCGCGCCGTCGCGACGCAGGTCTACGGCGCGGCCGACGTCGTCTTCGAGCCGAAGGCGGCCAAGCGGCTCGCGGCCATCGAGGCCGAGGGCTACGGGCACCTGCCGATCTGCATGGCCAAGACGCAGAGCTCGTTCTCGACCGACCCGACGTTGCGCGGCGCCCCGGAGGGCCACACGGTCTCGGTGCGCGAGGTGCGCCTGGCCGCCGGCGCGGGGTTCGTCGTCCTCGTGACCGGCGAGATCATGACGATGCCCGGCCTGCCCCGGGTCCCGGCGAGCGAGCACATCGACGTCGACGACGACGGGCGGATCGTCGGCCTCAGCTGATCGCCCGCCCGTCGAGCCGACGGGCCATCCACACGTCGTCGCGGTCGTCGCCCGGTGCCACCCGGATGCCGCCGGGCAGCCGGCCGACCTCCGCGTACCCGAGGCCGGCGTAGAAGGCATCGACCCCGGTGCCGCCGCGGACGCCGAGCTCGACGACCTCGACCCCGTCCGCGCGGGCGACCCGGTGCAGCGCCGCCATGAGCAGGCGGCCGAGGTTGCGGCCGCGGCGCTCCGGGTGCGACATCACGCGGTAGGCCGTGCGACGGTGAGCGAGCAGCGGGTTCGGCCCCTCGACCCACCAGCCGAGGGCGACGAGCGCACCGGCCGGGTCGCGCAGCAGGACGGCGACGGCCCGATCATCGGCCATCGAGTCCTCGTGCGCCGCCAGCGCCTCGGCCACCCGGCCGCGCGCCGCCCCGGGCAGGAAGCCGACCGCTCCCCCGGCGTCGTTGACGGCGCACCAGAGGTCGAGCACCTCCGCGCGCGTCGTGGCGTCGAAGGGCGAGCGGTGCGTGTGCACCGACGGGGCGACGAGCACCACCGGCGCGGGCACGTCCGCGGGGTCGGCCGCCCGGGCCCGGGCCACGACCTCCGGGGGCACCCCCGGCAGGCGCGCACCCTCGTCCGCGGCGCCGACGTGGGTCAGCCCGGCCCGCTCCGCGGTGCGCGTCGAGGCGAGGTGGTCGGGGCGCGCGGTGGCGACGAGCGGCAGCGCCGGGCCGTGCTCGACGGCGTCCGCGACGACGGCACGGGCGACCTCAGGGCCGAGCCCGCGCCCGTGGTGGGGCCGGTCGAAGCGGTAGTAGAGGTTGAGGTGGCGCCCTTCCCGGCCGTGGATGACCCCGGCCACGCCGAGCGCCTCACCCGACCCGCGGTCCTCGGCGACGCCGTACCCGAAGCCGTGCTCGGCCCAGTGCGCGAGGGCCAGGTCGAGCTTCTCGCCCGCGGCGTCGGCGTCGCGCGCGACGGCCCACGGCGCGAACGGGTACTGCGCGGGGTCGGTGTGCAGCCGTACCCAGAGGTCGCGGTCGTCCGGGGTGAGCGGACGCAGCCGCAGGCGGTCGGTCAGCAGGGTGCGGGGGGTCGTCACCCGCGCACCCTATTGCACATCATTCGCAACAGTGGGGTGGAGGGCGGTCGCTGCCGGCGACGTCACCGAAGAACCGGGTCGTCACCGGGACGACGCGGAAGGTCACCCGGGACGGGGAGGCATCCGCGTCCCGGGCAAGGTTCCCCGTCATCACCGTGATGACGGGGTACCTCGGGCGCGGGCGCGGGTGCCAGCGCCTGTCGGGTCCCGGGCGGACCGGCCCCCGGAGGAGCCGACCGCCGGTCAGACCGCGTAGGCCGACAGGTCCTCCGCGAGCTCGGGGTCGACGCGGGCGGTGAGGCGCGTGCCGTCGGCGACGTGCTCGCTCGCGAGCACCTCCCCCGTCTCGTGCACCCGGCTCACGAGGTCGCCGCGGTCGTAGGGCACGAGGACGTCGACGTCGACGTCGGGCCGCGGGAGCTCGTCGGCGACCAGCGCCCGCAGCTCCTCCATGCCCTCGCCCGTGCGGGCCGAGACGATGATCGAGTGCTTCTCGTGGCGGCGCAGCCGGTCGAGCACCTCGGGGTCGGCCAGGTCGGCCTTGTTGACGACGATGACCTCCTTGACGTCCGTGGCGTCGACGTCGGAGAGGACCGAGCGCACCGCGGAGATCTGCCCCTCGGGGTCGGGGTGCGAGCCGTCGACGACGTGGAGCAGCAGGTCGGCCTCGGCGACCTCCTCGAGCGTCGAGCGGAACGCCTCGACGAGCTGGTGCGGCAGCTGGCGCACGAACCCGACGGTGTCGGTCAGCGTGTAGAGACGGCCGTCCGGGGTCTCGGCGCGGCGCACGGTCGGGTCGAGGGTGGCGAAGAGCGCGTCCTCGACGAGCACGCCGGCGCCGGTCAGCCGGTTGAGCAGGCTCGACTTGCCGGCGTTGGTGTAGCCGGCGATGGCCACGCTGGGCACCTGGTTGGCCCGACGCCCGCCGCGCTTGGTGTCGCGGACGGTCTTCATGTCCTTGATCTCGCGGCGCAGCTTGGCCATCCGGGTGTTGATGCGTCGGCGGTCGAGCTCGATCTTCGTCTCACCCGGGCCGCGCGAGCCCATGCCCTGGCCGCCGGCGGCCTGGCCACCGGCCTGCCGCGACATCGACTCGCCCCAGCCGCGCAGGCGGGGCAGGAGGTACTGCAGCTGCGCGAGCTCGACCTGCGCCTTGCCCTCCCGGCTCTTCGCGTGCTGCGCGAAGATGTCGAGGATGAGCGCGGTGCGGTCGATGACCTTGACCTTGACGACGTCCTCGAGGGCGCGGCGCTGGCTCGGCGCGAGCTCGGTGTCGCAGATGACGGTGTCGGCGCCCTCGGCGATGACGACGTCGCGCAGCTCGGCGGCCTTGCCCTTGCCGAGATAGGTCGCGGGATCGGGGTTGGTCCGGCGCTGGATGACGCCGGCGAGCACCTCGGAGCCGGCGGTCTCGGCGAGCGCCGACAGCTCGCGCAGCGAGTTCTCGGCGTCGAGCAGCGTGCCGTCGCACCAGACGGCGGCGAGCACGACCCGCTCGAGCCGCAGCTGCCGGTACTCGACCTCGGTGACGTCCTCGAGCTCGGTCGAGAGGCCGCTGACGCGGCGCAGGGCCGCGCGCTCCTCACGGTCGAGCTGGTCGCCGTCGTAGCCGAAGGCCTCGTCGTCCAGGACGATGCCGGCGTCGTCGTGGCGGGTGGAGTCGGCGAGCGCCGCGGCCCGCCCGGTGATGGTGTGTCGTCCAGTCATGTTCTCCCTAGGGTCTCACCGTCCAACGCCCGGAGGCGACCGCATTCTTCCGGTTCACGCCGCCGGCGCCCGCGACGCTAGCCTCTCGACCCGATGAGCGAGCACGAGCACTACTTCACCGCGCAGCCCGCGAGCGCCGCCGAGCGCCGCCCGCTGCGGGTGCACCTCGCCGGTCGCGCCGTCGAGGTCGAGGTCGCGGGGGGCATCTTCTCGCCGGGCGGGCTCGACAAGGGCACGGCGGTCCTCCTCGACGAGGTCGCGCCGCCTCCGCCCTCGGGGACCTTCCTCGACCTCGGGTGCGGCTGGGGGCCGATCGCCCTGACCCTCGCGCTGCGCGCGCCGGCCGCGACGGTCTGGGCGCTCGACGTCAACGAGCGCGCCCTGGACCTCACCCGGCGCAACGCCGCCGCCCTCGGCCTCGACGGGGTGCGCGCGGCCACGGCCGACGCGGTGCCCGCCGACGTGCGCTTCGACGTCATCTGGTCCAACCCCCCGATCCGGGTCGGCAAGGCCGTCCTCCACGACCTGATGCGCACGTGGCTGCCGCGCCTGGCGCCGGACGGCGTCGCCTCGCTCGTCGTCCAGAAGAACCTCGGCTCCGACAGCCTCCAGCGCTGGGTCGAGGACGAGCTGGGGATGCCCTGCACCCGGCGCACGTCGAGCAAGGGGTTCCGGGTGCTCGAGGTCCGTCAGGGCTGACGCCGCTCCGGCCGCACGACCATGGCCGAGCCGCCACCGCGCCGCACCTTCTCCGCGACGGCGGTGTACCGACCGTGGCCGAGGACGCTGATGGCCGTCGCGGCGCCGATCTCGGCGGTCTCCGAGAGCCGGTGCCCGAGACCGGTCAGGCCCGCACCGGTGGCCCCGCCGGTGATCGCCGGCTCGGCCTGCTCGCTCGTCCCGTTGCGGCTGGAGAGCCGCGGCGCCTGGAGCGCGTCGCCGACCGTCATCCCCCGCTCGTAGTGGCCGAGGAGGACCTGGGCGACGGTCGTGATGATCGTCGCGCCGCCCGGGCTGCCCGCCACGAGCTCGAGCCGGCCGTCGTGCAGGACGATCGTCGGCGTCATCGACGAGCGCGGACGCTTGGAGGGGCCGGGGAGGTTGGGGTCCGGGACGCCGGGGGTCACGGGCACGAAGTCGAAGTCGGTCAGCTCGTTGTTGAGCAGGAAGCCCCATCCCGGCACGGTGATGCCCGAGCCGCCGGTCTGCTCGATCGTCGAGGTGTAGGACACCGCGTTGCCCCAGCGGTCGACGACCGAGAGGTGCGTCGTCGACATCCCGTCGTGGGGCAGGACGCCGGAGGCCGTGCCGTCGGCGCAGCCGGCGTAGGCGCCGTCGGGACTGCCGAAGGGCACGGGGCGGGCCATCGCCGCCGAGCCGGAGAAGAGGCAGGCCCGCTCGTCGGCGAACGCCTGCGAGACGAGCTCGCGGGTCGGGACGCCGCGGACGTCGCCGACGTAGCGGTTGCGGTCGGCGAAGGCGGTGGCCGACGCCTCGGAGAACCGGTGGAGGTACTGGACGTCGTCGACGCGGGAGGTCGGCCTCCCCGTCCGGGCGTCGTACGCCTCGACGAGGTTGAGGATCTCGGCCAGCGCGATGCCGCCGCTGCTCGGGACGGGCATCCCGTAGACGTCGCGCCCCTTGTAGGTGGAGTGCACCGGCTCCTTGTCGAGCGCGCGGTAGCGGCGCAGGTCGGAGCGGGTCAGCTCGCCGCGGGCGACCGTGGTCCCGGAGACGGTCGCCGGGCGGCGCGAGGCGGCGAGCACCGCGTCCCCGAGCCGACCGCGGTAGAGGCTGTCGACGCCGTGGGTGCGCAGCTCGCGGAACGCGCGCGCGAGGTCGGGGTTGCGGAAGACCGACCCGACGGCCGGCGCCTCACCACCGGGGAGGAACACCCGGGCGGTCTCGGGGAAGACCGAGAAGCGCGCGGCGTTGTCGGCGGTCTGGTCGTGGAAGGTCTGGTCGACGACGAAGCCGCGGCGGGCGATCTCCTCGGCCGGGCGCAGGAGGGTGCCGAGCGTGCGTGTGCCCCATCGGTCGACGGCCCGCTGCCAGGTCGCCGGCGTCCCGGGCACCCCGACGGACTGGCCGGACCCCACGACGGTGGCGAAGTCGAGGGCCGAGCCGTCGGCGGCGCGGAACTGGTTCGCGTCGTAGGTGGCCGGTGCGGCCTCGCGCCCGTCGATCGTCTGGACGCGACCCCTACGGGCGTCGTAGTGGACGAAGAAGCCGCCCCCGCCGATGCCCGTCGAGTACGGCTCGGTGACCCCGAGGGCCGCGGCCGTCGCGACGGCGGCGTCCGTCGCGTTGCCGCCGGCCCGCAGGACGTCGATGCCGACCTGGCTGGCCACCGGGTCGACGCTGGCGACGGCCCCGCCGGAGCCGGTCATCACGGCCACCTTGGGCAGCTCGTGCCCGACCGGGGGCGGCCCCGCGCGGCCCGGGCCTCCCTGCGCCTGCGCCGACGGCGCGGTGACGGCGAGCGCCGCCACGAGGCCGAGGGCGAGGCCCACGACCGCGACACGGCGGCGGGGCTGGGCGGGTGCGGCAGCGGCTGTGGTCCCCATCACCGCACCGTAGACCGGGGTCGGCGGCCTGTCGCGGCGAGCGCTGCGGAGAGCGCCGCGAGGCCCGCGGGTCAGCCCGGCAGCAGGCCGACCGGCACCGTGCCGTCGGCGACGAGCACCGCGGGGCCGGCGAGCTCGACGCCCCCGCCGTCGGACAGGCGGACGGAGAGGCGCCCCCCGGGGACGTCGACGACCCACGCGGCGCCGGTGTCGAGGGAGCCGGCCCAGAAGCTCGTGGCGATGGCCGCCGCGCAGGCGCCCGTGCCGCAGGAGCGGGTCTCGCCCACCCCGCGCTCGTGGACGCGCAGGACGACGTGCCCGGGCCCGACGGGCCGGACGAGCTCGACGTTGGTGCCGTTGACCGGCTCGGGGCGCACGACCGGCGCCCGGGTGAGGTCGAGCGCGTCGAGGTCGACGTCCTCGGGAAGGGCGACGACCGTGTGCGGGTTGCCGAGGTCGACCGAGAGCGCCGAGTAGGGGTCGCCCTCCCCCACGTGCACGAGCGAGTCGAAGCCGTCGCGCGCGGCCGCGGCCGGGTCGGCGAGGCGCCACGGCCCGAGGCCGACGGCCCAGTGGTCGCCGTCGCGGCGCACGACCTTGGCGCCGGCCCGCGTGGCGATGACGAACTCGTCGGCGGTCTCCAGGCCTTCGCGGCGCAGGTACTCGGCGAAGACCCGGGTGCCGTTGCCGCACATCTCGGCGGCCGAGCCGTCGGCATTGCGGTAGTCCATGAACCACCGGGCGTCGGAGGCCTGCTCGCGCACCGAGGGCTCGCTCGCGGCATCGGTGGGCACGACGCGGATGACGCCGTCACCGCCGAGGCCGGCCCGCCGGTCGGCGAGCCACGCGGCCCGCCCGGCGCTCAGCCCGAGGGCACCGTCGAGGTCGGGGACGAGGACGAAGTCGTTCTCGGTCCCGTGGCCCTTCGTGAACGCCAGGGGGTCAGCCATGCGGCCCATCGTCGCATCCCGGCCCGGCGCCCGGGCCCTGCGCCCGCTCGACGACAGCGAGCGCCTCCTCGAGCAGGCCGGGGTCGGCGGCGTCGAGCCAGTGGATGCGGGGGTCGGCGCCGAACCACGACTCCTGGCGACGGACGAGGCGCCGGGTGCGCAGCGCGGTGTCGTCGACGGCCTCCTCGACCGTGGCCGTGCCGTCGAGGACCGCGAGCGCCTGCGCGTAGCCCACGGCGCGGCTCGCCGTCCGCCCCTCGCGCAGGCCGTGCTCCACGAGCTCCCTGGTCTCCTCGACGAGCCCGCCGTCGAACATCGCGCGGGTGCGGCGCCCGATGCGCTCGTCGAGCTCCTCGCGCGGCAGCCGCAGGCCGAGGACGAGCGTCGGCCGCAGGTGCTCGCGGGTGGGCATCGTCGCGCTGAAGGGGCGACCGGTCAGCCGGACGACCTCGAGGGCGCGCACGACCCGCCGGGTGTTGTTCGGCTCGATCGCCGCGGCGGCGGCCGGGTCGAGCGCCGCCAGCTCCGCGTAGAGGGCGGGCGTGCCCTCGGCGGCGGCCCGGGCCTCCAGGTCGGCGCGCACCGTCGCGTCGGTGGGCGGGATCTCGAGCCGGTCGAGCGCGGCCCGCACGTACAGGCCCGAGCCCCCGACGAGGAGCGGCACGCGCCCGCGACCCAGGGCGGCCTCGAGGTCCACCCGGGCCTCGCGCTGGTAGGCGGCGACGCTCGCCTCCTGCGTCACGTCGAGGACGTCGAGCTGGTGGTGCGCGACGCCCTCGCGCTCGGCGAGGGTCAGCTTGGCGGTGCCGACGTCCATCCCGCGGTAGAGCTGCGAGGCGTCGGCGGAGACGACCTCGCCCCCGAGCCGGTGGGCGAGCGCGACCCCGAGGCCGGACTTGCCCGTGGCCGTCGCCCCGACGACGGCGACGACGAGCGGCGGCGTGCTCAGCGCGCCTCGTCCCCGTGGTCGTGGTGCTCGTGATCGTGGTGCTCGTGGTCGTGCCCGCCGCCCTCGGCGTCGAGCCCGTCCTCGTCGACGTCGTCGTGGCCGAACGGGTCGCGGTCCTCCCCCGGCATCCACGACAGACCGGGCACGCCCCAGCCGTTGGCCTTGACGGCCTTCTTCGCGCGGCGGGCCCACTTGCCCTGGAGCCGGTCGACGTAGAGGAAGCCGTTGAGGTGGTCGTACTCGTGCTGGAGCATCCGGGCGAACCACCCGGTCGCCTCGTAGCGCAGCTCGTTCCCCTCGAGGTCCTGGCCGGTGAGGACGGCGCTCTCGCCGCGACGCAGCGGGTACGCCTCGCCGGGCACCGACAGGCAGCCCTCCGACTCGTCGTGGGGGTCCGGGTCGCCCGGGACGGGCTTGGCGGGGACGAGGTAGGGGTTGATGACGACGCCACGCGCCGGGATGCCGTCCTCGTTGCCGAGCTGCCACGTGAAGATCCGCAGGCCCACCCCGACCTGCGGCGCCGCGAGCCCCACGCCGCGCGCGGCGTCCATCGTCTCGTACATGTCCGCGACGAGCTCGCGGATGCCGTCGTCGATGACCTCGACGGGCTCGGCGCGACGGTGGAGGACGGGATCGCCGCTGATGACGACGGGTCGGATGGCCATGCGCGCGATTCTTCCAGAGGACACCGACCCGCTCGCACCGCACCCGGCGCCGAAAGGGCTGGCGCGGCGGGCCCCCGCGGGTGTCCACTGGTGGTGCGCCCCGTCGCGGGCGCGTCCTGCCCCCGAGACGGAAGGAGGTCGCCGATGGGATTCCTCGACAGCGCCAAGGAGAAGCTCACCGAGCTGGCCGAGCAGCACCCGGACCAGGTCGAGTCGCTGAGCGACCAGGCCATCGAGCGCGGCGGCGACGCCGTCGACTCGCTGACCGGCGGCAAGTACGCCGACCAGGTCGACAGCGCCCAGACCCGGGCCGACGGAGCCATCGGCGGGCACTGAGCCGACCCGAGGCCGCGAGACCCCCGACCGAACGACCGGTCGGGGGTCTCGTCCGTTCGGTCACGGTGTCGTCGGGGTTCGGTCAGGAACGCGTGTCGGGGGCCCGGATCGGCCGCCCTGAGCGCGTCCCGGGCCCTATGGTCGACAGGCCCCCGCCCCCCGACCGACGAGAGGACCTCCTGTGTCGCACTGGCACTCCGGTCTGCCGAAGCTCGACATCGAGCCCTTCGACCCGACGCCGCTCTACGACGCCGTGAGGTCCACGCAGGCCGAGCAGGCCGTCGTGACACGTCGGCGCCGGTCGGCCCTGCGCGTCGTCGGTGGGCTCACGATCGTCTTCGGGGTCTGCCTCGCGGCCGGCTGGGCGGTCAGCGCCCTGCTCTGAGGGCGAGCCCCCGGCCGACCCTCGTCGCGGTCGAGGTGAAATGGGACCCCCTCGTGGTCGGGTTCCACCTCGACCCGCGTGGCGCCGAGGGCGCAGGACGCCCCCCGACGCTCAGGCCGAGCAGACCGGGGCGGCCACCGGGGCCGGTCGACCCACGGCGGGCATCCCGAGGGACACGGCGGGCTTGCCGGGGACCGGCGCGTCCTGCAGCGCGGCCCAGGCGTCGCCGCCCGAGGTGCGGCGCAGGGCGTAGGTCCCGCCCTGCACCCCGCTGTCGGCGACGAGGTGGTGCGGCGCCCCGTAGGTGACCGCCACGGTCACGACGTCACCGGGCCGCGGGCGCTCGGCGCCGTCCGGCACGGCGAAGTGCACGAGCCGGTTGTCGCGCGCGCGCCCGCTCATCCGGGCCGTCTCGCCGTCCTTGCGCCCCTCGCCCGGGGAGACGAGCACCTCGACCTCACGACCCTCGACCCGCCGGTTCTCCGCCCACGAGACGCGCTCCTGGAGCTCGATGAGCCGGTCGAAGCGCTCCTGGACGACGGCCTTCGGCACCTGGTCCGCCATCGTCGCGGCCGGGGTGCCGGGGCGGATCGAGTACTGGAAGGTGAAGGCGCTGGAGAACCGCGAGGCCTCGACGACGCGGAGGGTCTCGGCGAAGTCCTCCTCGGTCTCGCCGGGGAAGCCGACGATGAGGTCGGTCGTGATGGCGGCGTCCGGGATGGCCGCGCGGACGCGGTCGATGATCCCGAGGAACTTCTCGCTGCGGTAGCTGCGGCGCATCGCCTTGAGCACCCGGTCCGACCCGGACTGCAGCGGCATGTGCAGGCTCGGCATGACGTTGGGCGTCTGCGCCATCGCCTCGATGACGTCGTCGGTGAAGGCCGCGGGGTGGGGGCTGGTGAAGCGCACGCGCTCGAGACCGTCGATCTCGCCGCAGGCGCGCAGCAGCTTGCCGAACGCGAGCCGGTCGCCGAACTCGACGCCGTAGGTGTTGACGTTCTGGCCGAGCAGCGTCACCTCGACGACGCCCTGCGCGACGAGGGCCTCGATCTCGGCGAGGACGTCGCCGGGGCGGCGGTCCTGCTCCTTGCCGCGCAGGCTCGGGACGATGCAGAACGTGCAGGTGTTGTTGCAGCCCACCGAGATCGACACCCAGCCGGCGAACGCGGAGTCGCGCCGGGTCGGGAGCGTGGAGGGGAAGGTCTCGAGCGACTCGAGGATCTCGACCTCGGCGCGCTTGTTGTGTCGCGCGCGCGCGAGCAGCGCCGGGAGGCTGCCGATGTTGTGCGTCCCGAAGACGACGTCGACCCACGGGGCGCGCTTGACGATGGTCTCGCGGTCCTTCTGCGCCATGCAGCCGCCGACGGCGATCTGCAGGTCGGGGTTCGCGGTCTTCGCCGGGCGCAGCTGCCCGAGGTTGCCGTAGAGCTTGTTGTCGGCGTTCTCGCGCACCGCGCAGGTGTTGAAGACGACGACGTCGGCGACGTCGGGACGCTCGGCGTCCGGGACGCTCGCGAGGTCGACGTAGCCGGCGGTCTCGAGCAGGCCGGCGAGGCGCTCGGAGTCGTGGACGTTCATCTGGCACCCGTGGGTGCGCACGTCGTAGGTCTTGGCAGCAGTCATGGCCCGTCAAGGGTACGCGTCGCGCCCACCGGCTCGGTCACGCCGGCGACGGGCGGGCGCACGGCGGAGGCGAGCAGCGCCGCCCACCCGAGGCCCACCCCGAGGGCGAGCACGACCTCGCTCACCGTCGAGTAGCCGAGGACCAGGCGCGAGGCCGCGAGGACGACCACGACGGCCCCGGCGCCCGTCCACGCGGCGACCCGGCCGGCCCACGGCAGGGCCGGGCCGGCGAGGACGACGGCGAGCGCGAGGGCGGTGAGGACGACGGGCAGCTGGTTGAGGAAGAGGTAGCGCTCCGCCCCCAGCTCGGCCGGGCCGCGCACCGCCCCGGCCACCCACTTCGTCGCGAGCGCGAGGGCGACGAGCCCGCCGACGCCGACGGCGGCGCGCACCCGGGCCTCGGCACCCGGGGAGGCGCGCAGCACGACGGTCAGGGCGACGACGACGGCCGCCGAGACGACGAACGGGGTGCGCAGCACCTGGACCACGGTGTCGGCCCAGCCCGCCACCGCGGACGAGGAGTGCCCGGCGAACCAGGCCCCGACCGGGCCGTCGAGCGAGCGCAGCCCGGTCCGGCCGACGGCGAAGGCGGCGACCACGGTGGTCAGCACCCCGACGAGGACGGCGGCCGCGGACCACACGAGCGCCGAGAGCACCTGCCCGCGCCGGCCACCGGTCAGCCCGCCGGTCCGCTCCTCGACCCGGCAGCGCGCGACGCTCCCGAGGGCCGCCGCCGCCCGGGCCGAGGGGGCGCTGCGCCACTCGGGGTGCATCGCGACCGACCGCCCCAGCCAGGCGAGGGCCAGGACGAGCCCGGCGAGCACCCCGACCGAGACCATCGCGCGGCCGAGCAGGGCGCTCACGGCGTCCCAGCTCGACCCGGCGAGGTGGCCGAGGAGGGTGAGCGAGACCGCCCACGCGGCGGCCGCGGGGACGCTCGCCCGGGCGAAGCGCCGCCACGGCGTCCCCGTCATCCCGATGATGCGCGGCACGAGGGTGCGGGCGACGACGACGAACTGGGCGACGACGACGGCCTGGGTGCCGCGCCGCGCGAGCAGGTCGTCGGCGAGGGCCCACCGGCTCTCGCCGACGCGCAGCCCGAGCCGTGAGGTCCGCACGGCCGCCCCGCCGTCACGCCCCGCGCGCCAGCCGAGCGAGGTGCCGGCGACCGCCGCACCCACCGCGAGGACGTAGACGACCGGCGCCGGCACCGCCCCGACGCCGGCGAGCACCCCGAGGCCGATGACGGCCGTCGTGCCCGGCAGGAGCATCCCGAGCACCGTGCCGGACTCGGCGAGCACCGACGCGGCGAGCAGCACCGCGAGGGGCCACGCGGGCAGCGAGCCGAGGACGTCGGTCAGCACGCGCCCAGCGTGGCACGCGACGGCCGGTGCGCGGGAGGCCCTCCCGCTCAGGCGAGACGCGTGAACGTGACCTTCACCCCGAGCGCGGCGGTGGCCCGCCCCGAGTAGATGCCCTTGAAGGGCGGCACGTCGTCGTAGTCGCGGCCGCGCGCGACGACGACGTGGTCGTCGGCGACGGCCGTGCCGTTCGTCGGGTCGGCCGGCACCCAGGCGTCGTCCCAGAGCTCGACCCACGCGTGGCTCTCGCCGGTCGCGCTCTCGCCGACCTCCAGGTCGCGGCGGGGCACGAGGTAGCCGGACACGTACCGCGCCGGGATGCCGAGCGCCCGCAGCGCCCCGACGGTCACGTGGGCGAAGTCCTGGCAGACGCCGGCGCGCTCCCGCCACGCCTCCTCGCCGGTGCTGTGGACGGCGGTCGCGCCGGGGCGGTACTCCATCGCCTCGCGGACCCGGGCGCACACGGCGTCGGCGGCCTCCCGGGGCGAGCCGAGCCCGCGCACCGACTCGACGAGCTCGGCGATGCCGTCCCCGACGCGCGTGCGGTCGGAGACCATGAGCCACTCGTAGAGGCGGTCCTGGACGGCGGGGTCGCGGACCGTCGCCCACGTGCAGGTCGCCGACGGCGGCGGGGTGCTGGAGCGCTCGACCGTCGAGATCGCCTCGATGTCGAGCCGGTCGTGCTGCGCGAGGCTCTCCATCGCCATGACGTGCGCGCCCCAGTGGTCGCGGTAGACGTGGCTCCACGTCATCGGCCGGATGCGGATGCGGTTCTCGAGCGTCGTCTGCCCGGCCTCGTTCGGCGGGGTCATCCGCACCTCGTTGTGCGCGGCGCGGACCGGCCCGTCGTAGACGAGCGAGGTCGTGTGGACGATGCGGTAGCGGCGCACGTCAGACCACGTCCCTCGTCCAGGTCGGCAGCGGGCCGGCCTGGAAGTAGCGGGCGGCGATCGCCGTCGACGCCGCGGTGACGGCCGCCTGCACACGGAGCATCTGCGCCGGCAGGTCGGCGATGACCTCGGCCGTCGAGCGGTACTCGAGCGAGGTGCGCACGCGCCCGAGCTGGCGACGGGCCTCGTCCGAGACGCCGATGCGCTCGGCCTGCGGCGGCGAGAGCGCCTCGAGCCGGCGCTCGGCCTCGAGCAGCGAGAAGAAGACCGACCGGGGGAACTCGCGGTCGAGGACGAGGAACGCGGCGGCGCGGTCGTCGCTGAGGAGACCGCGCTGGCTGCGCATGAACGCCTGCTGCGCACCGCAGCTCGACAGCACGACCGACCACGGCGCTCCCCCGCCGGGCAGGCCGCCGGTGGCCACGAGGCGCGCCGTCATGTCGGCCCGCTCGATGCTGCGCCCGAGCACGAGGAAGTCCCACGCCTCGTCGTGCGACATCGTCGAGTCCGCGATGCCGGCGACGAACGCAGCCCGCTCGCGCACCCACGACAGGTGCCGCTCCGTGACCCCCGCGCGGCCGAAGCCGTTCCAGCGGTGCCACGTCGTGTTGATGCCCTCCCACAGCTCCGTCGAGAGGGTCTCGCGGGCGCGCCGGGCGTTCTCGCGGGCGGCGAACCACGCGCCGCTGATCGAGCTCGGGTTGGTGCGGTCGAACACGAGCGAGGCGCCGACGTCGTCGAACGAGACCGGGCCCTCGTGCGGCAGGCCCATGATCACCGACAGGACGGTGCGCGCGGCCTCGGCCTCGACCGCGACGGGGTCCTCCAGCAGCTGCAGCCGCAGGACGTCGACGATGCGGGCGGTGCCGTCGGCGCGCTCGGTGTAGCGCCCGATCCAGAACAGCGACTCCGCGATCCGGCTCAGCATCGGGTCGCTCCCCCGTCGTCCGGACGGCCCTGCTGCTGCTGTTGCTGCTGGGCGCGCATGCTGTCCTCGAGCGAGGCGGTCGGGGCGCTCATGACGACGACCTCCCGGTTGTCGGGGTGCGCGGCGGACGCCGGCGGGACTCCGCGGCGGTCGGAGAGGACCCACGTGTCCTTCGACCCGCCACCCTGGCTGGAGTTGACGACGAGCTCGCCCTCGGGCAGCGCGACGCGGGTGAGCCCGCCGGGCAGGACGCGCACGCGGTCGCCGTCGTTGACCGCGAAGGGGCGCAGGTCGACGTGGCGCGGCGCGAGCCGGCCGTCGATGAGCGTCGGCACGGTCGAGAGCTGGACGACGGGCTGGGCGATCCACCCGCGGGGGTCGCGGCGGATGGCCTCGCGCACCCGGTCGAGCGTCGCCCCGTCGGCGCGCGGGCCGACGACGAGCCCCTTGCCGCCGGAGCCGTCGACGGGCTTGACGACCATCTCGTCGAGGTGGGCCAGCACGTGCTCGAGGCCGGCGTCGTCGGCGCAGCGGTAGGTGTCGACGTTGGGCAGGATCGGGTCCTCGTCGAGGTAGAAGCGGATGAGCTCGGGCAGGTAGCTGTAGATGAGCTTGTCGTCGGCGACGCCGTTGCCGATCGCGTTGGCCACCGTGACGCGGCCGGCGCGCATCGCCGAGACGAGGCCGGCGGCCCCGAGGACCGAGTCGCCGCGGAAGTGCACGGGGTCGATGAACTCGTCGTCGACGCGGCGGTAGATGACGTCGACCGGCCGGTCGCCCGTCGTCGTGCGCATCCGCACCTGCCCTCCGACACAGACGAGGTCGCGCCCCTCGACCAGCTCGACGCCCATCATCCGGGCGAGGAGGGCGTGCTCGAAGTACGCGCTGTTGAAGACGCCGGGGGTGAGGACCACGACGGTCGGGTCGCTGGCACCGTCGGGGGCCGCGGCGCGCAGGGCGTCGAGGAGCATCCGCGGGTAGTCGTGCACCGGCCGGATGCGCATCGTCGCGAACGCCTCGGGGAAGACGTTGGCCATCGCGCGGCGGTTGGCGATGACGTAGCTGACCCCGGACGGCACGCGGACGTTGTCCTCGAGGACGCGGAAGGTGCCCTGCTCGTCGCGGATGAGGTCGACCCCGGAGACGTGCACGCGCACGCCGTTGGTGGGCCGGATGCCCATGACCGCCCGGTGGTAGTGGCTCGAGCTGGCGATGAGGCGCCACGGGAGGATGCCCTCGTGGACCGCGCGCGGGATCTCGCCCTCGCGCGAGTAGATGTCGTCGAGGAACGACTCCAGCGCCGTGACCCGTTGCTGCACACCGGACTCGATGACCTGCCACTCGTGGGCGCTGATGACCCGGGGCACCGCGTCGAGGGGGAAGGGACGTTCCTCCCCGGCGTAGTCGAAGGTGACGCCCTGGTCGAGGTAGGAGCGCGCGAGGATGTCCGCCCGCTCGCGCAGCGTCGTCCCCGTCGTCGAGCGCAGGGTGTGGAAGACGGCCTTGTACGGCGTCCTCGGCTCGTGCGGGGCCGCGAGCATCTCGTCCCACGGTCCGCCGCCGAGCCGGTAGCCGTCGAACAGGCTGCCCGTGGCCTCGGTGCTGGTCGGCTCGGTCACGGGCCGAACCTAGGACGAAACGGTGACCGTGTCATCACGGACGTGTCTCGGCCGTGTTTCCGGACGGAGGGCGCGGGGGCGCGGCGGCGCGAGCCGGGCGGGGAAACCGGCGAGGGGCGCGGATGCGTCCCCGCCCTCCGCCGACTTCCCCGTCATCGCCGCGAGGGCGCCGGACCTCGGCCCGGTGCGCCCGCCCCGTCGCGACCGGGGTGTTCGCGGATGCCGTCAGGTCGACCGCGAGGGCGGTCTAAGCACCGGGTCTCTGGGCGACCTGTCGCAGGAGCGCGTACACCTCGGGCATCCCTCGCTCGGTCCAGTCCCGCGCCTGGACGAGCACCTGTGACTGCCCACTGGCCGCGTCCTCCTCCCACATCTCCACACGAATCTCTGCTTCTCGCCGCTGGCTCGCGTCCAGAAGCCGTGGGAGCTCGGTCCGGAGCCGCGGCAGATCCTGCGCGACCTCCAGCACGAAGCAGTGGGACGGAGGGGGAAACCGCTGGTCGGAGAGGTCGACGCCGCGCCGGAAGCCCACTCCGGAGAGCCTGCACTCCCGGAGGTCGTTTCCCGTGACCCTGTTGCGTGAGCGACCGAACGCCTGCGCCTCCCAGGCCGAGGGCTGCGCACTGAGCACGGCCTCCTCGATCGTCCCCGAGAAGGAGCAGCGCACGAACTCTGCCGCACCCGAGATGAACCGGGAGATGCGCACCGCATCGAAGCGACAGTCCTCGAAGAGCACGTTGCCCGGGGTCACGGACCGGATGTCGCTGTCAGCGAAGAGGCAGCCTCGAAAGACCGTCTGCTGCACGCCGGACCCGAACTTCGCCTCACCGGTCAGACCGACGAACTGACAGTCTTCGAAGGAGCTCTCGACGACCGTGAGCTCCCCGTCCACGACATGCCGAACCCCGACCTCGGACACGTGCCGGAGCACGAGCCCGGTCACTGACGTCCTCCGTCGACGGCTCGGTCCCTGCTCGCACCAGCCGGAGCCCACACCGTTGCGCACCCACCCATGGCGTGACCCTAGGTCCCTCCGCACGCCTTCGCGGCGGGCCGCGCGGTCCCGCGCCATTCTCGGCACGGTTGGGTCGACGGTGTCCTCGTCGCGTCGCGGCGGCACCCCTGGCGTGACCGTCACGGCTGCCGCCCTCGATGGGCGCTCCGCGCTGGTGGCCCTGGGCGCCTGAGCTCGGCCCCCGCGTCCGGTGACGGCGTGAGCGGGCACCGGGTCACCCGCGCGCCCCGGCGTCGGCCACAATGAGCGGTGCACCGACCGAGCGACGACGAGGAGCCGCCATGTCCGAGGGAACCGTCCGCTGGTTCGACGCCGACCGAGGCTTCGGCTTCATCGCGCTCGGCGAGGGCGAGGAGGACCTCTACGTCCACGCGTCCGACGTCGTCGGCGACGAGCGCACCAAGCAGCTGCGCGAGGGTCAGGTCGTCGAGTTCGAGGTCGCCGAGGGCGACCGGGGCCCGCTGGCCCGCCACGTCCGGGTCATCTCCGACGTGAGCGCCGACGCGCCCGTGGGCGAGCTCGGCACCGTCGCCTGGTACGAGCCCTCGAAGGGCTACGGCTTCGTGACGGCCGACGCCGGTGGTGCCGAGGTCTTCGTGCACGCCTCGGCCATCGTCGTCGGCGGCGTCCTGACGGAGGGCCAGCGCGTCGCGCTGCTCGTCGTCGACGGCGAGAAGGGCCCGCAGGCCGACGTCCTCATCCCCCTCGGGCCGGAGGCCGCCGGGCCCGCCGGTGGCGCCGCGGCGTCCGACGGGGCTGACGGCACCGTCACCTGGTACGACTGGGACAAGGGCTTCGGCTTCATCACCCCCGAGGCGGGCGGCGCGGACGTCTTCGTCCACGCCCGCGAGCTGGCCGGCGGCCTCGACGAGCTGGAGGAGGGCGACCGGGTGACCTTCGACGTCGCCCAGGGCGAGAAGGGACCCCAGGCGCGTGGCGTGCGGCTGGTCGGCGGTGGCGGCGGCGGTGCACCGCGCCGCGCTCCGGCGGCGGCTCCGTCCCGCGGACGCTCCGGTGGCCAGAAGCCCTCGTCCGCGCCGGCGCGCGGTGGCGAGGGTGTCGTCGCCCGCTACGACGAGGAGCGCGGCTTCGGCTTCATCTCCCCCGACGCCGGCGGCGCGGACCTCTTCGTCCACGTCTCGGTCATCCGGGGCAGCGACCCCCTCTACCCGGGCGACCGGGTCCGCTACCAGGTGCGACAGAGCGACCGAGGACCCCAGGCCGACCGCGTCGAGCGGGTCTGAGCCCGACGCTCAGCGGTTGCCGTCGAGGTAGTACGAGCCCCACACGACGTTGTCCAGCCGCTGCGTGCGCGGCAGGTACTGCCGCGGGTCACGGACCCGGCCGCACCGCACGCACTCGAGCGCGATGATCATCGGCTCCTCACGGTTGGGGTGCAGGGTCCGGTCGTGGTGCACACCGGCCCAGCACCGCGCCGAGGCTCGACCGCCGCAGCGCACCGCGACCAGCTCCCAGCGCAGCCTCGGCGCGCCCGCGAGCACCGACACCGCGTAGCCCAGCCGACGCCGGGCGGGCATCGCGAACAGCTCGGCGTCGAGCTCGTCGGCGTAGCGCCACCGGGAGGCGACGGGGAGGAGCCGCACCGCGCAGCCCAGCAGCAGGCGGGCCGCCCGCGTCGTCACGACGTCCCCCCGAGCGCCGGACGGCCGGCCATCCGGCCCCGCAGCCTGGCCCGTCGAGCCTGGGCTGACGCCAGGGCAGCGGCCGCCTCGCGGACGCCGGACGCGGTGAGGCGGTAGAAGCGCCGGCGGGGACGACCGACGCCGGCGGGGTCGACGTCCTCCCACCCGCTCTCGAGCCACCCGGCTCCCTCGAGGCGCGCGAGGATCGGGTGGACCGTCCCGCTCGCCAGGCCCGCGTGCGAGCCGATCTCGAGCCCGTAGCGGGCGACGTCCGGGTCCTCCACGAAGACCTCGAGGACGGCCCGCGTGGGTCCGGTCATCTTTGGACCTCGCTGTTCCATGGTCTACCTCTACCTAGGGGTCGGCCCAAGTGTCCATCCCCGCGGGACACGCGTCGGCCGCGCCGGCGACCGGTGCGCGCCCAGCTGCGCTCATGCCCCACGGCCGGGGGGCTGCAGGCACCCGGAACTCGCTGGCCCGCAGGCCCCCCGCGCCCTAGCCTGCCCGGGTGCCGAGCACCCACCCGCCGCCCGTCGTCCTCTCCCCCGTCGACGCCACCACGTGGCGAGCCGTCGCCGCGCTCCGGGTCGCCCCGGAGCAGGAGGCCTTCGTGGCCGCGCCGTTGCACTACCTCGCGCTCTGCGCGTACGGCGGGGTGTGGTCGGCGCTGGCGGCGAGCGTCGAGGACGAGGTGGTCGGGTTCCTCATGCAGGGCGTCGACGACGAGGACGGGAGCGTCTGGCTCGGCGGCATCCTCGTCGACGCCCGGCACCAGGGGCGGGGTGTCGGGCGGGCGATGGTCACCGCGGCGCTCGACCGGTGGGCCGCACAGGCGGCCGGTGCGGGTTTCGCCCTGACCTACGACCCGGCCAACACGCGGGCGGCCGGGCTGTACCGGTCGCTCGGCTTCGTCGAGACCGGCGAGGTCGACGACGACGAGGTCGTCGCCCGCCGTCCCGCCGCGGGCTGACCCCGACCGCCGGAACGCTGCGGGCGCCGGACCCGTTGCACCGGTACCGACGAGAGGACCCGCGTGCGCACGCTGCTCAACATCATCTGGTTCGTCTTCGGGGGCTTCTGGCTCGCCCTCGGCTACGCCCTCGCCGGGGTCGTGCTCTGCGTCCTCGTCGTGACCTTCCCGCTGGGGGTGGCGTCGCTGCGGATGGCCAGCTACGCGCTGTGGCCGTTCGGTCGGGCGGTCGTCGAGAAGCCCGGCGCCGGAACGGGATCCGTGCTGCTCAACATCGTCTGGATCGTGCTCGCCGGATGGTGGCTCGCCCTCGGGCACCTGGCGACGGCGGTCGCGCAGGCCGTGACGATCATCGGCATCCCGTTGGCGATCGCCAACCTCAAGATGCTGCCGGTCTCGCTCGTGCCCTACGGCAAGGAGATCGTGCGCACGGACGCGCTGCCACCCGGCCGGCGTCCGCTGCACTCGCTCTGACCCGGCGCCTCGGGCCGAGGGGTCAGTCGCGCCGGTGCTCCGGCGCCTCACGGACGGCCTCGCGCACCAGGCGCATCGTCACCTCGGCGTCGTAGCCCTTGCGGGCGAGCATTCCGGCGAGGCGGCGGGTCTGGACGTGCGGCTCGAGCCCGTGCATCGTGCGCATCTTCTTCGCGACGAGCGCCCGCGCCCGCTCCTCCTCGTCGTGCGGGTCCACCTCCGCGAGGGCCTCGGCGGCGGTGTCGTCGTCGACGCCCTTGCGGCGCAGCTCCTGACGCAGGGCGCGGCGGGCCAGGCCGCGCCCGACCTGCTGGGAGCGGACGAGCATCCCCGCGTAGACGCCGTCGTCGACGAGGCCGACCTCCTCCATCCGGTCGAGGACGGCCGCGGCCACCTCGTCGGGGCACTCCTTGCGCCGGAGCACGTCCTCGAGGTGACGCCGGCTGCGCGGCGCCGCCGTCAGCTGGCGCAGCACGATCTGCCGGGCCCACTCGTGCGGGTCCGGCTCGCTCCCCCGCGTCCGCGGGTCGGCCTCGGGGTCGGCCGGCCGGCCGCGTGAGGCGGCGCCCCGGGCCGAGCGACCCCCGCGCCCCTCGCCCCGTCCGGCGCGCGAACGCCCACCGGGACGGCGGCGGGTGGCGCCGCCTGCGCCGTCACCACCGGCCGAGCCGTCGTCGGCGGGCCCCGGTTCGGTCTCGGACCCCGACCACGACGTGCCCCCGGGTGTCTCGCCGGCGAGCACCGCGCGGAGGTCGTCGAGGGACGGGGTCGGCCCCACCGCCCACTCGGGCGGCGGGGCCGAACCGTCACTGAACGCCATCGGCGTCGACCTCAGAAGTCGACCGGCACGTCCGGCACGGCCTCGAGCTCGGGCTTGACCCCGACCCCGAGCTTCTCCTTGATCTTGCGCTCGAGCTCGTCGGCGAGCTCCGGGTTGTCCTTGAGGAACGCGCGGGCGTTCTCCTTGCCCTGGCCGAGCTGGTCGCCGTCGTACGTGTACCAGGCACCGGCCTTGCGGACGAAGCCGTGGTCGACGCCCATGTCGATGAGGCCGCCCTCGCGGGAGATGCCCTGGCCGTAGAGGATGTCGAACTCGGCCTGCTTGAACGGCGGGCTGACCTTGTTCTTGACGACCTTGCAGCGGGTGCGGTTGCCGACCGGGTCGGTGCCGTCCTTGAGAGTCTCGATGCGCCGGACGTCGAGGCGGACGGAGGCGTAGAACTTGAGCGCCTTGCCACCGGTCGTCGTCTCGGGCGAGCCGAACATGACGCCGATCTTCTCGCGGAGCTGGTTGATGAAGATCGCCGTCGTGCCGGTCGTGTTGAGGGCACCGGTGATCTTGCGCAGCGCCTGCGACATGAGGCGGGCCTGCAGGCCGACGTGGCTGTCGCCCATCTCGCCCTCGATCTCGGCGCGGGGCACGAGCGCCGCCACGGAGTCGATGACGATGATGTCGAGCGCGCCGGAGCGGATGAGCATGTCGGCGATCTCGAGCGCCTGCTCACCGGTGTCGGGCTGGGAGACGAGGAGCGCGTCGGTGTCGACACCGAGCTTCTTCGCGTACTCCGGGTCGAGCGCGTGCTCGGCGTCGATGAACGCCGCGATGCCGCCGGCCTTCTGCGCGTTGGCGACCGCGTGCAGCGCGACCGTCGTCTTACCGGAGGACTCCGGGCCGTAGATCTCGACGACACGGCCGCGGGGCAGGCCCCCGATGCCGAGCGCGACGTCGAGCGCGATCGAGCCGGTGGGGATGACGGCGATCGGCGGGCGGACGTCGTCGCCGAGGCGCATGACCGCGCCCTTGCCGTGCTGCTTCTCGATCTGGGCCATCACCGAGGCGATGGCCTTGTCCTTCTCGCTGCCGTTGGCCGCGGCCACCGGGTTGGGCATCACGCTTCCGCGAGATCCAGCCATGTCACACCAGTCCTTCGTGTCGTCATCCGAGCGCGCCTACCGGCGACCTGGCCCCCGCCGTCGGTCTCGTCGCGAGGTCTGGGTCAGACGCTAGGCGGAGGCACCGACACCGGTCACGGGTCGCCGTGGGACCTGTGGACGAGTGCTGTCGGAGCCACCACCTGTGGACGAGCATAGGCGAACACGTGTTCGACCTCGGGAGGGCGCGCCACGACACGCCGGGCGTCGGCGCGCACCCTCAGCCCTGCGGGACCGCGACGCCCCACATGGCCGCCACGTGCCGGACGTCGGTGCCGCAGCACCCGCCCAGCACGCGCATCGCCGGCAGCCGCCGGCTCAGGTCCGACTGGTCGGCCGCCAGGCGGGACGGGTCGCCGTCGTCGAGCTCCTCGGCCGCGTCGAGCTCGGCGTGGCTCATCGTCGAGGCGTTGACCCGCGTGCCGAGCACCCGGCGCACCCACTCCCCCTCGTCGAGGGCCGGCACGACGTGGGTGGGGTGGGCGCAGTTGACGACGAAGTGCTCGGGCGCGGCGGCGGCGTCGACGGCCGCCACCGCCGCGGCGAGGGGCGTCCCGTCGGGCAGCCGACCGTCGGTCTCGACGGTGAAGCCGACCGAGACGGGCACCCCGGCCTCGCGCGCCGCGAGGACGACACCGATGCCCTCGGCCGCCGTCGTCAGGGTGAGCGCCGACACGAGGTCGGCGCCGGCGTCCGCGAAGGCGCGCACCTGGGGCAGGTGGTAGTCGCGCGCCTCCTCGGGGTCCGGGGCGTCCCCCGCGACGTACCCGTCGCCGCGGGGCCCGACCTGCCCGGCCACGAGGACGGCCCGGACGTCGTACCCGTGGGCCAGCTCCCGCAGGAAGCGGACCGCGTCGGCGTTGACCCGGGCCGCTGCCGACCCGTCGTACCCGACCCGTTCGGCCCAGTCGGTGTTCGCCCGCCACGTCGGGGACTCGAGCAGGAGCCCGGCCCCGGCGGCCGCCGCGACCGCGGCGTACCCGTCGTAGTAGCGCGCCAGGAGGTCGCGCCCGGCGGCGTCGTCCAGCAGCGGGAAGGCGGCGAACTCGGGCAGGTCGACCCCGTGGTGGAAGACCAGGTCGGTCTCGAGCCCGCCGTCGGTGACGAAGCCGCGCAGCGTGGGGTCGTGCAGGACCGCGAGCGGCCCGGTGCTCTCCATCCCCCGCAGTGTCCTCCCCGGCCAGGCGCGGGGGAAGCCCTCAGGTGAGCAGCAGCGTCGCGATGCGTCGCGCCGTGCCCCAGACCCCCAGGGCCCCGAGCACGACGAGGTAGCCGACGTGCCAGAGCAGCCCCCACGAGACCTCGCCCAGCATCAGCCCGCGCTCCAGGGCGACCCCGTGGTAGAGCGGCGTCAGCCCGACGAGCCACTGCACGGCCTCGGGGTAGGTCGAGAGCGGGAAGAAGGTCGCCGAGAAGAGGAACATCGGCTGGACCGCGAGCGTGACGTAGTCGAAGTGCTGCCACGAGCTCATGAACGTCGTCGCGAACATCCCGACCGCCCCGAAGGCCAGCCCGACGAGCACGGCGGCGGGCACGGCGAGCAGCGCCCACCACGAGTGGACGAGGCCGGCGACCCAGGCGACGACGAGGAACATCGCCGAGTACAGGGCGCCGCGCGAGAGCGACCAGAGGATCTCGCCGACCGCGATGTCGCGCGGGGACAGCGGCGTCGCGAGCATCGCGTCGTAGAGCTTCTGGTAGCGCAGCTTGAAGAAGACGTTGTACGTGCTGTCGGCGATCGCCCCGTTCATCGCCGACGCCGCGAGCAGCGCGGGCGCGATGAACTCGGCGTACGGGACGACGGTGCCGGAGTCGGTCGTGACCGTCCGCACGAGCGCGCCGAGCCCGACCCCGATCGAGAACAGGTAGAAGACCGGCTCGACGAACCCGCTGAGCAGCAGCAGCCACGCACGCCGGAACGCGGTGACGTTGCGCATGAGGACGTACCGCGCCAGGCCGATGCCCGCCGGGGCCGGGACGGCGCGCGCCGCCCGCGCCAGGGTGCCGGCACTCACGACAGCAGCCTGCGGGTGAAGGAGCGGTGGGCCAGCACGGCGCCGACGCCGACGTAGAGGGTGAGCACCGCGAGGTGCCCGGCGCCGGCCCAGCCGGGCCAGACGCCCTCGGACGCGTCGCGCGAGAGCTCGACCCCGTGCCAGAGCGGCGTGACCCAGGCGAGCGGCTGCATCCACGCGGGCAGCTGGTCGACGGGGAAGAAGGTGCCGGAGAAGAGCATCAGCGGGGTCATGACGAACCGGAAGAGGATGCTGAAGCCGTTGTCGTTGTCGAGCCACGCCGCCAGGGCGAAGGTCGGGACGGAGAACGCCATCCCGGTGAGGACGGCGACGGGAACCGCGAGCAGCACCCACCAGGAGCCGAACGCCCCGAAGGGCGCCGCGACGAGGAGGAAGATCAGCGTCGCCACGCCGAGCTGCAGCGCGACGACGAGCAGGTGCCCCCAGAGGACCTCCCCCACGCGCAGCGGCGTCGAGAGCATCGCGGAGTACATCCGGTTCCACTTGATGTAGCCCATGACGGCGTACGTCGAGTCGCCGAAGGCGAGCATCATCGCCTGCATCGCGAGGATGCCCGGGACGACGAAGCGCAGGTACGGCAGGCCGTCGACCCCGCCGGCGCGCTCGTCGACGAGGGCCCCGAGGCCCAGGCCCATGGAGAGCAGGAAGAACAGCGGCGAGACGAAGCGCCCGATGACCGAGCCCTTCCAGGTGCGCCGGTAGACGGCCAGGTGGTGGGCCATGACGGCGCCGAGCCGCTCGCCGCGCGTCGTGGGGCGGCGCGGGCCGGGGCCGAGACGGCCGCTCGGGGCGTCGGCGAGCACGGGACCGCGGGCGGTCGGGCCGGGGGCGGTGGGCGCGGACATCAGTCGACGAGCGAGCGGCCGGTGAGGTGGAGGAAGACGTCCTCGAGCGTGGAGCGGCGCACGAGCGAGGACAGCGGGCGCACGCCGCGCTCGTGGAGCCGGGCGAGCGCCTCGTCGCCGTCGGCGGTGTAGGCGAGGAGGCGGTCGGGCAGCTCCTCGACGCGCTCGGCGACGGCCCGCGCGGCGTCGACGTGCCGCTCCTGCTCGTCGACCGGGAAGCGCAGCTCGACGACCTCGCGCGTGGAGTAGGTGTCGATGAGCTCGCGCGGGCTGCCCTCGGCGACGATCCGGCCGTGGTCCATGACGACGAGGCGGTCGCACAGCTGCTCGGCCTCGTCCATGTAGTGCGTCGTGATGATGAGCGTGACGCCCTCGCGCTTGAGCCGGTACAGGCGGTCCCAGAGGACGTGGCGCGCCTGGGGGTCCAGGCCGGTCGTCGGCTCGTCGAGCAGGAGGACCTCGGGGTCGTTGACGAGCGCCCGGGCGATGGTCAACCGACGCTTCATCCCGCCGGAGAGCGGCTCGACGCGGTCGTGGCGGCGCTCGGTCAGCTGGGCGAAGTCGAGCAGCTCGTCGGTGCGGGCGCGGACCTCCTTGCGCGAGAGGCCGAAGAAGCGCCCGTAGACCCAGAGGTTCTCCTCGACGGAGAGGTCCTCGTCGAGCATGTCCTGCTGCGGGCAGACGCCGAGCCGGGCCCGGATGGCGGCGCCGTCGGCGGCGGGGTCCATCCCGAGGATGCGCAGCTCGCCGCCCGAGACCGGGGAGACGCAGCCGACCATCTTCATCGTCGAGGACTTGCCGGCGCCGTTGGGCCCGAGGAACCCGAACGCCTCGCCGCGCAGCACCTGCACGTCGATGCCGTCGACGGCCGTGAAGTCGCCGAAGCTCTTGGTCAGCCCCCGGGCCTGCAGCAGGACGTCGTCGCTCACGGGGGTGACGCTAGCCGAGGCCTCCGACGTCGTCGCGCGATATTCGCGACCCACCTGTGCACGCGTCCGGCCCGGGACGCCCTGACAGGACGGGTGTCAGCGCAGGTCAGCGGCCTGACAGCCGGTGTCAGGACGTCCGGGGACACCGCCGGCGCGCGGACGCCGCCCCGGACGACCAGCGTGGCCGCACCACCCCTCGCCGTCCTCAGGAGGACCCCGTGCCCCACCGCCCCACCCGCCGCGCCGCGCTGGCCGGCGCCGTCGTCGCCCCGCTGGGCCTCGCCCTCGGCGCCCCGAGCGCCGCGGCCGCCGGCACGGTCGACATGGAGTCCGTGGTGCTCGCCGCCCAGGTCGACCCGCGCCGCCCGGACAGCGCCCTGACCACCGGCGCGGGCCCGAGCGTGCGGCTCGTCGAGCGGGCCCTCGCCGACCGCGGCCTCCTCGACCCCGCGTACGTCGACGGCCACTTCGGCACCCTCACCGTCTCGGCGTACGCGGCCTGGCAGCGCTCGCTCGGGTACGGCGGCCTCGCGGCCAACGGCCTGCCCGGACGCTCGTCGCTCACCTCGCTCGGCGAGGGCCGCTGGAGCGTCGTGCGGCCGCTCTCCCCCGGCTCGAAGGTGACCTTCCGCGACGTCACGGTGAACACCCGGACCCGCTCGATGCTGCTCGCGGCCGAGTCGCGCGCCGGGCGCACCCTCGTGCTCGAGCAGGGTTCCTACAACCCCGGGGGCGACCCGACGTCGGCCGGCACCCACGACGGCGGCGGCACGCTCGACCTCGACGCCGAGGCCCTCGGCACGACGGCGCGCACGGCCGTCGTCCGCGCGCTGCGCGAGGTCGGGTTCGCCGCGTGGCTGCGCTCGCCCTCGCAGGGCGACTGGCCCTGGCACGTCCACGCCGTCGCGATGAGCGACACCGACCTCTCGAGCGCCGCCCAGCACCAGGTCGGCGACTACCACCTCGGCCGCAACGGCCTCGCCAACCGCGGCCCCGACGACGGGCCCCGCGTCACCATCCGGACCTGGGAGGAGTACCAGCGACTGTCGTGACCCCCGGGGGCCCTGCCCCCACCCCGGGCGGCCGCGACCGCGGCGCCCGTCCACCCCCTGTCAGGAGGACCTGATGAGCACCACCCTCAAGAAGGTCGCGGCGAGCGCCGCGGCCGCCCTCGCCGCGACGACGGCGTTCGTCGCCGCGAGCAGCCCCGCCCAGGCGGCCTCGCGTGACGGCGTCTGCGACACCGGCGAGCTCTGCCTCTACTACAACAGCGACAACGCCGGCGCGATCAGCGACTTCACCACCTCGATCGCCGACTACGGCACCACCCAGCCCTCCTGCTACGACTTCAAGACCGACAAGGCCGGCCACGGCCTGTGCGTCAAGAACGAGGCCGCCTCCGTCTGGAACCGCACCGGCAAGAGCGTCACCGTCTACTTCAACAGCGACTTCGCCGGCGCCTCCCAGACCTTCACCGACGGCACCAAGGCCAACCTCAACGCCACCCTCAAGAACAACAACGCCTCCCACCGCATCGGCAGCGGCGGCGGCTCCTCGTCGGGCTTCCTCCTGCCCTTCCCCTGCGGCGAGACCTGGGAGGGCCAGACCCGCAGCAACCACAGCCCGTCGCTCGCGGTCGACTTCAACCACTACCCCGACGACCTCGGATGGAAGGTGTACGCCTCCGCCCCGGGCACCGTGACGACCGTCGCGAACCTCGGCAACACCTCGTACGGCCGCTACATCGTCATCTCGCACGCGGGCGGCTACAAGACCTACTACGCCCACCTCAGCTCGCAGGACG
Source organism: Arthrobacter sp. NEB 688 (assembly GCF_013201035.1). NCBI lineage: Bacteria > Bacillati > Actinomycetota > Actinomycetes > Micrococcales > Micrococcaceae > Arthrobacter > Arthrobacter sp. NEB 688. Next base: position 3,354,468 of record NZ_CP053707.1, read on the forward strand.
TGTCGGTCGGCCAGAGCGTCACCGCGACGACGATGATCGGTCGCGTCGGCAGCACCGGCGGGTCGACCGGCCCGCACCTGCACTACGAACAGCGCCTCAACGGGACCGTCGTCAAGGCCACCTTCAAGGACGGCAGCCCGGCGTACCCGAACAACACGACGAACCTCCAGCGCAAGCAGTCGTGCCCGTGAGCACGCTGACCCGCGCCCGCTGGGCCGCGGTGGCCGGGGCGGTGGTCGTCGCGACGGGTGTCGTGGCGACCCCCGCCCAGGCGGCCTCACGTGACGGCGTCTGCGACACCGGCGAGTTCTGCCTCTACTACAACAGCGACAACGCCGGGGCCGTCAGCGACTTCACCACCTCCGTCGCCGACTACGGCACCACCCAGCCCTCCTGCTACGACTTCAAGACCGACAAGGCCGGCCACGGCCTGTGCGTCAAGAACGAGGCCGCCTCCGTCTGGAACCGCACCGGCAAGAGCGTCACCGTCTACTTCAACAGCGACTTCGCCGGCGCCTCCCAGACCTTCACCGACGGCACCAGGGCCAACCTCAACGCCACCCTCAAGAACAACAACGCCTCCCACCGCATCGGCGACGGCGGCGCGGGTGGCAGCTGCACGACGGACGGCACGAACACGAGGCTCCCGTCGACGATCCTCGTCTACCGCACCTCGCTCGGCCGGGTCGACCGGGTGGACTTCAGGACCTACGTGAAGAACGTCCTGCCGAACGAGTGGGTCAGCTCCTGGCCCGCGGCCTCGCTCGACGCCGGCGCCACCGCGGTCAAGAGCTACGCCTGGTACTGGGCGCTGCACTCGACCCGCAAGACCCCCTCCGGCGCCTGCTACGACGTGCGCGACGACACCGGCGACCAGGTCTACCGGCCGGGCTCGGCGGTCAGCTCGACGAGCGCGGCCGTCGACCGCACGTGGTCGGTGCGGATGACCCGTGACGGGTCGGTCCTGCGGGCCCACTACTGCGCCACGTCCACGGCGTGCTCGGCGTGGGTGACCGGTGACTGGCTCTCGCAGAACGGCTCCCGCGACATGGCGAACGCCGGCAAGGGGTACCGGGCCATCCTCACGTACTACTACCGGGGCATCACCCTGTCCTGACCGGACGCGCCCGGACCGGAGGCCTCTCCCACCACCCGTGTGGGGGAGGCCTCCCCATCGACCTCCCCGCTCCCCGGGTGGCAGTCTCGCCACGCGTCGGTAGCCTCGGGCTCGGCGCACCGACGCCACCGGGACGAGGGGAGAGCCATCGTGACCGACGCCGACCGGTCCGCTCGCAGCGCGGCCGTCAGCGCCTTCGCCGAGCACCTGCGCGAGGTCCGCGAGGCCGCGGGCACACCGTCGTACCGGGCGATGGCCGCGCGCTCGAGCGCCATCTCGCACACGACGCTGCACGAGGCGGCCCGGGGGCACCGCCTGCCGACGTGGGAGACGGTGCGCGAGTACGTCCGTGCGTGCGACGCCGACCTCGAACCGACCCGTGCCGCGTGGGACGCCGCCCACCACGTCGTGGCCCCCGGCTGCCCGGGACAGGACCGGTCGCCGGCGCCGGTCGACGCCGTCCCGTCGGACGCCGCACCGCCCGCGCCGACCACGCCACCTGCGCCGACCGCGCCGGCCCTGCCGGTCGTGGAGGTGCCGCCGACGGGGTCGCCGACGGACCAGCCGGAGCCCCCGCTCGGGGCGACCCCACGTCGTGGCGTCCTCCACCGGGCCCTCACCCTGGCCGGGGTGGCGGCCGCGGTCGCCCTCGTCGCCGCCGTCGTCTCCTCGCTGACCACCCCCGACGGCCTGACCGGCACCGGGGTCCAGCGGGCCGCGGCCGTGGGCACGGGGGCCCTCGTCGCCGCGCCCCTGCCCACCCCGGCCCGCTGCCCCGTCCAGCAGCCCAACCCGCCGGCCGCCGAGCCCGCCCACCCCGGCGACCTCGCGGTGTTCGTCGGGGACGCGACGCTCCCCGACTGCTCGGTCGTCGAGCCCCGGAGCACGAGCACCAAGGTCTGGCGGCTGAAGAACGCCGGCACCCGGCCGTGGGTCGGCTACCGGCTGCAGCGCGTCGGCGGCGCCCCGTCCGCGCAGGACTGCCAGACCATCACGCACGTCCCGGTGCCCGACACCGCACCCGGCGACGTCGTCGAGGTCGCGACCGCCGTCACCGCGCCGGCCACGGGCACGTTCTGCATCGGCCGGTTCAAGCTGACCGACGCCACCGGGGCCGTCGCCTTCCCCGGCAGCCGCCCCGTCACCTACCAGCTCGTCGTGCGCTGAGGGTCAGGCCGGCGGCGGCGGGATCTCTCGGCCGTGCCGCCGCTCGACCGGGACGCCCATCTGCTCGGTGAGGGCGGCCCAGACCTCGCGCGGCGCCTCCCCGGCGTCCAGCGCCTGCTGGGCGGTGCGGCCCCCCAGTGCCGTCAGGTGCTGGTTGTTGGCCAACGAGCGGGCATAGGCGTCGCCGAACTCCTCGGCCATGAGCTCCCAGAACCTCGAGTGACGCATCCGCCGATCGTAGGGGCGCCCCTCACGGCCGGTGCGGCCGGGCCGCCGCTCGACGGCATACTGACGCCATGCGCCTCCTCACCGCCGACGGGGTCCTCCCCTCGCTCGCCCGTGTCCACGAGCCCTCGCAGCCGCCCGTCCGGGTCGGGCTGGTCCAGCACGCCTGGGACGAGGACGCCGACCGGCTGCGCGCGACGCTGCTCGACGGCGTCCGCACCGCCGCCGACGCCGGCGCGCAGGTCGTCTTCCTCCCCGAGCTCACGCTCTCGCGCTACCCGGCCGACACGCTGCCCAGCGGCCGCCCCGACACGACCGCCGAGTCGCTCGAGGACGGCCCCACGATGGCCTTCGCCCGCGAGGCCGCCGCGAGCGCGGGCCTCCACGTCCACGCGAGCCTGTACGAGAAGGCCCCCGCCCCGGACGGCGCCGACGACGGGCTCGGCTTCAACACCGCCGTGCTCGTCGCGCCGGACGGCACGCTCGTCGGCCGCACCCGCAAGACCCACATCCCCGTGACGGCCGGCTACTACGAGGACAAGTACTTCCGCGCCGGCCCGCCGCAGGACGCCTACCCGGTCTACGACCTCGACGCCGTCGGCGGGATGCGCGTCGGCCTGCCGACCTGCTGGGACGAGTGGTTCCCCGAGGTCGCCCGCTCCTACGGTCTCGCCGGCGCGCAGGTCCTCGTCTACCCGACCGCGATCGGGTCCGAGCCCGACCACCCCGACTTCGACACCCAGCCCCTGTGGGAGCACACGATCGTCGGCCACGCCATCGCCAACGGCGTCTTCGTCGTCGTCCCCAACCGCTACGGCACCGAGGGGCTCATCACCTTCTACGGCTCGTCGTTCATCGCCGACCCGTACGGCCGCGTGCTCGTCCGGGCGCCGCGCGACGAGGCGGCCGTCCTCGTCGCCGACCTCGACCTCGCGCAGGGCCGCGACTGGATCGACCTCTTCCCCTTCCTCTCCACGCGCCGCCCCGACTCCTACGCCTCGCTCGCCGCGCCCATCCGGCCCGAGCACCGCCGGGAGGGCTGAGCCGTGCCCTGGACGATGCCCCCGGAGTGGGCGCCGCACGAGCGCACCTGGATGGCCTGGCCGTCGTCCGGGTACACGCTCGGCGAGACCGACGCCGACGCCGACGAGGCCCGGGCGACGTGGGCCGACGTCGCGCTCGCGGTCTCGCGCTTCGAGCCGGTCACCGTCGTCGTCGACCCCGACGCCGTCGCGGTGGCCCGGCACTGGCTCGACGAGGGCCGCCACGGCCGCTACCGCGTCGACCTGCTCGAGGCGCCGCTCGACGACGCGTGGATGCGCGACATCGGGCCCACCTTCGTCCGCGGCGACGACGGCACGCTCGGCGCCGTCGACTGGGTCTTCAACGGCTGGGGCGCGCAGGAGTGGGCGTCGTGGGATCACGACGCCCGCATCGGGACCTTCGTCGCCGGGCGCGCCGGGGCCGAGCGCATCGGCTCCGAGCTCGTCAACGAGGGCGGCGGGCTCCACGTCGACGGCGAGGGCACCGTCCTGCTCACCGAGACGGTGCAGCTCGACCCGGGCCGCAACGCCGGGCTCTCGCGCGAGGAGGTCGAGGCCGAGATGGCCCGCACGATCGGCGCGACCCGGTGCCTCTGGCTGCCGCGCGGGCTGACCCGCGACTACGACGAGTTCGGCACCCGCGGGCACGTCGACATCGTCGCCGCCTTCGCCGCGCCCGGCACGGTGCTGCTGCACTGGCAGGACGACCCGGCCCACCCCGACCACGAGGTCTCGGTCGAGCTCGAGGGCCTGCTGTCGTCGTCGACGGACGCCGCGGGCCGCACGCTCGAGGTCGTCCGGGTGCCCGCTCCGCGCACCCTGGAGGACGAGGAGGGCTGGGTCGACTGGTCCTACATCAACCACCTCGTCGTCAACGGCGGCGTCGTGGCCTGCGCCTTCGACGACCCGCGCGACGCCGAGTCCCTCGCGGTGCTCGAGCAGGCCTACCCGGGGCGCCGCGTCGTCGGCGTCGACGCGCGGCCGCTCTTCGCGCGCGGCGGCGGCATCCACTGCATCACCCAGCAGCAGCCGGCGGGCTGAGCGCGCGGCCGGGGTGGCCGCCCGTCGGTGCCGCGTGCCACGGTGTCGACCACCGACCGAGGAGGCCGCCGATGTCCCGCACCCGGGTCCACAACTTCTCCGTCTCGCTCGACGGGTTCGCCACGGGCGAGCCGCAGTCGCGCGAGGCCCCGTTCGGCCACGCCGGCCAGCGGCTGCACACGTGGATGTTCGCCACGCGGTTCTGGGGGCCGCAGGGCGCGGCGGGCGTGGACGACGCCCTGGCGCAGCAGCACTCGGTCGGCATCGGCGCGGAGGTCATGGGCTCGCACAGGTTCGGTCCGCCGGGCTGGCAGGACGACCCCGACTGGCGCGGCTGGTGGGGTGAGGACCCCCCGTTCCACACCCCGACCTTCGTCCTCACCCACCGCCCGCGGCCCCCGCTCGAGATGGCGGGCGGCACGACCTTCCACTTCCTCGACGCCTCCCCGGCGGAGGCGCTCGAGGTCGCACGGGAGGCGGCCGGCGGGCTCGACGTCCGCATCGGCGGTGGCGCCACCGTCGTGCGCGACTACCTCGCCGCCGGGCTCGTCGACCACGCCCACGTCGTGCAGGTGCCGGTCCTGCTCGGGCGCGGCGTGCGGCTCTGGGACGGCCTCGAGTCGCTCGAGGACTCCTACGCGATCGAGGCGGTTGCCTCGCCGAGCGGTGTGGTCCACCTGCTGCTGACCCGTCAGGCCTGACCCGTGGTCACCGTGCTGCGCCCGGAGCGCGACGACGACCACGACGTCCTCTTCGCCTGGCAGCGCGACCCCGCCGCCGTCCGGATGGCCGCCTTCACCCGTGAGGACCCCGACGACCGCGCCGCCTTCGACGCCCACCAGCACCGCATCCGGTCCGACCCCGCCGTCCGGCACCGGGCGGTCGAGCGCGACGGCGTGCTCGTCCCCACCGTCGCGGCGTTCACCGTCGAGGGCGAGCGCGAGGTCACCTACTGGGTCGACCCCGGGCGCTGGGGCGAGGGCATCGCGGCGGAGGCCCTGCGGCTGCTGCTGCTCGAGGAGCCGGCGCGGCCGGTGTTCGGACGCGTCGTCGCCGACAACGTCCGGTCGCGGACGGTGCTGGAGCGCAACGGGTTCCGCGTCGTCGGCGAGGACTCCGGCTGGGCGGCCGGCCGGGGCGCCGAGGTCCGCGAGCTGGTGCTGCGGCTCGACGCCTGACCGCCCGGCGTCAGGAGCCGGGGGCCAGCACCTCGAGGAGCTCCTCCGCCCGCTCGCGCGCCGCGTCCTCGGGCACCTCGAGGGTCCCGACCCGCGGCGAGAGGTTGAGGTCGAGCAGCACCTCCGTCGCGCCGTGCCGGGCCAGCGCCCCGGCGTCGTCGCGCAGCTGCTCGGCCGTCCCGTGGAAGGGCCTGCGCCCGGGGCCGGGGTCGCGCGGGGTGAGCTCGGGGACGACGCGGACGAGGACGTGGAGGTCGCCGGGGTCGCGCCCGGCGTCGCGGGCTCCGGCCCGCACCACCTCGACGTCGTGGGCGAGCCGCGCGAGGTCGTGGGTGCTGCCGGCGACCCATCCGTCGGCGAGCCGGCCGGCGCGGTGCAGGGCGGGCTCGGCCGTGCCCCCGACGAGGAGCGGCAGGTGCGGCCGCTGGACCGGCATCGGACCGAGGTGCGAGGGCGGCACGGTGTAGAACTCGCCGGTGAAGGCGACCGGGTCCTCGGTCCACAGGGCGAGCAGGCAGCGCAGGTACTCCTCGAAGCGCTCACCGCGTCGGTGCATCGGCACCCCGGCGGCGACGTGCTCCTCGGGCAGCCACCCCATCCCCACGCCGACCGTGAGCCGCCCGCCGGAGACGACGTCGAGGGAGGCCGTCTGCTTGGCGAGCAGCGCCGGGGCGGTGAACGGCGCGCAGATCGTCGCCGTGCCCAGGCGGATGCGTGTCGTGTGCCCGGCCACGAGGGCGAGGGCCACGACCGGGTCGAGGACGCTGCGGTGGGATGCCCCGAGCCGGCCGTCGACCGGCCAGAGGGTGCGCTGGAACGTCCAGAGCGAGGCCCACCCCCGCTCCTCGGCCCGACGGGCCACCTCGACGACCGTGGCCGGTGTGGCCCACGCGCCGGCGACCGGCAGGCCGAACCCGAGCACCGGCAGGTCGTCGTCCATCGGCCCATGCTGGCAGGTCGACCGGCCCCGGACCGGTCCGTGTCGAGGGGCCGTCCGCACCGACCCGAGGTGTCGGTGCCGGGTGAGAGGGTGTGGAGCACATGGCTACCGACGTCCTCGACCGCTTCTCCCCCGCCACCGCCGCCTGGTTCCGCGGGAGCTTCAGCACACCCACGGCGGCGCAGGCCGGCGCCTGGGAGGCGGTCAGCAGCGGGCACCACGCGCTCGTCGTGGCCCCGACCGGGTCGGGCAAGACCCTGTCGGCGTTCCTCTGGGCGCTCGACCGCCTCGCCGCCGAGCCGGTGCCCGAGGAGCGGCTCAAGCGCTGCCGGGTCCTCTACGTCTCGCCGATGAAGGCGCTCGCCGTCGACGTCGAGCGCAACCTGCGCAGCCCGCTCGTCGGCATCCGGCACGCGGCGACCCGCCTGGGCCTGCCGGAGCCCGACATCACCGTCGCGGTGCGCTCGGGCGACACCCCGGCCGACGAGCGGCGGGCCTTCGCGCGCACGCCGTCCGACGTGCTCATCACGACGCCCGAGTCCCTCTTCCTCATCCTCACCTCCGCGGCGCGCGAGGCGCTGGCCGGCGTCGAGACCGTCGTCCTCGACGAGGTCCACGCCCTCGCCGGCACCAAGCGCGGCGCGCACCTGGCCCTCTCGCTCGAGCGCCTCGACGGGCTCCTCGACCGGCCGGCACAGCGGATCGGGCTGTCCGCCACCGTCCGTCCCGTCGAGGAGGTCGCCCGCTACCTCGCCGGCGGCCGGCCCGTCGACATCGTGCAGCCGCCCTCGACCAAGGAGTGGGACCTCAAGGTCGTCGTGCCGGTCCCCGACATGAGCGAGCTCGGGCAGCCGACCGGCGACCTCGCCGGGGCCGCGTCCGGGCAGGAGCAGCGGGCGAGCATCTGGCCGCACGTCGAGGAGCGCATCGTCGACCTCGTCGCCGACCACACCTCGACCCTCGTGTTCTCCAACAGCCGGCGCCTCGCCGAGCGGCTGACGACGCGCCTCAACGAGATCTGGGAGGAACGGGTCGAGGCGGCTGACGGCGCCGCCGAGGTGGGCGCCGAGGGGGCCGTTCCTCGGCCGGCGGTGCTCAAGGCCGCCCCGGCCCAGGTGATGGCCCAGACGGGTCAGTCCGCCGGCGCCGCACCGGTGCTCGCGCGGGCCCACCACGGCTCGGTCAGCAAGGAGCAGCGCGGCCAGATCGAGGAGGACCTCAAGTCCGGGCGGCTGCCGGCCGTCGTCGCGACGAGCAGCCTCGAGCTCGGCATCGACATGGGCGCGGTCGACCTCGTCGTCCAGGTCGAGTCGCCGCCGTCGGTCGCCTCCGGGCTGCAGCGCGTCGGCCGCGCCGGCCACCAGGTCGGCGCCGTCTCGCGCGGGGTGCTCTTCCCGAAGTTCCGCGGCGACCTCGTCCAGACGGCCGTCGTCGTCGAGCGGATGCTCTCGGGCAGCATCGAGGCCCTCCACGTCCCGCAGACGCCGCTCGACGTCCTCGCGCAGCAGGTCGTCGCGATGTGCGCGCTCGACGAGTGGACCGTCGACGACGTCCTCGCGCTGGCCCGCCGCTCGGCGCCGTACGCGACGCTCACCCGGCCGGTGCTCGAGTCGGTCCTCGACATGCTCGCGGGCCGCTACCCCAGCGAGGACTTCGCCGAGCTGCGGGCCCGCATCACGTGGGACCGCCTGTCCGACACCCTGGCCGGCCGCCGCGGGGCACAGCGCCTCGCCGTCACGTCCGGTGGCACCATCCCGGACCGCGGCCTCTACGCCGTCTTCCTCGCGACCGGCGAGGGGCCGGGCCGCCGCGTCGGCGAGCTCGACGAGGAGATGGTCTACGAGTCGCGCGTCGGCGACCTGTTCACCCTCGGCACGAGCACCTGGCGCATCGAGGACATCACGCACGACCGCGTGCTCGTGACCCCCGCACCGGGCCTGCCCGGGCGGCTGCCGTTCTGGAAGGGCGACTCCCTCGGGCGCCCCGCCGAGCTCGGCCGGGCCGTCGGAGAGTTCGTCCGCGAGGTCGAGGCCCTCTCCCCCACCGCCGCCCGCGAGCGCGTCATGGCCGCCGGGCTCGACGACTGGGCCGCCGACAACCTCCTCACGTACCTGCGCGAGCAGCGCGAGGCCACCGGCCACGTCCCCGACGACCGCACCGTCGTCGTCGAGCGCTTCCGTGACGAGCTCGGCGACTGGCGCATCGCCGTCCACTCCCCCTTCGGCGCCCAGGTCCACGCCCCGTGGGCGCTGGCCCTCTCGGCCCGGATGCGCGACCGCTTCGGGGTCGACGTCCAGGCGATGCACGGTGACGACGGCATCGTCCTGCGCCTGCCGGACCTCGAGTTCGACGACGTCGAGGGCCTGGACCGGCGCGGTGTCGGGCGCGAGCTGCTCGACCTCGTGACGCTCGACCCGGACGACGTGCGGGCCACCGTCACCGAGGAGATCGGCGGCTCGGCCCTGTTCGCCAGCCGCTTCCGCGAGTGCGCCGCCCGGGCCCTTCTTCTGCCCCGTCGTCGCCCCGACCGCCGCCAGCCGCTCTGGCAGCAGCGCCAGCGCGCCTCCCAGCTGCTCGAGGTCGCGAGCCGGTTCCCGACCTTTCCGATCGTCCTCGAGGCCGTGCGCGAGTGCGTCCAGGACGTCTTCGACGTGCCCGGCCTCGTCGAGCTGATGCGCGACGTCGCCGGCCGTAAGGTCACCGTCGTCGAGGTCGAGTCGAGCACGCCCTCCCCCTTCGCGAAGTCGCTGCTCTTCGGCTACGTCGCCCAGTTCCTCTACGAGGGCGACACCCCGCTGGCCGAGCGGCGCGCCGCGGCCCTGGCCCTCGACCCCTCGCTCCTCGCCGAGCTGCTCGGCGGGTCCGAGGGCCTCGCGCTGCGCGACCTCCTCGACGCCGAGCAGGTCGCGCGCACCGAGGCCGAGCTCCAGCGGCTGACCCCGGAGCGGGCCGCCCGCGACGGCGACGACGTCCTCGACCTGCTCCGGGTGCTCGGCCCGCTGTCCGTCGACGGCGTGCTCCAGCGCTGCCGCGAGGGGGTCAACGGCGCCGACGTCGAGGGCTGGCTCGCCGACCTCGGGGCCGCGCGCCAGGTCATCCCGGTCCGGGTCGCCGGCGAGGAGCGCTGGGCGGCCATCGACGACGCCTCCCGGCTGCGCGACGCCCTCGGCGCCTCGCTTCCGCCGGGGGTCCCGCAGACCTTCCTCGAGCCGGTCCCGGACCCGCTCGGCGACCTCGTCGCCCGCTACGCCCGCACCCACGCGCCCTTCCACGCGGCCGAGGTCGCGCGCTCCTACGGCATCGGCGTGGCCGTGGCGGCCCAGACCCTCGCGCGGCTGGTGTCGTCCGGGCGCGTCGTCGAGGGCGAGCTGCTGCCGACCGGCGGCGGCTCGACCGAGTTCTGCGACGCCGAGGTGCTGCGGATGCTCCGCCGCCGCTCGCTCGCCGCGCTGCGGGCCGAGGTCGAGCCGGTCACGCCCGACGCGTTCGGCCGCTTCGTCACCGAGTGGCAGGGCGTCGGCGGGCGGCTGCGCGGGCGCGACGGCGTGCTGCGGGCCGTCGAGCAGCTGAGCGGCGCCGTGCTGCCCGCGAGCGCCGTCGAGTCGCTCGTCCTGCCCGCTCGCGTCGCCGACTACACGCCGGCCCTCCTCGACGAGCTGATGGCCGGCGGGGAGGTCCTCTGGTGCGGCCACGGGTCGCTCCCGGGTGACGACGGCTGGGTGTCGCTCCACGTGGCCGACTCCGCCCACCTGACCCTCCCGGGCCCGGACCTCGAGAAGGTCCCCGGCGAGGAGGGTCTCGCCGTGCTCGACGTCCTCGCGGGCGGTGGCGCGCACTTCTTCCGCAGCCTGTCCGACCAGGTCGGCAGCACCGACGACGAGGCGCTCGCCACGACCCTGTGGGACCTCGTGTGGTCCGGCCGGGTCACCGGCGACACCTTCGCCCCCGTGCGGGCGGTGCTCGCCGGTGGCCGCACCGCGCACAAGCGCAGCACGCCGGCGCCCCGCCGCACCCGCTACGGCAACCGCCGCGGGCCGCTCGGCGCCCTGGGCTCGGCGCCCTCCCGCCCCGCCTTCCCCGCCCGCTCGGGCCCGCCGCGGGTCACCGGGCGCTGGGCCCTGCTCCCGCCGGCCGACGCCGACCCCACGCTGCGCGCCCTCGCCACCGCCGAGCTCCTGCTCGACCGCTACGGCATCGTCACCCGGGGCGCCGTCGCCGCCGAGGAGGTGCCCGGCGGCTTCGCCGGTGTCTACCGCGTGCTCGGCAAGGCCGAGGAGAGCGGCCGGGTGCGCCGGGGATACTTCGTCGAGGGGCTCGGGGCCTCGCAGTTCGGCACGGCCGGCGCCGTCGACCGGCTGCGGGCCGGCACCGGCCCGGCCGGCAGCGAGCGGCGCGGCGAGCCCACGACCGTCGTGCTCGCCGCGAGCGACCCCGCCAACCCGTACGGCGCGGCCCTCCCCTGGCCCGACCGCGTCGCCGACCCCGCCGACGGCGAGCCCGACGACAAGCGGCGCCGGCACCAGCCGGGCCGCAAGGCCGGTGCGGTCGTCGTCCTCGTCGACGGCGTCCTCGCGCTCTACGTCGAGCGCGGCGGCAAGACGCTGCTGACCTTCGCCGAGGACGCCGACGTCCTCGCGCGCGCGGCGGCGGCCCTCGCGGACGCGGTCCGGCGGGGGCACCTCGGGCGGATCACCGTCGAGAAGGCCGACGGTGGCCAGCTGCTCGGCTCCGACCACCCGGTCGTCGGGGCCCTCGAGGCCGCGGGGTTCCACCTGACCCCACGGGGCCTGCGGATGCGGCGGTGAGCCGGCGTGCCCGAGGGTGACACCGTCCACCGCACCGCCGACCGGCTGCACCGTGCCCTCGCGGGCCGGGTCGTGACGCACGCCGAGCTGCGCTGGCCGTCGGCTCCGGACGTCGACCTGCGCGGGGCGACGACGCTCGAGGTGGTCGCGCGCGGCAAGCACGTCCTCCAGCGCTTCGACACCGGCTCGACCCTCCACACGCACCTGCGGATGGAGGGCCAGTGGCGCGTCGAGCACCCCGGGCCGCGCACCGAGCGCACGCTGCGGCGCTCCGACCTGCGCGCCGCGGTGCTCACCGACGAGTGGTCCGGGTTCGGCCTGCGCCTGGGGATGCTCGACCTCGTGCCCACCAGCCGGGAGGCCGACCTCGTCGGGCACCTCGGGCCGGACGTCCTCGGCCCCGACTGGGACCCCGACCTCGCCCGCGACCACGTCCTCGCCGACCCGCGCACGCTCGTCGAGTCGCTGCTCGACCAGCGCACCCTGGCGGGGGTCGGCACGTACTGGGCCAGCGAGCTGCTGTTCATCGAGCGGCTCTTCCCGTGGCAGCCGGCTGCCGACGCCGACCCCGAGCGCCTCGACCGGATGCTCGCCCGGCTGCACCGCCTCATGGCGGCGGCCGAGCGCACCGGGTGGCAGTCCGCCACCGGCATCCAGCGGGCCGGCGAGGAGTCCTACGTCCACGCGCGCTCCGGCCGTCCGTGCCGGCGCTGCGGCGACACCGTCCGGGTCGCGATGGCCGGCGTCCCGCCACGCGAGCGGACGATCTTCTCCTGCCCGACGTGCCAGGGCGGTCTCGCCCCCACCGACGACGGGCGCCCCCAGCGCCCCCTGGGCAGCACCCCCGGCCCGGGCCCCCGCGGCGCCTACCGCCGCCGCACTCCCTGACCGGCCCGCCCCACGAACCCCACGCGCCTGGACATGTCGGGGGCACCCCGACAGGTCGACCAGACACGACCTCGGGGCCGGGTCTGGCGGACGAGCCCGTGTCTCGCGCCCTGGCCGGAGTCACCTCGCCGCGGCGGGGTCATCTCGCTCTGCCGGGGTGCCATGGCGCGGCGGCAGGGCGAGGTCGGGTCGGCAGGGCGAGGTCGGGGCGGCACAGCGCGACTTATACGGCACAGCGATGCCCTGGCGGCCGGGGGCCAGCGAGCGTACTGAGAGCGCCGTGCTGCGGTGGGTGCGGGACCGGTCGGCGGTCAGGCCGCGGAGGCGGAGACCTCGTCGGCGGCGCGCGCCGGCCCGACGGGGAGGGTGACCGGGGCGCTCATCGTCTCGACGTGCGCGACGCGGTCGCGGACGAGGGAGAGCAGGTCCGAGAGCGTCATCCCGAGGCCGTCGCAGACGGAGGCGAGCAGCTCGGAGGAGGCCTCCTTGGTCCCGCGCTCGATCTCGCTGAGGTACCCGAGCGAGACGGCGGAGGACTTGGCGACGTCGCGCAGCGTGCGCTTCTGGGCAGTGCGCACCTCACGGAGCACCTCGCCCAGCTCGTGGCGGAGCAGGATCACGGCGCCTCCTCTCGGGACGTCTGCTCGTCGGTCGTTGCCTTACGGTACCGCGCCGGCGCCTCGTCGGCAGGGAGGTTCCGGACCGTCCCGGCCAGCAGGACGAGGGCCGCCGTGACGCTCGCGGCCCGGACCTGCGCCCGGTCACCGGAGAACGCGTGCTGCTCGACGGCTGTTCCCGCCGGCCCGGCCACGGCGACGAACACGGTGCCGACCGGCCGCCCGTCCGCCGGGTCGGGCCCGACGAGCTCCGACGCGACCGCGGCGCTCACCGCGTGGCTCCCCCGGACCGGCGGGCCGCGCGCTCGGCGCGCTTGCGCACCGCCCGCTCGCTCGTGCGCCGCAGCCGCAGGGCCTGGACGAGGTAGTCGACGCCGGTGACGACCGTGACGAGGACGGCCGCGCCGAGCAGCGTCCACGCGAGGGCGTCCCAGAAGCCGGTGAACGGCAGCGTCGTGCGCGGCCAGAGGAAGAACCCGATGCCGAAGGTCTGCAGCAGCGTCTTCACCTTGCCGCCGCGCCCCGCGGCCATCACGCCGTGCCGGATGACCCAGAAGCGCACCGCGGTGATGCCCCACTCGCGCACGAGGACGAGCACGGTCACCCACCACATGACCTCGCCGACGCTCGAGAGGCCGACGAGCGCCATCGTCACCAGGGCCTTGTCGGCGATGGGGTCGACGACCTTGCCGAAGTTCGTCACGAGGCCCCGGCTGCGGGCGAGGTCGCCGTCGATCCGGTCGGTGATCATCGCGACGGCGAAGACGCCGAAGGCCGCCCAGCGGTAGGTCGGGTCCTCGCCCCCGTGGGTCAGCAGCAGCCACCCGAAGACCGGGACGAGGGCCAGCCGCAGCACGGTGAGGTAGTTGGCGATGTTCCAAGCGCTCGGGCCGGTCTCGGGGACGGCGGGGCTGGCCGGGTCGATGCCGACCCGGTAGGGGTCGCTCATCCGGCCGTCGGCCAGCGGCCCGGGGCGGACGGGGCGCGGCGGGCGGGGGGTGGGTTCGCTCATCGCGGCTCCACCAGCAGGTCGACTCCCTCCGCCCCCACGACGACGCCCTCGACGAACGAGCCGACGGCGGGCAGAGCGCCTCCGGCCGTCCGCACGTGGCACACCCCGTCGACGTCCGGCCCCTGGTGGTCGGCCCGGCCGACGACGACCGACGCGTCGTCCTCGTCGCGCTCCTCGACGAGGACGGTCACGTGCTCGCCGACGCGCTCGAGGGCGCGCTGGGCGGTCAGCTCCTCGACGAGGGCGGACACCCGCTCGACCCGCTCGGCGACGACGTCCTCGGGCAGGTGGCCGTCGAGGTTCTCGCCCTCGGTGCCGTCCTCGTCCGAGTACCCGAACACGCCGACGACGTCGAGCCGCGCCGCGACGAGGAAGCGCTCGAGCTCCTCGACGTCGGCCTCGGTCTCGCCCGGGAAGCCGACGATGACGTTGCTGCGGGCGCCGGCCAGCGGCTGGCGCGAGCGCACGCCCTCGAGCAGCCCGAGGAAGGGCTCGGTGCCGCCGAAGCGCCGCATCCGGCGCAGCAGCGGCGTCGAGGCGTGCTGGAAGGACAGGTCGTACCAGGGCGAGACGCCCGGCGTGGCGGCCATCGTCTCGAGCAGGCCGGGGCGGACCTCGGCCGGCTGGAGGTAGGAGACCCGGACCCGCTCGACGCCGTCGATGGCGGTCAGCTCGGGGAGGATCGCCTCGAGCAGCGTCAGGTCGCCGAGGTCCTTGCCGTACGACGTCGAGTTCTCGCTGACGAGGAACAGCTCGCGCACGCCCTGCCCGGCGAGCCAGCGCGCCTCGGCGAGGACGTCGGTGGGCCGGCGCGACACGAAGGAGCCGCGGAACATCGGGATGGCGCAGAAGGCACACCGCCGGTCGCAGCCGCTCGCGATCTTCAGCGGCGCCCACGGGGCGGACCCGAGGCGCGCGCGGACGACCTCGGCGTCGTGGCCGGGCAGGGCGACGGCGTCGGAGGCCGCGGGACGCTCGACCGGCGACAGCGGCAGCAGCCGCCGGCGGTCGGTCGGGACGTGGGAGCGCGGCTTGCCGCCGGCGAGGATGCCCTGGAGGTGGGTCGACATGTCGGCGTAGGAGTCGAAGCCGAGCACCGCGTCGGCGTCGGGCAGCTCGTCCGCGAGGGTCTGCCCGTAGCGCTCCGCGAGGCACCCCACGGCGACGACGGCCTGGGTGCGGCCCGTCTCCTTGAGGTCGGCCGCCTCGAGGAGGGTGTCGATGGAGTCCTTCTTCGCCTGCTCGACGAACCCGCACGTGTTGACGAGGGCGACGTCGGCGTCCGCGGCGTCGTCGACGAGGGTCCACCCGTCGGCGGCGAGCCGGCCGGCGAGCTCCTCCGAGTCGACCTCGTTGCGGGTACAGCCGAGGGTCACGAGCGCGACGCTGCCGCGGGTCGCAGAAGTCGTCATGCCGCCACTCTAGTTGCGCCCGGCGAGGCCTTCGGGCACCCCCGGTAGGGTCGCGCGCATGCTCGAGCACACCGAGGCCCGCATCCGCGCGCTGCTGCGCCACCACCCGGTCCTCGACGGCCACAACGACCTGCCCTGGGAGGCCCGCGAGCGGGTCGGCTACGACTGGGACCGCCTCGACCTCGCGGCCGGCGGCCTCGGCACCCACACCGACCTCCCGCGGCTGCGCGAGGGCGGCGTCGGCGCCCAGTTCTGGTCGGTCTTCGTGCCCTCGGACCTCCAGGGCGACGCCGCCGTCGCGGCCACCCTCGAGCAGGTCGACGCCGTCCACGAGATGGTCCGCCGCCACCCCGGCGACCTCGCGCTCGCGACGACCCGCGCCGAGGTCGAGCAGGCCCTCGCGACCGGGCGCATCGCCTCGCTCATGGGCGCCGAGGGCGGGCACAGCATCGACTCCTCGCTCGGCACCCTGCGGATGCTCTTCGCCCTCGGCGTGCGCTACATGACGCTCACCCACAACGACAACGTCCCGTGGGCCGACTCCGCGACCGACGAGCCCGTGCTCGGCGGCCTGTCCGCGTTCGGCCGCGAGGTCGTGCGCGAGATGAACCGGCTCGGGATGCTCGTCGACCTCAGCCACGTCTCCGCGGGCACGATGCGCGACGCGCTCGAGGTCGCTGAGGCGCCGGTCGTCTTCTCGCACTCCTCGGCCCTCGCCGTCTGCGACCACCCGCGCAACGTCCCGGACGACGTCCTCGAGCGGCTGCCCGACAACGGGGGCGTCTGCATGGTCACCTTCGTGCCGAAGTTCGTCTCCCCCGCCGTGCGCGAGTGGGACCTCGAGGCCGCGGACGTCGCTGCCGCCGAGGGCATCTCGTCGTCCGACTTCGTCGCCTACACCGCCTTCACCGCCGCCCGTCGCCGGACCCACCCCGCACCGGCGGCCACGATCGACGACGTCGTCGCGCACTGCGAGCACGTCCGCGAGGTCGCCGGCGTCGAGCACATCGGCCTCGGCGGCGACTACGACGGCGTCGACGTGCAGCCGGAGGGCCTCGAGGACGTCAGCGGCTACCCGCGCCTGCTCGCCGCCCTCGCCGAGCGCGGGTGGAGCGACGCCGACCTCGGCGCGCTCACGAGCGGCAACGCCCTGCGCGTCCTCGGGGAGGCGCAGGAGCGGGCGGTCGCGCTGGCCGCCACCCGCGGGCCGGGCCTGGCCCGCATCGAGGACCTCGACGGCGTCCCCGCCTGAGGCCCGCCCGCCTCACTGGCGCGAGCGCATGACGGTCAGCGCCACGAGGCGGGAGATGACCATCGCGACGTACATGACGCCGCCGAGCTGCTCGAGGGTGCCCACCGCGCGCGCCTGCGGCTTGATCGGGACGACGTCGGAGAGACCGACGCTCGTGAGGTTGGCCGCCGAGTAGTAGAGGAGCTCCAGGAGCGTCCGCTTGCCGGGGCCGGTGAACGAGGTGAACGAGCTCGGCCAGAACTCCTGCACCGCGAGGTAGACGTACGCGAAGGCGAACATCAGCACCGTGAAGCAGGCGCCGACGGCGAACAGCTCGTCCTTGGTGACCCAGTAGTCCTCGAACATGTACGAGATGAGCGCGTACGCCGTGTAGAAGTAGAAGAGGGCCAGCGCGGTGTGCGCGAGGGCGAGCACGGTCGAGCTGTCGCTGAAGAAGGACCAGACCTCGAAGGACGCCGCCGGCAGCGCCAGCGTCGCCGAGAGCCACGTGAGCGCCGGGGTGCTGCGCACCGTGAACACGGCGATGACGAGCGCCGTCAGGCTGAGCAGCGAGATGACCGACGAGCCGCCGTCGGCCTCCTCGAGGAAGGGCAGCAGCAGGATGACGAGCACCTGCATCCCGAGCAGGAAGGCCGAGGGCTGCTTGCGGAGGGTCGCCCGCCAGCGGGCGCTCCGGGACGGGGGCTCGCGCAGCTCCTCCCAGGTCGAGGTCATGGGAGCACGGTAGCCCGGGGGCGACCGCGTCCGGTCACCGGCGGCCCGTCAGCTCCCAGGCGTCCTCGCCGCCCTCGTCGTCGTCGCCGTACTCGACCGCGACGGGGTAGCGGTCGAGGTCGTCGGCCACCGCGTCGCCGCCGTAGCGGACGACCGGCACCTCGGCCGTGTCGTCCTCCGGCACGACGGAGGCCGCGGCCAGCGTGTGCGCGTCGCCGTCCATCGCCTGGCCGTCGAAGGGCACGTCGGCCTCCGGGACGTCCTCGCCGCGCAGCAGCGCGAGGGTCGTCGGCAGGTCGTCGGCCTTGACGAGCACGTCGCGGGCCTTCGAGCCCTCCGAGGGCCCGACGACGCCGCGCGACTCGAGGAGGTCCATGAGCCGGCCGGCCTTGGCGAACCCGACGCGCAGCTTGCGCTGGAGCATCGAGGTCGACCCGAACTGCGTCGTCACGACGAGCTCGGTCGCCTGGAGCAGGAGGTCGAGGTCGTCGCCGATGTCGTCGTCGACCTGCTTCTTCGGCGCGACGACGACGACGTCCTCGCGGTAGCGGGGCTTGAGCTGCTCGGTGACGTGCGTGACGACGGCCTGGATCTCGGACTCCGTGACCCACGCGCCCTGGACGCGCATCGGCTTGCTCGCACCCATCGGGAGGAACAGCGCGTCACCCTGGCCGATGAGCTTCTCGGCGCCCGGCTGGTCGAGGACGACGCGGCTGTCGGCGAGCGAGGAGGTCGCGAACGCCATCCGCGAGGGGACGTTGGCCTTGATGAGGCCGGTGACGACGTCGACGGAGGGACGCTGCGTCGCGAGGACGAGGTGGATGCCCGCCGCGCGCGCGAGCTGCGTGATGCGGACGATCGACTCCTCGACGTCGCGGGGCGCGACCATCATGAGGTCGGCGAGCTCGTCGACGATGACGAGCAGGTACGGGTAGGGCGTGATGACCCGCTCCGAGCCGGGCAGCGGCTTGACCTTGCCGGCCTTGACCGCCCGGTTGAAGTCGTCGACGTGCTTGAACCCGAACGCCGCGAGGTCGTCGTAGCGGGTGTCCATCTCGCGCACGACCCACTGGAGGGCCTCGGCGGCCTTCTTGGGGTTGGTGATGATCGGCGTGATGAGGTGCGGGATGCCCTCGTACGCGGTGAGCTCGACGCGCTTGGGGTCGACGAGGACCATCCGCACCTCGTCGGGCGTGGAGCGCATGAGGATCGAGGTGATCATCGAGTTGACGAAGCTCGACTTGCCGGCGCCCGTGGCGCCCGCGACGAGCAGGTGCGGCATCTTCGCGAGGTTGGCGATGACGTAGCCGCCCTCGACGTCCTTGCCGACGCCCATGACCATCGGGTGCTCGGAGCTGCGGGCCACCTGGCTGCGCAGGACGTCGCCGAGGCTGACCTTCTCGCGGTCCGTGTTCGGGATCTCGATGCCGATCGCGGACTTGCCGGGGATCGGGCTGAGGATGCGCACGTCGGCGCTGGCCACCGCGTAGGCGATGTTCTTCGAGAGGGCGGTGACCCGCTCGACCTTGATGCCGGGGCCGAGCTCGACCTCGTAGCGGGTGACGGTCGGGCCGCGGGTGAAGCCGGTGACCTGCGCGTCGATGTCGAACTGGTCGAGCACCGTCGTCAGCGAGTCGACGACGGCGTCGTTGGCCGCGCTGCGGGCCTTGTGCGGGCTGCCCGGCTCGAGGACCCCCGAGTCCGGCAGCGTGTACGTGATGTCGCCGGCGAGCGAGAGCTGCTCGACGCGCGGGGGCAGCTGCGTCGTGGGCGGCGCCTCGAGCGGCGCCTTGGCCTGCACCTGGCGCGCCAGCGCGGCGGCCGCCGCGGGCGGAGCCGTGGTGGGCTCGGCCTCGGCCGACACCGCCGGGGCCGGGGCGGCCGCGGGGCGCTTCTGCCCCGGGCGCAGGCGCTTGCCGGTGCGGGGGTCGACGACGGCGGCCTGCTCGAACGCCTCGTCGCCGTGCATCGAGGCCTCGGCCTCGGCGAGCTCGCGGGCGGTGCGGCGGCGGCGCGGCGCCTTCGCGGCCGGCTCCGGCTCGGGGTCCGCGGCGGCCGCGGGGTCGTGGCCGGTCAGCCGGTCCATGGCCTCCCGCAGGCGCTCGGGCACCTGGTGCAGCGGGGTGGCGGTGAGGACGAGGAGGGAGAAGAGCCCGAGGAGCAGCAGCAGCGGGACGGTGCCGTAGACGGACACGGCCGCCTCGAGCGGGCTGGAGGCGAGGAAGCCGATGATGCCGCCGGCCGCGCGCATCCCCTCGGCGCCCTCGGGCGGGGTCGGGATGTCGGCGGCGACGTGGACCAGGCCGCAGGCGGCGAAGGCGAGCGCGGTGGTGCCGACCGCGGCCCGCGAGGTCGTGGCCTCGTCGCGCGGGGCGCGCAGGACGCGGATGCCGAAGAGGAGCAGGACGATCGGCACGGCGTAGCCGACCTTGCCGAAGGTGCCGGCGACGACGGCGTGGACGATCGTGCCGACGGCCCCGGGCATCCCCCACCACTCGCGGGCGGCGACGACGACCGAGAGGGCGACGAGGAGGAAGCCGACCCCGTCGCGGCGGTGCTCCGGCTCGAGGTCGCGCCCGGCGTCCCCGACGGTGCGGGCGACGGCGCCGGTGGCGTGGGCCAGGCCCATCCAGGTCGACTGCGCGGCGCGCAGCGGCAGCGGCAGCCCGCCCGCGCGGGCCGGACGGGTGCGGGCCCGGGGGGTCGCCGCCTTCTTCCGCGTCGCGGGGCGCGTCGTGCCACCCCGGGAGCGGGAGGTGGAGGACGTACGTGTCGCCATGGTCGCAGGCTACGCGAGCGTCACAGCCGACTCACGTGTCACACGCGGCACGGGAGCCACGGATTTGACCGGTCGGGGGCGCGGCGGCGGGAGGACTGCTCCGGGAACGCCGACGTGCGGCGCCCCGCTCGACCCCTGTCGCCGAGCGGGACGCCGCACTGTCGTGCCGGCCGGTGCCCCGGGCGCGGCTCCCCCTGCGGAGCCGACCCGTGGCCGTCGGACCTGGCTCCCCCTGCGGAGCCGGCCGCCGTCCTGCCGGAGTTCAGGTCACCGGGAGCCCTGCGCCTCCGGTGAGGTCCCGCACCCGGCCCCTTCCACCGAAGTGGAGTTGACGAGGTGCTGACCCGTACTTTACGAACTCTTTACCCGGTCCGCCAGAGGTCGGACGAGATTTCCTCGACCCGTCCGGCTGGTGGACGTCCTGCTGTCCGGACCACTCGCGACCGTCCCTGCTCGGCGTCCGCTTGTCGTCCTCTGGTCAGTACTTTACGGAGCCTTTACCTTTTTCGCTCGATTTCGGCGATGTCGTCGACAAGCTCGGCCGAATGGATGACTCGTGGACGCGGGTGTACGGCAACGGATTCCGAAGGCTCTCTGGTCAGGGACCGCCGATCGGGCCCATTCCCCCGCAGCGGAACCCACCACGGAATCGGTTGAAGCCGCAACGACCTCCGGAGACGACGGAGCCCCCGGTGACCGGCCGGGTGGCGGTCGCGGGGGCTCCGGTCGTGGGAGGCGTCGGCGCTCAGGCCTCGATGACGGTCGGGATGATCATCGGGCGACGGCGGATCTTGCGCCCGACCCACGGCCCGATGGTCCGGCGGACGACCTGCTGGAGCTGGTGGGAGTCGGTGACGCCCTGCGCGGTGGCCTCGGCGAGCGCCTTCTCGATGCGCGGGCGGATCTCGTCGAACACGACGTCGTCCTCGACGAAGCCGCGGGCGGTGATCTCCGGGCCGGCGACGATCTTGCCGCTCATCGAGTCGACGACGACGACGACCGAGATGAAGCCCTCGTCGCGCAGGATGCGGCGGTCCTTGAGCAGCGTCTCGTCGGCCTCGCCGACCGAGGAGCCGTCGACGTAGACGTACCCGCACTCGACGGCCCCCGCCACGCTGACCCGGCCGTCGACGAGGTCGACGACGACCCCGTCCTCGACGACCGCGACGTTGCGGCGCGGCACACCTGTCGCGACCGCGAGGTCGGCGTTGGCCACGAGGTGGCGCCACTCGCCGTGGACCGGCATGACGTTGCGCGGCTTGACGATGTTGTAGCAGTAGAGGAGCTCACCGGCGCTGGCGTGGCCCGAGACGTGCACCTTGGCGTTGCCCTTGTGCACGACGTTGGCGCCCAGGCGCATCAGGCCGTTGATGACCCGGTAGACGGCGTTCTCGTTGCCCGGGATGAGCGAGGAGGCGAGCAGCACGGTGTCGCCCTCCCCCACCTCGATCCGGTGGTCGCGGTTGGCCATCCGGGACAGGGCGGCCATCGGCTCGCCCTGGCTGCCGGTGCAGACGAGGACGACCTTGTCGTCGGGCAGGTCGTTGAGCTGCTTGAGGTCGACGAGGACCCCGTCCGGCACGTGGAGGTAGCCGAGGTCGGCGGCGATGCCCATGTTGCGCACCATCGAGCGGCCGATCATCGCGACCTTGCGGCCGGCCTTGTCGGCGGCGTCGAGGACCTGCTGCACGCGGTGCACGTGCGAGGAGAAGCACGCGACGATGATCCGGCGCTGCGCGTGGCGGAAGACCTTGTCGATGGCCGGCGCGATCTCGCGCTCGGGCGTCGTGAACCCCGGCACCTCGGCGTTGGTGCTGTCGGTGAGGAAGAGGTCGACCCCCTCCTCGCCGAGCCGGGCGAAGGCGCGCAGGTCGGTCAGCCGGCCGTCGAGCGGCAGCTGGTCCATCTTGAAGTCGCCGGTGTGCAGGATCGTGCCGCCCGGGGTGCGGACGAAGACGGCCAGCGCATCGGGGATGGAGTGGTTGACCGCGACGAACTCGCAGTCGAAGACGCCGAGCCGCTCGCGCCCGCCCTCGGCGACGCCGAGGGTGTAGGGCGTGATGCGGTGCTCCTTGAGCTTGGCCTCGATGAGCGCCAGCGTCAGCTGCGAGCCGACGACGGGGATGTCGGCCTTGAGGCGCAGGAGGTAGGGCACCGCGCCGATGTGGTCCTCGTGGCCGTGCGTGAGGACGATCGCCTGGATGTCGTCGAGGCGGTCCTCGATCGAGCTGAAGTCCGGGAGGATCAGGTCGATGCCGGGGTGGTGGTCGTCCGGGAAGAGGACGCCGCAGTCGATGACGAGGAGCTGGCCCTCGTGCTCGAGGACGGTCATGTTGCGGCCGACCTCGCCGAGCCCGCCGAGCGGGATGACGCGCACGCCCCCGGGGGCGAGGGGTGCGGGGAGGTCGAGGTCGGGGTGCGGGTGGCTCATGAGTCCTTCGGGGTGGGGAGGGTGGCGAGCGCCGCCCGGAGCGCCTCGAGGTGCTCGGGCGGGGACTCGACGAGGGGCAGCCGCACGCTCGCGTGCTCGATGACGCCGAGCTCGACGAGGGCGGCCTTGGCCATGATGGCGCCCTGCGAGGGCGACATGATCGCGTCGACGACCGGGACCAGGCCCCGGTGCAGGCGGCGGGCCTCGGCGAGGTCGCCGCGGTCGACGGCCTCGAGGATCGCGCGGTACTGAGACCCCGCGACGTGGCCGACCACGGAGACGACGCCGACGGCGCCGATCGCGAGGAGCGGCAGGTTGAGGGCGTCCTCCCCGCTGAACCACAGCAGGTCGGTCGCCGCCATGACGCGGGTCGAGGCGGCGAGGTCGCCCTTGGCGTCCTTGACCGCGACGATCCGCGGGTGCTCGGCCAGGGCCACGAGGGTCTCGGTGGCGAACGGCACGGCGGTGCGGCCGGGGATGTCGTAGAGCATGACCGGCAGCTCGGTGGCGTCGGCGACGGCGCGGCAGTGCGCGACGAGGCCGGCCTGGGTGGGCTTGTTGTAGTACGGCGAGACGAGCAGGAGCGCGTCGGCGCCGGCCCCGGCCATCCGGCCCGCCATCGCGACGGCGTGGGCGGTGTCGTTGGAGCCGCAGCCCGCGACGACCTTCGCCCGGCCGGCCGCGGCCGCGACGACGCGGCGCACGACGTCGACGCTCTCGTCGTCGGTGAGGGTCGAGGCCTCGCCGGTCGTGCCGTTGACGACGAGCCCGTCGTGGCCGGTGGCCAGGAGGTGCTCGACGACCGCCTCGAGCCCCGGGCCGTCGACCGCGCCGTCGGGGGCCATCGGCGTGACCATCGCGGTGAGGACGCGGCCGAAGGGGGTGGTGGTCATGCGGGCCAGCGTAGTGCGCCCCTAGGCTGGGACCGTGCGCCAGTACCTCGACCTCCTCGACCACGTGATGACGACGGGGGTCGAGAAGTCGGACCGCACGGGCACCGGGACCCGCAGCGTCTTCGGCTACCAGATGCGCTTCGACCTGGCCGAGGGCTTCCCGGTGCTCACGACGAAGAAGCTGCACCTGCGCTCGATCATCGGCGAGCTGCTGTGGTTCCTGCGCGGCGACACCAACGTGCGCTGGCTGCAGGAGCGCGGCATCTCCATCTGGGACGAGTGGGCCGACGAGCACGGCGACCTCGGGCCGGTCTACGGGCACCAGTGGCGCTCGTGGCCGACGCCGGACGGCCGCACGGTCGACCAGGTCGCGAAGGTGATCGAGGCGCTGCGCACCAGCCCGGACTCGCGGCGGCACGTCGTCTCGGCGTGGAACGTCGCCGAGGTCGACGACATGGCGCTGCCGCCGTGCCACACGATGTTCCAGTTCTACGTGCGCCCCGCGGCCGACGGCGGGCCGTCGTTCCTCGACTGCCAGCTCTACCAGCGCAGCGCCGACGTCTTCCTCGGCGTCCCCTTCAACATCGCCTCCTACGCCCTCCTGACGATGATGGTCGCGCAGCAGACCGAGCTGCGCCCCGGCCACTTCGTCCACACCCTCGGCGACGCGCACCTCTACCTCAACCACCTCGAGCAGGCGACGCTCCAGCTGACCCGCGAGCCGCTCCCCCTGCCGACGATGACCATCGCGCCGCGCCCCTCGATCGACGCCTACGAGCTCGAGGACTTCGAGCTCGTCGGCTACGAGGCGCACCCGTCGATCAAGGCGCCGATCGCGGTATGACCCGGGTCTCGCTGATCGCCGCCGTCGCCCGCAACGGCGTCATCGGCGCGGGGCAGTCGATGCCGTGGCACCTGCCGGAGGACTTCGCGTTCTTCAAGAGGACGACGATGGGGCACCCGCTCGTCATGGGCCGGCGCACCTTCGACTCCATCGGGCGCGTGCTGCCCGGGCGACGTCACATCGTCATCACCCGGCAGGCCGACTGGGCGCACGCCGACGTCGAGACCGCGCACTCGCTCGTCGAGGCCCTCGCGCTCGCCGGCCCGGCGGACGAGGTGTTCGTCGCCGGCGGCGGGCAGGTCTACGCCGAGGCGATGCCCTACGCGCACCGGCTGCTGCTCACCGAGGTCGACCTCGAGCCCGAGGGCGACACGCACTTCCCGCCGGTCGACCACGCGGTGTGGGCCGAGACCGGGCGGGTGGCCGGCGAGCGCTGCGCCTGGGTCACCTACGAGCGCGGCTGAGCCCCCGGCACCTCGCCGACGGCGATCGCCGGCTCGACGAGGCTGCCCAGCCAGACCCGGCCGCCGTGCTCGCGCACGCCCGTCGCGACGTGCCAGCGGGTGGCGTCGAACGACAGGTCGTGCACGACCCGCGCGGTGTCGTCGAGCGCCAGGACGCGGGCGGTGCGCCGGGGCGCCGGCTTGAGCCGGTCGGGCAGGCGCCGCACGAGGCCACGGACCGGGCGCGGGCTGCGCTGCAGCACCCCGAGCACCGGGTCGGTCGGCGAGGCGACGGTCACCCACACGAGGCCGTCGGAGCCCAGCGCGATGTTGTCCGGGTGGCCGGGCAGGTCCTCGACCCACGTCGTCACCTCCCCCGGCTCGCCGCCGTGCAGCGGCACGCGACGGATGCGGCAGGTGCCGGTCTCGGCGACGAGCACGGCCCGCTCGTCCGGCAGGAGCGCGACGCCGTTGGCGAAGGCCAGCCCGTCGAGCACCGTCGTCACGCCGCCGTCCGGGGCGCGCCGCAGCAGCCGACCGGTGCACGTGTGCTCGACGAGGTCGTTCTTCCAGTCCTCGACCTGCCAGCGCCGGCTCGAGTCGGTGAACCAGATGGTGCCGTCGGACTGCACGGCGGCGTTGTTCGTGAAGAGCAGCCGCTCGCCGTCGACCTCGGTGAGCAGCGTCTCGAGGTCGCCGGTCGCGGGGTCGAGGGCGAGCAGGCCCCGGTGTGCGTCGCAGACGAGCAGCCGGCCGTCCGGCAGCCACTCCAGTCCGAGGGGCCGCCCGCCGGTGACGCCGACCGGCCGCACCGTCCCGTCGCCGGGGTCGTGGACGTGGACGACGCCGTCGGCCGTCCCGGTCCAGACGCGCCCGTCGTCGCCCACGAGCACGTCCTCCGCCCCGGGTCCGGGCACCGGCACGACGGTCAGCGGCAGCGTCATGCCCGGGAGCGTAGGGGCTGCCGGCCCGGCCGTCACCCGGGCCGCTCGGTAGGGTCGGCGGCGTGACCGTCCACGCCTCGCTCGCCGACCGGGTCGCCGTCCTGACGATCGACCGCCAGCACCGGCGCAACGCCCTCGACCTCGCCACCCTCGACCGGCTCCACGACGAGGTCGTGGCGGCCCTGGACGCCGGCGCCCGCGCCCTCGTCCTCACCGGGGCCGGTGGGCACTTCTGCGCCGGCGCCGACCTCACCGACCTCGAGGACGTCTCCTTCACCCGACGCCTCGCCGAGGTCCTCCAGCACCTCGCGGCGGCGCCCGTCGTCACCGTCGCCGCTGTCGACGGCTCGTGCATGGGCCTCGGGATGCAGCTCGCGCTCGCGTGCGACGTGCGGGTCGTCGACGCCTCGGCGCGCTTCGCCGTGCCCGTCGCGAAGCTCGGGCTCATGGTCGACCACTGGACGCTCGAGCGGCTCGCGCGCTGCTGGGGCGAGGGGGCCGCGCGCCACCTGGCCCTCACCGCCGCCGTGCTCGACGCCGACGACGCCTGGCGGCTCGGGTTCGCCCAGCAGCGCGGCGGCCTCGACGACGCCCTGGCCCTCGCGACGCGCGCCGCCGGGCTCTCGCCGCTCAGCCAGGCCGGGACCAAGGTCGGGCTCGACGTCCGGCCGGACGACGAGGCGGGCCTGGGCCGGTTCGAGGCGGCGTTCGCCCACGCGTGGGCGAGCGAGGACCTCGTCGAGGGCCGGGCCGCGTTCGCGCAGCGGCGTCCGCCGGTCTTCCGGGGGGTGTGACGATGACGACCCACGACCACGGGCACGACCACCCCCACGACCACGGGCACGAGCATCCTCACGACCACACCGCCGACGCGGGGCCGACCGCCGACGCGAGCGTCCGGGTCGCCCGGGCCAACGACGCCCCCGCCGTCGGCCGGGTCCAGGCCGACGTCTACCGCGCCACCTACGCCGGCCGGCTGCCCGCCGACGTCCTCGAGCTGTTCGAGCCCGAGGCCTTCACCCGCGCCTGGCGCTCCGGGCTGACCAACCCGCCCGAGGGCGTGCACCGGCTCCTCGTCGCGTGCGCCGGGCCGCAGGTCGTCGGCGCCGTCGCACTCGGCCCGTCGCAGGACCCCGACGCCGAGGGTGCGTGGGGCGAGGTCACCCTCCTCGCCGTGCACCCGGACGCCCGCCGCCAGGGCCACGGCTCGCGGCTGGTCAACGCCGCCGTCGACCAGCTGCGCCAGGCCGGCGCCGACACCGTCACGGCGTGGCTGCTCGCCGACGACGAGGAGACCCGCGCCTTCCTCGCCGGCTCGGGCCTCGGCCCCGACGGCGCCTTCCGCGACCGCGTGGTCTCCCCCGACGGCGAGACGCTGCGCGAGGTGCGGGTGCTCGCCCGGCTCGACGAGCCGGACGGGGGATGAGCACCGCCGCGTCGTCGCTCCCTGACGAGCGGCGGCGCGAGGTGCGCCGGCAGGCCCTGTCCGTCGGCGGCGCCACCGGCCTCTACGGCGTGTCCTTCGGGGCACTGTCGGTGGCCTCCGGGCTCGACGTCTGGCAGACCCAGGCCCTCTCGCTCCTGCTGTTCAGCGGCGGCTCGCAGTTCGCCGTCGTCGGGGTCCTCGGGGCCGGGGGCGGGGGCGTCGCCGCGGTCGCGACCTCGTCCCTGCTCGGTGTCCGCAACGGCCTCTACGCCCTGCAGACCTCGCGCTTCCTCGGCGTCGCCGGGCTGCGACGGCTCGCCGCGGCCCAGCTGACCATCGACGAGTCGACGGCCGTCGGCGTGGCCCAGCCCGAGCCTCCGGCGCAGCGGATCGGGTTCTGGCTCACCGGCATCGCCGTGTTCCTCGGCTGGAACCTCATGACCCTCGTCGGGGCGCTCGTCGGCAACGCGCTCGGCGACCCACGCACCTACGGCCTCGACGCCGCCGCCGCAGCAGCCTTCGCGGCGCTCCTCTGGCCGCGCCTGCGCAGCGGCGACGCGGCCGCGACGGCCGTGCTCGCCGTGTTCGTCGCGCTCGTGACGAGCCCGCTGCTGCCGCCGGGCGTGCCGGTCATCCTCTCCGTGCTCGCCGCCCTCGCGGTGGGGCTGCGCCGCGGCGGACGGCACGAGGGGTCACCGACCGCGCACCCCGGGGAGCTCGACGGACGGGACCCGGTGCCGTGACGACCTGGACCACCGTGCTGCTCGCCTGTGCCGCCGCCTACGCCCTCAAGCTCGCCGGGTACCTCGTGCCGGCCCACTGGGTCGAGGGCGAGCGCCGCTCGCGCGTCATCGCGCTGCTCCCGGTCGCGCTGCTCGCGGCGCTCGTCACCGTGCAGACCGTCGCCGGGGACGCCGGCGCGCTCGTGCTCGACGCCCGCGCGGCCGCCCTGGCCGTGGCCGTCGGGCTGCTCCTCCTGCGGGCCAACTTCCTCGTCGTCGTCGCCGGGGCGGCCGCCACGGCCGCGCTGCTGCGGGCCGTCGGCTGGGGCTGAGTCAGGCCGAGCGGTAGCGCTCGAGGACGACGTCGACCACCCGCTCGTCCGGCAGGAGGGGCGCGGTGACGACGTCGGCGCCGCACGCCTCGAGCCGGCGCTGGAAGAACCCGGGCGCCAGCAGGTAGGAGACGAGCAGGACGCGCTCGGCCCCCTCGACGCGCGCCGTCGTCACCGCGCAGGCGGCCGGGGGACGCGGACCGGCGGCGTAGCCGAGGCGGACCGGGCGCCCGAGCCGCTCGCCGAGGCGGCGGGCCGTCTCGGCCGACGCCTCCTGGGCGCGCTCGTCGCTCGAGCCCGCAGGGGCCAGGACGACCGCGTCGCCGTCGTGCACTCCCCCGACCTGCTCGACCCGCTCCAGGAGGAGGTCGACGAGCCGGTCGTCCGGCCCGAGCGCCGCCGTCACGACGACGTCCGGCCGCTCCTGCACGGCCTGCGCGAGGTCGACCCGCACGTGGTAGCCGGCGGCGAGCAGCAGCGGGACGACGACGCCGGCGCGCGAGCCGTCGGGACGCGGGGGCAGCCCGGCCACGACCCCGTCCACCTCGGGCCCGTGGACGTCGACGTAGGCCTCGTGGACCGCGACGCCCGGCAGCCGCGCGGCGACCGCCTCGACGGTGGCCGCCACGACCGCCCGCCCCTGCGCGTCCCGGGTCCCGTGCCCGCAGACGACGAGGGCCGGCGGCTCACCCATCGTCGGACGCGGGTCCGGCGGAGGTCGCGCAGACCGGGTCGTCGAGGAAGCCCTCGGCCGCCACCCGCCCGAGGACGACGACGGCGGGCGGACGGACCCCGGCGGCCGCGAAGACCCCGGCCGCGGTCGCGAGGGTCGCCCGGGTCACCCGCTCGTGGGCGGTCGAGCCCTGCTCGACCGCGGCGACCGGCAGGTCGGACGGCACCCCCTGCTCGAGGGCGGCCGCGCAGATGCCGGGCAGCGCCGAGACGGCCATGAGGAGCACGACGGTGGCGCCGGCGGCCAGCGCACCCGTCATCGCCGGGTCGGCGCCGGCGTGACCGGAGGTGACGAGCACCGAGGTCGCGACGCCGCGCTGCGTCACGGGGATGCCGGCGAGCGCCGGCACCGAGAACGCGGAGGTGATGCCCGGCACGACGTCGACCTCGACCCCGGCGGCGCGGCAGGCGTGGACCTCCTCGCCGCCGCGACCGAAGACGTACGGGTCACCGCCCTTGAAGCGGACGACGGTGCGCCCGGCGCGGGCGTGCTCGACGAGGAGGCGGTTGATCTCCGCCTGCGGGACGGGGTGGTTGGTCGGGCTCTTGCCGACGTTGACGACCTCGACGTCGTCGGGCAGGTGGTCGAGCAGCCAGGTGGCGCCGAGCCGGTCGGTGACGACGACGTCGGCCGTCGCGAGCGCCTCGCGCCCGGCGGTCGTCACGAGCCCGGGGGCGCCGGGGCCGCTGCCGACGAGGACGACCCGCCCGGTGCCGGCGCGGTGGCGGCGCAGGTCGACCTGCCCGGACTCGACGTGCGCCCCGAGCGCGTCGCGCACCGCGACGGTGCGCCGCGGGTCCGGCGTACCCGTCGTCACGACGCCGATCCGCAGGTCGTCGTGGGTCGACTGGGCGGCGACCCGGGCCGTGCCGGCGCTCGCGTCCGAGGCGTCGACGCACCACGTGCGCCGCTCCTCGCACCACGCGGCGACGCGGCGGTTGGTCTCGGCGTCGTCGGTGGCGGCGACGACGAACCAGGCGCCGTCGAGGTCCTCCTCGCGCACCGGCCGCTCGACGAGCTCGAGGTCGCCGTGCGAGGCCATCCGGCGCACGTCGTCACGGGCCGCGGGGTCGACGACGACGACGCGGGCGCCGTCCTCGACGAAGGTCCGCACCCGCCGTCCGCCGACCGAGCCGGCCCCGACGACGACGACCCGCCGCCCGGCGAGGTCGAGCCCGACGAGGGTGCTCACCCGAGGCCGAGGTAGTGCTCGAGGCCCACGGTGAGGCCGGGGCGGTCGCCGACCTGCCGGACGGCCGCGAGGACGCCGGACATGAAGGAGACCCGGTCGAAGGAGTCGTGGCGCAGCGTGAGCATCTCGCCGGGGCCTCCGAGCAGCACCTCCTGGTGCGCGACGAGCCCGCGCAGCCGGACCGAGTGCACCGGCACGCCGTGGACCCGCGCACCGCGGGCGCCGTCGGGGTCGTGCGTCGTCGCGTCGGGCACGGGGTCGCAGCCGGCCTCGTCGCGGGCGGCGCCGATGAGCTCGGCGGTGCGGGCCGCGGTGCCGGACGGGGCGTCGACCTTGTCCGGGTGGTGCAGCTCGACCACCTCGACCGACTCGAAGAAGGGCGCGGCGCGACGGGAGAGCTCCATGAGGAGCACGGCGCCGATCGCGAAGTTCGGGGCGACGAGGACGCCGACGGAGGGCTCGTCACCGAGCTGCCCGCGCAGGGCCGCGAGCCGCTCCTCGCTCCAGCCGGTCGTCCCGACGACGACGTGCACCCCACGCCCGACGCAGTGCGCGACGTTGGCCGGCGAGGCGTCCGGCACGGAGAACTCGACGACGACGTCGGCGCCCCCGAGGTCGCCGAGGTCGTCCCCGGCGTCGAAGCGCCCGACGAGCTCGAGGTCGTCCGCGCCCTCGACCGCGGCGCAGACCGTCGAGCCCATCCGGCCCGCCGCGCCGATGACCGCCACCCGTGTCGTGCTCATGCCCGACACCCTAGCCAGCGCCGCGCGACCTGCTCCGGCGGCGTCCGCGCCGCGCCGTCGTTCACCGTCCGTTCACCTTCTGACGCTCCGTCGGCTATCCTGAAGGTGAACAACAGGTGAACGCCACGGAAAGGGGGCCTGTCATGAAGAAGGTCACGACCACGACGAGCCACACCGGCCTGGCCATGCGCTGGGTCCCGGTCACGGACGCCCAGGGCCGCACGCGGATGGAGATGCGCTGGAGCGCGCCGCACCAGCTGCGCCCCCGCACCGCCGCCTGACCGGCCGCACGTCACGCCAGAGGCCCGCACCCCCACAGGGGCCGCGGGCCTCTGGCGTCCCCGCAGGTCGAGCCCCACCAGCCCCCTCCCCCGGACGCGCCGGAGCCCCGGCACACACGCGGTGTGCCGGGGCTCCGGTCGGTGCGGGCCGTGGCCCGGTGACTCAGTCCTGCGACGGGGCGTCGTCCGCGCCGGCCTCGCCGGAGCGCTCGCCACGGCCACGACCGCCGCGACGACGACGGTTGCGACGGGGGCGGTCGCCGCCCTCGCCCGACTCGTCGCCGGCGGCGTCGTCGTCGGTGTCGTCCTCGTCGAGGTCGGCCACGGGGGCCTCCACCGCGGCCGAGGCCTCGGTGGCCGGCGCAGCGGCCGGGGCGGCGGGCG
This sequence comes from Arthrobacter sp. NEB 688, assembly GCF_013201035.1. Classification (NCBI taxonomy): domain Bacteria; kingdom Bacillati; phylum Actinomycetota; class Actinomycetes; order Micrococcales; family Micrococcaceae; genus Arthrobacter; species Arthrobacter sp. NEB 688. The sequence continues at coordinate 3,386,026 of NZ_CP053707.1, forward strand.
CCTCGGCGACGGCGTCGGACTCGGCGTCGGCGCCACCGTCGGCGGTGACCGCCGCGAGGCTCAGCTTGCCGCGCGGGTCGATCTCCTTGAGCTCGACCTGGATCTTCTGGCCGACGGACAGGACGTCCTCGACCGCGTCGATCCGCTTGCCGCCGACGAGCTTGCGCACCTCGGAGATGTGCAGCAGGCCGTCCTTGCCCGGCAGGAGCGAGATGAACGCACCGAAGGTCGTCGTCTTGACGACGGTCCCGAGGAAGCGCTCGCCGATCTCCGGCATCTGCGGGTTGGCGATGGCGTTGATGGCCGCGCGGGCCGCCTCCGCCGACGGGCCGTCGGTCGCACCGATGTAGATGGTGCCGTCGTCCTCGATCGAGATCTGGGCGCCCGTGTCGTCCTGGATCTGGTTGATCATCTTGCCCTTCGGGCCGATGACCTCGCCGATCTTGTCGACCGGGACCGTCACCGAGATGACGCGAGGAGCGTAGGGGCTCATCTCGTCGGGGGCGTCGATGGCCTCGTTCATGACGTCGAGGATGTGGAAGCGGGCGTCACGGGCCTGGGTCAGCGCGCCGGCCAGCACGTCGGCGGGGATGCCGTCGAGCTTGGTGTCGAGCTGGATGGCCGTGACGAACTCGCGGGTGCCGGCGACCTTGAAGTCCATGTCGCCGAACGCGTCCTCGGCGCCGAGGATGTCGGTGAGCGCCGCGTACTGCGTCTGCCCGTCGACCTCCGCGGAGACCAGGCCCATCGCGATGCCGGCGACCGGGGCGCGCAGCGGCACACCGGCGTTGAGCAGCGACAGGGTGGACGCGCAGACCGAGCCCATCGAGGTCGAGCCGTTGGAGCCCAGCGCCTCGGAGACCTGGCGGATCGCGTAGGGGAACTCCTCGCGGGTCGGCAGGACCGGCATGAGCGCCCGCTCGGCGAGCGCGCCGTGGCCGATCTCGCGACGCTTCGGCGAGCCGACGCGCCCGGTCTCACCGGTGGAGAACGGCGGGAAGTTGTAGTTGTGCATGTAGCGCTTGCGCGTCACCGGCGAGAGGGTGTCGAGCTGCTGCTCCATCCGGAGCATGTTGAGCGTGGTGACACCCATGATCTGGGTCTCGCCGCGCTCGAAGATCGCCGAGCCGTGCACGCGCGGCAGGACCTCGACCTCGGCGCTCAGGGCGCGGATGTCGGCGAGGCCACGGCCGTCGATGCGGACCTTGTCGCGCAGGATGCGCTCACGGATGAGCTTCTTCTGCACCGAGCGGTACGCGGCGGAGAGCTCCTTCTCGCGACCCTCGAACTGGCCGGCGAGGGAGGACTTCATCGACTCCTTGATCTCGTCGATGCGCTCCTCGCGCTCCTGCTTGCCCGCGATCTGCAGGGCGGCGGAGAGGTCGCCGGTGGTGGCGGACTCGACCGCGGCGTACGCGTCGTCCTCGTAGTCGAGGAAGACCGGGAACTCCTGCACCGGCTTGGCGGCGGTGCGGGCGAGCTCGGCCTGCGCGTCGCACAGGGTCTTGATGAAGCCCTTGGCGGCCTCGAGGCCCTCGGCGACGACCTCCTCGGTCGGCGCCTGCTTGCCCAGGGTCTTCACGAGGTCCCAGGTGTGCTCGGTGGACTCGGCCTCGACCATCATGATCGCGACGTCGTCACCCGCGACGCGGCCGGCGACGACCATGTCGAAGGTCGAGCGCTCGATGTCGCTGAAGTTCGGGAAGGCGACCCACTGGCCGTCGATGAGGCTGACGCGGACGGCACCGATCGGGCCGCTGAACGGCAGGCCGGAGATCTGCGTCGAGGCGCTGGCCGCGTTGATGGCGAGCACGTCGTACTGGTGGTCCGGGTTGAGCGCGAGGACCGTGATGACGACCTGGACCTCGTTGCGCAGACCCTTGGTGAAGGTCGGGCGCAGCGGGCGGTCGATGAGACGGCAGGTGAGGATCGCGTCGGTGGAGGGGCGGCCCTCACGGCGGAAGAACGAGCCGGGGATCTTGCCCGCGGCGTACATCCGCTCCTCGACGTCGACGGTCAGGGGGAAGAAGTCGAACCCCTCGCGCGGGTGCTTCCCGGCGGTGGTGGTGGAGAGGAGCATCGTGTCCTCGTCCAGGTAGGCGGCAACTGCGCCTCCGGCCTGCTTGGCCAGGCGTCCGGTCTCGAACCGGACGGTGCGGGTACCGAAGCTGCCGTTGTCGATGACGGCTTCGGTGGCGGTGATCTCGGGACCCTCCACGGGGCCTCCTTCTCTCGTGTCATTCACGCACGCGCATCGTCGTTGTGCGCGGGTGTGTCCTTCAGGCGGCGGCGCGCTGGGCGACGCCGGTCGTGCTGTCGATGTTCAGTTGTGGGTTCTTCCGAACGGGCCGGGCCCGTTCATGCGAGAAGGGCGGCCCCTGCACACGTGTGCGGGGACCGCCCTCTCGGAAGTCTCAACGACGCAGACCGAGGCGCTTGATCAGCGAGCGGTAGCGCTCGATGTCGATGCTCTCCAGGTAGCGCAGGAGGCGGCGGCGACGGCCGACCAGCAGCAGCAGGCCACGACGGGAGTGGTGGTCGTGCTTGTGCGCACGGCTGTGCTCGGTCAGGTCCTTGATGCGCTGCGTGAGGAGCGCGACCTGGACCTCGGGCGAGCCCGTGTCACCCTCGGCGGTGCCGTAGTCGGCGATGATCTGCTTCTTGACGTCGGTGCTCAGCGGCATGGGGCGACGACTCTCCTTCATGGGGTTTCTGCTGCGCGGCGCTCCCGGGCTGGTTCACCGGGGCTCTCTGGATCCGCGGCCGATCTGACGGCAGTCGGCAACGTTACCAGCGGCCCGGCACCCACCCCTAATCGGCACGACGGGCGACCGGCGAACCTGCGCGCCCATCCTCCCACCCGCTCCTGCGGACAGGAATCGACGAAAGTGTCAGTTCTTGCCCGGGTGGTGCCCGCACGTGCGGGGTTGTCGCTGTCCGCGCTGCTCGGCGACCTCGGAAACCCCGCACGTGCGGGGTTCGGGAGGCCGGGACGCCTGCGGTGACAGGGCCGGGACGCCCGCGGCGACGGGAGGGTCAGCGGCTGCCCGTGCTGACCCGGGCGACGACGTCGAGGTCGACGCCGTCGGCGACGGCGAGGTGCACCGGGTGCCGGGCCTCCCCCGCGCGCAGCTCGACGGTGCCGTGCGGCGAGTCCCAGGCCCACGACGAGAACGCCCGCCGGGCGTCGTGGACGGTCGGGATGCTGCGCCCCGCGATGCCGGCGAGCAGGTGCACCCCGGAGTAGGTCGTCTCGGCCATCGTGCCCGGGGACGGCGCCTGCGAGGTCCCGAGGGGCTCGGCCCCGCAGACGAGGTCCCAGGCGCCGCGGAACTTGCGGGCGAACTCCTCGGCCGAGGCCGTGCGGAGCGAGGAGAACCAGCCGGCCGAGACGAAGAGGTTCCTCGTGGCCTGCGCCCCGGTGGCGAGGACGACGGTCTCGTCGATGAACGGGCTGAAGCGCACGACCGAGGCGTCCATCCCGGCCTCGGCGAAGGCCCGGTTGAACCGCACCGCGTCGGAGCCGACGAGGAGGGTGATGACCCCCTCGGCCCCGCTGTGGACGATCTCCTCGAGGACCGAGCCCCAGACCTCCGGGCTCTCGGTGCCGAGCGGCACGAACCGGCACCGCAGCACCTCGACGTCGCGCCCCGCCAGCCCCTCGACGGTGCGCGCCGCCGACTCGCGCGGCCAGACGTAGTCGTTGCCGACGACGAACCACCGGCGCAGTCGTAGCTCGGTGCGCAGCCAGTCGAGCGAGGCGAGGATCTGGTCGCCCGGGACCTCGCCGCTGCACAGGACGCCGTCACCGCGCTCACCGCCCTCGTAGGCCGCGGCGTAGACGTACGGGGCCCGACCGCCCACGACCCGGGCGATGGACTGCCGCAGGTTCGACAGGTGCCAGCCGGTGACCGCGTCGATCTCGCCGGCGGCGAGCAGGGCGCCGACGCGGCCCGCGACGACGTCGGGGTCGCCGCCGGCGTCGAGGTGGACGTAGCGCACGGAGCGCCCCGCGACCCCTCCCGCGGCGTCGATCTCGGCCGCCGCCAGCTCCGCCGCGGCGAGGCACTCGAGCCCGAAGATGCCGGCGGGGCCCTGCCGCGGCAGGACGAGCGCGACGCGGTAGTCCGAAGAGCTCGGGCGGGGTCGGACCGGGCCGGGCACGGGCGTTGCCATACTGGGCATGTGAGTCCGCGTCCTTCCCACACCGTGTCAGACCGCGAAGAGCACCTGCTCTCGGTCCTGCGGGTGGCGGCCGAGGCGCAGTCGCGGCTCGAGGGCGCCTTGCGACCCCTGGATCTTACGGTAGACGGCTGGCGGGTGCTCCTGACGATCCGCGCCGCGCCGGGCGCCTCGATGGCCGACCTCGTCGAGGCCCTCGTCATCCCGTCGTCGACCGCCACCCGGGTCGTCGACGCGCTCGTCGAGCGCGGCGCGGTGTTCCGGACGCCGGCCCCCGACGACCGTCGGCGCGTCACGCTGAGGCTCTCGGCCGAGGGGCTGCGGCGCCTGCGCCGGGCGCAGGAGGCCATCCGCGAGATCGAGCCGCCGGACGCCACGGAGCCCTTCCCCGGCTGAGCCACCCCCGGGGGTCTGGACAGATCCGACGCCCACCCCTACGCTCCGAATATTCCCATTTGGGACTATCCCGGATGGGACCGTCTCGCGGAGGTGGTCATGGCGACGTACGAGTTCCTGTGCCGGCGCGACGGGGTGATCGCGCTGCGGCTGCCCGGTGGGCAGGCCCCGGCGTCGATCGCCTGCCCCACCTGCGAGGACCCCGCGCGACGGCTGTTCGGCGTCCCGCAGGTGCAGCGCGGCGACTCCCGCTCACGGCGGGTCATCGCCGCCACCGAGGCCAGCGCGAGCGAGCCCGCCGTCGTCTCGGCGCCGCTCGGTCGGCGCCGCTCCCCCACGAGGCGGCCGACGGCCGACCCCCGGACGGCGATGCTGCCGTCCCCCTGACCGGGCCGCCCGGCCCGTCACGATCTCGGCAAGGAGAACCATGGGAAACGTCGGACTCCTGTACGTCGGCGCCATCCTGTTCATCAACGGCTGTGCCCTCCTCGGATGGGTCCGGGGCAACGGCGCCGTCCCCCTCAACGTCTTCGTCGGGCTGCTCCAGGTGATCACGCCCACGTACCTGATCTTCACCGCCGGCGGCGACGCCGACGTCGTCTTCGGGGCCTCCGGGCTCTACCTGTTCGGCTTCACCTACCTGTACGTCGCGATGAACACCATCTGGGGGTTCGAGCCCACCGGCCTGGGCTTCTTCTCCCTCTTCGTCGCCGTCGCGGCGGTCGCCTACGCCGTCGTCAACCTCGTCACCTACCAGGACTACGCGTTCACGGTGATCTGGCTGCTGTGGGCCTACCTCTGGTGGCTGTTCTTCCAGCTGCTCGGGCGCGGCCGCGCGCAGCTGACCGCCTGGACCGGCGTCGTCGCCGCGGTCGAGGGATGGACCACCGCCGCGGTGCCGGCCTTCCTCCTCCTCACCGGGTGGTGGGACGCCCTCCCCAACGCCGTCTGGGCGCTCGTCGTCCTCGTCCTCACCGTGGGGGGGTTCCTCCTCGCCAGATCCCGCCTCGGCTCCCTGTCCCCGGCGACGGCTCCCGCCACCGCCTGATCCCGCTCCGGCGGCCCGTGCCGCCCCGTCCCGACCCGTCAGGAGAACCCGCCATGCCCGAGCTCATCTTCCCGCTCGACTCGACCAAGAAGTTCACCGACCAGCGCTACCTCGGCCACAACCGGTGGCACCCCGAGGTCCCGGCCGCCGTGCACGTCAAGCCGGGCGACAGCTTCCGGATGCACTGCCGGGAGTGGTTCGACGGCGCCATCGTCAACGACGACTCCGCCGACGACATCCTCAACGCGCCCCTCGACACCGTGCACGTCCTCTCCGGCCCCGTGGCCGTCGAGGGCGCCCAGCCGGGCGACCTGCTCGTCGTCGACATCCTCGACGTCGGGCCGATCCCGCAGGAGGACAGCGGCCCCCTCGCCGGCCAGGGCTGGGGCTACACCGGCATCTTCGCCAAGGAGCACGGCGGCGGCTTCCTCACCGACCAGTTCCCCGACGCGTACAAGGTGATCTGGGACTTCACCGGCGGGGTCGCCACCTCGCGGCACGTCCCCGGTGTCTCGTTCGTCGGCATCGTCCACCCCGGCCTCATGGGCACCGCCCCCTCGGCCGACCTGCTGGCTCGGTGGAACTCCCGCGAGGCGGCGCTCATCGCCACGGACCCGAACCGTGTCCCGCCGCTGGCCCTGCCGCCGGAGCCCAGCTCGGCGATCCTCGGGTCGCTGCCCGACTCCGAGTACGCGCGGGTCGCCGCCGAGGCCGCCCGCACGGCCCCGCCGCGCGAGAACGGCGGCAACCAGGACATCAAGAACTTCACGAAGGGCTCGCGGGTCTTCTACCCGGTCTTCGTCGACGGCGCGAACCTCTCGATGGGCGACCTGCACTTCTCGCAGGGCGACGGCGAGATCACGTTCTGCGGGGCCATCGAGATGGGCGGGTTCATCGACCTGCGGGTCGACCTCATCAAGGGCGGTATGGAGACCTACGGCGTCTCGGAGAACGCCATCTTCATGCCCGGCACGACCGACCCGCAGTTCAGCGAGTGGCTGGCCTTCTCGGGCACATCCGTCACCCTCGACGGCGAGCAGCGCTACCTCGACTCGCACCTGTCCTACCAGCGGGCCTGCCTGCACGCGATCGACTACCTGACGACGTTCGGCTGGTCGCCCGAGCAGGCGTACATGATCCTCGGCGCCGCCCCGATCGAGGGCCGGCTCTCGGGGGTCGTCGACATCCCGAACTCGTGCTCGACCGTGTACCTGCCGACGTCGATCTTCGACGTCGACATCCGCCCGTCGAGCGCCGGCCCGGCGAAGGTCGACCCCGGGATGGGCGTGCCCCGCTCGTCCTTCTGACCCGACCGACACCGACCCTGACCCCGACCCGACCCGACGACCTCCTGACGGCGGTCCCGCGCCCTCTCCCGACCGGGGGGCCCGGAACCGCCGTCAGGGGTGTCTCCGGCGGCCGCCCCGACGTAGGCTCGGCGGCAGGTCACAGCCACAGAGAGGTGGACGACGTGCGCCAGCGAGGTCCCAGCCCTGCACCGGCCCCCGCGCCGGCCGACCCCGGCCGCGCCGCAGCGGTGCGCGCGCTCGCCGAGGGGATGGCCCCGATGCGCGGCCCGCTCCTGCCGGTGCTCCAGGCCGTGGTCGAGCAGCACGGGTTCGTCCACGACGACGACGTGCCGGTCGTGGCCGACGTCCTCAACGTCAGCCGGGCCGACGTCCTCGGGGTGCTCAGCTTCTACCACGACCTGCGGCGCACTCCCCCGACCGCGCACCGCGTCGCCCTCTGCCGCGCCGAGGCCTGCCAGGCCCGCGGCGCCGAGGCCACGGTGGCGTCCGCCTCCGACCGCTGGGGCGGCTCGACCGACGTCGAGGTCGGCGAGGTCTTCTGCCTCGGCAACTGCGCGCTCGGCCCGGCGGGGATGCTCGACGGCGCCCTCCACGGCCGGCTCACCCCCGAGCGGCTCGACGTGCTGACCGAGGGGTGGCCCGCGTGAACCCCGTCGTCTGGGTGCCGGCCGACGCCGCCGCCGTCTCGGTCGGGGCCGACGAGGTCGCCGCGGCCCTCGAGGCGGCCGGCGCCACCGTCCGCCGCAACGGCTCCCGCGGGATGCTCTGGCTCGAGCCCCTCGTCGAGGTCGAGACCGACGCGGGTCGCGTCGGGTACGCCAACGTCGGTGCGCACGAGGTCGACCCGCTGCTCGGCGGCGTGCTCGACGACACCGACCGCTGCGTCGGCGTCGTCGACGAGCACCCGTGGCTGACCGGCCAGCACCGCGTCTCCTTCGCCCGGGTCGGTGTCATCGAGCCGACCGACCTCGCCGCCTACCGCGCCCACGGCGGGCTCGCCGGCCTCGAGCGGGCGCTCACCCTCGACCCCGCCGACGTCGTCCGCGAGGTCACCGACTCCGGGCTGCGCGGCCGCGGTGGCGCGGGCTTCCCGGCGGGCATCAAGTGGGAGACGGTCCGCACGGCCCGGTCCGACACGAAGTTCGTCTGCTGCAACGCCGACGAGGGCGACTCCGGCACCTTCGCCGACCGGATGCTCATCGAGGGCGACCCCTTCACGCTCGTCGAGGGGATGACGATCGCCGCGCTGGCCACCGGCGCCACCGAGGGGTTCGTCTACCTGCGCTCGGAGTACCCGCACGCCATCCGCACCCTGCGCCGCGCCGTCGAGGTCGCCTACGCGCACGGGGTCCTCGGCGGGTCGGTGCTCGGCAGCGGCCGCCGCTTCGACCTCGAGGTCCGGGTCGGCGCCGGTGCGTACATCTGCGGCGAGGAGACCTCGATGCTCGAGTCGCTCGAGGGCAAGCGGGGCGAGGTGCGCGCCAAGCCGCCGATCCCCGCGCTCGAGGGGCTCTTCGGGATGCCGACCGTCGTCAACAACGTCCTCACCCTCTCGGCGGTCCCCATGGTGCTCGCCGACGGCGGCGCCGCGTACGCCGCGCTCGGCACCGGGCGCAGCCGGGGCACGCAGGTCTTCCAGCTCGCCGGCAACGTCGCGCGCGGCGGCGTCGTCGAGGCCGACTTCGGCATCTCGCTGCGCGAGCTCGTCGAGCAGTACGGCGGCGGCACGGCGTCCGGGCGGCCCGTCAAGGCCGTCCAGGTCGGCGGCCCGCTCGGGGCGTACCTGCCGCCCTCGCGCTTCGACCTGCCGATGGACTACGAGGCGTTCGCCGAGGCCGGGGCCATGGTCGGGCACGGCGGCGTCGTGGTCTTCGACGACTCGATGGACGCCGGCGCGATGGCCCGCTTCGCGATGGAGTTCTGCGCCAAGGAGTCGTGCGGCAAGTGCACGCCCTGCCGGGTCGGCTCGACCCGCGGCGTCGAGGTCATCGACCGCATCCGGGCCGGCACGCAGCGCGAGTCCAACCTCGTCCTGCTCGAGGACCTCTGCGCGACGATGACCAAGGGCTCGCTCTGCGCCATGGGCGGCCTCACCCCGATGCCCGTCCGCAGCGCCCTCGAGCACTGGCCCGAGGACTTCGGCGTCTCGCCCGCCGCGGCCGACGCCACCACCGACGCGATGCCCGAGTCAGCCACCAGCACCACCGGAGGAGCGCGGCCATGACCACCCTCGACGAGCGACCCGACGCCCTGACCAGCGAGACCGACTACGGCACACCGGCTGTGCGCGGCGGGGCACCGGCCACCGTGAGCATCGACGGTCGTGAGGTCACCGTGCCGGCGGGCACCTCCGTGATGCGCGCCGCCGCCGAGGCCGGCATCGAGATCCCGAAGCTCTGCGCCACCGACTCGCTCAAGGCGTTCGGCTCCTGCCGCCTGTGCCTCGTCGAGGTCGAGGGCGGCAAGGGCACACCGGCGTCGTGCACCACGCCGTGCACCGACGGGATGGTCGTGGGCACCCGCACCGAGCAGGTGCAGGCCCTGCGGCGCAACGTCATGGAGCTGTACCTGTCGGACCACCCGACCGACTGCGCCGGCTGCGCGCGCGGCAGCTGCGAGATGCAGAAGTGGGCGCGCGAGACCGGGGTCGCCGAGGTCCGGTACGGGCTCGACGGCGCGAGCCACCTCGCCGACACCACCGACCGCTCCAACCCGTACTTCGACTACGACCCGGCCGCCTGCATCGTCTGCTCGCGCTGCGTGCGGGCCTGCTCCGAGACGCAGGGGACGTTCGCGCTGACCGTCGAGGGGCGCGGCTTCGACTCGCGGATCTCCCCCGGCGGCACCGACTTCCTGAGCTCCGAGTGCGTCTCGTGCGGCGCGTGCGTGCAGGCCTGCCCGACCGACGCCCTCACCGAGCGGTCGGTCGTCCAGCTCGGGATGCCGACCCGCTCGGTCGTCACGACGTGCGCCTACTGCGGCGTCGGCTGCTCGTTCAAGGCCGAGGTGCAGGGCTCGGGCGACGACACCCGCGTCGTGCGGATGGTGCCGTGGAAGGACGGCGGCGCGAACGAGGGCCACTCGTGCGTCAAGGGCCGCTTCGCCTACGGGTACGCCGCGCACGACGACCGGCAGCTGGAGCCGATGGTGCGCGAGTCCATCGACGACGAGTGGCGCGTCGTGTCGTGGGAGGAGGCGATCCGCACGGCGGCCGAGGGCTTCCGGCGCATCCAGGCCGAGCACGGCGTCGGGTCCATCGGCGGCATCTCGTCCTCGCGCTGCACGAACGAGGAGGTCTACGTCGTCCAGAAGATGGTGCGGGCCTCGTTCGGCAACAACAACGTCGACACCTGCGCGCGGGTCTGCCACTCCCCCACCGGGTACGGGCTCAACCACGCCTTCGGCACCTCGGCCGGCACGCAGGACTTCCGCTCGGTCGAGCAGGCCGACGTCATGCTCCTCATCGGCGCCAACCCCACCGACGCGCACCCGGTCTTCGCCTCGCGGATGAAGAAGCGGCTGCGGGCGGGCGCGCAGATCATCGTCGCCGACCCCCGGCGCATCGACCTCGTCCGCAGCCCGCACGTCGAGGCCGCGCACCACCTGCCGGTCCGCCCGGGCACGAACGTCGCGTTCGTCAACGCGATGGCGCACGTCATCGTCACCGAGGAGCTGCACGACGCGGAGTTCGTCCGCTCGCGCACCGAGGGCGCCGAGGGCTACCTCGAGTTCATCGCCCGGCCCGAGCACTCCCCCGAGGCCACGGAGGCCGAGACGGGCATCCCGGCGGCCGAGCTGCGCTCCGCCGCACGGCTGTACGCGGCGGGGCCGAACTCCGCCATCTACTACGGCCTCGGCGTCACCGAGCACAGCCAGGGCTCGACGATGGTCATGGGCATGGCCAACCTCGCGATGCTCACGGGCAACCTCGGGCGCGAGGGCGTCGGGGTGAACCCGCTGCGCGGCCAGAACAACGTGCAGGGCTCCTGCGACATGGGCTCCTTCCCGCACGAGCTGCCGGGGTACCGCCACGTGTCGCGGCCCGAGGTGCGCGAGATCTACGAGACGCTCTGGGGCGTCACCATCCAGCCGGAGCCGGGGCTGCGCATCCCCAACATGTTCGACTCCGCGATCGGCGGCTCGTTCCTCGGGCTCTACGTGCAGGGCGAGGACATCGCGCAGTCCGACCCGAACACGCAGCACGTCGAGGCGGCGCTGCGCTCGATGCAGATGGTCGTCGTCCAGGACCTCTTCCTCAACGAGACCGCCCGCTTCGCCCACGTGTTCCTGCCGGGCACGTCGTTCCTCGAGAAGGACGGCACGTTCACCAACGCCGAGCGCCGGCTCAACCGGGTGCGGCCGGTCATGCCGAGCCGCGTCGGCAAGGACGAGTGGCAGGTCGTCTGCGAGCTCGCGACGGCGATGGGCTACCCGATGTCGTACGGGTCGACCGCCGAGATCATGGACGAGATCGCCTCGACGACACCGACGTTCGCCGGCGTCTCGTTCGCCCGGCTCGACGCCGAGGGGTCGATGCAGTGGCCCGTCACCGACGCCGCCCCGCACGGCACCCCGACGATGCACGTCGGCGAGTTCGTCCGCGGGCTCGGTCAGCTGACTCCGACGGTCTACGTCCCGACCACCGAGCGCGCCAACCGCCGCTTCCCGCTCGTCCTGACGACGGGGCGCATCCTGTCGCAGTACAACGTCGGGGCGCAGACCCGCCGCACGCCGAACTCGACGTGGCACCCGGCCGACGTGCTCGAGATCCACCCGTCCGACGCCGAGCTGCGGGGCATCCGCGACGGCGACGTCGTCGAGCTCGCCTCCCGCGTCGGCGCGACCCGGCTCACGGCGCTCGTCTCCGACCGGATGCCCGCCGGCGTCGTCTACACGACCTTCCACCACCCGGTGACCGGCGCCAACGTCGTGACGACCGAGAACTCGGACTGGGCGACCAACTGCCCCGAGTACAAGGTGACGGCCGTCCAGGTGACGGTGGCGACCGAGGCCGCGCGGGCGGAGCGAGACGCCGCGCCCGAGGGGCACGACGTCCCTGCCGAGCGCGGCGCCCCGATGCCCGCCGGGGCGATGGCGAGGCACCGCCGGTGAGCGGCGACATCGCGCCCGTCGTGCGGCTCGGGCACGACCTCGTCCGCAACTTCGAGGCCCTGCCGCGCGAGAAGGCCGCCGAGGAGATCGCGACCCACGTCAAGAAGTTCTGGGAGCCCCGGATGCGCCACGAGCTGCTCGCCCGGGTCCGTCGCGGCGACACCGACCTGCACCCGCTGCTCGTGCGCGCGGCCGAGGACCTCGTCGACGGCGAGATCGACCGGGACGAGGTGCGGGAGCCCTCCGGGGGCTGACCGGCGCGGGCGCTAGCGTGGTGACTGCGCGCCGGACGGGCCGGCCGCGGAGAGGTCCCTGATGCGCGTCGCCCTGGCCAAGACCGTGCTGCGAGCGGCCCGGTGGCGCGCCGTCGGCGAGGTCCCCCGCACGGGCATCCTCGTCGGGGCGCCGCACACCTCGAACTGGGACTTCGTGATGATGCTGCTCGTCATGTGGCGCGGCGACGTCACGCCGCGCGTGCTCATCAAGCAGGAGCTCTTCAAGGGCCCCCTCGGCTGGCTGTTGCACCGCCTCGGCGGCATCCCCCTCGACCGCGACAACCCCGGTCAGGTCGTGCGCGAGCTCGTGCGCGAGGCGCGCAGCGGCGAGCCGTTCCTGCTCATCCTCGCGGCGGAGGGGACCCGCGACCAGGGCGAGTACTGGAAGTCCGGCTTCTGGCGGATCGCCCGCGCCGCGAAGCTGCCGATCGCGCTGGCCTTCATCGACGGCCCCTCCCGCACAGCCGGGTTCGGCCCGACGATCAGGGCGACGCCGGACGTGCGCGCCGACATGGACCTCGTCCGGGAGTTCTACCGCGACAAGCGCGGGATCCACCCCGAGAAGCGCACCGAGCCGCGCCTGCGCGAGGAGGACCGCCCCGCCGGGGCGTGACCGTCCGGCAGCCGCTGCTCACCGGAGGCCGACGAGCTCCGGCTGCGGTGCGACCGGAACCGGCTGCGGCGTGGTGGGCGCGGGGTCGTCCCGGCGGGGGCCACGTCCCCGCACGACGAGACGGCGCGCGGGTCGCTCGACGAGCACCATCATCGCCCAGGCGGCGAGCGCGAGGACCGCGGCGACGGCGACCAGCACGAGCCGGGAGAGCCACGGGTTGCCCGTCGCGAGACCGACGGCCTGCTCGACCGGCCACTCGAAGAGCCAGTGGACCATGTAGAGCGCGAACGAGGCCTCCCCTGCGGCCACGAGCCACCGCAGGGACAGCGCCCTGGCGACCCACCCGCCGGAGGCCGCCAGCGCGGCGACGCCGAGCCCGAGGGCGGGCGCCATCCAGTAGCGGCCGGCCGAGGCCTGCGGCACGAGCGCCGCGACGACGAGGGCGAGCGGCAGGACCGGGGCGAGGCGGCCCAGGCGCGCGCCTCCACGCACCCAGGCCAGGCACAGGAGCATCCCGCCGACGAACTCGAACAGGATGCGGACCCAGAACATGTTCTCGAGGTTGCCGTTCGGCAGGGCCATCGTCGCGAAGATCCAGAGCATCACGCCGTAGCTCGCGGCGGCGAGGGCCAGCGCGGTCGAGGACCGGCGCAGGCGGGCGACGGCGACGAAGAGCAGGGGCGCGAGGAGGTAGGCGAACCACTCGGCGCTGATCGACCACGCCGGGGTGTTGAAGCTCGGTCGGTCGCTGACCCAGTAGTGGACCATCCCGAGGTTCTCGACGTAGGCGGCGCCGGTGCGGCGGCTGTCCTCGACGGTGCGCCCGAGGGTGCCGAGGAGGAAGGCGGTGACGACGTCGATGTGCAGCGCGACGACGTGCACCGGCCAGACGCGGGCGAAGCGGTTGCGGACGAACGAGCCCGTGTCGCGCCAGCGGAAGGAGCGCATCCGGTCGGCGTAGGTGTAGGCGAGGACGAAGCCGCTCAGCGCGAAGAAGAGGTCGACGCCGAGGTAGCCCGCGCGCATGAAGGTGTCGAGCGGGGCGAGCGCGGGCTCGAGGGCGAGGATCTCCTCGCGGTAGTGGAAGAGGACGACCCACACCGCGGCGACCGCCCGGAGGCCGGTGAGCGCGGGGAGGGCCGGCCGGCGGGTCAGCAGCTCCATCCCCACGACCCTGCCGAGCGTCGGCGGGTCGCCTCAAGTCGGGGTCGGGTGGGTGCGGCGAGGCTGAGAGCGCCGGGGAATGGATGACCGCGCAGGTCAGGCGGTCGGTGCGGCGGTGGGAGGACGTCGTCCCGCGGCTCGGGCGGTGCGAGATGTGTCACGCGCGCCGGCCCGCTCCCCTGAGTCGGCGCGCGCCGCCGCTTGACAACGTACAACTACTTGGTTGTATGTTGGTCCTGTGACCGGGAGCAGCGAGGACCGCGCGGACGCGCTGTTCCACGCCCTCGCCGACCGGACGCGGCGCGACATCCTGCGCCGGGTCCTCGCCGGGGAGCACTCGGTCACGACGCTGGCGGCGCGGTACGACATGAGCTTCGCCGCCGTCCAGAAGCACGTCGCCGTCCTGGAGAGGGCGGGCCTGCTGACGAAGCGACGCAACGGTCGCGAGCAGCTGGCCAGCGGTGACGTGCAGGCCGTCCGGTCGGTCGCCTCGATGCTCGACGAGCTCGAGGCGGTCTGGCGGGGACGGATCGACCGGATCGACCTACTGCTCACCGAGGAGCCCTGACATGCCCGTCACCGACATCACCAAGGACATCGACAGCCGCACGCTGACCATCACCGCGGAGTTCGCCGCGCCGGTCGAGCGGGTCTGGGCCCTCTACGAGGACCCCCGCCAGCTCGAGAAGGTCTGGGGCCCGCCGGAGTACCCCGCGACGTTCGTCGACCACGCCCTGCGCGAGGGAACCCGCACGACCTACTACATGACCTCCCCCGAGGGCGAGAAGTTCGCCGGCTACTGGGACGTCACGGGGGTGGACGCGCCCCGGCAGTTCACCTTCCGCGACGGCTTCGCCCACGAGGACCTCACCCCCAACGCCGACCTCCCCGTCTCGGACTGCGTCTACGACTTCAGCGCCACCGAGAGCGGCACCCGCGCGGTCTACACGACGACCTACGCGAGCGCCGAGGCGCTGCAGCAGGTGCTCGACATGGGGATGGAGGAGGGCGCGCGGTCGGCCATCGACCAGATCGACGCCTTCCTGGCTCGCGGCTGAGGGGGTGCGCGAGCCTGTCGTCACACCCGTCACGACAGGCCCTCTGCCCGCCCTGATCCCCTGCGCCACAGTCGTTTTCGCTGTGGATGGTGCTTCCGTCCGAACCCCGCCGGGGGTAGGATGAGTGCACGAGGGGAGGGGGAGCCGATGGCCACCAGCACGCAGCACCGGGCGGATGCCGAGGACGTCGCGGCAGCGGCGGTCGAGGCCCGGGCGCTCGTCGCGCAGGTCCTCTCCCCCACGGCCGTCGGCGGCTCGGTCGCCGGCTGGGCGGCCGCCCTCGGCGAGCTGCAGTCCCTGGCCGACGTCGTCGCCGCGGCGCAGGACGAGGTCGTCGTGCGGCTCTCCGCCATCGAGCCGGTCGCCCTCGAGACGGGTGAGGTCGTCGAGACCCACCGCGCGCTGGGGCACGTCGCGCTCGACGCGCCCGCCGTCGTCTCGGGCGTCCTGGCGATCTCGGCCGTGCACGCCGAGCGACGGGTGCGGGAGGCGGTGCGCCGCGCGGCCGACGGCCCGGAGGGCACGTCGACGAGCACCGGGCTCGGCGGGCTGCACGCCGCGATGGCCGCCGGGCGGCTCGACGCCCACCGTGCGCAGGTCGTCGCCCACGAGCTCGAGGAGGTGCCGGCCGAGGTCGCGTCCGGGGTCGTCGCGGCCCTCGCCCCGTGGTTCGAGCACGAGGACGCGTCCCGGTTGCGGCGGCGAGCCCGCCGGGTGCTGGCCGCCGTCTCCCCGGACCTGCTGCGGCAGAGGGCGGTCCGTGTGCGCGCGGCCTCGGGGCTGCGGCGCTGGGCCGACGAGCCGGGGGTCGACACGTGGCTCGGGACCTTCCCCTCCGAGGAGGCCTGCGCGGCCTGGGCCGCGGTCGACACCCTCGCCCAGCGGTACGTCGAGGACGGCACCTGCGAGCACCTCGAGCGCGCGCGAGCCAGGGCGCTGACGGACCTGGTCACCTCGAACGCGACGGTCGAGGTCCACGTGCAGCTGCTCACGACCGCCGGGGCACCGCGGGTCGCGGCCCGGGCCGAGGACGCAGCGGTCGGGGACGGCGCACCGGTTGTCGGTCACGCCGAGGTCGGAGACGGCGCGCCTGTTGCCGATGACGCGGGGGTCGAGGACGGTGCACGGGCTGCCGATGACGACCTCGTCGCCGTCCACGGGATGCACGCCGGCGACCCGGACCTCGTCCCCCGCGGCTGGCTGGCCAGGGCCGCGGTCGTCACCGACCCGACGTCGCCCGTGCCCCACGCGGCCACCGGCGCCCTGACCGACCCCGACGGGCTCCTCTCGACCGACGCCTACCGCCCCGGCGCCCGGCTCGCCGCGCTCGTGCGGGCCCGCGACGGGCGCTGCCGCTTCCCCGGGTGCCACGTCGCGGCCCGGTTCTGCGACCTCGACCACGTCCGCGCGTGGCCCGCCGGGCCGACGAGCGCCGCCAACCTCGCGTGCCTCTGTCGTCGCCACCACCGGGTCAAGCAGCGCCTCGGCTGGTCGGTCCGGGCGGCCGACGACGCTGTCCTGCACTGGACCGACCCCACCGGGGCGACCCGCACGACCCATCCGGTCGACCACCGCGCCGTCGTCCTCGAGGCCGGCGACCCCGGTCCGCCCCCACCTCCCCGCCGATCCGCCGATCCCGTGCACTCGCCCATGGAGTTCCGCCTCGAGCACCACGGAGCCGACGCGCCCGCCGCCGCTCGCGGCTGCCGGGTCGAGGTCCACCGGCCACGGCGCTCCGTCACCATCACCGGCCTGCACCCGCCGCGACGTCGCGCCCGACTCCCCGTCGATCCCCCGTTCTGACGCGCTCTTCCGCGGTCTGGCGCATCGCCCCCCGTTCGGGCAGTCTCCGACGATGGGATTCCAGGTCATCAGCACCGACGAGGCGCCACGCAACCCGCTGTTCGCGCAGGGGGTGGCAGCCGGTGGGTTCATCCACGTGTCGGGGACCGTCGGCATCGATCCGGCCACCGGCGCGCTGGCCGGTGACACGATCGGCGAACAGACGACGCAGGCCCTCGCCAACTGCACGGCGGTCGTCGTGGCGGCCGGTGGCGCGAAGGACGACATCTTCGAGGTCGGCATCCTGCTCCACGACCCCGACGACTTTCCGGGCATGAACGCGGCCTACTCGCAGTGGCTCCCGACCACGCCTCCCGCGCGGTACGCCGCCAAGCTCGGCGCCGTGATCCCCGGCGTGCTGGTGTCCATCAGGATGACCGCCCACGTGGGATGACGTGACGACGGCGACCATGGCGCCGCTCGTGGCGTGAGAGCTGGGGTGATCGCCCCACCTCTCACGCCACCGACCGCGCCGGCGCAGATGACTGACGCGCGGACGAGCCACCTCCGCGCCCGCCGGGCGCCGCGTGCCGACGGCCAGAGGGTCAGACGCAGAACTCGTTGCCCTCGGGGTCCTGCATCGTCACCCAGTGCACGCCCATCTCGGCGTGCTCCTCACCCCGGACCGCCCCGAGCGCCTCGAGGCGTTCGACCTCGGCGGCGACCCGCCGACGCTGCTCGTCGAGCGGCACCGCGGGTCCACCCCCGCCGAGCAGGTCCAGGTGCACCCGGTTCTTGCCGGACCTCGGCTCCGGCACCCGCTGGAAGAAGATGCGCGGCTGGCCCTGTGCCTCGAGGGCCGAGGCGGAGTTGAAGCGCTCCTCGGGCACCCCCTGCGCGGCGAGGAAGGCCGGCCAGTCGGGGAAGCCCCCCGGCGGCGCCGGCACCGCATAGCCACGCGGTGCGAGGGCCCCGGCCCAGAACTCCGCGAGCGCGGCGGGGTCGGCGCAGTCGATGACGACCTGGACGGGCAACGTTGATCGGTCCATGCGCCGAGTGTGGACCCGAGCACCGACACCGCGCGCGTGACCCACGGAACAGCGCAGCGGCGAGGACGGTGGAAGCATCGAGTCCACCGACAAGGAGGCCCGTCATGGCCACCTCACCCCTCACCACACCGGTCCGCGACGCCGCCCGCGACGTCCTCGCCCAGCACCGCATCGCCGTCACCGGGGTCTCGCGCACCCCACGCGGGCACGGGGCCAACACGGTCTACACCTGGCTGCGTGAGCACGGCTACGAGGTGTTCGCCGTGAACCCGCACGCGACGCAGGTCGAAGGGGACACTGCGTACGCCTGCGTCCAGGCGGTGCCCGGCGGGGTCGACGCGGTGGTCGTGGCGACGTCGGCCGCCCACGCCCTCGACAGCGTCGAGCAGGCCCTGGACTCCGGGGTGCGACGCATCTGGCTGCACCGGTCGACCGGGGCCGGGTCGGTCTCGCCGGAGGCCGTCGACCTCGCGCGAGCGGCCGGTGCGACCGTCATCGCCGGCGGCTGCCCGATCATGTTCCACCCCGACGGTGACGGCGTGCACCACGCGATGTGCCGCGTCCTCACGTGGACGGGCGCGGTCCCCCGGACCGTCTGACGGTCGTCCCGACGGCTGGACGCGACCCTCCCCACCGGGTGTACCATCATCGGTTCGCCAGCATGGGAACCCCACACACCGCAGGAGGCGGACCCGCCGTGCCCACGACGACCGCCGACCGACCCACCGACCCCACCGACGACGTCCTCGCCCGCGAGCAGGCGCACCTCGAGCACGCCCGCGACGAGCTGCGCCGGATGCGCGAGACCACCGAGCGGCTCGACGTGAGCACCGCCGCGGACGCCTTCAACGCCGCCTACCTCGACCTCGTCCTCGCACGCCGGGTCGCCTCGCTCCAGGACGACCCGCGCACGACGCTCTTCTTCGGCCGCATCGACTGCCGGACCGAGCACGGCGAGGAGACCTTCCACGTCGGGCGCCGCCACGTGAGCGACGACCACGGCGATCCCGTCGTCGTCGACTGGCGCGCACCGATCTCGACCGCCTTCTACCGCGCCTCCCCCGCCGAGCCGATGGGCGTCGAGCTGCGGCGGCGCTTCGGGGTCGACCGCGGACGGCTGACCGCGTACGAGGACGAGCGCCTCGTGGCCGGCGACGTCGCCGACCGCAGCGGCATCCTCGCCGCCGAGATCGAGCGGCCGCGCTCCGGGCCGATGCGCGACATCGTCTCGACGATCCAGCCCGAGCAGGACGAGATCGTGCGGTCCGACCTCGCGACGAGCATCTGCGTGCAGGGCGCCCCGGGCACCGGCAAGACCGCCGTCGGGCTGCACCGCGCCGCGTGGCTCCTGTACTCGTTCCGCCGCCAGCTCGACCGGGCCGGCGTGCTCGTCATCGGGCCCAACCGTGCCTTCCTCGACCACATCGGCGCCGTCCTCCCCTCGCTCGGCGAGGTGCGGGTGCGGCACGCCACCGTCGACACGCTGCTCGACCACGGGCGAGTCCGCTCCGAGGACCCGACGGAGGTGGCGATCCTCAAGGGCGACGCGCGGATGGCCGACGTGCTCCGGGCTGCGGTGTGGCGCAGCGTCTCCCGCGCAGAAGAGGCCCTCGTCGTGCCGCGCGGCTCCCGCCGCTGGCGCGTCCCCGCGTACGAGGTCCAGGACGAGCTCGATGCGCTGGTGGGCCGCGGCGTCCGCTACTCCGCCGGGCGCGACCTGCTCCCCCAGCGCCTCGCCCACCTCGTGATGCTCCAGATCGAGCGGTCCGGCGACTTCCCCGGCGACACCGTCCAGGACTCCCTCGCCCGCTCCGCCCCGGTGCGCGCCGCGACGAAGGAGCTGTGGCCCGCCCTCGACCCGACCGCCGTCCTCTTCGGCCTCCTCTCCGACGCCGAGTCCCTGGCCGCGGCGGCCGACGGCGTCCTCGCCGAGGACGAGCAGCGGATGCTCCTGTGGCACAGCCCGCCCCGCACCAAGGGAGCCGCTCGGTGGACCCGCGCCGACATGGCGCTCCTCGACGAGCTGGCCGACCTCCTGGAGCGCACCCCGAGCCTCGGCCACGTCATCCTCGACGAGGCCCAGGACCTCTCGCCGATGCAGCTGCGCGCGGTGGGCCGGCGCGCCTCGACCGGCAGCCTCACCGTCCTCGGTGACATCGCGCAGGGCACGACGCCCTGGGCCACGCCGTCGTGGGAGGCGGCGATGGCGCACCTCGGCCGCCCCGAGCACGTGCTCGTCGTCCTCGACCGCGGCTTCCGCGTGCCGGGTCTCGTCATCGACTACGCCGCGCGCCTGCTGCCGCTGATGGCCCCCGGCCTCGGCGCGCCGGTCTCGGTGCGCGACGACCCCGGCCGCCTCGACGTGCGCGAGGCCGACCCCGAGCGCCGCTCGCACGAGGTCGTCGACGCCGTCCGAGCGCTCACCGACGAGCCGGGCTCGGTCGGGGTCATCGTGCCGGATGCCTTCGTCCCCGCGATCTCGACGGCGCTCACCGCGGCCGGCCTCCCCCACGGTCGCCTGGACGCCGAGCACGGGGACGACGAGGACCGGCAGGTCGAGCTCGTCCCGGCGGGCATCGCCAAGGGGCTCGAGTTCGACCGGGTGGTCGTCGTCGAGCCGGCGGCCATCGTCCGCGCCGAGCCCGACGAGCGCACCGGGCTGCGGCGGCTCTACGTCGTGCTGACCCGTGCCGTCTCCGCGCTCGTCGTCGTGCACTCCGAGCCGCTGCCCGAGGTGCTGGACCGCTGACGGGCCGGTGGGCCGGCGGTCAGGAGCGGCCGTGGACCAGCTCCTCGCGGTAGCGCTCGCCGAGGGCGGCCCGCATCCGGAAGAGCTCGACGGCCGCGGCGGTCACCGTGCTGCGCTCGACCCATCCGTCGGAGACCGGCACGTCGCCGGACTCCAGGGCGGCGACGCGTTCGCGGGTGGGCGGGTGCTCGAGGTCGACCGCCGCGGCCGGGGCGGCATCCAGCCGGGCCCGCAGCTCCGCCGGCGTCGGGCGCTGCGCGGCCTCGATGGCGAGGAAGACGTCAACGCCCGGCGTGTGCGCGGCGTTGTGGGCGGCCGTCGCACCGCGGGGTACGCCGACGCCGGCGAGCAGCCATCCCCGCACGGCCGCGGGGCCGGCGAGCGCGGCGGCGCGCCGGTCGGCCTCGGACGCGGCGTGGTGCAGCGTCGGCCGCCAGGCCCGGTCGAGGACCGCGTGCAACGCACGGAAGGGGACCGCCACGACCTGCATGCCGGCGCCGCCGACGGCCGCCGACGCCTGGCGACGCATGAGGTTGCCCGCCATCTCGTCGCCGGGCCCGAAGTAGCCCATCGTCGAGGTCGCCTGTTCGACGGCCTTGCGGTCTGCGGTGACCGCCTTGACGGGCGTGAGGATCGTCCGGGCCCCCGAGAGCACGTCCCCGGCGACCCGCACGAGGATGCCGGCCGGGCCCCGCCGCACCCGCGAGCAGCGCAGCTCGTGGGCGAGCGCGGCGACCCGCTCCCCGGGGTCGAGGGCCGTCCACTCGGGCAGGGCGACGACGAGAGCGGCTCCCCCGAGGTAGCCGGTGGGGTGGACCCGTGTCGCGGCGCCCGTGTCGACGAGCACGCGGGCCGGGGCCGCGACGCCGACCTCGGCGGACACGGCGTCGACGAGCTCGTGCAGCGCGGGCTGCTCGTCGCGCGAGGTGGGGAGCGCGCGCCGGTCGACGCGCGCCGGGCGCGGCACGAGGCGCCAGAGCAGGAGGGCGCCGAGGAGCCCCCAGACCCAACGGCTCACGCCGTCGTCGAGGACCAGCACGGCGACCCACCCGACGACGAGGGCCAGCAGCCCGAGGACGACCACCAGCGCGAGCAGCACGGCGGCCACCGCGGCGAGCGTGGCGGACGGGGCACGGCGGGAGTCGGTCACCCGCCGAGGCTAACCCCGACGGACCGGCCTGCGGCTCAGGCGCCGACGGTCCACTTCTCGCCGTCCCAGTACCGGTGGCGGCGACGGCTCGTCGGCGAGGCGTACCAGCCCGGCGCGAGCCCCCCGCCGGCGCTGTTCGCGTCCTTGATGACCCGCCGGGTGTGGAACGTCGGGACCAGGGCGGCGAGCACCCCGACCGCGCAGCCGACGGTCAGCACGTAGAGCCCGACCCCCGCGTCGACCGTCGCGTCCGAGAACGCGTCGACGACCTCCGGGGCCGCCGCCGCGAACCACGACGGGCGACCGACGGACGCACCGGGGCGCAGGACGAGCACCCAGAACGCGAAGGTCACGAACGACCCCGCCGTCAGGCCGACGACGGCGGCGAGCCGCCAGACGACGCCGACGAACCGCATCCGGGTGATGATGAGCGCGATGCCCATGAGCAGCGCCCAGGCACCCGTCATGAGCAGGTAGGTGCGGAACGAGTCGTCGAGGCGCACCGACGCCCCGTCGGGGCGCAGCCCGAGCAGCGCCCACACCCGGGGGGCGACCGTGCCCCGGTCGACCGTGTACACCGGCAGCAGCGTCCCGAGCATGACGATCGCCGCGCCGAGGCCGAGCGTCAGGCCGGCGACGACGTGGCTGCGTGTGTGCCTGACCTGCGCCATTCCACTACCTCCCACGGACTCGTGGTGAGTGTGACACCGAGAGCGCTGCTCGACGGGTGACTTCGCGCAAACTCGGTCCGGCCGGCCGGGACGGCGCGCTGCTCAGCGGTCCGCGACGGCCTCGCGCAGCAGGCGCCAGAGCTCCTCGACGTCGGCCCGCTCGGTCGTCTCGGCGCCGATCGACACCCGGACCATCCAGCGGTCGTCGAGCTTGCTCGCCCCGAGGAAGACCCGCCCCGTCGCGTTGACGGCGTCGAGCCAGGCGAGCGTGTGGGCGTCGAGGTCGTCCCCGGTCAGCCCCTCGGGCTCGTGGACGACGCACACCGTCTGCAGCTCGACGGGCGCGAGGACCCGCCATCCCGGCTCGGCCTCGACCTGCTCGGCGAACCAGCGCGCGTTGGCCAGGTCGCGTCGCAGCCGCTCGCGGATGGCCTCGACGCCGTCCAGCCGGAGGTGGAACCACAGCTTGAGCGCGCGGAAGCGCCGGCCGAGCGGGATGCCCCAGTCCTTGTACTGGACGACCTGGTCGTCGGTGCTCGCCCGCAGGTAGCTCGGCGTCGTCGACATCACCGAGACGAGGTGGTCGACGTCGCGGACGTAGAGGAGCGAGGTGTCGAGGACGGTGCCCATCCACTTGTGCGGGTTCCACGCGAGGCTGTCGGCGTCGTCGACACCCGCGAAGAGGTGGCGCATCTCGGGCAGGAGCATCGCCGAGCCGGCCATCGCCGCGTCGACGTGCACCCACGCGCCGTGCTCGCGCGCG
Organism: Arthrobacter sp. NEB 688; assembly: GCF_013201035.1. NCBI lineage: Bacteria > Bacillati > Actinomycetota > Actinomycetes > Micrococcales > Micrococcaceae > Arthrobacter > Arthrobacter sp. NEB 688. The sequence goes on from NZ_CP053707.1 coordinate 3,409,348, forward strand.
ACCTCGACGATGGCGGGCACCGGGTCCATCGCCGTCGTGCCGGTCGTGCCGACCGCGGCGACGACGACCGCCGGCACGCGACCGGCCGCGACGTCGTCGGCCATCGCGCGGCGCAGCGCCTCGGGGTCCATCGCGTAGGTGACCGGGTCGACGTCGACGTAGCGCAGGTTGTCGGCGCCGAAGCCCGCGAGGAGGACGGCCTTGGGGACCGAGCTGTGCGCCTGCGGCGAGGAGTAGGCGACGAGCGGGGCGTCGAGGGACTGGAGGCCGCCGCGGTGCTCGGAGCCGTCGCTCGCGCGCTCGCGGGCGGCGAGCATGGCGACGAGGCCGGCGGTCGAGGCGGTGTCCTGGATGGCGCCCTTCCACTCCGGGGCGAGGCCGCAGAGGTCGCGCAGCCAGTCGGTGACGACCTGTTCGACCTCGGTGAGCGCCGGCGCCGACTGCCACGTGATGCCGAGGGCCGCGACGCCCCCCGACGCGATGTCGCCGAGGACGCTCGCGAGGCTCGCGTTGCTCGGGAACCAGCCGTAGAAGCCGGGGTGCTGGGTCTGGGTGACGCCGGGGACGACGACGCGGTCGAGGTCGGCGAGGACGTCGGCGAAGGCCTCGGGGGCGGTCGGCGCGTGGGCCGGCAGCGCGTCGCGGACCTCGCCCGGGCGGACCTGCGCCGCGACCGGGAGGTCGGGGACCCGGGTGCGGTGGTCGGCGATCCAGTCGATGAGCTGGTGTCCGGCGGCGCGGAACTCCTCGGGCGTCATGGCGCCATTGTGCCCACGTCGGGTCGCTCGCCCTCCACCGTCCACCACGCGGCGCGGCGGCACCGATGACCCCGCACGTGCGGGGTTGTCGTTGTCGGGAACCGGTCCGGAGCACGGCAAGCCCGCACGTGCGGGGTCGTCGAGAGAGGCCGTCAGCCGCCGGTGGGCGATGCCGAGGCCGGTGCGTAGGTGATCTTCACGGCCTTCGGGACGGTGACGAGTGCCGCGGCGTCCGTCACCGTGAACGTCTGCGCACGGCACGTCGAGGTCGGGAGCGTCGTCACGGAGTAGGGGGACGCCGTGCTGCCGTCGCCCCCACCGACGACGACCGGGACGCGCGGCGCGTCGCTCGCGGCCTGACACCCCGCGAGACCGAGCAGGGACCACAGCTGCGACCCCGCATCGGACTCGACGCGCACCATCTCGCCGACCACCGGCGCAGCGGGTGGCTGCGGCTGCTCCCCCGGGTCCGACAGCGCGAGGACGTAGGCGATGCCGCCGATCGCCGCCATGGCGCCGGCGCCCACCATGCGCTGGGTTGCGGACCTCGTGAGGCCTCGGGAGAGGGTGAAGTACTCCGCCTGGGCCAGGAGCTGGGACCGCGAGTGGGTGTAGACCGCGAGGTTGTGCGTGAGGATGCGGCGGTCCTCCTCCAGCTCGGCCACCGCCGCCCTGGCGGCCGCCTCCCCCGCCTTGCCCGCCCGGTCCGTTGCGGTGGCTCTCGCCGTGACGAGGTTCCCGTCGACCTCGAACAGGGCCGCGCGCACGCCGCGCAGCCTCGTCTGGAGGTCCGCCACCGTCCGGACCCGCACCGGCAGAGCGACCCCGGTGCCGGCCGACTCGATCTCCTCGACGAACTCCGGCGGGAGCCGGTGCAGCTCGTACATCTGCGGACGGAGCAGGTCGGTGGCCTGGGCGATCAGCCATCCGACCCCCACGAGGCCGGTGACACCGGCGAGGAACGCAGCGCCCAGCTGGTAGGGGTGCTCCTGCCAGCTGAGCTCAGGGGTGGCGACGAAGCCCTTGGCGAACATCAGGGCACCCACCGCGGCGAGGGCCGTGATGACCCACCTCACCGTCGTGCGGACGGCCTCCGCGCCCGCTGCCCACTCCCGGGGGGCGGGCAGCGTCGGGTCCTCCGCCGCGGGCGCCGGACCGTCGACGGCCGGCTTGACCGTGGCCGCGAGGGACCAGGACCCCGCGGAGGGGGGCGTCGTCACGCGCCGACGCCCTCGTCCTCGGGCGCCTCGGCGGCCGTCCCGAGGTCCTCTTCGGGGACACGGTGGTCCGGGGCGGTGTCCGCCCCCAACGGCTCCCACTCACCCGGAGGCTCGAAGTAGATCTCGCGCGCTCCGGTCACGGGGTTTCGCCGCAGCTCGCCGTTCTCGGGCATGTCCCTCTCCTCCCGCCGGTGGCCGAAGGGTAGCGACGATCGGCGGTGCCTGACCAGACCCCCGGGTCGAGCGAGGGTCCTCGCCGGCTCGAGACCCCGGAACGTCGACGAGACCCCGGCTCGGAGCCGGGGTCTCGTGGACGTCTCGGGGTGACCCCGAAACGTGGAGGCGGGTGAGGTACGTGGGGCGGTGAAGCGCCTCGGTCAGAGGTTGATCATGTGGCCGGCGATGCCCTCGACGGCCTCCTTGACCGCCTCGGACAGCGTCGGGTGCGCGAAGACGTTGCGCGACACCTCGTCCGCGGTGAGGTCCCACTTCTGCGCGAGGGTCAGCACGGGCAGCAGCTCGGTGACGTCGGGGCCGATCATGTGGGCGCCGATGATCTCGTTGTGCTCGGCGTCGGCGACGATCTTGACGAAGCCGACCGCATCCCCGAGGCCCATCGCCTTGCCGTTGGCGCTGAACGGGAACTTCGCCGTCTTGACGTCGTAGCCCTTCTCCTTGGCCTGCGCCTCGGAGTAGCCGAAGGAGCCGATCTGCGGGTGGCAGTAGGTCGCGCGCGGGATGAAGTCGTACTCGACCGGCATCGTCTCGGCGCCGGAGAGGTGCTCGGCGGCGACGACGCCCTGGGCCTCGGCGACGTGCGCGAGCATCAGCCTCGCGGTGCAGTCGCCGATCGCGTAGACGTTCTCGACGTTCGTGCGGCCGTACTCGTCGATGGCGATGGCGCCGCGCTCGGTCAGCTGCACGCCGGCGGCCTCGAGGCCGTAGCCCTCGGTGCGCGGGGCGAAGCCGATGGCCGACATGAACTTGTCGGCCTCCAGCACCTGCTGGTCGCCGCCCGCGGCGGGCGAGACGGTGACGCGGACGCCGGAGCCGGTGTCCTCGACGGCCTCGACCTTCGTCGAGAGCATGATCTTCACGCCCAGCTTCTTGTAGTGCTTGAGGAGCTCCTTGGAGATCTCCTCGTCCTCGGTCGGAACCATCCGGTCGAGGAACTCGACGATCGTGACGTCGACGCCGAAGTTCTTCATGACGTACGCGAACTCGACCCCGATGGCGCCGGAGCCGGCGATGACCATCGAGCCGGGGAGGTTCTCGTCGAGGATCTGCTCCTCGTAGGTGACGACGTTCTGCGACACCTCGACGCCGGGCAGCATCCGGGTGACGGCGCCGGCCGCGATGATCAGGTGGTCGAAGGTCAGCTGACGGGTCGAGCCGTCGTTGAGCGCGACGTCCATCGAGGTGGCGCTGGTCAGGGTCCCCCAGCCGTCGACCTCCTCGATCTTGTTCTTCTTCATGAGGAAGTGGACGCCCTTGACGATGCCGGCCGACACCTTGCGCGAGCGCGCGTGGGTGGCGCCGTACTTCATCGTCGCCTCGCCCTCGATGCCGAACAGCTCCTTCTCGTGCTGGAGCGTGTGCGCGAGCTCGGCGTTCTTGATGAGCGCCTTCGAGGGGATGCAGCCGACGTTGAGGCAGACCCCGCCCCAGTACTTCTTCTCGACGACCGCGACCTTCTTCCCGAGCTGGGAGGCGCGGATCGCCGCGACGTACCCACCGGGACCAGCACCGAGCACCACGACATCGAAGTCAGCCATGGGTCCCACCCTACTGAGTGGCGGGCGGGTGGCGGTCGGTGGTCCCGGCCAGAGCGGCGGCAGCCGGCTCGATGTCGTCGGCGTGCGCCCGGCGCGCCCGCCAGGCCTCCAGTCCTCGGCGGAGCAGGCCCGTCATCCAGAGGTAGAGGAGCAGGCCGGGCAGGGTCCCGGCGCCCGCGAGCAGCAGCGCGAGCGGGCCGGACTCGAGCAACGGCACCCCCGAGGCCACGAGCCGCAGCCCGGCCTCGACGGCGGCGGTCACGACGAGCGCGGTCACCGCGGCGAGCACGGGGACGTCGCGCAGCGGTGAGCGCAGCCGCCCGCCCGCCCGGTGGATGAGCGAGTGCACCCGCCACAGGCCGACCGCGTTGGCCACCAGCGCCGCCAGGCCGACCCCGACCGACCCGACGACGGGGACGACCGCGGCCGAGAGCAGGATCATGAGGGAGACGGAGACGGCGGTCGCCCGCGCCTCGACGCCCGCGTGCCCGGACGCCACCGCCCACTGGAGCTGCACCTGCGGCAGCAGGGCCACGAGGTGCGCGACGACGAGCAGGGCGGCCACCTCGCCGGGGAGCGACCCCTCGATGGGCAGCCACGCGTTGATGCCGAGGTACGCGGCCGGCACGGCGACGGCGGCCAGCCCGACGACCACCCGCACCCACATCGCCTGGATCCCGTGCGTGACCGAGGCCGCGACCGGTGCCGGCTCGCTCGCGACGACCGCGCCGAGCCGGGCCTGGACCGGCCCGAGGGCGTTGGCCGGCAGCGTGCGGAGGTTCTGCGCGAAGGTCGCCCCCGGCCCGAACGCGGCGACCTCGGTGGGTCGCACCCGCCCGACGAGCAGCAGGAGGCCCTGGGTCGAGAAGACGGTGAGAAGACCCGAGGCCTGGACGCGCCAGGCCGTGCGGGCGAAGTCCCGCGCCTCGTCGGCACCGACCAGCCGGGCCCCGCGCAGCGGCACGAGCCGCAGCGCGCTCGGGACGATGACGAGGGTGGCCACGGCGGTCTGCACGACGTAGGCGAGCGCCACCCCGTCGAGTCCCGCGCCGGCCCGCAGCGTGAGGAACATCGTCACCGCGTACCCGACGTAGCTGAGCAACGTCGCCCCCGCGGTGAGGGCGAACCGCATGTGGCTGTGGAGGAGGGCGACGAGGATCCCGCGCAGCAGGGCCACGGCGACGACGAGGGTGACGACGCGCAGCAGGTGCGTCGTCTCGTCGAGGAGGTCCGGCGGCGTGCTGAAGAAGGCTGCGACCCGGCGGTCGACGACGAGCAGCGGCGCCAGCGTGAGCAGCTGGAGCGCCAGGACAGGGAGGACGAGCGAGACCACGAGGTTGCGTGCGCCCTCGACGTCCCGGCGCGCGGCGAACCCCGAGAAGTACCGCAGCGCCGTCCGGTAGACCCCGCCGTCGACCTGGCCGAAGAACATCGCCACACCGCTCGCGACGAGCCACAGCCCGTACCGCGTCTCGCCGAGCCGGCCGATGACGAACGGGGTGAGGGCGATGTTGACGGCCACCGGCGCGAGCTGCGCGGCGGTCAGCCACGCGGCGCTGCGGCCGATCCGCCCCTCCGACCGGCTCACGTCGGCACCACGGTGGCCCGGAGGAAGTCGCCCATCGCGTCACCGGTGCGCGCGAGGACGAACTCCTCGCAGACGGCCTCCCGGCCCGCGCGGCCCATCGCCCGGCGCCGCTCCGGGTCGTCCTGGAGCGTCGCGACCGCCGCTGCGAGCGCCGCGGCGTTGGTCGGAGGGACGACGAGCCCGTCGACCCCGTGGGTGACGAGCTCACCGACGGCTCCGACGGCGGTCGTCACGACCGGCAGGCCGGAGGCCATCGCCTCCATGAGCACGACGGGCAGGCCCTCGTTGAACGACGACATGACGAAGACGTCGGCGCGCCGCATCTCCTCGACGACCTCGGCCTCGTTCCGTGCTCCCACGAAGATCTCCTCGCCCGGCAGCCCGAGCCCGGCCGCCGAGGCGAGCAGTCGGTCCCGCATCGGGCCCTGTCCCACGACCCGCAGCTCGACGGCGCGCCCCTGCGCCACGAGGTCGGCGACGGCGCGCAGCAGGACCGGAAAGCCCTTGACCGGGTCCAGCCGCCCCACGGTGAGCAGGCGGAGCGGGCGCGCGGACGGCTCGTCGGTGGGCGACCCGCAGGGGGCGAACCGCTGCGGGTCGACCCCCATCCGTACGACGGACAGCCGCGGCCAGTGGGCCTCGTCGACGAAGGGCAGGACCTGCGCCTTGCAGTAGTCGCTGATGCAGGCGACGGCGTGGGCGTCGGTGATCTTGGCGGCGATGTCCCACTGCTCGATCTTGCTGAACTCCGCCGACCCGTGGAGGCTCAGCGTCCACCGCCACGAGCCCGGACCGTCGACGGCGTCACCCATCCGGCAGGCGAGCCGGGCGACGTCCGCCGGGACGTTGGCGTGGTGCACGTGCACGTGGCGCAGGCCGCGACGGGCCATGGCCTCGAAGAGCACCGCGGCCTCGCCGAGGTAGAACAGCTGCCAGAGCCTCGCGCGCGGGGTCCGGTCGCCCCAGGCGAGGGCCGCCCGCAGGCCGGCGAGGGCCGCGCGCGGTCGGCGGGCGAGCGCGAGGAGCGCCCGCGCCGCTCCCCCGGCGCCACCACCCACGAGCGCCGTCGTCCGCGCGGCCTCCTCACGCATCGGGTCGGACACGAGGTCCTCGGCGGGCGTGGGACGGATGGCGAAGGTGCTGACTTCGAAGCCGCGCTCGCGCAGCGCCGCGACCTCGCGGGCGATGAAGGTGTGGGAGATCGCGGGGTAGCGCGTCGTCAGGTACGCGACCCGGCGCGTCCCGGCCGCAGCGGTCGTCTCGACCGCCGCGGTCGCCCCGCTCGCCGCGTCGCTCACGAGCCCTGCCTCGCCGTCGTGTCCGTCGCCCAGCCCCCCGAGCCGCGCACCGCGCGCGCCCGCAGACGGGCGGTCACGGCGACGGCCCCGAAGACCGTGAGGTCGGCGAGGAGGAGCGGACGCCGCACGAGCAGGCCCGCGAGCGAGGCGATCGTCTGCCGCGTGGTGCGACCCGGACCTGCGGCGCCGGTCCCGGCGGCGGGCGCCGCGGAGGCGTTGCCACGGGCCACCCGCGTCCGCACCCGGACGAGGGAGGCGAGGTCCCGCGGCGGCCAGACCCGCACCTCTCCCGCCGCCCGCACCCGCTCGTCGACGCCGAACCGGGAGCTGACGAACAGGTCGTCCGCGTGCAGGTCGGGGAAGCGGTCGAAGCGTCGACGGCCGGCCGCCGAGACCGCGTAGAGGCCGTGCCCGACGACCCCGTCCCGGGTCGCGGGGACGAGGGCCTGGACCCGGTAGTGGGCGCGGACCGGCCACGAGCAGCCGGTGAGGTCGTACGCCACGCGCGGCGCGCACACGAGCGGGTCGGTGCCCGAGACGAGGCGGACGACGTCGGTGAGCCCCTCGGCGTCGACCCGCACGTCGGCGTCCAGGTAGACCCGCGCGGCCCCGCGGGCGGCCGCGTCGCCCGCGTTGAGCGCCTCGACCTTCGACCCGACGGGGTGCTCGACGACCGTGACCCACGGGTGCGCGCGCGCGACCTCCGCGGTGCGGTCGGTGCACCCGTTGGCGACGACGACGACGTCGAGCGCGAGCGGGCCGACGAGCGGCTCGAGGCCCGCGAGGCAGCGCGGCAGCCGGGACTCCTCGTCGTGCGCCGGGATGACCACGCTCACCCCACCTCTGGGCGTCCCCTCGTCAGGCACGGTTACCCTCCCCGTCGAGCCGGCTGCGCAGCACCCGCGCCGGGACGCCGCCGACGACGCTGAAGGCGGGGACGTCACGCGTCACGACGGCCCCCGCGGCGAGGACGGAGCCCCGGCCGACGGTGACGCCGGCGGTGATCGTGACGTTGGCCCCGATCCACACGTCGTCCTCGACCCGGATGGGCCGGTCCTCGGCGAAGCCCTGGACGTTCATCGGCACGTCGGTGCGCGGGAACGCGTGGTCGCGGCTGAGCATCGTGCAGCGCGGACCCATCATCACGTCGTCCCCGATGCTGATCGTGCCGTGCAGGTCGCAGTCGACACCGAGCCCGCTGCGCGAGCCGAGCGATATCCCTCTGCCGGAGCCGAACCGAGCCCCGGACTCGACGTTGACGTCGTCGCCCGCGCGGTCGAGCAGAGCGCCCGCGAGCCGTCCGCGCATCGTGCGGCCGAGGCTCCCTCCGGGCGCGGTGCTGCGTGGCAGCCGTCGCGCCCACCCGTAGTACGCCACGTAGGCGAGCCCGCGCCTCAGCACGCCGGCTCCCGCGTGCCGACCGTGTCGGCCCCGGAGGTCGACGACGCGCCGACCCGACGCAGCTGCGCCTCCCGGGCCACGTGCCGCGCGCGCATCGCCCGGGCAGCACCGGGGACGAAGCCCACGACGAGGGCGTGCAGCCGCGCGCGCCGGTCCTCGACGAGCAGCGGCAGGATGCGACGGTGGTGCCGCTTGGCCTGCCGGATGTCCCCCGCCGCGAGCGCGTCCGCGCCGAGGGCGGCCAGCCGCTGGGAGGAGACCCCCTCGCCACGACGGCGCAGGTAGCGGCGCTCCTCGTCCGTGAGGACGCCGTGCCACAGCTCCTTTGCGCGGCGGGCCACGAGGCGCTCGCCGGCGTCGAACCGCCCGGCGTCCGTGGACAGGGAGCCGGCCGACATCCGGTAGATGGCCGAGGGCCGGGACTGCTCGACGACGCGCCACCCCGCGAAGACCGCGCGGAGCCACAGGTCCCAGTCCTCCAGCTGGCGCAGCTCCTCGTCGAACCCGCCGACCTCGTCGAACAGCCGCCGGGGGAAGACCGAGAAGATGCCCACGAAGTTGCGCTGCAGGATGGTGAGGCGCTGACGGTCCGGGGCGGGCACCTTGCCGCGCAGGAGGGTCCGGCCCGGCACGATGCCGACCGCGGTGGAGAGCAGCGCGTCGTTCGTCACGATCGTGCGCTCCGGGCTCGCGGCCAGCAGGGCCACGCTGCGCGAGACCATCGCCGGCAGGAGCTGGTCGTCGGCGTCGCAGAAGGCGATGAGGTCACCGCGGGCGGCGCGGACCCCGCGGTTGCGCGCCGCGGCCGCTCCCGCGTTGGGGCCGGTCAGCACGGTGACGAGGTCGCCGTAGCCGCGGCACACGGCGAGCGTCCGGTCCGTCGAGCCGTCGTCGACGACGACGAGCTCGACGTCAGGGTGGTCCTGCTGGAGCACGCTGGAGATGGCGGCGCCGATGGTCCGCTCGGCGTTGTAGGCGGCCATGACCACGGTCACCCGGGCCGGTCCTGCGGTGTCCACGCTCACGCGAGCGCCTCCTCTGACGGGGTCGTGCGTCGTGACGTGACGGGGACGGCGGCCGAGCCGAGGGCCACCCCGGCGACGAGCCAGGCGACGAAGGTCGGGAACGGCGTCGCCATCGGGCCGAAGAACCCTCCGACGACCCAGACGGTCAGGCAGGCGACCGACAGCACCCGCCAGACGGCGAGGTCACCCTGCGGCCGCTGCCCCAGGACGGCGAACGGACCGAGGACGAGGACGGCGACGAAGCAGACGGCGGCGGGGATGCCCAGCTCGGCCGCGCGCGACAGCAGCACGTTGTGCACCTCGATGACGACGTTGTTGATCGGGTAGGTGTCCGCCTGGCGCACCCACTCGGCCGCCTCGGGGAAGAAGCGTCGCCAGCCGATGCCCGTCCACGGCAGGTCGGCGAGGATCCGTCCGGCGGCCTCGTTGCTGCCGAGGCGGTCGTAGACGGGGCGCGCGTCGGACCCACGCTCGGTGAGGACCGTCGAGGCGGCGGGAACCGCGGCGAGGAGCGAGAAGAGGCCCACGCCGCCGGCGACCACGACCGAGGTGATGACGCGGCGCAGGGCGGGTGCGAGGACGAACGCCACGACGAGGGCGAGCGCGGCGGCGATCCACATGGCCCGGGTGAGGGCCAGCCCGACGCCCACGAGGTCGAGCAGTGCGACCGCGCCGGCGAGCGTGCGCCACCGGGGCCGGCGCACCGCGAGGGCGACCGCGGCGGCCCCGCAGAGCGCGAGGGCGGCGCCCATCCCCTCGGGCGACAGGAACGGTCCCCGCGCGCGGCCGAAGCCGAGGCCGATGTCTGGGTCGACGACGTAGCGGGGCAGGACGAGCCCCGGTTCGGCGATCTCGAGCAGGGCGGTCAGGCCCAGCCAGAGCCCGATCGCGGTGAGCACGGCCAGCAGGAGGTCGCGCCGCTCCGGCGTGGAGAACACGACCCCGCCGAGGGCGAAGAGGACGAAGGGCATCGCCACCCGGTCGACGAACCCGTACACGGCGACGGAGTCGAACGGCTCCGGGTGGGTGAGCATCGACAGCAGGACCCAGGCGGAGAACGCGAGCATCAGCCACTCGACGCGCGCGGGCACGGCCCGGCGTCGCCCCTCCAGCAGCGCCATCAGGATCGCGGCCCCGAGGAGGAGGCGGTCCGGGCCGAGGGGCAGGCCGATCCGCCAGGCGTTGCCGGAGAACAGGTTCGACGCCAGCCCGGCGAGCACCAGCAGCGGGACGAGGGCCACGCCCCGCGCGGTGGCGAGGCCGGGGACGAGGCGCCGTCCGCGCGGGACAGGGCGCGCGTCAGGCCGCAGGACCGTCGACACGTCGAGCCCTGGAGGAGCGCGCGGGCCGACGACCGTCGAGCACCCGGACGAGGACGAGGGCGACGAGGACCCCGAGCCCGAGCCCCACGAGCGCCAGCCGCTGCGTCGCGGCGGACCGGTCGGACCCCACGACCTGCCCACCGCTGCCGACGAGGCTGAGCTGCGCCTCGGTCGACTGCTGCGACACCAGCCGCCGGTAGCGGTCCTGGAGCCCGCCGAGGACGAGGGCGGCCCGGGCGGCGTCCTGGTCGGCCTTCACCTTGGCGGCCCGTGCGTCGGCGAGGTCGGGGTCGTCCGCCGAGCGGCTCTCCCGCAGCTCGACGACCGTGGCGGTCGCGTCGTCCAGCGCCGTGTCCGCCTCGCGCACCGCCAGGGACTGCTCGACCGCCTGGTCGAGCACCGCGTCGGCGTCCTGCGCCTGCGCCGCGGCATCGACCTGAGCCCGCAGCGTCTCGGCGGTCGCCTCGACGGCGGCCAGCGCCGTCCGTGCCTCCCCGGAGGTGGCCTCGACCCGCAGGACGTTGGACTCGGGGAACGGCGACGCCGTGACCGAGTCGGTGCCGGCGGGCAGGCGCAGCCCGACGACGCCGGCGGAGGTGACCCAGCGGGCGTAGTTCGCCGCCATCGAGGCGGAGGCCGTGGGGAACCCCGGGATGTTGAGGTCGCTCATCGACCCGCTGCCCACCGCCAGCCGCGCCTCGGCCGTGTACGTGGGCGGCACCGCCAGACCGACGCCCGCGCCGATGGCGGCCCCGACGACGGCCAGGGGCACGACGAGGCGCCAGCGCCCCGTCACCCGGCCCACGCTCCAGTAGTCCGCGCCCTGCTCGTCCGCCATGCTCTCCCCGCCCCGGTCCCTGCCACCGACACGAAGCTCACCCCCCGTGCGACGGAGACAGTACCCGAGCCGTCACGGGCCCTCCGACCACTTCCGCGCCCGTCGACGTCCCCATTTGTGGGGACTCTCGCAGGGCCCCCGGACGTGACATCGTCTCGGCCCGTCGGGGATGGGCGATGGAGGGGGAAGGTCATGCGGTCACGTCTCGAGGAGCTGCGCGGGAGGCGTGTGCTCCTCGCTGCGTCCACGGGAGGGCACCTCGCCCAGCTCGTCAAGCTGGCGCCGGTCCTGGGGGTCGCACCGGACAGCCCCTGGCTGACCTTCGACACGCCGCAGAGTCGGGATCTGCTGGTGGACAGGGAAGTTCACTACGTCCCGTACATCGGGCCGCGCGACTTCCTGGCGACGGCCAAGGCCGTCCCGACGGCGTCGCGCCTGCTCCGGACGGTCGACGGCGCGCTCTCCACGGGCGCCGCCCTGGCCACCGCCGTCCTCACCCCCGCCACGGCGCGCAGGATGCCGGCGGTCTACCTCGAGAGCGTGTCGCGGGTCCGCGGCCCGTCGCTCACCGGGCGGATGGTCGCCACCAACCCCCGGGTCGGGCTCTACACGCAGCACCCCGGATGGGCCTCGTCGCCCTGGCGTCTCGGGCCGACCGTCCTGTCCACCTACGAGCGGACCCCCACCACGCGCCCCGACGCGCCCCTGCGGGTGCTCGTGACGGTGGGCACCATCGAGCCCTTCCGGTTCGACCGGCTGGTCGACCTCGTCCTCGGGCTCGTCCGGCGGCGACCCCAGACGCAGGTGACGTGGCAGCTCGGCGCCTCGCACCGCGAGGGCCTGCCCGGCACGGCGTCGCGCTACCTGCCCGCGGACGAGTTCGCGAGCGAGCTGCGTCGCGCCGACGTCGTCGTGTCGCACGCGGGGGTCGGGACCGCGATGGAGATCCTCGACGCCGGACGCGTCCCCGTGCTGCTCCCCCGTCTGGCCCACCTCGAGGAGCACGTGGACGACCACCAGCAGCAGATCTTCGACCTGCTCGTCGGCCGTGACCTCGCCGCGGACGCCTCCGTCGTCCTGCGTGACCCGGACGCGGTCGAGGAGCTCGCCCGCTGGCGCGTCGGGGCCGGGGCCGCGCCGTCCGGCACCATGGCCGGATGAGCCTCAACCGCCTCCGGGCCGCCCGTCGCGTCGCCGTCCGGTCCAAGGTCGCCTACCTGCGCCGGGTCTGGCACATGGACATCCACCCCACGGTCGAGATGTCGCTCTCGGCCTCGTTCGACCTCACCCACCCGGCGGGGATCCACGTCGGGGAGCACACCTACGTCGCGTTCGACGTGAAGGTCCTCGCCCACGACATGATCCGGGGCCTCTACGCCGACACCCGGATCGGGAGCCACTGCTTCATCGGCGGGCGGTCGATCGTCCTGCCCGGGGTGACCATCGGCGACCACTGCGTCGTGGGCGCGGGGTCCGTCGTCACCAAGGACGTGCCGTCCGGGAGCATCGTCGCGGGCAACCCCGCACGGCTCCTCTACACCGACGTCAGGACCGTCGAGTACGGCTACCTCGTGGCCGAGCACACGCCGACCCGGGTGCGCGACGAGGACCTCGTCACGGGCTGAGCCCGACCGTGCGGTGGGTGGTCGGGGAGGCACCCGCATCGACCGGCCTCTCGCTCAGCCCAGCCCGCGCAGGGTGAGGTGCACCGCACGCGTCACCGGCGCGGCGGTCGAGCCACCGGTGCCGCCCTGAGCGACGACCGCGGCGACCACCCAGCGCGGCCGGCCGGCCGGCGCGTAGGACACGAACCACGACGTGTCGCGCTTCCCGACGACCTCGCCGGTCCCCGTCTTGCCGGCGACCGGCCAGTCGGCCGGCATCCCGGCGAACACCGGCGCGGCCGTGCCCGAGGTGACGACGCTGCGCAGCGCGGCGCGCAGGTAGCGGTCGGTCGCGGGGCTCATCGGCGCGCGGCGGGTCGGCCCGGCCTCGACGGCGGTCCGCTCCCCCGTCACCGGGTCGACGAGCGCCGCTCCGACGCGCGGGGTGCGCACGGTGCCGCCGTCGGCGATCGCGCCGTACGCGACGGCCATCTGGAGCGGTGTCGCGAGGACGTCGCCCTGGCCGATGGAGAAGTTGGCCGCGTCGCCGGCCCTCAGCTGCCAGCCGGTCGCGCAGTTCTCGCGGGCGACCTCGGTGAGGAAGCGCCGCCGCTCGCGGTCGCCGACCTCCGGGTAGCCGGTGCGGGCGCGCCGGCACAGGTCGTCCTTCTGCTGCTCCCACTGCGCCCGCCGCCACGTGCGGTCGGGCACGCGCCCCGGCGACTCGCTCGGCAGGTCGATGCCGGTGGCGCTGCCCATCCCGAGCCCGCGGGCGGTCGAGGCGAAGGGGTCGCGGGTGGAGGCCGGCGCGTCCGGGCCGCCCTGGCGCCGCCACGCGTCGTGCGCGAGCCGGTAGAAGACGGTGTCGCAGGAGACCTCGATCGCGGTGGCGAGGCTGATGCGCCCGCGCGGCTCGGTCTCGAAGTTGTGGAAGTCGCGGTCGCCGATGCGGTAGACCGCCGGGCAGTCGTAGGTGGCGCTCAGCGAGCGCCCGTCGCGGACGGCCGCCGCGACCGAGGCGGGCTTCATCGTGCTGGCGGGGGCGAACCCGACGTCGGTGGCGCGCGAGAGCATCGGGGTGCCGGCGGCGGGGTCGGTGAGCCGGCGGTAGTCGGCGGACGAGATGCCGCCCGTCCACACGTTGGGGTCGTACGTCGGCAGGCTGGCGAGCGCCGCCACCGCGCCGGAGCGTGGGTCGAGCACGACGACGGCGCCGGAGTCGGCGGGCCAGCCCCGGCCACGCGCCCCGCGCATCTCGGTGTCGAGCGCCTTCTCGGCGCGCGCCTGGACCACCGCATCGAGGGACGTGACGAGGTCGCGCCCCGGCACCGGCTCGACGCGGGAGACCACCCCGGTCACGAGGCCGCGCGCGTCGACCGAGACGATCGTGCGGCCGGGGGTGCCGCGCAGCGCCCGGTCGTACTGCTGCTCCAGGCCGGCCCGGCCGACGAGGTCGTCCGCGTCCAGCGTCGGGTCGGCCGCGAGGTCGGCCTCGCTCGCCCGCCCGAGGTAGCCGAGCACCTGGGCCGCCTGCGCGCCGGCCGGCCGCGGGTAGGTCCGCACCGGGACGGACGTGACCGCGACGCCCGGGAAGCGGTCGGGCCGCTCGACGAGCGAGAGGGCCCGCGCGGGGTCGACGTCGACGGCGAGCGGGACCGGCACCTGCGGGGAGCCCGCCCAGCAGGCCGGCGCCGCGGGCGCGCCGTCCTCGCCGCAGAGCCAGAGGCGCCCGAGCAGGTCGTCGGCCGGTCGTCCGAGCACCCGGGCGACCTCGCGCACCTCGGCCCGGACGGCGTCGAGGTCGTCGGCGACGACCCGGCGCTCGAGGGTGACGACAGTGCTCGTCCGGTTGCCGGCGAGCTCGCGGCCGTGGGCGTCGAGGATGCGCCCGCGCAGCGCGGGCACGACGACGGTGCGGGTGTCGAGGGCGGCCGCGCGGGCGGTCAGGTCGTCGGCCTGCGCGAGCTGCACCTCCCCGAGCCGGGCGACGAGCCCGGCGAAGGCGAGGACGACGGCGACGAGCACCGCGGTGACGCGGCCGCGTCGTCCGACGGGGCTCATCCGAACCTCCGGCGGAGCACCGCCCGCTCGGCCCGCACGACGAGCGGGACGAGGAGGGCGGCGGCGGTGGCGGTCAGCAGGACGCGGAGGGCGACCTCGGCGAGGTCGACCGGCGCCTGGACCGACAGGGCGCGCACGACGTCGACCCCCTCGACGACGCCCGACACCACGAGCGCGGCCCCGGCGACGCGCGGCGCACCGACCGGCCCCTCGACGCGCAGCATGCCGACGAGCAGGCCGGCGCCGGCGTAGGCCAGCGCGTGCATCCCGAGGAGACCGGACCCGGGCGGCACGAGGTCGAGCGCCCAGCCCCCGGCCAGCCCGGCGACGGCGCCGGCGACCGGCCCGCGCCACAGCGCCCAGGCGACGACGAGGACCGCGACGAGGTCCGGGACGGGACGGACGTGACGGGCGGCCAGCGCGGCGAGGAGCACGGCCGCGACGACGAGGACGACGCCGCGCACCGCGAGGCCGAGGGGACGCATCAGCCGCCCGCCGTCGCGGACGGGCGGGGCTGTGCGCGAGGGGGACCCAGCACGACGCCGACGACGTCGAGGCTCGAAGGCTCGACGGCAGGGGTGACGACCCCGCCGGCGGAGAGGCGGCCCCGGGCGTCGTCGACCGCGGTGACGGTGCCCACGACGAGACCCGCCGGGAAGGGGCGCCCACCGGGGCTGCCGAGGGTCGTCACGGTGTCGCCGGTGGCGACCGAGCCGCCGGCCACGGGGGCCAGGGCGAGGGTCCCGGGTGCCGGGGCGGGCGAGCCCGGGGGGGCCGCGGCGGACGCCTCCCCGAGCACGCCCCGCGGGCCGACGCGGACACCGACGACGACCTCGGGGCCGCCGAGCAGCAGGACGTCGCTCGTCCACGGCCCGACCGACACGACCCGGCCCACGAGCCCGTCCGCGGTGACGACCGCGCGGTCCACCTCGACCCCGTCGCGGGCCCCGGCGTCGAGGGTCACCCGCTCGGGTCCGGCGGGGCCGGACGGGCCGACGCCCACGACCCGCGCCGCGACGACGGGCAGCCCGCGCAGCGCGGGGGCGTCGAGCATCCCCTGCGCCCGTCCGGCGGCGGCGAGGCGCTGCTCGGTGTCGGCGAGGCGCGCGGCGAGCCGGGTGTTCTCGGCCCGCAGCCGCGAGACCTCGTCGTCGCGGGGCCCGACGGCCCGCTCGAGCGGCCCCAGCCCGGCGGCCGCGAGCCCGCGCACCGGCGCGGTGTCGACGGCGCCGGAGAGGTCGAGCGCGAGGACGAGCCCGGTCGCCAGCACGAGGGTCGCCGCGACGCGCCGGCCGCGCGGGTGGCGTCGGTCGCGGGTCACGGCCGTCGGGTGTCGACGAGGACGCGCTCGAGCGTGGCGAGCTCCTCGACGCACCGGCCGGCGCCGCGGGCCACGGCGTGCAGGGGGTCCTCGGCCGCCCGCACGGGCACGCCGAGCTCGTGCGAGAGGCGCTCGTCGAGACCGCGCAGGAGGGCGCCGCCACCGGTCAGGGCGATGCCGCGGTCGACGACGTCGCCGGCGAGCTCGGGCGGGCAGACGTCGAGGACGGACCGGACGAGGTCGACGATCCGGGCGACCGGGGTCTCGATGGCGCGCCGGACCTCGGCCGACCCGATGCTCACCGTCTTCGGGAGCCCCGTCACGAGGTCGCGGCCGCGGACTCGCTCGGAGAGCTCCTCGACGAGCGGGAACGCCGAGCCGACGGCGATCTTCAGCCGCTCGGCGCTGGACTCCCCGAGCAGCAGCGAGTACTCGGCCTTGACGAACGAGACGAGGGACTCGTCGATCTCGTCCCCGCCGATGCGCACGGTGCGGCTGACGACGATGCCGCCCAGGCTGATGACGCCGACGTCGGTCGTGCCCCCGCCGATGTCGACGACCATCGAGGCCTCGGTGCCCTCGACGGGCAGGCCGGCGCCGATCGCGGCGGCCATCGTCTCCTCGACGACGTGGACGCGGCGGGCGCCCGAGCGCAGCGTGGCGTCCTCGAGCGCGCGCCGCTCGACGCTCGTGATGTCGCTCGGCACGCAGACGACGACGCGCGGCCGGCGCAGCCGCGAGGGCGCGACCCGGTCGACGAACCAGCGGATCATCCGCTCGGTGACGTCGGCGTCCGAGATGACGCCGTCGCGCAGCGGCCGGACCGCGGTGACGGCCTCGGGGGTGCGGCCGAGCATCTCCTTGGCGCGGCGGCCCGCGGCGACGAGCTCGCCGGTGCCCGCGCGCACGGCGACGACCGACGGCTCGTCGAGGACGACGCCGCGGCCGCGCTCGTAGACGACGGTGTTGGCGGTCCCGAGGTCGATGGCGAGGTCCCTCCCCCGCCACCATCCCGTCGACCAGCCGCTCATGGCGAGCAGGCTAGGCGGCGCGCGTCGCCCGGCCCGGGACGCAACGCCGGGGACGCCCGAGGCGCTGCGCCATCCCGGCGCCTGGTGTGACGGGAGTGACCCGAGGGACTGCCGGGGCGCGCGGGAGTGGCCTTCTTGCGGCCTCCCCCGACACGGCTGCGCCTCACCCGACAACGGTTCTCGGGTGAGGCGCGGGCGTATCGGGTCACCCGATACGCGGGGGGCACGAGGGGCCGTTGTGGCACCCGGGGTGCGTGGGGCGGGAGGTGCGGCGGCGGGCCCGTGGTGCGCCCGGGATCCCGGGCGCGGGTGGGGCTCAGAGCTCGGGGAACCAGATGGCGATCTCGTGCGCGGCCGACTCCGGGGAGTCCGAGCCGTGGACGATGTTCTTCTGGACCTTGGCACCCCAGTCGCGGCCGAGGTCGCCGCGGATCGAGCCGGGCGCGGCCTTCGTGGGGTCGGTGGCGCCGGCGAGCGCGCGGAACCCGGCGATGCACTGCTCGCCCTCGATGACGACCGCGGTGACCGGGCCGGAGGACATGAACTCGACGAGCGGCTCGAAGAACGGCTTGCCCTCGTGCTCGGCGTAGTGGCGGTGCAGCATGTCGGTCGTCGGGCTGACGACCGCGAGGGCGGCGAGGCGGTAGCCCTTGGCCTCGATGCGGCGCAGCACCTCACCGGTGAGGCCGCGGGCGTAGCCGTCGGGCTTGACGAGGACGAGCGAGCGTTCAGTGGTCACGCGGGCAGCCTAGTCCGCGGCGACGGGTCCCCCGGCCGCCACCTCGGCCTCGTGCCGCGCGACGAGCGCGTCGGCCTTGACCCCCTGGACGAGGAGCAGGACCCACAGGGCCGTGAAGACCACCGCGACACCGATCATCGCCGGGACGAGGAGCGCGCTGAGCCAGGTCGCGAGCTGGACGAGCCAGCCGAGGGTGATGCCGTACGGGCGGCGCATCAGCCCACCGGCGACGACGGCGGCGAGCGCGAGCCCGAGCCCGACCCAGAGCAGGCGACCGCCGTCGGCGGCGCGGCCGTCGGCGATGGCCTGGGCGCGCACGACGAGCGCGAAGAACGACAGCACGACCGCCTGCCCGACGAGCGCGACGGCGAGCAGCCGGAAGGTCAGCTTCCCCTGCGTGCCGTAGAGGTGCAGGTTCCTCATCGGGCGGGGCCGCCGTGCTTCCAGCGGTAGGTCTCGACGGCGGCCTTGGACTGCGCGAGCCCGGCGCCGGTCGCGGCCCGGTAGTGCTTGATCGCGGCGACGGCCTGCCCCTGGGCGAGCGAGGCGTCGATGACCTGCCGGACGTCGGGCGCGAGCTCCTCGACCGGGGTGAACGTCACGTCGGCGCCGCCCTGCTGGGCCCGCACCGCGCGCACGACGTACCAGACGGCCACGAGCACGGCCACGACGAGCACGAGCTTGAGGAGGGGACTCATGCCCCCAGCGTAGGTGCCCGTCCCCGGCCGCCCTGACATCCGTCACGCGCGGTCCGTGCCCGGACGTCACCCCGGGGTCGTGATGGCCGTCGGGGGCGCGGGCGGCCGTGCCACGGGAGGGTCGTCCCATGGATGCGATCACCCTCAGGGCAGTCACGAAGCACTTCGGCGAGGTGCGGGCCGTCGACGGCATCGACCTCACGATCGGGCAGGGGGAGGTCGTCGCGCTGCTCGGCCCGAACGGGGCCGGCAAGTCGACGACGATCGACCTCGTGCTCGGTCTCGGCACCCCGACCGACGGCGACGTCGCCGTGTTCGGGATGCACCCGCGCGAGGCCGTCGACCGCGGCCTCGTCTCGGCGGTCCTCCAGTCCGGCGGCCTCCTCAAGGACCTGACCGTCCGCGAGAGCGTCGAGTACACCGCGGCGCTCTTCCCGGCGTCCCGGCCGGTCGACGAGGCCCTCGAGGCGGCCGGCGTCACGGCGATCGCCGGGCGACGGATCAAGGACTGCTCGGGGGGCGAGCAGCAGCGCACGCGCTTCGCGATGGCGCTCGTGCCCGACCCCGAGCTGGTCGTCCTCGACGAGCCGACGACCGGCATGGACGTCAGCGCCCGCCGCGCGTTCTGGCAGGCCATCCACGCGGACGCCGCGCAGGGCCGCACCGTCGTCTTCGCGACGCACTACCTCGAGGAGGCCGAGGCCTGGGCCGACCGCGTCGTCGTCGTCCGCGGCGGCCGCGTCGTCGCCGACGGCACCCCCGCCGAGCTCGGGGCGATGAGCGCCGGCCGGGTCGTGCGGGCCACCCTCCCGGGCCCCGACGCCGAGGCCCTGCGCGCCCTGCCCGGCGTCCTCGAGGTCGAGGTGCGCGGCAGCGCCGTCTCGCTCGTGAGCACCGACTCCGACGCCCTCGCCCGCCACCTGCTGACCACCACCGCGGCCCACGACCTCGAGATCGCCGGCCGCCGCCTCGAGGACACGTTCGTCGCCCTGACGAGCGAGGACTCCACCGCCCCGACGACCGAAGGACTCCCCCGATGACCGCCCTGCCGTCCGCGACGACCGCGGCCTCCAGCCGCCCGGCCCCGCGCCGCCCCCTGCTCAACCCGACCGTGCTGCGCCTCGAGCTGCGGCGGCTCGTGCGCAACCGGCGGGTGCTCGTCTTCACGTTCGTCTTCCCCGCCGTGATGCTCGTCTTCATCGGCAGCCAGATCACCGGCCAGGACGACGTGCTCGGCCCGCACGCCGTGGCCAACGTCGGTGCCTACGTCATGGCGAGCATGGCCGTCTACGGCGCGGTGATGGCCTCGACCTCGGCCGGCGCCTCGGTGTCGATCGAGCGCGCGGCGGGATGGAGCCGCCAGCTGCGCCTCACCCCGGCCCGGCCGGTGTCGCAGGTGCTCGTCAAGATGCTCGTGGCCGTCGTCCTCGGCGCCTGCGCGACGCTCGTCACCTTCGTCGTCGGCGCCGCGACCGGCACCGCGCACCTGACCCGCCTCGCGCCGTGGTGGCAGATGGGCGTCGTCATCGTCGTCGGGTCGCTCGTCTTCGCCGCCTTCGGGCTCTTCATGGGCTACCTGCTGCCGAGCGACAACGCGATGCAGCTCCTCGGCCCCCTACTGGCCGTCCTGGCGATCCTCGGCGGCCTCTTCTCCGGGCCGCTGCCGACCGACTCCCTTTATGGGCAGGTCGCGCAGTACACCCCGATCTACGGCCTGAGCCGGCTGGCGCACTGGCCGCTCACCCTGACGACCACCGGCACCCACGACGCCTTCCACGTCTCGTGGGTCCTCGACCTCGTCGTCTGGGGCGGGCTCTTCGTCGCCGGAGCCGTGTGGCGCTTCCGCCGTGACACCGACCGGGTCTGAGACCCTGTGAGCGTGACGGGGCGGCCCTGGACGAGCCGGCGCGACGAGGACGACCTCGTCGCGCCGGTCCCGGCGTCGGCGGGGGTCGCGCGCCGGCTCATCGGCCTCATCTGGGTCGTCTACCTCCTCGAGCCGCTCGTCACGGCCTGGCACCGGACCGGGACGGCCCGCGTGTCCGGGGTCGGGCTGCTCGTCCTCTTCGTCGCGGTCTACGTGTGGCACTACGTGGCCTCGCCGCTGCCGGGTGTCTCCCGCTCCGGGGTCACGACGCCGGAGGGGCCGCCCTGGCCGCGGGCGGCGCGCTTCGCGCTGCTCACCGCCCTGTCGGCCGGCAACGTGCTCGTCATCGGCCAGACGGCGACCGCGACGTGGGTGTTCGTCGCGGTGTCGGCGATGTGGACCTTCGGCGGATGGGTCCCCTACGGCATCGCGGTCGGCCTCGCCGTCCTGTACGAGGTTCTCGCGCACCGCGTCCCGGGATGGGAGCGCGACAACAGCCTGAGCTTCGCCATCGCGTTCGCCGTGCTCGCCATCACGAGCGGGATGGTCGCCGTCCGCCGCTCGCGCGACCTCGCCGAGGCGCAGCGCGAGAACGCCCGGCTCGCCGTCGAGGACGAGCGCAACCGGGTCGCGCGCGACCTGCACGACATCCTCGGCCACTCGCTGACCGTCATCCGGGTCAAGGCCGAGCTCGCGGCCCGGCTCGTCGACCTCGACCCGGCGCGCGCGAAGGCCGAGGCCGAGGAGGTCGAGTCGCTCGCGCGCGAGGCGCTGGCCGACGTCCGCGGCGCCGTCGAGGGCTTCCGCGAGATCTCGCTCGCCGGCGAGATCGCCCGCGCCCGGGCCGCGCTGTCGTCCGCGGGGATCGAGGCCGACCTCCCGCGCCGCGTCGACGGGGTCGCCCCCGACCTGCGCGAGCTCTACGCCTGGACCGTGCGGGAGGGCGTCACCAACGTCATCCGGCACAGCGGCGCGAGCACCTGCCGGGTCACCATCGACGACGGCGGGCTGCGCCTGGCCGACGACGGCCGGGTCGCGCCGCCCGGACCGTCGGCGCGCGCGGCCGGGCACGGGCTGCGCGGCCTCGCCGAGCGCGCCCGCTCCGCCGGCGCCGTCCTCACCGCCCGGCGCCTCGAGCCCCGTGGGTTCGAGATCGTCGTCTCCGCCACCGACACCGGGAGCCGTCCGTGACCCCCATCCGCGTCGTCCTCGCCGACGACCAGGCCCTCGTGCGTGGCGCCCTCGCGGCGCTGCTGGACCTCGAGCCCGACCTCGAGGTCGTGGGGCAGGCCGAGGACGGCGAGCACGTGGCGCGCGTCGTGGCCGAGACCGCCCCCGATGTCGTCCTCATGGACGTCGAGATGCCCGGCGGCGACGGCATCGACGCCACGGCGCTCCTGCGCGAGCGCCACCCCGACGTGCGGGTGCTCGTCGTGACGACGTTCGGCCGGCCGGGCTACCTGCGGCGGGCGATGCAGGCCGGCGCCTCGGGGTTCGTCGTCAAGGACACCCCCGCGCACGCCCTCGCCGACGCGGTGCGCCGCGTGCACGCCGGCCTGCGCGTCGTCGACCCAGCCCTGGCCGCGGACTCCCTCGCGCTCGGCGACTCGCCGCTCACCCCCCGGGAGACCGAGGTCCTGCGCGCGGCGGAGTCCGGCGCGACGATCGCCCAGCTGGCGCGCACCCTCCACCTGTCCGAGGGGACCGTGCGCAACCACCTGAGCTCGGTCATCGGCAAGACGACGGCGCGCAACCGGGCCGACGCCGTGCGGGTCGCCCGCGAGGCCGGCTGGCTCTGAGCCCCCGGCTCCGCCGGCTCAGACGTCGGTCGTGCCGAGGAGCATCCGCACCTCGGCGGCCGTGACGACCGAGCCGGTCGCGAGGACGCCACCGGCGACGCCGCCCTCGTCGGCGAGGCCGGCCGCACGGTCGAGCGCGTCGGGCAGGTCGTCGACGACGGTGACGCGGTGCTCGCCGAAGATCTCGGCCGCCAGCTCGCCGAGCGCGCGCGGGCGCATCGAGCGGGCCGAGGAGTTGCGGGTGACGACGACCTCGTCGAGCAGCGGCTCGAGGACCTCGAGCATCTCGGCGGCGTCCTTGTCGGCCATGACGGCGACGACCCCGACGAGCTTGACGAAGGTGAAGGCGTCGGACATCGCGTCGCGCAGCGCCCGCGCCCCGGCGGGGTTGTGCGCGGCGTCGACGAGCACGGTGGGGCTGCGGCGGACGATCTCGAGGCGACCGGGCGACTCGACCGCGGCGAGGCCGGCACGCAGCACGTCGATGTCGAGCGCCTGCTCGCCCCCGCCGACGAAGGCCTCGACGGCGGCGACCGCCACCGCCGCGTTCTGGGCCTGGTGGGCGCCGTGCAGCGGGAGGAACAGGTCGGGGTACTCGGCGGCCAGGCCCTTGAGCGAGAGCTGCTGGCCACCGACGGCGACCTCGCGGGCCGCCACGCCGAAGTCGTTGCCCTCGAACACGATCCGAGCGCCGACCTCGGTCGCGCGGTCGACGAGGACCTCGGCCGCGTCGCGGTCCTCCTGCACGCCCGAGACGGCGATGCCGTCGACCTTGATGATCCCGGACTTCTCCTGGGCGATCTCGGCGGGGGTGTCGCCGAGGAAGTGACGGTGGTCGACGTCGATGGGCGTGATGACCGAGACCGGGGCGTCGACGACGTTCGTCGCGTCCCAGGCACCGCCCATCCCGACCTCGACGACGGCGACGTCGACGGGCAGGTCGGCGAACGCCGCGTACGCGACGGCGACGAGGACCTCGAAGTACGTCATCCGGGGGCCGCCCTCGGCGGCCGAGCGCGCGTCGACGATCTCGACGAAGGGGATGACGTCGTCGTAGGCCGCCAGGAAGCGCTCGGCGTCGACCGGGCGACCGCCGACGGCGATCCGCTCGAGCATCGAGTGCAGGTGGGGGCTGGTGAACCGGCCTGTCTTGAGGCCCATCTCGCGCAGCACCGACTCGATGATGCGCGCCGTGCTCGTCTTGCCGTTGGTGCCGGTGACGTGGACGACGGGGAAGGTGCGCTGCGGGTCGCCGACGAGCTCCATGACCGCGGCGATGCGGTCGAGCGAGGGCTGCAGGTCGTGCTCGGGGGCGCGGGCGAGGATGGACTCCTCGACCTCGCGGAGGCGCTTGCGGACCTCGAGGGCGTGCGCGGCGTCGCGCTGGGCGGCATCGGGGGCGGGGCTCACCGCTCCATCCTCCCGCATCCCGGGCGCCCCGCGGGACCCGGCCGGCGGGCGCTCACGCGGGCCGGCGGCCGACCGCGCACCGGGCGGTCGCGGCGAGCGTGAAGGGACCGGTCGGGGCACCGAGCCGCTCCTCGACGCCCGCCCGGACCCGGGCCCGCTGCTCCTCCGGGAGACCGAGGAGATGGCTGCCCGCCGGCCCGATGCCCGCGAGGAACCCCGACCACAGCTCGTCGACGTCACGGTAGGTCGAGCCGACCCCGATGACGCCCTCCTCGACGTCGGTCAGGCCGGCGGCCGTGAACAGGTCGGTGATCTCGCCGGGGCGGCCGAAGCGCAGGGTGCGGGCCTCGTCGGGCGCGTCGGGGTCGACCGCGAGCGCGGCGTCCCAGTACAGGCGCAGCATCTCCATCCCGGCCGAGAACTCCCAGACGCAGGCGGCGACGGTGCCGCCGGGGCGCACGGCGCGCACCATCTCGGCCGCGGCCGCGGCGGGGTCGCTGACGAAGTGCAGGACGAGCTGGGCGAGGGCCGCGTCATGGGCGGCGTCCTCGACGGGGAGCGCCTCGGCCCGACCGGCCCGGACGTCGACGCCCGGGCAGCGCGCGCGGCACGAGGCGACGAAGGGCTCGGACGGGTCGACGGCCGTGACGGCGGGCGCCCCGAGCCGGGCGACGAGCGCCTCGGTCAGCGCGCCGGGGCCGCAGCCCACGTCGAGGGCGCTCCCGGGTGGTCCGGTGACGCCGGCGGCGTCGAGGAACACCGGGGCCAGGGCCCGGGAGTAGCGGCCCATGAACAGGTCGTACACCTCGCCGGGCTGCCGGAACGTGCGGGCACCCTCGACCTCGTCGGCAGCCATCGGTCCTCCTCGCCGGCGGACCGCGCGCGGGTCCTCGGGCAACCCGTCACGCTACGCCGGCGAGCCATCCCGGCGACAGCCCCGGACGACGTCGGCTACCGGCGCACATCGAATCTCTGGTTATGGATTGCATAACCCGCGGTTTTCGTCGTACGGTCCTTCCATGAGCCCGTCCCGACCGTCGTCCTGCCCGGTGACCGCACCGGCGGGGCGCCGCTGTCCGCGCTGACCGCTCCGCTCATCCCACCTCCTCGCTCCTCCCCCGTCGCCCGACGGCCGCGCCCTCGCGCGCCGCGGCGGCCCTTCCCCCGACCCGCAACGCCCGAAGGACCTCGCCATGACCGTCATCGCCCGTCCCCGCACCCTGACCACCCCGCTCGACGCCGCCCGGCGCCTGGCCGCCGACCCCGCGCTCTGGCGCCCGGCCGTCGACTTCGACCCCGAGCGTCGGTACTACCGCCGCCTCCTCGCGACCGAGGGGCACGAGGCCTGGCTGCTCACCTGGCTGCCCGGCCAGCACACCGAGTGGCACGACCACGGCGGCAGCTCGGGCGCGTTCGTCGTCCTCCAGGGCGCCCTCGTCGAGCGCACGGCCGCCCACGGCCTCGTGCGCGGGCTGCGGCACGTCCACCGGCGCGGGGACGGCCACGGCTTCGGCGCCCAGTACGTCCACCGGGTCTCCAACGAGGGCCCGGACCCGGCGGTCTCGCTCCACGTCTACGCCCCGCGGCTGGCGTCGATGACCGACTACGAGGAGCATGACGGGGTGCTCGAGCCCGTCGTCACCCGCACCGCGGAGGCCTGGTGACCAGCCGCGTCGACCTCCTGCTCTCGGCGGCGCGCGACCGCATCGAGCGCCTGACCCCGGAGCAGGCCCACGCCGAGATCGCCTCCGGCGAGGCCGTGCTCGTCGACATCCGGCCTGCTGCCCAGCGCGCCGAGGAGGGCGAGCCGGAGGGGGCGCTCGTCGTCGAGCGCAACGTCCTCGAGTGGCGCTTCGACGCCACGAACGACGCCGCGCTGCCGATCGCCCGGGACGACCTGCGCGTCGTCGTCATCTGCCAGGAGGGCTACACGTCCTCGCTGGCCGCCGCGGCGCTGCGCGACGTCGGGGTGCTGCGCGCGGCCGACGTGGACGGCGGCTTCGTGGCGTGGCGTGCGGCGGGCCTGCCGGAGCGCTGACCGGCGCGGCCGGGGCCCGGTGGACGGCGCCTCACCCGACGACGGCGCGCCCCACCCCGGAACGGTTCCCGGGTGAGGCGCGGCCGTATCGGGTGACCCGATACGCGGGGGACGCGCGGGGTGGGGTCTGCGCGGGGGGTCAGGGACGGACGGATGCGAGGAGGAGCATGTCGCACCACCGGCCGCCGAGGCGGTGGTGGCCGCGCAGCAGGCCCTCGCGCTCGTAGCCGACTCGCTCGGCCACCGCGAGGGACGCGGTGTTCCACGGCTCGACGTACAGCTCGACGCGGTGCGCGACCTCGAGAGTCCAGGCGAAGGTCGTCAGCGCCCGCAGCGCGTCCGTCGCCAGGCCGCGGCCCCGCCACGACGGCGCGACCGTGTACCCGGCGCGGAAACGGCCGTGCGCGAGGTCGTCAACCCAGAGCCCGGCCGTGCCGACCGCCTCGTCGGTGGCGTCCAGGGCCACGCAGAAGCTGAAGCCGCGCCCCTCCGCGAGCCGGCCGTGCTGGCGCTCGAGGTACGCGCGGGCATCGGCGTCGTCGGCCCCGGCCGGCAGGGTCGAGATGACCGGCACGTAGGGGTCGGTCGCGAGGTCGAGCACCATCGGCAGGTCGTCGACACCGAACTCCCGCAGCCGCACCCGCCCGGCGGCCGGCGGGACCGCGGGCCACGACAGCACGGTGACCCGGCCGTCGTCAGCCGGATCCGCCCCGCCCTCCCCGGGTCCGCTGCGCTTCACCCAGGAACCGTTCCCGGGTGAAGCGCGGCCGTATCGGGTGACCCGATACTCGTGGGGCTCCGGGGGACGGCGCCGGGCCGGGCGGGGGCCGAGGTCACCGGCGGGTGACCCGCACGTGCGCCTTGTGGCCGTCGCCGACGGTGACGACGACGACCCGCTCGCCGTCCGGCGCGTCGAGGGCGTCGACCCGCTCGGCGAGCGTCTCGCCGGCGACGAGCGCGCCGTGGGCCTCGACAGCGGCGTCGACCTCGGGGTCGCCGGACACCTCGAGGAGGATGCGGTCGGCGACCTCGAGCCCGGCGTCCTTGCGGGCCTGCTGCACGGCGCGGACGAGGTCGCGGGCGATGCCCTCGCGGGCCAGCTCGGGCGTGACCTCGGTGTCGAGGACGACGAAGCCGCCGCCGGGCAGCATCGCCGTCGCCAGCGAGCCACCGGCGCCACCCTCGACGACGGTCTCGAGCGTGTACTCGCCCTCGACGAGCGCGAGCCCGCCGGAGGTGACGGTGCCGTCGTCGGCCACCGACCAGTCGCCGGACTTCGACCCCTTGATGGCCACCTGGACGTCGCGGCCCAGGCGCGGACCGGCCGCGCGGGCGTTGACGCTCAGGCGCTGCGAGATGCCGAAGTCGGACTCGTGCGCCTCGGCGACGTCGAGCACCGTCACACCCTTGACGTTCAGCTCGTCACGGACGATCGCCGTGAACGGGGCGACGCCCTGCGGGTCGGCGGTGACGACGGTCAGGTCGCGCAGCGGCAGGCGCACGCGCAGCCCCTCGGCCTTGCGCAGCGAGGAGCCCGTCGAGCAGACCGCGCGCACCTGGTCCATCGCCGCGACGAGCGCGTCGTCGGAGGGCAGGTCGGCCGCGACCGGCCAGTCGGCGAGGTGCACCGACCGGCCGCCGGTCAGGCCGCGCCAGATCTCCTCGGTGACGAGCGGCAGCAGCGGCGCGGCCACGCGGGTCAGCACCTCGAGCGCCGTGTAGAGCGTGTCGAACGCCTGTTCGGCCGCGGCGGAGTCACCGGACCCGGTGTCCCAGAACCGCTCCCGCGAGCGACGGATGTACCAGTTGGTCAGGACGTCGACGAACTGGCGCACCGACTCGCTGGCGCCGGGGACGTCGGAGGCGTCCATCTGCGCCTCGACGGTGACGACGAGGTCGTGCAGCTTGGCGAGGAGGTAGCGGTCGAGGGGGTCGGTGGACTCCGTGGACCAGCGCGCCTCGTACCCCGCGCCGCCGTTCGCCGCGTTCGCGTAGAGCGAGAAGAAGTACCAGACGTTCCACAGCGGGAGGATGACCTGCCGGACGCCCTCGCGGATGCCCTCCTCGGTGACGACGAGGTTGCCCCCGCGCAGGATCGGGCTCGACATGAGGAACCAGCGCATCGCGTCGGCGCCGTCGCGGTCGAAGACCTCGCGGACGTCCGGGTAGTTGCGCAGCGACTTGCTCATCTTCTGGCCGTCGTTGCCGAGAACGATGCCGTGGCTGATGCACGACCGGAACGCCGGCCGGTCGAACAGCGCCGTCGCGAGGACGTGCAGCGTGTAGAACCAGCCGCGCGTCTGCCCGATGTACTCGACGATGAAGTCCGCCGGGAAGTGCGCGTCCTGGGTCTCGGTGCCCGCGAACCAGTCCGCGTTCTCGAAGGGGTAGTGGACCTGCGCGTACGACATCGACCCGGAGTCGAACCACACGTCGAGGACGTCCTCGACGCGGCGCATCGTCGAGCGGCCGGTCGGGTCGTCGGGGTTCGGGCGGGTCAGCTCGTCGACGAACGGGCGGTGCAGGTCGGGGTTGCCGTCACGGTCGCGCGGCAGGTCGCCGAAGTCGCGCTCGAGCTCCTCGAACGAGCCGTACACGTCGATCCGCGGGTACGCGGGGTCGTCCGACTTCCAGACCGGGACCGGGCTGCCCCAGAACCGGTTCCGCGTGATGGACCAGTCGCGCGCGTTCTCGAGCCACTTGCCGAACTGGCCGTCCTTGACGTGCTCGGGCGTCCAGGTGATCTGCTGGTTGAGCTCGACCATCCGCTCCTTGACGGCGGTGACCTCGACGAACCACGACTCGACGCCCTTGTAGATGAGGGGCTCGCGGCAGCGCCAGCAGTGCGGGTAGCTGTGGTCGTAGGACTCGCGGCGCAGCAGCACCGTGCCGGGCGAGACCGCCCCGGTCGGGCCCTCGCCGCGGGTGGCCGCCTTGAGGTGGTCGATGACGAGCGCGTTGGCGTCGAAGACCTGGACGCCCTCGTAGTCGGCGACCGGCGCGGTGAAGCGGCCGTCCTTGCCGACCGGCATGACCGCCTCGATGCCCTCGCGGTCGGTCACCTCCTTGTCGACCTCGCCGAAGGCGCCGGCGGTGTGGACGACCCCCGTGCCGTCGGTGGTCGTCACGGCGTCGTCGGCGGCGACGATGCGGAAGGCGTTGGCGTGGCCGGCGTAGTACGAGAACGGCGGGGTGTAGGTGCGTCCGACGAGGTCGGCGCCGCGGTAGCGACCGACGACGGTGAACTCGCCCTCGGCGGAGGCCAGCTCACGTGCGTACGCCTGCAGGCGCGCCTCGGCGAGGACGTACCGGGCCGTGCGGTCGGTGCCCGGGACGGGCGCCTCGACGACGACGTACTCGATGTCCGAGCCGACCATCGCCGCGAGGTTGCTCGGCAGCGTCCAGGGCGTCGTCGTCCAGACCAGCAGGTGCGCGCCGTCGAGGACGGGGTCGGTGCCGGTGTCGTCGAGGAGGTAGCCGACCGTGACCGACGGGTCCTGGCGGTTCTGGTAGACCTCGTCGTCCATCCGCAGCTCGTGGTTGGACAGCGGCGTCTCGTCGTTCCAGCAGTAGGGCAGGACGCGGAAGCCCTCGTAGACGTAGCCCTTGTCGTAGAGCGACTTGAACGCCCAGATGACCGACTCCATGTAGTCGGCGTTCATCGTCCGGTAGTCGTGGTCGAAGTCGACCCAGCGCGCCTGGCGGGTCACGTAGTCGCGCCACTCGCCGGTGTACTTCATGACCGACTCGCGGCAGGCCGCGTTGAACTGCTCGATGCCGAGCTCGAGGATCTCGTCGGTCGTCTTGATGCCGTTGAGGCGCATCGCCTCGAGCTCGGCCGGGAGGCCGTGGGTGTCCCAGCCGAAGCGGCGCTCGACGCGGCGGCCCTTCATCGTCTGGTAGCGCGGGACGACGTCCTTGACGTAGCCGGT
Source organism: Arthrobacter sp. NEB 688 (assembly GCF_013201035.1). Classification (NCBI taxonomy): domain Bacteria; kingdom Bacillati; phylum Actinomycetota; class Actinomycetes; order Micrococcales; family Micrococcaceae; genus Arthrobacter; species Arthrobacter sp. NEB 688. Next base: position 3,439,073 of record NZ_CP053707.1, read on the forward strand.
CAGGAGGTGGCCGTAGTGCGGGAGGCCGTTGGCGAAGGGCGGGCCGTCGTAGAAGACGAACTCGTTCTCGCCGCGCTCCCCCGGGTCGCGCTGCTCGACCGAGGCGCGGAAGGTGTCGTCGGCCGCCCAGTGCGCGAGGACCGCCTCCTCGACCTCGGGCAGGCGCGGACTCGCGGGCACGCCGAAGGCCGCACCGATGTGGTCGCCGGTCGTGGACACCTGGGGGTAGGTCATCGGGGCTGCTCCTGCGGGGTCGTCGGCTCGTCCTGGCCGAGGACGACGGCACCGGCTGCTCGCCGGGCACCACCGCGGTACCACCTCGTTTGCCGCCCGGGGGCGACCGCTCTTGCACCAGGTCGTGACGTGACCCCGACGTCCGGGTCTAGTGAGGACTCGCGTCCCGTTCTTCCGGAGGCTCGCCGCTGATGACGGCTCGAGCGCCTGTGGGCGTGATCCTACCGGGGCCCGGCGCGTGGTACCCACCGAGTTCCCGTGGGGGTAGGCTCACCGCGTCGCACGTAAGCGCGACACCACACGCACCCGCCTGGGGGAAGCCGGTCCGAGTCCGGCACTGTCCCGCAGCCGTAGGTCACCCGCGAGGGTGACGAGTCGGAATGCCCAGCGGGCGCGAGCGGCTCCATCACACCCGTCGAGGAATGCGGGACGGAGCCCGGGTGCCGGGGTGTCCCGGTGGGTCGGGCGTTCGTCACGAACCGCTCAGGAAGGCCCCATGTCCCCCACCACGCTCCGTCCCGGCGCCCGCGCGCTCGGGGCCCTGCTGCTCTCCGCGGCACTCGTCGGCGCCCCCGTCGCGGCCCACGCCGACGACGCGTCGCCCTCCCCCTCCACCAGCGCGACCCCGACCGGCTCGCCGTCGGCGACCGCCACGCCGGACGCCTCCCCGGCACCGAGCCCCTCGGAGACCGTCGCGCCGAGCCCCTCGGCCACCGCGACCGCCGAGCCGGGCCCGTCGGCCACGACGCCGCCGGCCTCCCCGACGCCCTCGGCCTCCCCCACGGACGAGGCCGCGACCGGTGTCGTCCCCGGCGGCGACGCCCGCCGCTACGGCGTCGCGGCCGCCCAGGGCCCCGCGACCTCGACCGACCCCGTGCTCGTGGGCGCCAACTACCTCGAGGAGCAGCTGCGCGCCGGGGGCCACGTGCTCTCCGTCGAGTTCGACGGTGTCAACTACCCCGACTACGGCGTGACGGCCGACGCCGTCCTCGCGCTCGACGCCGCCGGGACCGGCCAGGACGAGGCCGCGCTCGCGACCCAGACCCTCGCCGAGCACTTCGTCGACTACACCGGCTTCGGCGACCCCACCGAGGTCGGTGCGGGGTCCGTGGCCAAGCTCCTCAACGTCGCCGTGGCCCAGCAGGTGGACCCCACGGCCTTCGGCGGGGTGGACCTCGTGGCGACGCTCCAGGGCCTGGAGCAGGACAACGGACGCTTCACCGACATCACGAAGTACACGCAGTCCGCGAACACCTTCGGCCAGTCCTTCGCGCTCATCGGTCTCTCCCGGGCCGGGGAGCCGGTCACCGCCCAGTCCGTGCAGTACCTGCTCGACCAGCAGTGCGCCAACGGCGCGTTCAAGCTGTACGAGAGCGACGAGGGCTGCACCGACGTCGCGGACGCCGACCCGGACGCGACCTCGATGGCCGTGCAGGCCCTGCTCGCCGTCGGTGGCCACGCGTCCGCCGCGAACGCCGGTCTCGACTACCTCGCCTCGCGCCAGGACGCGAGCGGCGCCGTGGGTGGCGGCGGACCCACCTCCGGGGTCAACGCCAACAGCACCGGCCTCGCCGGGCAGGCCTTCCTCGCCGGTGGGCGCACCGCCCAGGCCCGCGCCGCCGTCGGCTACCTCACCGACCTCCAGTACGGCTGCGGCTTCCCCGCCGCCCTCCGCGGTGGCGTGGCCTACGACCAGGCGGCCTACGACGCCCAGGAGGAGGCGGGCTCCGAGGCCGTCCCGGGCGACCAGGACCGTCGGTCCACCGCCCAGGCGCTCCTCGCCCTGTCCGGCACCCCGCTCGGGACGGTGACCGCCACGGGCGCCGACGCCGAGGCCCCGGCCTACGCCTGCGCCCCGGCCTCGCCGACCGCGACCCCGACGGGCTCGGCCTCGCCGACCGCCACCTCGGGCGGCGGCTCGACGAGCACCCCGACCACGACGGCCGGCTCGGGCTCCGGCTCGACCTCGACGGACGCCCCGGTCGCGGCGGGGCCGACCGGGTCGCTGGCCCAGACCGGTTCCGAGCCCCTCCTGCCGGTGCTCGTCGGGCTCGTCCTGCTCGTCCTCGGCGGCGTCGCCGTCGCCCTCTCCCGCGGCCGTCGGGGGGCGCACGCCTGATGCGTCGCCTCCTCACCCGCCTCCTCGCGGTCACCGCCGCGGCGACCCTGGCCACCGCCGGGGCCGTCGCGGTGGCGGCCCCGGCCTCGGCCGCGGCCTGCTCGGGCACCACCGGCGTCACCGTCGTCGTCGACTTCGGCTCCTCGACGACCGTGGCCTGTGCCCCGGGCGACCCGACGAGCGGTCTCGACGCCCTCGCGAAGGCCGGCTTCTCGGTGACCCAGGTGCAGCGCCAGCCCGGGTTCGTCTGTCGCATCAACGGTTCGCCGAGCTCGGTCGGGTGCGTCACCACCCCGCCGGCCTCGGCCTACTGGGCCTACTTCCACGCCCCCCGGGGCGGCTCGTGGACCTACAGCAGCCTCGGCGCCGGGTCCTACGACCCGAAGCCGGGCAGCGTCGAGGGCTGGAGCTTCGGCTCCGGCGGCGCCCCCGGCACCGTGCCCCCGGCGAAGACGGTGACGTCGACCCCGAAGCCGACCTCGATCCCGAAGAAGACCTCGACGCCCACCTCGACCCCGAGGAAGACGACGAGCGCCCCGCGCACGACGTCGGGCTCGTCGTCGACGAAGGGGTCGACGTCCTCGAGCTCCTCGGCCTCGAGCAGCAAGGCCCCGACCACGACGAAGGCCCCGACGCCGGGGGCCTCGGCGTCCGCGACGCCCTCGGGCGCCGCCTCGGCGAGCGCGTCGGCGTCCCCGTCGGCCACGGCCGCGGCGACCCCGGGCGCCGAGCCGTCCGACACCCCGAGCCTGGCCGCGGCCCCGACGAGCACCGAGGCCGCCGACTCCGGCGGGTCGCTCGGCACGCTCGCCGTCGGCGCGGCCCTCGTCCTGCTCGTGGGTGGCGGTGCCCTCTGGGTCTCGCGCCGCCGCGCGGGCTGAGCCGGCTGGGATGATGCCCCGGTGACCCGATCGCTCCCCCGCGCCGTCCACCCGGCGGCCTGGTGGGGATGGGCGGTCGGGCTCGCCGTGGCGGTCAGCGCGGTGACCAACCCGCTGCTGCTCCTGCTGGCCCTCGCCGTCGCGGCGCTCGTCGTGTCGGCGCGCCGCGGGTCCTCGCCGTGGGCGCGGGCCTTCCGGCTCTATCTCTGGCTGGGGATGGCGATCATCGTCGTCCGGGTCGTGCTCCACGTCCTCGTCGGCCTCAAGTACGGCACCGTCCGCGTCCTGCCGCTGCCGGAGGCGACGCTGCCGTCGTGGGCGGCGGGCATCCAGGTGGGTGGTGACGTCTACCTCGAGGGGCTGCTCGGCGCCGCGACGCTCGGGCTCCGGCTCGCCGTCATCATCGCGTGCATCGGCGCGGCGAACGCGCTCGCCAACCCCAAGCGGCTGCTGCGCAGCCTGCCCACCGCGCTCCACGAGGTCGGGGCCGCCGTCGTCGTGTCGGTCTCCGTCGCACCGCAGCTCGCCGAGTCGGTGCAGCGCGTGCGACGGGCCCGCGACCTGCGGGGCGAGACGCGCAAGGGCATCCGCGCCGTCCCCGCCATCGCCCTGCCGGTGCTCGAGGACACCCTCGAGCGCTCGCTGCTGCTCGCCGCCGCGATGGACTCGCGCGGCTACGGCCGCAGCGGGGCGGCAGCGCCCCGCGAGCGGCTGGTGACCGGCGGCGTCACGCTGCTCGGGCTGCTGCTCAGCGCCGTCGGCCTCTACGGCGTCCTCGACGCGTCCACGCCCGCGCTCATGGGCACGCCGGCGCTCGTCGTCGGTCTGGCGCTCGCGCTGGCCGGCCTCTGGCTCGGCGGGCGGCACGTGCGCACCACGACCTACCGGCCCGACCCCTGGGGCGGCCCGGAGTGGCTGACCGTCGCCTGCGGCGTCGTGCCCGCCGCCGTGCTCACGGTCGTCGGCCGCACCACCCCCGACGCCCTGGCGATGCCCCTGGAGCCGCTCGGCGTCCCGGCCCTGCCGCTGCTCGCCGTCGTCGGCCTGCTCGTCGCGGCCCTGCCCGCGTTCCTCACCCCCGAGCCGCCGCGACCGCCGTCGCGCGTGCCCGTGCGCGGCGCCCGGGAGATGGCCGGTGTCTGACCACGCGATCGTCCTCGAGTCCGTGTCCGTGACCCCGTCCGGCGCCGACGCCCCCGTCCTGCGCGACGTCGACCTCGTCGTCGAGGAGGGCGAGCTCGCGCTCGTCGTCGGGCGTACCGGGTCCGGCAAGTCGACCCTCCTCGGCGCGATGTGCGCGCGCGTCCCCCACTTCACCGGCGGCACGCTGCGCGGCCGTGTGCTCCTGCACGGCCGCGACACCCGCGAGCACCGCCCGCGCGACCTCGCCGACCTCGTGGGGGTCGTCGGCCAGGACCCCCTCGCCGGCTTCGTCACCGACACCGTCGAGGAGGAGCTCGCCTACGGGATGGAGCAGCTGGGGCTCTCGGCGACGACGATGCGCAAGCGCGTCGAGGAGACGCTCGACGTCCTCGGCATCCCCGAGCTGCGGGGCGCGAACCTGCGCGAGCTCTCGGGCGGCCAGCAGCAGCGCGTGGCCATCGGGTCGGTGCTCACGGCCCACCCGCGCGTCATCCTCCTCGACGAGCCGACCTCCGCCCTCGACCCCACCGGCGCCGAGGAGGTCCTCGCGACCATCACCCGGCTCGTGCACGACCTCGCGGTCACGGTCGTCGTCGCCGAGCACCGGGTCGAGCGGGTGCTGCACTACGCCGACCGCGTCCTGCACGTCGGCGCCGGCGGCGTCGTGCGCGCGGGCGAGCCGGCCGAGGTCATGGAGTGGAGCGACATCGCCTCCCCCGTCGTCGAGCTCGGCCGCTGGGCCGGATGGCGCCCGCTGCCGCTCTCGGTCCGCGACGCCCGGCGGGCCGCGCGCGGGCTGCGCTCGGAGCTGGCCGACGCGCCCGCGCCTCTCTCGCCCGGGCCGGAGCACGGCGCGCCGCTGCTGCGGGCCGCGGGCGTCGTCGTGCGTCATCCGGGCGACGTCATCGCCGTCGCGGGTGTCGACCTCGGGCTGTCGGCCGGGGCGGTCACCGCGCTCATGGGCCGCAACGGCTCGGGCAAGTCGAGCCTCCTCTGGGCCCTGCAGGGCTCGACCCGGCCGACGTCCGGGCGGGTCGAGGTCACAGGGCCATCCGGCACGCCCGTCGAGCCCGCCGAGCTCTCGCCCGCCCGGCGCCGGGCCGTCGTCGGTCTCGTCCCGCAGACCGCGACCGACCTGCTTTACCTCGACACCGTCGGCGGCGAGTGCGCGCAGGCCGACCGCGAGAGCGCGGTCCCGGCCGGGACGTGCGCCGGGCTGCTCGAGCGGCTGGCCCCGGGCATCCCCGCCGACCGCCACCCGCGCGACCTCTCCGAGGGGCAGAAGCTCGCGCTCGTGCTCGCCGTGCAGCTGACCGCCGACCCGCCGGTCCTCCTGCTCGACGAACCCACCCGCGGCCTCGACCCCACCGCGAAGGCCGCGCTGACGGCCACCCTGCGCGACCTCGCCGCCCGCGGCCGGGCCGTCGTCGTCGCGACCCACGACGTCGAGTTCGTCGCCGAGGTCGCCGACCGGGTCGTCGTCATGGCCGCCGGCGAGGTCGTCGCCGACGGCCCGACCGCCGAGGTCGTCGTCTCCTCCCCCGCGTTCGCGCCCCAGGTCGCCAAGGTCCTGCGGCCCGGGCCGTGGCTGACCGTCGACGCCGTCCGCGCCGCCCTGCCGGCGGGTGCCCGGTGAGCGCCGCCGGGCCGCGTACCGGCCGCGCCATCCGGATGCGCCCGCGCTCGACCGTCGCGGTCGCGCTCGTCAGCGTCGCCGGGCTCATCGCCTTCGGCTGGCCGCTGCTCGTCGACCCCTCCTCCGGCCTCGCCCACTCGGCCGACGCGCCCCTCGTCTTCGCGCTCGTCCTGCCGCTGCTGCTCGCCGTCGTCCTCGCCGAGATCGCCGAGGGCGGGATGGACGTCAAGGCGGTGGCGATGCTCGGGGTGCTCTCGGCGGTCGGCGCCGCCCTGCGCCCGCTCGGTGCCGGCACCGCGGGCCTCGAGACGGTGTTCTTCCTCCTCGTGCTCGGCGGGCGGGTGTTCGGCGCCGGGTTCGGCTTCGTCCAGGGCGCCGTCACCCTCTTCGCGTCCGCGCTCATCACCGGCGGCGTCGGGCCCTGGCTGCCCTTCCAGATGCTCGGGGCCGCGTGGGTCGGGATGGGCGCCGGGCTGCTGCCGCGGGCCCGGGGCAAGGCGGAGATCGTGCTGCTCGCGGCCTACGGCGCGCTCGCCGGGCTGGCCTACGGCTTCCTGCTCAACCTCTCGTTCTGGCCGTTCTCGACCGGCACGGGCGGCGGCCTGTCGTTCGTCCCCGGGGCGCCCCTGCTCGAGAACCTGCACCGGTTCGTCGTCTTCAGCCTCGCGACGAGCCTCGGGTGGGACCTCGGGCGCGCCCTGACCAACGTCGTCCTCGTGTCGGTGACCGCCCGGCCGGTCCTCGGGGCCCTGCGCCGCGCCGCCCGGCGGGCCGCCTTCGAGGCCCCCGTCGCGTTCGAGGAGGCCGCGGGTGCGGACACCCCGGCGAGCCCCCGGTCGCGGACGACCGACCAGTTGGCACAATCGCCTCCATGAACCCCCTCGAGCTCGACCGCGACCCCGCCTGGCTGAGCCGCGAGGAGCTCGACTCGGCCCGGCAGAAGCTGCCGATCCTCTACGTCGACGCCGTCCCCGTCCGGGTCGACGACCGCGGCGAGGTCACCGCGCTCGGCGTGCTCCTGCGCCTGGACGACGAGGGCCGCGTGTGCCGCGAGCTCGTCTCCGGCCGCGTGCTGCACCACGAGCGCATCCGCGACGCGCTGCTGCGGCACATCGAGAAGGACCTCGGGCCGGTGGCGCTGCCTCGCATCCCCGTGGCGCCCCAACCGTTCACCGTGGCGGAGTACTTCCCGACGCCCGGGGTCACGCCGTTCCACGACCCGCGCCAGCACGCGGTCTCGCTCGCGTTCGTCGTCCCGGTCGCCGGCGACTGCGCCCCGCAGAACGACGCGCTCGACCTCACCTGGCTGACGCCCGCGCAGGCGCTCGACCCGGGCGTCCAGGCCGAGATGGACCGCGGCCACGGCGTCCTGCTGCGCCAGGCGCTCGCGCACCTCGGCCACTCCGTCTGACCCGAGCCGTCACACCCACGGCGCGGAAGCTCCGGCGCGGATGCATCCCCGATACCGGGGAGGAACCGCGTCGTCGCCGTGACGACGCGGATGCTCCGGCGCGCATCAGCTCCCACGGCGCCACGCAGCATCCGGGAGCCGCGGGACCTCTTGCGTGCCGATCCGATCGCTTGCGTACGTCGGATCGTGACGGGGTTGTCGCTGGCGGGCCGGGTTGTTGCCGCATCGGGTGCCGACAATCCTGCCCGGGGACCCACTAGGCCCCGCGCTCCCATCCGGGGAATCGCTCCTTGAGCCGATCCACCGTGTGGGCCCACTTCGGATCGCGCGGCTGCACGACGATGTTCTGGTTGCCGAAGAGACCGGGCTCGTTGAAAGCGGCAGTCCCCACCGGCACCGTGTCGAGCCAGGTCACGGCGACGAAGTACTCGGTCGCGTCTCCCTCCTCCGGCCCGAACCACTCATGCCCGGTGATCACGGAGAACCGGCGCGATCCCTCACTCGTCCGGACCTCGAAGTCCGCGAAGGGAACGGGGGGCCTATCCACCTGCGCGACTCCCAGATAGCCGACGCCGGGGGCGTGGACCCAGATCCGGGCGCCCACGGGGAGACGGGCAAGAGCACGGCTGTACAGGCGTCCTGACGGGCTTTCGCCACCGGCGCTGACGAAGCCGTACCTGAACGCTTCATCCCACGGTCGACCCCCGTACGCGACGTACCACTCGCCGTTCCAGTCGACCTTGCTCCGTCTGATCTCCTGCTCTGCCTGTTCCTTGTTGCGAACCCTGACCTGGTAGTCCTCGGCCCCCTTGAAGGGGATCACCTGCAGAAAGTCGAGCAGGACACGGTCGTCGAGCCGGTGCACAGCGAGGCGAATCGCAGTGATGTCGACGCCCTTCGCGCTGAGCCACATGATGGCCGAGGTGACTTCCAGCGAGAAGTCCTCGGAGACGAGAACTATGCGGACGTCTCGGCCGAACTCCTCCTCGGGATCTTCGGCGTCGATGTGCTGCAGGATGCGCTCGCGCGCCTCCTCCATCCCCGTGACCTCGCCGGTGGACGAGAGGAAGCGCGCGAAGGCTCGTGCAGCCTGGTCGAGAGTCACCGTCGACACCATCGCGGCGTATCGGACCGCCTGGAGCTCCATGTGCTCACCCGTGGTGCCGCGCTTCAGCTCGACCACCACGAGGTTTCCCCGACGGTCGACGGCGAGGAGATCGATGCGCCGTTTGGAGTCGGCCCAGTCGGCGAACTCCTCGGCGATGACCATCAGGTCGCTGGCGCCGTCGACCTCGTGCAGGTGCCGTCGCAGGAACGACTGGAGATGTCGGCGCTCCCACAGCTGTTCCGCGGCGAGGGACGTCTGGACGAGAGGCATCAGGCCGCCGGGCTGGACCTCGAAGATCGGCACGTGTCTCCTCTGGGTATCGACTCGGAAACGGCTTCTGGAAACGTAGGGCGACGCTGCGGCCCCTAGAGCTGCCGGTCCCCGACAGCGTCCGGCGACGCAGCAGACGAGGCAGACTCCTGAGCCGCTGCATACGCGACGAGGAGCTCTGTGGACAACCTGCCCCGCACCCCCACATCGAACCCGTGCACTCGCGCCCACGCACGAACGACGGCGGGCTCGACGCGTGGCCCGCTCGCCGGGACCGGCTCCATCTGGGTAGACCGGTCGGAGGGTGCTTCCGCTCGTGGCGACGAGCGGATTGAGACCGCCGGAGCCTGCACGCGGGGTACGGCGGGCTGGAGGTGCTCCAACAGGACGGAGTAGAGCGCAGGGTCCACTGTCCGGGTGCCGAGCTGGCGAGCCTTTGCCGCCTTGATCCCGTCGACGGAGCCGTCGCTGACGAGCATCGCGGTGCGTGCAGAGACAGAGCTGATGACGCGCACCCCCACCTTCTCGGATCGATCCTCGAGGCGATCGCGCTCGTGGTCGTCGCATCCGGTGAACACGACCTTGTCGCCGACTCGCAGCGGCGTCCCGTGCTCCCAGTCGGGAGGTAGCTCCCTCAAACCGGTCGAAAGTCGTTCGACCCGTGCTCGCTCGGCTGCGTCGAGGACTGTGGCGACGACACCCGCCTCGACACGCAGCATCGCGGCCACGGCGTGCAGCTCAGCCCGCTCGGCGCGAGTGACCTTCCCGTCTGTGAGCGCCTCGTGCGCCAGCGCCGCGACGAACGCGCGGTGTGCGGCGCCGACCTGCTCCTCCGTCAGGTCCTGGGTGGTGGCGACGGCCCCGAGGTCCTCACTCTCCTGTGTGCTCAGCTCTCCGTCCTCGAGCACCTCCGCAAGCTTCTCCAGGTAGGCCAGCGCGCCCTCGGGCGCACCCTCGTCGAGAGCGTCTCCGAGGGAGAACCTGTCGACCAGGGCGGCCGGCTCGTTCGTGGCAGCCCGTGCCGCCCACGTCGCTCGCACCCGCGCAGGCACGACCGGACCGCGCCGATCCGTCGCGGTCTGTCCGGACGGACCGGTCGGCCACGAGACGGCCCGTCCCTGGCGGGGGAGGTCGAGGTGCTGCGGCAACGGCGCGGTCGCGGACCCGGGGTGCATGAAGGCGGCGAGCAGCGACGCCGTGGCTCGGGCGTCTCCGAGGGCCGAGTGAGCCCCGACGACCTGGTGCCCCACCGCCCAGCAACAGTCGGCCAGGCGCCGACGGTCCAGGTGCGGCAGGTAGTGCTGGGACGCCGTCAGGGTGCACAGCGCGGGCAGGATCGGCAGGGCCCACCCCGCGCGGACGTACTCGCCTCGGAGGAAGGCCAGGTCGAACTGTGCGTGATGCGCGGCGACCGCCACCCCGGCAAGACGCTGGTTGAGCTCGCCGATGACGTCAGGGAACGTCGGCGCATCCCGGACGTCGTCCTGGCTGATGCCATGGATGTGGCTGGCCCCAACAGGACCCTGCGGATTGATCCGCGTCGACCATTCGTCTTGGACGCGGCCGCGGACGTCCGTGGTCACGACGGCGATCTCGACGATCCGGTGCTGATGCGGATCCAGCCCGGTGGTCTCGACGTCGAGCACCGCGAAGGCCGGCTGAGCCGCGTCGGACCTCAGCGGGACCTGCGGACGAGCGCTCTCACCGGACGAAGGTCGCATCGGCTCAGTGGCCGGTTCGCGTCGAGAACGGAACAGGTCCAGCAAGCCCACGTGGCATTCCCCCTGCTAGGTACGGACCGCACATCCTGCCACCGCCCGCCCCACGCGGTATCCATCATCCGAGCAGATGGGAGAGGACGAGTGCGACGGTGGCCAGAGATCGTCATGGTCAGGAGGACGGCGCGCAACCTCCCTCACGGCGCGGATGCATCCCCGATGCCGGGGAGGAACCGCGTCGTCACCCTGGCGACGCGGATGCTCCGGCGCGACGTCCGGGCTCAGCCGGTGAACTTGTCGCGGGTGCGGCGCATGTCCTGCTCGTCGGCCTCGTGCGACGCCTCGAGGGTCGGCGCGGCGCCGCCCAGGCGAGCCGGCAGGTAGACGAGCTCGTCGCCGGTCAGGGTCGGGTAGGCCGCCTGCTGCACGTCGAGCTGCGCCTGCATCGCCACCTTGACCCGCTCGGTCGCGGCGGTGACGTTCTCGCGGCGCTCGAGGGTGATCGGCTCGCCGACGGCGATGTGCACGGGGATGCCGGCGCGACCGAGGCGCTTGGGGTGGTCCTTCGTCCAGACCCGGTGCCCGCCCCAGATCGTCGTCGGCAGCACCGGCACGCCGGCCACCTGGGCCATCTTCACCGCGCCCGGCTTGAACTCCTTGAGCTCGAACGAGCGCGACATCGTGGCCTCCGGGAAGACCCCGACGATCTCGCCCGCCTTGAGCGCGGCCACGGCCAGCCGGAAGGCGTCGCCGCCGTTGTGCCGGTCGACGGGGATGTGGTGCATCCCGCGCATGAGCGGCCCGGCGACGCCGTGGGTGAAGATCGACTTCTTGGCCATGAACCGCACGTACCGGCGGTGCGGCCACGCCGGCAGGCCGGCGTACATGAAGTCGAGGTAGGACGTGTGGTTGATCGCCATGACGGCGCCACCCGTCCGGGGCACGTTCTCCTCACCGGTGATGGTGAAGCGGGTGCCCTGGAGGAAGAACAGGGTCTTGGCCGCGTGGATGACGGGGCGGTACACGGGCTCCATGCGGGCAGCCTAGGTCAGCGGTGGCGCGGAGGCTGCCACGCGGTCTGGAACACCTGGTCGCCGAGGTCCCGCGAGACGATGCGCGCGCGGCCGGGCGGCTGCGGCGACGCCTTGACGCGACCGATGAGCATCCCCTCGTCCGGGCTGCCCGAGAGCAGGATCCCGGGGCTGCCGAGGTCGCGGATGCTCTGGAGCACCGGCTCGAAGAGCGCCCGCGAGGCGCCACCGCTGCGGCGGGTGACGACGAGGTGCAGGCCCACGTCGCCGGCCTGCGCGAGCAGCGGCACGAGCGGGCGCAGCGGCGAGCCGGACGAGGTGACGACGAGGTCGTAGTCGTCGACGAGGAAGTAGACCTCGGCGCCGGACCACCACGAGCGGGCGCGCAGCTGCTCGGGCGTGACGTCCGGGCCGGGCAGGCGGGTGCGGAGGAACTCCGTGATGCCCTCGACGGCCGCGACCGTCTGCTCCTCGGTCGTCAGGTACTCGCCGACGTGCGCCTCGGGCAGCTCGCCGAGCAGGCCGCGGCGGTAGTCGACGACGAAGAGCTTCGCCTCGTCCGGGGTGTGCAGGCGCGCGACCTCGTGGGCGACGGTGCGCAGGAAGGCGGTCTTGCCGCTGTCGCCGTCGCCGAGGAGGTAGACGTGCGGCTCCTCGGCGAGGTCGAGGCCGATGGGGGCGAGGTTGGCCTCGTCGACGCCGAGCAGGAGCCGGCGCTCGTCCGGGCCGGCGAGCCCGCGCACGGCCTCGAGGGTGATCTCCTCGGGCAGCAGGCGCAGCTTCGGGCCGCGCGGACCCTGCCAGGCGGCGTTGACGCGGGTCACGAGGTCCTCGACGCCGTCGCCGAGGTCGTCGACACTGCCGCGGTCGTCGATCCGGGGGACGGCCCCCAGGAAGTGGTGCTTGGTCATCGTCAGGCCGCGGCCGGGGCGCCCCTTGGGCACGTTGGCGGCGACGCGCCGGTCGACCTCGGAGTCGGTCGGGTCGCCGAGGCGCAGCTCGACGCGGGTGCCGAGGACGTCGCGGATCTGGTTGCGGAAGTCCATCCACCGCGAGGTCGTGAGGACGACGTGGACGCCGAAGGTCAGGCCACGGCCCGCGAGCTCGGTGATCTGCCCCTCGAGCTCGTCGAACTCGGCGCGCACGGTCGGCCAGCCGTCGACGACGAGGAAGACGTCGCCGTAGCCGTCGTCGACTCGGCCCTCGGCCCGCCGGCGCCGGTAGGTCTCGATGGAGTCGATGCCCTGCGCGCGGAAGTAGGCCTCGCGGGCGTCGACGATGCCGCGGATCTCGGCGACGAGACGCCGCACGACCTCGGGCTCGCTGCGGTTGGCGACCCCGGCGACGTGGGCGAGCTTGGCCATCGGCGTGAACGTGCCGCCGCCGAAGTCGAGGACGTAGACCTGGCTCTCGAGCGGGGTCGTCGTCAGGGCGATGGCGGTGACGAGCGTGCGGGCGAACGTCGAGCGGCCCGAGCGCGGCCCGCCGACGACGGCGACGTGGCCGCCGGCCCCGCCGAGGCGCAGGACGAAGAGCTCGCGGCGCTGCTCGAGCGGACGGTCGACGATGCCGACGGGCAGCACGTAGTCGCCGCGGCTGCGCCACGACGGGCTCGTGAGGCCGAGCGCCGGGTCCTCGCGCAGGTCGCCGAACAGCTGGTCCATCGAGCTCGGGACGTCGAGCGGCGGCAGCCACACCTGGTGGGCGGGGCGGCCGTGGCCCTTCATCCGCGAGACGGCGATGTCGAAGACGGCCCGCTCCTCGGCGGTCTCCTGCGGGGCGGGGGCCGCGGCCTCGACCGGGGCGCGCCGGCCCGCGGCGACGGTGGCGAGGGTGTACGGGAGGATCTCGGACGACCCGGAGCCGCCGGTCTCGCTCGTGGCGCGGCGCCGACGGCCCTTCGGCGGCCCGGACACGTAGGCGGCCTTGAACTTGGTCAGGGTCGTCTGGTCCGGCTTGAGGTAGCCCAGGCCCGGGACGGGCGGCAGCTCGTACGCGTCGGGGACGCCGATGACGGTGCGGGACTCGCCGGCCGAGAACGTGCGCAGGCCGATCCGGTAGGACAGGTGCGACTCGAGGCCGCGCAGGCGCCCCTCCTCGAGACGCTGCGACGAGAGCAGCAGGTGCATCGACAGGGAGCGGCCGAGGCGGCCGATGGCGACGAAGAGGTCCGCGAACTCGGGCTTGGCGGCGAGCAGCTCCGAGAACTCGTCGGCGACGATGAGCAGCGCGGGCAGCGGCTCGAGGTCGGCGCCGCCGGCGCGGGCGCGCTCGTAGTCGGTGACGTTGGCGAAGTTGCCGGCCGAGCGCAGGAGCTCCTGGCGGCGGGTCATCTCGCCCTGGAGCGCGTCCTGCATGCGCTCGACGAGCGTGAGCTCCTGGCCGAGGTTGGTGATGACCGCCGAGACGTGCGGCATGTCGGCCATCCCGGCGAAGGTCGCGCCACCCTTGAAGTCGACGAGGACGAAGTTGAGGGACTCCGGCGAGTGCGTCATCGCGAGCGCGAGGACGAGCGTGCGCAGGAGCTCGGACTTGCCGGAGCCGGTGGCCCCGATGACGAGGCCGTGCGGGCCCATGCCCTGCTGCGCCGACTCCTTGATGTCGAGCGCGACGGGAAGACCCCTCTCGTCGACGCCGATCGGCACGCGGAGGCGGTCGCGCTGCAGCCGGGCCCGCCACGCGGTGTCGACGTCGAAGTCGCGGACGTCGCCGGTGCCGAGCAGGTCGACGAGCTCGGTGGAGGCGCTCAGCGCGTCGCGGGCCTCGGGCTCGTCGGCGGTGTAGCGCGGGGCCAGGCGGCGGGCGGCCGCCTCCGCGCGGGTCGTCGAGACCTGGTCCGCGACACCGTGGGCCACGCCGCGGGCGAGGCTGATGACCTCGAGCGGCGCGGTGCCGGCGCGCGGCCCGCTCGTCGTGCGCGGGCCGACGGCCAGGCGCAGCGTCGTCCCGGAGTCGAGCTCGCCCCACTGCTCGGGCAGGTCGAGGACGGTGACGCCGAGGACGCCGTCGGGCGTGACGACGGGGTTGCCGGGCGGCACGTGCCCGCCGTCGACGACGAGGAGGACGTGCGGCAGGGCGCCCCGCTCGCTCGGGCCGAAGCGCGGGCGCTCGACGATCTCCTGCGGCAGCAGCGGCAGGAGATCGTGCACCGACTCCCCGACGAGGCGGACCGGCCCGACCGCGTCGTGCTCGCGCGGGCTGAGGGCGTGGGGCAGCCACTTGAGCCACTCCCACTCGGCGCGCGCCTCCCGCGAGACGAGGGCGGCGATGACCAGGTCCTCGGGGGCGTGCTGCATCGCCGCCTGGAGGACGAGCGAGCGGGCGAGGGAGCGCGCGGGGTCGGCGTCCCCCGTCACCTCGACGTGCGGCCACGCGCGCAGCGCCGCCGAGGCGGGCAGGCCGGGCTGGACGCGGTGGGTCGAGAGGAGGCGGTGCAGCGCCGACGCGGCGACGGGGTCGAGCTGGGCGAGCGGCGGGGTCTCCGGCGGCTCGAGCTCGAGGCAGAGCGGCTGGGACGTCGTGCCCATCCGGACCTGGAGGAAGTCGACGTCGGAGGCCTGGCGCTCCCAGACGCGGGTGCCCTCCGCCGCGATGACCGGCAGCGCGGCGGGGTCCGGGTAGTCCCAGAGGGCCGCCTCGCGCTGGCGGGCCGCGGCGTCGCGGATGGTGCCGCGGACCTCCTGGAGGTACGCGAGGTACTCGCGGCGCGCGGCGAGGACGCCGGCCGAGTGCTGCTGGCGCTGGCGCAGGCCGCTCGCGAGGACGAAGCCGACGCTGGCGACGAGGAACATCCCGGCGGTGAGCCAGGCTCGGGCGCCCTGCTGCGACAGCGCGACGAAGCCGATCGAGCCCAGCGACCCGAGCATCGGCACGGCCTGCATGAGCAGGCCGCTGGCGCCCTCGGACGGGGTGATCTCGGGGGGTGGCTGGAGCACGAGGCGCCCCGAGGGGACCTCCGGTGCCTGCTCTCGCGTGCCGCTGCGTGCGGGCACCGACATGCTGCTTCCCCTCCCGTGGTGCTTCTGGCGCTCGGCCTACCGTACCCGTGGATACTGTTCCCCGCGGGGAGTGGCCCGGACCGGGCCGGATCGAGTGCGGGAGAACGACGGGAGGGCCCGATGGACGGGACGACGCAGCAGCTGACGCTCGTCGCGGACGAGCGCAGCTACGACCTCGTCGTCCCCGTCGGCACCCGCGTCAGCGAGGTCCTCTCGGTCCTCGGCATCTCCTCGAGCGCGACGCCCAGCTCGGTCGCGACGGCTGCCGGCCACGTGCTCGGGCCGCAGGACCGGATCTCCGGCGACCTGCCCGCCGGCGCCGTCCTCACCGTCGTACGGACCACGACCCACGCGGTGCACCGGGGCGTCGTCAGCCTCGACCGCTCGTCCGCGGCACCCGGCGCCCGGCCGTCGGCCCCCGCGTGGGCCGGCGGGTCGCGCTCACCGTCGGTCGCGACCGCCGACCCCGGGCTCTCGCTCGTCGACGACGCCACCCAGCGCCGCGACGCCGTCGACGACGTCGACGCCACCGTCAGCCGCTCCGCCCTGCACCACCCGCGCCGCCGCCGGCGCAGCCCCGCCCGGCGCGCGGCCCGGCGGGCGTCCGACCTCGGCCCGGTGCTCGTCGCGGCCAGCGCGCTCGTCGCCCTCGTCGCCGCGGCCCTCGCGCTCGTCGCCCCCGCGGGTTCCACGGACCAGCTGCTCGACGCCGTCGTCGTGCGCTGGGCCGCGAGCGGCGTGCTGCTCGCGGCTGCCGTGGCCGCCGTCCTCCTCACCGCCCGCCACCGCAGCGGCGCCGGGCTGGTCCGGCTCGTCGGGGCCCCCGCGCTGGCCGGGGCCGCGGGCCTGCTCGTGCCGCTCTCGCCCTCGCCGTCGAGGGTCGCCGTCGCCGTCACGGTGGCGGCCGCGCTCGGGGCCGTCGTCCTCGCCCTCGCGTCGTCCGACGGCTCCCCCGCGGACCGCGCCGAGCGGACGGCCCTCGCCTGTCTCGGCGGGCTCGCCGCGCTCGTCGCCGGGACCGTCCTCGCCGAGCAGCCGGTCACGGTCGCCGCCGCCCTCGTCGTCGGGCTCGTACCGGTCGTCGTCCGCGCGCTGCCGAGCGCCAGCCTCGACGTCGACCAGACCCAGCTCATCGACACCGACCGCCTCTCGACGACCGTCTGGTCGGTCCGCGAGCGGCACGCCACGCGTCGCCGCCGGGTCACCGCCACCGACGTCCGCGACCGCGTCGCCCAGGCCCGCTCGGTGGTGTCGGTCGGCACCACCTACCTCGGCGCCCTTGCGGCGGTCGCCGGATGGGTCGTCGCCCTCACCCCACCGCTCTCGACCCTCGCGCCGTGGGCGCGCTGGGCGCTCCTCCTCGCCTCGGCCGCGGCCCTCGGCTACCAGGCGCGCCACGTGCGCGACCGGACGGCCCGCGCCGCGATGCTCGCCACCTCGGCCTCGCTGGCGCTCTCGACGTCGGTCGCCGTCGTCGACTGGGACGGCGGCTGGCGGTGGGGCGTCGTCGCGGGCGCGGTCGTCCTCGGCGTCGCCGCGATCGTCGGTGCGGTCGCCCTCTCCGGCGGCTGGGCCTCGACCCGGCTCTCCCGCGGCGCCGACCGCCTCGAGGGGCTCGCGGTCGTCCTCGCCCTGCCGCTCGCGGTGCTCGCCGGCGGCCTCGTCGAGGCCCTGCGGCGTTTCACCTCCGGCTGACCGGCCCGACCTCGCCCCGCCGCCCCGACCTCGCGCGGCCGCCCTGACCTCGCCCCGCCGACCCGCCACGACACCCCGGCCAGGTGAGATGACACCGGCAGGGCGAGATGACACCGGCACGCGCGAGCGCCCCTCCCCCGGGCGGGGAAGGGGCGCTCGCGTCGAGGCGTCCGGTGCGGCCGGTGTGGAGACGTCAGCGCCACACGGGCGGCGTGGCGTCGTCCTCGCCCTCGAACCAGGTCTCCTCGTCCTCGTGCGTCAGGTGGTCGACGTCCTGGGCCTGCTCGTCGCGGGACCGACGTCCACCGCGCCCCCCGGAGGCCGCACCGACGGCGCCCTTGGCGCCCGCGCCGCGACCGCCGCTCTCGCCGACCTTCGGCACCCCGTACTTCCCGGTGCTGCGCGACCCGGAGACCCCGGCCGCGCCGCGGCCGGCCCCGGCGCCGCGCGCACCACCGCGCGCGGCGGCTCCCTGCCCCCCGGGTGCGACGGTCGAGCGCCCGGCCGCGCCGGTCGCCCCGCGACCCGCTGCCCCGGTGGCTCCGCGGCCCGCGGCCGCGGTGCTGCCGGCCACCAGGCCGGGGCGTCCGGCGGCACCGGCCGCGCCGAACGCGCCGCCGCCCATCCGCCCGAGCACGCCCTTGCCGAGCAGCGCGGCCCCGCCCATGAGGGCTCCGCCACCGACCGCGCCGGCGCCGCCGAGGCCTCCGGCGCCGCCCGAGGCCGAACCACCGGCGGGCGACGTGCCCGCCCAGCCGGTGCTGCCGGGACCACCCGGCGTCACCGAGCCCGTGGTGCCACCGTCGAGGTGGACCGGGGTCGGCGTCGGGCTCACGGGGCTCACCGGGGTCGGCGGCCCGACCGGCGGGGTGGTCGTGGGTGGCGTGGTCGTGGGGGGAGTCGTCGTCGGCGGCGGGTTCTCGACGACCGGCTCCTCGACCCAGCCGGTCGGGTGGTTCACGTGGAAGACGCCGCCACCGCCGCCACCGCCCGAGGGCGCGACGTACGACCCACCGCTCGGGCCGCCGCCGGACGGGTACCCACCGCCGCCACGGCTCCCCCCGGAGGACCCGGGGTCGATGGTCACCGAGTCCTTCGCCTCGACCGGCATCTCCTTGGCCGCCGTGCCGATGTCACCGCTGAAGGCGGCAAGGACGGTCGCGGACTGCTGCTCGCGCTGCTCGCGCTGCGCGGCGACGGCCGCGTCGAAGCCCGCCTGGTCGAAGACCTTGCCGTCGGGCGCGGGCTGACCGCCCTGACGTGCCTGGGTGCGCTCGTAGGACGAGCGGTCGACGTCGGTCGAGATCGTGCGCACCGTGTTCTGGTAGGCCTGACGCGCCGTGTCCGCGGCGTCGGCCGCCTTGGTCAGCCCCCGCTTGATGCCGGTGATCTCCTCGGACCGCGCGTCGAGCTGCGCCGCGAGCTGGTGCAGCGTCGCGTAGGCCCCGTCGGCCGCCGGGCCGGTCCACGGTCGGTCCGCGCCCTGGAGCTTCGTGATGACCGAGCGCACCTCGGTCGCGAGGTTGCTCACCGTGTCGGCGGTCGTGCCCCAGTCGTCGGCGGTCATCCGCACGAGGACCGTGGAGAAGCCGTAGATGTCGTAGAGCCTGCGTTCGTTGGGTCCGGCATCGGCCGGCAGCGCCGGGTTGCTCGGGCCCTCGTCAGGAATGACCATCAGTGGTTCCTCCCCTCGGCGCCCGCGGCGCCGTCCGTCGTCGTGGTGCTGGTCGTGGTGACAGAGGTGGTCGGTACGGGTGACGTTCCCGCGGCCGCACGGCGTCCGCGCAGCACGAGTCCACCTCCGGCGAGGAGCAGGAGCACGAGCCCCACGGCGCCGAGGAGGAGCCAGGGCGGACCGCTCCCGCCGTCGTCCCGGACGGCCGGGGCCGCCTGGGGCGCAGGCGTGCCGGACTGCGTCACGCCGGCGGTCGGAGACGCCGACGGGCTCGCGGAGCCCGTCGGGGTCGGCGCCGGCAGGCTCATGAACGTCGCGACCTGCTGCGCCGTCGGCTCCTCGTTCTTGCCCTGGCGGACGAACGGGTTGTCCTTCGGCAGCGCCGAGGGGTCGACCTGCACGGCGTCGGCCGGGTCGAAGATCCCCCATCCGAACGCCGGGTTGGCGGTCCGGACCGTGGGGAGGTCGGACCCGCTGCGCCGGAACCAGGTCTCGTAGCCGCTGCCGCTCTTCTTCTCGCGCAGCCCCACGTTGTCCTTGACCGCGTGGAGGATCTGCCCGGCGCTGGCGCCCGGGTGGGCGGACCGCATCGCTGCGATGCCGCCGGCGACGATCGCCGTGGCGATCGACGACCCCGAGACGATGGTGTCGCTGTGCCAGCCGGTGCCGTCGTAGCTCCCGGCCATGACCTCCTTGGCGGGAGCCGCGAGTGCGATGGCGTTGCTCCTCCGCGCGCCGAACTCCGGGATCTGCCCGGCCGAGTCGACGCCCACCACCGCGAGCACCCCGTTGGCCAACCCCGGGTACTGCACGCCGCTCCGGTCGTTGGGAGTGCCCGCCACGACGATCGCGTCGGCGCGGTAGGCGTTGAGGACGGAGTCGATGAGCTCCGGGTCGTACCCCGCGATGAGGCTGATGCTGATGACGTCGGCGCCGTCGGAGGCGGCGCGGTCGATCGCCCGCGCGATGCCCTCGTCGACGTCGTCCGCGCCGTCGACCAGCGGGCAGGTGGCCTTGTCCTCGTCGTTCCGGTACATCGCGGCGTAGTGCCGGATCGTCGCGTCGGGCGCGATGCCGCGGATCCCGCGCCCTCCCGGTCCCGTCCCCTCCCCCGAGCCGGCGATGAGCGCCGCCATGCTCGTGGCGTGCTCGGCGGGCTTGCCCGTGGCGGACGGCGAGCGGAGCGGAGAGCCGAAGCGGGCCCCCGTGCAGAAGCTCCGGCTGGAGACGACCTTCCCGCGCAGCTCGGGGACGTCGGCGTCGATGGGCCCGTCGATGACGGCGACCGTGACGCCCTTCCCCGTGCCACGGCGGTTGAGCTCGTCGACGCCCATCGCCGAGCGCCACCACTCACCGGGGGACGCGGCCGCCGAGAGGCGGTACGGTGCGCCGGCGGTCGTCCCGGCCGTCGCGGGCACGGCTGCGACACCGCTCGCCGCAGCCACGAGGGCCGCGGCGACGACGGTGCGACGCAGGTGGGCTCGACGCATCAGCCGACGTCCATGCCGCTGGAGGGCGGCGGGGTGGACGGCGCGGCGCTGCCGCTCGACGGTCCGGAGGGGGTGCTGCTGGGTGCCCCGTCCGTGCCGGTGTCGACACCGGGGTCCGCGGGGTCGGCGGGCGCCGGCGTGGCCTCGGCGATGCGCACCTGCGCCGCGCCGCCCTCGACCGCGGCCTCGTCCTGCGCGGCCTGCTCGGTCTGCTGCGTGGACGCGAAGCCGTCGCCGCCGGCCCAGCGGGCCTGGAGGGTCTGGAAGGCGTCGCCGGAGGCCTCGTCGCGCTCGCGGATCTCGGCGCCGGCCTGGGCCAGCGCCTGCGCGGCGGCGGTGAGGTCGTCGCGGATGCCGCGCAGCGTGGCCTCGTAGATGTGGGCCGCGGCCGTGTAGACGGTCGCGAAGTCCTGCGCCTCCGGGATCTCCCCGAAGGTCGAGCGCGAGGCGACGGTGTACTCCACCGTCCTCAGCGCGTCGTGGGTCGAGCTCGTCCAGTCCTGCTCGTAGTCCAGCCCGAGCGTCTGCAGGATGCTCGGGTACTGGATGGGTCCAGCGCCCGGTCCGCCGTCGTCGAGTCGTGGCACGTCGTCTCCTCGGTCCGTTCCGTCACGGGCGCCTCGCCCCCGTCGTCCTCCCCGTCACGCCGCGGTGCCGGTGCCTCCCGAGGAGGCACCGGCACCCGGCGCGTGCACGTCGGGCGCTCAGCCCCACATGTTGGTGTTGCGCAGCTCGCCGGCGAGGTAGTCCTCCTTGGAGGAGATGACCGCCTGGCGGACGTCCATGAGGAGCTGCTTGCACTCCTGGATCTGCTTCTCCCAGTCGGCCTGGGCCTGCGAGTACGCGGCGCGGGCCGAACCGTCCCACTGCTCGACGTACTTGCTGAGGTCGTTCTTCATGTCGCCGAGCCGGCCCTCGATCTGGCCGAGGCCCTTCTGCATGTCGTCGACGAGCGCGTCGATGCCGGCGCCGCCGACCTTGATTCCGTCACCCATGATCGTTCAGTCCCCTTCGTCGGCTCAGCCGTTGCCGAGCATGCTGCTGTACTTGCTGAGGTTCGACGACGCCGCGGCGTCATCGGCGTCGTACTGGCGCTGCGTGCCGGTGAGGTTCGCCTCGAACGTGTCGAGCACGTCGACGATGTCCTGCGTCTGCACCTTCCACGCCTCGCTCACGCTCTGGAAGCTGGCGGCACCCTGCCCCTCCCAGTGCGCCTTGACGGCCTCCATCTGCGTGCGCAGGTCGTTGACCTGCTTGCGGAGGTCCCCCCGCGCAGCCGAGACGATGTCGGCGCTGGCCTTGACGACGCCTGCGCCGGCCCTGAACTGGTCACCCATGCTGTGTCCTTCCCTCGTGCGACGACGATCGTGCCGCAGCCGTTTTCACTGACCCCCTGAAGGGCTGGTGTCCATCGGACGTGGTTCCGGTGCGGCCCCTCGTCCTGCATTCGACCCTACGGTGCCATGTGAAAAGGGTCGATGGGGAGAACTCCCCGAACCCCACGCGTCTATGCTCGGGGCGCGTCGGGACCGGCACCGGGCCGGCCGTCGAGGGGAGAGTCGAAACCGTGAGCCAGTCCAGCGCCGCGTCCGCGTCGCTCGTCCGAGTCTCCGTCTCGTCGGGGACCCGCCGCGCGGATCTCGGTGTGCCGGGGGGCATCCCGGTCGTCGAGATCGTCCCCGAGCTCGCGCGCGAGCTGGGCGTCCTCGACCCCGAGCAGGCGACGCACGGCTTCCGCCTCGTCGCCGGGGGCGGCACCCTCCTCGACCCCGACCGCTCGTTCGCGGCCCAGGGCGTGACCGACGGGTCGGTCCTCAGCCTCGAGGTCGTCGACCCCTCGACCGACAAGGTCTACGACGACGTCGTCGAGGCCGTCGCCGACGTCGTCGAGACGCAGTTCGCCCCGTGGACCGCGCGACACAGCGCGGGCACGGCGGTCGGCGCTTCCGTCGTCCTCTTCCTCTGCGCCGCCTGGGCCCTGTTCACCGCCCGCGACACCGGGCTGCTCGTCGCCGCCGTCGCGCTCGCCGTCGCCCTCCTCCTCGTCGGCTCGGCCGCCGTGCTGCACGCGCGGGCGCAGGCCGGCGGGGCGCTGGCCCTCTCGCTCACCGCCCTCGCCTTCGCCGCGACCTCCGGCAGCGCGGTCGCCCCCGCCGACGCGCTCTGGGGCCGCGGCCTCGTGTGGGTCGGGTCCGCGGTCGCGATCGTCGGCCTCGCCGCGGCCCTCGTCGTGGCCCGGCACCGCCTGGTTCTCGCCGCGGGCGCCGTCGTCGGCCTCGTCGCGACCGCCGTCGGGCTGGCCACGGGCGTCCTCGACGTCGACGTCACGACCGTGTGCGCCGTCGTGCTCGTCCTCGCGGTCGTCGTCGGCAACGTCCTGCCGTGGGCCGGCCTCTCGTCGAGCCGCCTCACCTCCCACGCCCCCCGCACCGAGGCCGAGATCGAGGCCGACGTGCCCGAGGTCGACCGTGAGCGCGTCCGGGGGCAGGTCGCCCTCGGCCACGAGGTGATGGTCGCCGTCGGGCTGTCGACGGGGGGCGCCGCGCTCCTCGTGACCCCGCAGCTCGTCGCCGACGGGCTCGCCGGGACGGCCCTCGTCCTCGCCGGCTGCGCCGCCACGCTGCTGCGCACGCGGCACGCCCGCACCCGCACGACCGTCGTCATCGCGATGGCGACCGGCATCCTCGGCGTCGCCCTCGTGGCGGTCGTCGCGGCGCTGACCCACCCGACCTGGCGGCCCGCCCTCGCGGTGCTGCTCGGCGCCACCGGTGCGGTCGTCGTCGCGCTGGCCGTCCTCGCCCCCCGCACCCGGGTCCGTCTGGGACGCGTCGCCGACGCCCTCGACGGCGTGGCGCTCGTGTCGCTCCTGCCCCTGGCCGCCGCCACCGTCGGGATCCTCTGACGTGGCGACCAAGAAGGACCTCGTCGAGGCGCAGTCGTTCAGCCGCCGCCGCCTGACCACCGCGTTCGTCAGCGGCGCTCCCGGTGGCCGTGAGGTCGAGCCGGACCGCCCGCTGCGGGCCGTCGTCGGCGGGCTCGCGCTCACCGTCGTGCTCGTCCTCGGCAGCATGGCGTTCGGGTACCTGCGCTCGTCCCTGCCCGACGACTGGGGCAACGACCGGCTCGTCATCGCCGAGGACAGCGGCGCGCGGTACGTGGCCATCGACGACCTCCTGCACCCGGTCGTCAACACCGTGAGCGCCCGGCTGCTCATCCCCAGCACCCAGTTCAAGGTCCTCGCCGTGCCGGACGAGGAGCTCGCCGACAAGGACCGCGGCCCGACCCTCGGCATCCTCGGCGCCCCCGACTCGCTCGCCACCGCCGACCGCCTCGTCAACACCGGCTGGCTCTCGTGCCTCGGTGCGGGGCAGCAGGTCTCGACGGCCATCGGCCCCCGGCGCCGCGCCGAGCCCGCCGACGGCTCGGCCGTCCTCGTCCGCACCGACGACCAGGTCTTCGTCGTCGGCGACGGGATGCGCTACCCCGTCCGCGCGCGGGACCTCTCCGCCGTCTCGGTCGCCCTGCGGCTCGACGGGCTCCCGCCGGTGGCCGCGCCGGCCTCCTGGCTCAACCTCTTCCCCGAGGGACCGGCGCTCGGCCCGCTCACCGTCGACGACCTCGGCAAGCCGCTCCCCGGGCTGCCGCCGGGTGCCGCGGTCGGGTCCGTGCTCGAGCTGCAGGACGACGGCCGCCACTACCTCGTGACCCCGCGCGGCACCCTCGAGCTGCTGCCCGACGTCGCCCTCGCGATGTACCGCCTCGGCTCGGGCGCCTCCGCCGACGTCCTGCCGGTCGAGGCCGCGCAGATCGCCCGCCTCCAGGTGCAGCCGCAGCGCACCGCCCCCACCGCCTGGCCGGAGGCCCTCCCGACCGCCCTCGAGACCACGCCCTGCGCGACGCTCGCCGCCGCCGCGAACAAGGCCCCGGTCGTCTCGCTCACCACCGTCACGAGCGACCCTCCCGCCGCCGACCGCGGACGCACGGTCGTCGACACCGGCTCCGGGGCGCTCGTGCGCGCCGTGTCCGGGCAGGTGCTCGGCAAGGGACCCGTGCTCGCCGTCGACCAGACCGCGACGGCCTACTCGATCGTCGGCGCCGACACCGAGGTGCTCGCCCGGCTCGGCTACACCCCGGCCGACGTCGTGCCGGTGCCCGCCGCCTGGACCGAGCTCTTCCGCTCCGGGCCCGCCCTCGGCGAGGACGCCGCCCGCACGGTCGTCTCGGGCACGTCGTGACGGTGCGGCGCAGCGCGGCCCGCGTCGCCGCGCCGGTCCTCCTCGCCGCGACGGCCCTCCTGCCGGCCGCGGCCCCCGCCGGTGCCACCGGCGCCGCACCCGCCGCGCTCCCCTCGGCCGCCGAGCAGTGCGAGGAGGGTCGCACCCAGTGGGTCACCGACACCCCGGCCGCGCTCGTCCGGCTCGGGTCGCGCACGGCCTGGACCCTGGCCACCGGCAAGGGCGTCACCGTGGCGGTCGTCGACAGCGGCGTCGCCCGCAACCAGCACCTCACCGGCTCCTCGGTGCTCGACGGCACGAGCCTCGTCGGCGGCTCGGCCCGCACCGACACCCGCCTGCACGGCACGGCGGTGGCGGGCATCATCGCCGCCCGGTCGGTCGGCTCGAAGTCCGGCGTCGAGGGCCTGGCCCCGGACGCCCGCATCCTCCCGGTCAAGGTCGTCGCCGACGAGCGCACCTCCGAGGAGGGCCCGGACACCGACGCCGGCACGCTCGCCGCGGGCATCCGCGCGGCCGTGGACGGCGGCGCGAAGGTCGTCAACGTCTCGCTGAGCACGGCCGGGGACGACGCGCGCCTGCGCTCGGCCGTCGCCCACGCCCGCAGCAAGGGCGCCCTGGTCGTCGCCGCCGCCGGCACCACCACCGAGCAGGCCCCCGTGCGCGGGCCCCGCTACCCCGCCGCCTACCCCGGCGTCCTCGGGGTCGGCGCGAGCGACGCGAACGACCGACCGGCCGAGGGCTCGGTCACCGGCTCGCACGTCGACGTCGCGGCCCCCGGCACCGACGTGCTCACGACGTTCGGCGCCTGGGGCGACTGCTACCTCGGCTCCGAGGAGGGCTCGACGAGCTACGCCACGGCGTACGTCAGCGCGGCCGCCGCCCTTCTCGCGCAGCGCTTCCCGTCCGAGGGACCGCAGCTCTGGGCGCACCGCCTCGAGGTCACGGCGGCCCGCGACCGGCGCGACGCCCGCGACGACGCCGTCGGCTGGGGCGTCATCCAGCCCGTCGAGGCGCTGACGGCGGTCCTCGACGCCGGGATGGCCGGGCCGCCGCTGCCCGGGACCACCGCCGCGCCGCGCGCCGAGGCCGCCACCACGCGCCTCACCGTGCGCGAGGTCCGCGACCCGCACGCCGGCGACCGCCGCCAGGTGCTCTGGGTCGCGGTCGCGGCCGGCAGCGCCCTCGCCGGGCTCGCGCTCGTCCGCCTCGCCCGGCGGCGCCGCACCGCCTGAACCCGGGTGAGGGCACCCTCCACGGTCTGGGAGGATGTCGGCCATGACCGAGCACGCCTCCCCCACCGCCGCCTCCGCCATCCCGGACCGGCCGTCGCTCGACGGCCTGGAGGAGAAGTGGGGCGCGGTATGGCAGGAGCAGGACACCTACGCCTTCGACCGCGAGGCCGCCCTCGCGGGCGACCGCTCGCAGGTGTTCTCCATCGACACGCCGCCGCCGACCGCCAGCGGCTCGCTGCACATGGGCCACGTCTTCAGCTACACGCACACCGACTGCATGGCGCGCTACAAGCGGATGCGCGGCTTCAACGTCTTCTATCCGATCGGCTGGGACGACAACGGCCTCCCGACCGAGAAGCGCGTCCAGAACTACTACGGCGTGCGCGGTGACGCCTCGCTGCACCACGACCCCGACTTCGTGCCGCCCTTCCGCGGCGACGCCAAGAGCACGAAGGCCGCGGACGAGATGCCGATCTCGCGGCAGAACTTCATCGAGCTCTGCGACGAGCTGACGGTCAAGGACGAGGAGGCCTTCGAGTCCCTCTTCCGCCGGATCGGCCACAGCTACGACTGGTCGATCGGCTACCGGACGATCGACGACCACTCGCGCGCGACCTCGCAGCAGGCCTTCCTGCGCAACGTCCGTCGCGGCGAGGCCTACCAGTCAGAGGCCCCCGGCCTCTGGGACGTCACGTTCCAGACCGCCGTCGCCCAGGCCGAGCTCGAGGCCCGCGACTACCCCGGCGCCTACCACCGGGTCGCCTTCCAGGGCGCCGACGGGCCCGTGCACATCGAGACCACGCGCCCCGAGCTCATCCCCAGCTGCGTCGCCCTCATCGCCCACCCGGACGACGAGCGCTACCAGCCGCTGTTCGGCACGACGGTCCGCACGCCGCTCTTCGGCGTCGAGGTGCCCGTCGTGGCGCACCCCGCCGCCGAGATGGACAAGGGTGCGGGAATCGCCATGTGCTGCACCTTCGGTGACCTCACCGACGTGCTCTGGTGGCGCGAGCTGCAGCTCCCGACCCGCTCGGTGGTCACGCGCAGCGGCCGGATGCAGACCGAGACGCCCGAGTGGCTCGTCGGGTCCGCCGGCGAGGCGCTGTACGCCCAGCAGGTCGCCGGCAAGACCGCGTTCTCCGCGCGCGAGGCCATCGTGGGGGCGCTGCGGGAGTCGGGCGACCTCGACGGCGAGCCGAAGCCCACCCAGCGCAAGGCCAACTTCTACGAGCGCGGCGAGAAGCCGCTCGAGATCGTCACGACCCGCCAGTGGTACATCCGCAACGGCGGGCGCGAGGCCGACCTCAACGCGGCGCTCGTCGCGCGGGGCGACGAGGTCGACTTCCACCCCGGGTTCATGCGCAACCGCTACGCCAACTGGGTGCAGGGTCTCAACGGCGACTGGCTCGTCTCGCGCCAGCGCTTCTTCGGCGTGCCGATCCCGATCTGGTACCCCGTCGACGCCGACGGCGAGCCGGACCACGACCACCCGATCCTCCCCGAGGAGTCGGAGCTGCCCGTCGACCCGGCGGCCAACCCGCCGGCCGGCTACACCGAGGACCAGCGCGGCGTGCCCGGCGGCTTCGTCGGCGACCCCGACATCCTCGACACCTGGGCCACCTCGTCGCTCAGCCCGCAGATCGCCGCGGGCTGGCGCGGTCGTGACGGCGCCGACCCGGACCCGTTGTTCGAGAAGGTCTTCCCGATGGACGTGCGCCCCCAGGGCCACGACATCATCCGCACCTGGCTGTTCTCGACGGTCGTGCGGGCCCACCTCGAGCACGGCACCGTGCCGTGGACGAACGCCGCGATCTCGGGATGGATCCTCGACCCCGACCGCAAGAAGATGAGCAAGTCCAAGGGCAACGTCGTGACGCCCGAGGACCTCCTCAAGGAGCACTCGGCCGACGCCGTGCGCTACTGGGCCGCCAGCGGCCGGCTCGGCACCGACGCCGCCTACGACGTGGGCCAGATCAAGGTCGGGCGCCGGCTGGCCATCAAGGTCCTCAACGCCAGCAAGTTCGCGCTGTCCTTCGGCGACGTCGAGGGCGACCTCGCGGCGCAGGTCACCGACCCGCTCGACCTCTCGGTGCTCGCCGCGCTGCGCGAGGTCGTCGAGAAGGCGACCGCCGGCTTCGAGGCGTGGGACTACACGCGCGCCCTCGAGGTCACCGAGTCCTTCTTCTGGACCTTCTGCGACGACTACCTCGAGCTCGTCAAGGACCGCGCCTACGGTTCCCGCGGCGACGCCGGCGCGGCCTCCGCCCGCGCCACGCTGCGCCTCGTCCTCGACGTCGTCCTGCGCCTGCTCGCCCCGGTGCTCCCGTACGTCACCGAGGAGGTCTGGAGCTGGACCCACGCGGGCACGGTGCACCGCGCCCCGTGGCCGACCGCCGACGAGGTGCCCGCGGGCGGCGACCCGGCCGTGCTGCCGGCCGTCGGGTCCGCGCTCGCCGTCGTCCGCAAGGCGAAGTCCGAGGCCAAGGTCGGGATGCGCGCCGAGGTGCCGACGGCGACGATCGTCGCCCCGGCCGCGCTGCTCGGGCACCTGCGCGCCGGCGAGGCCGACCTGCGGGCGGCCGGCCGACTCACCGGGTCGCTCGAGTGGGCCGAGGGCGAGGAGGTCGCGACCCGCGACCTCGAGCTCGTCCCGGTCCCGAAGCCGACCGCCTGACGCTCCTCGCCGGGGCGTCCCCCGGTCGAGCGACGAGAACATGCCGTGACGCACCCGCTGCGCGCGGCATGTTCTCGTCGTTCGACCGGTCAGGTGCTGCGGCGCGACCCCCAGCGCAGCCGGATGCGGTCCGGGCCGTCGTGCTCCGGCAGGGCATCGAGCCGCCCCGCGCGCACGAGCGCGACCACGTCGTCGACCGCGGCGGGCAGGGCGGCCGCGTCACGGACGCCGGTCCACGCGACCGCTCCCCCGAGCTCGTCCTCGGCCCCGAAGCGCTCGGCCTGCACCCAGCACCGGGCCCCGGGCGGGAAGCGCAGCGCCCAGGCGGCCGCCCCGAGGACGAGGCACAGCGGGGCGAGCGCCAGCGCGAGGGGCGCCGGCACCGCGGCACCGAGGAGCCGGCCGAGCCAGAACCCGACGACGGCCCCGAGGACCGCGTGGCGGACCACGTGCCGTGAGTCGGTGCGCACCGCGTAGGCCACTCCGGCCGGGCTGACCACGACCACCCGGCCGAGCTCCTCGACGAGCTCGGCGGCGCGTCCCGGGGCGAGGTCGGTGGGCAGCGGCACGAGGTCAGCGTAGGCCCGCGCGCCACGCGGTCGGGCGTGCGCGTCAGGCGGGCATCGGGCCGAGGGACCGCGCGGCCTGCCGGGCCTCCACCCGGCGCAGGCCGGTCGGCCGCACCGCCACCCACGGGACGTCCCAGCCGGACAGCCGCACCCGGTGCTGGACGACGTCGTCGCGGCGCAGGTGCCCGACGCGCCCGGTGCCGGGGTCGTAGACGTCGAGCATCCGGTCCCCGTCGCCGGGCAGGACGAGGACGACGTGGCGCGGCAGCAGGGCGCTGCCGATGTAGAGCAGCGCCGGCTCCCCCTCGGCGACGACCTCCACGAGGGTGTCGAACCGCTCGACGAGCCGGTACTCGTCCGCACCGCGCAGGAGGTCGAGCGTGTACCTGGTCCCGATGCGCGACGCGCCGAACTCGAGCTCACGCAGCGCCCCCCAGGGCGGCGTGCCGAGCGCGCGGGGCCACGGCAGGTTGGGGCGCCGCCCGCCCGACAGGGCCCCGTTCGTGCGGCGCATGACGACCCGCTCGTAGGCCGCGAAGCGCTCGGCCGGCGTCTCGCCCGCCGGCGACCCGGGCGGGTGCGGCGTGCCCGTGCGGACCCAGGAGGCGAAGACCGGGTCGACGAGCATCCGGGCCACGGTGAGGCAGGCCGAGCCGCAGGTGACCGGCGACTGCTGCACCGGGCCGGTGTCGCCGGCCCGCAGCCGGAAGGTCGTCGCCACGGCCACATCGTCCCCTCCCGATCCCCCTCTCGCCAAGCCGGCTGTGGTTGGGTGTGTCGCGTGGGGACCACGGGACGGGGCGACGGCGCCCGGTGGAGCCGGGTCGCGCTCGCGGCGACGGCCGCCGCGACGGCGCTCCTCGCGGTCTGGGCGGCCTCGGTCCCGGGCATCCCGAGGGTCATCAGCGGCCCCCACATGGGCCCGGTGACGCAGTACGGCGCCGACGACGACGTCTTCCGCCCGTCCTCCGAGGTCGACGCGCAGTCGTTCCGGTCGGCGTCGGTCAACGGCGACTCGCTCGCGGCCCTCGTCGGCTGGGTGGCCGTCGGCCTCGTCGGGCTCGCGCTCCTCGTCGCCCTGGTCCTCGCCCTGCGCGCGCTGCTGCGCTCGCTCCAGGGCTCACGCGCCGTCGAGGCCGACGACACGGCCGGGCCGGACCTCACCCGAATCGGGACGGCCCTGGCCGACGACGCCGAGGAGCGGCTGGCCGTGCTGGGGCGCGGCACGCCCGCCGAGGGCATCGTCGCCGCGTGGGACCGGCTCGAGGACACGCTGCGCGCCGCCGGCCTCACCCTCGCCGCCTCGCGCACCTCCACCGAGACCGCGGTCGGGGTCCTGCGGCGGTTCGCCGTCGACGAGTCGACCCTGCAGACCCTCGCTGGGCTCTACCGCGAGGCCGCGTGGTCCCGGCACGAGCTGACCGAGGAGCACCGCGCCACCGCCGAGGCCGCCCTCACGCGCCTCGCCGCCGACGTGCGCTCCGCCGCGGCGGCCCGGGAGGCGGACGCGCGTGCGTGACCTGCGCCTGACCCGCGGACGGGTCGTCGGCCTCGCCGTGGCCCTCGCCGTCCTCGTCGCCCTGACGCTCGCCCGCGGCGTCGTCGTGCTCGCGGCGGCCGTCGCCGTCGTCCTCGTCGTGGCCCTCATCGGGCTCCTCGTCCCGCTCCAGCGCGACGACGGCGTCGACTGGGACTGGCTGCCCCGCCGCGCCGACGAGGTGCCGCCCGAGCCCGGCATCGGCGCCCTGCGGCGGCTGCTGGCACCGGACCGCACCGACACGACCGCCCCGGCGCAGCTCCAGGACCTCGTGCGGACCCTCGCCGCCGAGCGCCTCGGCGGGACGCCGGAGCGCCCCGTCACGCCACCCGACGGCCCCCTCGCCCGCTACCTCGCGGCGCCACCGCGCCGCCTGTCGACCCAGGACGCCGAGGCGGTCATCGCCGACCTCGAGTCGCTCCGCCCGACGCAGCCCGTGCCCCCCACGAAGGAGACAGCATGACCGACCTCGCCACGACCCACCGACGCGCCGTCGCCGTCCTCGACGAGGTCGACACGGTCGTCGTCGGCAAGCGCGCGGCCACCGAGGTCGTCGTCGCGGCGGTGCTCGCCGGCGGTCACGTCCTCCTCGAGGACTACCCCGGGCTCGGCAAGACCCTCGCCGCACGCACCCTGGCGCAGGCGCTCGGCCTGGACTTCACCCGCGCGCAGTTCACCCCCGACCTGCTGCCCTCCGACCTCACGGGCAGCTTCGTCTACGACCAGGGCGAGCGGCGCTTCGAGTTCCGCAAGGGCCCGGTCTTCACCGGGCTGCTCCTCGCTGACGAGATCAACCGCACGCCCCCGAAGACGCAGGCCGCCCTCCTCGAGGCGATGCAGGAGGGCCAGGTCACGGTCGAGGGCCAGACCTTCCGGCTCCCGCGGCCCTTCCACGTGCTCGCGACGGCCAACCCCGTCGAGTACGAGGGCACCTACCCGCTGCCCGAGGCGCAGCTCGACCGCTTCCTCGTCCGCGTCGCCTTCGGCTACCCCGACGCCGACGAGGAGTGGCAGGTCCTCGGCCGCCGGCTCGAGCGCCGCCGCGAGGAGCAGGAGGCCCGACGCGTCGTCGACGCCGCCGAGCTCCTCGAGCTGCAGGCCTCCCTCGAGGACGTCACGGTCTCCCCCGAGGTCGGTCGCTACTGCGTCGCCCTCGCGCGCGCCACGCGTGAGCACGAGCACGTCCTCATGGGCTCCTCCCCCCGTGGCTCGCTCGGCCTGATGCTCGTCGCGCGCGGGCTCGCCGCCGTCCGCGGACGCGACTACGTCGCACCCGACGACGTCAAGGCCGTGGCCCCCGCCGTGCTCGAGCACCGCGTCGTCGTCCGCCCCGAGCTGTGGATGGGCGAGGTCACCTCCGCCACCGTCGTCGCCGACGTCCTGCGCACCGTCCGCACCCCCCGCACGACGGCCCGCACGGCGTGAGCGGCGGGTGGCGCCCCACCCGAGCACTCGGTCGGGCCCTCCTCGTCGGGCTGCTGGTGCTCGTCGTGGGCATCGCGTTCGGGCGCGGTGACCTCGTCGTCCTCGGCGTGCCGCTCCTCGGGGCGGCCGCGTGGTCCCTCGTCACCCGACCGCGCGAGGCGCCGCAGCTCGCGGCGTCCGTCGACCCCCTCGTCGTCCGCGAGGGCGAGTCCTTCGTCTGGCGCCTGGACCTCACCCCCGTCCCCGGCCTGCGCGACGTCGTCGCCCACCTGCCGGCGGACCGCTGGGGACGCTCGACGCCCCGGCACGGTCACGTCGCCGCGGCGACCGAGGGCCTGCGGCCGCACGAGCTCGTGCCGTTGGGCCTCGAGGTCGAGGCGCTGCGCTGGGGCTCGCGCCGTCTCGGGCCCGCGCAGGTCGCGGGCTTCGGCGACCTCGGCGGCCTCGTGTGGATCTCCCCCGGCCAGCCGCGCGGCGCCGTGACGGCCGTCCCGCGGCCGGGGCAGTTCACCTCGCGCGCCGGCCTGCCGCACCCCTTCGGCCTCGTCGGCCAGCACCGCTCCAACCGCCAGGGCTCCGGCACCGAGCTCGCCGACCTGCGCCCGTTCCGCACCGGTGACCGGCTGCGCCGGATCAGCTGGCCGGTCTCGCTGCGCACGGGCACCCTCCACGTCACGACGACCCACGCCGACCAGGACGCCGAGGTCCGCCTTCTCGTCGACGCCCTGCGCGACCTCGGCGTCCCCGACGTCGACCAGGGCCGCCGCTCGAGCCTCGACGTCGCGGTCGACGCCGCGGGGGCGCTGGCCGCCCACTACCTCTCGACCGGCGACCGCGTCGGGGTGTCGGTCCTCGGCGGCGGCGGGGTCGTCGACGTCCCGGCCGTCGGCGGGCACCACCAGCTGACCCGCATCCTCCTCGGGCTGGGACGGGCGGAGCCGTCCGGCGGGTCGGTCGGCGAGGAGCGCGCCCTGCAGGCCCAGCTGCGCCGGTCGGTGCCGCCCGGGGCCGTCGTCGTCATCCTCTCGGCGCTCGTCTCGGCCGAGCCGCTCGCGCACGCCGTGCGCCTGGCCCGCAGCGGTCACGTCGTCCTCGTCGTCGACACCCTGCCGCCGCACCTGGCCACGCCGGACGCCGACGTCGACGCCGTCGTCGCCGCGACCGGCATCGAGGACCCCCGGCTCGCCTCGCTCACCTGGCGCCTGCGCCTGCTCGAGCGCGAGCGCGAGGCCCACCGGTGCGCGCTCGCCGGCGTGCCGGTCGTGCCCTGGGGCGCCGACAGCGCCCTCGACACCGTGCTGCGCGGCGTCGGCCGCCGGCCTCGCACGGCGGGGGCGCCCCGATGACCCCCGCCCGCCGTTGGCGCCGCACCGCCACGCTCCTCGTGGTCCTCGCCGACGTGCTCCTCCTCGGCCTGGCCTCGCTCTCGACCCCGGTCACCGCTCTCGTCCTTACCCTCCCGCTCGCGGGGCTCACCTGGTGGGGGCTGCGCCGCCCCGGCCGCTGGGGCGCCACCCTCCTCGTCGTCGCCCAGGTGGTCGTCGTCGGGACGAGCGGGGCCGCGCCCGCGGACATCGGGGGCTGGGCCGCGGCGGTGCTGGCCGCCGCGCTCGTCCTGGCGACGCACCTGTGCCTCGCCCTCCTCGCGGCCTTCCCGCCCGGCGCCGGCCTGCCGCGCGCGACCCTGCGCCGGTGGGCGTCGCAGGGCGGCCTGCTCGCCACGGCGGGGGCCGCGGCCGCGGTCGTGGGGCTCCTCGGGTCGCGCACCCCGTCGGCGTGGGGCACGGTCGTCGTCACGCTCGCGCTCGCGGGGCTGGCCGCCACCGCGGCGCTCGCCTGGCGCACCGCCCGCTCCGGCTGACGCGGAGCCGGTCCGGCCCTGCCAGGCCCCGTCGGACAACGGCTGCCGCCGAGGCGTACCGCCCGTGCCCCGACGCACGCGAGCCCGGACCGACGGTCCGGGCTCGCGGGGTGCGTCGTGGGGTCGCCGTCAGGCGGACCGCTTGCGCGGCGTGCGCTTGCGGCCGCCCTCGTCGTCGTGGCGCACGATCGTCGGGTTGACGTTCTTGAGGACGACGTCGCGGGTGACGCCGACCTTGGCGATCTCGTCGTCGCTCGGCACGTCGAACATGACGGGGAGGAGGACCTCCTCCATGATCGCGCGCAGGCCGCGGGCGCCGGTGCCGCGGGCGAGCGCCTGCTCGGCGACGGCCTCGATCGCGTCCTCGCTGAACTCGAGGACGACGCCGTCGATCTCGAACATCTTCTGGTACTGCTTGACGAGCGCGTTGCGCGGCTCGGTGAGGATCCGCACGAGGGCCTCGACGTCGAGCGGCGCGACGGTCGTGATGACCGGCAGGCGGCCGATGAACTCGGGGATGAGGCCGAACTTCATGAGGTCCTCGGGCATGACCTCGTGGATGCTCTCGATGAGGTCCTTCGGCGTGTGCAGCTCGGAGCCGAAGCCCAGGCCCTTCTTGCCGTTGCGGGACTCGATGAGCTTCTCGAGCCCGGCGAACGCCCCGCCGACGATGAACAGGACGTTCGTCGTGTCGATCTGGATGAACTCCTGGTGCGGGTGCTTGCGCCCGCCCTGCGGGGGCACCGACGCGGTCGTGCCCTCGAGGATCTTCAGGAGCGCCTGCTGCACGCCCTCCCCCGACACGTCCCGCGTGATGCTCGGGTTCTCGGACTTGCGGGCGATCTTGTCGACCTCGTCGATGTAGATGATGCCCGTCTCGGCCTTCTTGACGTCGTAGTCGGCGGCCTGGATGAGCTTGAGGAGGATGTTCTCGACGTCCTCGCCGACGTAGCCGGCCTCGGTCAAAGCCGTCGCGTCGGCGATGGCGAAGGGGACGTTGAGCATCTTCGCGAGGGTCTGCGCGAGGTAGGTCTTGCCGCAGCCCGTCGGGCCGATGAGCAGGATGTTCGACTTGGCGATGTCGACGTGGTCGGCGTCCTTCTTGGAGCCGGCCTCCCCCGCCTGGATGCGCTTGTAGTGGTTGTAGACGGCGACGGCGAGCGCGCGCTTGGCGACGTCCTGGCCGACGACGTAGTTCTCGAGGAAGTCGAAGATCTCGCGCGGCTTGGGCAGCTCCTCGAGGCTGAGGTCGCCGGTCTCGGCGAGCTCCTCCTCGATGATCTCGTTGCACAGATCGATGCACTCGTCACAGATGTAGACGCCGGGGCCGGCGATCAGCTTCTTGACCTGCTTCTGCGACTTGCCGCAGAAGGAGCACTTCAGCAGGTCGCTGGTCTCTCCCACTCGTGCCACGGAACGTCCTCCACCTCGGCTCGACAACGCCCCCGACGCTACCCGCCGACGGTTTCCGTCGCACCCATTGAAGCCCCCACGGGCCCGGCGCGTCGCGTGGGTTCGCTGTCAGCGCAACGCGAGGTCGTCCGCCGGCCCCGGCCCGCCGTCCGGCCGCGAGGTGCCGGGAGTGGCGACCCGGACCAGCAGGGCCGCGACGCGCAGCTGCTCCGGGCTCGGCCGGCGCACCCGCGCCGCCGCCGTCAGCGAGACGTGGCCGACCACGCCCTGCGGCCCCGAGGCGAGGACCGAGGTGACCCGGTCGGTGGGCAGCCCCTCGCGCCGCGGGTCGCGGACGCGGCCGTCCAGGCGCAGCACCCCGTCCGGCCCGACGACGGCGTCGCGCCGGTCCGGCGGGCCGTCGTGCCAGCGCGCCCGCTCCACGCCGACGACCTCGCCGACGGCCCGCGCCAGGGCGGCCCGGCGCTCGGCGGCGGGCGTCCCGTCCCCGAGGTCGAGCAGCGCGGCCACCCCGGACAGGTATCCCTCGCGGCGGGCGGACGCGGCCTGCGCCCGCCGCCCGCGGATGGCGACCTCGCTCACCGCGAGCCCGACGAGGACGAGCACGACGACCAGCTCGACGTCGGCCGGCGAGGCGATGGTGGGGCTGAGGAAGGGGCGGGTGAAGAAGACGTCGTACCCGAGGGCCGCGCTGAGTGCCGCCACGACGCCCGAGGTCCGGTCCCCCGCGGCGGCGACGGCCACCACGGTGAGGACGAGCACGAGGGCGACGACGGTCGTGGTGAGCGAGCCCCGGGCCAGGCCGAGGAGCGCGGCGAGCAGGACCGGGCCGAAGGCCGCGGCGGCGTGCAGGAGGGTGAGGTCACGACGGGCGGGCATGGCTCCAGCGCACCACCGGGGTGCGCCGCCGCGGGGTCGTCGACGCGGTGTTGACGGCGCCCTGACGCCATCTTGACGCCCCCTCCCCGACCACGCGGCCCCCCTCACCCTGCCGACCCGGCCCCGCCCTGCCGCCCCTCATCCCGCCTCGCCGCCCCGCCATGACGCCCCGGCACCGCGACATCACATCGGCAGGGCGTGCCATCGGCCGAGGGCTCAGATGGTCGGTCCACCGAGGTCGAACCAGGTGCTGCGGCGCTCGGGCCGGATTCCCACACCGGCGAGCAGCCGCCCCAGGGCCGGACGATCGAGGGCCACGCTCCACACCCACCGGGCGACGCGGACCTGGCGGCGCAGGCGGTCCTCACGCTTCTTCTCGGCCCACAGGACGCGGCCGGCCTCCTCGGCGTCGGCGCCCTCGGGGATGCGGTACTTGACCCGACCGTCGAACTCGCCCACGACGCCCGACCAGCCGAAGTCGGTGTACCCGATGAGCCCCTGGTCGTCGGTGTGGGCCACCTGCAGTCGTGGCCGCGGCAGGCCGAGGAGGTACATCTGGACGCGGGACAGGCTCTCGCCCGCCGACATGCTGCCCGGGTCAGCCAGGTCGCGCACGAGAGCCGCCAACCGGCGTCCCGCCACGCGTGGAGGGAGGTCTTCCACCGCGGCCGTGAGCTCGGCGGCGGTGCAGAGGCCACGCCGCAGCGCGTGGTCGGCGGCCGCCACGGCCGAGACGAGCGAGCCCGTCCGCGCCAGGTCGACGACCGTGCGCGCCGGAGGCGTCACCTCGAGCCCCTGCATCGCCACCGGCTCGGTGCCGGGGCCGACGACCGGGCAGGTGCCGCCGGAGCGGCTGGCGCGCCGCGAGTGGCTCAGGACCCCGACGCAGTCCGGCCAGTCCTCGATTCGGGGCATCCCCCACAGCGCCGCGGCCGACCACGCCGCCACCACCCGGGGCCGGTCCGGCCGGCGCACGAGGTCGGCCGCGTGGACGAGAGCGGCATGCTGCTGGTCGGGCGTGAGACCCACCCAGTGCGCGCTGGGCATCCACACGCCGTGGCGGACGTGGTGCCAGTCGTCCGGCGCACGCGCCGGCTCGATGCCCGCGCGCCGCAGGTCGGCCCCGAGTCGCAGGAGACCCGGGTCGAGGGCGATGAGCGGGGACGGCGTCGTCATCCGCTCAGCGTGGCAGCGACGCAGGGACGGGCCGCCGGGTTTTCCACAGCCTCAGACCATGCCGGCCAGCCCTCCGCGGCGGCACCCCCGGAAGCGGGACGGCGGGGCGAGGTCGGGGCGGCCGGACGAGATCGGGGCGGCGGGGCGAGGTCGACCCGACCCCGTCCTGCCTCTGACCCATCGCCTCGCCGGTGCGCCATGACACCCCGGCACCGCGAGATGAGGGCGGCCAGGCGAGATCAGGGCGGCCGGGCGAGGTCGAGGCGTACGGCACCAGGCAGGCCACGTCCCGGTCCCGGGGACGACGACGCCGCCCGGTCCTCGCGGAGCCGGGCGGCGGTCGGTGGTGCGGGTGCGGGTGCGGCGGACCTCAGACGGTCGAGGCCTTGCGCGAGGCGAGCACCTCGTCGATGAGGCCGTACTCCTTGGCCTGCGCGGCCGAGAGGATCTTGTCGCGGTCGATGTCCTTGCGGACGAGCTCGAGGTCGCGACCGGAGTGCTGGGCGATCGTCTCCTCGAGCCAGCCGCGCATGCGGATGATCTCGTTGGCGTGGATCTCGAGGTCGGAGGCCATGCCGCCCGTCCCCTCGATCGCCGGCTGGTGGATGAGTACGCGGGCGTTCGGCAGGGCGAAGCGCTTGCCCGGGGCGCCGGCCCCGAGGAGCACCGCCGCGGCCGAGGCGGCCTGCCCGATGACGAACGTCTGCACGTCCGGGCGGATGTACTGCATCGTGTCGTAGATGGCCGTCATCGCCGTGAACGAGCCACCGGGGCTGTTGATGTACATGAGGATGTCGCGGTCGGGGTCCTGGGACTCCAGCACGATCAGCTGCGCGATGACGTCGTCGGCGGACGCGTCGTCGACCTGCACCCCGAGGAAGATGATGCGGTCCTCGAAGAGCTTGGTGTACGGGTCCAGGCGCTTCATCCCGTAGGAGGTGCGCTCCTCGAACTGCGGCAGGATGTAGCGGCTGCTCGGGCCGGGCACGTGGAGGCGGCCGGTCAGGTCTGCGTTCATGTCTCTCTCTCGCGTCGTCTCGGCCGGGTCAGTCGCCGGTCACCGGGTTGTCGGCACGGCGTCCCGCCATGTCGGCCTTGGTGATGACGTGGTCGACGAAGCCGTACTCCTTGGCCTCGGCCGCGGTGAACCAGCGGTCGCGGTCGGAGTCGGTCTCGATCTGGTCGACGGTCTGACCGGTGTGCTCGGCGATCAGCTCGGCCATCTGCTTCTTGATGTGCAGCAGCTGCTCGGCCTGGATCTTGATGTCGGACGCCGTGCCCCCGATGCCGCCCGAGGGCTGGTGCATCATGACGCGCGCGTGCGGCGTGGCGTAGCGCTTGCCCGGGGTGCCGGCCGACAGGAGGAACTGCCCCATCGAGGCGGCCATGCCCATCGCGACGGTGGCGACGTCGTTCGAGACCCACTGCATGGTGTCGAAGATCGCCATGCCCGCGGTGACCGAGCCGCCGGGGCTGTTGATGTAGAGCCAGATGTCCTTCTCGGGGTCCTCGGCCGCGAGCAGCAGCATCTGCGCGCAGATCGCGTTCGCGTTGTCGTCGCGCACGTCGGACCCGAGGAAGATGATCCGCTCCTTGAGGAGTCGGTTGTAGATGGAGTCGTCGAGGCCGGCCCTCTGGCCCTCGCCCGCGGCGACGATCTCGGTGCTGCTCACGCTGGGATGCTCCTCGCTCGTGATGGGTCGTTCCTGTCAGTGACCCTAACGCGCGCTCCCCCCGCTGCACTCCACCCCCGGTGCCGTGTTCGCCGTGAGCACAACGGGCGAGGGCGGGCCCGGCACACCGTCGGTGCGCCGGGCCCGCCCCGGGTTCCCCCGTGTGCGGGTCAGCCGACCGGGCTGCCCGCGGCGGGGTCGTGGGGCCGCTCCCCCAGCGGTCGGCCGTCCGGCTCGCGGACGGCGGTGACGACGGACAGGGCGAGGATGGCCAGCGCGCCGACGACGAGCAGGGCGTGGAGCACCCCGACCCGGTCGCCGAGGAAGCCCAGCAGCGGCGGCCCGGCGATGAACGCGACGTAGCCGATGGTCGCGACGACCGACATCCGGGCGGCGGCGCGGCGCGGGTCGTCGGCCGAGGCGCTCATCCCGACCGGGAAGCCGAGCGCGGCACCGACGCCCCAGACGGCGGCGCCGACGAACGCGACCCAGTCGGCCCCGAAGATGACGAGCGCCGCGCCGACGACGGCCAGGCCGAAGCTGACCCGCAGGACCGGGACGCGGCCGTGCGTGTCGAGCAGGCGGGTGCCGAGGAGGCGGCCGACCGTCATGAACGTGAGGAAGGTGGCGAACGCGAGCACGCCGGCCCACGCGGG
Source organism: Arthrobacter sp. NEB 688 (assembly GCF_013201035.1). Taxonomy (NCBI): domain Bacteria; kingdom Bacillati; phylum Actinomycetota; class Actinomycetes; order Micrococcales; family Micrococcaceae; genus Arthrobacter; species Arthrobacter sp. NEB 688. Next base: position 3,478,812 of record NZ_CP053707.1, read on the forward strand.
CAGCTCGTGGCCCTCGACGAACGCGACGGCGAGCCAGTCGTTGGCCGTGCCCTCGGTGAAGGCGGCCGCGAGGACGACGACACCGATGAGCAGGGTGCGCGGCTCGAGCCACGCCGAGCGCTGGCGCCCGCCGGCCTCCACGGACGCGCCCTCCTCCTCGAGCTCCAGGCCCTGCGGGAGGAAGCGCGGCAGCGCCCAGGCCGCCCCGGCGACCGTGACGACGACGGCCCCGGCGAAGTGCAGGCTGAGCGGCACGCCGGCGGCCGACATCCCCGCCCCGACGAGGGCGGACACGACCGTGCCCCCGGAGAAGGCGGCGTGGAAGTGGGGCATGACGGAGGTGCCGAGCTCGCGCTCGACGGCGGCGCCCTCGAGGTTCATCGACACGTCCCAGAGGCCGACCCCGAGGCCGACGAGGAAGAGGCCGACCATCACGTAGCCGCGCGAGGCGCCGGCGTCGACGACCGCGCCGGTGGCGATGAGGCCGACGAGCGAGACGGCCATGCCGATCATGACGGTGCGCCCGGCGCCCAGACGGTTGCTGACCCGCCCGGCGAGGGGCAGTCCGGTGACCGAGCCGACGCTCGCCGCGAGCAGCGTCGCGCCGAGCTCGCCGGCGCTCAGGCCCAGGGCGACCTTGGTGTCGGCGATCCGGGCCGCCCACGAGGCGAAGACGAGCCCCGCGAGCGCGAACACGACGAAGACGGCCGTGCGGGCGGTCGCCACGCGGGCTCGGTCCAGGGGCGGGGCGGCGGTCATGGCGGAGGTCACGGGTCGCTCTCGGGTCGGGGTGGCTGTGGGTGGTGGTGGAAACGTGGTGCAGTCGACACCAGCGTCGAATCGATTCGATCGAATCGATTCGATATTGTCGGACGCATGAGCCAGCCACGTCAAGCCGGGGACCGCCGTCCCACCCTGCGCGACGTGGCCGAACGGGCCGGCGTCTCGACCTCGACCGCCTCCCTCGTCTTCAGCGGCAAGGGTCCGGTCTCGCCGGCCACCGCCGACCGGGTGCGCACGGCCGCCGAGGAGCTGCACTTCGCCGGCCCCGACCCGCTCGCCTCCTCCCTGCGCCAGGGCCGCGTCGGCACCGTCGCCGTCGTCGTCGAGGCCCCGCTGCGCGACGCCTTCCGCGACCCCTTCGCGCTCGCCGTCCTCGACGGCCTCGCCGAGGAGCTCGAGGCCGCCGGCCGCTCGATGCTCCTCGTCGCCCAGCCCGCCGACGACCCCGTCCGCGCGGTGGGGCAGCTCGCGACCCAGGCCGTCGACGCGGCCGTCTTCCCCCTCTGCGGGCTGCGCGACAACCCGGTCGTCGCCCACCTCGTGGCGCGGGGCGTCCCCCTCGTCGGCAGCGGCGCGCCGGCCGACCCCGGCGTCGCGCACGTGCGGGTCGACGAGGAGGCCGCCATCGGCCTGACCACGCGGCACGTGCTGGACCTCGGGCACACCCGCGTCGCCTCGGTCGCGATGGCCCTGCGCCCCGGGGCCACCACCCGCGCCGTCACCGCAGAGGACCTGGAGGCCGCGCTCTACCCGGATGCCGAGGGGCGGCTGCGGGGGTTCTGGGCGCTCGCCGGCCCGGACGCCCCCGTCGTCCAGGCGGCCGACCTCACCGTGGGGGCCGGCGAGGCCGCCGGCCGCCTCCTGCTCGACCGCCCGGCCGCGCAGCGCCCCACCGGCGTCGTCGCCCAGTCCGACCTGCTCGCCGCCGGGGTCGTCCGGGCCGCCGAGGCGCTCGGGCTCGACGTCCCGGGCGAGGTGTCCGTCACCGGGTTCGACGGCGTCGACCTGCCGTGGCTCGACGCGACGCTGACCACCGTCCTGCAGCCCGGCGCCGAGAAGGGCCGGGCCCTCGGGCGGCTGGTCCGCGCGGCCCTCGACGGTGAGCCCGTGCCCGACGTCGACTTCCCGGTGGCGCTGCGCCCCGGTACGACGACCGCGCCCCCGCCGGCCGGCTGACCCCGCATCCCGCCCACCCCCACGCACGCCGACGGCGCCGCACCCCGGTCGGGGTCGCGGCGCCGTCGGCGTGCTGCGGTGGGGCGTCAGGCCTTGGCCGACTCCTCCGTGGTGTCGTCGCCGGCCTCGTCGGTCGCCTCGGCGGCGTCGGTCGTCTCGACCTCGGCGTCGTCGGCCACGGCCTCGTCGTCCTCGGCGTCCGGGACGAGCTCGTCGAGGTCGACGGCGTTGCCGCTGGCGTCGGTGACGGTGGCGTCGTCGAGGACGGCCGCGAGCGCCTTGCGGCGGGCGACCTCCTGGACCATCGAGGGCACCTGGCCCTGCTGGTCGAGCGCCTGCGCGAACTGGTTCGGGTCCATCCCGTACTGCTGCGCGCTCATCACGAGGTACTCGATGAGCTCGGGCTGCTCGACGCGGACCTCGAGCTTCTCGGCGATGGCGTCGAGGAGGAACTGGGCCTTGAGCGCCTTGCGGGTCGACTCGTCGACCTCCGCACGGTGCTCGTCGTCGTCCATCCGGTTCTCGCCCTCGAGGTGGGCGTCGACCTCGGCCTTGACGATGCCCTCGGGCACCGGGACCTCGACGGTCTCGAGGAGGTGCTCGAGCACCTTGTCGCGGGCCTGGATGCCCTGCTCGTACTTCTTGGCCTGCTCGGCCTGGGTCACGACGTCGGCGCGCAGCTCGTCCATCGTGTCGAACTGGGAGGCGAGCTGGGCGAACTCGTCGTCGAGCTCGGGGAGCTCACGGACCTTGACGGTCTGGACGGTGACGGTGCACTCGGCGTCCTCGCCCTCGTGGTCGCCGCCGGCCAGGGGCGCGGTGAAGGTCTTGGTCTCGCCCGCGGCCATGCCGATGAGCGCCTCGTCCATGCCCGGGAGCATGTTGCCGCTGCCGACCTCGTAGGAGATGCCGGTGACGGAGTCGATCTCCTCGCCGCCGATCTCGGCGCGCAGGTCGACGGACACGTGGTCGCCGTCCTCGACGGCGCGGTCGACGCCCACGAGGGTGCCGAAGCGCTCGCGCAGCGAGGTCATCCGCTCCTCGACGTCCTCGTCGGAGACGGTGACGTCGTCGACGCTCACGGCGATGCCGGTCAGCTCGGGGAGCTCGATGGTCGGGCGCACGTCGGTCTCGACGGTGAAGGTCAGCTCCTGGCCGTCCTCGAGGGGCACGGCGGTGACGTCGACCTCGGGCTGGCCGATGGCGCGCACGTCCTCGGCCTCGGCGGCCTCGGCGAAGAAGCGCGGGAGGGCCTCGTTGACGGCCTCCTGGACGACGGCGCCGCGGCCGACGCGCTGGTCGATGATCCGGGCCGGGACCTTGCCCTTCCGGAAGCCGGGGACCTGGATCTGGCCACCGATGGTCCGGTACGCGTCGTCGAGCAGCGGCTTCAGCTCGTCGAACGGGACCTCAACGGTCAGCTTGACCCGGGTCGGGCTCAGGGTCTCGACGGCACTCTTCACTTCGGGCACTCCACCTGGGGTGTCGGGGTTGACGGTCACGGGTCGCGGGGCCGGACGCACCGGCCGCACCCGGGCCGCGCGTCGCGCCGGCGCCCGGGGACGACACCAAAGGCCCATGCTAGCGGCCCGCCGCGACGCGGCCGAATCGCCCTCCGGGAGCCTTCGCGCGACGGGACGGCGGGGCACACTGGCGCGGTGCTGTCACTGCGGATCTCCGTCCCCGGGTCACTGACCGACGACGTCCTCGCGCTGCTGGAGTCCGACGACTACGTCACCGGGCTCGCCGTGCACCGGGGCGCCTCGCGCATCCCGCCGGGCGACGTCGTCACCGCCGACATCGCCCGCGAGGGCGCCAACCCGGTCATCGACGGGCTGCGTGCCCTGGGGGTGCACGAGGAGGGGACGATCCGGATCGAGACCGTCGACACCTGGCTCTCCCGGGACGGCCTCGAGGCCGAGCGGCTCGCGCCCGGCGCCAGCGCCGACGCGGTCGTGTGGACGGAGGTCGGTCACCGGGCCTACTCCGAGGCCGAGCTCAACTGGACCTACACCTCGTTCATGGTCCTGGCCACGCTCATCGCGGGCGTCGCGATCGTGCTGGACTCCCCCATCCTCGTCATCGGCGCGATGGTCCTCGGGCCGGAGTTCGGCCCGGTGGCGGCGATCGGCCTGGCCATCGTGCGCCGCAAGGCGGGGCTGCTCGGCATCGCCGCGCGCACGCTCGTCCTCGGCTTCCTCGCCGGGATGCTGGCCACGGCGGTGGCCGGGCTGGCCGGGCGGCTCCTCGGCTGGGTGACGTACGAGGACATCGTCGGCGAGCGACCGGCGACGGCGTTCATCTACACCCCGGACCGCTGGAGCTTCGTCGTCGCGGTCATCGCCGCCGCGGCGGGCGTCCTGTCGCTCACCTCGGCCCGCACCGGCGGCCTGTCGGGCGTCTTCATCTCCGTCACGACGGTGCCGGCCGCCGCGAACGTCTCGCTCGGGGCGTCGTTCGGCGCGTGGCACGAGGTGACCGGCTCGCTCGCGCAGCTCGGGCTCAACCTCGCCGGGATGGCGGTGGCCGGCGCCCTGACGCTGGCCCTCCAGCAGGCGGTGTGGTCGCGGGTGCCGGTGCGGCGCCGGACGCTCGTGCGTCGGCGGGGCGTCCTCGGCCACCCGGACTACTGAGGCGGCCCCACGTGAGCCGGGGCGCCTGCGGGGCCGGTGGAGCGGGCGACGGGAATCGAACCCGCGTAGTCAGTTTGGAAGACTGGGGCTCTACCATTGAGCTACGCCCGCGCACCTCGTCGGCGTGCACCGCGAGGGCACCGCTAGCCTAGGGCGGCTCGCGCGGGATCCGGAAATCGACGAGGACGCCCGCGCGTCACGGGGTATGGCGCAGCTTGGTAGCGCGTCCGCTTTGGGAGCGGAAGGCCGCCGGTTCGAATCCGGCTACCCCGACACGAGGCTCGTCGGGCGCGAAGCGCCCTTCGAGCCTCTTGTTCGTGCGTCGAGAGCAGGGAACACGCAGAGGATCGCGCGCCGGCGCCTGCGTGTCGCCTCCCCTCGAGGCACGCCCGCGGACCGCTCAGGAGCGCAGGGTGCAGCGGAACTCGTGCACCGACCGCCCGGCCCGCCGCCCCTTGGCCTCGAAGCCGTCCTCGGGGCGCCAGTCGGGCCGCTCCCCCTCGACGACGTCGTACCCGCCGTGGGCGGCGAGCTGCTCGCGGCAGTGCTGCGCGTAGGACGCGATGTCGGTCGCGACGAGCAGGTGCCCGCCGGGCCGCAGCCGCGAGGCGACGAGCGAGAGCGTGTGCTGCTGGACGAAGCGCCGCTTCGCGTGGCGCGACTTGGGCCACGGGTCGGGGAAGAACAGATGCACCGCGTCGAGGGTGCCGGGGGCGACCCGGTCGGTGAGCAGCGGCAGGACGTCGCCGGGGTGGACCCAGAGGTTGCGCAGGCCGGCCTCCTCGGCGGAGGCGAGCATCCGGGCGACGCCGGGCACGTGGACGTCGACGGCGACGAGGTCGGCCTCCGGGTGGGACCGGCAGAACGCGACCGCGGCGGCGCCGTGGCCGGAGCCGATCTCGAGGACGACGGGGCCGCGACGGCCGAAGGCGGCCTCGGGGTCGAGCGGGCCGTCGGGCAGCGCGCGACCGGGCAGCAGCGTCGCCATCCGCTCGTCGGTCAGCGGGCTGTTGCGCCAGCGCGGGGTGAAGGTGCGCACGCCCTCGCGGGGCTCGTGGTCGAGGACCGGGCCGGGTGCCACGGGTCGGGCCTTTCGGGTCGGGGAGGCGGGTCGGCCGCCTGCTCGCCGGGCCTCAGCCGCGGTGGACCGAGAAGGCGGACCGGTCGTCATCCTGCCCCGAACGGGCGCTCGCGCACACATCGCGGGCGATGTCGCCGCCCCGCACGACCGACGCGGAGGCCACGCCGAGCATCCGGTCGATGCCGTCGGTGAGGTCGCGGTCCCGGGCCTCGACGACGCCGTCGGAGTAGACGAGCAGCGCGTCGCCGCGGTCGAGCCGGCCGGTGGCTCGCGGGAAGTCGACGTCCGGGACGACCCCGAGCAGCGGGCCGTGCTGGCTCTCGAGGACGGTCCACCGGCCGCGGCCGGAGGTGAACAGGGCCGGGGCGGGGTGGCCGGCGTTGCCGATCGAGAAGGCCCCGGTGCGCAGGTCGAGGTCGAGGTGCACCGCGGTCGCGAAGCCCTCGTCCCAGCCCTGCCGCACGAGGTAGTCGTTGGCGGCGCGCAGGAACCCCTCGGCCGAGACCGACCCGAGCAGGCCGCCGAGCGCGCCCGAGAGGAGGAGCGAGCGGACCCCGGCCCCGGTGCCCTTGCCGCTGACGTCGACGAGGGCCACCTGGAGCCGGTCGTGCGCCGGCGAGAGGTTGGCGATGACGAAGTCGCCCGAGAACCGGTCGCCGTGGGCCGACAGGATGCTCGAGGAGGCGCGCCAGCCGGCCGGCAGCACCGGCACCCGGCCGACCTGGTCGATGCGGTCGCGCAGGTCGGCGAACATCCGGTCGGCGCCGAGCCCCCGGGTGCCGACGAGCGCGCGGGAGCGCGAGATGACGACCGTCTGCGCCATGACGAGCGCGACCGCGACGTAGACCCCGACGACGCGGGCGACGCTCAGCTGCGCGAGCGGCCCCCAGAGCAGGACGACCGCGGCGGCCGCCGCGAGGACGACCCCGTGCCGCCGGGGCTCGAGGGCGAGCCCGGAGACGACGACGATCGGGAAGACGAAGGAGATCGCGACGAGCTCGGGGTCGAACACGACCCCGACGCCGAGCAGGATGACGACCGCGACGAGCGCCCCGGTGAGCGCCCGCCCCTGGTCGACGCCCGAGAAGCGGCCGGCCACGACGCGCCGTCGCCGGACGTCGGGCTCGTGCCGCGGGACCCCGGGGAGCTCCACACCTGTCGCCATGCTCACCCCCTGCGTCGTCGTCCGGGCAGCGTCACAGTAGGGGACGACCCCGACGAGCGGCCACCGCTGCGGGCGGCGCGCCGGTCAGGGGGTCGGCGGCAGGGTCCCGTCGGCCTCGAACGCCTCGATCATCCGGATCCGGCGCACGTGCCGCTCCTCGCCGCTGAACGGGGTCGCGACGAAGGTCCGCACCATGGCGCGGGCCAGCTCGGGGTCGGTCATCCGGGCCCCGATGGAGATGACGCGGGCGTCGTTGTGCTCGCGCGCGAGCCGGGCGAGCTCCTCGTCGTAGCAGAGGGCCGCCCGCAGGCCGGGCACCTTGTTGGCGGCCATCTGCTCGCCGTTGCCCGACCCGCCGAGCACGACCCCGAGGGCCTCGGGGTCGGCCGCGACGGCCTGCGCCGCGCGCAGGACGAAGACGGGGTAGTCGTCGAGGGCGTCGTAGGCGTGCGGGCCGTGGTTGGTGACCTCGTGCCCCTCGGCCTCGAGGAAGGCCGCGAGGTCGCCGAGCATCTCGAAGGCGGCGTGGTCGGCGCCGAGGTGGACGCGCGCCACGGCTCAGCCCTCCGTGTCGAAGATCGGGCCCTGCGTGCGCGAGCGCTTGAGCTCGTAGAAGCCCGGGGTGCGCGCGACGAGGACGCAGCCGTCCCAGAGCAGGCCGGCCGCCTCGCCCTTGGGTGCGGGGGTGACGACCGGGCCGAAGAACGCGACGCCGTCGACGGCGACGACCGGCGTGCCCACGTCGTCGCCGACGAGGTCGATGGCGCGCTGGTGGCTCGCGCGCAGCTCGGTGTCGTGGGCGTCGGAGGTCGCGGCCTGCGCGAGCTCGGCCGGCAGGCCGACGTCCTCGAGCGCCCTGGCGATCGCGGTGTCGTAGTCCTGCTCGCGGTGGTGGATGCGGGTGCCGAGCGCGTCGTAGAGGGGCTTGACGACCTCGTCGCCGTGGGCGGCCCGCGCGGCGACGACGACACGGACGGGGCCCCAGCCCTTGTCCATCATCTCGCGGTACTGCTCGGGCAGGTCGCGCCCCTCGTTGAGGACCGACAGGCTCATGACCGACCAGGTGACGTCGACGTCACGGACCTGCTCGACCTCGCCCATCCAGCGGGAGGTCATCCAGGCCCAGGGGCACAGGGGGTCGAACCAGAACTCGGCGGAGGCGCGGGCGGTGGCGGGGGTGGTCTCGGTGCTCACCCGCGTCATCCTGCCACCGCGACCCCGCCGCAGGTCCCGGGGTGCGGCCTCCGTGACAGGATGGTCCTCGGGGCGCCCGTGCACGGGCGCCCTTCCACGCTTGCGAACGACAGGAGCACCAGTGCCCGGCACGAACCTCACGCGCGACGAGGCGGCCGCCCGATCGGCCCTCGTCTCCGTCGACACCCACGACGTCGTCCTCGACGTGACGGCGAGCGAGGCGACCTTTCCGACCCGGAGCACCATCCGCTTCTCGTGCACGCAGCCGGGGGCCGAGACCTTCCTCGACTTCGTCGGCGCCTCGGTCGAGTCGATCACGGTCAACGGCACCCCGCTCGACCCCGCCGCGCACTTCGCCGACAGCCGCATCCGGCTCACCGGGCTCGCCGAGCACAACGAGGTCGTCGTCGAGGCGACCGGCCGCTTCACGAACACCGGCGAGGGCCTGCACCGCTTCGTCGACCCGGTCGACGACGAGGTCTACCTCTACACGCAGTTCGAGGTGCCGGACAGCCGCCGGATGTACCCCGTCTTCGAGCAGCCCGACCTCAAGGCGGAGTTCGCCTTCACGGTCACCGCCCCGGCGCACTGGCAGGTCGTCTCCAACTCCCCCACGCCGCAGCCGCAGCCGGCCGGCGAGGGCACCGCCACGTGGGCCTTCGAGCGCACGCCGCGGATCTCCAGCTACATCACCGCGCTCGTCGCCGGCCCGTACGACGTCGTCCGCGACAGCGCCACGACCCGGAACGGCGAGGTGCCCCTCGGCATCTTCTGCCGCAAGTCGCTCACGCCCTACCTCGACGCCGACAACCTCTTCGCGCTGACCAAGAGGGGCTTCACCTTCTTCGAGGAGGAGTTCGACTGCGCCTACCCGTTCGCGAAGTACGACCAGCTCTTCTCGCCGGAGTACAACATGGGCGCGATGGAGAACGCGGGCTGCGTCACCATCGCCGAGGTCTACGTCTTCCGCTCCAAGGTGCCCGACGCCCTCGTCGAGCGCCGCGCGCTGACCGTCCTGCACGAGCTGGCCCACATGTGGTTCGGCGACCTCGTGACGATGCGCTGGTGGGACGACCTCTGGCTCAACGAGTCCTTCGCCGAGTGGGCGTCGACGACGTGCCAGGCCGAGGCCACCGAGTGGGTCGACGCGTGGACGACGTTCGGCACGTACGAGAAGGACTGGGCCTACCGCCAGGACCAGCTCTCGACGACGCACCCGATCGTCGCCGAGATCAACGACCTGCAGGACGTCGAGGTCAACTTCGACGGCATCACCTACGCCAAGGGCGCGTCGGTGCTCAAGCAGCTCGTCGCCTACGTCGGCCGCGACGCCTTCCGGGAGGGCCTGCGCACGTACTTCCGCAAGCACGCCTGGGGCAACACGACGCTCGACGACCTGCTGACCGAGCTCGAGGCCACCTCGGGCCGCGACCTGCGCGCGTGGTCGCGCCTGTGGCTCGAGACCGCCGGCGTCAACACGCTGCGCCCGGCCGTGGAGGTCGACGAGTACGGCCGCATCACGTCCGCCGCCGTCGAGCAGACGTTCGCCGAGGGCTACGCGACGCTGCGCCCGCACCGGCTCGGCATCGGCCTCTACGAGGAGCGCGACGGCGAGCTGCACCGCACCGACCTGCTCGAGGTCGACGTCGACGGCGAGCGCACCGAGGTGCCCGCCCTCGTCGGCCGGCAGCAGCCGGACCTGCTGCTCGTCAACGACGAGGACCTCGCCTACGCCAAGATCCGCCTCGACGAGCGCTCGCTCGCGACGGCCCTGGCGCACCCGCGCGGCTTCACCTCCTCGCTCCCCCGGGCCCTCGTCCTCGCCTCGGCGTGGGACATGACCCGCGACGGCGAGATGGGCGCGCGTCGCTTCGCCGACCTCGTGCTGGCCAGCCTCCCCGGCGAGAGCGACTCGACCCTGCTGCGCACCCTGCTCATGCAGCTGCGCACCGCGGTGCTGTCGTACACCGCTCCCGCGCACCGCGACGCGACCCGCGCGGCGACCCGTGACCGCCTGTGGGAGGTCGCCCGCGCGGCCACCCCGGGCAGCGACGCGCAGCTGCAGCTGGTCACCGCGGCGGCGGGTCTCACCTCCGCCGGCGACGACACGACGACGCTGCGTGGCCTCTACGAGGGCACCGAGGTGCTCGACGGCCTCGGCGTCGACTTCGAGATGCGCTGGACGCTCCTCACCGCGCTGGCCGCGGCGGGTGCCTCCTCCGAGGACGAGGTCGCCGCCGAGCTGCGCCGCGAGGACACCGCGACGGCGCGCGAGCGCGCGGCCCGCACCCTCGCCGCCGTCCCGACGTCCGAGGCCAAGGAGCGCGCCTGGCGCGAGGCGGTCGACGAGACCGGCCGCCCGAACGCGATCGTCGACGCCAGCGGGATGGGCTTCGCCCGCCCCGGCACGCCGGCCGAGCTGCTGACGCCGTTCGTCGAGCGCTACCACGCGATGCTGGACTCGGTGCAGCAGAAGGGTTCTCACGCCCTCGTCGAGTCGATCGTCGCCGGCTTCTACCCGCACCCGCTCGTCGACGCCCACCTGCTGGAGGCCACACAGGCCTGGCTCGACGGCAACCCCGACGCCCCCGCCGGGCTGCGCCGCCTCGTCGCCGAGAACCGCGACCCGGTGGCGCGTGCCCTCGCCGCGCAGGAGCGCGATGCCCGTGACTGACCTGTTCCCCCTGCTCGACATCGCCACCCCGACCACCGAGGAGGTGAGCACCTACTGGGACAAGCTCCAGGAGTGGGCGCTCACCAACGGCGTGAAGATCGTCCTCGTCCTCGTCCTCGGGTTCGTCGCCCGCTGGGCGGCGCACCGGCTCATCGGCCGGGTCGTCGCGACGATGACCTCCCGGACGGCCAGCCGGCTCGCGACGAGCGGCGGGGCCGGACGGGTCCTCGCCAACGCCACCGGCATCGCCAACGAGCGGCACCGGCAGCGCGTCGAGACGATGGGCTCGCTGCTGCGCAGCATCTCGACCTTCGTGCTGGCGATCATCACGGCGCTGACGGTCATGGCGCTGCTCGGGCTGCCGCTCGGGCCGCTGCTGGCCTCGGCCGGCGTCGGTGGCGTGGCCATCGGCTTCGGGGCGCAGAGCCTGGTCAAGGACTTCCTGTCGGGGATCTTCATGATCCTCGAGGACCAGTACGGGGTCGGTGACGTCATCGACACGGGCGAGGCCATCGGCACGGTCGAGGAGGTCACGCTGCGCGTCACGCGGCTGCGCGACGCGAACGGCGTCACCTGGTACGTGCGCAACGGCGAGGTCATCCGGATCGGCAACCTGTCGCAGGGGTACGCGGCGGCGTGGATCGACATGCCCGTCTCCTACCTCGAGCCGATCGAGAAGGTGCTCGAGGTCGTGCGCCGCACGACGGAGGACTTCGGCAACGACCCCGAGTGGGAGCCGAAGATCACCGAGCCGCCGACCGTGCTCGGCGTCGACGCCATCACCGGCCAGACCGTGACCGTGCGGGTGCTCGTCAAGTGCCTGCCCGGCGAGAACTTCGGGGTGCAGCGCGAGCTGCGGCTGCGCCTCAAGGACGCGTTCGACGCGGCCGGCATCCAGGGCCCGCCGCTGCCCCCCTTCGCGACGGGAGCGCACTCGTGAGCGTGTACGAGGAGGTCGGCGGCGCACCGACGTTCGAGCGGCTGGTGCACGCCTTCTACGAGAACGTGCGCGCGGACGAGCCGCTGCGCGCGCTCTACCCCGAGGAGGACCTCGCGGCGGCCGAGCGGCGGCTGCGGATGTTCCTCGAGCAGTACTTCGGCGGGCCGACGACCTACAGCCAGGAGCGGGGCCACCCGCGGCTGCGGATGAGGCACGTGCCGTACGCGGTGACGCTCGACATGCGCGACCGGTGGATGCGGGCGATGCTCCGCGCGGTCGACGCGGCCGGCATCCCCGAGCCGCAGGCGGAGCAGATGCGCGACTACTTCCTGCGCGCCGCGCACATGCTCGTCAACACCGACGACGGGCACGGGCACCCGCCCCTCACGCCCTGATCTGCAGAGCGGCGGGGGCCACCGACCGCTCGCGCCCTGGGACCCGGTGCGACGCCGAGCCCGCCCCGCCGGCGGTGTGTCTCCCCGGCCTCCAGCCACCACGGGAGGTTTACCTCCCACCGTGCGACCACCGCGCCCACCCCGGGAGGTTTCCCTCCCGCGGTGGGACCACTGCCCCCACCGCGGGAGCGATTCCTCCCACCCGGCAACCACCTGCTCCCACCGCGGGAGCTGTTCCCTGCGCCGCGGGAGCAGATGGCGCCGGACCGGCAGGAAAACCTCCCCCGGCGCGTGGAGGCCGGGAGAGCACACCGTCGCCAGGGCGGAGCCGGGCCCACCCACCGAGAAGCGCGCGTCCGGTTTCGCATGGGCGGCCGGTGTTTGCAAGCATGGGGACGGTGAGCCTCGAGACCTCCCGCAGCCCCCTGACCGCCCCCGGCACGACCGTCCACCCGGCCGACGCCCCCGGCGCCCCGTGGTGGCGCGACGCGGTCATCTACCAGGTGTACCCGCGCAGCTGGGCCGACGCCGACGGCGACGGCATCGGCGACCTCCCCGGCATCACGGCCCGTCTCCCCCACCTGCGCGACCTCGGCGTCGACGCCGTCTGGCTCAGCCCCTTCTACGTCTCGCCGATGAACGACGCCGGCTACGACGTCGCCGACTACCGCAACATCGACCCGCTCTTCGGCACGCTCGAGGACGCCGACCGCCTTCTCGCCACCGCGCACGGCCTCGGCCTCAAGGTCCTCGTCGACCTCGTGCCGAACCACACGAGCAGCGAGCACGCCTGGTTCCGCGCCGCGCTCGCCGCCGGCCCCGGCAGCCCCGAGCGCGAGCGCTACGTCTTCCGCGACGGCCGCGGCCCGCACGGCGACGAGCCGCCGAACAACTGGCCGAGCGTCTTCGGCGGCAAGGGCTGGACCCGTGTCACGGAGGCCGATGGCACCCCCGGCCAGTGGTACCTCCACATCTTCGACGTCACCCAGCCCGACCTGAACTGGCAGAACCCCGAGGTCCGCGAGGAGCTCGAGTCGATCCTGCGCTTCTGGTGCGACCGCGGTGTCGACGGCTTCCGCGTCGACGTCGCCCACGGCCTCGTCAAGGCCGAGGGCCTGCCCGACTGGCACGGCGCCGTCGGCCTCTATGACGAGGTCGTCACCGAGGACGGCCCGGACGACATCGCCGACACGGCGGTCCTCGACCACAACGGCGCCGACCGCGCGCCGATGTGGGACCAGGACGGCGTCCACGAGATCTACCGCTCCTGGCGTGCGGTCCTCGACTCCTACGGCACCCCGGACCGCATCCTCTGCGCCGAGGCCTGGGTCAAGCCCGAGGAGCGCCTCGCCCGCTACGTCCGCCCCGACGAGATGCACCAGGCGTTCAACTTCGACTTCCTCGAGTCGCCTTGGCGCGCAACCGACCTCGCCGAGGTCATCGAGTCCTCCCTGCGCAACAACGACGCCGTCGGGGCCCCGACGACGTGGGTCCTCTCCAACCACGACGTGGTCCGCCACGCCTCGCGCCTCGGCCTCCCCCAGGACGGCCCGCGCCCCAACGGCATCGCCGCCGACGACCCCCAGCCCGACGCCGAGCTCGGCCTGCGGCGGGCCCGCGCCGCGACCGCGCTGATGCTCGGCCTCCCGGGCGGCGCCTACCTCTACCAGGGCGAGGAGCTCGGGCTGCCGGAGCACACGACGATGCCCCACGACGTGCGCCAGGACCCGACCTACCACCACACCAAGGGCGAGGTCGTCGGTCGCGACGGCTGCCGCGTCCCGATGCCGTGGACCGCCGACGGGCCGAGCCTCGGCTTCGGCCCCGGCGACCACCCGTGGCTCCCCCAGCCCGAGGCCTACGCCGCGCTGGCGGTCGACCGCCAGGAGGGCGTCGAGGGCTCGACCCTCGAGCTCTACCGGACCCTGCTGCGCCTGCGCCGCGAGCTCGGCCTCGGCGGCCACGCCCTGTCCTGGGACGCGATGACCGGCGGCGACGTCGTCGCCTACCGCTCCGGCGAGGGCGCCGACGCCGTCCTCGTCGTGACGAACACGGGCGAGGCCCCCGTCGAGCTGCCGGCCGGCGAGGTCCTCGTCGCCTCGGGCCCGCTCGCCGACCCCACGTCCCTGCCGACCGACACCACCGTCTGGCTGCGGCCCGCGGCCGGCTGACCGTGCGGGCCGCCGACCACGCCTACCTCGCGGACCCGACGCCCCTGGCACTGGCGCACCGCGGGGGCTCGCTCCTGCCCGCGAACGTCGGGCTGGAGAACACCCGGGCCGCCTTCGCCCGGGCCGTCGCGCTCGGGTACCGCTACCTCGAGACCGACGTGCACGCCACGCTCGACGGCCAGGTCGTCGCGTTCCACGACACCGTGCTCGACCGCGTGACGGACGCGCACGGCGCCGTGGCCGACCTCCCCTGGGAGCAGGTGCGCGAGGCGCGCGTCGGCGGCACCGAGCCGATCCCGCTGCTGGGCGACCTCCTCGAGGCCTTCCCGACGACGCGCTTCAACATCGACGTCAAGGCCGACTCCGCGCTCGACCCGACCGTGGCGGTGCTGCGCGAGCACGACGCCCTGGACCGGGTCTGCCTCGGCTCGTTCTCGCCGCGCCGCATCCGCGCGGTGCGCCGCGCCCTCGGCCAGCGCGTCGCCACGGCCGCGGGCCAGGTGGGCACCGCCGCCCTGCGCTTCTCGCCCGCCCTGCTGTCCCGGATGCTGCACACGCCCGCGCCGGTGCTCCAGATCCCGGCCGAGCACCGCGTCGCCGGTCGCACCCTCGTGCTCGTGACGCCCGGGCTCCTCCGGCGCGCGCACGACCTCGGCAAGCAGGTGCACGTGTGGTTCCACGACGGTCGGCGCGAGGACGCCGCCGAGTTCCACCGGCTGCTCGACCTCGGCGTCGACGGGATCGTCGCCGACCGCATCGACGTCCTCGCCGACGTGCTGGCGCAGCGGGGTTCGCCCCTCGCGCCCGCGGACGGGGGGCTATCGTGACGACGATGCGCACGACGGGGAGCGACACGACGACGGGCGGGCCCCTCAGCCGGTCCTACCTCCAGGTCACCCTCGCCGTCCTCGCCCTCGTGACGATCGTCGCGTTCGAGTCGATGGCCGTCTCGACCGCGATGCCCGACGTCGCCCGTGAGCTGAACGCGGTGCGCTCCTACGGTTTCGCCTTCTCGGTGATGCTCACCGCACAGCTCCTCGGCATCGTCCTCGCCGGCGTCTGGACCGACCGCTCCGGCCCGCTGCCCGGCACCTTCGTCGGGCAGGTCCTGCTGGCGGTCGGCGCCGCGACGTGCGGCTGCGCGACCCGGCTCGACGTCTTCCTCGTCGGCCGCGCGCTGACCGGCCTCGGCGGCGGCCTGCTCGTCGTCATGCTCTACGTCATCGCCGGCCGGGTCTACCCCGAGGCCGTCCGCCCGCGGCTGTTCACGTACATCTCGGCCGCGTGGGTCGTGCCCTCGCTCGCCGGCCCGCCGCTGTCGGCCTGGCTGACCGAGAACCTCTCGTGGCGCTGGGTGTTCTGGATCGTCGTCCTCCCGGTCATCGTCACCGGCATCGCGCTGTGGCGGGCGCAGCGGCGGGTCGACGTCAGCCGGCTCCAGGAGGCGGCCTCCAGCCGCGATCACAGCACGCACGTGCGCACCGCGTGGGCCGGCCTGTCCGTCGCGCTGGCCGCCGGCGCGCTCCAGGTCGGCACCCACGAGCTCGTCTTCACGTGGTCGTGGAAGACCGTCGTCGCGCTCCTCGGGCTCGTCGGCGTCGTCGTCGTCGCGCCCCGCCTGCTCCCCGCCGGCACCTTCGTCCTGCGGCGCGGCGTCCCGAGCGTCGTCCTCGCGCGGGCGCTCCTCTGCGCGGCGTTCTACGGCGGCATCACCTACGTCCCGCTCTTCCTCGCCGGCCAGCGCGGCGCCAGCCTCCAGGTCGCCGGGCTCGCGCTCGCCGTCGGCGCCGTCGGCTGGGCGCTCGGCGCGCTGTACCAGGGGCACGACGCGCTGCACCTCCCCCGGCACCGGCTCATCGAGGTCGGTGGGCTCGTGCTCGCGGTCGGGCTCGGCTGGCTCTCGCTCGTCGCGTGGGTCAACCTGCCGGCGTGGCTCAGCGTGTTCGCGCTGCTGCTCGCGGGCTTCGCGATGGGCACCGGCGTGACGACGACGACCATCCTCGCCCTCGAGCTGAGCCCGGTCGAGGCGCACGGCGAGACCTCGTCGTCCATCCAGCTCTCCGACGTGCTCGGCAGCGTCCTCGGCATCGCCGGGGCCACGGCCGCCTTCGCCGCCGCCCACGACCCGGGGCAGGACAACGCCCTGTTCGGGGCGATCTTCCTCGGGCTGGCCCTCGTGGCCGCGGTCGTCGTCCCGACGGGTCAGCGCATCAGGACGTGACCGCCGGCGCAGGTGAGCCGGGTCCACCGGTTCGCCCGCAGCACCCGCACGGTCGACCCCGAGGCGAGGAAGCCGAGCGAGAAGGCGGCGAACGCCCCTCCCGCGCGCACGCCCTCGACGTCGCGGCCCCAGACGCGGTCGCGGACGAAGCCCGCGGCCGCCCCGCGCTCGCGGACGGCCGCGCCGACCTCGACGAGGCCGCTGCGCGCGGCCTCGGCCAGCGTGTCGGCGGGCAGCTCACCCGCGGGCTCCCAGCCAACGCGCGGCGGCGTGACGGCCGACCACGCGGCGATCGCCCGGGTCGGCGGCAGCGGGAAGGTGGCGTCGCCGGGCCGTGCGGTGCGGTCGGTGACGGCGCCGAGCGGCACGACCGCGTCGCACGTGGCGGGCTCGGCGAGGGCGAAGGTGCGCAGGCCGAGTACGGCCCCCTCCGAGAGGATGCCGCTGCCCTGGAGGACGCCGACCCACGCCGCGAGGACGTCTCCGGAGGCCTGCAGGCGCATCGCCCCCTGCTCGTCCAAGGAGCGCGCCCGCCCGGCGAAGCGCCCCAGGTCGCCGAGCGCCGCGACGTCGACGAGGTGCAGCACGTCGCTCACCGGCCACCCCACCGGAAGGACACCGGCTCGCCGACGTGGACGGCGAGCGCCGCGCGAGCGGCGGGCTCGAGGCGGCGCGGGCGGGCGCTCGCGAAGTCGTAGAGGACCAGCCCGGTCTCGGCGACCGCGTACTCCGCGTCGCCGACCGCGGCGGGGTCGCGCACGAGGTAGCCGAGGTCGAACCCCGCCCCGTGGACGCGGGTGACCCACATGTCGACCTCGACCGGCTCGGGCCGGTAGGTCAGCGGGGCGCGGTACTCGATGGCGTGCCGCGACACGACGATCCCCTCGTCGAGCAGCGTCGGGCGGTCCGGGAACCACTCGCGGAAGCCGATGACGCGGGCGTCCTCGAGCAGCCGGAGGTACTGGACGTTGTTGACGTGCCCGTAGGCGTCCATGTCGGACCAGCGCAGCGGGACCTCGACGACGTAGCGGTCGGCCATGGGGGCCATCCTCGCAGCCGCGCGACAGCGGCGCCGTCCTAGGGTGGCCGGGTGACCGTCTCCGACCGCACCGCCGCCCTGCTCGACCACCGCCTCGCGACCGCCCAGCGCGAGGGGCGCCTGCCCTCCGTCGCGGCCGGGCTGGTGCGCGACGGGTCGCTCGTGTGGAGCGGCGCGGTCGGCACGCTCGACGGCCGCGCGGGCGGCGAGCCCGCCGACGCCGACACGCAGTACCGGATGGGCTCGATCACGAAGACCTTCGTCGGCGTCTGCGTCCTGCGGCTGCGCGACGCCGGGCGCCTCGACCTCACCGACCGCTTCGAGGAGCACGTGCCCGGCTCGTCCCTCGGGGCCGTGACGGTCGAGCAGCTGCTCTCCCACGCCGCGGGCACCCAGGCCGAGACCGACGGCCCGTGGTGGGAGCGCACCCCCGGCGGCGACTGGGACCACCTCGTCGGCCACGGGGCCGGGCAGCGCTTCCGGGCCGGGCGCCGCTTCCACTACTCCAACGTGGGCTACGGCGCCCTCGGCCGCCTGCTGGAGGTGGCCCACGGCGCCGGGTGGGCCGACGTCGTGCGCACCGAGCTCCTCGAGCCGCTCGGGATGACCCGCACGACGACCCGCCCGAGCGGTCGGGCCGCGCAGGGGCTGGCCGTCCACCCGTTCGCCGACGTCCTCCTGCGCGAGCCGGAGCACGACGGCGGGGCGATGGCCCCGGCCGGGCAGCTGTGGACGACGGTCGAGGACCTCGCCCGCTGGGCCGCCTTCCTCGGCGGCGACACCGCGGGGCTGCTGTCGGCCGACACGCTCGCCGAGATGTGCGAGCCGCACCACGTCGTCGACGAGCCGGGGCAGGCGTGGACCGGCGCGCACGGCCTCGGCTGGCAGGTCTGGAACGTCGACGGCGTCCGCTACGCCGGCCACGGCGGCTCGATGCCCGGCTTCCTCGCCGGGCTGCGCGTGCGGCTCGACGGCGGCGACGGCGTCGTCACGCTGACCAACACGACCGCCTCGACCGGCCTCAAGGGGCTCGGCGAGGACCTGCTCGACGTGCTGCGCACCGAGGAGCCGCCGGCCCTCGAGCCGTGGGCGGCCGCCGGCGACCCCGGGCTGCTCGAGCTCGTCGGCCCGTGGCACTGGGGTGCGTCGACGACGACGGCGAAGGTCGTCGGCGAGCACCTCGTGCTCGGCGAGCCCGGGACGGGCCGCGGGTCGCGGTTCGCACCGGTCGGGCCCGACGCGTGGGTCGGCCTCGACGGCTACCACACCGGCGAGCCGCTGCGCGTGGTCCGCCGGGCCGACGGCACCGTCTCGCACCTCGACCTCGCCTCGTTCCGCTTCTCGCGCACGCCCTACGCGCCGGACAGCGACGTGCCCGGCGGCGTCGACGACCTCGGCTGGCACTGACCGACGGGGCCCACCAGGCCCCCCCCCCCCCCCCCCCCCCCGACCCCACGGCAACCCCGAACCCCCACGCGCCACACGCGTATCGGGTCACCCGATACGGCCGCGCCTCACCCCGGTTCCGTCCCCCCGCGCAGCGCACCCTTCCCGGGTGAGGCCGGACCGGGGTGCCACGCGCCCGCGCATCACATCCCACGCGCCACACGCGTATCGGGTCACCCGATACGGCCGCGCCTCACCCCGGTTCCGTCCCCCCGCGAAGCGCACCCTTCCCGGGTGAAGCGGGACCGGGACGGCGCCCGGCCCTCCCACGCCGGGCGGTGCCGGGCCTGTGGACGGCGGGCGGCCCGGTGTCGGCCGGGGTGCGTACGGTGGGCGGACCATGACGACACCGGCCCAGGTCCTCGCCCCTCCCTCCCCCGAGGTCGCCGAGCGCGCCCGCACGGCGCTGCGGCGGCTCGTCGGCCGTGACGACGTCGACTTTCGCGACGGACAGCTCGAGGCCGTCTCGGCCCTCGTCGAGCACCGCTCGCGCGTCCTCGTCGTCCAGCGCACCGGCTGGGGCAAGTCGGCCGTCTACTTCGTCGCCACGGCGCTGCGCCGGGCCGAGGGCGCCGGGCCGACGGTCATCATCAGCCCGCTCCTCGCGCTGATGCGCGACCAGATCGCCGCCGCCGGCCGCGCCGGCATCCGCGCCGTGACGATGAACTCGGCCAACGCGCAGGACTGGGACGGGGTGCGCGCGGCCCTCGCCGAGGACGCGGTCGACGTCCTCCTCGTCAGCCCCGAGCGGCTCAACAACCCGCGCTTCCGTGACGAGCAGCTGCCCGACCTCGCCCGGCGCTGCGGCCTGCTCGTCGTCGACGAGGCGCACTGCGTCAGCGACTGGGGCCACGACTTCCGGCCGGACTACCGCCGCATCCGCGACCTCCTCGACGGCCTGCCGGCCGACGTCCCGGTGCTCGCGACCACCGCCACCGCCAACGCCCGCGTCGTCCACGACGTCGAGGAGCAGCTCTCCACCGGCGGTCGCCCGGTGCTCACCGTGCGCGGGGGGCTCGCCCGCGACTCGCTGCGGCTCGGGGTGCTCCGCTCGATGTCGCCCGAGCAGCGGCTCGGCTGGCTGCTGGCGCACCTCGGCGACCTGCCCGGCTCGGGCATCGTCTACGCCCTCACCGTCTCGGCGGCCGAGGACGTCGCGGCGTCCCTGCGCGAGGCCGGGCACACCGTCGCGTCGTACACCGGCCGCACCGACCCCGCCGACCGCGAGCGCCTCGAGGAAGCGTTGCGGCACAACGAGGTCAAGGCCCTCGTCGCGACGTCGGCGCTCGGGATGGGCTTCGACAAGCCCGACCTCGGGTTCGTCGTCCACCTCGGCGCCCCGAGCAGCCCGGTCGCCTACTACCAGCAGGTCGGCCGCGCCGGCCGCGCCACCGACCGCGCCGACGTGCTGCTGCTGCCCGGCCCCGAGGACCGCGACATCTGGCGCTACTTCGCGAGCGTCTCGATGCCGCGCGAGGACCAGGCGGCCGCCGTGCTGACCGCGCTCGCCGAGGCCGGTCGCGCCCTCTCGACCGCCGCCCTCGAGACGATCGTCGACGTCCGGCGCACCCGGCTCGAGCTGCTCCTCAAGGTGCTCGACGTCGACGGCGCCGTCCAGCGCGTCTCCGGCGGCTGGACCTCGACCGGCGTCCCGTGGACCTACGACGCCGAGCGCTACGACCGGGTCGCCGCGGCCCGCCAGGCCGAGCAGCAGCTGATGGTCGACTACGAGGGCACCGACGCCTGCCGGATGGCCTTCCTCCAGGAGTGCCTCGACGACGACAGCGCCGTCCCCTGCGGCCGCTGCGACGGCTGCGCCGGGCCCTGGTACCCGACCGACGTCCCCGACACCGTGATCGGTGCCGCCCGCGAACGCCTCCAGAAGGTCGGCACCGTCGTCGACGCGCGCGCCCAGTGGCCGTCGGGGATGGACCGGCTCGGTGTGCCGGTCAAGGGCCGGATTGCCGCCGACGAGCAGCTCGAGCCCGGCCGGGCGCTGGCGCGCCTGTCCGACCTCGGCTGGGGCCAGCGGCTGCGTGAGGTCCTGCGCGAGGACGCCCCCGCCTCCCCCGAGCTCCTGCGGGCCTGCGTGCCCGTCCTCGCCGAGTGGGGCTGGGCGCAGCGGCCGGTGGCCGTCGTCGCGATGCCCTCGCGCTCGCACCCGCAGCTGGTCCGCTCGCTCGCGGCCGGTCTCGCCGGGATGGGGAGACTGCGCGACCTCGGCACCCTCGACCTCGCCCACGGCGGCCCGACCGGCGAGATGGGCGGCAACAGCGCCTACCGGCTGGCCGGCGTCTGGGACCGGGTCGTCGTCGGGCCCGAGCTCGCCGCGCAGCTCGCCGACTGCCCCGGGCCGGTGCTCCTCGTCGACGACGTCGTGTCCTCGCGCTGGACGCTCACCGTGGCCGGGCGGTCGCTGCGCCAGGCCGGCGCACCGGGTGTCCTGCCGCTCGTCCTCGCCGTCGACGGCTGAGCGGCCCGGCGCGCTCAGGCGCCGTCGCCCAGCCGCTCCATCGCGGTGACGAGCTCGCGAAGGGTGTCGCGCACCTCCACCGCCCGCTGCTCCCCCAGCTCCTCGACGAGCCGCCGCGCCGCCGCCCGGTGCTGCGGCGCGATGGCCCGGACGGCCTCGACCCCGGCCGGGGTCGCCTCGACGAGCTTGGCGCGCCGGTGCGCCGGGTTGTCGCGGTAGGCCGCGAAGCCCCGCTCGACGAGCAGGTCGGCGATGCGCTGGACGCTCTGCCGGGTCAGGCCCATCTCGCGCGCGATCCCCGAGACCGGCATCGGGGCCGGCAGCACCGCGCCGAGCACCTGCCACCACGCGGCGGTCAGGCCGGCCGGGCGGGCCAGCTCCTCGGCCAGGGCGAGGAACTGGCCGTTGAGCCGAAAGACCGCGAGCGCGCTGTCGGACAGCAGCAGCTGCTCGGGGCTGGGGGCCGCGCGACGGGCGCCCACCGGCGTCACGCGCTCGCGAGCTCGAAGAACCCGGCCGCGTCGTGGTCGGCGTAGAGGCGCCCGTAGGACTCGATCCGCCCCGCGGGGTGCGCCCCGAGCCGCCGGAAGACCGCCATCGCGAAGTGCACGGGGTCGATGCCCGTCGCGGTCACGACGTCGCCGTCGACGACCGCCGGCTCGTGGACGTAGAGCGCGCCGCCGGCGTAGCCGCTCGAGGCGAGGAAGCCGGGGTCGTTGCTCGTGTGGTGCACGTCGTCGAGCAGCCCCGCCGCGGCGAGCGCCCACGTCGCGCCGCAGACGGCCGCGACGGGCACTCCGGCCGCGAGGTGCGCCCGGGCCGCCGCGACGAACGGCGCGGAGACCTCGGGGTCGGTCCAGGTCTCGCCGCCGGGGAGCACGAGCATCGCGGAGGAGGCGGGGTCGAGGCCGGCGAGGGTGCGGTCGGGCAGCACGGTGAGGCCACCCATCGTGCGGACCGGCCCCGGCCGGGCGGCCACGGTCTCGAGGGTGAAGCGGCCGGCCGGGCCCTGCCCGCCCAGGTGGCCCAGGTGGGCGGCGAGGTGGCCGACCTCCCAGTCGGCCATGGTGTCGAGGACGGCGAGGTGCACGGTGGTGGAGGACATGACAGCATCCTGCGCTCATGACAGCGTATTGTCAATACTCACCTTCGCGCACCGAGCGCGAACTCCGTACCGGAGGCGACCCCGAGGAAGACCCCGCCCCTAGCGTGGAGCGGTGAGCCAGGAGACCGAGGAACGCGCCGAGACCACCCCCGACGACGCGCCCGACCCCCGGCGCTGGCGCATCCTCGGCGTCACCCTCGTCGTCGGCTTCATGGTCCTGCTCGACGTGACGATCGTCAACGTCGCCATCCCCTCGATCCGCACCGGTCTCGACACCTCGGCCGGCGCGGTCCAGTGGGTCGTCTCCGGCTACGCGCTCGCGCTCGGGCTCATGCTCGTCATCGGCGGCCGCCTCGGGGACGCCCACGGCCGGCGCGCCATCATGCTGCTCGGCCTCGGCGGGTTCGTCGTCTCCAGCGCGGCCGCCGGCTTCGCCCCTAACGTCGGTGTCCTCGTCGCCGCGCGCCTCGCGCAGGGCTTCGCCGCGGGCCTGCTCACGCCGCAGAGCTCGGGCCTCATCCAGTCGATGTTCCAGGGCCGCGAGCGCGGGGTCGCGTTCGGGCTGTTCGGGTTCACCGTGTCGGTGTCGTCGGCGATCGGGCCGGTGCTCGGCGGGCTGCTCATCGCCGCCTTCGGCGAGGAGAGCGGCTGGCGCTGGATCTTCCTCGTCAACGTCCCCATCGGCCTCGTCCTCCTCGTCGCCATCGCGCGCCTGGTCCCGGGGCGCACCGCCGACACGACCGGCGACACCCACCTCGACCTGCCCGGCGCCGCCCTCCTCGGCGTCACCGTGCTCGCGCTCCTCTACCCCGTCGTCAGCCTCGAGTCCGGCAGCCGCTGGCCGCTGCTGCTGCTCGTCCTCGTGCCGCTGGCCGGCGTCGCCTTCGTCCGGCACGAGCGGCGCGTCGTGCGGGACGGCCGCCCGCCCCTGCTCGACCTCGGGCTCCTGCGCAGCACACCGGGGTACGCGAGCGGCATCGTCATCGGCAGCCTGTACTTCACCGGCTTCACCGGCATCTTCCTCGTGCTCAGCGTCTTCCTCCAGGACGGCCTGGGCTACACGCCGCTGCACGCCGGGCTCCTGCTCACCCCGTTCGCCGTCGGGTCGGCCGTCGCGAGCCCGCTCGCCGGCCGGGCGGTCAGCCGGGTCGGCCGCCCGCTCACCGTCGTCGCGCTGGCCGTGATGATGCTCGGCCTCGTCGCCCTCGCTGTCGTCGTGCCCGCCACGGACCGCGACCTGCCCTGGTGGGTGCTGGCCCTCCCGCTGCTCGTCGCCGGGCTCGGCGGCGGCGCCGTCGTCTCCCCGAACATCACCCTGTCGCTCGCCGAGGTGCCGCCGCAGATGGGCGGCGCCGCGGGCGGGGCGCTCCAGACCGGCCAGCGCATCGGCGCCGCGATCGGCGCCGCGGTGCTCATGACGACCTACCAGGTCGCGGCCTCGCGGACCGAGGACCCCGGCGCCGCGCTGCGCTGGGCGCTCGGCGCGTCGGTGGTCCTCCTGCTCACGGCGTGGGCCGCCGCGGTGTGGTCGTGGCGGCGCGAGCCCGACGCCCGGGTCGGCTGAGCCCGGCGCGCCGGGTGAGGATGGAGCCATGGCCCACCCCGCCTTCACCTACGTCGAGGAGCACGCGCGGCGCCCGCTGACCGTGCTCGTCGCCGTCCTCGCCCTCTGCGTCCTCGCCGCCGGAGCGCTGCTGCGCAGCCGCGACGGGGGCCTCGACCTCTCCCCCGACGGCCCGCTCGACTGGGCCGTGGCGGTCCTCGCCCTCGCCGCCGTCCCGGCCTGGCTCGTCCTCGGCGACGGCGCGTGGGGCGACTGGCCGCAGGCCTCCGGCCTCGCCGTGGCCGCCGACCGCCTCGTCGTCGACGAGGTGACCTTCGGCTTCGAGGAGCTGGACGAGGGCACCGCGCACCTGCCCGCCCCGCCGACCGGCCGGCGCGGCACCGTCGAGGTGCCGCTCGCGGCAGGGGGCTCGCTCACGCTGCGGCCCCACGACGCCGGCGCCTTCTCGCGCTCCCTCGTCAGGGCGTACCGCGCGTGGGCGGCGGGTCCACCCGCACCGTGAGCAGCGGCAGGAAGAGCTGGACGACCGGCCCGATGAGCAGGGCGTAGACGAGCGTCCCGATCCCGACGACCCCGCCGAGCACCCAGCCGAGGGCGACGACGGTCACCTCGAGCGAGGTCCGCACGAGCCGGACCGAGCGGCCGGTGCGCCGGGTCAGGCCGGTCATCAGGCCGTCGCGGGGCCCCGGGCCGAGCTGGCTGCCGATGTACATCGCGCCCGCGACGCCGTTGCCGACGACCCCGAGGAGCATGACGAGGGCGCGCCAGCCCAGGCCCTCGATCGGCGGGACCACCGCGAGCGTGGCGTCCGTCGCCAGCCCGATGACGACGGCGTTGGCGACGGTGCCGACCCCGGGCCACTGCCGCAGCGGGATCCAGAGCAGCAGCACGACGAACGAGCTGACGATGACCATCTCGCCGTAGGTGATCGGCACGTACCGGATGAGCCCCGTCGTCAGCACGCCCCACGGCTCGACCCCGAGCCCGGCCCGCAGCATGAGGCCCATCGTCACGCCGAAGAGCCCGAGCCCGACGAGGAGCTGGGCGAGCCGGTGCGGCAGGCGGCCGGCGCGGAGCTGCTCGAGGGGGGTCATCGGGATGAGGGGGACCCGACGGGAGATCCCGCGTCGGGCCAGCTGGAGCGGTGACATGGGGACCATCCTGCCCCGGGATTGGCCTGTGAATCGAGGGCCAATCGTGCGACAGTGGCCCCGTGAGCACCGCCCCGACCGTCAGCGCCGCCCGCACCGCCCGCCTCGTCGGCGACCTCGGCGCCGCACGGCCCGCCTACCGCGCGCTCGCCGACGCGCTGCGCCTCGCGGTGGCCGACGGCCGGATCGCCGTCGGCACGCGGCTGCCGAGCGAGCGAGACCTCACGACCCACCTCGGCCTCAGCCGCACCACGGTGACCCGCGCCTACGACGTCCTGCGCGAGCTCGGCTACCTCACCTCGCGGCAGGGCTCCGGCTCCGTCGCGACCCTGCCCGACGGCGCCCGCCGGCGCGGCACCGGCGGCCTCTTCCCCGCCGACGTGGGCGACGACGTCCTCGACCTCACCTGTGCCGCGACCCGCGCCCCGGCCGGTGTGCTCGAGGCCTACGAGCGGGCGCTCGAGCGGCTGCCCTCCTACCTCTGCGGCGCCGGGTACCTCACCTACGGCGTGCCCGAGCTGCGCGAGGCGGTCGCCGAGCGGTACACCGCCCGCGGCCTGCCGACGAGCGCCGACGACGTGCTCGTCACCTCCGGCGCCGTCGCCGGGCTCGCCGTCGTCGTCCGCGCCCTCCTGCGCCCGGGCGACCGCGTGCTCGTCGAGGACCCCACCTACCCCAACACCCTCGACGCCCTCCGCGGCGCCGGCGCGCGCCTGCGCGGCCTGCCGGTGGACCCCACCGGCTGGGACGTCGACGAAGCGGTGCGCACGGTCGCGTCCGCCGGCGCCCGCGCGGCCGTGCTCATCCCGGACTTCCACAACCCGACGGGCGCGCTGCTCGACGACGAGGGGCGGGCCCGGCTGGCGCGCGCCCTCACCGCGGCCGGCACCGTCCCCGTCGTCGACGAGACGATCGTCGAGATCGACCTCGCGGGCGGCCCGATGCCGCTGCCCCTCGCCGCCCACGCCCCGACGGCCGTGAGCATCGGCAGCTCCTCGAAGTCGCACTGGGGCGGCCTGCGCACCGGGTGGGTCCGCGCCCCCCGCGGCGCCCTGCGCGCGCTCGTCGAGGCACGCGTCACGAGCGACCTCGGCGCCCCCGTCCTCGAGCAGCTCGTCCTCGTCGAGCTGATGCGTCGCTCCCCCGGCGTCACCGTCGAGCGCCGCGACGGGCTCGTCGCCGCCCGCGACGCCCTGGCCGCCGGCCTGCGCGAGCACCTGCCCGAGGCGACCTTCGGGGTGCCGCGCGGCGGTCTGTCGCTGTGGTGCGAGCTGCCCGCCGACCTGCCCTCGAGCAGCCTCGCCGCGGCCGCCGAGGACGAGGGCCTGCTCGTCGCGGCCGGTCCGCGGTTCTCCCTCGACGGAGGCCTGGACCGGTGGCTGCGCCTGCCGCACGTGCTGCCCCCGGAGACGATGGCCGACGCCGCGGCCCGGCTCGGGCGCGCCGCCGAGCGCGTGCGCGCCGGCCGCGCCGCCCGGGTCCGCCCCGGGCGCCCGCTCGTCGCCTGAGCCGCGCTGGCTATCGTTTCCCCGTGACCGACCCCCATCCGGACCCGCTCGTCGACCTCCTGCAGACCCTCGACCTCGAGGAGCTGGGCTCGGCGCAGGTGAGCGTCCAGCCGCGCAGCCTCGCCGCCGCGCCGGGCGTCGAGCTGCCCGACACCTTCGCCGAGGACGTCACGCTCTTCCGCGGCGCCAGCCAGAAGCAGCCCCACGGGCGCGTGTTCGGCGGCCAGGTCCTCGCGCAGGGCGTCGTCGCGTCCGGGCGCACGGTGGCCGGGGTCGGCGACGTGCCGCGCCGGCTGCACTCCCTCCACGCCTACTTCATGCGCCCCGGCGACGACACGCAGCCGATCACCTTCAGCGTCGAGCGGATGCGTGACGGCCGCTCGTTCTCGACCCGCCGCGTGCACGCCGTCCAGCACGGGCACCCGATCCTCTCGATGAGCACCTCGTGGCAGGCGCCCGACGGTGGCCTCGACCACCAGGACACCGCGCCGCCGGTGCCGCGCCCCGAGTCCGTGCCGTCCCTCGCCGAGCTCTTCGCGGGGACCGATGACCCTCGCGCACAGCACATCTCGCGCCGGGCCATCGAGCTGCGGCACGTCGAGGGCAACCTCTTCGCCGGGCCCCCCGCCGAGCAGGTCGCCGAGCAGAACGTGTGGATGCGCGCCGTCGGCCGGCTGCCGGACGACCCGCTGGTCCACGACGCCGTCCTCGCGTACGCCTCCGACTACAGCCTCCTCGAGCCGATCCTGCGCCGGCACGGGCTGCCCTGGACGACGCGCGGCCTCAAGATGGCGAGCCTCGACCACGCGATGTGGTTCCACCGGCCGGCGCGCGCCGACGAGTGGGTCCTCTACTCGCAGGAGTCGCCCTCGGCGCAGGGTGGGCGCGGCCTCGGGCTGGGCCGGATGTTCGCCGCCGACGGCACGCTCGTCGCGACGGTGGCCCAGGAGGGCATGGTCCGCGTCCCGGAGTGACCCCCGGGTCGAGGTGAAGAAAGACCCTGTCGCGGTCGAATTTCACCTCGACCCGGCACCCCACTTGTTGCGAGTTGCGCCGCTCGACACGCTGTCGGACGGCGTGTCGAGCGGCGGAACTCGCAATCAGTCGGGATGTGGTCGCGGGTCAGTCCGGCTCGACGAGGTGCCCGTCGGCGATCTCGACGACGCGGTCGGCCACGGCGAGCAGCGCCGGGTCGTGGGTCGTCACGAGCGTCGTCATCGTCCGCTCCTTCGCGAGGCGGGCGATGAGCCGCATGATGTCGCGCCCGGTCTCGGAGTCAAGCTGACCGGTCGGCTCGTCGGCGAGGAGCAGCCCCGGCTCCGCGACGAGCGCACGCGCCAGCCCGACGCGCTGCTGCTGCCCGCCGGACAGCTCGTCCGGCCGGTGCTCGGCGTGCCCGCCGAGGCCGACGTGCTCGAGCGCCTCGGCCACCCGCCGCTCGCGCTCCGCCGGCTCGACCGAGCGCAGCCGCAGCGGCACGCCGACGTTCTCACGGGCGCTGAGCACGGGCACGAGCCCGAAGGACTGGAAGACGTACGAGACCGGGCCACGTCGCAGCGCGAGGAGGTCGGCGTCGGTCATCGTCGTCACCTCGAGGTCCCCGACGTGGACGGTGCCCGCGTCCGGCCGGTCGAGGCCGCCGATGACGTTGAGCAGGCTCGTCTTGCCCGACCCGGAGCGTCCGCGCAGCGCCACGAGCTCACCGGGGGCGACGTCGATCGACACCCCACGCAGCGCGTGCACCGCCGTCCCGCCCGACCCGAACGTGCGGTGCACCTCGCGAACCCGCAGCGGCTCGCCGCTCATCCCTGCTCCTCCCCCTCGGTCGGCGTCGGCCGCACCGCGATGTGGTCGGGCTCGAGCCCGAGCCGCACCCGGTCACGCATCCCGAGCGCGCTGGTGAACGCGGTGGGCAGCTGCAGGCGCCCGGCCCGGTCGAGCACCGCGTACTCCTCGGCGACCCGGCCGGTCTCGCCGTCGGCGCCCACGGCGTCGCGCCGCAGCACCTCCGTGGCGGTGCGCCCGTCGCGGATGCCCACGGTGCGGGCGACCTGCTCGCTGACGTGCGCATCGTGCGTCACGACGAGCGTCGTCGTGCCGAACTCGGTGTTGGCGCGGCGGATCGCCTCGAACACCTCGTCGCTGCTGCGGGTGTCGAGCTCGCCGGTGGGCTCGTCGGCGAGGAGCACGCTCGGCCGGTTCGCCACGGCGACCCCGAGCGCGACCCGCTGCTGCTGGCCGCCCGACAGCTCGCCCGGCCGCCGGTCGGCGCAGTCCGGGATGCCGAGCACCCCCAGCGTGTCGCGCGCGCGGCGGGCGCGCTCCCCCGCCCGCACCCCGGCGAGCATCATCGGCAGCTCGACGTTCTCGGCGGCGGTCAGGTACGGCAGCAGGTTGGCGGCCGCCTGCTGGAAGAGGAACCCGACCGTCCGGCGGCGGTACTCCAGCCGCTCGCGGCGCTGCATCGCGGCGAGGTCGTGCCCGGCGACCCGGGCCGTGCCGGCGCTCGGGCGGTCCAGCCCCGAGAGGATGCCGAGCAGCGTCGACTTGCCCGAGCCGGACGCGCCGACGAGGGCGACGAGCTCGCCCCGCGTCACGCGCAGGTCGAGCCCCTGGAGGGCGACGACCTCGATGCCCTCGGCCCGGTAGATGCGGACGAGGTTGTCGCAGAGGATGTCCGGGCCGTCGGGGGTGCCGGCGTCGCGTCGGCGTCGGGGCGTCGTGGTCGTGGTCATGCCGTGTCTCCCGTGCGCAGGTGGTCGGCGAGGTGACCGCGGCGGGTCGCCGCGGCATCGAGGACGAGGGCGAGCGCCCCGAGGACGAGGACGAGCAGCGCGGCGCCCAGGGCGGCCGGGACGCTCGCGGCGACCGGCGGGAACGGCGCCGAGCCGGTGAAGGGGGCGAGGTCGACGGCCGGCCCCACGAGCGCCGGCGCGAGAGCACCGGCCACGGCCCCGGCGACCGCGGCGACGGCGACGACCGGGAGCACCTCGGTCCACGCGAGGTGGCGCTCCAGGCCGTGCGGGAGCCCCATCGTCCGCAGGCGGATGACGAGCGCCGCACGGTCCGGGCGGGTCGCGACGAGCAGGAGCGCGACGGCGAGGAGCGTCAGCAGCGCGGCGAGCAGTGCGCCCACGGAGTAGGTGAGGGTCACGAGCCGCGACAGCGCACGCTCCCCCACCCGGTCCCGGGCGGCGTCCACGGAGTCGACGGCGCCGACCCGGCCGCTGGGCGTCGCGGCGCCCGGGTCGCGCAGGCCGGTAAGCGCCCGCGCCGCTCCCGCGTCCGCGGCGACGAAGGCGGTCTGGGCGGTCGTCGCCGGCGCGAGCTCGCGGAGGCGGTCGAGCGAGACCAGGACGGCCGGGACCTGACGGCCGGCGACCAGCCGCTCCAGGCCCGGATCGACAACCCTGTCTCCCAACCTGATCCGCTCACCCCGCACCACGACCTCCGCCCCTCCACCGACGGGGACGCCGGGGCCGACGACCGCGGCGAGACCCTGCCCGGGCGCCGACGGAGGCGTCCGGACGGCCACCGGGGTGTCCGCGACGAGGGCGGCGTACGCGGCCGGGTCGGCGGCCACGAGGACGACGGGGACGGCCCGGCTGCCGGACGAGACCGTCGCGTCCGCGACGTACGCCGGCACGACGGCCCGGACCCCCGGGCGGGTGGCGAGGGCCCGCACGTCGTCGTCGCCCATCCGCACGGCGTCGACGCGCACGTCGGCTCCGACCTGCCGGTGGGCCGCGACGTCGCGTTGCTCGCCGACCGCGAGGGTCAGCGACGCCAGGAGCCCCAGCAGCGCGGCGCCGACGACGACGGCGAGGACCGGCAGCGCGGCGCTCGCGCCGGTGCGCGCGGCGCGGGCGAGCCCGACGAAGGCCACGAGGCCCCGACGCCGCGAGGCGAGCCGGGCCAGCACCCGCACCGGCACGGGGAGCAGGCGCAGGACGAGCAGGGCGGCGACCGCGGCGACGAGCGCCGGGGCCAGCGCCGCCCACCAGTCGGTCGAGCCGGCCGCGATCTCACGGCCCCGACCGCGCACCGTGGCGACCGCGGCCGCGGCGAGGGCGACGACCGCGAGCTCGGCGACGACGCGGCGGGCGGCCCGCACGACCCGTCCACGGCGCACGGCCTCCTCCGAGGAGTCGTCGCGCTCGACCGCGCGGACGCGCAGGAGGACGGCCGTCGCGCCGGCGAGCGCCGGGACGAGCGAGACCACGACCACCTCGAGCCACGACGTCGCTCCCGTGCGCCCGGGGACGAGGAGCAGCGCGGCGAGCGCACCGAGCGCCGCCGCCGCGAGCGCGGGCAGGGCGCTCCCGCCGACGACCTGGGCGACCACCTGGCGCAGGCTGCCACCCCGGGCCCGGACGAGGGCGACCTCGGCGCGGCGGCGGGCGACGGCCACGACGGCGGTGAGGGAGAGGACGAGCACCGTGAGGGCGGTGAGGCCGGCGGTCGCGAAGGTCGTCATGACGCCCGTGGCCCGGACCGACGCCTCGTAGTCGTCGAGCACGGACGCCAGGCCCGTCGAGACCTCGAGGACCGAGAGGCCAGGGCGGTCCAGGCGCGAGTCGGTGTCGAGCCGCACGAGGGCCTCGCGCAGCGGGCGGACGTCCGCGGCGCGCAGCCGGGCGGCGTCCAGGGGGTAGCGCCACGACGCGGAGAGCACGGTCGAGTCGCCGCCGACGACCACCCCCTCGACGGGGCGCGCCATCCCGTCGGACACCGCACCGTAGGACGCCGCGTCGGCCACGACCGCGCCCTCGGTGACGACGCCGCCCTGGGCGGTCGCGATCCGCGCGAGACCGGTCATCCGCGGCTCGGCCTGCCAGAAGCCGTCGGTGGGGTCGAGCGGCTCGAAGGTGCCGGTGACGACGACGGCGAGCGGGAGCAGGCGGTCCCCCGGTTGCACGACGAGCCGGTCCCCGGCCCGCACGCCCCAGAACCGGGCCGTGGCGTCGGCGAGGGCGACCGGCACCTCCGCGGTCACGTGGCCGCGCAGGACGGGGGCCAGCGAGCGCGTGCCGGTGGGGGCGCCCGGGGCCGCGCCGGAGGTCCAGCGCACGTGCGCCCCGAGGGCGCTCTGGACGCGCACGACGGCGCGCGAGCCGTCGGGGCGCAGCGTCGCCCCGTCGGTGCGGGTCAGCGTCGTCGAGCCGCTCTGCGCCGCCCACGTGGGCGTAGCGAGCACCCGTCCGACGACCGGGCCCAGCACCGACCGGACCGCCTCGTCGACCGAGGCGAACGGCGCCGTCGGGCCGTCGCCGGGCGTCTCGGACGGCGCGGGGACGTCGAACGACGGCGCCGCCGGGGCGCGCACGCCGACCTCGCGGGCCTGGGCCCGGGCGGCCGCGACGGTGTCGCCGACGGCGGCGTCGGTGGCGACGAACGCCGCCCGCGGGGTCGCGACGAGGTATGCGGCCGTGACGGCGGCGAGCAGCGCGAGGACGACGGCCGGGGCGCGCGCCGAGGAGAGGGCCCGGAGCGCGAGGGTCCGCGCGGTCAGCCCGGACGCGTCCGCCGTCCGGGTGCCGCGCGTGGACCCGTGCCGCGCGGTCGCCGGCCGGCCGCTCACGGCGACTCCCCCCGACGCAGCTCCCCCGCGAGGTCACGGCTCGTGCTGCGCAGCACGAACGCGCCGACGACCGAGAGGGCGAGGACCAGCAGCAGGACGTACCCGGCGAGGAGCCCGGCGGGCAGCTCGACCCGGACCGGGGGCACCTGCGGGTGCCCGTCGCCCCCGACGAGCAGCGGCACGACGGTGACCGCCGCGAGGACGCCGAGCACCAGCCCGACGGCCACGGTGACGACGACGACGAGGACGCGCTCGAGGACGAGGACCGCCCGGATGCGCCCCGGCGGGCTGCCGAGCGCGAGGAGCACCGCGTTCTCGTGCCGGCGCGCGCGGCCGAGGGCGGCCGTGCTCGCGGCGAAGCCGACGCCCGCCAGCAGGACCGACGCGAGGGTCACGAGGAGCATCGCCGAGCGCATCCCCGCGTTGACCGGGTCGCGCAGCCGCTCCGCCACGGCCTCGTCCTCCACCTCGAGGGTCGTGCCGTAGGGCAGCCCGGCCCGGACGGCCGCGGCCGCGCGCGCGGGGTCGGCGGGGGCGGCCCACCACTCCTGGGGGTCGAGGACCAGCCGGCTGCGGACGTCGGAGCCGCCCCCCACCCGGTCCGGCGCGGCCTCGACGGTGGGCAGGTCGAGGAGGATGCCGCGTCCCGGCTGCTCCGCGGTCGGCAGCGAGTCGACGACGGCGACGACCTCGACGGGCAGCTCGCGCAGGCCGAGCGGCAGCGTGACGCGACCGCCGCGGCCGGCGCCCAGGGCGTCGGCGACCTCGCGCGTCACGACCGCCGGGACCACCTCGGTGCGTCCGGCGCGGGCGGCGAGCCAGAGCCCGCTGCGGTCGGAGTGCGGGCCCAGCACCCGCCCGAGCGGCACGTCGGTGCCGTCCGCGGCCACGGCGGTGACGACGAGGTCGAAGGTCGGCTCGGGGACGAAGAAGGAGACGAAGTCCGGCAGCGGCACCGAGACCCCGACGACGCTCAGGGGCGCGAGGAGGCCGAGCCGCGAGAGGTCGGCGGTCAGCGTGCGGCGGTCGCTCCCCACGGACCCCAGCGGCACCGACGTGACGAGGCCGC
Source organism: Arthrobacter sp. NEB 688 (assembly GCF_013201035.1). NCBI lineage: Bacteria > Bacillati > Actinomycetota > Actinomycetes > Micrococcales > Micrococcaceae > Arthrobacter > Arthrobacter sp. NEB 688. The sequence continues at coordinate 3,512,181 of NZ_CP053707.1, forward strand.
GGGCGTCGCGCACCGCGAGCGACGCGGCGAAGCCCTCGGGCCCGAGGGCGCTGGAGCTGCCGGTGGCGAGGACCTGCGCGGTGACCGTGACCTCGCGCGGGGACCCCGGCAGGGCGAGGCCGTCGCCGAGGTCGCGCCCCGCGAGGAGGCGCCCGGTGACGTCGGACCACGGAGCGTCGAGGGTGTCGGGCCGCGGGTCGAGCACCCGGGTCGCGGCGCGGGCGTCCATCCCCAGCACGGTGACGCCCTCGACGCTGCCGAGGTCGACCGAGGTGCGCCAGACCGGGGTGACCCGGTCGGCGCCCCCGGCCGCACGGTCGACGAGCGCCCCGGTCGAGCCCGACGTCGGGCCCCCGACCTGCTGGACGACGCGCAGCGGCGCGCCGGTGTCGAAGGCCGACTGGTCGGCCACGGCGCGCCCGACCGTCGCCGAGTGCCCGAGCGCGATCGTGCCCATCGCCACCGCGAGGAGGACGAGGAGCAGGGTGCCGCCCTGGGTCGCGGCGCGCCGGGCGAACTGCCACCCGCCCCACGCCGCGTCGAGCCCGGGCCGGCGCGCGCCCCACCGGGCGACGAGGCGGGCGAGGAGCGGGAGCAGCCGCAGGGCGAGCACCGACAGCCCGGCGACGACGAGCGCGGGGGCGAGCGTCGTCACCGGGTCGACCGCGCGCTGGCCGACGGCGTCGTAGCGGCGCAGCTGGACGACGGCGAGCGCGCCGAGGACGACGAGCACGACGTCGAGGCCGGAGCCCGCCGCGAGGCGCAGGCCGGCCCGGCGGCTGCGGGCGTCCTCGCGCGAGCGGCCGACCCACAGCGTCGTCGCCACCGTGACGGTGACCGCGAGCAGCGCCAGCGGCAGGAGCGCCCCCCACAGCGTGGCGTCGCGCAGGACCGCCGGCGACCACCACGGCCCGCTGCCCGCCACGAGCCGGGTGACGACCGGCGCCCCGAGGACGGCCCCGAGCACCCCGACGAGGGCGACGACGAGCGCGTCGCCGACCGCCAGGCCGGCGAGCCGCCGGGTCGAGGCACCACGGACCCGCAGCAGGCGCGTCTCGGCGTCGCGCAGCGTGGCGAGCAGGGCCGCGGCGCCGACGAGCGCCACGCTGCCGAGCAGGACGAGGAGGACGGCCGGGGTCAGGAGCGAGACGCGGACGCGGTCGCCGACGACGGCGGCGGAGTCGACGAGCGCGGGGAGGTCGCTCGCGACGCGGGGGCTGCGCAGCGGGACCGTCGCGGGCCTCGCGCTGGCCTGCACGCCCTCGACGGTCGGGAGGCCGGTCACCGTGCGCAGCCGGGTCAGGACGTCGTCGGCCCGTGCCCGGGCGCCGGCGAGGTCGCCCGCCCGCACCGCCGCGAGGTCGGGGACGGCACGCCACGTGACCGTCGAGGTGCCGACGAGCGGCCCGTCGAACGTGCCGGGCGCGACGACGAGCGGTCCGTAGGTCGTGAAGTCGGACGGCACCACGCCGTCGAGCGCCAGCGGCAGGTCGCTCCAGAGGCCGTCCTCGGCGTTCCGCGGCCGGAAGGTGCCGACGACCTCGGCGCTCAGCCGGGGGCCGTCGGCGTCGACGAGGTCGGTCAGCGCGAGGTCGTCGCCGGGCGCGACGGACAGGGCGCGTGCCGCGGCCTCCGGCAGGGCGACCTCGACGCGCGGTCGTCGCTCCGAGGACGTGGCGAGCGGCTCGGGCCAGCGCCCGGCGGTCAGCTCGGAGGCCGCCCGCAGGCCGTCGACGTCCGCGAGGGCCGCGCGGTCGCTCGCGGCCCGGCCCGCGATGCCGCGGGAGGTCGTGGTGGCGACGCGGGTGACGGCGGCCCCGCGCAGGGGGGCCAGCGCGGCGCGGACGGCGGCGTCCGTCGGCCCGAGCTCACCCGGGCGCAGTGAGCCGGTGACGACGACCGACCGGTCGGCCGGCGGGACGTCGAGCGCCGAGCGCACGCCCGCGTCGGTGATCCGCGCCGAGAGCAGCTGGAGGGCGGTGACGACGACGAGCGAGGCGAGAACCGAGACGGTGATGGCCGCGACCGCCACCGGGTGGGCACCCAGGCGGCGGCGGAGCAGCCGAGCACCACCCACGCCGAGCGCTCCTCCCCCGGACGGACCCTCCGCCCCGGCGGCACCCTAGCCGCGGGTCAGGAGGAGGCCACGCGCACGACGGACACGCTTCGGCAACGATGTCCGACGCGGTCGGCGCCGACCTCGACGTCGCCGTCCCAGGCGAGCAGGACCTCGCCGGCGCCGGCCAGCGGCGCCTCGCCGCCGTCCTCACCGAGAGTGACGACGACCGCGTAGGCCTCTCCCTGCGCCGGCGCGTGCCGCAGGACGAGCAGGCGCGCGTCCTCGTCGACCGTCACCTCGACGTCGGCGAACCGGGTCGGGCCGGCGGGCAGGAGGCGACGGCGCAGCGCCGTGAGGTCGGTGTACCAGCGCAGCATCCGGGCGTGGTCGGCGTCGTCGAGCTCGTCCCAGCGCAGCACCGAGCGGTCGCGGGTCGCGGGGTCCTGGGGGTCGGGGACGGCGTCGGCCGCCCAGCCGTGCGAGCCGAACTCGGCCTGCCGGCCCTCGCGCACCGCGTCGGCGAGCCAGTCCTCGGCGAAGCTCGTGAAGAACTGCCACGGGGTCGACGCGGCCCACTCCTCGCCCATGAAGAGCATCGGCGTGGTCGGCGCGAGGAGGTACAGCGCCGCGCCGGCCGCCTGCAGGGCCGGGTCGGCCACGAGGGCCGAGATGCGCTCTCCGGCAGCCCGGTTGCCGACCTGGTCGTGGGTCTGGAGGTACCCGAGGAGGCGGCGGGCATCCAGGTGCTCGCGGTCGACGGGGGCGCCCCACGGGCGGTCGCGGAAGGACGAGAAGGTGCCGTCGTGGAGGAAGCCGCGGGTGAGGACCTTGGCGAGGACGGCGAGCGGGCCCTCCTCCCCGCTGCCCGGGGTGCCGCCGAAGTCGGCGTAGTAGCCCTGGGTCTCGCCGGTCAGGGTGACGTGGAGGGCGTGGTGCACGTCGTCGTCCCACTGCGCCGTCATCCCGCGCCCGCCCTCGGCGGTCGGGGCGACCATCGAGGTGTCGTTGAGGTCGGACTCGGCGACGAGGTGCAGCGGCCGGCCGAGCTCCTCGGAGAGCGCCGCGACCGCGTCGGAGAGCTCGGCGAGGTAGTGGCGCGGGGAGTCGTCCTTGAGCTCGTGGACGGCGTCGAGGCGCAGGGCGTCGACGTGGTGGTCGCGGAACCAGCGCAGCGCGTTGCCGACGAGGAAGGCCCGCACCTGCGCCGACCCCTCGTGGTCGAGGTTGACCGCGGCGCCCCACGGCGTGTGGTGGGCCTCGGTGAAGTACGGTCCGAAGCGCGCGAGGTAGTTGCCGCTCGCGCCGAGGTGGTTGTGCACGACGTCGAGGCAGACCCCGAGGCCGCGCGCGTGGCAGGCGTCGACGAAGCGGGCGAAGGCGTGCGGGCCGCCGTAGGCGTCCTGGACGGCGTAGAGGCCGACGCCGTCGTAGCCCCAGCCGCGGTCGGTGGGGAACGCGGCGACCGGCATCACCTCGACGACGTCGACGCCGAGGGCGACGAGGTGGTCCAGGCGCGCCAGGGCTGCGTCGAACGTCCCCTCCGGGGTGAAGGTGCCGACGTGCAGCTCGTAGAAGACCGCACCGAGGACGCCGGCGCCCTCGCGCGGGCCGCGCCAGCCGGCGTCGGTCCACGGGAAGGACGCCGGGTCGACCGTGCGGCTCGGGCCGTGCACCGTGCCCGGCTGCCACGCGCTGCGCGGGTCCGGGAGCGCCGGCTCCGCGCCGTCGAGGACGAAGGCGTAGTCGACCTCGCCCGCGCCGGTCGGCGGCGTCCAGCGCCACCAGCCGTCGGCGGCGGCCTCCATCGGCTCGCGCCGGGGCTCGGCGTCGGGGTGTGCATCAATCGTCGCTTTCGACGATTTCTGCACGCCGGCGGCGTCGGGGTGTGCATCAATCGTCGCTGTCGACGATTCCTGCACGCCGGCGGCGTCGGCCGGGGACCACTCGATGTCGACGCGGGCCGCAGCCGGCGCCCACACCTCGATGACGTGCTCGGTCACGACGGGTGCCCCTCCACGGTGTCGTCGTCGGTCCCGGCACCCTCGGCGCCGGTGTCGGTGTCGGTCGCGCCGGTGTCGGTCGCGTCCGCGTCGTCGCTCGACGGGTCCCGTCGGACGAGCAGCGCGACCGGGCGGTCGGCCAGGAGGTCGGTCAGCGCGGCGGCGCCGCTGGCGACCTCGCGTCCCGAGAGCACCTCGACCCACTCGCCCTCCGGCACCTCGAGGGCGGCGTCGCCGAACCCTCCGGCGTCGGCGAGGCGACCCGCGGTGCGGGTGACGACGACGAGCGCGCGGGCGCCGTCGGCGTCACCGCGGGCGAAGGCCAGCGCGTGCTCGCTGCCGACCTCGACCGGCTCGTACGTGGCGTCCGGCCCGACGAAGGCCTCCGGGTGCTCGCGCCGCAGCCGCAGCGCGAGCGCCGTGAGGCGCATCTTGTCGTCGTCGAGGTCGAAGCACGGCTCGTCGTCGTCGACGCGCGCGAGCCGCTCGGCCCGGTCGGCCCAGTCGACGGGCCGGCGGTTGTCGGGGTCGACGAGCGAGAGCATCCCGATCTCGCAGCCCTGGTAGACGTCGGGGACGCCGGGCATCGTCAGCTGGACGAGCTTCTGCCCGAGGATGTTCGCGCGCACCGAGGCCTCGTGCGGGCCGGTCCACGCGTCCACGTGCTCGTGCACGGCGAGGTCGCGCCCGACGGCCCGCGCGAACGCGACGACCTCGGACTCGTACTCCTCGTCGCCGTCGACCCACGCGGTGTGGACCTTGGCCTCGCGCACGGCCTTGAGGAGGTACTCCTCGAGCCGCGCGCCGCTGACCGGCCACGTGCCGACGAGCGTCTGCCACACGAGGTACTCGGTCGGGGCGTCGACGCGCTCGGTGCGGTACTGCGCCGCGAGCTCGCGGGCGCGGGCCAGCCACTGCTCCCAGCCGCGGGCGTCCTCGGCGAGCACCATGAGCCGCGCCCGGGTGTCCTCGGAGCGCTTGGTGTCGTGCGTCGTCAGCGTCGTCATCGACGTCGGCCACTCGGCCTGCTGGCGCGCGCACCACGCGTGGAAGGCGTCGACGTCGCTCGACAGCTCCTCGGGGTGGCCGCCGACCTCGTTGGCGCCGGAGAGCCGGAACCAGCGGTAGAACGCGGTGTCCTCGATGCCCTTGGCCATGACCGGGCCGCAGGTCTGCTGGAAGCGCACGCGCAGCTCGTCGGCCACGCGGCCGGTGTCGGGCGCCGCCTCGGGGACCTCGCGGTCGAGCACGAGCCGCACGACGAGGTCGAGCGCGTCCTCGTCGCTCGGGGCGAGGATGCCGCGGGCGCGGGCGGCGGCGTCGTCGACGACCGCGGCCTGCTCGGGGTCGACGCCCCGGCCGGGCACGACGTAGGCGCGGTAGCGGTCCATCGAGACGAGCAGCGCCTCGAGCGCGCGGCGGACGGCCGCGACGTCGGCGCCCGGCACGACCCGGCGCGCGAGGCGCATCAGGCGGTCGACCTCGGCGGCCTGCACGTCGTCGACGACGAGCCGCTTGCTCTCCTGGACGACCCCCTCGAGGGTCTCCTCCCCCGGCGCGACCTGCGCCCACAGGCGGTCGAGCGTGCCGGTGTCGTCCTCGGCGGTGAGCACCTGCTGCACCCGCAGCAGCGCGTCGTAGCCGGTGGTGCCGGCGCAGCGCCACGCGTCGGGCAGGCGCTCCTCGCCCTCGAGGATCTTCTCGACGACGACCCACGCGTCGCCGGTGGCGTCGGCGAGCCGCTCGAGGTATCCCCCGGGGTCGGCGAGGCCGTCCGGGTGGTCGATGCGGAAGCCGTCGACCTGGCCGTGGCCGTGCAGCGCGAGCAGCAGCGCGTGCGTGGCGGTGAAGACGACCGGGTCCTCGACGCGGACGGCCACGAGGGTCGTCACGTCGAAGAAGCGCCGGTAGTTGAGGGCGTCGCCCTCGCGCCAGCTGGAGAGCCGGTACGCCTGCGCCTCGACGAGCTCCGCGAGGGGCAGCTCCTCGGTGCCGGGCGCGACCGGGAACTCGTGGTCGTAGTAACGCAGCACCGGGTCGGACCCGCCCGGGCCGCCGTCGGCGGCGAGGACGAGCTCGCCGCGCTCGAGGACCTGCTCGAGCGAGGCGCCGAGCACCGGCATGAGGATGCGGTCGTCCTCGGCCACCCAGTCGACGTCGAACCAGCCCGCGTACGGCGAGCGCCGGCCCTCGCGCAGCAGCGACCAGAACGGGGCGTTGAGGTGCTCCGGCGAGGGGACGGCCATGTGGTTGGGCACGACGTCGACGACGACGCCGAGCCCGGCCTCACGGCAGGCGGCGACGAGCCGGTCGAACGCCTCGCGGCCGCCCGCCTCCTCGCTGATGCGCGTGTGGTCGAGCACGTCGTAGCCGTGCATCGACCCCGGCGCGGCCTGGAGGACCGGCGAGAGGTAGACGTGCGAGACCCCGAGGGAGGCGAGGTAGGGCACCTGCGCCGCGGCGTCGTCGAAGCCGAAGCCGCCGTGGACCTGCAGCCGGTAGGTCGCCGTCGGGACGACGCGGGAGGGGTCGGGGCGGTGGGCCACCACGGGTCAGGCCCTCGTCGCGCCGGCCGCTCCCGCCGCGGGGGTGAGCACCTCGCGGGGGTCGCGCAGGACGATGACCGAGCGCGCCGAGACGCGCACCGTCGCGGCCGCGTCGTGCCACTCGGGCTCGACGCTGTCGGCGGCGGTGTCGATCTCGGTGCACCAGCGCTCGCCCCACTCCTCGCCGGGGAGGACGAACTCGTGGTCCTCGTGGTCGGCGTTGAACAGGACGAGGAAGTCGTCGTCGACGACCGGGCGGCCGTGCGCGTCGGGGCTCGGGATGGCCTTGCCGTTGAGGAAGACGGTCATCATCCGGGCCTCGCCGTCGCTCCAGTCGCCGTCGCCCATCCGCTCGCCGCCGGGCTGGAACCAGGCGATGTCGCCGAGCTCGGACTGCCCGCCGTGGTCGGCGCTGCCGGCGAAGAAGCGCCGGCGGCGGAAGACCGGGTGCTCGCGACGCAGCTTGGCGACCGCGCTCGTGAACGCGAAGAGGTCGCGCTGCTCCTCGTCGAGCTCCCAGTCGACCCACGAGAGCTCGTTGTCCTGGCAGTAGACGTTGTTGTTGCCCTGCTGGGTGCGGCCGATCTCGTCGCCGTGGGCGATCATCGGCACGCCCTGGCTGAGCAGGAGGGTCGCGAGGAAGTTGCGCTGCTGGCGGCGGCGCAGGGCGCGCACCTCCGGGTCGTCGGTCTCACCCTCGACCCCGCAGTTCCAGGAGCGGTTGTGACCCTCGCCGTCGCGGCCGTCCTCGCCGTTGGCCTCGTTGTGCTTCTCGTTGTAGGACACCAGGTCCCGCAGCGTGAAGCCGTCGTGGGCGATGACGAAGTTGATGCTCGCGATCGGCTTGCGGCCGTTGTGCTCGTAGAGGTCGCTGGAGCCGGTCAGGCGCGAGGCGAACTCGCCGAGCGAACCGGGCTCGCCGCGCCAGAAGTCGCGGACGGTGTCGCGGTACTTGCCGTTCCACTCGGTCCACAGGGGCGGGAAGCCGCCGACCTGGTAGCCGCCGTCGCCGACGTCCCAGGGCTCGGCGATGAGCTTGACCTGGCTGATCACCGGGTCCTGCTGGATGAGGTCGAAGAAGGCCGAGAGCTTGTCGACCTCGTGGAACTGGCGGGCGAGGGTGGCCGCGAGGTCGAAGCGGAAGCCGTCGACGTGCATCTCGGTGACCCAGTACCGCAGGCTGTCCATGATGAGCTGGAGCACGTGCGGGTGGCGCATGAGCAGGCTGTTGCCGGTGCCCGTCGTGTCGTAGTAGTGCTCCTTGGCGTCGTCGACGAGCCGGTAGTACGCGGCGTTGTCGATGCCCTTGAAGCTGATCGTCGGGCCCATCTCGTTGCCCTCGGCGGTGTGGTTGTAGACGACGTCGAGGATGACCTCGATGTTCGCCTCGTGCAGCGCCTTGACCATCGCCTTGAACTCGGTGACCTGCTCGCCGCGGTCGGCGCGCGCGTACTCGTTGTGCGGCGCGAGGAAGCCGATCGTGTTGTAGCCCCAGTAGTTGGTCAGGCCCTTGGCCTGCAGCGAGGTGTCCTGGACGAACTGGTGGACGGGCATGAGCTCGATGGCCGTCACGCCGAGCCGCGTCAGGTGCTCGACGATCGCCGGGTGCCCGAGCGCCGCGTAGGTGCCGCGGATCTCCTCGGGGATCTCGGGGTGGGTCATCGTCAGGCCGCGCACGTGCGCCTCGTAGATGACGCTCTCGTGGTACTCGTGGCGCGGCGGGCGGTCGTGGCCCCAGTCGAAGTAGGGGTTGATGACGACGCCGAGCATCGTCTTGCCGAGGCTGTCGTCGGTGTTGCGCGCCTCGTTGTCGTCGAAGTCGTAGCTGAAGAGGGCGGGGTCGTTCTCGACCTGGCCCTCGACGGCCTTCGCGTACGGGTCGAGCAGGAGCTTGCTCGGGTCGCAGCGGTGCCCGTTCTCGGGCTCGTACGGGCCGTGGACGCGGTAGCCGTAGCGCTGGCCGGGCTGCACCGCGGGCAGGTAGCCGTGCCAGACGAAGCCGTCGACCTCGGGCAGGTCGATCCGGGTCTCGGCGCCGTCGTCGTCGACGAGGCAGAGCTCGACGCGCTCGGCGACCTCGCTGAAGAGCGCGAAGTTGACGCCAGAGCCGTCGTAGGTGGCGCCCAAGGGGTACGCCGTGCCGGGCCAGATCTCCACAGGTGGTGCCTTTCGTGGGGGTGTCGCATCAGGGCCAGCGGCGCTGCCGGCATCGCGCGGCCGACCGGCCGCTGCGGACTCCTCAACCTACCGGTGACGTCGCACGACGTGGACCACGTCGCCCAACCCTCGTCACGGGCCTCGGTTACTGTCGGGCCAGTCCTACCCCCTGACCCCGAGGAGCAACCCCATGTCCGACCAGCGCGTCGCCGTCGTCACCGGAGCCGCCCGCGGGATCGGTGCGGCCACCGCCGAGCGCCTGGCCCGCGACGGGTTCGCCGTCGCCGTCCTCGACCTCGACGAGGCCGCCTGCGAGGAGGTCGCCGGCCGCATCCGCGACGCCGGGGGCCGCGCGCTCGGGGTCGGCGTCGACGTCTCCGACGCCGCCGCGGTCGAGTCGGGCGTGGCCCGCGTCGCCGCCGAGCTCGGCCCGCCGGTCGTCCTCGTCAACAACGCGGGCATCATCCGCGACAACCTCCTCTTCAAGATGAGCGAGGGCGACTGGGACTCCGTCATGGCCGTCCACCTCAAGGGCGCCTTCCTCATGACCAAGGCCTGCCAGGCGCACATGACGCAGGAGCGCTACGGCCGCATCGTCAACCTCTCCTCGTCCTCGGCCCAGGGCAACCGCGGCCAGGCCAACTACTCCGCGGCCAAGGCCGGCCTCCAGGGCTTCACGAAGACCCTCGCGATCGAGCTCGGCAAGTTCGGCGTCACCGCGAACGCCGTGGCCCCGGGCTTCATCGAGACCGACATGACGCGCGCCACCGCCGAGCGGCTCAAGGTGTCGTTCGAGGACTTCCTCACCCACACGGCGTCCCAGATCCCGGTCGCCCGCGTCGGCCAGCCGGCCGACATCGCCGCGACGATCTCCTTCCTCGTCTCCGAGGAGGCCGGCTTCGTCAGCGGCCAGGTCATCTACGTCGCCGGCGGCCCGCTCGACTGACCTCGCACGACACGCAGGACGCCCCCGGACCGCAGCGGTCCGGGGGCGTCGTCGTGCGTGGGGCGTCAGAGGCCGAGGTCGCGGCCGATGAGCTCCTTCATGATCTCGTTCGAGCCGGCCCAGATCTTCGAGACGCGGGCGTCGCGCCAGGCGCGGGCCACGCGGTACTCGTTCATGAAGCCGTACCCGCCGTGCAGCTGGACGCACTCGTCGAGCACCTCGTTCTGCACCTGCGCCGAGAACCACTTCGCCTTGGCGGCGTCGACCGGGGTCAGCTTGCCCTCCGCGTGCGCGGCGATGCAGTCGTCGACGTAGGCCTGGGTGACCTCGAGCTTGGTCAGCAGCTCGGCCATCTTGAACTTGTTGTGCTGGAAGGAGCCGACCGGCTGCCCGAACGCCTTGCGCTCCTTGGTGTACTCGACCGTCTCGCGGAAGATCTGGAAGGCGTGCGCGGTGTTGGCGACGGCGGCGCCGATGCGCTCCTGCGGCAGGCGCTGCATCATCGCGATGAAGCCCATGCCCTCCTCGCCGAGGCGGTTGGCGTCCGGGACGCGGACGTCCTCGAAGAACAGCTCGGAGGTGTCGGCCTCCTCCTGCCCCACCTTGTCGAGCTTGCGGCCGCGGGTGAAGCCCTCCATGCCCTCCTCGACCATGAGCAGGGTGATGCCCTTCGCGCCCTTGGACGGGTCGGTGCGGGCCGCGACGATGACGAGGTCGGCCTGGTAGCCGTTGGTGATGAAGGTCTTGCTGCCGTTGAGGACCCAGTGGTCGCCGTCGCGCACGGCGGTGGTCTTCAGCGCGGCGAGGTCGGAGCCGCCGGAGGGCTCGGTCATCGCGATGGCGGCGATGAGCTCGCCGTTCGCCATGCCGGGCAGCCAGCGCTCCTTCTGCTCCTGGGTGCCGAGGTCGACGACGTACGGCGGGCACACGTCGGAGTGGATGCCGAAGCAGGACGACACGGCGAAGTTGAAGCCGGCGATGACCTCGGCCGCGATGGCGTTGAAGCGGTAGTCCTCGGCGCCCATCCCCCCGAACTCCTCGGGGATGTCGAGGCCGAAGAGGCCCTGCTTGCCGGCCTCCTTCCAGATGTCGCGCTCGACGGCCTTGACCTCGAGCATCTGCTCGGCGCGCGGCTTGAGGGTGCGCTCGACGAACTCGGCGACGGAGGCGCGGAAGTCCTCGTGCTCGGCGGCGTAGACGTTGCGGGGCATGCGGCTCCTCGGCTCGGTGGGCGGACGGCGGCGGCGCGCCACCGTTGACTAAGCGCTTGCTTAGTCTGACGGGGGTGCGGCATGCTGTCAACCGTGCCCGCCACGACCCCAGCGACCGAGACCGCCGTCCTCGCCGCGCTCGCGCCCGAGGGCGGGCGACCGGGCGGCGCCACCGACGTCGGCGACACCGCCACCCGCGTGATGCTCGCCGCCGCCGACGCCTTCGCCGAGAACGGCTTCCCCGCGACGACGACGCGCGACATCGCCTCGCGGGCGGGCCTGTCCCCCGCCGGCGTCTACGTGCACTTCTCCTCCAAGGAGAACCTCCTCTTCGAGATCAGCCGCCGCGGTCACGCCCGGGCCCGCGACCTGCTCGTCGCCGCGGCCACCGACGCCGCCTCCCCGACCGAGGCCCTGCGCGCGATCATCGGCGGCTTCTCGCGCTGGCACGCCGAGCACCACCAGCTCGGGCGGATCGTCCAGTTCGAGTTCCGGCACCTCTCGACCGAGCACCAGTCCGAGGTCATCGAGCTGCGCAAGGAGATCGACCGGGTCGTGGCCGACGTGCTGCGCGACGGCGTGGAGGCCGGCGAGCTCGACGTCGAGGACGTCCCCACGACCGCCCTGGCCCTGCTCTCGATGGCCATCGACGTCGCCCGCTGGTACGTCCCGGGCGGCCGACGCACCCCCCAGATGGTCGAGCGCACCTACGGCGACCTCGCGGTGCGCCTCGCCGGCGGACGCGCCTGACCGGCGCCGACCGTCGGCGCTCCGCCACGAGGGCGCTGCACGGCCGGCGCGCCACCGGCCGCTAGCCTGACGCGGTGACGGAGCACGGCCACGGCGGATCCCCCTCGATCGCGACCCCCGACTACTGGTGGTACGTCGCGCGGGCCGACCTGCTCGAGGTGGCGCTGCGCGACCTCGTCGACGGCGCCGGCACGGCCCTCGACCTCGGCAGCGCCGACGGCCCGAGCGCGGCGTGGTTCCGCGAGGCCGTCGGGCGCACCGCGTCCCTCGACATCGACCCCCGCGGCCTGGACACCAACGGCGTCTGCGGCTCGGCCCTCGCCCTGCCGTTCGAGGACGCCTCCTTCGACGCCGTCGCCGCCTTCGACGTCATCGAGCACTGCGCCCCCGAGGCCGACGCCCTCGCCGAGGTGCACCGGGTCCTGCGTCCCGGCGGACGTTTCCTCATGTCGGTGCCGGCCTACACCTGGGCGTGGACCGACTTCGACGTCGCCAACGGCCACCACCGCCGCTACACGAAGCGTCGCGCCGTCGCCGCCCTCGAGCGCTCCGGCTTCCGGGTCGAGCGCGCGACCTACGGCTTCTCGACGGTCTTCCCGCTCTTCGTCGCGGAGCGGGCCGCCCGCAGGGTCACCCGCCGCTCCGCCGACGGGGCCGCCGACATCGTCCAGGTGCCTCAGGTGCCGAAGCCGCTCAACGCGGCGCTGCGCGCGATGTGCACGCTCGACCGGACCCTGTTGCGGCGCACCGATCTTCCCTTCGGGTCGTCGGTGTTCGTCGGGGCCACGCGGCTCGGCTGACCGAGCCGTGCGGCGCGGCTGACCGAGCCCGCCCGCCGACCGCTCAGCCGTCGAGCGGTCCTCCGGAGACGACGCGAGCGCGGACGTCGGCGGCGGTCGCCGCGAGCCCGGCCGCGAGCGGCGTCGACGCGAGGGCGTCGACCTGCGGCCAGCGGACCGACCCCAGGCGCAGGTCGAGCACCTGCCCCTTGCCTCCGGGCGCCATCGCCGTGCGCAGCGGGCGGTGGAAGACGCGGCGGGCCTCCGACACGAGGTGCCCGACCGTCACGGGGCGGCCGGAGGCGATGACCTTCGGCACGAACGCGCCGGCCGGCTCGAGGCGGGCCAGCTCACTGCAGCGCAGGAGCATCCGGGCGACGTCGACGACGTAGACGTAGTCGCGGATGGTGTCGAGCGAGACGAAGACCGGCAGCGGGCGGGTCGTGGCGTCCGAGAGGCAGAGCTGCGAGAGGAGGCCCTGCGGCTTGCCGAGCGTCTGCCCGGGACCGTAGACGTTGGCCAGCCGGGCGGCGACGGCGCGGCTGCCGGTGCGGGACACCGCGGCCGAGAGAGCCGCCTCCATCGCGAGCTTGGTCCGGCCGTAGGGGACGAGGGGGGCCGGGGGCGTCTCCTCGGTGAAGGGCGGCGCGCCCGACCCGGCGTACAGCCCACCCGCCGACGACGCGAGGACGACGACGCCGTCACCGTCCGGGTCGGGCGGCAGCAGCGCGCAGAAGCGCTCGAACACGCGCTGCTCGGCGGCGAGGGCGTCGGCGCCCGTCGCCACGACGCCGGCGCCCGCGCACCACGCGAGCACCCAGGGTCGCCCGGCGCAGCGGCGGGTGAACTCGTCGAGGTCGCGGGCCAGGACGGCCAGCGACTCCTCCTCGTCGGCCCACGGGACGCGCGAGGTGCTCACGTCCTGACCTGCCTCCCGCAGCGTCGCGACGAGGTGCCGCCCGACGAGGCCACCGGCCCCGACGACCCAGGCCGAGGGGGGCCCGGCGGGGCCGGGGCTCACGCCCCGTCCCGCCCGAGCGGGCCGTCGCGGCGGTCGCGGACCGGCAGGTAGAGCGGCTTGCCCATCGCCATGTTGACGGCCATGCCGACGTACTCGGCGATCACGCCGAGCGCGAAGAGGATGGCGCCGGTCGAGGCCATGAGCAGGACCATCGTCGAGGTCCAGCCCGGGGCCTCCCAGCTGTTGGAGACCCGGCCGATGACGAGGACGAGCGCGACGAGCGGCGCGAGGACGACCGCGCCGGCGCCGGTCACGCTGACCAGGCGCAGCGGGGTGGTGCCGCTGCTCAGGACGAGCCGCCAGAAGTGCGAGGCGAGCCGGCGCACGTCGTAGCCCGACGGCCGGCCGCCCTCCTCGCGCATCGGGACCGCGGCCGTCGTCGTGCGGCGTGCCACCCAGGAGATCGCGACGTCGAGGTAGATGCCGGGCCCGGCGTACGCGGCCACGGAGCGCGCGACCTCGCCGAGGACGAGCCGGAAGCTGTTGAAGTCCGCGGCCGGGGCGCCCTTGGCCATCCGGCCGACGAGCCACTTGGCGGAGCGCGACGCGAGGTTGCGCATCGCCCCGTGCGGCGGCTCGTTGGACGGCTTGGCGTAGACGACGTCGGCCTGCTCGGTCATCGCCGCGTCGAGGAGGAGCGCGATGTCGGCGGGGTCGTGCTGGCCGTCCTCGTCCATCGTCACGACCCACTCGCCGCCCGAGGCCGAGATGCCGGCGAGGGTCGCCGCGTGCTGGCCGAAGTTGCGGCTCAGCCACACGGCGCGCACCCAGTCGTGCTCCTCGGCGAGCGTCCGGACGACGGCGTCGGACCCGTCCGGCCCGCAGTCGTCGACGAGCACGAGCTCGTCGACGACGTAGGCGCGGCCGGCCGGGGTCGTGCCCACCGTCGTCAGCGGCGCGAGCTCGGCGACGAGCCCGGGCAACGTCGAGCGACCCTGGTAGACCGGCACGATGACCGAGATCCGGTGCGGGACCTGCGGGGTGGACGGCACGGGCTGCTCCGGGTGCTCGGACGACACGGGTCGCGTCCGCGTCAGTCGCGGGTCAGCTTGCGGTAGGTGACGCGGTGCGGGCGCGCCGCGTCCTCACCGAGGCGCTCGACCTTGTTCTTCTCGTACGCGTCGAAGTTGCCCTCGAACCAGTACCACCGCGACGGGTTCGCCTCGGTGCCCTCGTAGGCGAGGATGTGCGTCGCGACCCGGTCGAGGAACCACCGGTCGTGGCTGATGACCACGGCGCAGCCGGGGAAGTCGAGCAGCGCGTTCTCGAGGGAGCCGAGGGTCTCGACGTCGAGGTCGTTGGTCGGCTCGTCGAGGAGCAGCAGGTTGCCGCCCTCCTTGAGCGTCAGCGCGAGGTTGAGGCGGTTGCGCTCGCCACCGGAGAGGATGCCGGCCTTCTTCTGCTGGTCCGGGCCCTTGAACCCGAACTGGCTGACGTAGGCGCGGCTGGGGATCTCGACCTGGCCGACGTTGATGTAGTCGTGCCCGCCGGAGACCGTCTCCCAGAGGTTGAGGTTCGGGTCCAGGCCACCACGGCTCTGGTCGACGTAGGAGATCTTGACCGTCTCGCCGACGTCGACGAGCCCGGCGTCCGCCTCCTCGAGGCCGACGATCGTCTTGAAGAGGGTCGTCTTGCCGACGCCGTTCGGGCCGATGACGCCGACGATGCCGTTGCGCGGCAGGGTGAAGGAGAGGTCGTCGATGAGGACGCGGTCGCCGAAGCCCTTCGTGAGGTTCTTGACCTCGATGACCTTGCTGCCCAGGCGCGGGCCCGGGGGGATCTGGATCTCCTCGAAGTCGAGCTTGCGGGTGCGGTCGGCCTCCGCCGCCATCTCCTCGTAGCGGGCCAGACGCGCCTTGGACTTGGTCTGCTTGGCCTTGGCGTTCGAACGGACCCACTCGAGCTCCTCGGCGAGGCGCTTGGCGAGCTTGGCGTCCTTCTTGCCCTGGATCGCGAGGCGGGCCTGCTTCTTCTCGAGGTAGGTCGAGTAGTTGCCCTCGTAGGGGTAGGCCCGGCCGCGGTCGAGCTCGAGGATCCACTCGGCGACGTTGTCCATGAAGTACCGGTCGTGGGTGACCGCGACGACGGCGCCGTGGTAGCTCGCGAGGTGCTGCTCGAGCCAGAGGACCGACTCGGCGTCGAGGTGGTTGGTCGGCTCGTCGAGGAGCAGGAGGTCGGGCTTCTGGAGCAGCAGCTTGCACAGGGCGACGCGGCGGCGCTCACCACCCGAGAGGACGGTGACGTCGGCGTCCGGCGGCGGGCAGCGCAGCGCGTCCATCGCCTGCTCGAGCTGGGAGTCGAGGTCCCAGGCGTCGGCGGCGTCGATGGCCTCCTGCAGCTGGCCCATCTCGGCCATCAGCGCGTCGAAGTCGGCGTCCGGCTCGGCCATCTCGGCGGAGATCGCGTTGTAGCGGTCGACCTTCGCCTTGATCTCGCCGGCGCCCTCCTCGACGTTGCCGAGGACGGTCTTCTCCTCGTTGAGCTCCGGCTCCTGCATGAGGATGCCGACGGAGTAGCCCGGGCTGAGGCGCGCCTCGCCGTTGGACGGCTGGTCGAGGCCGGCCATGATCTTGAGGACGGACGACTTGCCGGCTCCGTTCGGGCCGACGACGCCGATCTTGGCGCCGGGCAGGAACGAGAGCGTGACGTCGTCGAGGATGACCTTGTCGCCGTGCGCCTTGCGGGCACGCGACATCACGTAGATGAACTCGGGCATGGGCCCCAGCCTAACGAGCCGGGACCCCCTGCCCGAATCCGCGGCGACCCGCCGCCCCGCGCGCTCAGGCGGCGTCCTCGCGGGCCGGCGGCACCAGCGGCCCGGTATCGGGGCGCGGCCCCTCCCCCGCGCCCCCGTCGGGCCCGGGCCCGTGGACGACGGCGGCCGGGGCGGAGGCCGCACCCGCACCGACGGGCGCCCGCCGACCGTACTCGTCCCCGACGACGTCGTAGGCGTCGTGGAGCGGGTCGCCGAAGGCCGTGGAGGCGTCGGGCAGCGCCGGCGCGAGGTCGCCGTTGCGGGTGTAGCTGGTGCTCCCCCACCGCAGGTCGTGGCCGAGCGCGTCGGCGAGGATCTCGACGACCGCCCCGCTGGAGCCGTCGTCGCGGCGGAACTGCCGCACCCGCTGGCGGCCCCGGACGACGACCGGGTGCCCCTTGCGCAGCGAGCGCTGTGCGTTCTCGCCCATCGTCCGGTAGGCCGTCACGTCGTAGTAGCTCGGCTCGGAGTCGGTCCAGCGACCGGGCTCGGCGCGGTCCTGGTGGCGCTCGGACTGCGCGACCCGGAAGACGGTGAACGCCCCCGCCCGGCCCTGCTTGACGACCGGGTCGGCGACGAGGCGCCCCTGGACCGTCACGTGCGTCTCGTACATCGTGTGCTCCTCCCGGCCCCCGACCGTCGGGAGCCCTCGGGACCACCCTCGTCAGCGGCGCGCACCGTCACAACGGGTCGCCGGCGATCTGTGGACGACCGCCGCGCGGGGCCGCGCCTGTGGACGACCGACCCCGTGCGCCGCCGCACGAACGGCCCCGACGCCCCCGGACCCGCCGGCTCAGACCTCGGCGGCGCGCCGCAGGGCCGAGCGCGTGGCGGCGTGCCGCTCGAGCACCCGCCGGACCGGGCCGAGCACCTCGGCGTCGGCCACGCGGGCGATCGACGCCCGGAGCCGGGCATCCATGACCGCGCCGCGCCGACGCGCCCCGACCGAGGCCAGCCACGCCGCGAGCAGCGCCAGCACCCACCCGAGGAGCAGCCCCCCGACGAGGAGGACGAACGGCACCGGCAGCGCCCCGAGGGTCGGCACCTCGGGGGTGAGCGCGTCGAGCTGGAACCACCCGGCCACGACGTAGGCGAAGAGCCAGAGGAGGCCGACGAGCGCGCAGGCGGTGAGGAAGGCCTGGATGCCCCCGACGACCCGCCACCAGACGGGGGTCCGGGCGTGGAGGGAGGTGCCGACGACGGCCTGGTCGAGGGCGTCGCCGATCTCGGGGCCGGCGGGCGTGGCCGCCCGCTCGACGGCCTCCGACCACGGCACGGGCAGCGACGCCCCGGCGCGGTCCGCGACCCGGCGGGTCGCCAGCGCGACGGCCGCGCGGGCGGCGGGGGTGGGCGGCGGGAGCGAGGAGCGCCCGAGCACCGAGCGCACGTCGGACTCGGTGACGCGCACGTCGCGGCCGTCGAGGCGCAGCCGACGCAGCGGCCTGGCCCGCAGGCGGTGCGCCCACCGGGTCACCGGCCAGCCGGTGTGCGAGGCGGCCTCCATCCGGTAGTCGCGGACGACGGCGTCGACGACGGTCGGCACGCCGGCCGCCCGGGCCAGGGCCTCGAGGAGCTCGCCGCGGGTGGTCTCGTCGACCTCGGGCTCGGTGTCGGCCACGGCGTCACCGAGGGCGCCGGACACCGCGCGCACGTCGGCGGCGAGGCGGGCGCGGGCCGTGGCCCGGCTCGCGACGGCGTTGGCCAGCCGCTGGCGCAGCTCGTCGAGCCCGGCGCCGCTCGCGACGGAGGTGGCGAGCACGGTCGCGCCGGGCACGCCGTCGCGCTCCATGAGCCGCACGAGGTCGGTGCGGCAGCGCGTGACGTCCTCGGCGGCGAGCCGGTCGGCCTGGTTGAGCACGACGACGGTCACGGCCTCGTGCGCGGCCAGCAGCGCGACGTGGTCGTCGTGCAGCCGCGCGTCGGCGTACTTCTGCGGGTCGGTGACCCAGACGAAGAGGTCGACGAGCTCGAGCACGCGCTGGGCCTCGTCGCGGTGGCGCGTCTCGCGGGAGTCCACGTCGGGGAGGTCGAGGAGGACCAGGCCGTCGAGCGTGCCGACCTGCCCGCCGGGGCCGCTGCCCTCGACGAGGTGGCGCGAGCCGACCCCGAGCCAGTCGAGGAGCTCGCCGGCGGGCTCGTCGCCCCAGACCGCGGCGGTGGGCGTCGAGGTCGTCGGCCGGCGCACCCCGACCGTCGCGACCTCGGCGCCGACGAGCGCGTTGAAGAGGGAGGACTTGCCGCTGCCGGTCGCCCCCGCGAGCGCCACGACCGTGTGCGCCCCGGCGAGGCCGGTCCGCTGCCCGACCTTGGTGACGACCTGGGCCGCCCGGGTCGCGTGCGCCTCGGGCAGCTCTCGGCCGCCCGCGTCGACCGCGGCCGCGAGGGCGTCGGACGCCGCCGCGAGGCGTTCCGGCGACACGGTCGCGCCGTGGCCGCGACCCATCAGCAGCGGGCTCACGGGCGCACCGCCCGCAGCTCGGCCGCCGCGGCGGCGATGGCGTCGGCCTGCGTGGCCGGAGCAGCGTGCGCCGCGAGGGCCTCGGTGAAGCGCGCGCGCTCCTGCCGGAAGTGCTCGTCGGCGAGGTCGAGCAGCCGGGCCCGGGCCTTGGCCGCCATGTCGCGCACCGCCTGGTCGCCGAAGATGGCCTCGAGGACGCGCTGGGCGAGCACCGACGTGCCGCCGGCGATGCCGATCTCGGCCCCGACGAGCCCGCCCGTCTGGGCGAAGGCGACGAGCATGAGGAAGAGACCGATGGCGTTGACGCCGTAGGCGGCCACCCGCGCGTTGGTGCGACGGCCCTGGCCCTCTGTGCGGACGAGCTCGAGCACCTCGCCCTGCCAGTCGCGCACGAGGCGCTCGACGTCGGAGGCGTCGCCGGTGGCGCGCGGGCCGGGGGCGACGTCGGCGAGGACGGCCGGCCCGCCGGGCAGCCGGCGCCACGTCCGGGCGGTGTCGGACTCGGCCGACTCGAGGTTGGCCAGCAGCATCGCGGCGACGCCGGTGTGCAGCGCCTCCCCCAGCCCCTCTGCCGGGGCGGTGCGACCGGTGACGGCGGCGGTGATGCGGTCGCGCCAGCGGCTGACGGTCGACTCCACCTGCCGGAAGAACTCGCCGGTGCCGACGAACTCCTGCCAGCGGGCGAGCACCTCGCCACGCAGCAGGGTGCCGTCGGTCATCCCGTCGGCGACGCGGCGGTGTCCGGCCTCGAAGGCGTCGGTGGCGGCGGCCTCGAGGGCCTCGCGGGCCGCGTCCTGCTCCCGGCTGGCGGCCGCGAGCTCGTCGGCGCGGCCGGTCAGCGACGCCACGGCGCCCCGCAGCGTCTGCGAGACGACGATGTCGCGCGCCCGGGCGTCACCGGCGAGCGCCTCGAGCCACGCCGCCAGGCGCGTGAAGGCCTGGGCGGGCAGGCGGCCCGTCGCGTCGAGCGGGGTCTCGGGGACGGTGAAGATCGGGGCGGTCGGCAGGCCCTGGTCGCGCAGCATCGACGCGAGGTGCGGACGGATCTCGTCGACGGCCTCGGGCGGGACGCGGTCCAGGACGATGGCGACGGCGGTGCCGCGGTCGGCCGCGGTGCGCAGGAGGTCCCACGGCACGGCGTCGGCGTAGCGGGCGGCGGTCGTGACGAACAGCCAGAGGTCGGCCGCGCCGAGGAGCTGCGTCGCGAGCTCGCGGTTGGCGGAGACGACGGAGTCGATGTCGGGGGCGTCGAGGAGCGCGAGGCCGGGTCGCAGCGCGCGGGACGGCACGAGCCGGACGGTGCCCGGCTGGTCCTCGCCGGTGTCATGACCGGTCACCCGGGCCAGACCGGGCAGGACGCGGCCGTCCTCGAACCAGTGCCCGTCGTCGGGGTGGTGCACGAGCACCGGGGACGTCGTCGTCGGTCGCAGCACCCCGGGGCGGCTCACGGCCTCCCCCACGACGGAGTTGACGAGCGTCGACTTGCCGGCGCCCGTCGAGCCGCCCACGACGGCGAGCAGCGGCGCGTCGAGCGAGCGCAGGCGGGGCAGCACGTAGTCGTCGAGCTGGTCGAGCAGCCGGCGCCTCGTGACCTCGGCCTCCGCCCGGCCCGGGACGTCGAGCGGCAGGGTCGCCGCGTCGACCGCGGCCCGCAGCCCCTCGACGGCAGAGACCACGGCCTCCACCTCCCGGTCCGCACCCACAGCCGAATCCTATAGAGGACTCCGTGTCCGGTCGGCCATTCGCCCTGTCCGCGGACGATGATGTCGCTCGTGCGCGTCTTCGTCGCGGTCCTGCCGCCCCCCGAGGTCGTCGAGGACCTCGACTCCTTCCTCGAGCCCCGTCGTGACGTCGAGGGCCCCCGGTGGGGGTCCCCGGCCCAGTGGCACCTCACGCTCGCGTTCGCCGGAGGGATGCCCACCCACGTGCTCGAGCCGCTCGTCGAGGGCGTGGAGTCCGTTGCGGCGCAGCGGTCCCCGGTCATGCTGCGGCTGGCCGGCGGTGGCTGCTTCCCCGACGCGACCCGGGCCCGCGTGCTGTGGACCGGCGTCGAGGACGGTGGGGCGCTCGAGCCCCTGTCGCGGGCGGTGCGCTCGGCCGCCGCGGTGGTCGGCGCGGCGCCCGAGGGCGGACCGTTCGTGCCCCACCTCACGCTCGGGCGCTTCCCGCGGCCGGTCGACCCGACCCGGTGGCTGCACGTCCTCGACACCTACCGCGGCCCCGAGTGGGTCGCGGACGAGCTCGTCGTCGTCCACTCGCACCTGCCGACCGGGCGCGGGCACCGGCCCCGCCACGAGGTCGTGGCCCGCTGCGCCCTCGGTGCCCCCGACGCCGGCTGATACCTACACTGTGGGCCGGTGCCCGAGCGGCACCCGGCCCCCGTAGCTCAGCTGGATAGAGCAAGAGCCTTCTAATCTCGAGGTCGCAGGTTCGAGTCCTGCCGGGGGCGCAGCGGGCGGGTGCGAGCCCGCGAGCACCGCGCGGTGCGCCCCCGGCAGGACGACGGGAGCCGGAGGGCCGCCGGCGACGAAGGAGCAGGCGGGCCGACGGCGGATCCTGCCGGGGGCACCCCATCCGCCGGTCGAGGTGAAAGTGGACCTTCTCCCGGTCGGGTTCCACCTCGACCGCTGCGGCGCCCATCCGGTTCGAGGTGAGACACGACCCCCTCGCGGTCGGGTATCACCTCGACCCGCGGTCGGGTCTGACCTCGACCCGCCGCGCCTCAGCCCTCGGCGAGCGCCCGCGAGCGCCGCAGCGCCATCTCGGCCAGCGCCGCGGCGACGTCGGGCACCACCGCGTCGTCGAAGGCCGCTCGCGGCGAGTGGTTGTCCTCGGCGCGGGTGTGGTCGTCGAGCGCGCACGCCGACACGTTGAGGTAGGCGCCCGGGACCTCCTCGAGGACGAACGACATGTCCTCGGAGCCGGCCTCGGGGTTGGCCATCTCGGCCCACTGCTCGGCGCCGAACAGGTCGACGACGACCGAGCGCGCGAACTCGAACTCGGCCTCGTCGTTGACGGTGACGGGGTAGCCGTTGGCGATGGTCACCTCGGCGCGCAGGCCGTGCGCGGACGCGATGCCCTCGGCCAGGCGCGAGAAGACGGCGTGCGCCTTCGCGCGCTGCTCGGCGGAGAAGGTCCGCAGCGTCGCCTCGATGCGGGCGTCGTCCGGGATGATGTTGTCCTTCGTCCCGGCCGCGACCTTGCCGACGGTGAGCACCACCGGGTCCCAGATGGAGAACTGCCGGGTCAGGGCGTTCTGGAAGGCGAGGACGATCTCGCAGGCCACCGGCACCGGGTCCTTGGCCCGCTCGGGCGCCGACCCGTGCCCGCCGACCCCGCGCACGTCGACGAACAGCTCGTCGGCGGCGGCCATGAGCGGCCCGGGCCGGCCGAACCACGTCCCGCGGGGGTGGTCGGCCGAGTAGACGTGCACCGCGTAGGCGGCGTCGACCCGCCGGCCGGCCGCCTCGATCAGCCCCTCGGCGATCATCGGCTCGGCCCCGCCGGGGCCCTCCTCGGCCGGCTGGAACATGAGGACGACGTCGCCGACCAGCTCCTCGCGCAGCTCGTGCAGCACGCGCGCGGCGCCGACGAGCCCGGCGACGTGCAGGTCGTGACCGCAGGCGTGCATCGCGCCGACCCGCTCGGAGCGGTAGTCGACGTCGACGTCCTCGGTGACGGGCAGCGCGTCCATGTCGCCGCGCAGGAGGACGACGGGCCGCTCCCCCTCGTGCGGCGCGCGCCCGCGCAGCACCGCGACGACGGACGAGAGGCCCTCGCCGGTCGTCACCTCGAGGTCGAGCCCGTCGAGCGCCTCGAGGACCACGGCCTGGGTGTCGGGCAGGTGCAGCCCGATCTCCGGCATCCGGTGCAGGCGCCGCCGGAGGGCGACGAGGTCGGGGCCGTGGCGGCGGGCGGCGTCGAGGGAGGCGGTCACCCGCCCCACCCTGCCATCACCAGCCGGCGGTGCCGATGAACTCGCCGCGCCGTGCGGTCAGCGCGCCGAGCAGCTCGCGCTCCTGCCCGAGCGCGAGCGCGTCGGCGGCGTCGTGGTGCATCCGGCGGCGCAGCAGGGCGAGCTCGCTCGCCGTGTCCTGGAACGCACGCATCGCCGACAGCCCCCGGGTGCCGGCGTTGGAGCGCGCCCAGAGCCGCGCCTCGCGCCGGCGGGCCATCGAGGACAGCATCGACACCTCCGAGCGGGTGAGCCAGCCGGCGTCGGCGTAGGGCCGCAGGTACAGCCCGATGAGGCGGCCCTCCCGGCGGCGGGCCCAGACGACGAAGGCGACGTAGGCGAGGAAGACCGGCACCTCGACGATGAGGTAGACGGTGACGAGCCCCGTGCCGCCCGAGACCGCGGCGAGGTTCCACAGCCCGTGGGCGAGGACGGCGAGCAGGTACCCGCCGACCGGCGCGAGCAGCCGCAGGCCCCACGAGCGGCTCGTCGCGGCGACCCCGATGCCGACCCCGGTGAGGATCGTGAACATCGGGTGCGCGAACGGCGAGAGGAGGCAGCGGGCGACGAAGGTCGCGGTCAGCGCCTCGCGACCGCCGTCGGTGTACGCCTGGGCGAGGTACTGGATGTTCTCCGTGAACGCGAAGCCGGCCGCCGTGACGCCGGCGTAGACCATCCCGTCGGTCACGCCGTCGAACTCGCGCCGCAGGAACCACCACACGAGCAGGACGAAGGCCCCCTTGAGCGCCTCCTCGACGACGGGGGCGACGAGCACCGCGGTCGTGGCCAGGGCCGCGTCGGGGTCGGTCGCGCTGCGCAGCACCACGATCGCGCTCGTGTTGAACACGGCGGCGACGAGGGTCGCGACGAGCGCGCCCCAGAGGAACGCCGCCACGAGGTAGCGCGTCGGCTCGGACTCGAAGCGGTCGAGCCAGAGGAAGGTCGGGATGACGATGCCGAGGGGCACGACGGCGACGGCGAGCGCGAGGAGCACCGTCTGGACGCCGAACGTCGCTCCGAGGTAGGCGGACACGACGAGCGCGGCGATGAGGAAGCCCACGCCCGCGACACCGCCGACGACCCACGAGCGCAGCGCCGAGCGCGTCGTCGGGTTCGCGCGCCGCGCGAGCTCCGGTGCCGCCCTGACGTCCCCGCTCATGCGCCGAACCCTAGCGGGGATGCGGACTTCGGGACCCGGACCACCGTCGGGTCGGCCTAGCATGGCCAGCATGTCCGCGCCCACCGACCGCACCCACACCGACCGCATCGTGTGGATCGACTGCGAGATGACCGGTCTGTCCCTCGAGGCGGACGCGCTCGTCGAGGTCGCAGCCCTCGTCACCGACTTCGACCTCACCGTCCTCGGCGAGGGGGTCGACGTCGTCGTCCGCCCGCCCGACGCCGCCCTCGAGCAGATGAACGACTTCGTCCGCGGGATGCACACGACCTCGGGCCTGCTCGACGAGCTCGCGTCCGGCGTCCCGCTCGAGGACGCCGAGGCGATGGTCCTCGACTACGTCCGGCAGTGGGTGCCCGAGCCCGGCCGGGCTCCGCTGGGCGGCAACACGGTCGCGACCGACCGGGCCTTCCTCGCCCGCGACATGCCGGCGCTCGAGTCGCACCTGCACTACCGGATCATCGACGTCTCCTCGATCAAGGAGCTCTCGCGCCGCTGGTTCCCGCGGGCCTACTTCTCGGCGCCGACCAAGAGCGGCGGCCACCGGGCCCTCGCCGACATCCGCGAGTCGATCGCCGAGCTGCGCTACTACCGCGAGGCCGTCTTCGTCACCCCGCCCGGGCGACCGACCGACGAGCTGCGCGACCTCGCCGCCCGCCACGTCGTCGACCACTCGGCCCCCGTCTCCACCGCGGCCGAGGGGGCCGCGGGCGCCGGCTCGGGCGACTGACCCGCCCGGCGGCGGGGGTGGTCACGAGCACCCCCGGGCATTGGGTACGATTGACCGCGCTGCGGGCGTACCGCCGCCTCCCGGGGTGGCAGATCGCTCGCCGTGGTGGGTATAGCTCAGCTGGTAGAGCATCGCGTTGTGGTCGCGAGGGTCGCGGGTTCAAGTCCCGTTACTCACCCCGAGAAGCCGCAGGCCAGAGCGGCGACGAGGGCCCGGTGCCCCCCGAGAGGGGGCACCGGGCCCTCGTCGTCGCCGCGGGGATCCCGGGCGGGCGGGAGGTGGCGCTGGCCGTGCTGCTGAGCGACGTCGGTGGCGCGCCCCTGGACGCGGCGTGCGCGGCGCTGGAGGCGGCCGCTGCGCAGAGCCCCTCCCTCCATCCGCGTAGGACCCTCCCGCGGGTCCTGCGCAGGGCCGGTCTCACGGCAGGTCTGTGAGCCTGCGCACCTGTCCGTACGCGGAAGGAACCCTGTTCGACTAGCGCAACCTGCTCGGGCTGTCGGAGCCACGCTCGACGACGAGGCCCCCCAGCCACACCGTTCCCACGCCCACTCCGGCGGACAGCATCGCCACGACCACCCACCCCGCGAGGTAGACGGCCGCGAGGACCTGGGTGCCGGCCGCGGCGAGCCCGACCATCGACGCGAGGGTCGTGGCGAGGCCGACCCCGGCCGCCGCGACGAGGACGTCGGCGTCGCGGCGCCGCTCGAGCGCCACGAGCAGCCCTGCACCGAGCACCGCGGCCACGACCGTTGCCACGGACGGGAACACCACGAGGAACCGCTGCAGCACGACGACCCCCACGGTGGCCAGCAACAGCGCTGCGAGGACGGAGCGCGCGCGCACGGCCGTCACTGCCCCTGCGTCTTGGTGAACTTCAGCGTGTCCAGGACGTGCTGTACGACCTGCGGGTCGAGCGTCTCCCCGGTGATGGTCACCGCCGCGGTGCTCGGGTACGGGTACTGCCCGGCCACGACCCAGACCCCCTGGCGGGTCGCGCCGTCCTGGGTGAAGGTGAAGTCGCTGCGCACGGCGGTGTCCGCGCCGTCGATCGTCGCGTTCTGGACGGCGCCGCCCTCGTAGCCCGTCAGGCCCACCGTCGCCGGGAGGTCCAGCCTGCTGAGTGCGGCCGAGGCCGTCGGGTCCTCGCTGAAGCTGCCGGAGACCTGGATCTCCATCGAGTCGCCCACCCACCGCTTGGTGAAGAGGTCGCCGGTCGGCGGCTCCTCGCGCCAGTCAGACGGGCGCTCGAGCGTCAGGTGACCGACCTCGGTCGAGCTCCAGCCGGCGTCCGGCCCACCGCATCCGGCGACCCCGAGCGCGCCCGCCCCCAGGACGGCGATCAGGATCGTGCGTCGCATCACCATGGATGTCCTCCCTCGTCGCGTCGTCACTCTACGCACGCCTCGTACGGGATCACCGGTCGCGTGCCGTCGGGGCGCGGAGCCCCGAGGTAGGCGGCCTCGGTGGCCGTGGTCTCGGAGCTCTCCATCGAGAAGTCGGCCCCGAACGCGAGCCCGAACTTGACGTTGAGCGCGAAGCCCTGGACGTCGGTCACCTTGTCGTAGGCGACGGTGCTGCTCGTGGCGTCGGTGTGCATGAGCATCGCGAAAGGGTCGGACGGGTCGGCGACCGACGGGTCCACCGCGCCGAGCGAGACCAGACCCGGCCACTCGTAGTTGCCCGAGCCACCGAGCCAGTCGGTGACGACCTGCTGTGTGGCTGCGTCGGACGGGTCGAGGGCGAGCACGTTCTCGGTGACGACGACGTCACCGTCCGTCGTCCCTCCGCTGATGCTGCCGCCGCCACTCGTCTTGTCGTCGCCCGAACCGTTGCTGACCGTGCCGCCGCCCTTGCCGCCGCTGCTGTCGGTGACCTCGCTCGTGGAGACGATCTTCACCTGCGTGATCTTGCCGTCGGCGTTCTTGGTGATGGCCAGGGACATCCCGACCATCGAGCCGTAGCCGCCGGTCGCCAGCCCGATCTGAGCGGTCAGCTTGGGGTTGAGCGTCATCGCGGTGACGTAGGTACGCGTGTCGTCACGGGCGTCGTCGGGCGTGCCCTTGTTGTCGTTGGTCACCGTCCACTTGGAGTCGGCGCTCAGGGCGCCGGAGACGTTCTGCTCGGTCATCTTCGCCTCGGTGAGCGGCGCGGTGCCCGTCGTCGCGGAGATGCCCAGCTGGGCGTTGACCTCACCGGTGACGGCGATGCCGCCGAAGGTGGTCGACGGGACGGGCGGCGGCTTGACACCCTTGACCGGGCGCGGGATGCAGACGCCCCCCATGCCGCACACCGGGTGGGTCAGCGACCACTGGTCGAAGAGGTAGTCGTCGAGCTGCTTGCGGAAGCTGTCGGCCTGCGCCTTGGACTCGAAGTTCCAGGTGCTGCCGTAGTCGAACTTCAGGCCGCCCCCGAAGTCGATCTTGGCGCCGGCCTCGAGCTGCCCCCAGGCGGCGTCCGCCCCGAAGCCACCGGTGGCCCCGATCTCCGAGCCGTTGGTCGCCATCATCGTCACGGTGCCGTCGCTGTACTCGGTGACGACGAAGCCGGCGTTCTCGCCGATCTTGATGAAGCCGATCTTGATGACCGAGCTGTACTTGTCGCCGGTCTCGTGGATGCGGCACTTGTCCGGCTCGAAGTCCTCGTCGGTCGGCTTGTCCTCCGGGCCCGCCTCGGTCGAGCCGCCGTCGCAGCCACCGCCTCCCGCACCGGTGATGAGGCACCACGCGCGCCGGATCTCGGGGTTGACCGCGGAGGAGTTGACCGTGAGCGCCAGCGCGGCGATGACGACGCCGACGAGCAGGACGATGCCGACGTACTCGGCTGCGGTGGCTCCACGTTCGCCGCGTCGCCGCACCGCACCCCCTGCGTCTCGCTGGTCCATCCGACGGCCCTCCCCGATGCTGCACTCGTGTCGGACGCCACGCTATGAGCCCGGCACCGTTGTGCCACAGGGCCCGGGGGCCTGCCCGGGCCCGGGCCCGAGGGCCTCAGTCCTCGCGTCCGCGCAGGCCCAGCAGCACCGCGCCGCCCACGACGAGGAACCAGACCACGACGTCCAGGACCGTTCCGGCAGAAGTCGACCCGGTCACCCAGACGCCGAACAGGGGGCCGCCGGCGTCGGCCGTCGCGGTCCACGTGAGGGGGTCGAGAACGACCGCACCGGTGAGCAGCGCGACGGGGACCGTGGCCGACCACCACGGGCCGCGCCGTCCGACGACGAGGGCCACGACGGCCAGCCCCACGAGCGTCAGCACGCTCCGGCCGACGACCGACGCGACCACGCTCGTCGTCGACGCGCCCACCGCCAGCCCGAGCACACCGAGCAGGCCCGCCCCGAGACCACCGAGCAGGCACAGGCCGGCCCATCCCGTCGTCCGCACGCCGGCACCCCTCTCCCCGTCCGCTGCTCCTGCGGGCCGATCCTGTCACGCGTGCTCGTCGACGGTGTCGAGCCGCCCCCGGCGCCGTCGGCGCGGGGTAGTCTCGGACGCGTGGGAGGCGGACGGACGGGGGCGCTGGCCGCATGCGTGTCGACGGCCGCCTGCGTGGTCCTCGCGCTCTCCGGCGCCGCGTCCGCCGCCCCGCGCGACGTCCCCGTCGGCTCCGGGGTGCCCGTCCTCGGGCAGGTGCTCGTCAGCGGGCTCGGCCAGGGCCAGGAGCGGCCGCCCTCGATGGTCGTCACGGTGCACGCCGTCCGCCGCACCGAGGGAGCCACGATCCTCTACTACTCGGTCGGGTTCGCGGGCGACGCGCCCGACCCGGAGGTCCTGCCGGTCACCGCGTACGGCTCCGGCCTCGACACGTTCGGGACGCTCCAGGCCTCCTCCGGCGCGACGTTCATGGACACGGCCGCCCTCGTCGACGTGCCCGGAAAGCGCTCGTACGGCGCCCTCCGCACCGCAGCCGGCCGGGCGGTCGCCGCGCCGCCGCCCGTCGCGCAGACCGACCGCGTCCGCCTCTCCGGCCGGGCCGTCATGCAGTGGGTCGCGCTCGCCCCGGTCCCGGCGAAGGTGAGGACGGTCGACGTCCTCGTCGGCAGCGCCTTCGTCCCGGGCATCCCCGTCGGCGACGGGCTGCTGGAGCCGACCGTCGAGGACCCGGCACCGGTGGTGGGGACCGGGTGGCCGAAGGTCGACACCGTGGCGATCGGCGGCGCACGCGCGGACTCCACGATCAAGACCCTCCAGCTGCACGTGGCCCGCCGCCCCGTCGCGAGCCCCCCTGCGGAGCCGACCGCGAGCCCCGGCGCGTCCCCCTCCCCGACGGCGAGCCCCGCCCCGTGAGCCGCCGTCCGACCCCGCTCCACGCGGCCGTCGCCGCCCTCGCGGCCGCCCTCGCCCTCGCTGGGTGCACCGCCGACGGGGAGACCCCGGCGCCCGAGCCGAGCCTGACGCTCGCCAAGAGCCCCACCCCGACCGACGTCGGCCCCACCGCCGACTTCCTCGACGTCGAGGAGGAGCGTCCGCTCGCGACGACGCCGGCGCGCGACGACTCCTCCTACTCCGGGGCGACCTTCTCCATCCTCGAGGTCCGCAGCACCGAGCGTTCGACGCTCGTCGTGTGGTCCGCCACGCACCCCCGGACGCTCTCGGCCGGGTCGGACTTCGACGTCACGGCATGGCGCAACTTCCCGGCGCTCTCGACGAAGTCGAGGACGTACTCGGTGCTGACCTACGAGGCGACGACCGGGCAGGTCGAGTGCGCCTGCGTCGACATGCGGGCGATGCGCGCCGAACCGAACCCCCAGGGCGCGCTGTACCCGCCGCTGCCCAAGGACACCGCGTCGGTGACGCTCACCTCCCCGTGGTTCCGCGACGTCACCGTGCCGGTCACCCACGGGTAGCCGGGACGCGTCCGGTCCGGAGGCTGGGCCTTCCGATCTCGGCCCGGGTCAGTAGGGTGGCGACGGATCCATTCGCCATCGAGGGGGAACCGCCGCGATGAAGACCCTTGCCACCGTGCTCGCCACGGCCGCCGCGCTGACGTGCGCGGTGCCGGCCGTGGCCGCCACCGCGCCGCCGCTGCCGAGCGTGCCCGACGTCCCGGTGCTGGGTCAGGCCTGGATCGGCAACGTCACCGACCAGCGGCTCGCCGTGCTCTCCGTGCACGGCCTGCGCCGGGTCGAGGGGGCCACGGTCCTCTACTACTCGCTCGGCCTGCGCAGCGAGGACCAGACCGGCGACGAGGCCGCGTTCTTCAGCGCCTACGGCAACGGCAACAACTTCGTCCTCACCCAGAACGGGTCGACGGGCCTGGAGTGCACCGCCGCCGCCATCGACGTCGCCGGGAGCGTGGCCTACAGCGCCCTGAAGACCGACGAGGTCGGCCGGTGCATCTCGACGAAGAACCTCGACCTCGAGGCGCCGCGGGACCAGCTGGGCCGCGCGACGGTCGGTTGGGTCCTCCTCGCGCCGGTCCCGCAGACCGTCACGACGGTCGACGTCCTCGTCGGCTCCTCCCTCGTCCAGGGCGTGCCCGTCGAGGACGGCCTGCTCGAGCCGACGGTCACGGAGTCCGCCCCCGCGGTCGGGACCGGGTGGCCCACGGTCGACACCTCACGGGTCTCCGAGGCCGTCGACCCGGACGGCGCGGTCTTCGACCTGCGCAGCCAGGTGCAGGACGTGAAGAAGAAGGTCACCCAGGCCAAGCGCGACGGTCGCGACGAGCTCGAGCTCGATGCCTCCGTCCTGTTCGACACCGACAAGGCGACCCTCACCCGGGCCGCGAGCGGCGTCATCGCCGAGGCCGCGAAGCAGATCACCGCGGCCGGCAGCACCGGCACGATCACCGTCGTCGGCCACACCGACAGCAACGCGGGCGACGCCTACAACCTCGACCTGTCCAAGCGCCGTGCGGCCGCGGTGGCCAAGGCCCTCGCCCCCCGCATCCCGAAGGGGATCCGGATCACCCCGGTCGGGAAGGGCGAGACCGAGCCCATCGCCGACAACGGCAGCGCCGAGGGGCGTGCGCTCAACCGTCGGGTGACGATCACCCTGCCGAAGTGAGGACCCCGATGACCCGACGTTCCCTCGCCCTCCTCGCCGGTGCGGCCCTGGTCGCCACCGTCCTCGGCGGGTGCACCGACGACCCGCCACCCACCGACCCCAGCCCGTCGGCCAGCGGTTCGGCGTCGGGCGGCCCGAGCGCGAGCGCCTCCGCCACCCCCCAGGACCGCTCCGCGGCCGTCGTCGGCGGCGCTGCACCCCTGACCGAGATCGCCACCACGAAGGCCAGGGCCTCCTCGTCGTTCGAGGGCGCGACCTTCGGCTTCTACCGGCTCACCCGCTCGGACTCCTCGACCCTCCTGGTGTGGCGGGTCACCGGCGGCGACGGCGCCAGCAGCCCGCGCGACGCCAACATCCGGTTCTGGGAGAAGTACCCCGTGATGGTGGCGGGCGGCAAGAAGTACTCGGTCGTCACCTTCGACAAGCAGGACGACGGCTGGTCCGCGCTCTCCGACCCCGCCCTGCGCCTGTCGCAGGGCCTGGAGAGCCCCCCGATCTCGGCCCTGTACCCGCCGTTGCCGGCGGGGACCACCGAGGTCACGCTGACCAGTCCGTGGTTCGCCGACGTCAAGGTCCCGGTCACCGACGCGGCCACGACCGGCTGAGCCGGCAGCTCCCGGCGCACGTCAGCGGCCCCGGCCTCCTCACGGAGGCCGGGGCCGCTGTCGCAGGCTGCGTGTCCCCTACTCACGCAGCGTGACCCGGAACATCTTCCTGATCTCGGCGGACGTGGTCAGGAGGGTGACGTTCCCGGTGGTGTCGACGTACACCCGGACCGTGACGTCGCCGCAGTCGGCGGTCGTCTCGTAGCCGGTCGTCGAGCCGGGCACCGCGACGACGATGCACGGCCCGAGCCGGCGACCGGTCTGCGCCACGGCGTCGGCACTCTCGCGCCGACCGGTCTCGGTGACGAAGTCGCTCCGTACGCTGACCTCGACGCGGTCGGCGAGCGGGTAGTAGCAGTAGGTGGTGACGTCCGTCGAGTTGCGGGAGGCGAAGGACTGCGCCCGCCCCTGGCCGTCACCACAGCTCCAGAAGCCGCGCGGGACGCGCGACTGCAGCGACCGGACGATGTTGTCGTAGGCATCCTCCCGCACCTGCTGGGCGCCAGCGAGGGCCGCCGCGTCGGCGCCCGACTGGATCTTGCTGACCTCGCTCGTGACCTTGCCCGTCCGGAAGACGATGCCGAGCGCGGCCGCCACGAGGACGAGAACGACGACGATGGCCACGGCCGTGACGGCCTGGCCCTCCTCACGACGGCGGCTGCGCTCCTGCACCATGCCGGCCTCCCCTCGAACGGTGCGGGTCGTGGCGCCCTCGGACGTGCGGATCGCCGGGACAGGTCCTGTGACCTGCCCCGGCGACCCGCTCACGTCACTTGGCGCCGGTGATGTTGTCCCAGGCGCTCTTGATCTTGGTACCCACGTCGGCACCGGTGACGACGCCGTAGATGGCGGCGATGACGACACCGGCGACGAGGGCCATGCCCAGGTACTCCAGCGAGTTCTGGCCGGCCTCGCGGCGGTCCTTGAGGGTGGCGGCGAGGGTGGTGTAGCGAGCGGCGAGCTGGTGGGTCATGGCGTTCTCCTTGGTCCTGATCCCCGGTGTCCGAGGGCCTGCGGTCCTCGTTCTTGACACCCTGAACGCTACGGACGCTCGAGGCATGGGCACAGGGTCCGCAGGCCCAGCACCGGGCCCAATCCGTCCCGGTCAGGACCCGGGCCGGGTCCCCAGCCAGGCCACGATCGCCTCGGCCCGCGTGGTGACGGCGAGCCGCGGGAAGATCTGGTTGATGTGGTTCTTCACCGTCTTCTCGGAGAGAAAGAGCTCGCGAGCGATCGCCCCGTTGGTCTTGCCGGACGCGACGAGGTCCATGACCTCCGCCTGCCGCTCGGAGAGGTCGAAGCGGGCCCGCCCGGTGAGCCCGGCTGCCGGGGCCCGGCCACCGCGCAGAGCCGCCAGCGCGGGCCCGGACAGGCTGCCGGTTCCCTCGGCGGCGGCTCGCACCATCGCCCCCAGCCGGTCGGCGTCGAAGGTCCCGTGGACGAGATAACCGACGGCGCCCTCGTCGAGGGCAGCGAGAACGACATCGCTCTCGTCGGAGAAGGTGAGCATGAGCACGTGCGAGACCTCCGATATCTCGCGGACGACCGAGACCCCGTCGCGCACGGGCATCCGCACGTCGAGCAGGACGACGTCAGGTCGGGTCTCGCGGACCCGGGCCAGGGCCTCCACGCCGTCCCCCGCCTCGGCGACGATCTCGAGCTGGTCATCGGTCTCGACGAGCGAGCGGATCCCCCGCCGCATCACCGCGCTGTCGTCCACGATGCACACCGTCCAGGCCATCACGCCACCACCTCTCGTTGGTCCTTCTCGACGAGGCCGCGGCGGTTGACCTCGAAGGTCACCGTCGTCCCCTGCCCCGGTCCGGTCTCGTGGCGGAAGGTCCCGCCGACTCCCGCCATCCGTTCCGCCATGCCGACGACCCCGAAGTGCCCCCGTTCGGGAGAGGCCGCGACGAACGCCGGCTCGCTGCCGGCGCCGTCGTCGCTCACGACGAGCAGCAGCCGGTCGGCGCCAGCGGCCTCGAGAACCACCCGGACGGTGCACCGGCCGGCGTGTTGCCGAACGTTGTCCAGGGACTCCCGGAGCCCCATGAGCAGCTCGTAGCGCACGTGGCCGTCGGTGACGTCGACCGGGGCCAGCCGTGTGGTGCAGCGCCGCCCGGTCGAGGATCGCCACTCGTCGACGACCTGGGCCACGGTGTCGCTGAACGAGAGCTCGGCGACCGGGGTCCGCAGCTCACCCATCAGCTCGCGCACCTGGGCGATGACGAGGGTGCAGTCCTGCTCGAGCTCGCGGGCCCTGGCCACCGCCACATCGGTGTCGCGGTGCAGGTGGTGCGGGATGCTCGACGCCGTCAGGGCCATCGCCTGGAGCGACTTGGCGATGGTGTCGTGCATCTCGCGAGCGATCCGGCCGCGCTCCTGCGAGGTGGCCGCCGCCGACATCGCGTCTCGGAGCGAAGCCTGCGCCCGCGCCTCGGCGTGGCCGGAGCGTCGGATGGCCAGGCCGAGCAACCACAGCGTCACGAACACCGCAGGAACGACGACCACGTAGGCGACGAGGCCCGCGTCGTCGATCGGTTGGCCCGTGAGCAGCACGAGGTCGATGGCGACCGTGAAGAGCACGACGAGCAGTCCCGGGGCCACTGGCAGCCAGAGGCCGACGAGCAGCGCGGAGGTCGCGAGCGCCAGGACGAAGGGGGTGTCGACCCCGACGAGTGCCACGACGACGGCGACGAGGACGACGTCGAGGAGGACGAGCAACGGGTGCCGCATCAGCGCCACCCGGACCCGCGGTGAGCTGAGCGCGAGGTAGGACACGCCCGCGGCCGCGACGACGCCGAGGGCGCCCAGGCCGTCACCTCGCGCGACCCACGCGAGCTCGAGGAGGAACAGCAGCGCGAGGCGCACGAGGAGGGCCACCTGGGCGACCCGTAGCTGCAGCCGGGTCGGAGGCAGCACGCCCTCAGAGACCACCGAAGGACCCGAGGTCGAGGTCGGAGCCGATGTACAGGCCGACGATGAGGAGGATCATCGCGCCGGGGACCATGACGACGGTCGTCAGCAGCGTGACCCGGGGGGCGATGGCGGCGGCCTTCTGCCGGGAGCGCTGCGCCGAGGCGCGACGCATGTCGGTGGCGATCTGGTTGAGCGTGTCGACGAGCGGGGCGCCGAGCTCCTCGGCCTGGAGGTACGCGGTCGTGAACTCCTCGATCGACTCCGAGGTGTTGCGGTCCCGCATGGCCCGGAAGGCCGAGCGGACGCTCGCGCCGTTGGTGATCTGGTGCAGCGTCGTCATGACCTCCTCGGACAGGGGCCCCCCGAACCGCTCGGACACGACACCGAGTGCCTGTCGGAAGCCGATGCCGGCGCTGACCGTGACGGCGAGGACGTCGAGGAAGTCCGGCAGGTCGCGGTCGATGCGCTCACGGCGTTTGCGGCCCATCGCCGACAGCCGTGCGAGCGGCATGACGACGATCGCCGCGAGCGCCATGAGAACGGGCAGGAGGCGTCCTTGGAGCACGAAGATGACGACCGCCGGAGAGACGATGAGCATCCACAGGACACCGCGGGCGATGACGGAGTCGACGTCGATGCCCTCCGGTCGCCCGGCTTGGTCGACCTGCCGGCGCACCAGGGCGATGGCCGACGACGGAAGGAGCCGGCGGACCCGCGGAGCGAGGCGGTAGGCCACCGCCGACACGGGGCCCTGCGAGCGAGCCCGCTTCTGGGTCGCGCCTTGGAGGATGGCGATGTCCTCGACCGCGAGGTCGCTCGCCGGGTCGGTGCGCAGCATCCGGTAGCCGCGGAGGAACAGGTAGGCGGCGACCGCGGCGACGACCCCGGGGACCGCCCCGACCAGCCAGCTCATACGTCGAACCGCGTCATCTTCCGGATGGCGTAGAAGCCGGACCCGAAGATGGCGAACGCGAGGACGAGGGCGACCTGGCCCAGTGGCTGACGGGTCATCTTGTCGACCGTTCCGGGCTGCATCGCGTTGAGCATGAGGAGCATGACGACGCCCAGGACGATCACGAAGTACGACGTCACGACCGGCTGCGCCAGCACCGTCCGGACCTCGCGCCGGGTCTCCTTGCGCTGGTCGAGGGTCTCGGCGATGTCGCGAAGGGCGGTGACGAGCGAGCCGCCGCTGCGCGACGCGACCACGAGGGTCGAGATGAGCACGGAGGTCTCGCGCGAGCCGACCCGGTCGCGCAGCTCCTCGAGCGCGCGCTGCAGTGGCGCACCGAAACGCAGCCGGGTGGCGACCCGTGACAGCTCGGTGCGGGCCGGCTCGGCGAGCTCGTCTCCGGCGATGGCGATGGCGGTCGGGAGCGAGAGCCCTGCGTAGCTCGCGTTGGCGAGGACACGGGCGAGCTCGGGCAGCTGGGCGACGAAGGCCTCCCGGCGCCGCTCCTTGGCGCGGCGCAGGTAGGCGCGCACGGCGAGGACGCCGAGCAGGCTGCCGACGACACCGAGGAGCGGGGCGAGCAGCGTCCAGAGGGCGATCGAGCCGACGACACCGACGGCCAGCCCGGCGACGAACACCACCGACGGGCGGCGGTTGATGCCGGCGACGTCGAGCTCGCGCACGAGCCACCGCCCCGGTCGGGTGCGGCGGAAGCGGGCGTCGAAGACGTCGAGCAGGCTGGGCGCGTCGTCGTCGAGGCCGCTCTCCGCGCCGCTGATGGCGACGTGCCGGTCGCGTGCCGCCCGGGTGAACTCCCGGGCGCCGAGCAGTGCGAGGAGTGCGGCGAGCACGGCGCCGCCGAGGATGGCGACGATCACGACGCGCCCTCCATGAAGGCGGGGAGCGCGACCCCGGCCTCGGCGAGCCGGCGGCGCAGCGCGTCGGGCACGGTGTGCGTGACGAAGCGACCGCGCGTGCGGGCGACGTCGTCGACGTGCATCGGGTCCCAGGTGACCAGCGGGACGAGGTCGAAGTCCTCCTGCCGGCGCGAGGCGAGGAAGCAGGTCTCGACGACCCGGCGGGCACCGTCCGAGTGCCGGTTGAGCTGGACGATGACGTCGACGGCGGAGTTGACCTGGTCGCGGATCGCGTGGAAGGGGACCTCGACGTCGCTCATCGAGGCCAGCGTCTCGAGCCGGGCGAGCGCGTCGCCGGGAGTGTTGGCGTGGACGGTGGTCAGCGACCCCTCGTGGCCGGTGTTCATCGCCTGGAGCATGTCGAGCGCCTCGCCGCCGCGGCACTCCCCGACGATGATGCGGTCGGGGCGCATGCGCAGCGAGTTCCGGACGAGGTCGCGGATGGTCACCTGTCCGCGGCCCTCGACGTTGGGTGGGCGGGTCTCGAGCCGGATCGTGTGCGGCTGGTCGAGGCTGAGCTCGGCGGCGTCCTCGATCGTGACGATTCGCTCCTTGGGCGAGATGAAGCTCGACAGCGCGTTGAGGAGCGTGGTCTTCCCGGAGCCGGTGCCGCCCGAGACGACGACGTTGAGGCGTGCTTCGACGCAGGCCTGGAGGAGGGCGGCCAGCTCGGAGTTGAGGGAGCCCCACTCGATGAGCCGGGGCAGCGAGATGGCCGTGGGGAAGAGTCGGATGGTGACCGTGGGCCCGTTGAGGGCGAGCGGTGGCAGGACCACGTTGACGCGCGCACCACGCGGCATCCGGGTGTCCGCGGGCAGGCGGGCGTCGGCCATCGGGCTGGACTCGTCGACCCGACGGTTGACCGTCGAGACGATGCGGTCGATCGTCTGGAGCAGCTGCTCCTCGCTCGTGAACCCGGCGGGCCACAGCTCGAGGCGGCCGCTGCGCTCGACGTAGATCGTCTCGTGACCGTTGATCATGATCTCGCTGACCGTGGGGTCGGCGAGGATCGGCTCGAGGACGCCGAGACCGACGGCCTCGTCGACGACCCGGCGGACGAGGAGGTTGCGCTCGCTCGTCGAGAGGATCACGCCCTCGCGCGAGACGAGGTGGGCGATGACCCGCTCGAGCCGCGCGCGGCGCTGGCTCGGCTCGAGCTTGCTCAGCTCGTGCAGGTCCACCTCCTCCAGGAGGAGGCGCCGGAAGGTCGTGATGAGGGAGTCGTCCTCGGTGCCGAGACGGCCGAGGGCGGTGGAGTCCCCGATGAACGAGCGGTAGGACCTGCTCACGGTCGCTCCGCCGGCATCTCGACGGTCCGGCTCACCGGGTCCAGCCCGATGGCCGAGAAGGTGGGCACCTCGACACGCACGGTGTAGCGGTAGCCGTCACCGGAGCGTCCACCGATGAGCGTGTGCCGGCGAAGGCCGTCGGGCAGCGCCCGGGCGGCCGCGCTACCCGGGTCCTGGCCCAGGCTCGCGGCCCGTGCGGCGGCGCGCGCGGCCTCGTTCGCCGACGTCGCCGCCCAGGCGCCCACCGCCAGCTGCCAGACCATGAAACCGACGAGCAGGACGAACGGGGCGAGCGCGACGAACTCCAGGGAGGCGGTACCGCGCTCGGGGCGGCGGGTCATCGCTCGCTCACCATCGACCGTGTCGACGTCAGCTCCTGCGGGAACCGGAGGCTGGCCGGGCCCGAGGCGGGGATGTGCATCCGCACGGTCACCCGGTCGCCGTCGACCGACACGGTGAGGTCGTCGAACGCCCACGGCGACCGCTCCCGGGCGGCGGCCTGCGCGCTGGCCTGGCTGCCCGTGACGGAGTACTCGCGGGCGGCGACACGGGAGGCGTTGCCGGACATGACGAAGGTGAGCCCGATCGTCACCACCTGCCACGCGGCGAGGGCGATGAAGAGGATGAGCGGCAGGAGGACCACGTTCTCTAAGGCCACCTGGCCGGCCTCTCGTCGCCGACGACCGCCGACCTCCACGACCTCGGGCGCGGTGTCGTCTGCGGCCGTGAGGGCGTCCTCACCCACGGTGTCGACCACGTCGGCCGGTGCGGGCCGGCCGCGCCGACGTCCACGGCGGCCTCCGCGGACCGGCTCGTCGGCGTCGGCGGCCTCGGGCTCTTCCGGGCGGCGAGCCCGCCCCTTGCGGGAGCCCTTCTCGACGGGCCGGGCGTCCTCGAGGTCGAGCTCACGGCGCAGCTGGGTCATGAGCCGCCACCAGGCGACCTCCGTCACCGCCCGCGGGTCGCGCTCGTTCATCGCGGGCTCGAGTGCGCGCGTCGACAGCGGCACCACCGCGTCGAGCACCTGCGCCGAGGTCAGCTGCGCCACGGCGCTGGCCGGGAAGATGCTCGTGCGGTCGACCTTGTTGACGATGATCCGGAGCGAGCTCTCGTCGGTGACACCGAGCGCCTCCCACGCGAGGATGCGCTTGCGCATCGCGCGGACCGCGAGGACGTCAGCGGTCGTCACGACGATCGTCTCGTCGGCCAGCTCGACGACGGACGCCTGCGCGGGCGACACCGACCCACCGCCGTCGACGAGGACGAGGTCGAACTCCCGCCGCAGGAGGGCGAAGATCGGGCGCAGCGCCTCCGCGGTGATGAGCTCGGTCAACCGCACGTCCGCCGGGCCGAGCAGGAGGTTGAGCCCGCACTCGTGCTGCACGACCGCGTCGTTGACGATGCTGCCGGAGAGGTCCTGGTGGACCTTCGCGAGATCAGCGATGGAGACCGCCTGTCGCACGTCCAGGACGGCGCTGACGTCGCCCTTCTCCAGGTCGAGGTCCACGACGCACACCCGGCGGTTCGGGTTGGCGGTCAGGTGGTCGAGCGCGAGGTGCGTCGCGAGGGTCGTCGTGCCGACGCCACCCTTGGCCCCGACGACGGCCAGGACCTTGCCACGCGCCGAGCTCGCCTGGGCGATGGCCCCGGCGAGGATGCGCTTCATCTGACGCGACCAGTCGTTGGCGGAGGTCACCTTGGCCGAGAGGTCGTCGAAGGCGAAGGGGTGCGCGACCACGCCCCGCGCACCGGCCTCCATGGCCCGGATGACGATGGCCGGTGTGCGCTCCGCCGAGACCTCGAGCACGGCGACGCTCGGGTGCCGAGCGCCGAGGTCGCGGATGGTCTGGAGCGCCGGGTCGGGGCCGAGGTGCTCGTGCAGGACGATGATGTCGGGGTCGAGCCGCGAGGCGAG
This sequence comes from Arthrobacter sp. NEB 688, assembly GCF_013201035.1. Classification (NCBI taxonomy): domain Bacteria; kingdom Bacillati; phylum Actinomycetota; class Actinomycetes; order Micrococcales; family Micrococcaceae; genus Arthrobacter; species Arthrobacter sp. NEB 688. The sequence continues at coordinate 3,551,327 of NZ_CP053707.1, forward strand.
GTCGAGCACCATGCTGCTCGACTGGGCGACACCGATGACCTGGGCCTCGTCCAGCTCCTCGAGGAGCGAGCGGAGGTCGGACTCGACGGTCCCGTTCGACATGCCGATGAGGATCTTCATCACTTGCCCTCCTCGAGGACGGCCTTGCCGCCGAGCTCGGACGCGTCGTACTCGTTCGGTTCACCCTGTCGGTTGGTGCCGACGTCGTTCGGGAGGGCGACGAGGCGGACCTCCGCGGCGAACGCCGCCGCGTACGACACCGAGAGGGCCTGGTCGGGCTCGAGCGCCAGCGTCACCGGCAGGACCTTCTGCTCGGACGTGCCGCCCGCGGCGCTCTGTTGGGTCACCGTCTGCTCGCCGGCGATCGAGACGATGCGGACGTCGCGCACGAGGATCCGGACGGACTTGGCGAGCCCGGGGACGTCGGCGAAGACGGCGTAGATGTCGACGCGGTCACCGGGCCGGACGCGGCCGGCGACGCCGGTCACGGAGTCGACGTTGATGGCCACCTCGCGCTCGGTCGACGAGAGCGAGCTGCTCGGGATGAGCATGTCGGAGCTGACCGTGGTGCCCGGGTTGAGCCGGAAGCCGACCCGCCGTCCCTGGAGCTCGTCGAGCGAGAGCACCGACGACTGCGAGACCCACCGTTCCGGCACCTCGACCGCCTCGATGTTGTCCGGACCGAGGGGCGTGTAGGCCTCGACCGCCTGCCGCGCCTGGTACACCGTGACGCGCGAGCCCACCTGCGAGTTGACGTTCGCCACGTACGCGGAGACCGCGAGGAAGGTGCCGACCGCGACGACGAACGAGACGAGGACGAAGAGCAGCCCTCGTCGTTGACGGGGGTTCATGCGGAGGTCTCCTCGACGAGCCGGGGATGGACGTGGCAGAAGGGGCAGAAGTCCGTGTGGAGGACGTCGCCGCAGACCGGGCAGGCACCGCGAGAGGGCCCGGCCTCGGCCAGCGAGTCCGCCACGACGATGAACTCGGCACCGGCGTTGCCGTAGAGGGCCCGGGCGTCGTCGACGACGGGCGGCACGTGGATGACGTCGTCGGACCCGTACCAGGCCCGCAGCCGCTGCGCCGCCGTCGACTCCGGCGGCGCGGCGATGACGAGCTGGCGGGTGGGCGGCCCTGCGTACCCCTCCCCCGCGGCGCGGACGACGCCGGCGTCCGGTCCGAAGACCGCGAGGAAGCGCGGTCCTCCGGGCAGCAGGGACCGCAGGTGCTGACCGAAGCTCGGGCTCGGCACGGACAGCCGGGTGACCCGCGAGAGCCACGCGCCGCTCGTCGTGCCGCCGAGCGTTCCGGCGAGGCGGGCGAGGCGCGTGCCGTCGTCCTGGTTCTCGATGTGCGCCGCCTCGAGCCCGATGACCGCGGCACCGAGGAGACTCGATCGCACGGGCAGCCGGGTGACGGCGACCTGCGGGAGCGCCCCCGAGACGACGTTGGTCACGAGGGCGGCGGCATCGAGGTCGGCGGGGCGGTGCAGCACGACGAGCCGGGCGTCGCCGCCGAGGTCCCCACTCAGTCGAGCCGCCACCTCGGGCCCGCCGAGCCGCCCGGTGACGAGGGCCACCTCCGAGCCGAAACCCCACTGCTCGACGGCTGTCGAACGACGCGACGGGTCGACGACACACACGGACAACGACATACGAGAGCTCCCCCATTTTCGCCCCGGCGTGGACCGCGGCCCTGTCCTCGTGCTGGAGTTTAGCCAGAACCGTCCTGCACCGACCTCGGAAGAGACCATGCTGAACACGACGAAGCGACCGGCCCGACGCCGCCGGACCGACAGCCGCCGATCCCACACCGTCGCCCTGTTCCTCGGCACCGTGTGCGCCCTGTTGGGGCTCGGCGCGGTGGTCGTCGGCGTCATCGCGTGGTCGATGGACCGGCCGGAGCCGCGGCAGCTCCTCGCCGGTGAGACGGCCCTGGCCGGCCGCACGCCGTGGTTCGACGCGGGCACCACGCTGTTCGTGGCGCCGCTGCGCGACGGCAGCGTCCCCGGCCCGGCCGACCTGGGGTGCTCGCTCTTCACGACGGAGGGCACGCGGACGCTGCGCGTCGCGGCCGACACCGACGTCCTCGGGACCCGCGTGGTGGCACAGACCTCGCTCGAGCCGAGCGTGCAGGTCGGACCGACCACCGACACCGACCGCATCATGTGCAGCGGGCCACGGATGCAGGACGCCGTCGTCTGGGCGCTCCCGACGAACGCGGGGCCCTCGAGGTACCCGCTCTCGGTCGTCGTCGCGGGGGTCGCGCTGCTCGGCCTCGCGGCGCTGCTCGACCCCAGGGCCAGAGGGCTGCGCCGCGGGCTCGCGTGACGCCGGCTCACGCCTCTGGCGCGGCCGACCCGGGCCGGCCCCCCTGCGATCGCCATGCGCGCCACGCTAATCGGGCGACCGGGTCCCGCACCCGGGCCTTGGGGCCCAAAGCGGACCCAGCGCCGTGGGTCTGCGCACCACCTCTCGCCCCTGGGGTCCCGGTGGCCAGCCCAGCCCCATCAGTCACGCGGAGAGGAGACGTCAGCCGACGGTGAGGACGGTGCCCGCCCGGACGCCCCATCGGGCCAAGGAGCCGGCGGCGGCCTCGACCGTCGCCGAGGCACGGAGCCGAGGTCGCGTCATGCCCGTCCAGGGGCGCAGGGTGGCCGTTCGGAGCACCCGGCCGTGACGGTCGACCACCGCGACGTCGATGGGGTAGCGCATACCGACCATGTGGACGCTGGGGCAGCGGGTGATCCACAGCGCTCCCTCGATGCCGCTCGTGCCCAACAGGCCGCGACGCCGGTCGGACGCGGTCTCCGCCACCGCCAGTGGTGCGATGTCCCGCCCGTCGGCGAGCAGCCGCCGGTGACCGGGCCCGAACGACGGCCGGTCCGCGCTCACGACGAGGCACCCACGAGGGCGGCGACCCCGGGTGCGGCGAGCACCGCCATGGCGGCCCCCGCGAGGTGCGGCCCGAAGGCCAGGTGCGCGTCCCGGCCGGATCGGCGCACGAGGACCATCCAGCCACCCTGCACCCCGGCGGCGACGAAGGCGAGGACGGTCGCGACGACGACGTGCGCCGCGGACAACGGGCCGAGGACGAGGCCGAGGGGGACGGCAAGCTTGGCGTCCCCGAGACCCATGCCACCGCCGCTGCCGACCATCTCGCCGATGACGACGTTGACGAGGTAGAAGCCGCCGAGGGCGACACCGGCCACCGCGCCGGCCACGAGGGGAGATGCCGTTCCCTCGACGGCGGACACGACCACGAGACCGGCGAGCGCCGCTGCGGCAGAGGGGAAGACCCATCGGTCCGGGAGCCTGCGGGTGTCGATGTCGATCGCCGAGAGCACCGCCAACACCGGGACCGCGGCGCTGAGGAGCACTCCGAGGGCGGGTCGGTGCGGCACGTGGCCGGCGGCCACCAGCCCGGTGGCCAGCGGCGTGAGCAGCAGCACCCACCGGGTGTCGCGAGGGGGGAGGTCGGCCTCGTCGGCGTACCGGTAGCGGCGGGTCCTCAGGTAGCGGTGCGCGACGACGCCGGCCACGCCTCCGGCGAGGGCCCCGACGAGCCCGGCCGCGAGCGCGGCGGTCACGAGGCGCAGCCGGACGGGCGCGGACCCCAGCCGGTGCCGTCCCACGACTCGGGGGCGGCCGACCGCATGACGCGGGCCACGCCCGCAGTCAGGGGGTCCGCGTTGGGGTCGTCGACCACGACCTGACCGGCGGGCTTCTGCCGGGTCACGTACCCGGTCGCCGTGGCCGCCCCGACGAAGGCTGGACCACTCTGCGAGAAGGGAACCGGCAGCTGGCCGGCCGTCGCCCCCAGGTCCGTCGCCCCCAGCGTGGAGGCGAGCATCGAGACGACCGGGGAGTCCGAGCCGGCGACGTCGAGGTGGGTCACGTAGAGGGAGCCGGAGCGCGTGGTGGCGCCGCTCGTCGTGATGTCGCGGTCGGTCACCGTGCGCACCGACGTGATGTCGCCGGTCGGGCCGCGGTCGACCTCGAGAAGCATCGGGACGAGGTCCGCCGCCCGGGCCACCCCGGAGGTGGGGGTCTCGCTGACGCCGACGTACTCGGTGCTCGACCCGTCGGCGTACCGCAGCGTGCCGACCGCCTCGCCCCCGGCGTCGAGCGCGAGGGTCTGGTCGTACGCGTTGAGCGAGAGTCCCGCCTCGGGGCTGGTGTCGGTGTAGACGGCGGTGGGGGCCGGCAGCCCCTCACGGGCCCCGACGAGGCCGGTCACGGCGTCCGCCGCGCGGGACACGACGGACCCGCTGTCGCCGACGAGCGAGTCGCTCCAGGACTCGGCCCGGTCTGCGGTGAGCAGGTCCGCGAGGGCGGCGGGCTCGGCGGCCGACCACACGCGCGGGTCACCGCCGGTGAGGAACGGCTCCGCGCCCGCGGCGGCGCTCCCGAAGGTGCGTCCGGCCCACGTCGTGTCGGCCGGGCGGCTGCGGCCGGCGCCGGACATCCGGTACGTGCCGTCGCCCATGACGGACACCACGGGTCCGGCCGCGGGGTCGGCGCCGTCGACCGGCACGAGCCCGCGCACCGGTCCCGCCGCTCCGCTGGGCGCCCCGACACAGCGCGCGCCCAGCGCAGGTGCGGCGCCCGGGTCACCGCCGGCCGACCGGCACCCACCGCCGCCGGTGATGGAGCACAGGGCCGCAGCAGTGCCGTCCGTCACGCGCTGGCCGTTGACGGCGAAGGCGATGGCGGCGACGACCGTCCCCACGACGAGGAAGATCCCGACGAACTCCAGCGACGTGACGCCGGCCTCCGACCCCGGGCGACGACGACGGTGGTTGGTCACCCCGCCATCGTCGTCGAGGGGCGGGACGCGGCGCGAGGGCCCGTGGACCCAGCCGGTCCTCATCGCTGGACCTGCACGGTCCCCATCACCTCAGGGACCGGGGAGGCCCCGAAGCCGTCTTCGGGCGCGAAGCCCACGACGTTGACGATGCTCGTCCCCGGACCCGCGAGGAGCAGCTGCCAGACCTCGCGGCGCTGCTCGTCGCCGCGCGAGTTCTCGGTCCACTGCACGAGGACGCCGGGTCGCGCCGGGTCCGCCCCCGGCACCGTGGAGCGCTGCGGGCGGAGGTCGTTCTCGCGCAGCCGTTGCTCGAGGCGGTAGCTCTGGTCGAGCAGGCTCGTCGTCGGCTCGCTCTCCACGACGACGGACACCGCCACCCGTGTGCTCCCCGCGGACGCCGGCTCGCTCCATCGTGCGACCTCGCCGGTCGACAGCGTGCGCCGCCGCTCCTCCCACTGCCCCGGGACGGCCATCGTCCACCCTCGGCCGGTGACCTCGCGGCTGCCGACGGGGCGGCTCGGGACCGGCGTCACCGTCGCCGACGGGGAGGCGGTCGGCCGGATGTCCGAGCCCGCGAACGGCTCGTCCGACGAGCACCCCGCCACGCTCAGCGCCAGGACGATGCCGACGCCCACGAACGCGACGCCACCCCACCTGCGGACCGCGGCTCCCCCACTCGCCATGCGCCGAGGATAGTCACGGCATCGGTCATCGGGGACCCGCGCTGCGACGGGTCAGGAGACGCGTCGCATGACCGACCGGTACCCCGCCGCCTCCTGCGTGAAGCGGTCACCCTCGCAGGTGTAGGTCACGGCCCCGGTCCCGGGCTTCAGGTCCTCGGTCCGCGGCTGCTGCCCGGCGCCGCCCACGGTGATGCTCCCCTCGGCCGAGCGCAGCGTGAACGACATCGTGTCGCCCGTGGTCGTGACGCCGTAGGTCACCGTCCCGGTGTAGGTCACCTCGGCCTCGCCCTGGTCGGTCGTCGCCGTCGCCGGGCGGTCGCCGTAGCTGACGGTCTCGGTCCCGTCGCTCCGGATGTCGAGCGTCCGGTCGACCCCCGAGATGGTCAGCCGGCCCTGGTCGGTGTCCGCGCTCTCGGAGTGCTCCGTCGTCTGCCAGCGTCCGACGAGGCAGGGGTCGAGGCCGCCCGCTCCTCCGGCTCCCGCCTCCGGTCCACCACCGGGGTCGGCGGAAGTCGTGGCCCCGGACGCCGTCCCGCCCGCGCTGCCCGAGAAGGTCACGCCCACCACGACGCCCGCCACGAAGATCAGCGCTGCCCCGAGCACGGCACCGAGGGTCACCGCGACGACGACCCAGGTGCGCGGCCCCCGACGGTCCTGCAACGACTCCATCGCGCTCCCTCCTCGTGCCACAGACGTCCACGACCACGGTGGCACACCCTGGGCGGCGACAGCAGGGCCCCAGGACCCTGCCCCTTTCGCGCCGGCACCGGCACCGAGGCCTCGTCACACATGCGCTGCCGACGCGGCGTGGGGCCGCAGAGGGCGACCACTCGGAACCCCGGACCGGGCGGTGCGGGCCAGGACCTCGTTGCTGATGGTGAGCCTGGCGCCGCGCGCGGCGCGCCCGGGCGCCCCGCCGCCACCCCATCCCACGCCGTCGGGCTGGAGGGGGGCAAGGGGGGCAGGAGGGGGCAGCACCTACCGACGTTGACGGAGATCGACTGATCTCCACTGAGGGCGCGGGTCTCGGCAGCCCAGGACGCTGGTCAGGTCCACCGAGAACGTCGGTTTTCGGGGCACCGAGCAGCATGTTCGAGTCCCGTCACTCATCCCACGGTGCGGCCCCGGCCGGATGCAGCGAGACCCGGAGCCGTTCGGCTCCGGGTCTCTCGTGCGCTCCGGCCCCTCGTGGCGCCGGACCTCTCTCCCCTGGTGTCCCGGGCCTCAGGCGGCGCCGCGCGGCCCGTACATGATGAGTGCCACCCCGACGAGGCAGACGCCCGCCCCGGCCAGGTCCCACCGGTCGGGCCGGTAGCCGTCGACGACCGCGCCCCACGCCAGCGAGCCCGCGACGAACACTCCCCCGTAGGCCGCGAGGATCCGCCCGAACGTCGCGTCGGGCTGGAGCGTCGCGACGAAGCCGTAGAGACCGAGCGCGACGACGCCTGCCCCCACCCAGAGCAGCCCCCGGTGCTCGCGCACCCCCTGCCACACGAGCCACGCCCCGCCGATCTCGGCGAACGCGGCGAGGACGAACAGGAGCACGGAGCGGGCGACGGTCATGCCGGCCAGTGTCCCAGCGCCGTCCTCAGGGGCGTCTGGGAGACTGTGGGGCATGTTCTCCCGCAAGGCGTCCGCCATCGTCACCATCCTCCTCGTCGCGCTCGTGACGATCGGGCTGGTGGCCTCCGCCCTGCCGACCTTCGCGAGCACCGCGAGCGCCCTCCCGATGCACGCGCAGCTGCTGAAGACCTCCCCGGAGGACGGCGCGAGCATCGCGACCGCCGACGAGGTCACGCTCACCTTCAGCGAGGACGTCAACGAGCGGTTCCTCCAGGTGAAGGTCGAGGGTCCCGGCGGCGACGAGACGGACGGGTCGCCGACGGTCGACGGCTCGACCGTGACCCAGCCGCTCCCGGCCGACCTCCCCGCCGGCGAGCACGAGGTCACCTACCGCGTCGTGAGCGTCGACGGCCACCCGGTGTCGGGGTCGCTGACCTTCACGACGACGCAGGCCCCGGCGACGGCCACGCCGACCCCCCGCGACACGCCGTCGCCGTCCGCGACCCCGTCGGACACGACCTCGGCCACCCCCTCTCCCTCACCGAGCGCGACGGGCGTCGCCGCCGACGAGACCTCCTCCGGCGGCGCGGGCTGGCTCCTGCCGGTCGGCCTCGTCGTGCTCCTGCTCCTCCTCGTCGGGGGCGGGCTGCTGCTCGCCCGCGGCGGCCGCGGTCGCGCCGACGGGCCCGCCGGCCCGACGGCCTGAGGTCGATTTCGCTCCGACGCACGGGGGCTGCTAATGTCTCCGACGCGCGCCATTAGCTCAATTGGCAGAGCAGCTGACTCTTAATCAGCGGGTTCGGGGTTCGAGTCCCTGATGGCGCACCACGCAGCACGACGAAGGCCCCCCGGTCGCCCGGGGGGCCTTTCTCGTGCCGGCACCCGCCGGGCGCCGGGCGCCGCCGTCAGAGGTAGAGGCCGGGCCCGCCCTCCTCGGCGCGCTCGGCGGCCACGGCGTGCAGGTCGCGCTCTCGGAGGAGGACGTACTCGGCCGCCCCGAGCTCGACCTCCGCGCGGTCCTCGGGGTCGAAGAGCACGCGGTCGCCGAGCTCGACCTGGCGCACGTTCGGCCCGGTCGCGACGACTGCGCCCCACGAGAGCCGCTTGCCGACGCTCGCCGTGGCCGGGATGACGATGCCGCCGCCCGAGCGACGCTCCCCCGCCTCGCCCTCGAGGCTGACGAGGACCCGGTCGTGGAGCATCCGGATGGGCAGCCGCGAACGGCCGCCCGACGCGGCGGACACGTCAGCGCTTGCGGAGCTGCCGCCAGGCCACGAGGCCCCCGACGACGGTGACGACCGCGACGACGGCCGCGAGGCGCTCGACGCGCAGCTCGCCCTCGGGCGTGGTGGCGACGTCGGCGAAGCGGGCCCGGGCGGCCTCCTTCTGCCGCTGGAAGACGGCCTTCGGGGTGGCCCGGCCGACGAGCTCGTCGACGGTGTGGGCGAGGCGCTCGCGGCGGGCGACGACCTCGGCCTCGAGCTGGCTGATCGACGGGGTCTGGCTCATCGGGACGCTCCCTCGAGCCCCAGGTCGCGCCGCAGCTTGGCGACGTGCCCCGTGGCCTTGACGTTGTACCAGGCGTGCGTGACGGTGCCCTGCTCGTCGAGGACGACGGTGCTGCGGATGACACCCTGGACGACCTTGCCGTAGAGCTTCTTCTCGCCGAAGGCGCCCCACGCGGTCATGACGCCCTTGTCGGCGTCGGACAGCAGGGTGAGCGTCAGCGCGTCCTTCTCGCGGAAGCGGGCCAGCTTGGCCGGCGCGTCCGGCGAGATGCCGAGCACGGTGTAGCCGTCGGCCGCGAGGGAGTCGAGGGACTCGCTGAAGTCGCAGGCCTGCTTCGTGCAGCCGGGGGTCATCGCCGCCGGGTAGAAGTAGACGATGACCTTGCGGCCGCGCAGGTCGCTCAGGGTCACGTCCTTCCCCGTGTCGTCGGGAAGGGTGAAGTCGGGGGCGGCGTCGCCGGCCTCGAGCCTCGCGCTCATGTCCTGCACTCCTGCGGTCGGGGAACGGGTCCGTTCCGGCCAACCTACCGCGCCGTAGCCCTCGCCCGTCGAGGAGGAGCGCTCCGGACCGCACGGCGCCGCCCGCCGCGCCGGGTGAGGGCGCGACGGGCGGCGACGGCGAGGCGCTCAGCGCGTGGCGAAGGCCGCCGCCCCGAGGTCGGAGGCCGCGAAGCCGCCACCGAACACCGCGTCGACCTCGGCCGACTCCTGGGCGTTCGGGTAGGGGTTGGTGCACGACGGGCCGGGGCCACCACCGGACATCAGCTCGCTGCACGGGCCCGCGTAGTTGTCCGGCAGACCGAGGATGTGCCCGGTCTCGTGGGCCGTGACGCGCAGGCTGTCGTAGGTCTGGTTCTGGGCGTAGTCGAGGAAGACCGAGCCGCTGCCCGGGCCGTAGACCTGCGCGTAGGAGCCGCGGGAGTCGTTGCCCTCGCGGTAGACGAGGTCGGCGCCGCCCGAGGTCGGCTGGAGGGTCACGTTGCCCACCGACGAGTTCCAGATCTGCGCCGACTGCGAGATCTCGGTCTGGAACGACGGGGCGCCGCTCGCCGAGTAGTAGACGACCGTGGCCGCGACGCGGTCGCTGATGCCCTTGCGCTCGTCGTTCTCGCGCTGCTCGAGGGCCCGGTCGACGATGGCCTGGAGGCGGGCGTTCTGGGCGTCGTCGGCGGAGCTCGGGGTGTATCCGGAGGTGCCGCCGGTCGCGGGCGCCGGCGCGGGCCGGGTGTCGGCCGCGGCGACGGGGCCGATGGCCAGGGCCGCGGTCGCGGCCAGGACGCCGATGACGGTGGTGCGGTGCTTCACGGTGTGCTCCTGAGGGGTCGGCTGCACCGGGGGTGGCCGGTGCTCGGACGGGGCCCACGAGGGGCCCGACATCCACCGTCATCACGGGAACGGCTCTGCCGCAACGTGACCGGACCAACCTGACCGACTCTTTGAGGTCTGGTGGGGTGGGCTTGACCCGAGCCGGGCGTGTCACCGGGGCGGTCTTGACCTCCGGCAGGGACGCCGACCGTGGTGCGCGAGGCGGGACTCGAACCCGCACACCCGAAGGCACCAGAACCTAAATCTGGCGCGTCTGCCAGTTCCGCCACTCGCGCGCGGGCCCACTGTATCGGCGTCGTGGACGGGCGCCGGGAGGCCCGTCCACGACGCCGCTCAGGCGGTGGGCTCGCCCCGGAGCAGGTCCCTCAGCACCGGCTCGAGCGCGCGGAAGGCGTTGCCGCGGTGCGAGATCTCGTTCTTCTCGACGTCCGTGTACTCGGCGAGCGTGCGGGAGTCGCCGGTCGGCACGAAGACGGGGTCGTAGCCGAAGCCGTTCGTGCCGCGGGGCGCACGGACGACGGCACCCTCGACCCGACCCTCGACGGCCTCGACGCGGCCGTCGGGCATCGCGACGACGGCGGCGCACACGAAGGCCGCCGCCCGGTGCTCGTCGGGGACGTCGGCGACCTGCTCGAGCAGGAGCGAGAGGTTCGCGCGGTCGACGTCGGCCCGCGGGGCGCCGTCACCGGCGTGCGAGCCCGACCAGCGCGCCGAGAAGACCCCCGGCGACCCGCCGAGGACCTCGACGGCGAGGCCGGAGTCGTCGGCCACGGACGGCAGGCCGGTGGCCTCGGCGAGCGCGACGGCCTTGAGTTGGGCGTTGCCGACGAAGGTCACCTCGGTCTCGGGGACCTCGGGGCCGTCCACCTCGGCGGCGGAGACGATCTCGAGGTCGAGCTCGTCGACGAGCCCGGCCAAGATCTGGCGCAGCTCGTGGACCTTGTGCTCGTTGCGGGTCGCGAGGACGACGCGGCGGGTCACAGCACCCGCTCCCGCGCGGGGGCGTCGAGGGCCTCGGACTGCGCCCGGGTCAGCTCGGCGCAGCCGGTCGTCGCGAGGTCGAGCAGGCGACCGAGGAGCTCACGGTCGAAGGGCACGCCCTCGGCGGTCCCCTGCACCTCGACGAAGCGGCCGTCGCCGGTCATGACGACGTTCATGTCGGTCTCCGCGGTGGAGTCCTCGGGGTAGTCGAGGTCGAGCACGGGCTCGCCCTTGACGACGCCGACGCTGACGGCGGCGATCGAGCCGGTGAGCGGCTGCGCCCCGGCGGCGATGAGGCCCTTGGCGCGGGCGTCCGCGATGGCGTCCGCGAGCGCGACGTAGGCGCCGGTGATCGCCGCGGTGCGCGTGCCGCCGTCGGCCTGGAGGACGTCGCAGTCGAGGACGAGGGTGTTCTCACCGAGGGCGGCGGTGTCGATGACCGCGCGCAGGCTGCGCCCGACGAGGCGGCTGATCTCGTGGGTTCGCCCCCCGACCTTGCCGCGGCGCGACTCGCGGTCGCTGCGGGTGTTGGTCGAGCGCGGGAGCATCTCGTACTCGGCGGTGACCCAGCCGGTGCCCTTGCCCTTGAGCCAGCGCGGGACGCCCTCGGTGAACGAGGCGGCGCACAGCACCCGGGTCCGGCCGAACTCGACGAGGACGCTCCCCTCGGCGTGGTCGAGCCAGTTGCGGGTGATGCGCACCGTGCGCAGCTGGTCGGCGGTCCGTCCGTCGTGTCGCGTCATGGCCTCAGGCTATCGGCGGGGTCGGGCGGCGGCCGCCGCGCACCCCGGCCGGGCAGCAGCGTCGCCTCAGGAGTCGGCGTGCTCCGGGGGCCAGACGACCCGGAAGCGCTCGAAGCAGACCTCGAGGTCGTCGGAGAACTCGAGGCCGATGCGCTCGCACGACCGGCGGAAGAAGCGCCGGTGGCCGTCGAGCCACGTCGCCAGCGAACGGTCGTACTCGCCCTCGTCCCACGCGAACTGCTCGTCGACGCTGGAGAGCGGCCCGACCCGCAGCTCGGTGGTGCGCAGGACGACGGCCGGGGCGCCGCTGCCGTCGCAGACGACCCAGTGGTCACCGACCCGCGGCAGCCGTTCCCCCTCGTGGGCGTACTCGGCCACGAGGCCGGCGGTCGCGCGCTTGGTGCCCCCGGTGACGAAGGCGAGCAGCTCGTCGGCCAGCTCCGGGGAGTCGCCGAACCACGAGACGTCGACCTCGTCCTGCGGCGGCAGGCCGGGCACGCTCGCCCGGTAGGCGTCGAGCATCCGCAGGCCCGCGGCACGGTCGACGACGCTCGGGGCGGGGGCGTCCGAGCCGACCTCGACGACGTCGCCGGCGCGGGCGACCTCCACCGGGGCGCCCCACACGGCCTCGGCCTGCGCCCGGCAGACCTCGCGGTCGTTCCACGCCGGCACGTGGGTGAGGACGAGCCGGCGCACGCCACCGGCCCGGACGGCCGCTGCCGCCGCCCGCGCGCCGGACAGGTGGATGCCGCGGGCGTCGTCCCGGCCGTCGACGAAGGCCGAGTCGAGCAGCGCGAGGTCGGCGCCCGCGAGCAGCCGGTCCAGGCCGGGGCAGTCGTCGGTGTCGCCGGTGAACGCCAGGACGGCGCCGTCGGCCTCGACCCGGTAGCCGTAGGCCTCGACGGGGTGCTCGACGGCCGTCGGCGTGACGCGGAACGGCCCGACCTCGAAGGTCGCGCCGTCGGACACCGCCGAGAACGCGAACTCGCCGTCCATCCCGCCCGGCTCGAGTCCGTGGTACATCGTCGCGAGCCGCGCCCCGGTGGCGGCGGGGCCGTGGACGGGGAGCCGCTGCGGCAGCGGGCCGTCCGGTCGGTAGCGCCGCACGACGTAGAGCCCGAGCAGGTCGGCGCAGTGGTCCGGGTGGAGGTGGCTGACGAGGACGGCGTCGAGCGACGTCGGGTCGGCGTACCGCTGCAGGGGCCCGAGCGCGCCGCTCCCGAGGTCGAGCAGGATCCGCCACGTGCGTCCCTCGTGGTCGGCCTCGACGAGGTAGCAGGACGCGGCGGACTCCGGCCCGGGGAACGAGCCGGAGCATCCGACCACCGTGAGCCTCACGCGAACACCGCCCGTCGTACGAGCGGCGGCGAGGGGAAGACCGGCTCGACGCTGGACCCGACGCCGAGGAAGCGCACCGCGAGGCGCCGGAACTCCTCGGGGTCGCCGGTGGTCGTGAAGCCGTGGCTCGGCGCCGGCAGGTCGTCGGGGCGCAGCAGGCCGCGGTCGGCGAGCACGCGGTAGACGTCCTTGGCGGTCTCCTCGGCCGACGACACGAGCGTCACGTCGTCCCCCATGACGTACGAGATGACGCCCGTGAGCAGCGGGTAGTGCGTGCAGCCGAGGACGACCGTGTCGACGCCCTCCTCGCGCAGGGGGTCGAGGTACTCGTGGGCCACGCCGACGAGCTCGGGGCCGCCGGTCACCCCGGCCTCGACGAACTCGACGAACCGCGGGCACGGGGTGCTCGTGACGCGCAGGTGCGGCGCCGCGGCGAAGGCGTCGAGGTAGGCGCCGGACTGGTGGGTGCCGAGGGTCGAGATGACCGCGACGCGCCCGCTGCGGGTGCCGGCGGCGGCCCGGCGCACGGCCGGCCGGATGACCTCGACGACCGGTACGTCGTAGCGCTCGCGCGCGTCGTGGAGGACCGCGGCCGAGGCGGTGTTGCAGGCGATGACGAGGACCTTGACGCCGTGGTCGACGAGCCGGTCGAGGCACTGGAGGGCGAACTCGCGCGTCTCGGCGATGGGGCGCGGGCCGTAGGGCGCGCGGGCGGTGTCGCCGAAGTACGCGACCGACTCGTGGGGCAGCTGGTCGAGGATCGCCCGCATGACGGTCAGGCCGCCGTAGCCGGAGTCGAACACCCCGATCGGTGAGTCGGTCACCCGACCCAGCGTAGGTGGCGCCGCCGACGCGGTCTCCTCCGGCGGGCGGTCACGCACGTCACACCGTCGAGCCTCGGGCGGCCGCGCGCGGGTGGCGGCGGGCGTCAGCCGCGCAGCAGGGCCTCGGCGAGGGTCTCCTGGAGCCAGGTGAGGAAGTCGTAGAGCGCGAGGGCGTGCAGCAGCGGATCGTCCTCGTCGAGCGAGGTGGCCATCTGCTCCATCACCTCGAGGTCCTCGTCGGTGCGCAGGCCGAGCCGCTCGCCGAGGACGAGCCGGACGTCGGTGAGCGCCGTGAGGAACACGCGGGCCTGCGCGGCGTCGAGGGCCACCCGGTCCTCGCCGCGCAGCAGCTCGGCCGAGGCGGCGAGCGCGCTCGCCTTGCGGTGGCGAAGGCCCCCTTCGGTCAGCCGGCGGAACTCGGCGGCGGCCTCGGGGTCCTCGCGGTTGGCCGCGGGCAGCAGGCGGTCGAGGGCGGGGTCGCGCGGACCCTCGTCGGCGGGGGTCGGCGTCGGCCCACCCCCGAGGTCGATGCCGGCGACGAGGTCGTCGAACGCGGCGTCGCCGGTGTCCGGGGGCGTCGGCGGCTCGAGGAGGTCGTGCACCTGGTCCATGACGGTCGCGACGACGTCGCGCTCCCCCGCGCCGAGGGTCGCCACGTACCGCCGGTCGTCGCCACGACCGCTGCGGCGGAACGCCTTCGCCATCAGGTGTCCTTCTGGAAGGTCGCCCACAGCCCGTAGCCGTGGAGGGCCTCGGTGTCGGCCTCCATCGCCTCGCGGGTGCCGTTGGCGACGACGGCCCGGCCCTCGGTGTGCACGAGCATCATGAGCTTCTCGGCCTTGGCCCGGCCGTACCCGAAGTGCTCCTGCAGCACGTACGTCACGTACGACATGAGGTTGACCGGGTCGTTCCAGACGATCGTCACCCAGGGGACGTCGGCCGCGAGGTCCTCCGCGGGACGGACGACCTCCTCGGTGACGGGTGACAGCGACACGGCCCCAAGGATAGGGACCGCCGCGCCGTCAGCCGCGACCGCGGTCCCAGGACCCCGCGTAGACCCCGTCGTCGACGGCGAGGCCGCCCTCGCCGAGGTCGAGCGGGCGGAAGGTGTCGACCATGACGGCGAGCTCGTCGAAGTACTCCGCGCCGATGGACGCCTCCGACGCGCCCGGCTGCGGGCCGTGGGCGTGGCCGCCCGGGTGCACCGACACCGAGCCCCTGCCGATGCCCGAGCCCTTGCGCGCCTCGTAGTCGCCGTCGACGTAGAACATGATCTCGTCGCTGTCGACGTTCGAGTGGTAGTACGGCACGGGGATGGCCAGCGGGTGGTAGTCGACCTTGCGCGGCACGAAGTTGCAGATGACGAAGTTCCAGCCCTCGAACACCTGGTGGACGGGCGGCGGCTGGTGGACCCGGCCGGTGATGGGCTCGTAGTCGCGGATGTTGAACGCGTACGGGTAGAGGCAGCCGTCCCAGCCGACGACGTCGAGCGGGTGGAAGGGCAGCTCGTGGACCGTGCCGACGATGCCGCCCGGGCCGTTGCCGCGGTGCTTGATGTAGACCTCGGTGGCGTCGGTGGCCTTCGCACCGACGTCCTCGGCGAGCAGCGGGCCCTGCGGGCCGCGCAGGTCGCGCTCGCAGTACGGCGCGTGCTCGAGCAGCTGGCCGTAGCGGCTGAGGTAGCGCTTCGGCGGGGCGATGTGGCTGTTGGCCTCGATGCAGTACAGGCGCAGCGGGTTCTTCGTCGAGCGCTTCGGCAGCCAGCGGTGCGTCGTCGCCCGCGGGATGACGAGGTAGTCACCCTCGGCGACGTCGAACGCCCCGAAGACGGTCTCGAGCCGGCCCGCGCCGCGCTCGACGTAGACGCACTCGTCGCCGACGCCGTTGCGGTACCAGGGGCTGTCGGCCCCGGCGACGACGTACGAGATGCGCACGTCGCCGTTGCCCAGGACAAGGCGCCGGCCGGTCACCGCGTCGGTGCCCTTGACGTCCTTGGCGGCGAAGAGGTCATGCAGCCGCAGGTGGCGAGGGGTCAGCGGGTGGTTCGGCGTCGTCGACTGGTCGGGCAGGTCCCAGACCCGGGCGCCGGAGACCGTCGAGGGGATGTTGCGATGGTAGAGCAGGCTCGAGTCCGAGCTGAAGCCCTCCTCCCCCATGAGCTCCTCGTAGTAGAGCTCACCCTTCTGGCCGCGCCCGGCCGGGCGGCGGTGCTGGGTGTGCCGCTTCGGGGGGATGCTGCCCATCGCCTGGTAGTGCGCCACGGTTGTCGTCCACCTCACTGTGGTTCGGGTCGCTGTGGTTCGGGTCGCTGCGGTGCGGGTCGCGGTGGCCGGGGGCCGGTCCGGCCTGCTCCGCCCACCCTAGGGCCCGCCCCCGTCGACCGGCACGTCTGCGCGGTCCGGGTGCATCCCGTGGCCAGACCTGCCCAGTCGATCCGGGGTCCCACCGGACAGCTTGTGCAGCCCGCGGCGGCCGGACGGGTCGCGCCCCGGTGGTGGGGGCGGACGGACCCGGCACGGCACGCCGGTCGGACCGGGGGCCTCGTCGGTGGTGGCCGCCATGATGGGTGGATGACCTGGGTCGTCCCGCTGCTGTCCTTCGCCGGCGCTCTCGTCGGCGCGGCCGGCGCGGCGTGGGTGGCGCTGCGCGGGCAGCGCCAGGACGCGCGCGGCGAGTGGCGCGAGCGCCTCGACCAGGCCATCACCCTCGTCACCGCCGAGACCGAGGCCGAGCAGCAGATCGGGGACGAGCTGCTCGCCGACCTCATCGAGTCCGACCTCGGCAGCGACGAGGACCGCGAGCTCGCCCGGCGCATCGCGCGCATCCGGCTTGGCCAGCAGATCACCGAGGGCACGACCGGGCGCGCGGAGGTGGACCTCGCCCTCACGGCGGGGGATGATGGGACCACCGAGCAGGAGGAGGCGTGATGACCGCGACGACCGGCCCGAGCAACATGGCCCGGCTGCCGTCCTCGACCGTGAGGCTCGCCCGCGCGCTCGTCAAGGACGCCCGCCGACGCGGCACCCGCGAGGACACGCGGGTCGAGGACGCCGCGCGCACCCCCCTCCCCGAGGACTCCGGCCGCTGACCGCGCGGACGGCACCGAGGGGGCGGTGACGGTGGCGCGCGCGTTCCCCTTCGTCCTGCACGTCGACCTCGACCAGTTCATCGCCGCCGTCGAGGTCCTGCGCCACCCGGAGCTCGCCGGCCGCGAGGTGGTCGTCGGCGGCCGGGGCGACCCGACCGAGCGGGCCGTCGTCTCCACCGCCTCCTACCCCGCGCGCGAGCGGGGCGTGCGCTCCGGGATGCCGCTGCGCGTCGCCGCCCGCAAGGCCCCGGACGCGGTCTTCCTGCCGGTCGACGGGCCGCACTACCTCGCCGCCTCCGAGGAGGTCTTCGCCGCCGTGCGCGACCTCGGGCTCGTCGTCGAGGTGCTCGGGTGGGACGAGGGCTTCGTCGGCGGCGACACCGACGACCCCGAGGCGCTCGCGCGCAGCATCCAGGCGGCGGTGCTCGAACGGACGGCGCTGCACTGCTCGGTCGGCATCGGCGACACCCGGGTGCGCGCGAAGATCGCGACCGACTTCGGCAAGCCGCAGGGCGTCTTCCGGCTGACGGCCGCGAACTGGGTCGAGGTGATGGGCCACCGCCCGACCGCCGACCTCTGGGGTGTCGGCGCGCGCGTCTCGGCCCGGTTGGCGGCGCACGGCATCCGGAGGGTCGACGAGCTCGCCGCCGCCGACCCGGCCGTCCTCGTCGGCGAGTTCGGGCCGCGGATGGGCGCCTGGTACGGCTCGCTCGGGCGCGGCGAGGGGTCGGCCGAGGTCGACGACACCCCGTGGGTGGCCCGCGGGCACAGCCGGGAGACGACCTACCAGTCCAACCTCGTCACGGCCGACGAGGTGCGCTCCGCCGTGGCCGTGCTCACCGACCAGGTGCTCGAGGACGTCGAACGCGAGAGGCGGCCCGTCGTCCGCATCGGGCTGAAGATCCGGTATGCCCCGTTCTTCACGGTCAACCGCAGCCGCAAGCTGCCCGAGACCACGTCCGAGGCGGGGCCGGTGCACGCGGCGGTGCAGGCGCTGCTGGCCGACCACCTCCAGGAGGGGCGGGAGGTTCGGCTGCTCGGCGTGCGCGCGGAGATGACGATGCCCGACGAGGTCGACGACGTCGAGCGCACCCCCGTCCGCGGCCGCGTCTGACCCTCCGACCGCGACGAGCCCGCACGTGCCGGGTTATCGCTGTCGGCTCGCGACACCGACCGCGGAAACCCCGCACGTGCCGGGTCATCGACGTCAGCCGGCCCATCGACCACGAAAAGCCCGCACGTGCTGGGTTATCGACGTCAGCCGGCGGCCCGACCGCGAACAGCCCGCACGTGCTGGGTTATCGCTGTCAGCCGGCCCCATCGACCACGAAAAGCCCGCACGTGCTGGGTTATCGACGTCAGCCGGCGGCCCGACCGCGACAAGCCCGCACGTGCCGGGTCGGCTGACCGGGCCGGGAGCTTCCGGACCGTCACGGTGACGGCGCGGAAGATCGTCCCGGACGGGGATGCATCCGCGTCACGGGCGAACAACTGCGTCGTCACGGTGACGGCGCGGAACCTCGGGCCCGCGGTGCGCGGCGTTCAGTTGCCGTGCGAGGGCTCGGTGCCGTCGTCGCCCGGCACCCAGGCGTTGGGGCCGGCCGGTCCCTCCTGGACCTCGCCCGACTCGCCGTCCGGCTGCCCGTGGACCGACTGGTCGTCGCTGATCGGCGTCCCCGCGTCCTCGGCGGCCATCCGCTGCACCTCGGACACCTGGCCGTCGGTCTGCTCGTCGTCTCGTCCCATGCCCCGACGCTAACCGCACCCGACCCGCGGCAGGCGCCGAGGCCCCCGACGACCGCGATAGGTTGGACAGCATGTCGACGTCGCCGGAGCCGCTGCGCGCCCTCGTCGACGACGCAGCGGTCTTCCCGCCCGGCAACAGCCCTCTGCCCGAGGCGGTCTCGGCGCACGCACGGCACCGCGCCTCCGCGTACGGGGGATGCGTCGGGCCGCTCCTCGTCCCCGCCTCCTCGGCCGACGCGCTGCTCGCGGTGCTCGACGCCGGCGGGTGGACCGGCAGGGGCCCGCTCGACCTCGGCGTCGTCGCCCGCCCCGGCACCGACCCGGCCGTGCTGCGCGAGGGGCTCGCGGTCCTCGCGGCCGACCCGCGCGTCGACGTGCGCGGCGCCGAGCTCGGATGGACCGCCGGGTGGCGCCGCCTCGACCTCCCCGGCGACCTCCCGCTCGCCCTGGAGGTGCCCCGCGAGCGTGCAGCTCAGGACGAGGCCCTGGCCGACGTCCGGGCCGCCGTGGCCGAGGGCGACGCGGTCGTCGCGAAGTTCCGCACCGGCCCGACCCCCACGTGGCCCTGGCCGCCCGAGGACGAGCTGGCCGCCTTCCTCGTCGCCGCCACGACCGCCCGGGTCCCGTTCAAGCTGACCGGCGGCCTGCACCACGCCGTGCGCGGCACGTACGCGGTCGACGGCGTCGACGAGGAGAACCACGGCGTCCTCGACGTCCTCGTGGCCACCGCCGCCGCGCTCGAGGGCGCACCGGCGCCGGAGGTCGCGGCCCTGCTGGCCGTCCGGGACGCCCGCGCCCTCGCCGACCTCGTCCTCGCCTGGCCCGACGCCACGACCCGCCGCGTCCGCGCCGCGTTCACCGCCTACGGGTGCTGCACCGTCACCGACCCCCTGACCGAGCTGGCCGACCTCGGCCTGCCGACCTCCGCCTGAGCGACCCGGAAGGACCCGCCATGACCTGGTTCGACCTGCCCGCCGACCACCCCTTCGGCCTGCACAACCTCCCCTACGGCGTCTTCTCGCAGGACGGCGGCGAGCGCCGGGTCGGCGTGCGCGTCGGCGACCACGTCCTCGACCTCGCGGCCTGCGCCGAGCGCGCCGGGATGGAGTCCGCCGCCGTCTGGCGCGGTGGCTCGCTCGACGCCTTCCTCGCCGAGGGACGACCGGCCTGGACCGCGGCCCGCGAGTGGCTCGTCGACCACCTGTCGAACGACGAGTACCGCGACTGCGTCGAGCCCAACCTCGTTCCCGTGGAACAGGTCACGATGCACCTGCCGTTCTCGGTCGCCGACTACGTCGACTTCTACGCGAGCGAGCACCACGCGAGCAACGTCGGCCGGATCTTCCGCCCCGACTCCGAGCCGCTCACCCCCAACTGGAAGCACCTGCCCATCGGCTACCACGGCCGCGCCGGCACGGTCGTCGTCTCCGGCACCGACGTCGTGCGCCCGACGGGGCAGCGCAAGCCCCCGACCGCCGACGCGCCGACCTTCGGCCCGAGCGTCCGCCTCGACATCGAGGCCGAGCTGGGCTTCGTCGTCGGCGGCTCGACCGCGCTCGGCGAGCGCGTCGACCTCGCGGACGCCGACGAGCACCTCTTCGGCGTCGTCCTCCTCAACGACTGGTCGGCCCGCGACCTCCAGGCGTGGGAGTACGTGCCGCTCGGGCCCTTCCTCGGCAAGTCGTTCGCGACGAGCATCAGCCCGTGGGTCGTGACGACCGACGCGCTGAGGGCCGCCCGCGTGCCCCTGCCCGGCCAGGACCCGGAGCCGCTCCCCTACCTGCGTGGCTCGGGCGAGGGCCCCGGCACGGCATGGGGGCTGGACGTGCACGTCGAGGTCGAGTGGAACGGCACGGTCGTCTCCCGCCCCGAGTACCGCGACATGTACTGGTCGCCCGCCCAGATGCTCGCCCACCTCAGCGTCAACGGAGCCGCGGTCCGGCCCGGTGACCTCTTCGGCTCGGGCACGATCAGCGGCACCGCGAAGGACACCCGCGGCAGCTTCCTCGAGCTGTCGTGGAGCGGTCAGGAGCCCGTCCGCCTCGCCGACGGCAGCGAGCGCACCTTCCTCGAGGACGGCGACACGGTGACGCTGCGGGCGACCGCTCCCGGCGCCGACGGCGCGGTCATCGGGTTCGGCGAGTGCACCGGGACGGTGCGCGCCGCCCGCTGACCGGAGGGCCGACCGGGAGGGTCAGCGCTTGCGCAGGACGACGACGGTGTCGGCGACCTTGTCGTGCAGCGCCTGCCGGCGCGGGTCGCGCAGCAGCCAGCCCGGGTCGACGACCGAGAGGACGACCCCGGCGACGTTGAGCAGCGGGTTGAGCTGAAGCAGGTCGCTCACGACACCGATGGACTGGCGGCGCAGCGCGACCACCACGCCGATCCGGGCCCGTCCGGCCGTCGGCCGGACGATCGTGCCGAGCAGCATCTTGCCCGGGGTGGCCGAGCGCCAGACGAGGAACAGGGTCGAGTAGACGAGCCCGACAGCGATCTGGATCAGCCCGATCGGCAGCGCGACCTGGGCGAAGGCCTCGAGCGGCACGGTGAAGTCCGGGTTCTCCCCGCGCGCCGCGGCGTCGAGGCCCGCGCGCACGGCGTCGAGGTAGGGACCGAGGAACGGCAGCGACGCGACCCCGGCGAGCAGGCCGGTGACCAGCCAGTCGACGAGCCAGGCCAGCAGGCGCCGCCACCACTCGGCGACGACGTCGCCGTCGGGCATCCGCAGGGCGCGGTCGGCGGGGGCCTGCTGCCAGTGCGGGTGCTGCGCCGAGGGCTGGCCCCACGGCTGCTGCTGCGGGGACCCGCCCCAGGGGGCGCCCGGTCCGGTCTGGTTGCCGGTGGGCCCGGCGGGGCCGGTCGCGTTGGTCGGCGCGCCGGGAGCAGTGGCGGGCGGCACGGTGTCGGCCGTCGTCGGTGCGGGAGCCGGGGGCTGCGGGTGGCGCGGCGTCGTGTGGCTGCTCCACACGATGCCGTCGAAGTAGCGCAGGCGAGCCGCGTCGTCGGGGTCCTCGTACCAGCCGGGGGCGCTCGGCGTCGTCATGCGCCCAAGGATCGCACGCGCGCCCGGACGCCCCGGCGCGCGGCCCCCGGGCCGGCAGGGCGGCAGCGGGCGGGAGGGGTCGCCCCGGACGAGCACCCAGCCCGCGTGGACCGTCCGCACCACCGCTCCCCCGCCGGTCGTAGGGTCGCCGGATGAGCGACGACCACTCCGTGCTGCGCACCAAGCCCGTCGAGGACGTCCTGGCCCAGGCCGGCGGCCCGGACGGCGAGGGCGGTGACGGCGCCCACGGCCCCGGCCGGCTGACCCGCACCCTCGGCCCCTTCAGCCTCATGGGCTTCGGCATCGGCATCGTCATCGGCACCGGGATCTTCACCCTCACCGGGATCGAGGCGAAGAACCACGCCGGCCCGGGTGTCGTCATCTCCTTCGTCATCGCCGGGGCCGTGAGCCTGCTGGCGGCCCTGTGCTACTCCGAGCTCGCCTCCGCCGTCCCGACGGCCGGCTCGGCCTACACGTACGCCTACGCGACGATCGGCGAGGTCTTCGCGTGGATCATCGGCTGGGACCTCATCCTCGAGTTCGCCCTCGGCGCAGCCGTGGTCGCGCGCGGGTGGTCCGGTACACGCAGGAGCTCTTCGACCTCCCCACCTCGATCTTCGGGGAGGAGTCGGTGGTCAACCTCGGCGCGGTCGCCATCGTCCTGCTGCTCGGCGTGGTCGCCGTCGTCGGCATCCGCGAGAGCGCGCGCGTGACGAACTCGCTCGTCATCGTCAAGGTCGCGGTCTGCGTCTTCGTCATCGTCGCCGGCGCGTTCTACGTCAAGGCCGCCAACCTCACGCCGTTCATCCCGCCGGCGCAGCCGGTGAAGGAGGGCACGTCGGGCCTCAAGCAGCCGGTGAGCCAGGCCCTGTTCGGCATCGAGCCGACGGCCTTCGGTTTCGCCGGTGTGCTCACCGCGGCAGCCGTGGTCTTCTTCGCGTACACCGGCTTCGAGGCGGTGGCCAACCTCGGCGAGGAGACGAAGAAGCCGAGCCGCGACCTCCCGCTCGGACTGCTCGGGACCCTCGGCATCTGCACGCTGCTCTACGTCGGCGTCTCGTTCGTCATCACCGGGATGGTGCCCTACTCGCAGCTCAACGTCGGCGCCCCGATCGCGAGCGCCTTCGACGCCGTCGGCGCCGGCTGGGCCGCGATCCTCGTCTCCATCGCCGCGGTGGCGGGCCTGACGTCGGTCATCCTCGTCGACATCGTCGCCATGGGCCGGATCGGCTTCTCGATGGGCCGTGACGGCCTCATCCCCCGCTCGGTCGCCGAGGTGCACCCGAAGTGGGGCACCCCCTGGAAGATCACGATCATGACGATCGTGCTCGTCGCGGTGCTCGCCGGGTTCATCCCGCTGACCGCGCTCGCCGACCTCGTGTCGATCGGGACGCTCTTCGCCTTCGTCGTCGTCTCGATCGCCGTGCCCGTCCTGCGGCGCACCAAGCCCGACCTCCCCCGCCCCTTCCGCACCCCGTTCTCGCCCGTCGTGCCGGCGCTCTCCGCGCTCGCCTGCGTCTACCTCATGACCAACCTCTCGGTCGAGACCTGGCTGCGCTTCGCGGTGTGGATGGTGCTCGGGTTCCTCGTGTACTTCTTCTACGGCCGCCGGCACGCGCGGCTCAACACCCGCACCGACGCCTCCTCGGCCTGAGGGGCGACCCCGGGCCGTTGACCCCGGGGGCCACCCGGCGGACCATCGGGTGATGGCGACCCGGCTCGGCACCCACCTCATGGCCCTGCACTCCCAGCTGCTGTGGGAGCCGGTCGAGCGGCGGGTGCGGGCCACCCTCGACGGCGCCACCGACCTCGACACCCTCGACGCGGCGCTCGTCTGGGAGCCCCGCCGGGTCGTACCGATGTACGCCGTCCCGCCCGGGGACCTCGCGGGTGTGCTCGAGCCACGCCCACCGGCCCCGGCACCGTCCGTCCTCCCGCCGGTGCTCGGCCCCGTGAACTTCGGCCTCCACACGACCCCCGGCCGTTCCTTCGACCTCGTCGTCGCGGGAGCCCGGGTGCCGGACAGCGCCTTCGCGCCGGACGACCCCGACCTCGGCGGCCGGGTCGTGGTCGAGTGGGCGCCGTTCGACTGGCTCGAGGAGGCCACGCCGGTCGTCGGCCACCCGCACGACCCGTTCAAGCGGCTCGACCTGCTCGCCGCCGACCGCCACGTCGTCGTGTCCGTCGACGGTGTGGTCCTCGCGGACACCCACCACCCCGTGGCCCTCCACGAGACGCTCGTCCCGACGCGGTGGTACCTCCCGCCGGAGGACGTCCGCCTCGACCTGCTCGCCCCGAGCACCTCGACGACGACGTGCGCCTACAAGGGGCACGCCCGGTACTGGTCGCTGCCGTCCCGCGACGGGCGCCCGGCGGTCGAGGACCTGGCCTGGTCCTACCCCGACCCGCTGCCGGAGGCGGCGGCCGTGCGCGACCACGTCTGCTTCTACGCCGAGCGCACCGACCTCGTCGTGGACGGGTCACCCGTCCCCCGGCCGGTGACGCCGTGGTCCTCCCCCGCGGAGCACGAACGCTCCTGACGCGGCGACGCCGCCGGACCCCCTCGGAATCCGGCGGCGTCGAGCGTGCCCCAGCGCGTGCGTCAGAGGTTGCCGCGCTTGTCCTGCTCGCGCTCGATGGACTCGAAGAGCGCCTTGAAGTTGCCCTTGCCGAAGCCGAGGGAGCCGTGGCGCTCGATGATCTCGAAGAAGACGGTCGGGCGGTCGCCGAGGGGCTTGGTGAAGATCTGGAGGAGGTAGCCGTCCTCGTCGCGGTCGACGAGGATCTTGCGGGACTTCAGCTCCTCGATCGGCACGCGGACCTCGCCGATGCGCTCGCGCATCACCGGGTCGGTGTAGTACGCGTCGGGGGTGTCGAGGAACTCGACGCCCTCCTTGCGCAGCTCGTCGACCGTGCGCAGGATGTCGTTCGTCGCCAGGGCGAGGTGCTGGGCACCGGGGCCGGCGTAGAACTCGAGGTACTCGTCGATCTGGCTCTTCTTCTTCGCGATCGCCGGCTCGTTGAGCGGGAACTTCACGCGGTGGTTGCCGTTGGCGACGACCTTGGACATGAGCGCCGAGTAGTCGGTGGCGATGTCGTCACCGATGAACTCGGCCATGTTCACGAAGCCCATGACCTTGTTGTAGAAGCCGACCCACTCGTCCATCTTGCCGAGCTCGACGTTGCCGACGATGTGGTCGAGTGCCTGGAAGAGGCGCTTGGGGGCGCCGTCGCGCTTGACGAAGGACGAGGACGCGGCGACGTAGCCGGGCAGGTACGGGCCGGCGTAGGTGGCGCCGTCGACGACGCGCTGGACGAGGCTGTGCCGGGTCTCGCCGTAGGTCGCGATGGCGGCGACGCGCACGGTGCCGTGCTCGTCGGTGAGGTCCTCGGGCTCCTGGAGGACGGTGGCGCCGGCGCGGCGGGCCTGCTCGACGCACTTGTCGACGTCCGGCACCTCGAGGGAGATGTCGACGACGCCGTCGCCGTGCTTCGCGTGGTGCTCGATGAGCGGGCTGTCGGGGGTGACGGCGCCCTTGACGACGAAGCGGATCGAGCCGGACTTCAGGACGAACGCCTTGTGGTCGCGGGTGCCGTTCTCGGGGCCGGTGTAGCCGACGAGCTCCATGCCCCAGGCGCTCTGGTAGTAGTGCGCGGTCTGGGTCGCGTTGCCCACGACGAAGACGATGGCGTCCCAGCCGGTGACCGGGAAGGGGTCGGTGCTCTCGTCGTAGTCGACCAGGCCCACGAGCTGCTTGAGCTGGTCGAGGTCGAGCTCGGCCGCGCGCTCCTGGTCGGTGAGGTCGAGGCGGCTGGCGGACGTCGTCGTCGTGTCAGTCATCCCGCCACTGTCCGGCTGCTGGTCGCGATGTGCAACCACTCGCCGACACGGTGCACACGATGTGCATGCTGTTGCCCTCGCACCCCCTCCTGCTGGACGATGTGACCATGGCCATCAAGGACGGCGTGGACGCGCTCGACGCCCGGATCATCGCCCTCTTCACCGAGGACCCGCACGTCGGCGTGCTCGGCGCCTCCCGTCGGCTCGGGGTGGCGCGCGGCACGGTGCAGGCGCGCCTGGACCGGCTGCAGGAGCGCGGGGTCATCCGCAGCTTCGCGCCGCAGGTCGACCCCGACGCCCTCGGCTACCCCGTCACCGCGTTCTGCACCCTCGAGATCAGCCAGCGGCAGGGCCACGAGCCGGTCGTCGCCCACCTCGCCGCCATCCCCGAGGTGCTCGAGATCCACTCGATCACCGGCGTCGGCGACCTCGTCGTGCGGGTCGCCGCCCGCGACAACGCCGACCTCGGGCGGGTCATCGACGCGATCATCGACGACGTCCACGTGCTGCGGGCCAACACGGCCATCTGCCTCGTGACCCACCTCCCCCACCGCACCGGCCCGCTCGTCGCCTCCGCGGCCACCCGCTCACCCGTCGAGTGAGCAGGACACGCCGTGCCCGAGGGAACGGGCACGGCGTGTTCTGTTCGGTCGACGGGTCGGGGCCCGGCGGGGTGGGGCTCAGGCGGTGATGACCACCGGGGTGCCGTTCGCGACGAGGCGCCAGTCGGTCGAGGCGAAGGTCGGCGGGTCGATCTGCTTGTTGGCCGTGACCCAGTCGATGAGCAGCTGCCGGATCTCGACCTGGCGGTTGTAGACCACCGGGGCCGTCGTGACGCCGGGGAAGCCGCCGCCGCCGGACTGCCGGTAGTTGTTGATCGCGATGACGAACTCCTGCGCCGGGTCGATCGGGGCGCCGGCGTACTGCAGGTCCGTGATGCGCGAGCCCGGGTCCTTCGCGATGTCGATCTCGTAGGTGAGGGGCGCGTCGAGGCCGCCCATGATGTCGTAGTTGTAGTCGGGGGTGCCGTTCGGCGCGGTCGAGGTCTTCGCGTTCGTCACCTGCTCCGGGGTGAACGGACCGGCCGAGGTCACCTGCTGGAAGTAGGTCGCCGACTGCTCGAGGTAGGCCTTGACCTGTGCACCCGTGAGCGTGATGCCGAGCAGCGTGTTGTCGAAGATGTACAGCCCCGCGACGTCGCGGACGGTCACCTCGCCCGCCGGGATGGCGGCGTCCTTGTTGAACGGCGCGGCGATCGAGAGCACGGGCAGGCCGGCCTGCGGGGTGCCGGCCAGGGCGTCCTTGACCGCCTGGCCCTGGACGAGGTTGATGAAGTCCATCGCGGCGGTGTCCTCGTAGCGCGAGGTGGCCGCCGACATCGCCTGGGTGCACGTGCCGACGACGCCGTTGACGTAGGCGAGGACCTTCTCGTGCGCGGGCTTGACGAGGGCGGCGATCTTCGCGTCCTCGGGGGCCGTGTTCGCGTTGAGCAGCGTCGCCGACGACGAGCACACGGACCAACGGCCGCGCTCGAAGCGCAGGTCGAGGTCCATGACCGAGACGCGCATCCCCCAGTAGTACGGCTCGCTGAGCAGCACCTGGCGGCCGGTGACCTTGTTCGTCACGAGCTTCTGCGGGACCTCGAGGTGCGCGTGCCCGACGAGGATCGCGTCGATGCCGGCGACCTCCTCGGCGAGCTGGGTGCTGGCGTTCTCGGGGAAGGGCAGGGCGTCGCCGTAGCTCGAGCCCGGGACCGGGCCGGAGTGGCAGGACACGACGACGACGTCGGCGCCCATCGCCTTGAGGCGCGGGACCATCACCTTGGCCTGCTCGACGATGCCGGGGAACCTCACCTTGCCCTCGACGTTGGCCTTGTCCCAGATCGCGACACCGGGCGTCACGAGGCCGAGGATGCCGACCGTGACGTCCTTGCCGCCCTTGACCTTGACGCGCTTGAGCACGTACGGCGGGAAGACCGGTCGGCCGCTGTTCCAGTCGACCGAGTTGGCGGACAGGAGCGGGAAGCGGCACTGCTTCTGGAAGGCCCGCAGCGTGTCGAGGCCGTAGTTGTACTCGTGGTTGCCGAGCGCGGCCGCGTCGTAGCCGACGGCGTTCATCGCCAGGGCCATCGGGTGCTTGGAGCCGCCGGTGATCGGGTCGATCTTCGCGTAGTAGTACGCGAGCGGCGTGCCCTGGATGGTGTCGCCCGCGTCGAGCGTCAGGCAGGTGGAGGCGCCACGCTCGGCCCGCACGGCCTTGATGAGCGTCGCGGCCTTGGCGATGCCGATCTGGTTGCCGGCCTTGTCGGAGTACGCGGCGTTGGCGAAGTAGTTCCAGTTGAAGACGTTGCCGTGCAGGTCGGTCGTGCCGAGCACGGTGAGGCGGAAGGTCTTCGAGCCGTGGTGGTGGTGGTCGTGGTCGCGCCCGTGGTGGGGGTCGGCGGAGGCCGCGGGGGCCGCCCAGAGGCCGGCGCCACCGACGACGGCCATGGTGAGCAGCTGACGGCGGGATGCAGAGGTGTTGTCGGTCACGGGGCGGCACGTTAGCCCGTCGGGGCGACCGGTGCGCGACGAGCGCGTGGCCGTTCTCTCAGGATGCGCTGAGCATCCGGTGAACGCCGAGGTCGCCGGGGTGTGGCGACGGTGGCGAGGCCCGACGGGTCAGCGGCGGCCGACGAACCAGTGGCGGATCTTCGCGATCCGCTCGGTCACCTGCTCGCTCGTCGCGGACGCGAGCTCGGGCCCGCCACAGGCCCGCCGCAGCTCCATGTGGATGTTCGCGTGGGGCGCCCCGGTCTTGCTCGAGTACGCCGCGACGAGCTTGTTGAGCTCCTTGCGCTGGGCGGCGAGGGCCCGGTGCTGCGCGACGGGCGTCGGCCCCCGGTCCGGCTGCGCCCGGCCGGCGCTCCCCTTGGCCTGCCTCGCCTGCCGCTCGTGCAGGAGCGTCGCCACCTGGTCCGGCTCGAGGAGCCCGGGCAGGCCGAGGTAGTCCTGCTCCTCCTCGGAGCCGACCTCCGCGTGCAGGCCGAACTGCTTGGCGTCGAAGAGGACGTGGTCGAAGTGCGCGTCCGACTCCAGCGCCTCGAAGCGGGACTCGTCGAGGCCGAGCGTCTTCTCGGTCCGGTTGGCGGCGGCGAGCATCCCCTCCTCCTCGGCCCACAGGGACGCCTCGTCCTCGTCGCTGCGCGGGCGGTCGAGCGCGTGGTCGCGCTCCTCCTCCATCGACGCGGCGAGCTGGAGGATGATCGGCACCGACGGCAGGAAGACCGAGGCGGTCTCTCCGCGGCGGCGGGCCCGCACGAAGCGGCCGACGGCCTGGGCGAAGAACAGCGGGGTCGAGGTCGAGGTGGCGTAGACGCCGACGGCCAGGCGCGGGACGTCGACGCCCTCGGACACCATGCGCACCGCGACCATCCACCGCGTCTCGCTCTGCCCGAACTCCTCGATCCGCGAGCTGGCGCCGGCGTCGTCGGAGAGCACGACGGTCGTCTTCTCGCCGGTGATGTCGGTGAGGATGCGGGCGTAGGCGCGGGCGACGGTCTGGTTCGAGGCGATGACCAGGCCCCCGGCGTCCGGCACGTGCCGGCGCACCTCGGACAGACGCTTGTCGGCGGCGCTGAGCACCGCCGGGATCCACTCGCCCTTGGGGTCGAGCGCGGTGCGCCAGGCGTGGGCGGTGATGTCCTTGGTCAGGGGCTCCCCGAGCCGGGCCGCCACCTCGTCACCGGCCTTGGTGCGCCAGCGCATCGCCCCGCCGTACGCGAGGAAGAGCACGGGGCGCACGACGCCGTCGCGCAACGCGGCCGCGTACCCGTAGGTGTAGTCCGAGCCGGAGCGCAGGATGCCCTGGGCGTCCATCTCGTAGCGCACGAACGGGATGGGGTTGGTGTCGGACCGGAACGGGGTCCCGGTCAGCGAGAGGCGGCGCGCGGCCGGCGTGAAGGCCTCGCGGATGCCGTCGCCCCAGGAGCGGGCGTCGCCGCCGTGGTGGATCTCGTCGAGGATGATGAGCGTCGGCTCGGCCTCGGTGCGCCGCTTGTGCAGCCCCGGGTTGGCGGCCACCTGCGCGTAGGTCAGCGCCACACCGTGGTACTCGCTGGACTGCACGCCGGCGCCGTTGGAGAACGAGGGGTTGAGCTGGATGCCCACGCGGCCCGCGGCGTCGGCCCACTGCGTCTTGAGGTGCTCGGTCGGGGCGACGACGGTGATCGCGCGCACGATGCCGCGGTCGAGCAGCTCGGTGGCGATGCGCAGGGCGTACGTCGTCTTGCCGGCGCCCGGCGTCGCGACCGCCAGGAAGTCCTTCTCGTGGCGGGCCAGGTAGGCGGCCAGCGCCTCCTCCTGCCACGCGCGCAGCTTCGACGCGGTACCCCACGCGGCCCGCTCGGGATAGGCGGGGGGCAGGTGTCCGGCAGCAGAGGTACTCATGGGCGAGCGCCACGATAACCGCCCACCGGACGACACACCGAAGGCCCCGGCGGATTGCGCCGGGGCCCTCGGTCTGTGCTAGCGGTGATGGGTGGTCAGACGTTGCGGTAGGCGAGCCAGGCGTTCTGCATCCGGGTGGCCTGGCCGGTCGTGAAGGTGTTCATGCACGCGTCGTCCGAGTAGTCCATGAAGTTGGTGATCGGGTCGGCGCCGGCGGTGCCGCAGGTGTCGCGGCCCGTCGGGCAGCCGTAGGCCGGCGAGGCCTCGGCCGGGGTGTCGGAGACCGAGTCCCCGCTGCCCGAGCAGCCGCCCTGGAAGGTGTGGTAGAGGTTCATCCAGTGGCCGACCTCGTGGGTGCCGGTGTCGCCCAGGTTGTACGGCGCGGCGGTCCCGCCGGGCACGGACTGGTCGAGGATGACGACGCCGTCCATGACGTCGAGGCTGGACTTGGGGAAGGTCGCCCAGCCGAGGAGGCCGCCCCCGAGGTTGGCGGTGTAGAGGTTGAGGTCGCCCATGTTGCCCTTGCGCAGGGCGGTCTTCATCTGGCGCTCCTGGGTCGTGCCGTCGGTCAGGCCCTGGTACCAGGACGCGTTGGTCGTCGTGTCCGTGCCCGCGAGGCGGAAGGAGAACCCGGCCGAGGAGTAGGCGTTGTTGAGGACCGAGATCTGGTTGCTGATCTGGGTGCTCGTCAGCTTGCCGTTCGTGCCGTCGGTGATGACGTGCACGTAGACGTCGACGATGCCACCGGCGAAGGCCGCGGAGGGCTTCTTGTTGGAGGCGGTGGCGGAGCGCTGCGCCGAGTCGGTGACGGCCTTGCCGTCGGTGCGGGTGTCGTAGCCCTTGGCCGCGAGCGCCTTGGCGAGCGCGGCGTCGTTCGCCTTGGTCTGCGCCGGGGTCAGCTCGTGCGGGTCGGCCCGGTTCGGGCCGGCGGCGTGACGGCCGCCCACGACGTCGCTGTGCACGGCGCACTGGGCCGACTGGGCGGTGTCCGCGGTCATCGGACGGGCCTGGGCGGACGAGAGGGGCACGAGCGAGCCGGCGACGCCGAGGGTGAGGGCGGCGAGGGCCGTGAGGGGACGAGTACGCATGGGCGTCCTTCCGGAAGGTCACGCCCGGCCGGGTCGACCGGGGCACCCGCAGGACGCTAGGCGCGCGTTCGGGTCGCGGGGGTCAGCCCGGGGTCAGGGTTGGGTAAGACCTCACCCTCCCGCGATACGCGCCGGATGACTGCTGCGGGTCAGGCGCACGTCAGGACTCCGTCAACTCCGCGACCCGGCCCTCAGGTCGCTCTCAGTCGCCGTCCTCCGGCGGCCGGAGGCCGTCGAAGATCTCCTTGCAGGTCGGGCAGACCGGGAAGCGGTCGGGGTTGCGCCCGGGGATCCAGACCTTGCCGCAGAGGGCGGTCACCGGCTCCCCCGACAGCGCGCTCTCGAGGATCTTCTCCTTGCGCACGTAGTGCGCGAAGCGCTCGTGGTCGCCGGGCTCGGCGACCTCCGGGACGGTCTCGGTGCGCTCGAGGACGGCCGTCTGCGTCTGCGGACCGCCGGGCTGCGGCTGGGGCGCGTTCGGGTCGCTGGGCGGAGGCATCGTCTCGCTCATGGGCACGAGGGTACGCGCTGGACCTGCGGGTCCCGCCCGGCCCGGACGTCAGTTGAGCGAGGGGTCCGGCGGGTAGAGCGCCATCCAGCGCAGCGGCTCGGGCTGGCGGCGCAGCACCCGCTGCCACAGGTCGGCCGGCTGGTCGGTGAAGGCGTCGGCGCTCTCGGTGTCGACGACGAACCAGGAGCCCGTCGCGACCTCCTCCTCGAGCTGCCCGGGCGACCACCCGGCGTAGCCCGCGAAGATGCGCAGCCCCGACAGCTCGGGGACGACGAGCGGCGGCGGGGTGTCGAGGTCGACCAGCGCGACGGCCCCGAAGAGCCGGCGCACGCCCGTGGGCTCGGGCGAGTCGCCGGGGACGGCGACCAGCCCGAGCGCGGAGTCCAGCTGCACCGGGCCGCCCTGGAAGAGGGTGGCCGGCCGGCTCGCGTGCTCCTCCCAGCCGGGCAGGACGGAGTCGATGCCGGCGTCGACGGGGCGGTTGAGCACGAGGCCCTGCGCCCCGTCGTCGCCGTGGTGCAGCACGAGGACGACGCTGCGGTGGAAGACGCCCTCCTCGATCTGCGGGGTGGCGACGAGGAGGCGCCCGGTGGTGGTGGCGCTCACGCGCCCATTCTGCCCCCGCGGCCCGACGGACGTCCGCCGCTGCGGGCACCACCCTGCGGGCGGCCGCCGCGAGGGCCACCGCGGTGCGGACCGCCACGGTGCGGGCCACCACGGCCGCGGCCCTGGGGCTTGGCCTCGAGCAGCGGGCGCCAGACCTCGTCGGGCACCGGCACGCCGGTCGGCGCGACGCCGCCGAGCGCGGTGACGGTCGCGTCGCCCGGGGCCACCTTGGCGACCTGCGCCTCGGCGCCGGCCCCCTCGATGATGCGGGTGACCATCTTGCGCTGGTGCGGGAGGGCGAGCATGACGACGGCGCCCTCCTCGCCCGCACGGGCGGTGCGGCCGGCGCGGTGCAGGTAGTCCTTGTGGTCGGTCGGCGGGTCGACCTGGACGACCATCCCGATGTCGTCGACGTGGATGCCGCGGGCGGCGACGTCGGTGGCGACGAGGACGGGCACGCGGCCGTCGCGGAAGGCCCCGAGGACGCGGTTGCGCACGCCCTGCGAGAGACCACCGTGCAGCGCCGCGGCGAGGACGCCGCGCTCGCGCAGCTCACGGGCGATGCGCTCGGCCCCGAGCTGGGTGCGGGCGAAGACGACCGTTCGGCCCGGGCGGGAGCACAGCTCGGCGGTCAGCGCCTTCTTGTCCTGCGGGTCGATGAGGAGCACGTGGTGGCTCATCGTCGTCACCGCGGCCTGCGCGTCGTCGGTCGAGTGCGTCACCGGGTCGACGAGGTACTTCTCCACGAGGGAGTCGACCCCGCGGTCGAGGGTCGCCGAGAAGAGCAGGCGCTGCCCGCCCTCGGGGACGGCGTCGAGGATCGCGGTGACCTCGGGGACGAAGCCCATGTCGGCCATGTGGTCGGCCTCGTCGAGGATGGCGACCTCGATGGCGCCGAGCTCGACGGCGCCGCGCTCCATGAGGTCGACGAGGCGGCCCGGCGTCGCGACGAGCAGGTGCACGCCGCGGTTGAGCGCTGAGATCTGGCCCTCGTACGAGAGGCCGCCGGCGACGAGGCGGTGCTTGAGCCCGGTGACGTGGATGAACGGCTCGAGCGCGTCGCTCACCTGCATGGCGAGCTCACGCGTCGGCACGAGCACGAGCGCCCGGGGGCGGCGCGGCTCGGGGCGCACGCCGTCGGAGAGGCGCGCGATGGTCGGCAGGCCGAAGGCGAGGGTCTTGCCCGAGCCGGTGCGACCGCGGCCGAGGACGTCCCGGCCGGCGAGCGCGTCGGGGATCGTCGCGGCCTGGATCGGGAAGGGCTCGGCGATGCCGTCGCGAGCGAGGCGCTCGACGAGGCGCTCCGGCAGGCCGAGGGCGGCGAAGCCGTTGTCCTCGGTCACCTCGCGCGGGCCACCGGCCGCGACCGAGCGGTACGCGGTCCAGGTGTCGGCCTCGGCGCGCTCGGCCTCGGCGTCCTCGAACGAGCGGGGCTGCTCGACGTGGCGGCCCTCGTGGCGGTCACGGCGCACGGGGTCGGCGACGCGCGGCGAGCGCTCGCGGAAGGGGCGGTCGCCCCGCTCGCGGCGGGGGCGCTCGTCGTGGGGGCGGTGCACGCGGCGCTCCTCGCCGTCACCGGAGACCCAGCGTCGGGGGCGGTCGTCGCGCTGCGGGCGTTCGTCGCGCTGGAAGCGGTCGTCGCGGCGCGGGCGGTCGTCGCGCTCGAAGCGCTGCGGGCGCTCGTCGCGCTGGCCACGGTCGTCACGACGCGGACGGTCGTCACGCTCGAAGCGCGCCGGGCGGTCCTCGCGCTGGAAGCGGGCGGGACGCTCGTCCCGCTGGAAGCGCGCCGGGCGCTCGTCGCGCGGGCCGCGGTCGTCACGCCGCGGGCGGTCGTCACGCTCGAACCGCGCCGGGCGGTCCTCGCGCTGGAAGCGCGCAGGGCGCTCGTCGCGCGGGCCGCGGTCGTCGCGGCGGGGGCGGTCGTCGCGCTGGAAGCGCGCCGGGCGCTCGTCGCGCTCGAAGCGCCGGGGGCGGTCCTCGCGCTGGAGGCCCTCGCGGCGGTCGCTGCGGGCCGGGCGGTCACCGCGGCGCGGGTCCTCGCGGTCCCAGCGCGGCGAGCGCTCGGCGCGGGGACGCTTGGGGCGGTCGGCGGTGTCGGTGCTGCGGGCGGGCTGGCCACGGTGCGGCTTCTTGGGGCCCTTCTGGGCCTCGGCCTTCTGGGCAGCGGTCCATCGGGCCTTGGGCCCGGTCACCTTCTTGGGCATGCGTGAGTCACCTTCGTGGTTCGTCGGTTCGGTTGACAGACACGTCGTCAACCGGTGGCGAACCAGCACGGACAACGAGCCTCGGGGCCGTCTGTGGCCCTGGGTGGCCGGTTCGACCTGTCGATGTCACCGGCGTACCGGGTGGGAGTGGAGCGGGCCCGCACTCTGCGGGCGTCGGCGCGGCCAGGCGCCGGACCACCTCGGTGAAGGGTCCAGTCTACCAGCGCGCGGGGGTCGCCCCGGCCACGCGGCGGCGCCCGAGGGCCACGGCGAGGAGCACCCCGAGCGCCACGCCGGTCAGGTCGGCGAGCGCGTCGAGGGGGTCACCGCTGCGGGCCGGCAGGAGCGTGGCCTGCACGACCTCGCTGAGGACGGCGTGCGTCGCGAACACCCCTGCGGCCCACCGGGCCCGCACCCCCGCGAGCACGGCGAGGGCCACGGGCACGAGGAAGACCGTGAGGTGGACCACCTTGTCCGCGTGCGGGAACGGGTCCACCCCCGGCGCACGCGGCACGTAGAGCACGACGAGCTGGACGAGGGTCGCGGCCAGCGCGAGCGCCCCGGCCACCCGGCCGGGGCGCGAGGGCGCCGGGGTCACGCGTCGTCGTCGTCGTGGACGCCCTCGACGACCTCGACCGCCCGGCGCACGGCGTTGGCGACGGTGCTCGTGACGTCGGGGTGGAACACGCTCGGGATGATGTAGGTCGCGTTGAGCTCCTCCTCGGTGACGACCCCCGCGAGGGCGTCGGCCGCGGCGAGCAGCACGTCCATCGTCACGTGGCGGCTCGCGGCGTCGATGAGGCCGCGGAAGACGCCCGGGAAGACGAGGACGTTGTTGATCTGGTTCGCGAAGTCCGAGCGCCCGGTCGCGACGACCGCAGCGTGGCGGGCGGCGATCTCGGGGTCGATCTCGGGCACCGGGTTGGCCATCGCGAAGACGACCGAGCCGGGCGCCATCGAGGCCACCGCCTCCTCCGAGAGGATGTTCGGGGCCGAGACGCCGAGGAAGACGTCGGCGTCGCGCACCGCGTCGGCGAGCGACCCGCTGATGTTCTCGGGGTTGGTGTGCTCGGCGATCCAGGCGTGGTTCGGGTGCTGACCGGAGAGCACGTCGGCGCGGTCGCGGTGCACGATCCCGTCGACGTCGGCCACCACCACGTGGCGGGCCCCGGCGTGGAGCATCAGCTTGAGGATGGCGGTACCGGCCGCGCCCGCGCCGCTCATGACGAGGCGGACGTCCTCGAGGCGCTTGCCGACGACGCGCAGGGCGTTGCGCAGCGCCGCGAGCGCGACGATGGCCGTGCCGTGCTGGTCGTCGTGGAAGACCGGGATGTCGAGCTCCTCGCGCAGCCGGGCCTCGACCTCGAAGCAGCGCGGCGCCGAGATGTCCTCGAGGTTGATGCCGGCGAACCCGGGGGCGATGGCCTTGACCGTGCGGATGATCTCGTCGACGTCGGTGGTGTCGAGGCAGATCGGGAAGGCGTCGATGTCGGCGAAGCGCTTGAAGAGGGCCGCCTTGCCCTCCATGACGGGCAGCGCCGCGAGCGGGCCGATGTCGCCGAGCCCGAGCACCGCGGTGCCGTCGGTGACGACCGCGACG
Source organism: Arthrobacter sp. NEB 688 (assembly GCF_013201035.1). NCBI lineage: Bacteria > Bacillati > Actinomycetota > Actinomycetes > Micrococcales > Micrococcaceae > Arthrobacter > Arthrobacter sp. NEB 688. Next base: position 3,587,259 of record NZ_CP053707.1, read on the forward strand.
GTGTTGCGCTTGATCGTCAGCCGGCGCGCGTCGGCGGGGTTCTCGGCGATGGCCATGCAGACGCGGGCGACACCGGGGGTGTAGATGAGCGAGAGGTCGTCACGGGTGCGGATCGGCACCTTGGACTCGACCGTCAGCTTGCCGCCGAGGTGCATGAGGAACGTGCGGTCCGAGACCTTGCCGATCTCGACGCCCTCGACCGTGCGCATGACCGCGACGATCTCGTCGGCGTGGTCGACGTCGCGGGTGAGCATCGTCAGGTCGACCCGCATCCGCGCGTGCCCCGACCCGGTGACGTCGAGGCCGGTGACGACCCCGCCCGCCTTCTCGATGAGGCTCGTCATCTCGCTGACCGCGGTGGGCCGCGCGGGGAGGACGAGGCGGACGGTGACGCTGTTGGCGATGGAGGGCGCGGCGGGCATGCGGTCGATTCAACCGCGTACCGGCAGGTATCCCGAATCGGGGTCCGTGGTGCGGGCGCCCGGGCGGCGCTAGCGTGACCCGCATGTCGGACCACGTGGACGTGACCGGCACCGGCAGCGCCGGTGCACCGCCCGACGTCGTCGTCCTCGACGTGCGCGTGCACGTCGACGGGCCGGACGTCGCCTCGGCCCTCGGTGGGCTCGCCGACCGGCTCACGGCCGCGCTCGCCGCGTCCGACGACCACGGGGTGCGCGAGGCGGACCGGCGCACGACCGGGATGGGCGTCTCACCCCGGTGGGACCGCGAGGGCCAGGGGGTCGTCGGCTACACCGCGCACCAGTCGCTGCGCCTGCAGGTGCACGACCGGGACCGCGCCGGCGCCGTCATCGCGGCCCTCGCCGGGGCCGCCGGCGACGCGCTCGGGGTCGACGGGGTCTCGCTCGAGGTGGCCGACCCCGCTCCCCTGCTCGTCCGCGCGCGCGACGCGGCCTTCGCCGACGCGCGGGCCCGGGCGCAGCAGTGGGCCTACCTGGCCGGCCGGCCGCTCGGCCCGGTCGTGCGCGTGCGCGAGGTCCCGGCGGGCGGCGTCGCGCCGATGCCCAAGGCCCGCTTCGCCTCCGCCGACGCCTCGGTCCCGCTCGTGGGCGGCGAGTCGGCGGTCTCCGTGGAGGTGCGGGTCCGCTTCGCGCTGGGCGAGCCGTGACCTGGGTCGACGCCCTCGGCTGGTTCGGGTCGGCGCTGCTCGTCTTCTCGCTGCTCCAGGCCCGCATCCTGCGGCTGCGGCTGCTCAACACGGTCGCGTGCGTCATCCTCGTCGTCTTCAACGCGGTGCTCGGCGTCTGGCCGATGGTCGCGATGAACGTCGTCCTCGCCGCCGTCAACCTCTGGTTCATCGCCCGGATGCTGCGCGAGCGCGGCGACGAGCAGGCGTTCGCGGTGGTCCCGGTGCGCGAGGACGACGGCTACCTCCTCCACGTCCTGGGGCTGTGGCAGGCCGACGTCGCCCGCTTCTTCCCCGGGTTCGTCCCGGGCGCCGACCCCGCCCGCTCGACGTGGCTGGTCCAGCACGGGGACGAGACGGCCGGCGTCATCGTCGTGCGCGACGTCGGGGACGGGACCGCGCAGGTCGAGCTCGACTACGTGACCCCGCGCTTCCGGGACTTCTCCCCCGGCGAGTTCGTCTTCCGGCGCTCGGGGCTCCTCCACGAGCTCGGCGTGCGCCGCGTCCTCACCGCCCCCGGGATGGTCGCGCCGTACTACGACCGGCTCGGGTTCGCCCGCGACGGCGACCGCTACCGGCTCGACGTCGGCTGAGCGGCCCCGGACGTCGACGACCCGGGCCCTCGCGAGGAGGGCCCGGGTCGTCTGCGGGGCAGGCGTGGGAGTGCGCCGTGGTGGAGGTGGCGGGAATCGAACCCGCGTCCACTGACGGGAGACCAGGGCTTCTCCGGGTGCAGTGCGCTGTGGATTTTCTCGGCCCCGGGGCTCGCGCGCACACGTTCCCCGACAGGCCCAGCCGAGTAGCAGTCCCGCGCCGTCCCTCGACATGACGACGCAGCAAGACCTCTAGATGACGCTGGTGACTAAGCCGAGATCATGCTTAGGCCAACGGACTTCGAGCTCGCTCAGGCGGCGAGGGCGAAGTCGGTGCGCTTGGAATCGGCACCTATTGGTTTGCACGGAGCGTTTGACGAGATGACCGTGCATCCTCGACCCGCTTCCCACTGGACATCCGACCAATGTCGAAACCGATCACCCCCCTGAAGGGAGCACTCCCACGCTGTTGAGTTGTCACCGGCGACCGGGGTCACCGCACCGCCAGTATGCCGTGCAACACCGACAGCCCCCAACCCGATTCCGGGCGCGCCCCACCGGGGACCCGCGGCCCCGGGGTCAGGTCGCGGGGACCGGCGCCTCGGCGGGCGCGGGGCTCGAGGTGGTGGTGTCGGAGGTCGGCGCGCCCGAGGACGGGTCGACGGACTCCGTGGGCGACGGCTCCGGGGTGACGGGGTCCGTCGAGGGCGTGGGCGACGGGCTCGGCGTGGGGCTGCCCGACGGCACGGGCGTGCGCACGGGGGCCGGGCGCGTCCACGGGTTCGTGCGGTTGACGAACGGCGGGGGCGGCAGGGCCGTCGAGGTCGCGGTGGGCGACGGCGTCGAGGGGGTGCTGACCGCCGGGGACGGCAGCGGGGCCGGGGTGGCCGGCAGCGCGGGGCCGGACGTGGACGACGGCGTGGGGGTCGACGGGACCTCGGGCGTCGGGGTGGGCGTGGCCGAGGGCTGCGGCGAGCGCGGCTGCTCCGACGTGGTCGGCGCGGGGGTGCCGTCGATGGCGGCGAGGCCCCCCGGCTGCAGCGCGACCATCCCGACGACGGCGGCGACACCCACGCAGGCGGCAGCGACCACCTGCAGCACGCCGACGCGCGCCGAGGCGGGTGCACCCCTGCGGTACCCCTGCACGTCACACAGGCTAAGCGCAACCAGAACGCATCCGGGACAACCGAACGGTCGATGCGCGGACCGTGTCGACGTGCAGGGCCCGCCATCGCGGACGTCACGGCCCCGGTGTGGCGCTCGTCACTAGGGTGGGGAGCGTCGCCCGCCCCCGTCCGGAGGTCCGCCGTGTTCCAGAAGATCCTCGTCGCCAACCGCGGGGAGATCGCCGTCCGGGCGTTCCGCGCCGCCACCGAGCTGGGGGCCAAGACCGTCGCCGTCTTCCCGCACGAGGACCGCACCTCCGAGCACCGGCTCAAGGCGGACGAGTCCTACGAGATCGGCGAGGTGGGCCACCCCGTCCGCGCCTACCTCGACCACGCGAACATCGTGCGGGTCGCCGTCGACTGCGGCGCCGACGCCGTCTACCCGGGCTACGGCTTCCTGTCGGAGAACCCCGACCTCGCCGAGGCGTGCGAGGCGGCCGGCATCACCTTCATCGGCCCGCCGGCCTCCGCGCTCCACCTCGCCGGCAACAAGGCACGGGCCATCGCCGCGGCCCGCGAGGCGGGCCTGCCGACCCTGCGCGGCGCGGACCCGACGACCGACCTCGACGCCCTCGCGGCCGCCGCGGAGGAGATCGGCTTCCCCGTCTTCGTCAAGGCCGTCTCCGGCGGCGGCGGGCGCGGGATGCGCCGCGTCGACGAGCGCTCGCAGCTGCGCGACTCGCTCGAGGCCGCCCAGCGCGAGGCCGACGCCGCGTTCGGCGACCCGACCCTCTACCTCGAGGAGGCGGTCGTCCGGCCGCGGCACATCGAGGTCCAGGTCCTCGCGGACGCGACCGGCACCGTGCTGCACCTCTTCGAGCGCGACTGCTCGGTGCAGCGCCGCCACCAGAAGGTCGTCGAGATCGCCCCGGCCCCGAACCTCGACCCCGAGGTGCGGGCGAGCATGTGCGCCGACGCCGTGCGCTTCGCCGAGACCATCGGCTACCGCAACGCCGGCACCGTCGAGTTCCTCCTCGGCGAGGACGGCCGCTACGTCTTCATCGAGATGAACCCGCGGATCCAGGTCGAGCACACCGTGACCGAGGAGGTCACCGACATCGACCTCGTCGTCTCGCAGATGCGGATCGCGGCCGGCGAGACCCTCGAGGACCTCGGGCTGCGCCAGGAGGACATCCGCACCCGCGGGGCCGCGCTCCAGTGCCGGATCACGACCGAGGACCCGGCCAACGGCTTCCGGCCGGACGCCGGCCAGATCACCGTCTACCGCTCGGCGGGTGGCGGCGGCGTGCGCCTGGACGGCGGCACGGTCTTCGTCGGCGCGCAGGTCAGCCCCCACTTCGACTCCATGCTCGTCAAGCTCACCTGCCGGGGCAGCGACTTCGGCGTGGCCGTGCGGCGCGCGCGACGGGCGTTGGCGGAGTTCCGGATCCGCGGCGTCTCGACGAACATCCCGTTCCTCGAGGCGGTCATCGCCGACCCCGTCTTCCAGCGCGGGGAGGCGACGACCGGCTTCATCGACGAGCGGCCCGAGCTGCTCGAGGCGCGGATGGGCGGCGACCGCGGCACCAAGCTGCTGCAGTACCTCGCCGACGTGAGCGTCAACCAGCCCCACGGCCCCGCGACGACGCACCTCAAGCCGCGCACCAAGCTGCCCGTGCTCGACACCGACGCGCCCCTGCCCCCCGGCACCCGCGACCTCCTCCTCCGCGTCGGGCCGGCCGAGTTCGCCCGGCAGCTGCGCGAGCGCACCGACGTCCCCGTCACCGACACCACCTTCCGCGACGCCCACCAGTCGCTCCTGGCCACGCGGATGCGCACCCGGGACCTGCTGCACGTCGCCGGCCACGTGGCGCGCACGACCCCGCAGCTGCTGTCGATGGAGGCCTGGGGCGGCGCCACGTACGACGTCGCGCTGCGCTTCCTCCACGAGGACCCGTGGGAGCGCCTGGCCCTGCTGCGCGAGGCGATGCCGAACATCCCGCTCCAGATGCTCCTGCGCGGGCGCAACACCGTCGGCTACACGCCGTACCCGACGAAGGTCACCGATGCCTTCGTCCACGAGGCGGCCCGCACGGGCCTGGACGTCTTCCGGATCTTCGACTCGCTCAACGACGTCTCGCAGATGCGCCCCGCCGTCGAGGCCGTCCTCGACACCGGGACCGCCGTCGCCGAGGTCGCCCTCTGCTACACCGGCAACCTCATGGACCCCGGCGAGCGGCTCTACACGCTCGACTACTACCTGCGCCTCGCCGAGGAGATCGTCGGCACCGGCGCGCACGTCCTCGCCATCAAGGACATGGCCGGGCTGCTGCGGGCGCCGGCCGCCCGCCGGCTCGTCACGGCGCTGCGCGAGAACTTCGACCTGCCGGTGCACCTGCACACCCACGACACCGCCGGGGGCCAGGTCGGCACGCTGCTCGCGGCCATCGACGCCGGGGTCGACGCGGTCGACGCCGCGACGGCCACGATGTCGGGCACGACGAGCCAGCCGAGCCTGTCGGCCCTCGTCGCCGCCACCGACGGCACCGAACGCGAGACCGGCCTCGACATCGACGCCGTCTTCGCGCTCGAGCCCTACTGGGAGGCCGTGCGCCGCCTCTACGCGCCGTTCGAGTCCGGGCTCGCCTCCCCCACCGGCCGCGTCTACTTCCACGAGATCCCCGGCGGGCAGCTCTCGAACCTGCGCCAGCAGGCCATCGCGCTCGGCCTCGGCGACCGCTTCGAGGACGTCGAGGACATGTACGCCGCCGCCGACCGGATCCTCGGGCACCTCGTCAAGGTCACCCCGAGCAGCAAGGTCGTCGGCGACCTCGCGCTCGCGCTCGTCGGGGCCGGAGCCGACCCGGCGGACTTCGAGGAGAACCCGACGAGGTACGACATCCCCGACTCCGTCATCGGCTTCCTCGGCGGCGAGCTCGGCGACCCGCCCGGCGGATGGCCCGAGCCGTTCCGCACCAAGGCGCTGCAGGGCCGCACGCCCAAGCCCCGGGTCACCGAGCTGACGCCGGAGCAGGAGGAGTCGCTCGTCACCGACACCCGCCGCACCCTCAACCAGCTGCTCTTCCCGGGGCCGACGAAGGAGTTCGAGGAGACCCGCGAGCTCTACGGCGACCTCTCGGTGCTCGGCACCATCGAGTTCCTCCACGGCCTGGAGCACGGGCGGGAGTACGAGGCCGAGATCGAGGCCGGCAAGCGGCTGCTGCTCGGCATCAGCTCGGTCGGCGACCCCGACCGGCAGGGGATGCGCACCGTCATGTGCACGCTCAACGGCCAGTTCCGGCCGGTCCAGGTCCGTGACCGCTCGGTCGAGGTGGCGACCAAGGCCGCCGAGAAGGCCGACCCGGGCACGCCCGGTCACGTCGCGGCCCCGTTCGCCGGTGTCGTGACGCCGGTCGTCGCGGAGGGCGACACGGTCGAGGCCGGCGGCGTCGTCGCGACGATCGAGGCGATGAAGATGGAGGCGAGCATCACCTCGCCGACCGGCGGCACCGTCGAGCGCCTGGCGATCTCGGGGCACCAGCAGGTCGAGGGCGGCGACCTCGTCCTCGTCGTCTCCGCCGGCTGAGCGCGCGTGGCCGCGGACCCTCCCGCAGCGCCCCCCGCGGGGTGCGCGGGCCGGGGCCGGACGACCCGCGGACCTGCGACGTCGAATGTTCGTCGAAAGTTGGGTGCACCGAAACCCCCGTCGGCCGGGCCGGGTGCATAGCGTGGGATCCATCAGCGCGGTGCGTTCCTGGCGGGGCGTGCTGCACCCCCAGCGAAGGGAGCACCCCATGGGTCTCGGAGACAAGATCGAGAACATCAAGGACGACGTCGTCGGCAAGGCCAAGGAGGCCACCGGCAAGGCGACCGACAACGAGCGCCTCGAGGCCGAGGGCCGCGCGGACCAGACGAAGTCGGACGTCAAGCAGGCCGGCGAGAACGTCAAGGACGCCTTCAAGCACTGACACCGGACTCCCGACCCGCCGCGTCGGGGAACCACGACGGGCCGCTCCCCCACCGGGGAGCGGCCCGTCCGTCGTCCACGGGGCCCGGCCCTCGCCGGGCCTACCAGCTGCCGCCGGAGGAGCCGCCGCCTCCACCGCCGGAGAAGCCTCCCCCGCCGCTGAACCCCGACGAGCCGGACGAGCCCGGGGTCGAGACGAAGGTGCCGGCCGCCACCGTCGAGAACGAGTCCATGCTCGAGGCGACGTCGCGGAACCCGCCGTCGCCCCACGAGCCGACGTACCAGAACGGGCTCACGACGCTGTGCCCGGCGGCGGTCGCCGCGGCCGCGACCTCCTCGAACACGCCGGCCCAGCGGTCGGCGAGGCCGAAGACGATGGCGTAGGGCAGGAAGCGGCTGAAGAGGTCCTGCGCCTCCTCCCACCGGATCTGCCCGGCCTCGGCCGTCGCGAGGTAGCGCTCGAAGCCCTTGCTCTGGGCGAGGACCGCCGAGCCCTCCGCGGTGCGGGCGGCCATCCGGCGGCCCAGGGCGCGCGTCACGAGGCCCCCGACGACGAGCCCGCCGGCGAGCACCCACACCGGGTCGACCGGCAGCCCGGAGTCGGCGAAGACCCCCGAGGCGGGGCCGGCGAGGAAGAAGCCGCCGAGCACGCCGAGGCCCACGAGGACGCTGCCGAGGGCCATCCAGCCCGAGCGCTGGGCCTGCGGGCTGCGGCGGAACCAGCCGCGCTCGACGACCTCCTCGTACATGAGCCGCTGGACGGCGTCGAGGGTCGGCTTGAAGCGGTTCTTGAGCGAGGACAGCGAGACCTGGTCACCCGCGGCGAAGAGCGACTCGTGGAGGAGCTGCTCGTAGGAGGAGAGGGGCGCGCTGCCCGCAGGCGGCGTCGTGCGGGTGAGGAGCCAGTCGTCCTTGCGGAAGCCGCCGGCCTCCGCGCGGCTGATCCGCAGGTGGCCGCGCACCGCGAGGTCGATGATCGTCGCCGTCACGTCGACGAGGCCGGCCTCCTCGTCGAGCACGGTGCCGACGAGGCCCGGCTGGACGCCGTCCGGCGGGGTGAAGCGCACGGCGACCGTCGGGGCGGGTCCGCCGACGACGACCGGCGCGCTCTCGCCGGCTCCGGGCGCGAGCCCGGGCGTCAGGCCGGCGTAGCGCTCGTCGCGCCCGCGCCGCCAGACGAGCAGGCCCATGAGGGTGCCGGCGGCGACGGGGACGAGGAGGCCGCCCCCGGTCGCGAGGAGCCCGAGGGCGCGCGCCGTCGCCGGCGTCACGGAGCTGCCCCCGCTGCTCGTGACGTCGCCCTCGCGCAGGTCGGGCGCGAGGTCGCCGAAGGCGTCGCGGGGGAAGGAGGCCACGACCGAGGCGCCCTCCTCCGCCGCGAGGTCGGGCACGGTGTACTCGGCGCTCGCCCCTGGGGTCGCCTCGCAGGGGTCGGTCGAGCCGTAGGGCCCGTGGAAGCAGGCGGCGCGGGTCACCTCGGCCGGACCGCTCACCGTGGCCCGCACGTCGTGCTGCGGGAAGGAGCTCGCCGTGCTCACGACGTCGAAGTAGACCTCGGCCGTCCCGTCGCCGATGTCGTTGACGAGGTGCGCCAGGCGGTAGCGCACGACGTAGCGCGCGGTGCCGCTGACGGTCTCGGACGGGCTGCCGATCCGGATCCGCCGGTCCGCGCCGTAGTCCTCGACGGTGATGTCGGTCGGGGCGCCGGTCGGCGAGGTGACCTCGATGCCGGACAGCTCGTAGTAGCGGTACTGCGTCTCGCTGTCCTGGTAGCCCGCCCGGACCCGGACCAGGCGGTAGATGCCGTGCCGGTCCTCGCCCTCGGGGAAGCGCCAGGTGATGTCCTCGGTGACGACGACGCTGCCGTCCTCCTGGGCCTCGATGCTCGTGTGCAGCGAGTCGGCCTGTTCCTCGGCCGTGAGCGCGGAGGGCACGGAGCCGCCCCAGGCGCCGACGCCCGCCCCGGCGCTGCGCTCGGCCGTGGCCGACGCGGGCGCCGCACCGGTCAGGGCGGCGAGGCAGGCGAGCAGGACGAGGACGGCGACGCGGGCGCCGCCCCGGCGGGGCATCCTCAGTCCTCGCCGCGCCGCCGGGCGGAGATGGCCCGGTCGGCCTCGCGGCGGTCCTGCCGCTCGCGCAGCGCCTGGCGCTTGTCGTAGGCCTTCTTGCCCTTGACGACGGCGATCTCGACCTTGGCGCGGCCGTCCTTGAAGTAGAGGCTGAGCGGCACGACCGAGTACCCGGACTCGCGCGTCGCCTGCGCGATCTTGTCGAGCTCGCGGCGGTGCAGCAGGAGCTTGCGGCGGCGGCGCGGCGTGTGGTTGGTCCACGTGCCGTTGACGTACTCGGGGATGTGGACGCCCTCGAGCCAGAGGTCCTCGTCGCGGTCGAACCCGGCCCAGCCGTCGATGAGCGAGGCCCGGCCCATCCGCAGGGCCTTGACCTCGGTGCCCATGAGGACCATCCCGGCCTCGTAGGTGTCCTCGACGAGGTAGTCGTGGCGCGCCTTGCGGTTGCTCGCCACGAGCTTCGTGCCGGGGGTCCGCCCCTTGTCCTTCGCCACGGTCAGGAGGCTACCCGCCCGGGCCGGGTCGGCTCACGGCGATTCCCGCCGCGGCCCGCCGTCGCGTGCTCAGCCGAGGGTGTTGAGCCACTTGCGGGGGTCGACGAACGCGCCGTCCTGCAGCGTCTCGAAGTGCAGGTGGCAGCCGGTCGAGGTGCCGGTGGTCCCGCTGTAGGCGATGAGCTGGCCGCGGCTGACCGAGCCGCCGTTCACGACGAACGAGGTGAGGTGGTTGTACGTCGAGGCGAGCCCGACCCCGCGCTCGAGGCCGTGGTCGATGACGATGCGGTTGCCGTAGCCGCCGCCCCAGCCGGCCGAGACGATCGTGCCGGAGGCCGCCGCGTAGACCGGCGTGCCGCAGCCCACCGCGTAGTCGCGGCCCGAGTGCAGCTTCCAGTAGTGGTAGATCGGGTGGAAGCGCTGGCCGAACTCGGAGCTGACCCAGCCGGTGCGCACGGGACGGGAGAGGACACCCGACCCGGTCGAGGACCCGCCGCCGCCCCCGCCGCCGGAGGTCCCGCCGGAGGAGGAGCCCCCGGAGGAGGACCCTCCCGAGGACCCGCTGCCGCCCTTGTTCTGCTCGGCGCGCTTCTTGGCCTCGGCCGCGGCGCGGGCGCGCGCCTCGGCGGCCCGGCGGGCGAGCACGGCGCTCAGGCGGTCCTGCTCGGCCTTCATCTCGTCGAGCTGCTTCTTGTCCTGCGCGAGCGCCTCGCGGAAGTCCGTCGCCTGGCCCCGCTGGGCGGTGACGAGCGACTCGAGGTCGAGCTGGGCCTGCTGCGCCGTGGCCCGGGCGGCCTCGGCCCGCTTCAGCGCGGCGGCCGCCGCCTTCTGCTTGCGTACCGAGTCGACCCGCAGGGCGCTCACGTGGTCCTCGAGCGCGGTGAGGCCGGCCTGCTCGGTCGTCAGGCGCTGCATCGTCGCGTTCTGCACGTCGAGGACGGTGTCGACCATCGCGAGCCGGTCGGCGAACTGCTGCGGCTGGGTGCTGGAGAGGGCGACGTCGAGCTGGCCGAAGCCCTGCTGCTGGTAGACCTGCGAGGCGAACTGCGCCAGGCGCTTGCGCCCGGCGGCCACGGCCTTGGTCGAGGCCTGGAGGTCGGCGGCGGCCTTGGCCTCGTTGGCCTTCGCGACCTCGAGGTCCTGGGTCGCCTTGGCCTCGGCGGCGTCGGCGGCGTCGGCGGCCGAGCGGGCCTTGTCGAGGGCGCCGCGGGCGGCCGGCAGCTTGTCCTCGGTGGCGTGCAGCTTCTTGTAGGCCGCGCGCAGGGAGTCGGTCGAGTCCTCGACCTGGTTCTCGAGGTCGTCGACCTTGGCGTCGACCTGTCGCTTCTGGGTGCCCGGGTCCGGGGCGGCCGGGGCCGCGGGGGCGACCGCGAGCACGAGCGCGGTGGAGCAGGTCATCGCCGCGGCGAGCCCGAGGAGCCGTCGCGAGGCGGGGCCGCGCAGGCGGTCAGGTCGTCCCATGATCACCATTGGTAACACGAACCACACCTCCGTGCACAGCCGACAGGCACACCGTCGGCCGACCGGAGGACGGCCCGGCATCAGGACTCTCTCAGCGCGCGGACGCCGCCGGGCGGCGTCCGCGCAGGTCAGGACGGGTCAGACCCGCAGGTAGCGGCGCAGCGTGACGACACTCGTCCCGACGGCGATGAGGACGACGCCGCCGAGCATCCACGGGGCGAGCAGCCACACGTCGGAGGTGCCGATGAACGCCTGCGACAGCGCGATCTGGCTCGCGCCCTCGGTGAAGACGTACTGGGTCAGCCCGATGAGCAGCCCGACGGCGAGCAGCACCCCGACCGCCGAGACGATGACCATCTCGGAGATGAACGGGGCCCGGATGGTCCAGTTCGAGGCGCCGACCAGCCGCATGATGCCGATCTCGCGGCGCCGGATGAACGCCGCCTGCCGGATCGTCGTCGCCATGAGGAGGGCCGCGCAGGCCGCCATGAGCGCCGCGAGGAAGACCGCGAAGACGGTGATCCAGTTGATGATCGTGAAGAACTTCGAGAGGACCTTCTCCTGGTCCTGGACGGTCGCCACCCCCGGCGCGTCCTCGAACTGCGTCGTGACGTTCTTGAACTTCGTCGGGTCGTCGAGCTGCACCCGCAGGCTCGGTGGCAGGTCACCGACCTGGACGTTGCCGGCGATCGGGCTGTTGCGGAACTGCTCCTTGAAGCGCTGGAACGCGTCCTGCTCGGACTCGTAGAAGACCTGCTTGACCTCGGGCAGCGCCTCGAGCTGGTCCTGCAGGGCGGTGCGCTGGGCGTCGGTCGCGGCCTTGCCCTCGCAGTTGGGCGCCAGGGCGTTGGCGTTGCACAGGTAGATCGACACCTGGATGCGGTCGTACCAGTAGCCCTTCATCGTGTCCGCCTGGCGCTGGGCGAGCAGCCCGAGGCCGAGGAGGAACATCGCGACCATCGTCACGAGCACGACCGAGACGGCCATCGAGATGTTGCGGCGCAGGCCGGACCCGACCTCGGAGGCGAGGAAGCGCATCTGCATCTCAGGCCTCCCCGTCCGTCGTCACCACGGGGATCTCCTCGGTGGGGTGGTAGCTCGCGTCCTGCTCGTCGCGCACGACGTGGCCGTCGGCGAGCTGGAGGACCCGGCGGCGCAGGTCGTTGACGATGTCGTGGTCGTGCGTGGCCATGATGATCGTCGTCCCGGTGCGGTTGATGCGGTCGAGGAGGCGCACGATCTCGAGGCTGATGGCCTGGTCGAGGTTGCCGGTCGGCTCGTCGCACAGGAGGATCTGCGGGCGGTTGACGACGGCGCGGGCGATGGCGACGCGCTGCTGCTCACCACCGGAGAGCTGGTGCGGGAAGCGCTTCTCCTTGCCGGCGAGCCCGACCATCTCGAGGGTCTCGGGCACGAGCTGGCGGATGGCGTGGCGCGGCTTGCCGATGACCTGGAGGGCGTACGCGACGTTCTCGTGGACGGTCTTGTTCGGCAGCAGCCGGAAGTCCTGGAAGACCGCGCCCATCTCGCGGCGCAGCCGGGGCACCTGGCGGGTCGACAGCTTGCGCAGGTCGTGGCCGGCGACGAGCACGACGCCCTCGGTGGCGGCCTCCTCGCGCAGCGCGAGGCGCAGCATCGTCGACTTGCCGGAGCCGGAGGGCCCGACGACGAAGACGAACTCGCCGCGGTCGATGTCGACGTCGACCTTGTCCAGGGCCGGCCGCGTGGAGCGCGGGTAGACCTTCGTGACGTTCTCGAAGCGGATCATGCGGAGCAGAGGGCCTCACGGCTCGGGGGCGGGGACCGTGGGGCGCCACGGCACTCTCGAGGATAGGTCGACTCCCCGCGCGAGCCGGTCAGCCCACGCCCCTCGGCGGGTCACCGGCCCGCCGACCGGGGCCGCGGCGCGTCCGGCGTCGGGCCGGAATCCCCCCGTTCGTCGGACCCGCGCGCCCGTCCGGGGTTACAGTCCCCGTGTCCCGGGCCTCCTGACCCCGGGACACGGGTCCGAGCGCAGGGGTGCCGGATGCGGACCCTTCCTCTGTCGTCAGTGAGGACGTCACCATGCCCCGCACCCTCTTCCCCGCCGTCGCCGTCGCGGCGCTGACCGCTCTCGTCGCCACCTCGGCGACGACGGCCTCCGCCGTCGAGCCGACGGTCGAGCGCGATGCCCCTGCCCCCGTCAGCGCCGCGTCCGCCGACCACCACGCCTTCGCCCAGGCCCTGCGCCGGGCCCGGGGCGAGGGCGCGCAGGCCGGCCTCGCGGCCGCGCTCACCGCTCCCCCGGCCCCCGCGGCCCTCTGGGTCTCGGACGGGGTCGGCACCGCCCGGGTGTCGTTCAAGAACGCCGCCGGCGAGGTCGGGACGATCTCGCCCCGGACCGACCGCACCGACGTCGCCGTGGGGCCGGCCGGCGACACGATGGCCTACCGCGCCGGCGGCGTCGTCCACGTCGAGCCCCTGCCGCTCGGCAGCGGGACGGTCGTCGACCACCCCGCCTCCGACGTCCCGGCCGCCTGGGGGCCCGCAGGCGACGGGTTCGCGCTGACGACCGACGCGGGGCTCTTCGCCCAGTCGACCAACCCCGACTACCGCCTGCCGTTCGAGAGCCCGGTCGACGGCACGCAGCCCGCGGTCAGCCCCTACGGCGGCGAGCTGTTCGTGCACACCGGCTCCGGGGCCACGGCCGACATCACCGGGACGGCCGCACCGTTCATCGGCACCTACGGCGGGGTCGGCACGTACGCGCTCGGCCTGACCGCGTACCAGCCGGAGGGCCCCGGCCTCGGCCAGGAGCCGGGCACGGGCATCGTCCCGGGGGTCGACGACGGCGCGACCTACCTCGCCTTCGAGGGCGTCGTCCCCGCCGGCGCGGGGGCCCGCCTCTACGTCGACCACCAGGACACCCCCGGGTCGGACGGCACCGGCTACGGCACCCCCGTCGCCGTCGCCGACCTCGGCCCGACCCTCTGCGGGGTCGCGGCCCCGGTCTTCTCGCCGGACCGCCGCTGGCTGGCGTACGTCCGGCCGAGCGGCCCGGTCGGCAGCGAGTGCTCCGCCTTCGAGGTGCGCCTGCACAAGGCCGACTCGAGCAGCCGGTACTCGACCGACGGCGTGGACGTGCTGCTCGCCTCCCGGACCACGAAGCCGACGCTGCTGTCCTTCGAGCCGAGGAACCCGGCGGCCGACCCCCAGCGCATCGACGGCGCGAACCGGTACGAGGTCTCGGCGAACACCGCCGCGTACTACGACCCGACGACGAGCGAGGCCGCGGTCGTCGCGGGCGCCTACGCCGAGGCCGACGCGCTCTCCGGCGGCCCGCTCGCGACCGAGAACCAGGGGCCGCTCCTGCTCACCGACTCGCGGGCGCTGCGCCCCGAGACGGCCCAGGCCCTCGTCGGCAGCCTGGCCAAGGGCAAGACCGTCTACATCCTCGGCGGCACCGTCACCGTCCCGGCCTCGGTCGAGACCGCCATCCGCACCCTTGGCTACCCCACCAAGCGGATCGGCGGCGCGAACCGCTTCGAGGTCGCGGTCAACGTCGCCAAGGAGATGGACCGGCTGCGCGGCGGCACCGGCGGACCGACGCTGCCGACGGCGGCCTTCGTCTCCTCCGGCTGGGCCTTCGCCGACGCGCTGGTGGCCGGCCCGCCCGCGACCGCCTACGACGCCCCGATCCTCCTGACCAACGGGGCGAAGCTGCCCGACGTGACGAAGGCCTACCTCGACTCGCTCGGCCAGAGCGCGCAGATCTTCGCGATCGGTGGCTCGGGCAAGGACGCGGTCGTCCGGGACCCGCGCACCGAGGTCGTCGACGGCGCCAACCGCTACGAGGTCGCCGCCAACGTGGCGCAGCGCTTCTTCGCCGGGTGGTGGATCCTCGCCCTCGCCGACGGCCGCAACTGGCCCGACGCGGCCTCCGCCGGGGCGTTCATGGGCCTGTACGGCCAGCCGATCCTCCTGACCAACGGCAAGTCGACGCTGCCCGCCGGCACCGAGGCGCAGATCCGCCAGACCGAGGAGTCGATCGACAGCGTGCTCGTCTTCGGCGGGCTCCCGTCGGTGCCGCAGGGCGCGATGGACGCCGGGCAGCGCCTGGCCGGCAGCCAGACCTCGTACTACGGGCCGAACTTCACGAGCACGCAGTAGCCGGGCGGCCGCCTCAGGCGGTGTCGGGACGGACGGCGGGGAGCCCGGAGGCGGGCGACCCGCCGTCCGGCGTCACGCCGAGCACGTCCCGGAAGCTGGCCCCCACGGCGGCGGCCGCGCGGCGGGCGTCGCCCTCGGGCAGGAAGGGCCCGCTGGGGACGTCGTCGGGCCAGAAGCGCACGAAGTCCTTGCCGTCGGTGGCGGTCGGCACGTGCCACCCGTCGGCGAGGAGCCGCTCCTCCTCCTCGCGGGTCCACGGGAAGGACCCGCCGGCCCGCGGCGAGCCGACCCAGTGACCGCGCAGGTGGTCCTCGGCGCGCACGAGCCGGACGAAGGGCGCGACCGGGCGACGTCCGCCGCCGAGCAGCCAGCGCAGCCGCGAGCCGCTGCGGGCCATCCGCTCGTGCCCGGGCGGGGCCGTGACGGTGAGGGACGCGCCGTCGGCCAGGCCGCGCACGGCGACGACGAGCGCGTCCTCCCAGGTCGACCACGTGGTGGGCCCGGCGGCCCCGGACGGCGCGGCGTGCTCGGCGGTCATCGCTCAGCCCTCGGCGGCGGCCTTGTCCTGGGCGATCTGCCACCGGATGCCGGCCTCGATGAAGCCGTCGATGTCGCCGTCGAAGACGCCCGAGGTGTTGCCGACCTCGAAGTTCGTCCGCAGGTCCTTGACCATCTGGTACGGGTGCAGGACGTAGGAGCGCATCTGCTCGCCCCAGCTGGCCTTGACGTCGCCGGCGAGCTCCTTGCGCTCGGCGGCCTCCTCGGCCTTCTTGAGCAGGAGGAGCCGCGACTGCATGACCCGCAGGGCCGCGGCGCGGTTCTGGATCTGGCTCTTCTCGTTCTGCATCGACACGACGGTGCCGGTGGGCAGGTGCGTCATGCGCACGGCGGAGTCGGTGGTGTTGACCGACTGGCCACCGGGCCCGCTGGAGCGGAAGACGTCGATCTTCAGGTCGTTCTCGGGGATCTCGATGGTGTCGGTCTGCTCGATGAGCGGCACGACCTCGACGGCGGCGAAGCTGGTCTGGCGGCGGCCCTGGTTGTCGAACGGGCTGATCCGCACGAGGCGGTGCGTGCCGCCCTCGACGCTGAGGTTGCCGTAGGCGTAGGGCACGTCGACCTCGAAGGTGGCCGACTTCAGCCCCGCCTCCTCGGCGTAGGAGGTGTCGAGGACCTTGACGGGGTAGTGGTGGCGCTCGGCCCAGCGCAGGTACATCCGCATGAGCATCTCGGCGAAGTCGGCGGCGTCGACGCCCCCGGCGCCCGCGCGGATGGTGACGACGGCGGCGCGCTCGTCGTACTCGCCGGAGAGCAGGGTGCGGACCTCGAGCTCGCCGACGGCCTTGCGCACGGAGACGAGCTCCTTCTCGGCCTCGGCGAGGGTCTCGGCGTCGTTCTCCTCCTGGCCCATCTCGACGAGGGCCTCGAGGTCGTCGATCCGCGCGTCCATGCTCGTGACGCGGTCGTGCTCGGCCTTGGCCCGCGAGAGGCCCGAGGTCACCTGCTGGGCGCGCTCCTGGTCGTCCCAGAGCGAGGGCTCGGCGGCCTGCTGCTCGTACTCGGCGATCTGCCGCTCGAGGGTGGCGAGGTCGGTGACCTCGCGGACCGACGCCATCGTGCCGCGCAGGTCCTTGATCTCCTGGGTGAAGTCGGTGGCCACGAGGGGTCAGCCTACGCGAGCGGCTCCCGTGGCCCGGACGCAGGACGCGGCCCGCACCGAGGGGTGCGGGCCGCGTCGCGGGCGTGCGGGTGCGTCAGACGACGAGGCCCAGGAGCAGGACGGCGACGAGGCCGGTGACCGAGAGCAGCGTCTCCATCGCGGACCAGGACTTGAAGGTCTGG
Organism: Arthrobacter sp. NEB 688; assembly: GCF_013201035.1. NCBI lineage: Bacteria > Bacillati > Actinomycetota > Actinomycetes > Micrococcales > Micrococcaceae > Arthrobacter > Arthrobacter sp. NEB 688. Next base: position 3,604,084 of record NZ_CP053707.1, read on the forward strand.
CCGACCGAGAGGCCGAAGTACTCCTTGACGAGCCAGAAGCCGGCGTCGTTGACGTGGCTGAAGAACACCGAGCCGGCGCCGATCGCGAGGACGAGGAGCGAGACCTCGGCGGTCGGCATCCCGGTGGCCAGGGGCGCGAGGATGCCCGACGCGGTGACGGTGGCGACGGTGGCCGAGCCGGTCGCGAGGCGGATGAGCACGGCGACGACCCACGCGAGGAGCAGCACCGAGATGCCGCTGCTGCGCACCCAGTCGGCGACGAGCTCGCCGATGCCGGTGTCGACGAGGGTCTGCTTGAAGCCACCGCCGGCGGCGACGATGAGGAGGATGCCGGCGATCGGCGGGAGCGAGGCCTCGAGGGACTTGCCCATCTCCTTGAGGTCCATGCCGGCGCCGCGGCCGAGGGTGGCCATCCCGACGAGGACGGCGATGAGCAGGGCGACGAGCGGGGTGCCGACGAAGTCGAGCGCGGAGCGGACGGCGGTGCCCTCGGCGGCGAAGATGTCGGCGAGCGCCTTGCCCATCATGAGGACGACGGGGGTGAGGACGGCGAGCATCGTCGTGCCGAAGGAGGGCCGCTGCGCGCGGGTCTCGCGCTCCTCGGTCTCGAAGAGGGCGGGGGCGGGCACGTCGACCCAGCGGCCGGCGACCTTGGCGAAGAGCGGGCCGGAGACGGCGATGACCGGGATGGCGACGAGCACGCCGAGGCCGAGGGTGATGCCGAGGTTGGCCTTGAGCGCGTCGATGGCGACGAGGGGGCCGGGGTGCGGCGGCACGAGGCCGTGCATCGCCGAGAGGCCGGCCAGGGCCGGGATGCCGACCTTGACGATGGAGACCTGGGCCCGGCGGGCGACGAGGAAGATGACCGGCATCAGGAGGACGAGGCCGATCTCGAAGAACATCGGCAGGCCGATGATCGCGCCGACGCCGGCCATCGCCCACGGGAGGGTCCGCTCGGTGGAGCGGCCGATGAGGGTGTCGACGATCTCGTCGGCGCCGCCGGAGTCGGCGAGGAGCTTGCCGAACATCGCGCCGAGGGCGATGAGGGTGCCGACGCCGGCCGCGGTGGAGCCGAAGCCCTTGGTGAAGGAGTCGACGACGTCGCTCATCGCGACCCCGGCGACGGCGCCGACGGTGAGCGAGCCGAGCGTCAGGCCGAGGAAGGGGTGGATGCGGAAGCGCGTGATGAGCACGACGATGACCGCGATGCCGAGCAGCGCGGCCGGGACGAGGCGGCTCGCGGGGATGCTCTGCGCGGCCTCGTCGGCGGCGGTGAGGGCCGGGAAGAGCAGCCCGTGGAGGTCGGTGGTCGTCATCGGAGGGAGCCGTCCTTCGGGGCGAGGATCTGGAGGGAGTGCTCGACGAGGTCGTCGACGGGGGCGCTGACGTCGAGCGCGGTGCCGAGCTCGTCGGCCTGGAGCGGCTCGAGCGTGGCGAACTGGCTGTCGACGAGGGCCGTCGGCATGAAGTGGCCGGGCCGGCCGGCCATCCGGGCGGCGATGACGTCGCGGTCGCCGTGGAGGTGGATGAAGTACGCGTGGGTCGCGTGCTCGCGCAGCAGGTCGCGGTAGGACCGCTTGAGCGCCGAGCAGGAGACGACTCCCCCGCCGGCGGTGTGCGCGTCGAGCCACGAGGCGATGGTCCGCAGCCAGGGCTCGCGGTCGTCGTCGGTCAGCGGGATGCCGGCGGACATCTTCGTGACGTTCTCCGGCGGGTGGAAGTCGTCGGCGTCCGCGAAGGGCACCCGGAGCCGCTGGGCGAGCGCAGCACCCACGGTCGTCTTGCCGGATCCGGACACCCCCATCACGACGACGAGGGGGGACTGGCTGGTGGTGGTCATGCTGCGCGACTCCTGTGTCGGCGGGCCCTCGGCGTCGAGGGCGGGTCGTCACACAGGATGGACCCATAAATCTGCTTTATCAACCCCTGAGCCTGAGAAAGTCTCATGAGTCACGTCCAGCAGAGGCTTACATCGGCGTCTGGCACCCTTGCCCGCATGGCCACGCCTCCCCGCTCCGCGCCGGGCCGCCGCCCGCCCACCCCGGGCCTGCACGCCGGGGTCCTCGACGCCCTCGGCGCCGAGATCGTCTCCGGCGCGGCGCCCGAGGGCTCGGTGCTGCGGATCGACCGGCTCGACGAGCGCTTCGGCGTCTCGCGCTCGGTCGTCCGCGAGGCCGTGCGGGTGCTGTCGGCGATGGGCCTGGTCGAGACGCGGCGCCGGGTCGGGGTGCTCGTGCAGCCGCGCTCGGCGTGGAACGTGTTCGACCCCACCGTGATCCGCTGGCGCCTGGACGGACCGGGGCGCGAGGAGCAGCTGCTCTCGCTCGGGGAGCTGAGGCGCGGCGTCGAGCCGGTGGCGGCAGGGCTGGCGGCGCAGCGCGCGACGGGCGAGCAGTGCGCCCGGATGGCCGCCGCCGTCATGGAGATGCAGGTGCAGGCCAAGGCGCGGGACCTCGTCGCCTACCTCGCCGCCGACCAGGACTTCCACCGGGCGATGCTCGAGGCCTCCGGCAACGAGATGCTCGCCGCGCTCGCCGGTGTCGTCGACGAGGTGCTCGCCGGGCGCACCCACCACGACCTCATGCCGGCCCGCCCGAACCCCGACGCGATCCGGCTGCACTCCGAGGTCGCGCAGGCCATCGGCGCCGGCGATGCGGTGGCCGCGTCCTCGGCGATGGCGGCCATCATCGACGAGGCCAGCGCCGCCCTGCGCGCCACCACCCCCGACGCCTGACCACCCCTCCCGCGGAGCGGTTTCCCGACTGATTGCGAGTTTCGCCGCTCGACGCGCCGCAGCCAGGCGTGTCGAGCGGCGGAACCCGCAATCAGTGGGCTGGAGGAGGGGCGGGAAAGTTTTCTGCGGGGGGATGTATCAGGGCTGGCGGGGGCCTCTCCTTCCCCTCGACGGCGGGCAGCAGGGGCTCGCCGGTCGGCCGCTCGCAGGGTCCGGGAGACGGGCAGGGGCGTTCGACGTGGTCCACCGCATCGGTGCGCAGGGGCGCCGGCGTCGTGGACGGGCGGGGTGGTCGGGAGCAGGGCCCGGCCGCCCCGCTGCGTCGTGCCCGCGGTCAGTCGAGCGGCAGCAGGTGGTGGCGCTCCCCCGCCTCGCGGTGGCCGCGCACGGCGTCGCTGCTCCGGTCGGACAGGACGCTGCGCCGGCTGCGGCTGGAGAGCAGGCAGCGGTCGCTGCGGTCGGAGAGGGCCGAGAACATCGACATGCTCGAGAACGCCGAGGCCACGCTCATCGACGACCCGAGGCTGAGCACGGAGGCGAAGCTGCCGACGCTGGCGATGCTCAGCACCGAACCGACGCTGCCGACGGACAGGATGCTGCCGCGGGAGCCGATGGACAGGAAGCTGTCGGTGGAGCGGATGCACCACCGGCCGCGCAGCCGGGCGGGGAGGTCGGGCACGTGCCCGACGCTACGCCGGTCGGCCTCTGCTGCGCAGGGCCTCGGCCCCCGACCTCGCGACGCCGGGCGCGACGGCCCGCAGCGAGCGACGTCGCCGCCCGACGGCGCCCCGAGCGTCGGGCACGGCGAACGACGTCAGGGGACGACGAGGTCCGAGCGGGCGCGTGAGGTGACGTGGACCGTGATGCTCACGCCGAGCTCGCGCAGGACTCCGCCGACGAGCGGCAGCTCGGCCTCTCCGCTGAGGTCGACGACGGCGGTCCGTCCGTCGGGACTGCCGGTCGCCCGGCCGAGGCGCCAGGCAGTGACCCCGGTCGGCCGCTCGACGGAGTCGAGGTAGGCCGCGGCCCGCGCCCGCACCGAGCCCGTGCTCAGGGGGACGGAGTCGCCGACCCCGTCGCGGTAAGCCCCCTCGTCGAGGGCGCCGGCCGCGGCCAGCGAGGCACCGTCCGCGGCGTCGAGCAGGCGGATGCGTACGAGGTGCGCGGACGTGACGGCGACCGTCCCGGCGACGAGCGTCACCGCGACGACGACGAGACCGAGGAAGTAGACGGTGATCGTGCCGCGCTCGTCGCGGACCTCCCGCGGCGGCGGTCTCACGGCAGCACCCGGAAGCGGTCCACGGTCGAGACCTGCGAGGCCGAGACCGGGACGCTGAGCGGCAGCGCGTCCTCGAGGAACGCGGGGACGAGCGGGAGCGGGACGCGCACCGTGGCCGTCGTCTCGACCCGACCGTCGGGCCGCAGGCAGGGTGAGCCGTCGCAGGCGATGGTCAGGGTGCCCGTGTCCTCGAAGCGCTGGTCGAGGAAGGAGATCCGGGCAGCGGCCCGGGCCCGGGCGAGGGCGTCCTCCCCCACGTCGCTCGTCACGTACGCCCGCCCGGCCTCCCGGGCCGCCTGGCTGACGGTGAAGGCACCGGCCTGCACGCGGGCGAGCATGAAGACGAGGTAGACGAGCGGCAGGAGCAGCAGCACCCCGAGCATGACGAGCTCGACGACGGCGCTGCCCGACTCCGCGCGCTGCACCCGGCCGCCATGTCGAGGTCGTGCGGTCCTCGCACCACCTGCGGGGCTCACTGGTCCTCCCGGAAGGCGCGACCCACGACGCCGAGGCGCCCCTCGGGGCCGAGGAGCCCGAGCACGGGGAGCGGTGCGACGACCTCCACCTCGACGACGCGGACGCCGGAGACGGTCGACTCGCGGGCCCGCACCGACCGGGCGTAGCGCTCCGAGAGCGAGGCGCCGACGAGCGACCTGGTGCGGGCCTCGGCCTCCCCGGGGAGCGCATCGGCGCGTGCCCCCGCACGGGCCCCCTCCGAGGCGCACGAGATGAGCGTGTTGCGCACGTGGAGCACGAGTCCCAGCTGGACCAGTGCGAGGAAGATCGCGGTGAGGAGCACGGACACCAGGACGAAGTCGACGACGGCCGCTCCCCGCTCGGCCCGTGGGGTTCCGGACACGGCGACGAGGGTCAGCCGGTCACCGACGACAGCGCGCTCTTGAACAGGGCCACGAGCTGTTCGCGCGCGACGGCCCACAGCACGGTGACGAGGCCGGCGGTCATGAGAGTGATGAGCACCCAGCCGGGGACGTCGCCGCGTTCGGCGCGGCGCTCGGCCCGGCCGAGGGTGTGGAACACGACGCCCTGCAGTCGGGCGGCGAGGTGGGAGGTGCTCATGGTCGTCCTCTCGTGGGTCAGATCGTGAAGCGGAAGAAGGTGTAGCCGGGGAAGACGAGGAACAGGACCGTGACGGGGAGGATGAGAAAGACGACGGGGACCATCATCGCGATCTCCTTCTTCCCCCCGGCCTCCATCAGCGAGCGCCGTCCCTCCTCGCGGACGTCCTGCGCCTGGGCGCGCAGCACGTCGGCGAGGGGGGTGCCGCGCTGGACCGCGACGACGATGCCGTCGACGAAGCGACGCAGGCTCGGGAGCCCGGAGCGGTCGGCGAGCCCCTGGAGCGCGGTCGGCAGGTTCGCGCCGGCGCGCGCGTCGGCGAGGCAGCGGCGCAGCTCCGCCGCCAGCTCTCCCTGCGAGAGGCGACAGACCCGTTCGAGCGCACCGACCGCACCCTCGCCGGCACCGACCGCGAGGGCGAGCAGCTCTGCGACGGTGGGGAACTCGGCCAGCATCCGCCTCTCCCGCCGTTCGGCGCGCAGCGTGAGCAGGTAGTCGGCGCCGGTGACGCCGAGGCCGAACCCGATGGCCGTCAGAAGGAGGACCGTCACGACCGAGCCGCCGCGGGCGACGGCCAGCAGGATGCTGGAGGTGGCCGCGACGACCGCCGCCCCGATACCCCAGAGCACCTGCTCCGCGCGGAACCGGTCGACGTCCGCGGCTCCTCCCGCCCGCAGCTGCCGACTCCTCACGGAGGCAGCTCCCCCGAGCACCCGGTCGACCCCACGACCGAGGTCGCGCAGGACCGGCGCCGCGACGGTGGCGAGGGCGCCACCCACCGGCCGGTCCTCGAGCAGCCGCGACGGCCGGGGCGTGTCACGCAGGTAGGGCAGCACGCGGTCGGACAGCCCACGACGCCGGTTGCGCGGCAGCCGGACCCACACGAGCAGCAGCCCCAGCCCGGCGACGAGCCCCAGGAGCGCACCGGTCCGGGCGAGGTCGCTCATCGCAGCACCCGCTGGTCCTCGGGCAGGCGCCCGATGCGCATCATCACCCAGTACGCGAGCGCGGTGACCGCTGCACCGACCGCGAGGACCGCGGCCCCCAGGCTCGTGGCGTAGGCCTGGACCGACTCGGGTCGCGTCGACATCATCGCGAGGACGGCCCACGGCGCGGCCACGGCGAGCCGGGCCGCGTTGACCGTCCACGACTGCCTGGTCTCGAGCTCGGCGCGCGTGCGGGCATCCTCGCGCAGGAAGCCCGAGAGGGTCCGCAGGAGGCGTCCGAGGTCGCTGCCGCCGACCTCCCGCGCGATGCGCAGGCTTTCGATCAGGCGGTCGCCGACGGGGTCGCTGAGCCGCTCCCTGAGGCGGTCGAGGCAGTCGGAGAACCGACCGGTCAGCCGGTAGTCCTCCGCGAACCGACGGAACGGCTCGCGCAGCTCCTCGGGTCCGCGATCGCCCAGCTGGGCGAGGGCCTCCGGCAGGGCCATCCCGGCGCGGACGGCCGAGACGATGTTGTCGACCGCTTCGGGCCACAGGTCACGGAGCACCGCACGGCGACGGCGCGCACGGCGTCGGACGAGGAGCAGCGGCAGCGCCCCGGCCATCGCCGCGAAGCAGACGGCGATCGGCAGCACACCGACGACGAACCAGCCGAGCGCGAGGACGAGGACGAACGCGACGCCGCACGCGGCGAGCAGGGTGCCGACGCGCAGGCCCCGGAACCCGGCCTGCACCACCTCGTCACGCAGCACCTCGAGCGGACCCACCGTGCTCGCGCGCCGGCGTTCGCCCGGCTCGGGGACCCAGCAGCTCCACCACACGAGGAACACCCCGACCCCGAAGGCCAGCCCCGGCAGCAGGCCGGTCACGACGTCGCCGGTGCCAGCAGGGCGGCAAGGTCGTGCCCCGCGCGCTCGAACCGGTCCTCGTGGGGCGGGAACCCGTCCGCCCGCACGAGCTCGCCGCGCCGGCGCACGAAGAGGTCGGCGATCTCGACGACGTCCTCCTCGGCCCGCCCGGGGACGGCGGCGATCTCACGGACGGTCCGGCGGCCGTCCCGCTCGAGCGCCGCGTGCACGACGAGGTCGATGGACGAGGCGACCGTCGGCACGACGAAGCGGGCCGAGACGTTCTCGCCCGCGAGCAGCGGGAGCGTGCACATCTTGGTCACCGCCTCGCGAGCGCTGTTGGCGTGGATCGTGCACATGCCCGGCAGCCCGGAGTTGAGCGCGATGAGCAGGTCGAGGCTCTCGGCCTGACGCACCTCACCGACGATGATCCGCGACGGCCGCATCCGCAGCGCCTCCTTGACGAGGCGTCGCAGAGGGACCTCGCCGGTGCCCTCGAGGGACGGCTGGCGGCACTGCATCGAGGCGACGTCGCGGTGCGGGATGCGCAGCTCGAAGACCTCCTCGCAGGTGACCACCCGCTCGCGCGCCGGCACGGCGGAGGCGAGGCAGTTGAGGAGGGTCGTCTTGCCGGCCTGGGTTCCTCCGGAGACCAGGATGTTCAGCCCGGCCGCGACGGCGGCCTCGAGGAAGCGGGCCGCCTGCGGCGTGAGGCTGCCCAGCCGCACGAGGTCGTCCATCGAGTCGGCCTTGACGACGAACTTGCGGACGTTGACGTACCAGTGCTCCCGGGTGATGTCGGGGATGACGACGTGCAACCGGCTGCCGTCGGGCAGGACGGCGTCGACGAAGGGGGAGCTGAGGTCGACGCGGCGCCCGGAGGACTTGAGCATCCGCTCGACGAGGTCACGCACCTGCTCCTGGGTCAGCAGGGTGGTCGTCAGCTCGGCGATGCCGTCGCGGGCCACGAACACCCGTGAGGGCTCGTTGACCCAGATCTCCTCGACGTGCGGGTCGTCGAAGTACTGCTGCAGAGGACCGAAGCCGGCGACGCTGTCCCACACCGCTTTCGACGCCGCGGCGAGGTCGGGGATCACCGCCATCCCTCCGTGCATCGACCGCTCGTCGTAGTCGCTGACGGCGTCCTGGACGAGGCGACGCACGGCCGGCTCGTCGCGTGCCGGGTCGAGGTTGGAGCGGCGGATCAGCTCGCGGACCTCGGTCTCGAGCGCTCGGACGGCGTCCATCCCCGGCACCTCCCCCTTCCCCGTGGCCGCCCGTCCGGCCCACGTCCTGGGTACACCCAACACCGCCGGGCCGCCGCGCGCGACCCCTCAGATGGTCCTGTGGATAACCCGACCGGCATGGCGGGGGAGACGTCTAGCGTCCGCGCCATGGAGATCAGGGCCACCGTCCACGTGCCCCGGCGCGCCGAGGCCGTCGAGGTCGCCGTCCGCTGGAGCGGGGCGGCGACAGCGGGCGACCTGGAGGACGCCGTCGCGCGGTGCCTCGGGGTGTCCGTCCCCGGCCTGCTCCACGACGGAGCGCCCGTGGCCACGACGGCGCGGGTGGGCTCGCCCCCGCTGCTGCACGGGGCCTCGCTCGTCGTCGCCGACCCCTCGGCACCACCGGACGCCTCGCTCCCCCGGCCTCCCGGCCCTCTCCGCGCTGCGGCCCCGGCCGCCGTGCTCCTCGCGACCGTGGCCGGGCCCGACGCCGGACGATCCGTCCCGCTCCGACCACCGGGCCTGAGCATCGGACGCTCCGCAGGGGCCGACCTGCAGCTCGCCGACGCGTCCCTCAGCCGCGTGCACTGCCGGATCGAGGCCGACCCCTCGGGCGTCCGCGTCCGCGACGTCGGGTCGACCAACGGCCTGACCGTCGACGGGCGGCGGGTCGAGGGAGCCGTCGAGGTCGACACCACCTCCGAGATCGGCATCGGCGCCTCGGTCCTGCGCCTGCGGCGAGCCGCTCCGCCGGGGCCACCGCGACGGCACCCAGGTGACGGGACCGCCCGCGTCGTCCCGGCGACGGCGCCCGCGCCCCGCCGTCGCGCCCCGACGCTCACGGCGCCACCAGCCCCCACGGCTCCCCCACGCGCCCGCCTGCCGTGGGTCGCGGCCCTCGCGCCCCTGCCGATCGTCCTCGTCCTCGCCGTCGTCGTCGGGCCGCAGGTCCTCGCCTTCGCGCTGCTCGGCCCCGTCGTGCTCCTGAGCACCGGCCTCGGGGACCGGGTGGGAGGGAGACGACGCCACCGTCATGCCCTCGCGGATCACGACCTCGCCCTGGCCCGCCACCGCGACACGGTCGCCGCCGCGATCGCCGCCGAGCGAAGGCTCCGCCTGGCCGAGCACCCGGACGCCCATGAAGTCCTCCAGACGGCCGAGCAGGGTGGCCCGGGGTTGTGGAGCCGGGTCGAGGGCCCCGTGCTGCGCCTGGGGCTCGGTCGCGTCGAGGCGGACCTGACCGTGGTCGGACCCGAGGGCCAGGAGAGCCACCCCGGGCTCGAGGCCACGCCGGTGCGGCTGGACCTCGGGAGCGTCGGTTCGCTCCACGTGGTCGGAGCCCCGGAGGACACCGCGCCGGTCCTCAGACACCTCGTCGGCCAGGTCGTCACGGGCCACGGACCGCGGTCGGTGTCCGTCCGGGTCCTCGCGGCGGACGGCACCGACTGGACCTCGCTCGGGCTCCTCCCGCACGCCCAGGGCTGTGGCAGAACGCTGCTCGTCATCCCCGATGCGACCGCTCCCGGCGCCGCCGAGGCCGCCGGCAGCACGGTGCAGGACGGCGGGATGTGCCTGTCCGCCGGGCCCGTCGCCCCCGGGGCCGGAGCGGTGCTGAGCCACCGCGGCGGCGGGCGCTTCCGGCTCGCACGAGAACCGTCCGAGCCGGAGGTCGGCACCGACCTCGTCCCGGACGGCACCTGCGCCGGATGGCTCGACCGCGTCGTGCGCGCGCTCGCCCCCCTGCGCGAGGACGGCGCCGGGGCCTCGCTGCTCCCGTCGACCGTGACGCTCGCGGAGCTCACCGGCCTCGACGGCGACCCGGACACGGTCCTGCGGCGCTGGGCGACGTCCACGGCACCGACGGCCACCCTCGGGCTGGACGCCGACGGCCCGTGGCGCCTCGACCTGCGCCGCGACGGACCGCACGTGCTCGTCGGCGGGACGACGGGCTCGGGCAAGTCCGAGCTGCTGCGCACCCTCGTGACGGGCCTCGCCCTCGACTCCCCGCCCGACGACCTGACGATGATCCTCGTCGACTTCAAGGGCGGCGCAGCCTTCGGCCCGTGCATCGACCTGCCCCACGTCGTCGGGCTCGTGACCGACCTCGACGCGCAGCTGGTCGACCGCATGCTCCTCTCGCTGTCCGCGGAGCTGCGCCGCCGTGAACGCGTCCTCGCCGAGCTCGGTGCGGCCGACCTCGACACGGCGCGGCGGGGCCGGCCCTCGTCGGGCGAGCCGCTCCCGAGGCTCGTCGTGGTGGTCGACGAGGTACGCGCCCTCGTCGACGAGCATCCCGACGCGGTCGCCGCCCTCGTCCGGCTCGCCGCGCAGGGCCGCTCGCTCGGCATCCACCTCGTCCTCGCGACGCAGCGTCCGACGGGCACGCTGGGCTCGGAGGTGCAGGCCAACGTCTCCCTGCGCATCGCCTTCCGGGTCCGCGACCGCGGGGACTCCTCCCTCGTCGTGGAGTCCGACGACGCGGCCCTCATCCCCGCGAGCCTCCCGGGGCGCGGTGTGCGGCGCGGGGGCGACGGGGTCCTGCGTCCCTTCCAGGCGGCGCTGGTCGCGCCGGCGCGGACCACTGCCCCGGTGGTCGAGGTCCATGCCGTCGACCCGTCGTCGGGCGGCGCCCACGGGCACCACGGCGACGGGGACGGAGCGCTCCCTGCTCACCCGCCGGGCGGGCTCCGGACGCAGCCGTCGACGACGACCCGCGACGACGAGGTCCGCGCCGTCGTCGACCTCGTCCGGCGCGCGGCGCAGGCCCTCGGGTCCGCCCCGCCCCGACGTCCCTGGCTCCCACCCCTCCCGGCCGTGGCGCCCCTCGCGCACCACCCCCACGGCGTCGTCGCCCTCGTCGACGAGCCCGACCGTCAACGTCGCAGCACCTGGGGATGGTCCGCCGACGTCGCGGGGTGGCGGGTCACGGGGGCCTCCGGCAGCGGGCGGACGACCGCCCTGCGCACGCTCGTGCTCGCCGCCCTGGCCGCCGAGCCGGCGCTGACCGAGGTCCAGGTGATCGCACCGCCGGGGCTCGAGGACCTCATGATGCTGCCCGCGGTGGGGTCGGTCGTCGATCCCGGCGACCCGAGCGCTGTGGATGCGCTGCTGACGCACCTCGAGGATTCCACCCGCGGTGAGCGCGGTCGCCGGGTCCTCCTCGTCGTCGACGGGGTCGACCGGCTCGACGACGACGCGAGCACGGCCTCGGCGCGCGAGCGCCTGCTCCGCCTGCTGCGCGACACCCCGGTCACGGGGCTGCTCTCCGGTGGACGCGAGCTGCTCCGGCCGACGTGGTCGGCGCTCGGGGGCGAGACCCTGCTGCTCGGTCGGCCCGACGTGCTGGACGCCGCGCTGCTCGGGCTCCCGGTCGTGCCCGTCTCCTCCACCCCTCCGGCCGGTCGGGGGTGCCGGCCCCGGGAGCAGCGGGAGGCCCAGGTCCTGCTGGCCGCCCCCGCCGACGTCGCGGCGGCAGCCGGCCGGTCGTCCGGCCTGACCCCACCGTGGACCTACCGCCCCTTCCCGCCGAGCGTCACCCGGACGGCGGTCCTCGACCGGGTCGAGGCGGCAGAGCCCGACGCGCTGCTCCTCGGGCTGGCCGGGGCGCAGGCCCTCCCGTGGGGCTGGCGGCCCGGGCACCACGGGCGCCTCCTCCTCGTGACCGGGCGGGTGCGCTCCGGACGCTCCGGCTGCCTGCGGGTCCTCGCCCGGTCGGCCACGGACGCCGGACGTCCCGTCGTCCTCGTCGTGGCGGACCCGCGGGTCGCCTGCGCCCGGACCGACCCGGGCACCCGGTCCTGGGAGGTGCTGGGCCCGGACGACACCGACCGGCTCGTCGCGCTGCGCACCCGTCACCCGGACCTGCTGGTCCTCGTCGACGACGCCCACCTGCTCGACGACGCACCCGTCCGGCCGGCGCTCGAGGAGATCGCCTCGCTCGTCGACCGGGACGCCGGCGCGCTCGCCGTGACCTCGCCGGCCCGCACGCTCGCCGCGCGGGTCCGGGGGCTCGACGTCGTCGCCGCACGCCGCGGGACCGCGCTGCTCCTCCGGCCGGGGCCGGACGACGCCGCGCTCGTCGGCGCCTCCCGCGCCGCCGTGACGCGTGCCGTCGGCGGTCCGCCCGGCCGCGGTCTCCTCGTCGTCGACGGTGAGAGCACGCCGCTGCAGGTCATCGACGACGGCGCGGTCGAGACCGGGTCGCTCCCCGCCGGTCGGGGCGAGGACGCTACGGGCGCAGCGTGATGTCGATGCCGTCGGTCGTGCCGCCGGGCAGCGGCAGTGTCGGGGGGACCCCACCGTCGGGAGCACCGAAGCACGTCGAGCCGGTCGGTCCGTCGGCACACACCGAGTAGTCGCCCGGGGCGAGCGAGCCGACCGTGTAGCGCCCCGAGCCGTCCGTGATGCCATAGCCGTAGCGACCGTTCACGTCGTCCGACACGAGGACGAACACGTCCGGGGCGGGCGCGCCGTCGGCCGAGCGCACGACGCCGGAGACCTGCGCCGCCTCGCGGAGGCGGAGGTCGATGCCCGACGTCGTCGAGCCGACGCTCGCCTGGACGGGTGTCGCCGACCACTCGTCGGCGGCGTCCTGCCAGCACGTCGGCAGCCACGCCCCCTCGGCCTGCGCGCACACGACGTAGGAGCCGGTCGCGAGCCCGCCGACCCGGTAGGAGCCGTCGTCCGGCGAGACGGTGGCCGACCGCGTCTCGCCCCCACCGCTCGGGCGGACGGTCACGAGAGCACCCGGCACCGCAGCACCCGAGCCCGTCACCGTGCCGCTGACCACCCCACCGCGCGGCGGCGTCAGGGCGATCCCGGTGACCGGCTGCGAGCGCACGACGACGGGCGTGACGTCACCGCCGGGCTCGGCGTCGCGCCAGCACTCGCCGACGAGCTCGCCGACCGGGCGCACGCAGACGGTCCAGCTGCCGCGCGGGACGTCCGAGACGGTGAACGAGCCGTCGTCGACCGTCGTCGTGAGGAGCTCGGTCGACCCCGACACGCTCACCTCGGCGCCGGCCACGGGGACCCCGTCGGGGTCGGTCACCGACCCGCTGATCGACGCCAGCGGGTCGAGGACGGCGTCGATGCCGGTCCGCGCCTGACCGTCGCCGAGGACGACGGTCGTCGCGGTGTCGGCTCCCTCGGCGTCGTCCCAGCACTCGTGGTCGTACCCGACGTTCGGGCTGAAGCAGACCCGGTACTCCCCCTCCGGGATGCCGCCGACGCGGAAGCGGCCGTCGGCGTCCGTCGAGGGAAAGTTCGGGGCCCCGACGGACCGTCCGTCGAGGGTCGACACGGAGACCCCGACGGACTCCGCCGGGGAGCCGTCCGGGAGGGTGACGCGGCCGCCGATCGAGCCGGCCGCGCCGAGCACCGTCGTCGCCAACCGCGTCGTGCGGCCGTTGGTCACCGCGACCGGGTCGGCGGAGAACACGTCGGGCTCGTCCTGGAAGCACTCCTGGGCGTAGCCGTCGGCGGCCGGGCCGCGGGCGAACCGCGGGTAGAAGCAGACCACCGTCGGGCCGGAGCCGGCGTCGAGGCCGCGCAGGACGTAGCGCCCGTCGGCACCGGTCGTCGCCGCCCCGGTGTACTGGCCGACCTCGACACCGTCGAGCGGCCGGCCCCGGGCGTCGGTCACCCGTCCGGCGACAGCGGCCCCCCGCCGGGCCGTGACCGTCAGCCTCGCCGTCCTCCCCGCGACCACGGTGACCCCCGGCAGCTCGAGGGAGTCGATGATGCCGGTCGGCGACGCCTCGGGCGTCACCGTGCCCTCGCGCAGGATGACCGCCTGGTCACCGGGTCGCACGTGGCGGAAGGTCGCGCGTCCGTCGACCCCGGTGACCAGCCGCTGGTTCGAGCCGTCGGCGACGCCGACAGTCGCCCCGCCGAGCGCCTTCCCCGTGTCGTCGACGACCCTGACGGCGACGGCGCCGGCCTGGTCGAGACGGGGGTTGATGCCCGAGAGGGTCTTCCCGGCGGTGAGCGTCAGGGCCGTGGAGCTGCCGTCCGTCTGGTCCTTCCAGCACTCGGCGAGCAGGTTCGCGTCGGTGGGCGCCATCCCGCGCGGGTCGACGCACGCGAACCCGTAGCCGGGGCGGATGCCGAGGACCCGGTAGCCGCCGTCGCGCGCGGTGACGGCGGTTCGGGTCGGTTCGCCGGCGTAGCGCGTCTGCCCGGCGGTGACGAGCACCCCGGGCGCCGGGCGGCCCCGGGGGTCCAGGGCGCGGCCGCGGATCGCGGCGCCCTCGGCGAGGACGTCGTCCACCCCCGGGACGACGGCGCCGACGACGAGCGAGAGCTCCACCTGCCTCCCGCTCACCGGATCGGTGTGGGGCTGCCAGACGAAGCCGGTACCGTGCCGCCCGGGCACCGCGCCCGGGTCGACGACGAGGACGCCCTGCCAGGCCCCGAGCCCGCGCAGCGTCCACCGGCCGTCGGCGCGCGTGACCGCGTGCGGCACGATCCCGCCCTCCGTGGACGTGGCGGCCACCCGGACGCCCGCCAGCGGAGCCCCCGACGCGTCCGTCACCCGCCCGCTCGCCCCGGCGCCGGGCGACAGCACGAGCGTCTCGACCGGGCCGCCGGGCCGGACGTCGGGCCCGCACGCCGGGGCCCAGCCCTGCGGGGCGCCCGGCCGCCGCACGTCCGGCGCCCAGGCACAGACGCGGACCCGGTCCTCGACGAAGGTCCGGAACGTGCCGTCGCGCCGGGCGGTGAGGCGAGCGGCCGGCTCCGGCCCGAGGCCGTCCGGACCCAGCCGGTCGAGCACGACGCTCGCGCCACCGACCGCACGGCCGTCGCTCCCCCGGACGACGCCACGGACCTCACGCCCGGTGCGCAGCCAGACGTCCATCGTCGCCCGCCGCGACGCGTCGAAGGCGAGCGACTGCTGGGACGCGCACCGGCTCGCGAGCGGCCGCGACTGCGCGGAGGTGTCGGCGCACCACTCGCCGCCGATGCCGGTGCCGGGGATGCCGTGGATCGCGTAGCGCCCGTCCGCCCCGGTGCGCCCGCTCCAGGTCCGGCCCGGCAGGGCGTCCGGGGTGGTGACCGTCACGAGCACGCGCGGCGCGGGCCGGCCGTCCGGGCCCCGGACGACGCCGGTCACCGTCCCGGCGGACGCCCGCACTGCAGTGGCGCGCGGCACCGCCTGCTGCGTCGAGGACGCCACGCCGGCCGAGGAGCTCACCGCCAACGGCCCGAGCAGCGCCCCCACGGCGATCCCGACCCCCAGCACGACACGACCCGAACGACCCACGACGACCTCCCCGCGCACGGCCCTCCGACGGGACCATCGCGGCATCGTGGCACCCCGCGGGGCCCCCTGTCACCGGTGTTGCGAGAACGTGCAGCCGGCGCCGCCCCGGCGAGGGTCTCGGGTCAGGCCGGCTCGTCGAAGTCGACGTCGGGGACGCGCGCCAGCAGCGCCGCACCCAGAGTCGCCAGGGCCAGGCCGAGGACCGCCCAGCCGAGGCCGGTGCGCCCGGCCTGGAGGATGCTCGCGCCGACCGGCAGGAGCAGCAGGTCCCAGACGACGGTGGGCGTCCGCGGCCAGCGCCTCTCGCCGAGCCAGCCCCGGGCGAGCAGCCCGAGACCGACGGCGCCGAGGAGGATGAGCAGGGCCGACATGACGACCCGCCCGGCGTCGCTGCCCTCGCCCACCGCGAGCTCGTAGAGGTAGAACGCGGCGAACGCGAGCAGGGCCAAGGACTGCACACCGCAGAGGGCGGCTGCGACGCGCCGGGGCCCGGGCGTGGGCGCCGGGGCCGCGTCGAAAGGCGGTTGCGGAGGCACCGCTGCAGCCTAGGCGAGCGCTACGCTCGGGCGTCGCGTGGTCCTACCCCACCCCTGCGGGAACACGCGGCCCCCGTCCACCCGTTGAGCCCGAGTGAGCACCGACACCGGGAACGACCGGGGGTATCCACTAGCCGCGATTGGGTACGTCACGGTAGAGTAACGCCACGGACGTCTGTGCGTAACACGTCCGCCACAGGGCTGCAAGGGCGCATCCCACCGCATGACGAACCCTGCAGCCCACCCCTTCACTGCCGGTGCTCGACCGACCTCTGTGACCCCGACCAAGGAGCCCCATCCATGGATTGGCGCGACCGCGCTGCCTGCCTCGACGAGGACCCCGAGCTGTTCTTCCCGATCGGGAACACCGGCCCGGCGATCGCTCAGATCGAGGAGGCCAAGGCCGTCTGCCGTCGCTGCGAGGTGCTCGACACGTGCCTCAAGTGGGCGATCGAGTCCGGGCAGGACGCCGGAGTCTGGGGCGGCATGTCCGAGGACGAGCGCCGAGCGCTCAAGCGTCGCAACGCCCGCGCGCGCCGCGCCGGCTGACGGCAGCCCCCACACCACCACCCGACCGCGCCCGCCCGGCGCCGCGACTCAGCGGCCGCCGAGCGGGCGCAGCCGTGCGACGAACTCCACCTTCGTCCCGTGCGGCTCGATGTTCTCCCAGCGGATGCGGCCACGCAGGTCCTGGACGAACGAGGTGACGATCTTCGTGCCGAGGCCGGCCATCCCCGGGCGGAAGCCCGCGGGAAGGCCGGTGCCGTCGTCGGTGACCGACACGGTGAGGTGGTCGCCGCCGTCGGCCGGCTGACGGTCGACCTTGACCACGACCGACCCGTCCCGGTCCTCGAGGCCGTGCTCGATGGCGTTCTGCACCAGCTCGGAGATGACCATCGCCAGGGCCGTCGCGTCCTCGGCGCGCACCCGCCCGAACGAGCCCTCGAAGCGGCTGTCGACGTGGTGCTCGCGCACCGCGACCTCGACGACCGCGCGCAGGCCCCGCAGCGCGATCTCGTCGAACGACACCGTCTCGTCGAAGCCCGACGACAGGGTCTCGTGCACCGTGGCGATGACCGCGACCCGGCGCACGGCCTCGTCGAGCGCGGCGCGGGCATCGGCCTCGGGCACCCGTCGGGCCTGCAGGCGCAGCAGCGCCGCGACCGTCTGGAGGTTGTTCTTCACGCGGTGGTGGATCTCGCGGATCGTCGCGTCCTTGGTCAGCAGCTCCTGCTCGCGCCGGCGCAGCTCCGAGACGTCGCGCAGGAGGATCATCGCGCCGGTGCGCACCCCGTTGAGGGTCAGCGGGATGGCGCGCATCGTCACCGTCGCGCTCGCCGTCTCGACCTCGGTGCGCCACGACGCGCGGCCCATGACGACGACGGCCAGCGACTCGTCGACCGCCCGCTCCCCCGCCGCGACGAGGTCGGTGACGACCTTGGCGAGGGTCTCGCCCATGACGTCGCCGACGTGGCCCATCCGGTGCACGGCCGAGACCGCGTTGGGGCTGGCGTAGCGGACGACGCCGTCGGGGTCGAGGTGGATGACGCCGTCGCCGACCCGCGGGGCGCCGCGGCGCAGCCCGGTCGGCGCCGACGGCGAGGGGAACTCGCCCGTCGCGACCATGCGCAGGAGCGAGTCAGCGAGGTCGCGGTAGGTCAGCTCGAGACGGCTCGGGGTGCGCCCGCCGGTGAGGTTGGTGTGCCGGGTGACGACCGCGATGACCCGCTCGCCGCACAGCACGGGCACGGCGTCCTCGCGGATCGACATGTCCTCGCGCACGGTCGGCACCGGAGCGGCGACGAGCCGGCGCTCGCGGGCGGCGTTGTCGAGCATCGCCGCCCGCTGCCGGGTGGAGCCGCGCCCGACGATGTCGTCGTAGAAGACCATCGGGCCGGTGTTCGGGCGCACGTGCGCGACCGCGCGCCAGCCGTCGAGGCCGCCCCGCACCCACAGGACGAGGTCGGCGAACGACAGGTCGGCGACGAGCTGCCAGTCCCCCGCGAGGAGGTGCAGCCACTCGGACTCCATCGGCTCGAGGTCCGACGTCGTCCGCAGCATCTCGGCCAGCGTGCTCACGCCGCCGAGCCTAGGTCACGCGGGGGTCAGCTCGACGCGCCCACCCGGATGACGGAGCGCAGGGTCCGCAGCGCGACCGAGAGGGCCGCGATGTTCGGCTGCTCCAGCCGCACGATGCCCGACAGCGCGGACGTCGCCCGCTCCACGGACTCGTCATTGGCCTCGCGCCACGCCTCGTACTGCGCCGCCGGGTCGTGCGCGTCGACGCCCGCCGCCCCCGAGGTCTCGATGACCGAGCGGGTCAGCGACTCGAGCACGGCGTACAGGTCGTCGCGCAGCGCGCCACGGGCCAGGGCGTCCCAGCTGTCCTCGCGCGGCAGGCGGGTGACCTTGCCGAGCATCCCGTCGATGCCGAACCGCTCGGACACGAGGTAGTACAGCGGCGCCACGTCGGTCGGCTCGCGGCCGGTGTCGGCGGCGATGTCGGTGATGTCGAGCAGCGAGAACTGGTCGAGCAGCGACGCCGCGTGGAGCGCGAGGTCCTCGGGCACACCGGCCTTCTCGAGGCGGGCCGCGTTCTCGTCCAACCGGGCCCGCTCGGTACCGCGCAGCAGGTCGGGCACCGCGGGAGCGAGCTCCTGGACGACCCCGGCGAACCGCTCGACCTCGGCGCCGATGTCGAGCTGCGAGGGCCGCGCCGACAGGAACCAGCGCACGGTGCGGTCGAGCAGCCGACGGAACTCGAGGTAGAGCGCGGTCTGCGCCTTCGTCGGCACGACGTTGTCGAGGGCCTCGACGCGCCGCACGAACTCGGCCAGGCCGAACACCTCGCGCGCCACGACGAACGCCCGCGTCACCTGCTCCGGCGTCGCGCCGGCCTCCTCCTGCGCCCGGTAGGCGAAGGTGATGCCGCCGCGGTTGACCATCGAGTTGACCACCGAGTTGGTGACGATCTCGCGGCGCAGCGGGTGCTCGCCGAGCTGGCCCGAGAACCGCTTGCGGATCGGCGGCGGGAAGTACTCCGCCAGCGTCGCCTCGAAGTACGGGTCGTCGGGGATCGAGCTCGCGAGGATGTCCTCCTTGAGCGCGAGCTTCGCGTAGGCGACGAGCACCGAGAACTCCGGGCTCTTGAGGCCCAGGCCGGCGTTCGACCGCTTCTCGAGCTCGCTGTCGACGGGGAGGAACTCCAGCCCCCGGTCGAGCAGCCCGCGGTCCTCGAGCCAGTGCATGAAGCGCTCGTGGACGCTGACCATCCCGTGCTCCTGCGCGCGGGCGTTGCCCAGCAGGACGTTCTGCTCGTAGTTGTCGCGCAGCACGTGCTCGGCGACGTCGTCGGTCATCGACGCGAGCAGCTCGTTGCGCTGCGCGATGTCCATCCCGCCGTCGCGGACGACCTCGCCGAGGAGGATCTTGATGTTGACCTCGTGGTCGGAGGTGTCGACGCCCGCGGAGTTGTCGATCGCGTCGGTGTTGACGCGGACGCCGTGGAACGCCGCCTCGATCCGACCCAGCTGCGAGAGACCGAGGTTGCCGCCCTCGCCGACGACCTTGACCCGCAGCTCGTCGCCGTCGACGCGGATGGCGTCGTTGGCGCGGTCGCCGATCTCGAGGTGGTCCTCGGTGGAGGCCTTGACGTAGGTGCCGATGCCGCCGTTCCACAGCAGGTCGACCGGCGCGAGGAGGATCGCGTGGATGAGCTCGGCCGGCGTCATCGACGTCACGCCGTCGGCGAGCCCGAGCGCCGCGCGCATCTGCGGCGAGACCGGGACCGACTTGAGGGTGCGCGGGAAGATGCCGCCGCCCCCGGAGACGAGGGTGTGGTCGTAGTCGCCCCACGACGAGCGCGGCAGGTCGAACAGGCGCCGGCGCTCGGCGAAGGAGGTGGCCGCGTCGGGGTCCGGGTCGACGAAGACGTGGCGGTGGTCGAAGGCCGCGACGAGGCGGATGTGCTCCGAGAGGAGCATCCCGTTGCCGAAGACGTCGCCGCTCATGTCGCCGACGCCGACGACCGTGAAGTCCTCGGTCTGGGTGTCGTGGCCCATCTCGCGGAAGTGACGCTTGACCGACTCCCACGCACCGCGGGCGGTGATGCCCATCGCCTTGTGGTCGTAGCCGGCCGAGCCGCCGGACGCGAAGGCGTCGTCGAGCCAGAACCCGTACGACTGCGCGACGCCGTTGGCGATGTCGGAGAAGGTCGCGGTGCCCTTGTCGGCCGCGACGACGAGGTAGGTGTCGTCGCCGTCGTGGCGCACGACGCGCTCGGGCGGGACGGCCGCGCCGGCGACGCGGTTGTCGGTGACGTCGAGCAGGCCGGAGATGAACAGGCGGTAGGCCGCCTTGCCCTCCTCGAGCCACGCCTCGCGGTCGACCGCGGGGTCGGGCAGCTGCTTGGCGTAGAAGCCGCCCTTGGAGCCGGTCGGCACGATGACGGCGTTCTTGACCATCTGCGCCTTGACCAGGCCGAGCACCTCGGTGCGGAAGTCCTCGCGCCGGTCCGACCAGCGCAGGCCGCCGCGGGCCACCGGGCCGAAGCGCAGGTGCACGCCCTCGACCCGCGGGCTGTAGACGAAGATCTCGAACTGCGGTCGCGGAGCGGGCAGGTCGGGCACGGCGCGCGGGTCGAGCTTGACCGACACGTACGCGTGGTGGTCGGCGCCGTCGCGGCCGCGCTGGTAGAAGTTCGTGCGCAGCCCGGCGCGGATGACCCCGAGGAAGGCCCGCACGATGCGGTCGTGGTCGAGGCTCGAGACGTCGTCGAGGGCCTCGGTGATGCGCCCGACGACCTGCTCCTCGGCCTCGTCGCGCGCCATCGCGCCGACCTCGTCCGCGGTGAACGCGTCCGGGTCGAAGCGGGTCTCCCACAGCTCGACGAGGTCGCGCGCGATGCCCGGGTGGGCGACGAGCGCGTCCTCGAGGTAGTCCTGCGAGTACGTGGCGCGGGTCTGGCGCAGGTACTTCGCGACGGTGCGCAGCACGACGACCTGGCGCCAGGTCAGCTGCGCGCCCAGGACGAGCTTGTTGAAGCCGTCGGACTCGGCCCGGCCGTCCCAGACGGCGGCGACGGCCTCCTCGAAGAGGTCGCGCAGGCGGTCGTGCGAGCAGGCGTCCCACATCGCGTGGTCCGGGACGCGCAGGCCGAAGTCGTACACGTGCAGCGACGAGCCGTCGCCGCGCTCGACCTGGAAGGGCTGCTCGTCGACGACCTCGACGCCCATGTGCGTGAAGATCGGCAGGATGTCGGTGAGCGACAACGGCTCGACCCGGAAGAGCTTGAAGCGACGGATGTCGTCGGGCGCCCCGAGCGGCCGGTAGAGCGCGACGCTCGTGCCCCGGTCGGCGCCGAGCCGGTCGAGGTGGCTGATGTCGGCGATGCCCTGGACGACCGAGAACGACTCCTCGTAGGCGTTGGGGAACGCCCGGCCGAAGCGGCTCATCAGCCGGTCGCCGTCCTCCTCGCCGTACTTCGTCACGAGGGCGTCACCGAGGCGGTCGGTCCACGTGCGGCTGGTCTCGACGAGCCGCTGCTCGAGGGCGTCGCGCTCGGTGCGGTCGAGGGTGCGGATGCGCTGCCCCTTCTCGACCCGGACGACGAACTGCAGTCGGGCGAGGGCGGACTCGCTGACCCGCGCGGAGAACTCGACCTCGACCCCGCCGAAGGTGTCCTTGAGGATGTCGGCCATCCGCAGGCGCACGGCCGTGTTGTAGCGGTCGCGCGGGATGAAGACGAGGCACGAGGCGTAGCGGCCGAAGTCGTCCTCGCGGATGAACAGCTTGGTGCGGCGTCGCTCCTGCAGCTGCGTGACCGCGAGGGCGGTCTCGTAGAGGTTCTCGACGCCCGCCTGGAAGAGCTCGTCGCGCGGGTAGTTCTCGAGGACCTCGAGGAGGTCCTTGCCGGTGTGGCTGTCGGCGGCGAGGCCCGATCGGTCGATGACCGCCTGCACCTTCTCGGCGACGAGCGGCACCCGCATGACCGACTCGGTGTACGCGGTGGAGGCGTAGAGGCCGAGGAAGCGACGCTCGCCCACGACCTCGCCGCGCTCGTCGAGCGTCTTGACGCCGACGTAGTCGAGGTGGGCGACGCGGTGCACGGTCGACTTGGAGTTGGCCTTCGTGAGGACGAGCAGCTCGCGGGCGTGGGCGATGCTCGACGCCTCGGGGCTCAGGAGGTCGGGGTCGGCGCCCTGCGGCGGGTCGGCCCTCAGGAGACCGAGACCCGTGCCGGTGACCGGGGCGATGACCTCGCCACCGCTGAGCTCGTCGAGCGTGTACTCGCGGTAGCCGAGGAAGGTGAAGTGGTCGTCGGCCATCCAGCGCAGGAAGCGGACGGCGAGCGCGACCTCCTCGGGGTCGACGCCGGCGGCCTGCCCGCCCTCGAGCTCGGCGGCGAGGACGAGGCAGCGGCTGCGCATCTTCGGCCAGTCCTCGACCGACTGGCGCACGTCCTCGAGGACCTCGCGGATGGTGCGCTCGATCTCGGCGCGGCGCTCCTCGTCGCTCTCGCGGTCGATGGACAGGAGCATCCAGGACTCGGCGAGCTCGCCCACGGCGCCGCTCCGGAAGCCCTTGGTGATGTCGCGGTCGGCGACCGAGGTCAGCTCGCCCACGGCGTCGCGGACGACGACCAGCTGCGGGTGGACGATGAGGTGGATGTCGATGCCGGCCTGGACGAGCGCGCCGGTGACGGAGTCGACGAGGAAGGGCATGTCGTCGGTGACGACCTGGACGATCGTGCGGGGGTTGGACCACCCGTCGGTGTCGCTGCTCGGGTTGTAGACGCGCACGTTCGCGGTGCCCGGCGGGCGGGTGCGCGCGAGACGCAGGTGGCTGTGGGCCACGCCGGCGAAGACGTCGGGCGCACGCGAGGTGAGCTCGTCGAGGGGGGTGTGGCGGAAGTACCGCTCGAGGAAGTCGCGCCCCCAGCCGTCGGGGGCCAGCGCCTCGTACGCTGCCGCGATCGGCGCGAGGATCTCCTCGCGGGTGGTGGCCGGGGCGGTCGACATGGTGCGGTGGCACTCCTTCGTCGCGGGTGGCACCGCAGGAGCGGTGGCCACGTCCTCGTGGGTGCCACCGAGCCTATCCACCCCGGGCCTCCGTGGCCGCCCGGGGTGGCCGGGAGGGTGTCTCGTGGGCGGGACGGTTCGTGGGGCGCGGGACGAGGTCGGTCAGCCCGCGACGACGTCGAGCGTCGTCAGCGTCGGGTCGGCGGCGTAGGCGATGCGGCTGCCCGCGGCACGGGCCGTGCGCAGCGCGTCGAGGGCCTCCGCGGTCACCAGCTCGCCGGGCGCCAGCACGGGGACGCCGGGCGGGTAGGGGGCGACGAGCTCGGCGCAGACGCGCCCGACGGCGGCCTCGACCGGGACGCTCTCGCGCGGGGCGAAGAAGGCCTCCCGGGGGGTCGTCGCCGCCACCGGGTCGACCGACCAGACGCCGCTCGCGGCGAGCGCCCGGGCCGGGCCGTGGTGGCGGGCGAGGGAGTCCAGGAGCGCGTCGGCGAGGGCGCTCACGCCGGTGGGCGTGTCGGCGAGGGTCACCATCGCGCAGAGCGTGTCGCGGTCGGCCATCTCGAGCGGCATCCCGCGGCGGAGCAGGTCGGCCTCGACGGCGTTCCCGTCGACACCGGTGCCGGGCAGGACGAGCGTGAGCCGGAGGGGGTCGGTGCCGGGACCGTCGAGGACGACGAGCCCCTCGACGGCGGCCAGCCGCGCCCGGGCCCCGACGACGGCGTCGAGGACGGGCCCGAGGAGGGCGGCGCCGTCGCGCTCCAGCAGCGCCCGCGCGGCGTCCACCGACGCGAGGATGCCGCCCGCCGGGCTCGTCGTGGCGGTCGCCTCGACCCCGGCGTCGAGGCGACGCGGGTCGATGCGACCGGAGCGCGCGAGGACGAGAGCGCCCTGCGAGACCGCGGGCAGCGCCTTGTGCGCGCTCGTGACGACGGCGTCGGCGCCGAGGGCGAGGGCGTGCGGCGGCAGGTCGGGGTGGAAGCCGAGGTGCGCGCCCCAGGCGGCGTCGACGACGAGCGGCACGTCGTGCGCGTGGGCGACCTCGGCGAGGCCGGCGACGTCGCCGACCGTCCCGACGTAGGAGGGGTCGCCGACGAGCACCGCGACGGCGCGGGGGTGCTCGCGCAGGGCGGCGTCGACGGTTGACGGCGCGACCCCGAGCGGCAGCCCGTGCCCGGGGCCGACCTCGGGGCGCACCCAGACGGGCACGAGGCCGGCGAGGACGAGGCCGAGGAGCATCGAGCGGTGCAGGGTGCGGGAGACGACGACCTCGTCGCCGGGGCGGCCGAGCGCCAGCGCGACGGCCTGGTTGCCGTGGGTCGAGCCGCCGGTGGAGAACCGGCAGAGGTCGACGCCCCACGCCGCGGCGGCCCGTCGCTCGGCCTCCGCGAGGACGCCGCGGGAGA
The DNA here is from genome assembly GCF_013201035.1 of Arthrobacter sp. NEB 688. Lineage (NCBI taxonomy): Bacteria > Bacillati > Actinomycetota > Actinomycetes > Micrococcales > Micrococcaceae > Arthrobacter > Arthrobacter sp. NEB 688. The sequence continues at coordinate 3,628,417 of NZ_CP053707.1, forward strand.
GCTTCATCGTGTCGAGCCCGGCGTAGAGCGGCACGTCCCCGGCGACGACGTCGCCGACGAGGTCGTGGCGCTGCTTGTGCCCGGGGATGGTGAACGGCGTGGGCGCGTCCTCGTGGAAGCGCAGCCAGGCGTCGAGCAGCGATGCGTCCGAACGCAGCCCGCGCGGGTCAGTCGGCACGCCGGCTCCCCCACACCTCGGCGGCGGCCACGAGCGCTCGGGTGAAGCGGCGGACCTGGTCGAGGTCGAGCCACTCGTCGGCGGCGTGCAGGCCACCGCCGGCGGGGCCGCAGACGAGGGCCGGCACGCCGGCCGCCTGCCAGAGCGGCGCCTCCATCCAGTACGGCGCGTCGAGCGGTGGCGGCTGCTCGACGCCCTCGGCGGCGAGCGCGTCATCGAGGGCGTCGGCGAGCCCGGCCGCCGGGCCGGTGGCATCGAGGCGCCAGGCCTCGCGCGCCACGACGAGGGTCGCGTGGGCGTCAACGGCGGGGTCTTCGGCGCGCATCCCGTCGAGGACCTCCTCGACCTCGGCGAGCGCCGTGGCGGCGTCCTCCCCCGGGACCGTCCGCCGCTCGACGACGGCGCGGGCGGTGCGGCCGAGGACGAACGGCGACTCTCCGCCGGACGCGACCGTGACCATGAGCGAGCCGCCGGAGGTGGCGACGTGGCGCCCGCGCTCCTCGACGGCGGTGAGCAGGCGGCCGAGGTGCGCGACCGCGTTGACGCCCTGCTCCGGCTGCGAGGAGTGGGCCGCACGACCGGTCAGCCCGATCTCGACCACGGCGTACCCGCGCAGGGACGCCGTGCGCGCGAGCCACGTCGGTTCGGCGACGAGCGCGGCGGCCGGGGCGAGGCCCAGGCCCGGGAGCGCCGCGAGCACCGCCTCGGTACCGAGGCTGAGGTCCTCCTCGTCGGCGACGAGCGCGAGGACGACCCGCACCGGGGCGCCCCGACGGGCCAGCTCCTCGGCGGCGACGACGAGCGCGGCGACGCCGCCCTTCATGTCGCAGGCCCCGCGGCCGACGAGCCGGTCGCCGTCCAGCGTCGGCGTGAACGGGTCGTCCATCCCGTCGGTCCCGACCGTGTCGACGTGGCCGGTGAGGACGAGGCACGGCATCCCGTCCTGGCCCGGGCCGACGGCGAGCAGGCTCGGCCGGTCGGGGTGCCCGGGCGGGGTGACGTGGTGCGTCGCGAAGCCCGAGGCCTCGAGGCGCCGGGCGAGGAGGGCGACGACCGCGGCCTCCCCGGCGGCGCCGGGCACGAGCCCGGGGTTGACCGAGTCGGTGGCGACGAGCTCGACGGCCAGGGCTGCGGCGGCCTCGCCGATGTCGGTGGTGCGCACGCCGCGACGCTACTGGCCCGCGCAGGCCTGTGGGCAACCTCGCGGCGCGCGTGACGGATGTGGCTACGGTGGCGTCGTGCCCCTCGGCCCCGACCCCTCGCTCGCGCGGACCGCGCTCGACCGGCTCGACGCGCTGCGCGACCTGCTGCCCGCGGCCGAGGACGACCTGCTCGCCTGCCTCGTCGTGACGGGCGAGCCCCGGCCGCAGCGCGTCCTCGACGACTGGCTGGACCAGGCCGCCGACACCCTGCGGGCGCTCGGCGAGGTCGCCGACGAGGTCGCCGCCGTGCTCGCACCGCACGCCGCGCCGTCCGACGGTGGCGTCGCGACGCCGGGCACCGCCCCGCTCGCACCGGTCGTCCCGCTGCCGACGTGGCCCGACGAGGCCCGGCGGTGAGCGTGGTCCCCGGCGACCCGGGGTCGCTCTCGGCCTGCGCGGCCGCCGCGGCCGACGTCGCGCGCCGGCTCGAGGCATCCGGCACGGCCCTGGCCCCGGCGATGGAGGCGCTCGGCGACGGCTGGCCCGGCCGCGCCTCCGTGACCGCCCGCCGGCGCGGCGCCGAGCTCGCCGCGGGAGCCGTGGCCGCCGCCGAGGAGCTCGAGCGCCTGGGCCGCGAGCTGCAGGACCGGGCGACCGACCTCGCCGACCTCGTCGCCCGGGGCCGGATGGTCGAGGAGCGCGCGGCGGCCGCGGGGCTCGCCGTCCGCGACGGGCGCGTCGTGCCCGCCTGGGGGGTGCGCGGCGAGGCCGACGCCGGGGCGGTGGCCGACGGGACGGTGGCCGCCGAACGCATCGGGGCCGAGCTGACGCTCGTGCTGCACCAGCACCGGCGGCGCCGCGACCTGCTGCTCGCCGACCTGCGTGCCTCCACCGACCGCCTCGCCGCGCTCTCCCACACGCTGCGGCGCGGGTGAGAGGATCGCCGGACCCCAGGCGGGCCCGGTGCGGCCCGCCCTCCTGCGAGCGGCGAGGACGGACCGAGTGCGACTGACGAGGCGAGAGCGGCTGGACGCGACCCCCGAGGAGGTCTACGCCCTGCTCACCGACCGGGGGTTCCAGGAGGCCAAGTGCGAGGCCACGACCGGGGGCGGCGCCTGGAGCGCGGACGTCACGACGAGCGCCGTCGGGCACCGGGTCGCGACGACCCGTGAGCTGCCGGCCGACGGCCTGCCCGACGTCGCGCGCTCCTTCGTCGGCGCGACGCTCACCGTCATCGAGAGCTACGACTGGGGCGCACCGGCCGCCGACGGATCCCGCGAGGCCGTCGTCGACCTGCACGTCAAGGGCGCGCCCCTGACGCTCAAGGGGACGCTGCGCATCGAGCCGGAGGGCTCGGGGTCGGTCGAGGTGCTCGACACCGAGCTCAAGGCGAACGTCCCCTTCGTCGGCGGCAAGATCGAGAAGGCGGCGGCGGACCCCATCAACGCGGCGGTCGACGTCGAGGTCGGCCTGCTCCGGGAGCGCCTGGGCCGATGACGCCGCGCGCTACACCGCAGTCAGGGTCGTGATCACGGCCGTTACTGCGGTGTAGCGCGCCACCGGCGTCGTGGGGCACCCCGACACCCCGGAACCTCCACGAGACCCCGGCTCGGAGCCGGGGTCTCGTGGACTTCTCGGGGTCACCCCGACACGTGCGGGGGTGCGGGAGGCGGTCAGCCCATGTGCGGGTAGCGGTGGTCCGTCGGCGGGACGAAGGTCTCCTTGATCGAGCGCGTCGAGGTCCAGCGCATGAGGTTGGCCGCCGAGCCCGCCTTGTCGTTCGTGCCGGACGCGCGCCCGCCACCGAACGGCTGCTGGCCCACGACGGCGCCGGTCGGCTTGTCGTTGACGTAGAAGTTGCCGGCGGCGAAGCGCAGCCGGTGCATCGCGTCGGCGACGGCCGCACGGTCCTGGGCGATGACGGCGCCGGTCAGCGCGTAGGGCGCCGCGGACTCCATCTGGTCGAGGACCTTGTCGTACTGGCGGTCCGGGTAGACGTGGACGGCGAGGATCGGGCCGAAGTACTCGGTCGTGAACATCTCGTCGGTCGGGTCGCTGCTCTCGACGATCGTCGGCCGGACGAACCAGCCCTGCGCGTCGTCGTAGGTGCCGCCGGCCACGACGTCGAGGTGGCTCGTGGCGTGTGCCCGGTCGATCGCCGCGACGTGCTTGGCGTAGGCCCGCTCGTCGATGACGGCGCCCATGAAGTTCGACAAATCGGTGACGTCGCCCATCGGGATGCCGTCGGTCAGCTGCACGAGGTCGTCGCGCATCTTCTTCCACAGCGAGCGCGGCACGTAGGCGCGCGAGGCGGCGGAGCACTTCTGGCCCTGGAACTCGAACGCGCCGCGGATGAGGGCGGTGCGCAGGACGTCGACGTCGGCGCTCGGGTGGGCGAGGACGAAGTCCTTGCCGCCGGTCTCGCCGACGATTCGCGGGTAGTGGCGGTAGGTCGTGAGGTTCTCGCCGATGGTGCGCCACAGCGACTGGAAGGTCGCGGTCGAGCCGGTGAAGTGCAGGCCGGCGAAGTCCGGGTGCGACAGGACGACGTCCGAGACCGCGACGCCGTCACCGGTGACGAGGTTGATGACGCCCGGAGGCATCCCCGCCTCCTCGAGCAGCTCCATCGTCAGCTGGGCGGCGAGCTGCTGGGTCGGCGACGGCTTCCAGACGACGGTGTTGCCCATGAGCGCCGGGGCGGTCGGGAGGTTGCCGGCGATGGCGGTGAAGTTGAAGGGGGTGACCGCGTAGACGAAGCCCTCGAGCGAGCGGTGGTCGCTGCGGTTCCAGACGCCCGGGCTGTTGGCCGGCGGCTGCTCGGCCATGATCTGGCGGGCGAAGTGCACGTTGAAGCGCCAGAAGTCGACGAGCTCGCAGGCGGCGTCGATCTCGGCCTGGTAGGCGGTCTTGCTCTGGCCGAGCATCGTCGCCGCGTTGAGGCGGGCGCGCCACGGGCCGGCGAGCAGGTCGGCGGCCTTGAGGAGGATGGCGGCGCGGTCGTCGAAGGACAGGTCGCGCCAGCCGGGGGCCGCGGCGCGGGCGGCGTCGACGGCGGCGAGCGCGTCGGCCTTCGTGGCGCCCTTGGAGACACCGAGGACGTGGCGCCGGTTGTGCGGCTGCCGCACCTCGAACTTCTTGCCCCCGCCCATGACGCGCCGGCCACCGATGGTGTGCGGCAGCTCGTGGCGCTCGGCGGCGAGCTCGACGAGGGCCTTCTCGACGGCCGCGCGCTCGGGGCTGCCCGGCGCGTAGTCGCGGACGGGCTCGTTGGTGGGGGCGGGGACCTGGGTCACAGCGTCCATGGGGTGGGGCACCTCGTTCGGGTCACGATGTCGGGACGCCCCACTCTCGCGCCCGGGCTCGGCCCGACGCAACTCGCCCCGGGCGTCCCGCCGGCGGCGCGTCAGTCGCGGGCGAGGTGGTCCAGGACCGCGCCGAGCTCGGTCACGTCGAACCACAGCAGGTCGGCGGTCCCGCTGTCGCCGCGCGCCTCGTCGACGTGGAACGAGACGACCCGCGAGCGCGGCACGACGGCGAGCAGCTCGACGCGCGAGGGCACGTCGGCGCGGGCCGGGACGGAGACCAGGCCCTCGTCGAGGTCGGCGGAGGCGATGACGCGGCGCTCGTCGGCCTCGCGCAGCGCCTCGGCCTCGTCGGCCGCGGCCTCCCACGCGAGGTGCTCGAGCTCCTCCTCGTCGGTGACCAGGCCCGGGGTGCCGAGCGCCGGGGTCACGCCGTGCGCGGCCACGGGCGGCGTGCCGAGGTCGCGGCCGTCGGCGAGCGCCTCGAGGTCGGCCGCGGTGAGCGGCAGGTAGACGCGGGTCAGGGCCATCGGGTCCTCCTCGTGGGGTCGCTCACGCGCGCCGGCGGCCGCGCGGGCGGGGGGCGTCGAGCAGCTCCTGGAGCGAGTCGACGATGCCGCGGCCGAGGACGTCGGCGTCGGGCATCGCGTCGCGGTCGGCGTACAGGCCGTAGTAGACGCCGCCGTCGTAGGAGGTCAGCCCGATGGAGAGGGCCTGCCCGGCGCCGAGCGGCGTCACCGGGTAGGTCGCGACCATCTGCGCGCCGTCGGCGTACAGGGGCGTCTGCGGGCCGGGCACGTTGGTGATGACGACGTTGTGCAGGCGGCGCGAGACCATCCCGCCGAGCCGAGCGCCGAGGGCGTGCAACGTCGGCGGGGCGAACCCGCCGACCCCGGCGAGGGCCTCGGCCGACACCGCGCGGCGCCCGCCGCCCTCGGTCTGCTGGCGCATCGAGAAGGCGATCTGGTGCAGGCGCATCGAGGCCTTGGGCTCGCCGACGGGCAGGTCGACGAAGCACGCGGTGACCTCGGCGCCGACGTGGGCCGGGGCGTCGTCGGCCGGGCGGACCGACACCGGCACGAGGGCGCGCACGGTCGTGCCCGGGTAGACCGGCTCGCCGCGGGTCAGCAGCCACGAGCGGAAGGCCCCGGCGACCGTCGCGAGGACGACGTCGTTGACGGTCACCTCGTCGGCGAAGGCGCCGTGGCCGAGGCGGGTGCGCACCGTGCGGTAGTCGTCGAGGTCGGTGCCGACCATGACGTAGCGGCGGGCGCGGCCCACGGAGGCGTTCAGGGGCGAGTCCGGCGCCGGGCGCGCGGAGACGCGCGCCAGGGTCGAGACGACCTCGCCGGCGACCGAGGCCACCTTGCCGGCCGTCCGGGCGACGTCGTGGGCGCCGCTGCGCAGCGTGTCGACGAGCTGGCTCGGGGTGCGCACGACCTCGGCCAGCGCGCCGACGAGGAGCTCCGCCGACGTGGGCTCGGGGCGGGGGCGCCACGTCGCGAGGACGCCGTCGCCGCCGCCGGGGCGGCCGTCGACGATGACCCCGCCGATGTCGACGCCGTTGACGCCGTCGACGAGGCTGTGGTGGCTCTTGGTGATGATCGCGAAGCGGCCGTCGGCCAGGCCCTCGACGAGGTAGACCTCCCACAGCGGGCGCGAGCGGTCGAGGGGGCGCGGCAGGATGCGCGCCACGAGCTCCTCGAGCTGCTCGTCGGACCCCGGGCGGGGCAGCGCGCTGCGGCGCACGTGGTAGCTGAGGTCGAAGGAGCGGTCGTCGACCCACACGGGGTTGCCGAGCCCGGCCGGGACGGTCTTGATCCGCTGGCGGTAGCGCGGGACGTGGGCGATGCGCTCGCTGATGAGGTCGACGAGGGTCTCGTAGTCGAAGCCCTCCGCCGGCACGTCGAAGACCATGACCGAGCCGACGTGCATCGGCGTGGTCGCGTCCTCCAGGCGCAGGAAGGACGCGTCGAGCGCGCTGAGTCGGTCGGCCACGGCCCTATCGTGTCAGACCGCCGCGCGACGACGGCGGCCGTGGCGGCCGGTCGGGGACGTGTCGGCGCAGCGCGGGTCGAGCGCGGCGGCCAGCGCGGTGAGGGCCAGGGTGAGCGCGCCCCGCGGGCGCACCTCGGTCAGGGCGCGGCCGGTGAGGACGGCCTCGTCGCAGTCGTCCGGGGCCCAGGGCAGCATCCGGAGGTCCTCGAGGCCGGCGAAGCGCGAGAGGACCTCGCGGATCGTCCGCTCGGGGCGGGGCCCGGCGGCCGAGGCCCGGACCTTGTTGACGACGACGAGCGGCGCCGGGGCGGCGACGAGCGCGACCTCCTGCACCGCCCGGACGAGGCGCTGCAGCCCGACCGGGTCGGCCGCACCGACGACGACGAGGGCGTCGGCGGCCTCGAGGGCGGTGAGCGTCGCGGCGTTGCGGCGCGGGGCGGCGGTGTCGTAGCTCAGCTCCTCGTCGTCCTCCAGGGCGAAGCCGGCATCGACGACGACGTGGTCGACGATGCCGCGGGCCAGGCGCAGGACGTCCTCGACCGCGGCCGCGCGCAGCTCGGGCCAGCGGTCGGCCCGGGGCAGGCCGGTGAGGACCCGCAGGCCCGGCAGGGCCTCGGGCGCGAGGCGCGCCAGCACGGGGACGTCGAGGGTGCCCTGCTCGGAGGCCCGGGCGGCGGCCGCGACCCCCGGCGCCTCGTCGACGAGGCCGAGCACCTGGGCCACGGACGCGCCCCAGGTGTCGAGGTCGACGAGCAGCGTGCGCACCCCGTCGGCGGCGAGCGCGGCCGCCACCGTCACGGCCACCGTCGTGCGCCCCGGGGCACCGGTCGGGCCCCAGACCACCGTCACCGGCGTCGGTCGACCGGGAGCGGGCGGCTCGGGCACGGGCTCGTCGGGGGCGTCGTCGTCCGGGCGGCGCGAGGTCGTGGCGTCGGCGAGGGCGGTGAGGGCGGCGTCGACGGCGTCGGGCGGGTCGTCCGGCCGGAGCAGGGTGGCGACACCGAGCTGGCGCAGCCGCCGCTCGCCGTCCTCGTCGTCCGGGGCGACGAGCGCGGCGACCCGGACCCCGTGGCCGGCGAGGTGGCGCAGCGCGTCGCGGTCGAGCCCGCGCAGGTCGGGCGAGACGACGGCGACCCGGGCGACCCCGGCCGCGCCCGCGGAGAGCAGCTCGGCGAGGTCGGCGCAGCGACGCACGAGGGTCAGGCCGCGGGCCGCGCCGAGGACCTCGACGAAGTGCGCCTCGTGCCGGTGGGTGAGGGCGGTGAGGAGCGTCGTCACGACGCCCCGCCGGCGACGGGCACGAGCGTGATGCGGGCCCCGTCGTCGACGGCCGCGACGAGGTCGCGCACGTCGTCGCTCGGCACCATGACCTGCACCGGACGGGTCTGCTCGGCCCCGGAGAGGACCCCGTCGTCCTCGGCGACGGCGGCGACCGCGACGCGCTCGAGCACCCGCTCCGGGCCCGCGAACCGGGTGACGCCCACCCCTGCCGAACCCTCCTCCGGCCGGTTGACGTACACGTCGACGAGCGAGCCGCGGCGCAGCGCGGCGGCCGAGGTGCCCTCGACCCGCAGGGCGACCTGCTGCACCCCGACGGCGGCGGCGGACCCCACGGCGCTGCGCGGCAGGAGCTCGCCCACCCGCAGCTCGCGCAGGGCGTAGGCCTCGGCGTCGAGCGGCCGGTCGGCGGCGACGTACCCCGCGGCGCTGTCACCGAGCTGGACCTGCACCACGGTGAGGTCGGACGCCGCGAGGCGCTGCCCCGGGGTGATGGCCCGCGCCGCCGCCCACACGGGGACGCGGTCGTCGGCGCGCGCCACGACGAGGGCGCCGACGACCGTCGAGACGAGCACGAGGAGGACGCCGACGAGCAGCCGGGAGTCACGCCACGACGGCGCCCGCAGGCGCGAGGCGGAGGGCGTGGGGAGGTCGGTCATGCCGGGATCCTGCCCGAGCGAGCGCCGTCGCGCTCGCGCGTCGCCGCGACCTGTGGACGACGGCGGCCCGCGCGCCGCCCTGTGGAGGAGGGTGCCGGGCGGCTCGACGACGGTGGCACACTGGCCGCGTGCCGAAGCGCTTCATCCCGTTGACCGAGGTCTCCGAGATCCTCGACGTCTCCGCGGCCCAGGCGTACGCCCTCGTGCGCAGCGGCGACCTGCCGGCCATCAAGGTGGGCGGCCGCGGGCAGTGGCGGGTCGAGACGAGCGAGCTCGAGGCCTACATCGAGCGGATGTACGCCCAGACGCGCGACTTCGTGGCCACGCGCGGCGAGACCCCCGAGGGCGGCCCGGCGCAGGGCTGAGGCCCTCACCGGCGCGACTCGACGACGCGCAGCCCCGCGAACGGCAGGGCGCTGACCCGGCGCACGTTCTCGGGGCGTCGCGGCTCGCCCTCGGGGTGCTCGGCGAGCAGGACGTGGTCGGACCCGACGACGTCGAGGGTCCCGACGAGCACGGGGCCGCCGGCCAGCCCGACGGCGACAGTCGTGCGGTCGCGGGCCAGGACGCGCAGGGCGTGACCGAGCCCGAAGCGCCGCGCGGTGCGCCCCGGGTCGGCGTGCGCGGGCAGTCCGGCGACCGAGAGCACGGCGTGCTGCGGCACGAGCCACTCGCGGCCCCTGTCGCCGAGCAGCAGCCAGCCGTCGCCGACGTCGGCCAGCGTCCCGGCGAGCGAGCGCCCACCCTCGAGGAGGACGGAGACCGGCGCGCCCAGGGCCGCGACGAGCCGGGCGGTGAGGTCGACCAGGGCGCGCTCGCGCCGGGTCCGCTCGGCCACCTCGCTGTCGAGCTCGCGGCGCTCCTCCGCGGCCAGCTGCCCCTCGAGGTCCGCGAACAGCCCCTCCCACCTCATGGTCTCCCCCTCGCTCCGCGCGTCCACCGGCCCGCGCACGTCCGCACGTCGATGGGCACACGCTCGTCGATGGCCACGCGCCTCTCGGTGTCCACGCGCTTCTCGATGTCCACAGGCTAGCCACGACCCCTTGCCGGCGTCAGCACCGTCGTCTACCGTCCACGGCATGCAGGGAGCACCAAACGACACCAAACGACACCCAACGCGCCTTTCCGTGGCGATGCTGGGCACGGCCGTCGCCGCCGCGACGACCGGGGCGCTGGGCGTCCTCGCCCTGCGCACCGCCCGGGCTGCCTCCGCCGGGGTCCCCGTCACGGCCGACGACGCCCTCGTGGCGGCGCTCGCCGCGCTGGCCGCGGTGGTCCTCGGCTGGCTGGTCCTCGCGATGGTGCTCGAGGCCCTGGCCGGGGTGCCCGGTGTGGTCGGCCGTCACGCCGCCCTCCTCTCGGCGAGGCTCGCGCCGCGGGCCGCCCGACGGCTGGCCGCGCTCGTCCTCGGCGCGGGGGTCGTCACGGGCGGCGGCCTCGGGACGGCGAGCGCCGACCCCCTGCCCGGGGCCATGGCGCGGCCGACGGTGACGCCGGCCGTCCACGGCACGGCCGCCACGGACACCGGCCTGCCCGACCCGGGCTGGGGACCGGGTGGCGTCGTCGCCCCCGACCCCGGCTGGACGCCCGACGCCCCGGTCGTGCGGCGGCAGCCCGACGTCTCCGTCGTCAGCGGGCGCGTGACGGGCGCCGACCGCGACACCGTCGTCGTGCACCGGGGCGACTCGCTCTGGACGCTGGCCGCCCGCCACCTGGGGTCCGGGGCCACCGACGCCGAGATCGCGAGGGCTTGGCCGCGCTGGTACGCCGCGAACCGGGCGCTCATCGGCGCCGACCCCGACCTCCTCCTGCCCGGCCAGGTCCTGCGCGCCCCGACGGTGGACGCGTCGTGACGCGCGTCGCCCTGCCGGTGCTGCTCCCCGCGCGCCCGCTACCACCCGCCCTGCCCCTCGGCGAGGCGCTGCGCCGGGCACGCGCCGCACGGGCGCCGGCCCCTCGCGTCCCCGGGTACGTCCAGGACGCCCTCGCCGTCGACCTCTCCTGCGCCTCCGACGAGCAGGTCTTCGGCCCGCAGCGCACGACGCGTTCCGACCTCCCCGAGCCGGCTGCGTGGGCCGCCTACATCGTCCAGGCGCTCCTCGAGGTGATGAGCGGGCAGCGCCCCGCCCCCCAGGTGCTGCGCTGGACCACCCCCGAGGTCTACGCGGTCGTCGCCCGCCGCGGGGCCCGCGTCGCGCGTCGAGCGGCCGACGGCCGCCGCTCCCCCGCCCACCGCACCCACGTCCGGCGGGTCCGGGTCTGCGAGCCCGCCGACGGCGTCGCCGAGGTCGCGGTCGTCGTCCAGCACGGGCCGCGCGTGCGCGCCGTCGCGCTGCGGCTCGTCGGGCAGGACGGCAAGTGGCGCGTCGCCGCGCTCCAGGTCGGCTGAGCCGGCGACCTCGCGCGGCGTCGCCCGGCGGCGACGCCCCCGAACGGCGACCGGGCCGGTCCCCCGGTGAGGGGACCGGCCCGGTCGGCGGTCGTGCAGGGGCAGCCGGTCAGCGGCGCCCGTGGCACATCTTGAACTTCTTGCCCGAGCCGCAGGGGCACGGGTCGTTCTTGCGGGTCGTCGCGAGCTGCTCCTCGGTGAGCGTCGCGCCGGTGCCGGCGGCGTCGTCGCGCACCTCGACCTCGCCGGTCTCGGTGGGCGCCGAGTAGTGCAGCGCCCCCGTGCGGGGACGGCCGACGCCGACACCCGAGACCTCGACGTGCGGGGCCTCGTCGTGCGCGGGCTCGCCACCCTCGGCCGCCTCGGCCGGGGCCTCCTCGGTGGCCGCGCCACCGCCGCCCCCGGCCATCGCGCCGAGCATCTGCGAGACGTGGACCGGCTCGACGGCCGGCGCCTGCTGCGCCTCGTCGACGCTGACGTCGACGTGGAAGAGCAGCCCGACCGACTCCTCCTTGACGGCCTCGTTCATCGCCTGCCAGAGCTGGAAGCCCTCGCGCTGGTACTCGACGAGCGGGTCGCGCTGGGCCATCGCGCGCAGGCCGATGCCCTCCTGGAGGTAGTCCATCTCGTAGAGGTGCTCACGCCACTTGCGGTCCAGGACCGAGAGCATGACGCGGCGCTCGACCTCGCGCATGACCTCGGACCCGAGCGCCGCCTCGCGCTCGTCGTAGGCCCGGTGCGCGTCCGAGAGCAGCTCCTCCTTGAGGATCTCCGTCGTCAGCCCGGAGCGGCCGCCGGCCGCCTCCTCGAGCTGCTCCGGGGTGACCGAGATCGGGTAGAGCGCGCGTAGCGCGGTCCAGAGCCGCTCGAGGTTCCAGTCCTCGGCGAAGCCCTCCCCGGTCTCGGCGTCGATGTAGCCCTCGACGACGTCGTTGACGAAGAAGCGCAGCTGCTCGTGGAGGTCCTCGCCCTCGAGGACGCGGCGACGCTCCTCGTAGATGACGGTGCGCTGGCGGTTGAGGACGTCGTCGTACTTGAGGACGTTCTTGCGGATCTCGAAGTTCTGCGCCTCGACCTGCGCCTGCGCCGACTGGATCGAGCGCGAGACGAGCTTGGACTCGATCGGCTGGTCGTCGTCGAGCTTGGCGGTCGTCATGACGCGGTCGACGAGGCCGGCGTTGAACAGCCGCATGAGGTGGTCCTCGAGCGAGAGGTAGAACCGCGACTCGCCCGGGTCGCCCTGGCGGCCGGAGCGACCGCGCAGCTGGTTGTCGATGCGGCGCGACTCGTGGCGCTCGGTGCCGAGGACGTAGAGGCCGCCGAGCTCGGTGACCTCCGCGTGCTCGGCCTCGACCTCCCGCTCGGCCTGCTCGAGCGCGGCGTCCCAGGCCGCCTCGTACTCCTCGGGCGTCTCGTGCGGGTCCAGGCCGCGGTCCTTGAGCGTGGCGACGGCGCGGAACTCGGGGTTGCCGCCGAGCATGATGTCGGTGCCTCGACCGGCCATGTTCGTCGCGACGGTCACGGCGCCCTTGCGGCCGGCGTCGGCGACGATCGAGGCCTCGCGCTCGTGGTGCTTGGCGTTGAGGACCTCGTGCCGGATGCCGCGACGGCGCAGCTGCTCGGAGAGGTACTCCGACTTCTCGACCGACACGGTGCCGACGAGGACCGGCTGGCCGGCCTCGTGCTTCTCGGCGATGTCGTCGACGACCGACTTGTACTTGGCCTCCTCGGTCCGGTAGACGAGGTCGGCCTGGTCCTGGCGCACCATCGGGCGGTTGGTCGGGATCGGCACGACGCCGAGCTTGTAGATCGAGTTGAGCTCGGCGGCCTCGGTCATCGCCGTACCGGTCATGCCCGAGAGCTTGTCGTACATGCGGAAGTAGTTCTGGAGGGTGATCGTCGCGAGGGTCTGGTTCTCGTTCTTGATCTCCACCCCCTCCTTGGCCTCGATGGCCTGGTGCATGCCCTCGTTGTAGCGGCGGCCGGCGAGCATGCGCCCGGTGTGCTCGTCGACGATGAGGACCTCGCCGTTCATCACGACGTAGTCCTTGTCGCGCTGGAAGAGCTCCTTGGCCTTGATCGCGTTGTTGAGGTAGCCGATGAGCGGCGTGTTGGAGCTCTCGTAGAGGTTGTCGATCCCGAGGTGGTCCTCGACCTTGTCGATGCCGCGCTCGAGGACGCCGACGGTCTTCTTCTTCTCGTCGACCTCGTAGTCGCCGCGACCGGACTCGAGCTCGCCGCGCTCGAGCCGCTGCACGATGCGCGCGAACTCGGTGTACCACTTGGTCGGCGCGTCGGCCGGGCCCGAGATGATGAGCGGCGTGCGCGCCTCGTCGATGAGGATCGAGTCGACCTCGTCGACGATGCAGAAGTTGTGGCCGCGCTGGACGAGCTCGTCGGTCGACCACGCCATGTTGTCGCGCAGGTAGTCGAAGCCGAACTCGTTGTTCGTGCCGTAGGTGATGTCCTTGGCGTACTCGACGCGCCGCTGCTCGGGCGTCATCGAGGAGAGGATGCAGCCGGTCTCGAGGCCGAGGAAGCGGTGGACGCGACCCATGAGCTCGGACTGGTACTCGGCGAGGTAGTCGTTGACCGTGATGACGTGGACGCCCTTGCCGCTCAGGGCGTTGAGGTAGCTCGGGAGGGTCGCGACGAGCGTCTTGCCCTCACCGGTGCGCATCTCGGCGACGTTGCCGAGGTGGAGCGCGGCCCCACCCATGAGCTGGACGTCGAAGTGCCGCTTGCCGATGGTCCGCTTGCCCGCCTCGCGGACCGCCGCGAACGCCTCGGGCAGGATGTCGTCGAGGGTCTCGCCGTCGGCGAGGCGCTTGCGGAAGGTGTCGGTCTCGGCGCGCAGCTCGGCGTCGGTGAGCTTCTCGAAGTCCTCCTCGATCGCGTTGACCTGCGCGGCGATGCTGTCGAGCTTCTTGAGGATGCGTCCCTCACCGGCACGCAGCAGCTTCTCGACGATCTTCACGAGTGGGACTCCCTGGTAGACGGACGACGGCGGCGTGGGCGAGGCGGTGCCCGAGCGCCGGACCCGCCTAGGGTAGTCGAGGCCCCCGCGGCCGTCCCGCGGCGGCGCACCCGAGGGTCCCAACGGCCGGTCGGCGCGCCCCGGTTCCCGCCCACGGGGTCCCGGTGGTTGGGTGGGGCCCATGACCGAGCCCGTCTTCCCCGACTGCGTGCCGGTGCTCGACGACGGGCACGTCCGCCTGCGCGCCCACCGCCGCGCCGACGTGCCCCGGATCGTCGAGCAGTGCCGGGACCCGGAGGTCGTCCGCTGGACGACCGTCCCCCGCCCCTACGACGAGGGCGATGCGCGCTCCTTCCTCTCCCTCGTCGAGGCCGGCTGGAACGACGCCGACGGCGACCGGCTCTGGGCGCTCGAGGACGCCGCCGACCCCGACCGTGGCTACCTCGGCACGGTCGACCTCCGCCCCCGCCTCGGGGGGAGCGTCGCCGAGCTCGGCTTCGTCCTGCACCCCGATGCCCGCGGCTCCGGCTTCATGGCCGGCGCGGTCCGGCTCGCCGTCGCGTGGTTCCTCGAGCAGGGCGGCACCCGTGTGCACTGGAAGGCCGAGCGCGGCAACTTCGCCTCCTGGCGGGTCGCGTGGGCCTGCGGGTTCGCCCACCACGGGACGTTGCCCGGCTCCCTGGCGGCGGTCGACGGCGGCCCGCCGGTCGACGCGTGGCAGGGCAGCATCGGCCCGGTCGACGTCCTCGAGGCGCGCACGCCGTGGCCGGAGCCGCCGGTGCTGCGGACCGACGAGGGCGGCGGCCTCGTGCTGCGGCCGTGGCTCGACGAGGACGTCGACGCGCTCGAGCCGCGCGACCAGCCGGCCCACCACATGCCGGCGCGCGGCATCCTCGAGCCCGACACCTTCCCCGAGTGGCTCCTGACCCGCCGCGAGAAGATGGCCCTGGGGACGACGCTCAGCTGGTGCGTCGCCGACGCGCGCACCGGGAAGGCGCTCGGCGAGGCGCTCGTGTTCGTCCACGAGGGGACGCTCGACGACGACACCGCCGAGCTCGGCTACCAGGTGCTGCCGAGCGCCCGACGCCGCGGCGTCGCGACGGCGGCGGCCCGGCTCGTCGCCGCCCACGCGCTCGCCCCGCGCGCTGACGGCGGCCTCGGGCTGCGCCGCCTCGTGGCGCAGACCGCGGAGGACAACATCGCCAGCAACGCGGTGCTCGACGCGGCCGGGTTCGAGATCTGGGGCCGCGAGACCGAGGCCGACGTGCTGCCCGGTGGCCGGACGGTCGAGTCGCTGCACTGGGAGCGGCTGCGCCCCTGGGCGCCCTGACCGGGCGCGGCTCACCCCTCGGTGGCGACGCCCCCCAGGCCGAGCCAGCCCGCCATGAGGGCCAGCTCCTCGCCGAGCTCGGCCGCGTCCGACGCGCCACCGCGCCCGGGCTCCCACGTCGTGCGCCGCACCCGGAGCAGGCCGGCGGCGCGGTCGCTCTTGAGGTCGAGCCGGGCGACGAGCTCGTCACCGAGCAGGAAGGGCAGGACGTAGTAGCCGTGGACACGCAGCTCCTCGGGCACGTAGATCTCGAGCCGGTAGTCGAAGCCGAAGAGCGCCGCGACGCGCTCGCGCTGCCACACGAGCGAGTCGAACGGCGAGAGCAGCGCGCGGGCCCGGACGCGGCGCGGCCGGCGGGCGTCACGGTGGAGGTAGACCGGGCGCCGCCAGCCGTCGACGGTCGCGGGCAGCAGCGTTCCGTCCGCGACGAGCGCGGCGAGCGCCGGGCGGGCCTGCTCGGGGCGCAGGCGGAAGTAGTCGCGCAGGCACTGCTCGCTGCCGACGCCGTGGGCGCGGGCGGCGATCTCGACGAGCCGCCGGAACGCCTCGTCGTCGGGCGGCCGCGCCGCCGGGTCGAGCGCGGCCTCGCGCAACGCGGGGGGCAGGACGCGGGCGGGGTGCGCGTAGCGCCGCTCGAACTGCGGCGTGCGGCCGGCGCTGCCCAGGCGCCCGGCCCAGAAGAGGTGCTCGAGGGCGTTCTTGACGAGCGACCAGTTCCAGCCCCAGTGCTCGCGCTCGCGGGGCAGGTCGTGCGCGAGCGCCGCCTCGACCTCCCGGCTGGTCATCGGCCCGTGCGCCGTCACCTCGGCGAGGACGGTCTCGACGAGCCCGGGGTGGTCCCGCGCGACGCGCTGCATCCCGCCCCAGGCGTCCTCGCGGGCCCGGCGCATCCGGAAGTCCAGCAGCGGCCACGTCGCGGGCGGGACGAGCGAGGCCTCGTGCGCCCAGTACTCGACGAGCCGGCGGGGCGCGCGGTCCCGGGCGCGGTCCAGCAGGGCCGTGTCGTAGGGCCCGAGGCGCGAGAAGAACGGCAGGTACTGGCTGCGCACCACGACGTTGACGCTGTCGATCTGGACGACCCCGACCGTGTCGATCACCCGCTGCACGTCGCGCGTGCCCGGCGCCGGCGGGCGCGGGCGGGCGAAGCCCTGGGCCGCGAGCGCGATGCGCCGGGCCGCGGGGCGGGTGAGCCGGAGGGGAGCCGGCTCAGGCATCCGGCGGGACGAGGCGCTGCTGGTGGGCGTACACCGCCGCCTCGACGCGCGAGTGGAGGTGCAGCTTCTCGAGGATGCTGCGGACGTGGTTCTTCACGGTGTTCTCGGCGATGCCGAGCGCGTCGGCGACCTCGCGGTTGACCATCCCGCGGGCGACGTGCCGCAGCACCTCGACCTCGCGGTCGGTCAGCGTCGTCGGCTCCGGCCCCTCGGGCACGCTGCCGGCCTGGCTGAGCCGGCTGAACTCCTGGAGCAGGGTGGCCGCCATCCCCGGCGGGATGATCGCCTGGCCGTCGTGGACCCGGCGGATGGCGTCGGCGACCTCCTCGCCGGGCAGGTCCTTGAGCAGGTACCCGCTGGCCCCGGCCTTGATGGCCTCGAAGAGGTCGCTCTCGTCGTCGCTCATCGTCAGCATGAGGATGCGGATGCGCGGGTCGGCGGCATGGAGGCGAGAGGTCGCCTCGATGCCGCCGACCACGGGCATCCGCACGTCCATGAGCACGACGTCGGGGTGCAGCCGGGCGCAGAGGTCGACGACCTCGCCGCCGTTGCCGGCCTGCCCGACGACGACGGCCGCGCCGTCGAGCTCGACGACGATGGCCATCCCCTGGCGGTAGAGGGCGTGGTCGTCGGCGATGACGACGCGGATGGGGCCGGGGCGCGCGTCGGAGACCTCGTCGGTCCCGTGCGCCTCTGGCACCCCACTCACCTCGTCCGTCACGTCGTCATCGTGTCAGGTCAACCGGCCGCCGTGCGGCCCCCACGCCCGGGCGGGCGTCAGGAGGCCGCCTCCTCGACGCCGCCGGTCTCGTCGAGGTCGAGGTGCAGGACGCCGTAGGACCACCCGCGCCGCCGGTAGACGACGCTCGCGCGGTCGGTCTCGACGTCGTGGAAGAGGTAGAAGTCGTGACCGACGGCCTCCATCTGGGCGAGGGCATCGGTCAGCGTCATCGGGGTGGAGCGGTGCACCTTCTCGCGCACCTCGATCGGGGAGTCGCCGAAGGGGTCCTCGGGCAGGTCCTCACCCTCGCTCGGCGCCACGTCGGGCGCCTGGATCCGCGAGGTCGCCATCGCCACGGACTCCGGCGTGCGACGACCGCGGTGCACCCGCTTGCGGTCGCTCTGACGCCTCAGGCGCTCCATGAGCTTGTCGATCACCACGTCGAGGGCGGCGTACTTGTCGTCGGCACACGCCTCCGCGCGCACGACGGGCCCCTTCGCGTAGCAGGTGACCTCCACCCGGTCGCAGGCCTTGGCCTGGGAGCGGTTGGCCTCATGACTGACCATGACCTCGACCCGCCGGGTGCGTGGGGCGAGCTGGGTGATCTTGGCCAGCTTCTCCTCGATGTGGTCCCGGAATCGGTCGGAGACGGTCAGGTGCCGTCCGGTGACGACGATGTCCACGTGGTCCTCCTCGTGCTCGATGGTGTGGGGGCCGAACACTCAGCGACAGGGGCACCACCTCCGGAACACGGGGTCCATGCACAGACGCTAGCCCTCACCGGGGGGCCTCACAACCACGACGGGAGAACCGGTCTCGTCGTCTCGGTCACTGGTCGGACCGGGGCCGGGCGCGCGTCGGCGGGGTGGCCGCGACCACTGCTGCCGCGACGTGGCGCGCCCCGGCGGCCCGCACGGCCCGGGCCGCCTCGGCGAGCGTCGCCCCCGTCGTCACGACGTCGTCGACGAGCAGGCAGACCGCTCCCTCGACGATCCGCAGGTCAGCGGCCCGCACGCCCATCGAGCCCGCGAGGTTGACCGCCCGCGCGGCCCGCCCGAGACCGGTCTGGTCGGCGACCGCCCGGGTGTGCCGCAGCACCCGCCGGCAGCCGACCCGCGGGTCACCGAGACGTGCGGTGGCGTCCGTCGCGAGGGCCCCGACGGCGTCCTCGCCGCGGCGGCGGCCGGCGCGACGCGCCGTGGGCACCGGCACGACCAGCACCCCTCCCCGCGTCCGGGCGGTGCGCAGGACGGGGTCGGTGGCCAGCGCGCGGTGCATCGCCTCGGCGAGGAGCACGGCGAGCTCCGGGCGCAGGTCCGCCCGCCCGGCGTCCTTGTGCACGGTCACGAGCACCCGCACCGGCCCGGCGCAGGCGGTGGCCGCCCACGCGGCCGGCCCGCCGGCGGGGACGACGACGTCCGGGGGCGGGGTGCGGGCCGCCCGTCGGCAGCCCGGGCACCACGCCGCCCCGGGCGCCGCGCACCCGCCGCACCGGACGGGCAGCACGAGCCCGACCGCGTCGCGGACCCCGGCCGCGACCACACCCGTCAGCCCGCCCGCCGCGCTCATCTGCCCCCACTGCTCTCCCCGCCGGGCCACACCGCCTCCCCTCCCGTCGGCGACGCGCCGAGCCCGGACCAGCCTCGACCCCGCGGGCCACCGGCGACACCCCGCCGGGACGAGCTGTGGACGGGCGCCGCGCGGGCCCCGACCTGTGGACGACCGCAGGAGGGGGACGAGGAGGCGCTCAGCCCGCCGGCGTCGCGAGGTCGGAGGCCTCCCCGCTGTCGACCCAGCGCAGGCCGGAGCGCGAGAGCAGCCGGTCCCCCCGGGTCACGAGGTAGAGGTCGCGCTCGCCACCGGTCGTCGCGACGAGCCGGGCACCGTCGGCCTCGGGGAGGTCCGCGACGGCGGCGTCCACGCTGACGAGCACCGGCCGGGCCGGCGCGCCACCGACCGAGGCGACGGTCGCCACCTGCTGGGGGTCGACCCACGTGAGCCCGCTCGCCGCGGTGACCCACGTGCCGAGCCGCATCGGCGCCGACAGCCGCTCGGGCCGCTGGCCGCCGCCGCGCACGACCCCGGCGAGGTCGAGCCGGACGCCGGAGCCGTCCGGGCGGGCGGACAGGACGACGACGCGGTCGCCGTCGGCGGCCACCCGGGCCTCGAGGACCCGCCGGCCCGCGAGCCAGGAGGCCTGGACCGGCTGGGCGCGCGCGGCGACGAGGTCGGCGGGCGAGACGCGGGTGTCGACCGTGAACAGGCGCGAGGCACCGGAGCCCACCGCGCCGGCCCAGAGGAACCCGCGGCGGTCGTAGGCGGGGGCCCCGACGTCGCTGCCGAACGGCGGCACCTCGTACCGGTTGGTGCCGCGCCAGCGCGACAGGCCGTCCCCCGACGGGTCGACGGCGGCCGTCTCGGCGCCGTCGACCGACAGGGCGAGGTGGGTGAAGTCCGCGGGCACGTCCGGGTAGGTGCGCGGCGCGCCCTTCTGCCGGGCGCTGCCCGTGGGGTCGAAGACGGCGACCGTCGCTCCCCGGCGCACGACGGGGGCGGTGCTGTCGGTGCTGGACTCGGCCGGGAAGCCGATCCGCTCCAGCGAGGACACCGGCCCGTCGACGCCGTCGAGGTCCACGGGCACGCCGTCGACCTGGAGCGTGACCGCGGTGACGGTGGGGTCCTGGGTGAGCGTCGTGAGGAACTGCGCCCAGATGTTCTCGCGGGTGGACTCCCCGGGCGCCAGCCGGCTCGCGATGAGGTTGACCGACACCACGCCCGAGGGGTCGATGGACACGGCGTCCCCGAGGAGCCGGGCCCCCGCGGGGACCGCCGTCGTCGCGGCGCCGAGCAGGTGGTCGGGCACGGGGTCGAGCTGGGCGCGGGCCAGCCGGGTCACGAGGCGGTCGAGGGGGAACCAGCGCACGTCGGGGACGGTGGCGCGGTGGCTCGCCGAGACGTAGTGGACGGCGAAGGGCTGGACGAGGCGCGGCACGTCGTTGTCGGCGATCCACCGGCCGAAGCCCTGCGGCATCCCGTCGATGCGCCACTGGCCGCCGACCGAGGTGAGCGAGAAGCGGGCCGAGACCGTGCGGCCCGGCCGGGCCGCCTTGAAGCGTCCGTCGGCGTCGACCGTGCCCGACGCCGGGGCCGTCACCTCGACGGTCGCGGGGTCGAGCACCCGGGTCGTCGGCGAGGCGTCGCCGGAGAGGAGGACGATCTGCTCGTCGGGCTGCCAGCGCTCGGCCATCCGCGAGGTGAGGAACTTGCGGGCGTTGTCGTACTTGCCGTCGCTGGAGGCCCCCGCCCGCAGGAACCCGCTGACGATGCCCTCCTGGGTGGCCCGGGCCGCCGGGCCCGGGAAGACCAGCCCGACGTCCGGGCCGATCGGGGCGGTGACGTCGAGACCGGACTCGACCGGGCCGCTGCGGCTCAGCCCGCTGCAGCCCGCGAGGAGCACGGCGGCGACGAGGGCCGCGAGGACGCGCGGCGACCTCACTGCTCGTCCCGGGGGCTGAGCGGCAGCGGCGAGGAGTGCAGGGTGCTGCCCGCGTGGGCGGGCAGCGTGAGGCGGAAGCGCGACCCCTCCCCCGGCTCGCCCCAGGCCTGGAGCCAGCCGTCGTGCAGCCGGGCGTCCTCGAGCGAGATCGACAGCCCGAGACCGGTGCCGCCGGTGGTGCGGGCACGGGCGGGGTCGGCCCGCCAGAAGCGGGTGAAGACGTTGGCGGCGTCGCCGGGGCGCAGCCCGACGCCGTGGTCCTCGACGACCACGGCGACCGCGTGGTCGTCGACCCCGATGCGGACCTCGACCGGCCGCCCCTCGCCGTGCTCGACGGCGTTGACGACGAGGTTGCGCAGGATCCGCTCGACCCGTCGCTCGTCGACCTCGGCCTCGGCGGGGCCGTCGGGCGCGTGGACGGTGACGACGCTCCCCCGCCGCTCGGCGAGCGGGCGCGCCGCCGCGACGACCTTGGCGACCGTGCCGCGCAGGTCGACCGGCTCGAGGTCGAGCACCGCGCCGCCGGCGTCGAACCGGCTGATCTCGAGCAGGTCGGCGAGCAGCGCCTCGAAGCGGTCGAGCTCGCCGGCGAGCAGCTCGGCGGACCGGGCGACCGGCGGCTGGAACTCCTCGCGCGAGTCGTGGAGGACGTCGACGGCCATCCGGATGGTCGTCAGCGGGGTGCGCAGCTCGTGGGAGACGTCTGACACGAACCGCTGCTGCACGGCCGAGAGGCCCTCGAGCTGGCGGATCTGGCTCTGGAGGCTGTCGGCCATGTTGTTGAACGAGGTCGCGAGCAGCGCGAGGTCGTCCTCGCCGCGCGCCGGCATCCGCTCGTTGAGGCGGCCGGCCGAGAGCCGCTGGGCGACCTGCCCGGCCCGCCGCACCGGGGTGACGACCTGGCGGGTGACGACCCACGCGACGGCACCCACGAGGAGGGTGAGGATGACACCGGCGACGAGGAAGGCGTTGCCGATGAGGTCCATCGTCGCGACCTCCTGCTCCATCGGGAAGATGAAGTAGAGGTCGTAGACACCGGCGTTCGTGATGGTGACGACGCTGCCGACGACGACCGCGGGCACCTCGCGGCCCCCGAGCCGCAGCTCGCCGAGCTGGGTGTGCTGCCGGCTCGGGTCGGCGGCCACCGCGGCGCGCAGCTGCGGGCTCACCGCGTCGATGCCGACGCCGCGGTTGCTGCGGGCCTCGACGAGGACGATGTCGCTGTCGTTGTTCGCCGAGCGGTTCATGACGACGTAGCGGCTGGGGTCCGGCCCCGGCGCGCTGAGGATGCGGGTCATGATGTCGGTCGCCGAACGGTTGAGCTCGTCGACCGAGGCCGAGGTCGAGGCGTTCCACTGGCCCTGCGCGCGCGAGGTGAGCGAGAGGGCCTCGTACTCGGAGTTGGTGACCCGGCTGCGCTCGAGGCCGGTCGCGATCTGCTCGTGGAGCACCGAGCCGAGGACCGTGACGACGACGAGGCCGAGGAGCATCGTCGTCGCGACGACCCGCAGCCGCAGCGACTGCCGCCAGCGACCGCGCAGCCCCCGCAGCCGACGACCCGCCCCGGCCGAGAGCCGGCGCAGCACGGCGGCGCGGCGCTCCGCACCGGACGTCCCGCCCGCCGGGGTGGGCGACACGACGGTGCCGCGGACCGGCTCGCGGGTGCTCGCGTCGCGGCCCACGCCGACGTCGGCGGCCCCGGACACCGTCAGGCCCGACCGGCCTTGTAGCCGACGCCGCGGACCGTCACGACGATCTCGGGGTGCTCCGGGTCGTGCTCGATCTTGCTGCGCAGCCGCTGCACGTGGACGTTGACCAGGCGGGTGTCGCCGGCGTGGCGGTAGCCCCAGACCTGCTCGAGGAGGACCTCGCGGGTGAAGACCTGCCACGGCTTGCGGGCGAGGGCGACGAGGAGGTCGAACTCCAGCGGCGTCAGCCCGAGGGGGCGGCCGTCGCGCACGACCGTGTGCCCGGCGACGTCGATGACGAGGTCGCCGATGGTCAGGCGCTCGGGGGCCGGCTCGTCACCGCGGCGCAGCCGCGCCTTGACGCGGGCGATGAGCTCCTGCGGCTTGAACGGCTTCACGACGTAGTCGTCGGCGCCGGACTCCAGCCCGAGGACGACGTCGACCGTGTCGGTCTTCGCGGTGAGCATGACGATGGGCACGCCGGACTCGCCGCGGATCTGCCGGCAGACCTCGAGGCCGTCGATGCCGGGCAGCATGACGTCGAGCAGGACGAGGTCGGGGCGGTACTGGCGGAACACCTCGAGGGCGCCGCTCCCCTCCGCGACGTGCTCGACCTCGAGCCCCTCGGAGCGCAGCACGATCCCGAGCATCTCCGCGAGCGCCAGGTCGTCGTCGACGACGAGCACACGACCCTTCACCAGACGTCCCCGTCCTTCCCCGAGCGTTGACTCCGGCCCCCATGATCACACAGCGCCCCGGGAGAACTCCGAAAGACAGGAGGGATCGGCGTCGCGCACGTACCCTGTGAACCGTGGTCCGCCTGCTGCGGCTGGCGCGCATCGACGCGTCCGCCACCATCCGCCTCGCGTTCGCGGTGCTCAGCATCTTCCTCGCCGTCCTGGCGAGCAAGATGATCGAGCTCGCGCCGTGGCTCCTCGCGGTCCTCGTGCTCGACCTCGTCGTCACCGCGCTCGACCGGCTGCCCATCTCGCGACAGGGCCTCCTCGACACCGTCGTGCTCACCCTCCTGTGCCTCTCGGCGGGCGCCGCGGGTGCGGGCTACAACGCTGCGCTGCAGTCGGGTTCGTTGCTCATCCTCGTGCCGGCCTACCACGCGGGATCGCGCTTCGGGAGGGTCGGCTACCTCGGCACCTGTGTCGTCGGCAGCGCCGTCTACCTCCTGACCTCGGTGGGGCACAACGACGACAAGGGCTTCCGCATCGGGCTCGTCGCCTGGGTCGCCGCCGCCCTGGTCCTCGGCGCGCTGGGCGCGTGGAACCAGCGCCTCTCGAGCGAGAACGACCCCGAGACCGCCGATCCCGCTGCGCGCGAGGCCATCCAGCTCATCCAGCGCCTGCACGACCTCTCCGAGGAGATGGCGACCGGACTCGACGCCCCGGCCGGCGCGACGCTCGCGCTCGACCTGCTCTCGGCCGAGGTCCCCTCCTCCCGCAGCGCGGTGCTCGTCGCCTCCGACTCCGAGCACCTCGTGCCGGTGGCCCTGCGCGGCTCGACCCGCGCCCCCTGGTACCTCGCCGACGCCCTCTCCGACCTCCTCGCGCAGAACCCGGCGAGCTGGCGCCCCACCGAGATCCCCTTCGCGGACGAGCTCGGCCAGCGCAGCGCGCTCGTCGTCCCCTTCGCCTACGGCGTGGGCCCGACGACGGTCGTCGTCGTCGAGCGCGGCATCGACCACCCCTTCAGCCACGACGAGCGCCGGGCCGTCTCCGAGGTGACCCGCCGCCTCGCCCCGACCGTGCAGGCCGGTCTGCTCTTCGGCAACCTGCGGCAGTACGCGAGCCTCGAGGAGCGCAACCGCATCGCCCGCGACATCCACGACGGCATCGCGCAGGAGCTCGCGGCCCTCGGCTACGCGGTCGACGCGCTGCGGATGCAGGCCGGCCCGCCCGGCCAGGGGATGCGCGACTCCCTCGACGCCCTGCGCGAGCAGCTGAGCGACGCGATGGCCGACCTGCGCACGCACATCACCGACCTGCGCGTCGCGGAGCGCCCGGGCAGCGGCCTCGGCGCCGTCCTCGGCGCCGCCGTCCAGAGCTTCGGCAGCATGACGGGCGTCCGCACGACCATCACCGTCAGCGAGGGCCGGCGCCGCCTGGACCCGCGGGTCGAGATGTTCGTGCACCGGCTCGTCATGGACGTCCTCGCCGACGCGCAGGCCTCCGGGGCGCGCAACGCCTGGGTCAGCCTGTCCACCTCGGTCGTCGGCCCGGCCGTCGTCGACGTCTCCCACGACGGCGACCCGCGACGCGCCCGGCGGTCCTACCGGAACACGACGCTCGACGAGCTGACCGGGACACTCGTCGTGCGCAACGAGCCGAACGGTCGCACCACCGTTAACCTGACCGTCGAGGAGCCGTCGCCTGCCGGCACGCTCCATCCTGCGAGCTGAGACAACCGAGGGAGAGACCGTGACGATCAGCGTGGTGCTCGTCGACGACCACGCGGTGGTGCGCGAGGCGGTGGCGGGGATGCTCAACGCCCAGGACGAGGTGAGCGTCGTCGGCCAGGCCGGCTCGCTCGCCGAGGGCCGGGCCCTCTTCGACCGCCTCCTGCGCACACCGCCGCCCGGGCGCGTCGTCGCCGTCATCGACGTGACGATGCCCGACGGGAGCGGCCTCTCGCTCGTGCGCGCGGTCCGCGAGCGCGCCAAGGACATCGGCCTCGTCGTCCTGACGATGCTCAACGACGACTCCACCCTGCTCGAGGCGCTCGACGCGGGTGCGTCGGCCCTCGTGCGCAAGAGCGCGCCGGCCGACCAGGTGCTCTCGGCGGTGCGCCGGGCCGCGGACTTCCCTCTGGAGTTCTCGGCCAGCGGTCTCGCCGAGGCGATGCGTCGCCAGCACGAGGCGCCCCAGACGACGCTGACGACCCGCGAGACCGAGGTCCTCAAGCTGCTCGTCGAGGGCGCGTCGGTGGCGCAGGTCGGCCGTCAGCTCTTCATGAGCCCGTCGACCGTCAAGACGCACATCGGCAAGATCTACGAGAAGCTGGGCGCCCACAACCGGGCCAGCGCGGTCATCGCGGCCGTGCGCCTCGGGCTCGTCGCGGACGTCGACCGCACCTGACGCCCGGCGCGGGGCGGCGCGGTTCCGCGTCGTCCCGGTGAGGGCGGGGAAACCGGCTGGTGGCGGGGATGCGTCCCCGCCACCAGCCGGTTTCCGCGTCACCCCTGTGGCGGCGCGGAGGGTGGTGGCCGTCCCGCGAGGGGCGGGTCGGCGACGTTCAGCCTGTACGACCGCCGTCGGGCCGTGGCGGCGGAGCGACCACGAGGGTCGCCCCGCCGACGGGCTCACAGCGCGCTGAAGGAGTCGATGATCGTGATGACTCCGGGGCCGATGATGACGATGAACAGCGCCGGGAAGATGCACAGCAGCAGCGGGAAGAGGATCTTCACCGTGACCTTCTGCGCCTGCTCCTCGGCCCGCTGACGGCGCACGACGCGCATCTCCTTGGTCTGCTCGCGCAGGACCGCGGCGATCGGCAGGCCGAGCCGGTCGGCCTGGACGAGGGTGCTGACGAAGTTCTTCATCTCGGGCGCCGTCGTGCGCTCGCCGAGCGAGGAGAACGCCTCGCCGCGGGACTTGCCGATCTGCATCTCGGACAGGACGCGGGCGAACTCGCCGGCGATCGGGCCGTGGACGGTGCGCGCGACCTGGAGGATCGCGGCGTCGAAACCCTGGCCCGCCTCGACGCAGACGGTGAGCATGTCGAGCGAGTCGGCCAGGCCCTTGCGCATCTCCTGCTGGCGCTTGAGGCCGGCGTTGTAGACGAGCAGGTCGGGGACGAAGAAGCCCGCCGCGCCGGCCGCGAGGGCCCCGAGGAGGCCGGTGACGGACAGGCCGACGACGACGAGCACGACGAGCACGCCGAGGATGAGCCCGAGGCCCTTGGCCCCCATGACGCGCTCGACGGTCCACATCTTCGGGTTGCCGGCGCGCTCGAGGTTGCGGGCGATCCGTCCCCCGGTCCCGGCGGGAGAGAGCCGGTCGGCGATGCCGCGCAGCCGGTCGAGCGTGGGCGCGAGCAGCCGCTCCTGCACCCCGAGCTCGTTGGACGCGACGTCGCGCGTCGTCGGCTTGTGGTCGAGCAGCTCGAGCGAGCGGGCGACGCCCGTCGTCGAGGAGGCACCCATCCCCACGGCGAGGACGAGCAGGACGAGGGCCAGGGCGATGAAG
This sequence comes from Arthrobacter sp. NEB 688, assembly GCF_013201035.1. Lineage (NCBI taxonomy): Bacteria > Bacillati > Actinomycetota > Actinomycetes > Micrococcales > Micrococcaceae > Arthrobacter > Arthrobacter sp. NEB 688. The sequence goes on from NZ_CP053707.1 coordinate 3,654,985, forward strand.
CCGGCGGCACCGAGCAGGAGGATCACGTCACACCTCGATCTGGACGATCTTGCGCATCCACACCACGCCGAGCCCCATGGCGACCAGGCCGGCGGCCAGCATCAGCCAGCCGAGCGGTCGGGTCCACAGGAGGCTGACGTAGGCGCGGTTGGCGACCGTGCTGTAGAGGAACAGGCCGATGGGCAGGCAGATGAGGGCGTAGGCCGACAGGCGACCCTCGGCCGAGAGCGCCTTGACCTGCCGGCGGAGCATCTCGCGCTCGCGCAGGGTCGCGGCCGTCGTGCGCAGCGTCTCGGCGAGGTTGCCGCCGACCTCGCGCTGGATGCGGATGGCCATCGTCGTCCAGCGCATGTTCGGGCTGTCCATCCGGGCGGCCATCTTGTCGAGGGCGTCGCTGACGTCGGAGCCGATGCGGGCCTCGGCGAGCGCCCGGCTGAACTCCTTGGCCGCGGGCTCCCCCGCGTCCTGGGCCACCGAGTCCAGCGCCTGGAGGAGGCTGAAGCCCGAGGCGAGCGAGGTCGCCACCAGCATCATGACGTCGGGCAGGAGCGACTCGAACTTGCGGGCGCGCCGCTTGGCGAGGAAGCGCAGCACCATCGGCGGCGCGAGGAGGCCGATGAGGGCGCCGAGCCCGCCGCCGAGCAGCGGGATGCCGCTCACGAGGAGGATGCCGCCGGCCACGCCGACGACGACGGAGACCAGGCGCAGCACGAGCCACTCCCCCGCCCGCCAGGGCAGGTCGGCGCGCACGAGGAGCTCCATCGTGCGGGTCGTGGAGTCGCGGCCCTCCATGAAGGACTCGCCCATCGAGACGATCGACTCGCTGATGGCGGCCGCGCTCGGCGCCTGGCGCGCCTGGGCGCGGGCCCGGCCGATGCCGTAGCCCTCGATCGCCTCGATGCGCTCGGAGCGCCGGCTGCGGAAGGCCGGCGCGGCGAACCCGATCGCCAGGCCGAAGACGCCGAGGAAGACGACGGCGATCGCGGGCACGAGCAGGGTCGGGGACAGCGCGGTGATGGCCGTCAGCGCGGCGGGGTCCGTGGCGGCCACGGGCGCGACGAGCGGCCCGTCGTCCTCCGGCACCTCGACGGGGGCGACGTCGCCGAGGTCGAGGCGCGAGCTGTTGATGAAGCTGCGGCCGCCGGCGGTGCCGTCGATGGTCAGGAGCTGGTCGCCCCCGACGTGGGCGGGCTTGGTGACGGTGAGCACGACCTGCGAGTCGAGCGCGACGGCGGCGGCGTCGAAGGCCGCCGCGACGGCGGCCCGGTCGGCCGCGTCGGCGACGGAACCGCCTCCCGCGGCGGCGAACTGGCGCAGCACCTGGACGTTCGCCTCGCCGGAGTTGAACGAGACGACCTCGGCGCGGACCTTGGCGCGCTCGAGGGCGCGCAGCGCCGCGGCCTGCGCGGCGGCGTCCGCCGCGTCCCCCCCGGAGAGGCCGGCGACGGTGTCGCCACCGTCGCTGAGGAGCAGGATGCTGCGCTCGCCGTCGGTGCCCAGGCCGCGGACGGCGTCCTGGACGGACTTGTACAGCGCGGTCTCCCCGTTCGCCCGCAGCGCGCCGACGGCCTTGCGCACGGCGGCGCGGTCCGTCGTCGGCGCCACGTCGATGCCGGAGGTCGAGGCGAAGGACACGACGCCGACCTTGACGTCCGGCGGCACGGCGGCGAGGAAGCGGGCGACGCCGTCGCGGACGACGGCCATCCCGGAGGCGCCCATCGAGCCGCTCGTGTCGATGACGAGCATCGTCGAGCGGGGCTGCTTCGTCGGCGCCGAGACGGTGACCGGCACGATGCGCGAGCCGAAGGTCGCGGTGACGCTCTTCCAGTCGACGTCGACCTTGGCGTCCGGGCGCAGCACCAGGGTCGCGGTGACCTTGTCGCCCTGGACGCGGACGTCGGACAGCGTCGAGGGGATGCTGTCGGCGGCGTGGGCGCGGGGCGCCGCGAGCACCGGCACGAGGAGCGCGAGCAGCACCACGAGCGCCGCGACGGCCACGGGGAGCACGGCCGTGCGGTGGCGCGAGGGCAGCAGGTGGGGGCTCACGTCAGCCGCGCCCCGTTGATGAACAGCTGCGGGGCGACCTCGATGCCGAGGTCCTGCAGCTCGGTGAGGAACTTCGGCCGCAGGCCCGTCGACACGAGCGTGCCCTTGAAGCGGCCGTTCTCGTCGCGGCCGGCGCTCCAGTCGAAGGTGAAGATGTCCTGGAGCGTCACGACGTCGCCCTCCATCCCGACGACCTCGGTGATGGCGACGATGCGCCGCGAGCCGTCCTTGAGGCGGGACTGCTGGACGATGAGGTTGACCGCGCCGGCCACCTGCTCGCGGATGGCCCGGACCGGCAGGTCGACGCCGGCCATGAGGACCATCGTCTCGAGGCGGGAGAGCGAGTCGCGCGGGGTGTTGGCGTGGACGGTCGTGATCGACCCGTCGTGGCCGGTGTTCATCGCCTGGAGCATGTCGAGGGCGGCGCCGTCGCGGACCTCGCCGACGACGATGCGGTCGGGCCGCATGCGGAGGGAGTTCTTCACGAGGTCGCGGATGGCGATCGCGCCCTTGCCCTCGATGTTCGCCGGGCGCGACTCCAGGCGCAGGACGTGGTCCTGGTGCAGCTGGAGCTCGGCGGCGTCCTCGATGGTCACGATGCGCTCGTCCTCGGGGATGAACGACGAGATGACGTTGAGCGTCGTCGTCTTGCCCGAGCCGGTGCCGCCGGAGATGACGATGTTGCGCCGGCCCATGACGCAGGCCTTGAGGAAGTCGCGCACGCTCGCGGTGATCGTCCCGAACGCGATGAGGTCGGCGTCGGTGTACGGGTCCTGCGAGAACTTGCGGATGGTGAGCATCGCGCCGTCGAGGGCGATCGGCGAGATGACGGCGTTGACGCGCGAGCCGTCGGGCAGGCGGGCGTCGCACAGGGGGCTCGCCTCGTCGACGCGGCGGCCGACGCGGCCGACGATCTTGTCGATGACCCGACGCAGGTGCGCCTCGTTGGAAAAGTGCGTCTCGACGCCGTACAGCTTGCCGCTGCGCTCGACGTAGATGCTGTCCGGGCCGTTGACCATGATCTCGGAGATGTCCGGGTCGCGCAGCAGCGGCTCGAGCGGGCCGTGCCCGAGGATCTCGTCGGACACCTCCTGCGCGATGCGGGTGCGGTCCGCGTGCGAGAGCGGCGTCTGCTCGGCGTCGATGGTCTGCTGGAGGGTCGTGCGGACCTGCTGGGCCAGCTCGGCCTCGGGCAGGTGCGGGTCGTACAGGCGCGGGCCGAGGCTGTCGATGAGCGCCTGGTGCACGCGCCCCTTGACCTCGCCGAACGGGTCGACGACGCGGCGGCGGGCGACCGCCCCCGGGCGCGTGCCGGAGCCGGCGGCGTTCGTCGGCTGCTGCTGCTGGGTGACGGCCGCCTGGGCGCGACGGACGCTGTCGAGACGGTCGGCGAGGCTCATCGACGGCTCCTGAAGAGGCCACGGCGGGCGTGGACGTCGACCGGCTCGACGTCCACGACACCGGAGGAGTGGGGGCGGATGTGGGAGTCCACGAGGTCGCGGATGGCCACGCTGACGGGCAGCTTGGGCTCGTCGAGGACGATCGGCACCCCGCGGTTGACCGACGCCGGGACGGTCAGCGAGCTCGGGATGTTGACCGCGATCGCGGTCTTGATGGCGGACTCGACGTCCTCGGGCCGCAGCCCGACCTTGGCGTCGGCGCGGTTGAGGACGATGACGCGGGCGTCCTTCGGGCTCCCGATCATGTCGAGGGTGTCGATGGCGACGCGGAGGTTCTTGACCGCCGGGATGTCGAGCGTCGCGATGAGGACGAGGACGTCGGAGAGGTCGACGGCCGCCAGCACGTGCTCGGTGAAGCTCGGCGGGGTGTCGACGACGACGAAGTCGTAGCTGCGCCGGGCGACCTTGATCAGCTCGGCGACCGTCGCCACCGGGATGCGGTCGGCGTCGCCCGGGTCGTTGGGCGCGCAGATGACCTCGAGGCCGCTCGCCTCGTGGGTCGTCACGAGGCTGCGGATGCCCTCGTCGTCGATCGTGCCGGCCATGGCCACCGCGTCGAAGACCGAGCGGTCGGGCACGAGCTGGAGGCTGATCGCGACGTCGCCGAAGGAGAGGTCGAGGTCGATGAGGAGGGTCTTGTGGCCCAGCCGCGCCAGCTGGCACGCGGTGTTCGTCGAGACGGTCGTCTTGCCGACGCCGCCCTTGGCCGAGAAGACCGTGACGATCTTGCCGTCGTGCGACGCGGCGCCGCCGGCCGCGCCGACGAGGCGGGTGGTCAGCTCGCGGCTGCGGCGCAGCGCGTCGGCCAGGCCGGTGTGGTCGTCGGCCCCGACGACCTCGCGGATGCCCGAGCGCAGGGCCTGCGAGAGCGTCGTGACGTCGATCCGCGAGCGCAGGAGGATGACCCCGAGCTCGGGCCGCTCGAGGCGGACGGTCTCGGAGAGGCTGCAGGCCTCGTCGAGCGCGACGTCGGCCCCGATGACGACCTGGTCGACCTGCGCGTTGTCGTGGAGGAAGCGCGCCACGAGGACGGCGGAGTCGAGCGGCGTCGTGTCCGGGCCGAGCGCGAAGCGGTAGCGCTCGACGGCGACGGGGTCCGGATCCCAGAGGACGTTCACCGGGTCGGGTCCTTCAGGAGGTTGAGGTCGTCGGCCTCGAGGGTCGGGCTGATCTTCAGCTCCGAGCCGCGCAGGCCGGCGTAGAGGGTCTTGCCGTTGATCGCGTGGACCAGGCGGACCGCCTGCTCCGGCGTCACCTCGAGGGTCACGAGGAAGCTGGCGCTGGAGGCCTGGGCCGCGTCCGCGCCCTCGGTGCCGTTGACCGGGGTGAGCGAGGCGTCGCCCATCGCGATGACCTTGACGTTGTCGAGGAGGACCGAGGTGGCCTGGACGTCGTTCTTGGCGAGGACCGAGTCCTCGTTGCCCGAGTAGTCCTTGGCCTGGTAGGTCATGAAGATCGTGAGGAAGGAACCCGGGGTGACGAAGTTGCCCACCCGCGCCGGGTCCTGCAGCTGCACCGAGACCGCGAGCTTGCCGGCCCCGATCTCGAGCTTCTTCTCGCCGACCGGCGTGTCTCCGAAGCCGGCTCCCAGCACGTACTGCCCGGGCTGGACGTCGGTGAGGGCGACGAGGTCGCTGTTCTCCTCGTCCACCTTCTCGAGGGCGCCGAGCGGCTTGGCCCGGGCGGCGACGTCGGTCTGGACGATCTGACCGAGGCGCACGGCGTCCCGGAGGCTGGTGCCCGCGGGGACCACCGTGTTCGACACGTAGACCTTCGAGGGGCTGGCGGCCGCGACGGCGCGGGCGTCCGCGCCTCTCGCGTAGACGAGGACGAGGACGGCCCCGACGAGCGCGATCACGGCGGCCGCGAGGATGGCGAGGATACGACGACCCATGGGAACGGTGTCCTTACAGAGGTTTAGTCAGGTGCAGGCACCCGCGTGGCGGGCGGTGGTGCGGGGCCCGGGGACCGGCCGGGCGGTCGAGCCCGGCCGGTCCCGCGGGCGTCAGAGGCTGACGGCCGCGGCGCGGAACAGCGTGGACAGGTTGCGGCCGAGGATCGTCACGGACGCGATGATGACGATGGCCACGAGCCCCAGCATCAGTGCGTACTCGACGGCGGTCGCGCCGCGCTCGGACCGGCCGGCGCCCGGTCGCTCGAGGAACGAGCGAACCCGGGCAGCGCCCCGGATCATGAGGTGGGTCATGCGAGTCACCTGGTCCTGTCGGATGTGGGTCGGGGCGTCGGCCGCCGTCGGTGCCCCGACGGCGACCGACGCCCCGACCAGTGGAGTCCGGTGGTCAGACGCTGTTGGCGACCGAGTTGAACATGGTGCTCAGGCGGGTGCCGAGCAGCGCGACGGCGACGATGATGACGACCGCGATGAGGGCGACCATGAGGCCGTACTCGACGGCGGTCGCACCCTTCTCGGAGCGCAGGTCGCTGAGCTTGTGCTGGAGCTTGATGAGGGCCTTGGTCATGACGGGTCTTGCCTTTCGGTACGGAGGGGTGCTGTCGAGCAGTCCCAACGCTGTCATTCCGGGGCGTCGAGCGGCATGGACCGATGGGCCCGAACCGGCCCGCCCGTACGGTGCTGACGGGTCAACCGTTCGGCCGATCGCCACCCGGCCGGCTCCGGCCCCCGTGCCATGCTCGTCCACGACCCCCCACCGGCCCGAGGCGAGCAGGATGTCGACCAGCGTTCCGAGCGATACCGAAAACCGCAGTGGCAGAGGCGTTCTGGCCGCCGCGTGGCTCGGCTGCGCCCTCCTCGTCGCCCTGCTCCTGCGGCTGCGCACGGCCCCCGACGTCGACCTCTGGCTGCACCTGCGGATCGGGCGTGCGCTGCGCGACGGCGACCGGTTCCAGGCCCTGCCCGACCCCCTGACGAGCCTCGCCGACCGGCCCTACGTCCCCACGCAGTGGCTCGCGCAGGTCGGGATGAGCGTCGTCGACGACCTCGCCGGCGTCACCGGGCTGCACGCCGTGCGGGCCCTGCTGCTGCTCGCGCTGGCCGGCCTCGCGCACGCGAGCGCCCGTCGGTGGGCGGGCCCGCTCGCCTCCGTCGGGGTGGCCGCCGCCGTGCTCGTCGGCACCTCGGCCGCCTGGGGCGAGCGGCCCCAGCTCCTCGGCCTCGTCCTCGCCGCGCTCGCCCTGCACCTGTGGACCGGCACGCTCGTCGACGGGCGCCCGCGGTGGGCGCTGCTCGGCGTCGCCTGGCTGTGGTCGGCGGTGCACGGGTCCTGGCCGGTCGGCGTGGCGCTCGGGGCGCTCGCCCTCGTCGCGCTGGCCGTCGCCCGGCCCCGGCCGCCGGTCCGCTGGGGGCGACTGGGCGCGCTCCTCGTCGGCACGGCGCTCGTCCCCGTCCTCGGCCCGCTCGGCCCGCTGGCCCTCGTCGAGCCGTTCGCGGTCGGTGTCGCGGCCCGCTCGACGGTCAACGAGTGGAAGCCGCCGGCGCCGTCGAACCCGCTCCTGGTCCTCGTCGTCCTCCTCGCGCTCGTCGTCGTCGTGCGCCTGGTGCGGGCCCGGCGGGCCGACCTGCCGGCCGTCCTCCTCGCCGTCGCCGGCGTCGCGCTCGCGGCGACGTCCGTGCGCACCATCGCCACCGGCGCCCTCCTCCTCGCGCCCGCCCTGGCCCGCACCCTGCGCCCCGCCCCCGATCCCGCCCACCCCTGGCGCGAGCGGGTCCCGGGCCTCGTCGCGGCCGCGGCGCTCCTCGTCGTGCCCGGTGTGGTCGTCGGCGGCCCCGAGCGGGGTCCGCTGCCGCGCACGGTCGACGCCGCCGTGGGGGCGCTCCCGGCCGGGACGCCCACGGTCGCCGACGCCTACGCCTCCGGCTGGGTCCTCTGGGCGCACCCGGGCCCCCGGGTGCTGCGCGACCTGCGGGCCGAGGTCTACACCCCGGCGACCGCCGCGGCCTACGAGGACTTCTCGGCCACGCGCTCCGGCTGGCAGGACTACGCCCGGCGGCACGACGTGCGGGCCGTGCTCACCCGCCGCGGGGAGCCCCTCGACCGCGGCCTCGCCGGCGAGGCGGGATGGACGCGGGCCGCCGCCGAGGGCGACTGGGTCCTCTGGACCCTGACCGGATGAGTCAGCCGGCGCGCTCGAGCACGGCGTAGCCGTCGGCCTCGCGCGCGAGGCGCCAGCCGCCGGACCCGACCAGCGCCGCGGCGTCCCCGCGCTCGACGACGACCACGTCGACGTCGGCTCCCGGTGGCACTGTGCCGTCGTGGAGGAAGTCGAGGAAGCCGGCCTGCACCGAGCGGGGGAAGGCGTCGATCGGGTTGGCGGCCCAGACCCGCACGCCGTCGCGGGCGAGGGTCTCGGCGAGCGGCTGGACGGCGAGCACCGGGCGGCCGGCGGCGACCTCGCGCACGGCACCGACGGCCGCCTCCCCCGGGGCCCCGACGGCCGGGCCGCGCGCCACGAGCACACCGCCGGCGACGAGCGCGGCGGCGGCGAGGGCCACGACCGGCACGACGGAGCGACGCGGCACGCCGCCGGTCGGGTGCGGACGGCGCGGGCGCATCGCCGCGGCCGCGAGGAAGAGCAGGAGCCACACCCCGTTGCGCGCGGCGGAGGCCGTCCCCACCGCCAGACCGACCGTGGCCGCCCACTCCCACAGCGGCATCCGGCCACGGGCGGCGAGGACGAGGAGGACCGCGGCGGCGAGGAGCATCGCGACGTCGAGGGGGTGCCCGAGGCTCGGCCGGGCCCAGAGGTCGGTGCCCCGGGCGGCGGCCTCGTTGTCGAGGGCCTGCAGGTAGTAGGCCGGGGTGGAGGTGCCCGCGGAGGTCAGCACGAGGGCGGCGAGGGCCGACCCCGCGCCCACCCCGACCCGCCGCCGCCACGGCCCGCCCCCCGGCGAGAGGACGAGGAAGACCCCGAGGACGGCGAGCCCGACGAGGACCGCGCCGTGGAGGTTCCCCCAGAGGGCGACGAGCGGCACCATCCACCACAGGCCGCGGTCCGGGCGCACGTGCTGACGCCGCATCAGGGCCACCGCGAGCACGAAGGGCACGAGCGAGAGCGACGGGAGCCGGGTGACGGCGAAGGTCGCCGCGGCGCCGACGACGACGAGGGAGACGACGAGGGCGCCACGCCCCTCGGGCCCACCCGCCCGACGGCCGTCGGCGAGGACGACGAGGAGGGTGGCGGCGACCACCACGAGCTGGAGCGCGGCGAGCGCCGGGGTGCCGAGCCCGTCGACGAGCGACAGGAGCAGCTGGGCGAGGACGACCGGGTCGTGCCAGCCCTCCTGCGGGGCGGTGGCGAAGGGGACGCCGTCGGGGACGGTCCCGGTCGCGCGCACGGCGTCCCCGAGGGCGACGACCCAGAGCAGGTCGGACCCGAGGAGGACGAAGAACGCGAGCGCGACCACCCACGCGGCGACGGCGAGGGAGGCGACCGGGAGACCGCGGCGCGCATCGGCCGTCCGGACTGGATCGGCCTGCGACATGACGGGATTCCTCGAGCTGCCGGGGTCTGGGCGGGGGCTCGACCATAATCGACGCTCATGGCCACCGGGAGCACGACACGATCCCGACGCGCCCGTGAGGCCCCCTGGCTGGCCGCGACGGTGCTCGTCGCCCTCGTCGTCGGCGCGTGGTCGCTGCGGCTGTGGCAGTGGGACCCCGCGAACCCCCTCGACCTCGGGTGGGACCACACGCAGATCCTCTCCTCGCTGCGCGACATCCACGACCACGGCTGGTACTGGCACAACCCCGACCTCGGGTTCCCGTTCGGGCAGGACGCCTCGTTCTTCCCCGAGCTCAACGTGCTGCACGTCCTCGCGATCACGGCGATCGACCTCGTCGTCCCCGGCGTCTACACGGCCGGCGGCCTGTACTTCGTCCTGTCCTTCCCGCTGACCGGCGCGACCGGCTACCTCCTCGCGCGCAGCCAGGGCCTCGGGCGCCCCGCCGGGCTGGTCCTCGGCGTCCTCCTGGCCAACGCCCCCGGGCACGCCGAGCGCTTCGGACACCTCTACCTCGCGCAGTACTGGGTCGTCCCGGTCGCGCTGTGGCTGGTCCTCGAGGTGGCGCGCGGCCGGGCGCTGCTCTCCCCGCGCGGCGGCCCGGTGCCCCGGTGGCGGGGTGGCCGGACGCTCGTCACGGTCGCGGCGGTCGTCGTCGTCGGGGGCAGCGGCGTCTACTACGTGGCCTTCACGCTCGTCCTGCTCGCCGTCGCGGCCCTCGCCCGCCGGGTGGGCGGGGTCCCGGCCGACCTCCTGCGCGGTCTCGCGGTGATGGTCGGCATCGGCCTGGTCATCGCCGTGCCGCTCGCGGCGGCCCGCCTCGGGATGCGCGGCGTCCTCGTGACCGGGCGCGTCCCGGCCGGCCGCAACCCTGCGGAGTCGGAGCTGTTCGCCGGCAAGCTGATGGACCTGCTGCTGCCGTGGCCCGACCACCGCGTCGGCGCGCTGCAGTACCTGACCTTCGCCTACCGCTCCGCGACACGGGCGACCGTCGAGACCTCCGCGCTCGGCGTCGTCGGGGTCGCGGGGATGACGGGCCTCGCCGTCATCGGGCTGCTCGCGCTGCTCTCCGGGCGGCGGCCGGACCCGGAGCACGCCCGCTGGTCGGGGCTCATGCTCGTCTCGTTCCTCTTCTTCACGGTCGGCGGGCTCGGGTCGTTCGTCGCCGTCTTCGCGACGCCGCAGGTGCGCACCTGGTCGCGCATCTCGCTCTACCTGCTCACCCTCGCGCTGCTCGCCGTGGGCGCCTGGCTCACGCGCCTCGAGCGGCGCCGGGGGCTGCTGACCGCCGGCCTGGTCGCCGGGGCCCTCGTCGTCGTCGGCAGCCTCGACCAGACCAACCCCGCCGTCGCGCCCGACCACCGGGGCATCGCCCGCGAGATGGCCGGGCTGCGCACCTACACGACGACGCTCCAGGAGCGGGTCGGGGCCGGCTGCGGGGTCTTCCAGGTCCCGGTCCTGCCCTACCCCGAGACGCTCGGGCCGGGCGACATGCAGGGCTACGACCAGCTCAAGCCGTACCTCGCCTCCGACGACCTGCGCTTCAGCGCCGCCGCGATGCGCGGCACCGAGGCCGCGACGTGGCAGTCGGCCGTCGACCCCTCCGACCTCGGGGCGCTGGCGGCCGACCTGCGCTCGGCGGGGTTCTGCGCGCTCGAGGTCGACACGCAGGGCTTCTCCCCCGAGCAGGAACCCTCGGCCCGGCTGACCGCCGCGTGGGGCGCCCCCGCCGCGCGCACGGCCGACGGCACCTTCGTCGCGTGGGACCTGCGGGCCGCGGGCGCCTCCGGCGAGGGCGACGCCGCGCGCCGCGCCCAGGTGCTGGCCCCCGTCGTCGTCGCGGTCGACGCCTTCGAACCCGAGACCGTCGAGGACGTGTACGGCCAGTACCTCGGTCCGTACGCCGGTGTGTCGCTGGCCAACCCGGGCGCCCCCACGCAGGTCTCGGTGTCGATGTCGGTGCGGGGCGTCGGCGACGAGCGCCGCGAGATCGTCGTGACCGACGGGTCCCGCGAGGTCGCCCGCGTCACCGTGACCGACTCCACGACATCCCGCCTCTCGTTCACCGTCCGGGCCGCTCGCGGGGCGACCGAGCTGTCGGTGCGCGTCACGGGGCCGACGGAGAAGGACATCCGCACCGAGCGCGTGACGACGGCATTCGCCACCGACCTCACCGTCAGCGCGCCGGACGGGCGACGCGCCGTGGCCCTGACCGACCGCACCGCGACCGGCTGGGTCCTGCCGTGAGCCGGTCGTGAGCCGGCCGGCCGGGCGCGCGTGGCTGCTGCCCTGGCTGGCCCTCGCCGCCCTGGCCGTCGTGCGGGCCGGGGTGGTCGACGAGCGCGACCCGTACTGGCAGGCCCGGGCGGGACTCGAGAACCTCGCCGGCGCTCCCCTGCGGCGGGCCGACACGTGGAGCTGGGACCCGGTGGCGACGCTCTTCACCCAGACCTCGCCCGCGTGGAACGACGTCCTCGGCCTGGGCTGGCGCACCGCGGGGTTCGCGGGGCTGTTCGCCGTCGGGCTGGCGTCCATGCTCGTGTTCACCACGGTGGTGCTCGCGCTCGCGCGCCGCCTCGGCGCGCGTCCGCTCCCCGCCCTCGCGGGGATCCTCGTCGTCCTGCTCCTGGCCCTGCCGATGGTCTCGCCGCGCGCGACCCTCGTCGCGCAGTCGCTGTGGCTGGCGGTCGTGCTCGGGGCCGACCGGGCGGTGCGCCGGTCGACCACCCGTCCCGTCGTCGTGGCCGCGGGGTCCGGCCTCGCCGGGCTGGCGGTCGGGTGGGCCGGCTCGTGGCTGCACCTGTCGTGGCTGCTCCTGGCCCCCGCCGCCTGGCTCGCGGTCGTCGTCCTGTGCCTCGCGGCGCCGAGGGTGGACCGGGCCCGGCGGCTCGCCGTGGGCCTCGGGACCGGGGTCGGCCTCGGCGCCGGGGTGCTCGTCGGCCCCTACGGCCTCGACGCGTGGGGGCTCACGCGCGCCGTCCAGGAGGCGGCCTCCGGGTCGGTCCTCGAGTGGCTGCCGCCCACCGCCGACGGACTCGCCGCGCGGTGGGTCCCGACGGTCGTCGCCGCGCTCGGCCTGGCGGGTGCGAGCCTCGTCCTCGTCGTCCGGCGGTGGGGCGCCCGGGCCGCGGACGACCGCGTCGGCGTCCTCGCGGCTCTCGTCGTCCTCGGCGCGCCGGCCTCCGTCGCCGGGCTCGGCGGCGTGCGCTTCGTCGGCGTCGCGCTCCTCACGCTCGCCCCCGCCGCCGCCCTGCTGGCGACGGTCCTCGCCACCCGCGTCGTGCGACGGGCCACGGCCCCGCGCCCGACGGGGGTCTTCCGCAGCGCCGCGGTGCGCCGGTGGTCGGTGGGCCGGCCCTGGCGGGTCGTCGGCACGTCCGTGCTCGTGCTCCTCTCGCCGCTCGTCCTCCTCGCGGGGGCCACGGCGGCCCGCCCGCCGGAGGCCGCCGTCGTCGACCTGCTCCCCCGCGGGTGCCGGCTCGTGTCCGACCCCGGGTCGGCGGGCCCGGTGCTCCTCATGCGCCCCGACGTGCGCGTGTGGATCGACACCCGCGCCGACTACTGGGGGCGCGACCGCAACCGGGAGGCCCTGGACGTCCTCACCGGCGACGACACGTCGGTCCCCGCGCTCGCCCGCGCCGACTGCGCGCTGCTGTCGTCGACGGACGTCCCGACGGGCCCCCTCGCGGCCGCGCTGGACGCCGACCCCGGGTGGCGGACGGCGGGCGGCGGCGACGGCCTGCGGGTCTGGGTGCGCCGCTGAGTCAGCCGGCTCCGGGTCCCAGCACCGTGAGCCCGGCGACGCAGGCGTACCGGGCGCGGACCTCGTCCTGCGGGTGGTCGCTCAGCACGGTGGGGTCGGTCGCCGCCCGGAGCAGGTCGCACTCCTGGGCGACCGTCAGGCCCCCCTGGGGCGTGTCGACCCGTCCGGCCTCCGGCCGGTAGCCGTCGAGGAGGATGCGCGTCGCGGCATCCGTCACGAGCGGCCCCGAGGACCACACGACCTGGGCGCGCTCGGCCCCGGGCACCTCGAGGAGCCGCAGGACGGTGGCGGCGTCGACCGTGGACCACTCCCGGGAGAAGGCCCCGAGGGGGGTGACGACGGCTCCGAGGGCGACCGCACCCGCGGCCGTCCCGAGGACCGCGCGACCGAGGAGGCCGGGCAGGGCGCGCGCGCCCGCTCCGGCCCACGCGCCGCCGGCCACGACGGCCGTCCACGCCAGCCCGAGGACGGTGGTGTGCCAGAGGAGCTTCGCCGGGTAGTAGCGGGTGACCGGGATGCCCAGCCGGACGGCGAGCCCGAGTGCGGTGAGGGCGGGCAGGACCGACACGGCGAGCACGAGGAGCATGCCCCGGTCGTGGCGGTACCGCGCCGCGAGGACCCCGAGGGCGGCCAGGCCGACGCCGAGGAGCCACAGCGGCACCGGGGCCTCGACGTCGGCGACGACCGCGTGGCCGACCCCGACCGTGCCGACGACGGCGGTCATCGCCGGGACCGAGGAGAGCGCCGTGACCGAGACGAGGGCTGCCGCCTCGGCGAGCCGCCGCCGGCGACCGCCGGGCCCTGCGGCGCGGACGCGGGCCACCGTGGCGGCCAGCGCGAGCAGCCCGGACACCGGCAGCAGCAGCTGCCAGGTGTTGGCCATGACGAGCAGCCCGGCCCACGCGGTGAGCGACGCGACGAGGGACGCGGGGCGGACGAGGACCTCGCGCAGCGCCACCGCGACGACGAGCGCCGCGGTGAGCGAGCCCTCGAAGCCGAGCGCCTGGTAGTTGGCCAGGAACGCCGGCCACAGGGTGGCGGCCCCCGCGGCCGCCGCCGCCGCGGCCGCCGTCCAGGGGCCGAGCCGGACGCGTCGGGCGGCGGCCGAGGTGAGGGAGGAGGTGGCGAGGGCGAGAGCGGCGGAGAGCATCCAGACGAGGGCGGACATCAGTCCGAGGAGGCCCACCAGGTCCGCCCGGCCGGACGGTGGGCCGGTGAGCGACCACCCGAGCGCGACGGTGGTGTGCCAGGCGCGCGGGTAGTTGCGCTGCGAGTAGTCGAGGGCGCCGCGGGCCCGCTCGTCGGCGACGAGGACGACGTGCCGGACGTGGTCCCCGCCGATGAACCACTCCAGGCGCTGGGCCGTCGGCAGGGACAGCGACCACACGAGGACCGCCACGAGGAGCAGGGCGGGGGCGGCCACGAGGAGCGCCCGGCCGACCTCGCCCCGGCGTCCGGTCCGGCCGGCCGGGCGGTCGCCCGCTCTCGCCCGACGCAGGTGGGCGGCGACGGCGAGGACCGGCGCCAGCACGACGAGGGTCGCCCCGACCGCCGGTCCGCGGGAGACGAACGGGCGCAGGCCGAGCAGGTCCGCCGCCGTGGCGACGACGACACCGCAGGCCAGGAGGAGGACGACGAGCACGAGGGCGTCCGCGACGGGGCCTGCGGCGTCGCGCGGGAGCGGCCGCGACGACCGGGCGGTCGAGGGGGCCACGGCGGCCGTGGGCGTGCTCATCGCGGCGAGCATCGCACGAGCAGGCCCCCTCCGCAGGCCGCGCGCGGCGGGTCCGGGACCCGGCGGTCGGGCCCGCCTCGACCGTTCGGCCAGTCCTCCCCGACATCCGGCCCGGTCCGCGGACCGCGTCCTGTACGACGTCCGCGGGCCGGGACTAGCGTCGACCGGGACCCCAGGCCCCATCGAGCGGAGCGTGCCCGTGCCCCCGGACGAGTCCCTTCCCCTGCGTGTCGCGGCCATCGTGCCGTGCCACGACGAGGAGCGGGCCGTGGGCAAGGTCGTCTCCGACCTGCTCGAGGCCGTCCCCGGCATCGCCGTCTACGTCTACGACAACCGCAGCACGGACCGGACCGCCGACGTCGCGGCCGCGGCGGGCGCGGAGGTGCGCGTCGAGGGCTGCCCCGGCAAGGGCAACGTCATCCGCCGCGCGCTCGCGGACATCGACGCCGACGTGTACGTCATGGTCGACGGGGACGACACCTACGACGCCTCCGCGCTGCCCCTGATGATCCGCACCCTGCTCGAGGGGCCCTACGACCACGTGACGGGGGTCCGGGTCGCCGACCACCACGGGGCCTACCGGGCCGGGCACGAGCTCGGCAACCGGGCCTTCAACCGGGTGGTCTCCACGATCTTCCGCCGGCCGGTCACCGACCTCCTCAGCGGGTACCGCGTCTTCTCGCGGCGCTTCGTCAAGTCGTTCCCGGCCACGTCGCGGGCCTTCGAGATCGAGACCGAGCTGACGGTGCACGCCATCAACACGCGGGTGCCGCAGGCGGAGGTGCCGGTCGGCTTCCGCGACCGGCCCGCCGGGTCCGAGAGCAAGCTGCGGACCTACCACGACGGATTCCGCATCGCGCGGATGATCACCCGCCTCCTCCACCACGAGCGGCCGCTCGCCCTCTACTCGGTGCTGTCCGCCCTCACCGTCCTCACCGCCGTGGGCCTCGGCGTCCCCGTCGTGCGGGAGTACCTCGCGACCGGCATGGTCGGCCGGTTCCCGACGGCGTTCCTCGCGGCGTCGCTCGTCATCGTCGGCTTCATCGTCCTCGTCGTCGGCATCCTGCTCGACGGCCTGCGCAAGGTCCGCCAGGAGACGACGCGGATCGCCTACATGAGCGTGCCCGCTCCCCCACGGCTCGTCGTGCCTCGGACGGTGACCCACGCCCCGGGACGACCCGTCGAACCCACCCGCGTCGCGGTCGAGGACGTTCCCGTCCCCCGCGCGGGCCAGCCGGCGTGACCACGAGCGTCGTCGTCGTCGGGTTCGGGGACGAGCCCGTCCTCGACGCGTGCCTGCGGTCCGTCGTCGGCCAGCTCGGCGAGGGCGACGACGTCGTGCTCGTCGACCACGGCGTGCGGGCGCTCCCCGACGTCAGCGGCGTCCGGGTCGTCGTCCCGCCGACCAACGGTGGCTTCGGGTCGGGCTGTGCCGCAGGGGTCGACGCCACCGACGGCGACGTCCTGGTCTTCGTCAACTCGGACGCCGTCCTGCGTCCCGGGGCGCTCGCGGTGCTGGCGCGCGAGGCCGCGCGGCCTGCGGTCGGCCTCGTCGGCGGGCTCGTGCTGCTGCCCGGCGGCGAGGGTGTCGTCAACTCGGCCGGGCTCCCGGTGCACCTCAGCGGACTCAGCTGGTGCGACGGCTACGGCGACCCCGTCGCGCGACACCTGCGGCCGCGGGCCCTCACCTCCGTGGCCGGGGCGCTGTTCGCCTGCCGCCGCGAGGTGTGGCAGGAGCTGGGCGGGATGGACGCGACGTACTTCATGTACCACGAGGACACCGACCTCAGCCTGCGCGCGCACCTCGCCGGGTACGAGGTCGCCTACCGCCCCGACGCCGTCGCCGTGCACGCGTACGAGTTCGGGCGCAACCCGCTCAAGATGTTCCACCTGGAGCGCAACCGGGTCCTCACGGTCCTCGGCGACTACCCCCGCCACCTCCTGCTGCGCGTCCTGCCGGTGCTCCTCCTCCTCGAGCCGCTCTACCTCGTGATCGCACTGCGCGACGGATGGGGGCGCGAGAAGGTCCGGGCGTGGATGTGGCTGGTGCGCAACGCCGCCCACGTCGTCCGCCGGCGCCGCCGGGTGCAGGCCGCCGTCGTCGCGCCGCACGCCCTCGACGCACTCCTCACCCCCGCCATCACGCAGAGCCAGCTCGAGCGCCCGGGGGCCCTCGGGCTCCTCAACGGCGCGCTCCGCGGCTACTGGCGGCTCGCCCGCCCCCGGCCGGCCACGTCGTGAGCACCGCCCGCGTCTCGCAGCGCACCGGCGCGGTCGTGCTGGCGGCGTACCGCCCGGACCCCGACCTCTTCGCCGTCCAGCTGCGCTCGATCCGGGACCAGACGCGCTCCGACTTCCGGTGCCTCGTCGGGGCGGACGGCGGGCAGGACGAGGTCCGCCGGCTCGTGACCGACGCGGTGGGTGACGACCCGCGCTTCGAGGTCGTCGGCTGGGACGACAACGTCGGCTTCTACCTCAACTTCGAACGGCTGCTCGCGGCCGTCCCGGCCGAGGTCGGCTGGGTCGCCCTCTGCGACCAGGACGACCGCTGGTACCCCGACAAGCTCGAGCGGCTCGTCCCGCTGCTCGACGACGCCGCGCTGGCGCTCGGGCAGGCCCGCGTCGTCACGTGGCCGCGGACCGCGACCGCCCCACCGGTCACGGCTCGTCGGGTCGTCTCCCCCGTCGCGCTCCTGCTCGGCAACCAGGTGACGGGATGCTTCTCCGTGCTCCGCCGCGACCTCCTGGACGTCGCCCTGCCCTTCCCGCGCTTCGCCACGGTCACGCAGCTGCACGACCACTGGCTGGGGGTCTGCGCGTCGGTCACCGGCGGCTACGTCGTGCTCGACGCGCCCGTGCAGGACTACCTCCAGCACGGCCGCAACCTCGTCGGCGAGACGGACCACAGGCACCCGCGGACCCCGTGGGGTGTGGTCCGCACCCTGCACCACCTGAGGGAGGCGCACCCGGGGCTCCCTCGTCCGGGCGGGCTCGCCGCCGTGGCCCACGCGACGGGCATCGGGTGGCGCCGCACGATGGTGGAGACCCTGCGCCACCGGCTGCCCGGCTCCCCGGCGGTCGCGTGCCTCGACGCCGCCCTGGGGCGACCGGGGGTGCGTGCGACCTCGGCCACCGTCGCGCGCGGCATCGCCTCGCGCCAGGTCGCGACGGGCACCGCGCTGACCCTCGTCGCCGGTCTGCCCCGGGAGTCCGTGGCGAGCCTGCGCCGATCGCGTCCGCGGGCCCGGCAGGCTGGCACCGACCCCAGGAGACACACGATGGACACGGACGCCCCCGCCGGCACCTGCTGGCTGTGCGACGCGCCGACGAGCACCGAGACCGCCTTCGCCCCGGCCGGCTACGTCCGGTGCACCGCGTGCGGCTTCCTCTTCCAGGCGCACCGGGCCTCCGCAGAGGATGAGGCCCGCATGTACGACGGCGAGTACTTCGAGGGCTACGACCAGCGCACCGGTGGCCGACGCACCGAGGGGCACTACGACGTGGCGACCGCCCAGCGACAGAGCGAGGCCCGCGTGCGCGTGGAGTTTCTCCGCGGCACCGTGTCCCCGCCGGCCCGGCTCCTCGAGGTCGGTGCCGCCTCCGGCTACTTCGTCGCGGCGGCCGCAGCGGCCGGGTTCGACGCGCAGGGGGTCGAGCCCTCCACGGAGCAGGCCGAGGGCGCCACGGCACGCGGGATCCCCGTGCGGAGCGGCACCCTGGCCGACATCGCCGCGGGCGGCGACACCTTCGACGTCCTCTGCGCCTGGCACGTGCTGGAGCACCTCCCCGAGCCGCGGGCGGCGCTCGAGCAGATGCGCGGCCTGCTCCGGCCCGGCGGTGTGCTGGCCCTCGAGCTGCCCAACATCGGGAGCGTCGCCGCGCAGCGGAACACGGTGCGCTGGGCGCACCTCGACCCCGGAGCCCATGTCGGTCACTACACGCCGCGGACGCTCGCGTCGCTGCTCGGCGGCGCCGGGCTGGAGGTCGAGCGCGTCGAGACCTTCAGCATCCGCCGGTTCAGCCGCACCCTCCCCCGCCGCCTCCTCCACGCGGGCTACGACGCGGTCGCCCTGCGCACCCCGCGCCTCGTGCACCCCTCGCGCCACGAGCTGCTGCGGGCGGTCGCCCGGCGCCCCGCCACGGACCGGTGACGTCGTCCGGGCCGGGCGTGCTCGTCGTGCTCCACGGGACGGAGCCGACGGCGAGCCCGGCGCTGTCCTCGCTGGTGTCCGTGCTGAGGCCCGGTGAGGTCGCGGCGCTCCTCGTGCAGGACAACACCGAGGGGCGCACCTCCCGGCCGTCCATGCCCGACGGGGTGACCACGTACGTCCAGCGGCCGGACAACCCCGGGCTGGCGGTCGCCTACGCCGAGACCGCTCGCCGGCTGCGGTCCGAGGGTGTGGCGTGGATGGTCGTGCTCGACCAGGACACCGTGGTCGACCGCGCCTACGTCGAGGAGGTGCTCGCCATCGTCGACGGACGACAGCAGGTCCCCGCGGACGTCGCGGTGCTCCTCCCCCGGCTGACCGACCGGGGGCGGGTGCTCTCGCCGCACCGACGCGTCCGGCTGCGCACCCGGGCCGTCGACGACCCCCGCCCGGGACCGGCCACGGGATGGGTGTCCCACCTCAACTCGGGCAGCGTGCTGCGGCTGGAGGCGCTGGAGGCGGCCGGTGGGATCCCCGAGGGCTACCCGCTCGACGGCCTCGACCACGCGATCGCCGCGTCCCTGCGACGAGCCGGCCTGCGGGCCTGGCTCCTGGGGTCCACGCTCGAGCACCGGCTCTCCCTCCTCGACCGCGCGACGCTCCCCCGGGAGCGGCTGGCGGCGATCCTCACCACCGAGGAGCGCCTGGCCGACCAGCTCGGGACCCCGGGCGACCGTGCCTGGCTCGCCGCCCGCCGCTGGGTGGGGGTGGCCCTCATCGCCGTGCGGGTGCGCACCACCCCGTCGGCGGCGCTCGAGCTGCGCGCCGCTCGAAGGGCCACGGCCCTCGCCCTCGGACGTCACCGGCGGCCGCAGCCGTGAGGCTGCGCGCCGGCGTGGACCGCGCTCTCGGCGCGGGCACCCCCCGCGGTCGGCTGCTCGGCACCGGTCTGCCCCTCGTGCTCTCCAGCGCGACCCTCGTCGTCGTGCCGGTGGTCGCCCGGCAGTACCTCGACGACGCCGGGTACGCCGGCTGGGCCCTGCTCCTCACCGTCGTGACGGCCGCGGGCCTGTTCGACCTCGGCGCCGCCTACACCGTGCAGTCCCTCGGCTTCGGACGTCGCGCCACCCCACGGCAGTACGTCCTTGCCCTGGCGCTCGCCACGGGAGGGGCCCTGTCGGTCACCGGCCTGGCGCTCCTCGCGGCGCCGTGGGTCTCGACGACGGCCGCCGGCGAGGGCCTGGGTCCGCACCCCACCCTCATCCTGCTCCTGACCGGGCTCGCGGCCGCCACCCGCAGCGCCGTCCTCGTCGTCATGGCGCGCCTCCAGATCAGCCTGCGCTTCCGCCTGCGGGCATGTGTGGCCGCGGTCCACGCGGTCGCGCAGGTGGTGGGGTGCTGGGTGTCCCTGGCCCAGGGCCTCGGCGTCTGGTCGCTCGCTGTCGGCATCCTCGCGGGCTCGCTGCTCGCGCTGCTCGCCGCCCACGTCGGCCTGGCCCTGACCCCCGAGCGCGTCCCTCCCGCCGACGGGCACATCGCCCTCGGGCGCTTCGCGGGGTACCGCACGGCGTCCACCCTGCTCGCGGTGACGGGGTCCCAGGCTGACCGGTGGGTCCTGGCGCTCGTCGCCTCACCGGCGTTCCTCGCCGACTACGACCTCGCGCTGCGCTTCGCGCAGCTGCCGCTCGGCGTCGCCGCCGCCCTGTTCGCCGGGCTCACCTCCGAGGCGGCGTCCACCCGCGGGGAGGACGCGCGCCGCCGGCTCGTGCGGGTCGCCACCCGCCGCGTGGGGGTCGTCCTCGCCGTCCTGACCCTGGGCGACGTGCTGCTGGTCGTCGGGCTCGCCCTCGCCGGGGCCCTGCCGCTCGACGCGACGACGGTCGGTCTCCTCGCGCTGGCGATCGTCTGGTCGGGAGCCAACGGGCTCACCGCACCCACCACCTTCGCCTCCATCGGCACGGGGCATCCCCAGCGCGAGCTCTACTACGCCGCGCCGGCCCTCGCGTGCACGCTGCTCGGCTGGGGAGTGGCCGTGGGGCTCCGGCAACCGTGGCTCGTCCCGCTGTCCACCGGGGTGTCGGTGACCGCCTGGTCGCTGTGGTTCGTCGCTTACGGCACCCGGCGGGCCGGGTACGCGGGCTGAGGCCCCCGGGACGCGGCGAGGGCCGCCCGGACGGTGTCCGGACGGCCCTCGAAGGGGTCGGTGACCGGGCGGACCCGGTCGGGTGACCTCAGTAGCGGTAGTGCTCCGGCTTGTACGGGCCGGCGACGTCGACGCCGAGGTACTCGGCCTGCTCCTTGGTCAGCTCGGTGAGCTCGACCCCGAGCGCCTCGAGGTGCAGCTCGGCGACCTTCTCGTCGAGGTGCTTCGGGAGGGTCTTGACCTCCGGCTTGCCCTCCTCGTCGACGTACTCGTCGGTCTTGCCGAACAGCTCGATCTGGGCGATCGTCTGGTTCGAGAACGAGTTCGACATGACGAAGCTCGGGTGGCCGGTGGCGTTGCCGAGGTTCATGAGGCGGCCCTCGGACAGGACGATGATCGAGTCGCCGTCGTCGAAGGTCCACTCGTGGACCTGCGGCTTGATCTCCTGCTTCTGGATGCCGGGGACCTTCGCCAGGCCGGCCATGTCGATCTCGTTGTCGAAGTGGCCGATGTTGGCGAGGATCGCCTTGTTCTTCATCTGCTGCATGTGCTCGGCGGTGACGACGTTGAAGCAGCCCGTCGAGGTGACGACGATGTCGGCCTGCGCGACGACGTTCTCGAGCTTGGCGACCTGGTAGCCGTCCATCGCGGCCTGGAGCGCGCAGATGGGGTCGATCTCGGTGACGATGACGCGCGCGCCCTGGCCGCGGAGCGACTCGGCGCAGCCCTTGCCCACGTCGCCGTATCCGGCGACGACGGCGACCTTGCCGCCGATGAGGACGTCGGTGGCGCGGTTGAGGCCATCGATGAGCGAGTGGCGGCAGCCGTACTTGTTGTCGAACTTGCTCTTGGTGACCGAGTCGTTGACGTTGATCGCCGGGAAGAGCAGCTCGCCGGCCTCGGCCAGCTGGTAGAGGCGGTGGACGCCGGTCGTGGTCTCCTCGGTGACGCCCTTGATCTCGGCGGCGACCTTCGTCCACTTCTGCGGGTCCTGGCCCATCGTGCGGCGGACCAGCGCCTTGAAGACACCGAACTCCTCGGTGTCCTCCTCGGTCGTGGGGGGCACCTGGCCGGCGGTCTCCCACTCCTTGCCCTTGTGGACGAGCATCGTGGCGTCGCCACCGTCGTCGAGGATCATGTTGGCACCCTGGCCGCCCGGCCAGGTGAGGATCTGCTCGGTGCAGTCCCAGTACTCCTCGAGCGTCTCGCCCTTCCAGGCGAAGACCGGGACGCCCTGCGGGTCCTCGGGGGTGCCGTGCGGGCCGACGACGATGGCCGCGGCGGCCTCGTCCTGGGTGGAGTAGATGTTGCAGGAGGCCCAGCGGACCTCGGCGCCGAGCGCGGTGAGCGTCTCGATGAGGACCGCCGTCTGGACGGTCATGTGCAGGGAGCCGGCGATGCGGGCGCCCTTGAGCGGCTGGGCGTCGCCGAACTCGGCGCGCAGGGACATCAGGCCGGGCATCTCGTGCTCGGCGAGGCGGATCTGGTGGCGGCCGGACTCGGCGAGCGAGAGGTCGCGGACCTTGTGGTCAACGGACATGCGTGAGCTCCTCAGGAGGTCGTTGCGATTCGGTTGACCGGCATCGCCCATCTGGGCCGCGCAGTGCGAGGGTCATCACCCGGGCCGGTACAGCGTCTCTCAGGATACCGCAGCGCGCGGTGTGCCCGGTGGTGCCTGCGTGCTCCTTCGACGGATCAGCCGCGCGAGGCGTTCTCGACGGCCGACTCGCGGGGGTCGGCGGAGACCGGCCCCGGGCCGTCGACGTCCGGGCTGCCGGGCGCGGTGTCGACGTCCGGCTCGAGGTAGATGACCAGGCGCACCTCGGGCACGCTGTCGCGGGCGGCCTGCTCGGCCTCGTTGATGGCCGCGATGACCTCGGCCGCGCTGTCGGTCTCGCCGACGGCGAGCTTGGCCGCGACGAGCACCTGGTCCGGGCCGAGGTGGAGGGTGCGGCTGTTGATGACCCGGTCGACGGCCTCGGGCGAGACCAGCGCGGCGAGGATGCGCTCGCGGGCGCGCGGCGAGGCGGCCTCCCCGACGAGCAGGCTGCCCATCTCGACGGCGAGCACGGCCGCGAAGACGACGAGCAGGATGCCGATCGCGCCGGAGCCGATGCCGTCCCAGACGGGGTTGGCGGTGACGAGCGTCAGCCCGACGCCGGCCATCGCGAAGCCGAGGCCGATGAGGGCGCCGAAGTCCTCGAGGAGCACGACGGGCAGCTCGGGCGACTTCGTCGTGCGGATGAAGCTGACCCAGCCGCGGCCGCGGCGGACCTTGTTCGACTCGCGGATCGCGGTGCGGAAGCTGAGGCCCTCCATGACCATGGCCGCGACGAGCACCGCGAGCGGCACCCACCACCACCGCGACTCGAACGGGTCGTAGTCCTCCTCGCCGAGGGACTCACGGATCTTCTCGTAGGACTCGAAGAGGGCGAAGAGCCCACCGAGGACGAAGAGCATGATCGCGACGAGGAAGGAGTAGACGTAGCGCTGCTGCCCGAACCCGAAGGGGTGCTCCTGGTCGGGGGCGCGACCGGCGCGCTTGCTGCCGACGAGCAGGAGCACCTGGTTGCCGGTGTCGGCGACCGAGTGGATGGACTCGGCGAGCATCGAGGAGAAGCCGGTCAGGAGGAAGGCGACGAACTTCGTCACCGCCACCCCGAGGTTGGCGAGCAGCGCCGCGAGGACCGCCGCCGAGCTCTCGCCGGACGACCCGCCCGACCCGCCCGAGGGCTCGCCGGCGGGTGCGTCGCTCGTCGTCTCGCTCATGGGCCGATCCTAGGGACGCCCGGCCCCGTACCGTCGTCGCATGCCCAGCGCACGTGGAACCCTCGACTGGATGCCCGCCGCCGACCACCCGGAGCTGCTCGCCCCGCCGGTCGCGGCGGCCGTCGGCGCCGTGGAGGGCGCCCTCGTCGCCGCCATCGACGCCGAGCTCGCCGACACCGCCGCCTTCTGCGACGCCTACGACGTCGCGCCCGCCGCGAGCGCGAACTGCGTCGTCGTCGCCGGCCGGCGCGGGGGCGAGACCCGGTACGCCGCGGTCATGGTGCTCGCGACCGACCGGGCCGACGTCAACGGCGTCGTGCGGCGCCACCTCGACGCCCGCAAGATCTCGTTCGCGCCTCACGACGAGGCGGTCGGCCTGACCGGGATGGAGTTCGGCGGCATCACCCCGGTCGGCCTGCCCGCGGGCTGGCCGGTGCTCGTCGACGACGCCGTGGTCGAGGCCGGCGAGGTCGTCGTCGGCAGCGGCATCCGCGGCGGCAAGCTGCTCGTCACCGGGGTCGACCTGCTGGCCCTGCCCGGGGCGCAGCGGCTGTCGCTGGCCCTGCCCCGGGACTGACCGGCGGCCCGCCGGGCGGTCAGGACGTGCGGTCGCGCAGGTCCGTCACGTGCCGCGAGACGGACGGGTCGAAGCCGAGGCCGAGCGCGAGGTAGGTCGCCGCGAAGTCCACGAGGCCGACCAGCGACGCCAGCCGCTCGAGCGCGTGCCCGGCCCGGGCCTGCTGCTGGAGCACGACGGCGCCCGCGTCCTCGGCCGACGCGACGACCGCGTCGGCGAGCCCGGCCGCCTCCCGGCCGAGCGTGGGGTCGCGCAGCACGAGCAGGCCGAGCCGCGGAGCCGCCGGGCCGTCGAGGTAGGGGTCGGCGAAGATGTCGCGCCCACCGCCGGCTCCCCCGGTGCCGCGCGCCCCGAGGCCGGCGGCGAAGGGGCCGTCGAGAGCGGCGACCGCGGCGCTCGCGGCGTCCGGCAGGCGCCCGTGCGTCGCGGGGACGCGGGCCGTGCGCGAGAGCATCTGCGCGGCGCGGGCCGCGGCCACGCCGGTCAGGGCGCCGTCGCCGAGGACGACCGGCACCGTGCCGTCGAGCGTCGTGGCGACGACCTTCGCCGGGTTGACGAACGCGTCGGACGAGGGGCGGCACTCCTCGGCGACCTCGTCGAGGACCCGGGCGACCCGCTGGAGCGCGTCGTCGGGGGCGTCGGCGAGTCCGAGCCGGTCGGCCGCGACGAGGACCGGGGTGAGGAGGGACCAGAGCGCGGTGCGCGAGGACGGCGCCGGCAGGGCGACCTCGACGTGGACGCCGCGGGCGCGGGCCGTCACGTCGGCGAGCGGTGACTGCGCCGCCCCGACGGTCAGGAGGCTCGCGCCACGGCGGCCGGCCTCGGCCGCGAGCCCGAGCGGCCCCGCGGCGCGGCCGGACTGCGACACGGCGACGACGAGGTCGAGGGGCCCGACCCAGCCCGGGAGCGGGCCGTCGCCGCGCAGCATCACCGGCACCGGCGAGCCCGGGTCGGTCAGGCAGTCGAGGACGTCGCCGACGACGGCCGAGCCGCCGAGGGCCGCGACGAGCACGGAGCGTGGCCGCTCACCGCCGGCGACCCGCTCGATGCCGGCCTCCTCGGCGGCGACGAGGGAGCGGCGCACCTGGGCGCCGGCCTGCGCGAGCGCGCGCAGGGTGTCGCGGGAGTCGAGCGCCGCGAGCGCCTCGACGTCGTCGAGCCGTGCCTCGTCGACCCAGACCATCGCGCGCCCCGGCTCAGGCCGGGTGCCGGGCCTCGTCGACGAGGAGCACGGGGACGCCCTCGTCGATGCGGTAGGCGAGGCCGCAGGCGCCGTTCGTGCAGACGAGCTCGGGACCGGTGGGGCCGGTGTCGTCGCGCAGCTCGGCCCGGCAGGACGGGCAGCGCAGGATCTCGCGCAGCCAGGGCTCGAGGTGGGCGCTGGTGGCGGCCGGCTCGCTCATGGGGTCCTCTCCGGGGGTGGCTGGTGCTCGCCGCCGATCCTCCCACACCCGGCTCGCCCGGGACCGGCCGCCGCGGGCCCGCCGGCGGGGCCGGTCGCGGTCGGTGACACCCCGGGGCGTGTCCGGTGTTGTGACCTGCGGGGACGGTCCATAGGCTCGGTGGCACGACGCCGCGGAGACGACGCGTGGAGGGAGGCGCCGTGTACCTGGAGATCCTCGGCCGGCTGCGCCTCACCGGCCCGTCCGGGCCGCTGCGCCTCACCGAGCTCGAGGCCGGGCTGCTCGGTCTCGCGGCCCTGCACGACCACGTCGACGTCGACTCCCTCGGGTCGTGGCTCTGGGACGGCGAGCCCCCGGCGTCGGCCCGCAACCGGGTCCAGGCCCTCGTCTCCGGCATCCGGCGCAAGGCCGAGGGCACCCAGGTGCTCGTGACCGACGGGCGCGGCTACCGCCTCGCGGACCGGGTCGACCGGGACCTCGCGGTGTGGGGCGAGCGGGTGGCCGCGGCCCGCCGGGTCCGCGACGCCGACCCCGGGACGGCCCTGCGCCACTACGACCGCGCCCTGACGACCTTCGCCCGCGAGCCCCTCCTCGGGGCGCCCGGCACCGCCGCCGTCGAGGTCGAGCGCAACCGGCTCGTCCAGGAGCGCCTCTCGGTGCTCGAGGAGCGCCACGCGACGGCGCTGCGCGCGGGGGTCCTCCAGGGCCTCGTCGCCGACCTCGACGCCCTCTCGGCCCGCCACCCCTTCCACGAGGGGTTCACCGCACTCCTCGTCCAGGCCCTCGCGGCCACCGGGCAGCAGCGGCGGGCCCTCCAGGTGTTCCACGCCGCCCGCGAGCGGCTCGACCGCGAGCTCGGCGTCCGACCGTCCGACGCGCTGGCCGGCGCGCTCCAGGCCGTCCTCACCGGCACCGGCCGGGTGGCCCCGCGGCGGGCGGCCCTCGAGGGGCGCGAGCCCGTGCCCACCCTCCCGGTGCCGCGCACCCTCCCCCGCCGCCCGGACGTCCTCGTCGGCCGGGCGAGCGAGGTCGACGCGGTCCTGCGGGCGGCCGAGGGGCTCGAGCACGGAGCCGTCGTCGTCTCCGTCACGGGGCTGCCCGGCACGGGCAAGTCGACGCTGGCCCTCGAGGTCGGGCACGCCCTGCGCGAGCGCTTCCCGGACGGCACCCTCCACCACGACGGCGCCAACCTGCCCGGGGGGACCCCCGTCGAGACCCTCGTGACGACGTTCCTCCCCCTCCTCGGGGTGCACCCGGAGGCCGTGCCGTCCTCGACCCCGGCGCGGGTGGGGCTGCTGCGCTCCCTCCTCGACGCCCGGCGGGTGCTCCTCGTCCTCGACAACGTCGCCGGAGAGGAGGACGCGGCGCGGCTGTCGGACCTCCTGCCCGCCGGGCCCGGCTCGATGGCCCTGGTCACCTCGCGCCGGCCGCTGCCGGGGCTCGTCGCGGGCCACCGCATCCGGCTGGGCAGCCTCGACCCGACCTCGTCGCACCGGCTGCTCGCGGAGCTCGTCGGCGCCCAGCGCACCGAGGAGGCCCCCGAGGCCACCGAGGAGGTCGTCCGGCTGACGGGCGGCCTGCCCCTCGCGCTGCGGCTGGCCGCGGGCCGGCTCGCGCAGCGCCCCGACCTCGGCCTCGACGACCTCGCCGCCCGGCTGCGCGGCACCGGGCGCGCGGGCAACGACCTCGCCGTCGTCCACGAGAGCCTCGAGGGCCTGGTCGAGGGCCTGACGCCCTCGTCGCGGGCTGCGCTCGAGGCCCTGGCCCACCTGCCCGTCGACGCCTTCAGCGGATGGGTCGTCGGCAGCCTCCTCGGCGACGCGGGCGCCGGCGAGACCGCGCTCGACGCGCTCGTCGAGGCCAGCCTCGTCGAGCCGGTCGTCCGGGAGGACCACGACACCCAGTACCGCCTGCACGGCCTCGTGCGCGGGCACGTCCGCAGCGGCGCCGGCCGGACCGGGCCCACGCACGCCCCGGGGCACGCGCACCCGCACGGGCACGAACACGGGCACGGGCACGGCCCGGCCGCGGGCGCCCCCCACGTCCACCGGCCGCCGGCGGCGGGCGCGACCGGCGACCTGACGACCGCCGAGGCGGAGCGCCTCGGCACCGGCGCGCTGGCCCGGGCCGACGCCTTCCTCGTCGACCGCCCCTACCGCCTGCTGCCCGTCCCGGAGCTGCCCGCCGACGTCGTCCGCCCGGACCCGGCCCCCGTCGTGCGTCGCCGGTCACGTCGCTTCTTCCGCACCGAGACACCGCTGTTCGTCGCCGTGTCACGCTCCCTCGTCCGCACCCGGCCCGACGTCGCGTGGCGGCTGCTCGTCGAGACGGCGCTCGGCACCGACGCCGCGACCGACCTGCACGCGTGGTTCGAGGCCGAGCACGAGGTGCGCGAGGCCCTCGTCGGCGCCGACGACGACAGCCGGCTCGGTGTCGCCCACCTCGTCCTCTGCCGAGCCTGGCTGCTGCAGGACCGGCTCTCGGACTCCGCCGGTGCGCGTGACCTCGCCGAGACGGCGCGGCGGCGGCTGCACCTCCTCGGGGCGCACGAGGCGGCGGCGGGTGCGTCCGTCGTCAGCGCCCTCGCGTCGGTCTCGCTCGGCCGGCGGCCGGACGCCGAGCGCGCCGTGCTCGCCGCGGAGGCCTCCATCGGGCGCAGCGGCGACCCGACCCTCGCCGGCTGGTCGGCGATCGTGCGGGGCACGCTGCACAACGACTACGACGAG
This sequence comes from Arthrobacter sp. NEB 688, assembly GCF_013201035.1. NCBI lineage: Bacteria > Bacillati > Actinomycetota > Actinomycetes > Micrococcales > Micrococcaceae > Arthrobacter > Arthrobacter sp. NEB 688. Next base: position 3,683,234 of record NZ_CP053707.1, read on the forward strand.
CTCGGCGCCGCGGCCCGCGAGTTCACCCGGGCCCGCGAGATCCTCGAGGGGTCGCCCCGCACCGTCGCCTACGCGCTCGCCACCCTCGAGCTCTCCCGGGTCCGGCGGCGGACCGGCGAGCTCGCCCCCGCGGTGCTGCTCGTCGACGAGTCGCTCGACGTCCTCTCCTCCATCGAGGCCGTGCACATGTACTCGTATGCGCTCGACGCGCGCGCCGAGGTCGCGCTGGCGACCGCCCGTCCCCACGAGGCCCTCGACGACGCGCAGACGGCCCTCGACCGCGCGACCGCCTCCCGCGACGCCTTCCTCGCGGCCCGCTCCCGCCGCACCCGGGCCCGGGCCCGCCTCGCCCTCGGCGACCTGCCCGGCGCGGAGTCGGACCTGCGCACCGTCGTCGAGGAGTTCACCGCCCTCGATCGCCCGCTGAGCGTCGCGTTCGCCTACCAGGTGCTCGCGGCGGTGCTCGACGCCACCGGCGACCGGGTCGGTGCGAGCGAGGCCCTGCGCCTCGAGCAGTACGCCTACCGGCGGGCGACGGAGTCGCGCCCGGCGGCGCCGCGCCGCCGCAGCCCCGGACCGGCCTGACCGGCGCCGACTGCCGTCCCGGGCGGCCGCTCAGCCTCGGACGATGCCGAGGACCGCGTCGCGCACGCGGGCCATCGTCGGGGCGTCGGCCGCCTCGACGTTGAGCCGCAGGAGCGGCTCGGTGTTCGACGCCCGCAGGTTGAGCCACCACATCGGGTCGCCGTCTCCCCCCGCGTGCGTCAGCGTCAGCCCGTCGAGCCGGTCGACCTCGACGCCCTGCTGCTCGCCCCACGCGAGCACGCGCTCGGTGGCGGCGCCGGCGTCGGCGACGGTCGAGTTGACCTCTCCGGAGGCGCTGTAGCGCGAGAGGTCGGCCATGAGCACGCTGAGGGGCTGCTCCTGCTCCCCCAGCGCCGCGAGGGTGTGCAGCGCCGCGAGCATCCCCGTGTCGGCGAACCAGAAGTCGCGGAAGTAGTAGTGCGCGCTGTGCTCGCCGCCGAAGACCGCGCCGTGGCGGGCCATCTCGGCCTTGATGAACGAGTGCCCGACGCGCGTGCGCACGGCCCGGGCGCCGGTCTGCGCGATGACCTCGGGGACCTGCGCCGAGGTGATGACGTTGTGGACGACGGCGACGTCACCGGCGTCGGCGCCCTCGGCGACGGCACGGGCGACCTCGCGACGGGCGATGAGGGCGGTGATCGCACTCGGGCTCACCGGCTCCCCGCGCTCGTCGACGACGAAGCAGCGGTCGGCGTCGCCGTCGAAGGCGAGACCCAGGTCGGCCCCGTGGGCGACGACGGCCGCCTGCAGGTCGCGCAGGTTCTCCGGCTCCAGCGGGTTCGCCTCGTGGTTCGGGAAGGTGCCGTCGAGCTCGAAGTAGAGCGGCTCGACCTCGACCGGCAGGGCCGGCAGGCCGGCCTCGGTCCCGAGGACGGCCGGCACGGTGAAGCCACCCATCCCGTTGCCGGCGTCGACGACGACGCGCAGCGGCCGGGAGGCGGACAGGTCGACGAGCCCGCGCAGGAAGCCGGCGTAGTCGGCGAGCAGGTCGCGCTCGGTGAGCGAGCCCGGCTCGACGTCGGGGTCGGGGACCTCCCCGGCGAGGATCCGCTCGGCGAGGACCCGGACGTCGGCGAGGCCGGAGTCCTGACCGACCGGCCGGGCCGCGCTGCGGCAGAGCTTGATCCCGTTGTACTGCGCCGGGTTGTGGCTCGCGGTGAACATCGCGCCCGGACGGTCGAGCGCCCCGCTGGCGTAGTAGAGGCCGTCGGTGCTGCACAGGCCGATGAGCACGACGTCGTGGCCCCGGCTGCGGACGCCCTCGGCGAACGCCGCGACGAGGGCGGGGCCGCTGTCGCGCATGTCGTGCCCGACGACGCAGGCCGGCGCGTCGTCGGAGGCGAGGACGACCTCGGCGAAGGCGGCCCCGAGGGCGCGCGCGACGTCCGGGTCGAGCTGGTCGGGGACGGTTCCGCGCACGTCGTAGGCCTTGACGACGTCGCTGAGGGATCGCGTGGTCACGGCGCCCGAGCCTACGCGAGCGCCTCCCGCGCCGGTCCCGGGGGCGAGGTCACTCGACGAGGCGGATGGGGTCGCCGTCGAGCGTGGCGCTCCACGACGTGGTGTCGGCGGGCTGCGACCCGGCGCCGTAGTTGAACTCCAGGCGCACCCAGCAGCCGCTGGGCGAGGAGTCGTTGCACCCGTACGTCGACGGGATCGGGACGGTGATCGTCTGCCAGCGCCCGTTGTAGATGCTGCTCACGGCGATGGTGCAGTCGACCAGCGGACCGTTGGTGATGCCCTTGCCCTTGCACCCGGCGAAGCTCCCGCCGGTCTCGCTCGGCGGCACCACCTTGACCGTGCTGCCGGCCACGGCGCCGTCGCCGATGTCGAAGAGGTTGACGTTGAAGAACTGGCCGCTGGAGTTGCTCGGCACGCGGGCGAGGAAGAACTTCGAGGTGGTGCTCGGGATGTTGGCGTAGAGGACCATCTGCGAGTAGCCCGCGACGGCGATGTTGTCCTTGTCCGAGCTCCCGGTGCCGTAGGCCCGCAGCGAGAAGCGGTTGTGGCCGCTCTGGGCGTCGGCGCCCAGCCCGTTGGTGTGCACCTGGATGGAGTAGGTGCCCGGCTGGACGGTGCCCGGGATGGTGCAGACCTTGACCCAGCGGCGGAAGGTCTCCGCGATCTCCGGGCTGGCGGTGTACTGGGGCGTCCCCTTCTTGAGGGCGAGGGACAGGTCCTCGTTGTAGCCCCCGAAGGTGCGCGGTCGGCAGCTCGCCGTGTTGAGCGTCGGCCAGTTGGTCGGCTCCCAGGGGTTGCCGGCCGGGCCCTTGAAGAGGAACTCGGTCTTGGGCTTGGCGCCGGTCGTGAACGGCTGGTCACCCGTGCAGTACGGGGAGGAGTTGCCCTGTGCGTAGCGGACGGACGGGTTGCTCACCTCGGTGTCGGCCGGCGCGAGGGCGCTGGCCTGGGTGAGCTTGGCCGTCCCGAGGTTGCACAGGTCGCCGACGGCGACGAAGGCCGGGTCGAAGGCCTCGATGGTCAGGTTGGTGACCGCCTGGCGCACGGTGACGGTGAAGACGTGCCCGTTCGGTTCGTAGTCGGCGTTGTCCCCGTTGACGCACCCGTCCGAGGTGGCGTTCGTGCAGTAGTCGTTCTGGAAGGCGTCGCCGCTCTGCTTGTTCGCGGGGATGCTCCCGACGTTGGCCCAGAACGCGCCGGTGTTGTCGCAGTTGCTGCTCGCGGTGGTGCCGACCTCCGGGTCGTCGCCGAAGTGGTTGCACGGGCTGCCGAGCGGCACGGGGCCGGCGAACTCCGCGATGGCGTGGCGGGAGACGAGGGTGCTGCTCTGGCCGAGGAAGCCGCCGAAGAAGTTGGTCACCCGCGAGCTGATGTCGACCCGCAGCCGCGTCGAGCCGCCGGCCAGGGACGGGGACACGACGGCGTTGTTCGCCCCGTTCGTGAAGCCGTTCGTCGAGGCGTAGCGCTGGGCCTCCGAGTAGGCGCCGAACCGGTCGTCGGGCAGCTTGGTGACGCCCGCGAGGGCCGCGGCGTCGGCGGCGCGCTGGGCCCGCTGGCCCTCGAGGTACCAGTGCCCCACGTCGACGGCGAACGCGGAGAACCCGAGGAGCACGATGAGCAGCAGGCCCGAGACGACGGCGACGTAGCCGCGCTCGTCGCGCTGCTCCGGCTGCCGGCGGGGCCTCACTGGCACCCCTGCGTCTGGGGCATGGGCTCGAAGCGCAGCACGGCCGACTCCTGGATGGTGATCGAGCTGAAGACGAACTTCGTGAACGCGTTGTGCCGCGTCTTGACGTAGACGCCGATGCGGTCGGGCGGGCTGTACGAGCACGCCTTCTGGTCGATGGCCTTCCAGTTCGAGTAGGTGGGGGTGAACCGGGTGCCGTTCCACGAGAACTTCACGCACGTCGTGCAGCCGCTGAAGCTGCTCGTGCCGGTCGGGAACTGGTCGGCGAGGTTGGCCTTGTAGACCCACAGCTCCTGCACCTGGCCCCGGTTGAAGGCCGTCCCCTCGGCGGCGACGCTGTCGGCCGCGTCCTGCGCGTAGGTGCTGATCCGGGGCTCGGCCGAGGCGGTGCGAACCCCCGCCCGCACCGCGCTGGCGACCGAGAGGTAGTCCTTGAAGAACATCCCGAACTCGATGATGCCGACGACGAGGAGGATGAACATCGGCGTGACGAGGGCGGCCTCGACCGCCACCGCCCCACGCTCGCCACGCCGGCGCCGCCCCATCACGACCCGGTCCCGATGCAGGGCTGGGTCGAGGGGATCTGCTCCAGGCGCATGACGACGTCCTCGGTGATCAGGGCGTTGTTGGCGAACATCACCGTCGCCTTGTGCTGGTAGACGACCCGCACCCCCACGCTGTCGACGGCGACGAGCCCGCTCGAGCACGCGTTGCGGGAGAGCCACACGCCGGAGCCGGCGCTCGGCGTGCCCGGGCCGGTGAGGGTGAACTTGACGCAGTTGACGCCACAGGCGAGGGGCGTCACCAGGACCGATGTCGTGCCGACGTTGGCCTTGTAGACCCAGATCTCCTTGACGTCCTGCCAGCGCAGGTCCGTCATCGCGGAGGCGGCCTGCGTGGCCGCGGACCGCGTGAAGGTCGCGTTGAGCGGGTCGGCGGCGGCCATCCGTGCCCCGGCGCGGGCCGCCGTCGAGACCGAGTAGGAGTCCTTGAAGTACATCGACAGGTCGATGACGCCGGCGAGCATCGAGAAGAGGAAGAGGAAGACGATCGCGGCCTCGAGGGCCACCGCCCCCCGCTCGTCGCGCACCCCGTCGGCGGGCACGGGGCAGCCCCGGACGAGGCGGAGGCGCGGGCGTGCCACAGAGGGACCCTTTCCCTGCGAGCGGTGTGGGCGCTGCCGACGCTAGGTGCGTGCGCCCCGGACCGGGAGGGGCGCGGGGGGTGGAGGGGCCGAACGGCCGAGCAGGTCGGACCGGCCGGGTGAGGGGCCGGCGCCGACGGGGACGCTCAGGCCTCGGCGCTGCCGCGCAGCATGCGCAGGTGGCCGCGGCGGGCGACCTCGCCGGTGACCGGCGGCTCGGGCGTCGTGGGGGCGGCCGCCGGCCGCGGACGGCCCGCCTCGCGGACCGCGTCGGCGAGCGCGAGGAGGTCGTCGGACGAGGGTTCCGGGTCCGGGTACTCCGTCACGAGGCGCAGGACCTCCCAGCCCCGCGGGGCGGTGAGGCGGGTCGCGTGCTCGGCGCACAGGTCGTAGGTGTGCGGCTCGGCGTAGGTCGCGAGCGGGCCGAGGACGGCCGCGCGGTCGGAGTACGCGTAGGTGAGGGTCGCGACCGCGGGCTGGCGGCAGCCGGTCCTCGTGCACTTCCGCGACAGGTTCACACCGAGACTCTAACCGCGCCTGCCACCCCTCCGCGGAGGCACGCCGTAGCATCGGCCGGGTGAGCCCACGCCGTCGCGACCGCCACGGGCGGGGTCCCCGGGGACCGCTCGCCTGGCCCACCGTCCCGGTGATGGCCACCCGCCGCGAGCGCTTCGACGACCTCGTCCTCGATGCCGCCGACCGCCTGCGTCCTCACCTGGGGAACCGGTACGCGGCAACGGAGTTCGCGGTCCAGGAGGTCCCCCCGACCGACCCGGCGCCGTGGGACGAGCAGGTCGCGCCCCTCGGGCGGCTGCTGCGGGCCACGGCCGCCCGCACCGACCGGGTCGTCGTCTACCGGCGCCCTGTCGAGGCCCGGGCGCACGACGACCTCGACCTCGCCGACATCGTCCGCGAGGTCGTCACCGAGCAGGTGGCGGCCCTCCTCGGCGTCCCGGCCCACGAGCTCGACCCGGACGCCGAGCCCGAGGACTGAGCGCGCCGGTGCGGGGCCGGCGCGGCCTCAGGGCAGCGGGAAGGCGCGGCTGACGGGCGAGGTGACGGCCGTCGGCGCGAGCGGGGCCTCCGAGAGCAGCTGCTGCGCCCCGGAGCCCGACGTCGACACGAGGCCGCCGCGCAACGCGCCCGAGCCGTCCGTGCGCTCGACCCACACCGACTGCGCGCCGCCGAGGTCGACGTCGGCGGCGCGGTCGGACAGCAGGGCCACCGTGCGGGTGCGGGCCTCGCCGTCGACGACGACGGTGACCTCGGCCGTGCTCGCGCCGCCGGTGCTCACGAGGTGCAGGGTGCGCGTGACGCCCGGGGTCGGGGGCAGCGCGGACCCGGCGACCTCGTCGACGACGGGCGCCGAGACCGCCCAGCCGATGTCACCGGCGCCGCGGGCGTCGCCGACACGGGTGAGGACCCCGGCGACGACGGGCACGTCGGAGCGCACGACGACGGAGTAGGTGCCCGCCGGGACCGACGGGAGCGCGAGCTCGCCGACGCCCTCGGCGCCGACCGTGAGGACGGTGTCGTCGGTCGTCGTGACCGGCCCGTCGCGGCCGAGCAGGGTCACGCTCGCCACGGCCTCGTCGCCGCCCGGCGCGAGCACCCGCAGGGTCGAGCGGCCGCCGAGCAGCGTGGCCGGCACGACCTGCACGGTGGCGGGGTCGGCCGCGGGGACGGTGGTCTCGGCGCCCTGGGGCGTCGTGCCCTCGATCCAAGTGTCGGACAGGAAGGCGGTCAGCCCGCCCCCGTCGGCGACGACGTGCACGGCGGGGGTCTTCTCGTCGGCGGCGACGGCGTCGAGGAGCAGGGTGGTGCGGCCGCCCGGGGGCACGGTCTCGGTGCGGGCGGGCGCGACCGGCCCGTCGGCGCCGTGGACGGTGACGTCGGCGGTGACCGGGTTGCCGCCGGGGTTGGTGAGGACGAGGCGCTCGAGGCGGCCCGGGCCGTCGCCCCCGCCGAGGAGCCACAGGTCGGTCGCCGCGCCGCGGCACGGGGTCGTCACGAGGCCGCGCAGGTCGGGCGCCGTGCTCGACCACTCCTGCGTCGCGGTGACGGCCGGGGCCAGGGCACCCTGCGCCCGCAGGGTGACCGGGCCGGTGCGCGGGAGGTCGCCGACGCCGTCGGCCGGGCGGCCCGAGAGGGTGACGAGGGGGGTGGAGCCGGCGCTCGCGCGCGCGCTGCCCGCGCCGGCGGCGGGGACGGGCAGCAGCTCGGAGGGTCCGGTGGCCGCGGCCACCCGGCCGCCGGTGCGGACGTCGTCGACGCCCGCGATGCCGGTCAGCTCGGGGCCGGGGCACATCGCGTCGACGCTCGTCGCGAGGCTCGTCGGCGCGACCGGCGCCTGCGTGACACCGCTCGCCGCGGCGAGGTCGAGCGTCTCGAGGCGCGTGGTGGCGCCCCAGACGAGGCCGGCGGCCACCCCGCCGGCGAGGAGGACGCGAGCCGCGCCCGGGAGGGCGGGGCGCACGGCGGCGAGGCGGCTCATCGCTCCCCCACCCGGCTCTCGCGGCGGCCGAACGGGACGGCGAGGAAGCACAGGACGGCGACGGCGAGGAGCTGGCCGAGGTGCCACCAGCGCTGGGGGTCGGTGAGGGTGATGGTCAGCTCTCCGGGGCCGCGCGGCAGCTCGTAGGTGGGGGTGGGCTCGCCGGGCACGGCCGACAGCACGCGACCGTCGACCTCGACGACCGCGTGCTCGGCCCAGGCGGCCGGCTCGGCGACGACGAGGCGGCTGTCGGCCGGCGCGTCGACGGTCGTCACCGTGGCGCCGTGCTGACCGGTCGTCACGACGAGGCGGACCTCGTCGGGCGTCTCCATCCGCAGGCGCGGCGAGGCGACGAGCGCCTCGGAGTCGGCGCCGGAGGGGCTCAGGCGCCACAGCTCCCAGCCCGCGCGGGGCGAGATGCGCTGCAGCCCGTCGGTGGCGTCGAGGCGTCGGACGACCTCGGGGACCTGCTCGCCGCGGACGGCGAGGAGGTCGGCGGCGGTGTCGCGGACGAGGGCCTCGCTGCCGGGCTCGGCGCCGAGGAGGGCGGTGACGTCCCCGGCGATGGCGGCGTCGGCGCCCGCGGGGGCCGGCAGCCCGCGCACGAGGGTCGCGTCCTCGCGGCCGAGGACGCGGTAGCCCGCGCCGCGGTCGCCGGGCACGACGAAGAGCGAGCGGGTGGCGAACGCCCCCTCGGACTGGTCGACGGCGACGGCGGGGCGGGGGTCGCTCCACGGGGCGAGGAGGCGCCCGAGGCCACCGGCGACGACGCCGCCGGCGAGGACGGCGACGGCCGCGACACCGGCGCCGAGGACGGTCCAGGACCCGACGCGGCGGGCCCCGCGCAGGCCGCGGACCGGCAGCCCGTCGAGGCCGCGCACGAGGGCGAGGACGAGGACGAGCACGAGCGGGAGGAGGAGCGTCCCCACCCAGGGGGTGACGGGCGCCCCGGCCTCGGGCAGCCCCGCCGGGACGGTGCCGAGCCGCACGCGCGGCGCGGCGAGGGCCGCGGCGAGCAGGAGCGGCACGAGGAGGGCGAGGGTGCTCGCGCCGCCCCGGCGGCGTCGACCGGCCCCGAGGGCGAGGACGGCGACCGTGACGAACGGCAGGGCGGTCCACCACAGCGGCGCGCCGGCGCCGCCGACGTCGAGGAGGGCGGTGCGCCACGCGGGCAGCGGGTCGCCGCCCCAGTCGGCCAGGCCCGAGCCCGCGACGAGCGCCGGCCACGAGACCTCCCCCGCCCGGACCACCCACGGGGCGAGCACCGCCGACGGCACGAGCGCCGTCACGAGGGCCGCGGTGCGCGAGCCCCGGCGCACGAGGAGGAGGACGAGCGCGACGAGCACGCCGAGCGCGGCGAGGACCGGGGCGAAGGACCCGAGGACGACGAGCGCCAGGGACGTCGCGAAGGCGCTCGTGGCCGTGGCGCGCCGGGCGGCCAGGAGCATCAGGCCCGCGGCGACGGCCGGCAGGAGGACGAGCGCGACGGCGGCGCCGAGGCGGCCCTGGGCGACGCCCGCGACCGCCGGGCCGGAGGTGGCCCAGGCGAGGGCGCCGAGGGTGCGCAGCCAGCGGCGCGGGGTGAGCGCGCGGAGCATCAGGTAGGCGGACAGGGCCCCGAGCGGCATCGCGAGGAGCAGCAGGAGCCCGACGACGAGCCCCGCGGGCGAGGACGGCACCGGCACGAGGGGCAGGTGGGTCACGAGCCAGGCGGGCCCGGCGAGCAGCACGTGGGCGGGGCCCGCCTGCTCGGGGCCGCCGAGCCCGGCACCGGTCCAGCCGTCGCGCCATCCGTGCCAGAGCCCGGCGGCGGTCGTGCGGGCACCGACGAGCTCGCCGCCCTGGAGGCCGCCACCGAGCCCGGTGACGACCCCGAACCCGAGCGTGCGGCCCGCGGCGACGGTGACCGCGAGCGCGGCGAGGACGGCGACGACGGCCGGGTGGCGCACGACGCGGACCAGCCAGGAGCGCGGGTTGAGGTCGGCCGCGGCGTCACCGATCGGCGCCTGCGGGGGCAGGAGGGCGTGGTGGACGCTGTCGCCCCACGAGGTGAGGACCGCCCGCCGCGGCTCGAACACGGCGGCGAGGTCGCGGCGGCGCACGGTCGCGCGGTGCCGGGTGCGCCAGCGCGAGCGCAGCCCGCGGACGGGGTCGAGGGAGGTGAGGGCGCCGATCTCGGCCCAGGCGCTCCGCGGGCGCTTGAGGAGCAGCAGCCCGAGCGCGGCGACGACGGAGGTCAGGGCCACCCACACGACGAGGACCGGCGACCACCACCACGGCGCCCGGGCGAGGGCGACGCGGCGCGCGGCCCGGCGGCGGGCGGCGGTCGTGGCGGACGCGGTGGCGACACCGGGGGCGGAGCGCATCCGCGAGGAGGGGACGACGACGACGCGCCGGCCGCTCAGCTGGGCGCGCCAGCCGAGGTCGAGGTCGGCGCCGACGTCGCCGAAGGAGGTCTCCCAGCCGCGCAGGGCGAGGAGCAGGTCGCGCTCGAGCAGCGAGCCGGCGAACGGGACGGCGAGGACGTCGCTCGTCGTGTCGTACTGCCCCTGGTCCGGCTCCCCGGGCAGCGGGCGGGCCAGGAGGCGACCGCCGCGGGTGGTGCGGATCGAGAGGGCACGCAGGCGGTGCGGCGCCTCGGCGTCGACGTGCTTGGGGCCGACGATGCCGGTCGAGGGCGAGCGGCGCCAGGCGTCGACGAGGCGCACGAGCGCCGCGGGCTCGGGGGTCGTCCCGACCGGGAGGAGCCACAGGAGGCTCGTGCGGTCCTCCGGGAGGTCGAGGACGGCGCGGTGCACGGCCCGGCGCAGGGGCCGGCGGTGGTCGGCCGCGACGACGCGCACGACGACGTCGTGGTGGGCGCGCATCCGCTCGACGAGCGAGGCGACCGTCACCTCGCCGACGCCGTCCGGGTCGGGGACGGCGGCACCGTCGGTGCGGTCGAGGACGAGCAGGTCGTCCGGGCGCTGGGTCTGCGCGAGGACGGCGTCGAGGAGTCGGGCGAGCCCGGCGGGGTCGCGGTGGGTCACGACGACCGCCGTGACGACGGGGCGCACCGCGGCGGTGGTGGCCGGTGCCGTGTCCACGGGACGGGGTGGGGCGAGCGTCATCCGGACGAGGCCTTCGACGAGGGGAGACCCCTCGTCAGACGGCGCGCTTCTTCAGCTTGCGCCGCTCGCGCTCGGACAGGCCGCCCCAGATGCCGAAGCGCTCGTCGTTGCCGAGGGCGTACTCGAGGCACTCGGAGCGCACCTCGCACGAGACGCAGACCTTCTTGGCCTCGCGGGTGGAGCCGCCCTTCTCGGGGAAGAACGCCTCGGGGTCGGTCTGCGCGCAGAGCGACCGCTCCTGCCAGGACAGGGCCCCCTCGTCCGGCTCCGGTGAGCCGAGCATCCCCTCGACCAGAAAGAGCTCGTGCATGATGCTTCCTCCTCGACCTCGACCCGTGCACCCCGGACGGTCACCCCGGAGTACATGCAGGGAATTACACGCGTGTCATGCCACGCTCGTCAAGCCAAACGGTGTTATCGACGAGATTTCCCGTGATCCGGTGACTGTGGTACGGGTGGGGCTCCGGCGGGCCACGGGGCGCGGGTGGCGCCCGGTCCGCCGCCCCGGGGGTGCACCGCCTCCCCCGGGGCCGCTCCCGGCTGAGAGACTGGCGCCCATGCGCATCACGGCTCTCGCCGGTGGCGTCGGCGGGGCCCGGTTCGTCCGGGGCCTGCGGCACCACCTCGACACCACGCCCGGCCTCGAGGACACCGAGGTCACCGTCGTGGCCAACACCGGTGACGACATCACCCTGTTCGGCCTGCGGGTCTCCCCCGACGTCGACACGCTGCTCTACACGCTCGGCGGCGGCATCGACGAGTCCCAGGGCTGGGGCCGCGCCGACGAGAGCCACCGCGTGCAGTCCGAGCTCGCCGCCTACGGCGCGCAGCCGCAGTGGTTCGCGCTCGGCGACCGCGACGTGGGGACGCACGTCGTGCGCTCGCAGTGGCTCGGCCAGGGCGTGGGCCTCTCGGAGGTGACCGCCCGCCTCGCGGCGCGCTGGGGGCTGCCCGAGCAGCGCATCACGCTCCTGCCGATGACCGACACCCCCGTCGAGACCCACGTGGTCGTCGACGACGGCGACGGCGAGCGCGCGATCCACTTCCAGGAGTGGTGGGTCCGCCACCAGGCCGCGATCCCGGCGCGGCGCTTCGTCGTCGCGGGGCTGGACCGCGCGGCGGCCGCCCCGGGGGTCCTCGACGCGATCCGGCAGGCCGATGTCGTGCTGCTGCCGCCGAGCAACCCCGTCGTGTCCATCGGCATCGTCCTCGGCGTCCCCGGCGTCCGGGACGCCCTGCGCGGCACGACGGCTCCCGTCGTGGGCGTCTCTCCGCTCATCTCCGGGCGCCCGGTCCGCGGGCACGCCGACGCGTGCCTCGAGGCCATCGGCGTGCCCGCCACCGCGGCCGCCGTCGGCGGGCTGTACGAGGACTTCCTCGACGCCTGGCTCGTCGACCCCGCCGACGCCGACACCACGCTGGCGCGGGCCCGGGTCGAGGCCTTCGACGGCCCGCTGCTCATGTCCGACGTCGAGGCGACGGCGCGCATCGCGGCGCATGCCCTGCGCCTGGCGACCGCGGTCACCGCGTGAGCGAGGGCGTCGTCGAGGTCCGCCCGCTCGCCGGCCTGCCCGAGGTCGGGGCCGGGGACGACCTCGCGGCGCTGCTGCTCGCGGCCCTCGCGTCCGACGGGCAGGCGCTGCGCGACGGCGACTGCCTCGTCGTCTCGAGCAAGGTCGTCTCCAAGGCCGCCGGCCTCACGTGGCCCGGCGAGCGCGTCGACGCCGTGGCCGCCCACACCGTGCGCGTGGTCGCCGAGCGCGCCGGGAGCACCGGCGCCACCCGCGTCGTCGAGTCCGTCGCTGGGCCGGTGATGGCCGCCGCCGGGGTCGACGCCTCCAACACCGGGCCGAGCGGCGCGGTGCTGATGCTGCCGGAGCGCCCGGACGTCGAGGCGGGCCGGCTGCGCGAGGCGCTGCTCGCGGCCGCGGCCGACGCCCTCCCCCGCCGGATGCTGGCCGTCGTCCTCTCCGACACCGCCGGGCGCCCCTGGCGCGCCGGCCAGACCGACTTCGCGCTCGGCGCCGCCGGCCTCGCCGTCCTCGACGACCTGCGGGGCGGCGTCGACCACGACGGCCGCCCGCTGGCCGTCACCGCGCGGGCCGTGGCCGACGAGGTCGCCGCCGCCGCCGACCTCGTCAAGGGCAAGGCCGACGGGGTGCCCGCGGCGCTCGTGCGCGGCCTGCCGGCGGCGTGGTTCGTCCCGGCCGCCGGGGACGCCGGCGGAGGCGGACACGTCGAGGGCACCGACGGGGCGGCCGCGCTCGTGCGGACCGGCCCGGGCGACTGGTTCGCGCTCGGGCACGTCGAGGCCGTGCGGGCCGCGCTGGGCGTCGCCCCCGGCTCGCCGGACTCGGACGAGGTCGGGCTGCGCTCCGTCGCCCCCGAGCCGCTGCTCGACCGGGTCGGCCGCGTGGTCGCGCTCGCGCTGCACGACGTCGAGGACGGGTCGGTCGACCTCGAGGTCCGTGACGGGGCCGCCGTGCTGGTGCTCTCCGCGCCCGACCCCTACGACCTCGGCCGGCTCGTCGTGCGCGCGCAGGTGGCCGCCGCCTCCGAGGACCTCACGGCCGTGCTCGGCGAGCGCGGGCCCGCCTCGGTCACCCTGCACCTCTCCTGACCCACGGGGCGCCCGAGCCCACCCGGGCCCCCTCGAGATCAGGCAACACGCAGAGGATCCGGGCCCGACGCCTGCGCGTTGCCTCCTCTCGACGTCCGGGATGCCTCCGCGCCGAGGGGAGGGGTCAGCGGCCGCGGGTGGGCAGGTGCGTCGGCAACGTCATCCGCGGGCCGCGCCGCGGCCGGTGGTGGCCGCCGAGCTCGAGGAGGCGCTGCACCCGGTAGCGGTGCCCGCGCCAGGGCTCGAGGAGCTCGGCGAGGGCGTCGTCGTCCTGCGGGGTGCCGGTCAGCGCCCACGTCATGTCCTTGGCCACGTGGTAGTCGCCGAAGCTCACCTCGTCGGGGAGGCCGAGCGCGCGCTGGGCGACCTCGGCCCACGTCCACCGCCCGATGCCCGGCAGCGCGGTGATGCGCGCCCGCGCCGCCTCGGCGCTCATCCCGACGCACTCCTCGAGCCGCCCCGCGTACCGGACGGCGGCCGAGACGGTCCGCGAGCGCTGCGGGTCGACGCCGGCGGCCAGCCACTCCCACGACGGGACCGACGCCCAGCCGGCCGGCGTCGGCGCGACGACGAGCCCGAGGTCCTCCCCCGGGCCGGGCGCCGGCTCGCCGAAGCGCCGCACGAGGCGCCGGTAGCCGGCGAACGCCTCCTTGCCGGTGACCTTCTGCTCGATGACCGACGGCACGAGGTTCTGGACGACGAGCCCGGAGCGAGGGACGCGCCAGCCGGGCCGCCGTCGCCACTCGTCGGCGACGAGGGGGTGCAGCGAGGCGTCGAAGCCGCTGGGGTCGTCGTCCTCGCCGAGCAGCGCCGGCACCTGCTCGAGCATCCAGGCCGCGCCGCTCCCCCACGCGCTGGCCGTGACCTCGTCAGCGGCGACACCAAGGACGGTGAGCCGCAGCGTGACCGGGCCGTCGGGGGTGCGCCAGGCGAACCACCAGCCGGCGTCGTCGCGGCGGCTCGTGGGGTCGCCGGCGCCGCGCCGGAAGATGCCGACGACCGCGCCGAGCGGCACCGGCCGCGCGGTGCGCACGACCCGGAGCACACCCTCGGCGGCCATCAGCCCACGTGGCGCGGGGCCACCCGCAGCGCGGGGCCCGCGGGGCGCGACGCGCCCTTGAACGCCGCCCAGACGTACGTCGGGACGACCGGCAGGGCGGCCGCGAGGACCGGCTCGGGGACGCGGGCCGCCCATCCGGGCACGTTGTCGCCGGCGGAGAACGCGGCGGGGTCGGCGAGGACCGGCAGCGTGTAGTCCCAGACGTCGTAGGCGGCGAAGAGGCGGCGCAGACCGGCCGGCGAGTAGTAGTGCTCGTAGTACGTCTCGCCCTTGCCGGTCAGCCGCATGTAGCGGTCGGCGGCGCGCTGCGGCAGCCACGAGAGGAACGGCAGCCGGTGGTGCGGCTCGATGACCTGCCAGCGGTGGCCGACGCCGAGGTAGAGCAGCCCGCCGGGGCGCAGGACCCGGTGGATGTCGGCGACGACGGCCTCGGGGTCGACGACGTGCTCGTAGATGTGGTTGAGGACGACGACGTCGACCGAGGCGTCCTCGAAGGGCAGGTCCTCGCCGCGGGCGACGCGGAAGTCGACGCGCTCGCCGAAGCGGGCGCGCGCCTTCTCGAGGCCGGGCTCGTCGATGTCGACGCCGCTCGTCGTGGCCCCCGCGAGGGCGAGCTCGTCGGCGATGAAGCCGGCCGAGCAGCCGACGTCGACGGCCCGCAGCCCGTCGAGCGTGTCGACGCCGAGGGCGTGGCGCACGACGGCGATCAGCTTGGCCGCCTTCTGGCGGCGCGCCCGCTCGTCGAGCATCTTCGCCATCGACTCCGAGTAGGCGAGCTGCTCCTCGCGGTCCGGTCGCTCGCTCATCCCGCAGATCCTAGGAGGTGGTGCCGACGTCCCCACGCCCAGCCGCCGCCGGCCACGAGGAGGTCGCCGACGATGGCGAGGAAGCGGGCGACGACGACGACCGCCGTCGCGGCCGAGAGCGGCATGAAGGTGACGAGCAGCAGGGCCAGCACGCCGTCGCGCACGCCGACCCCCGCGGGGACGAGCACGGACAGCTGGCCGGCGGCCGAGGCGAGCGCGAAGCCGCAGACCCCGGCGACCGCGAGGTCGGTGAGGGTCGCGGCGGGCTGGAGCGAGCGGACGAGCACCGCGACCCCGAGCCCGGCCGAGACCCACGCGGCGGTGAACCACGCGGCGGTCGAGAGGACCGCGCGGCCGCCGAGCCGGTGCTCGAGCGGCTCGCGGCGCAGCACCCGCAGGCCGAGCGCCACCATCGCGTTGAGCAGCCGCGGCCAGAAGAGGACCGCGCCGACGAGCACCGCCGCGACGACGACCCAGGCCGTGACCGGCGAGCTCCCCCGCGCGAGCAGGCGGGGCAGCGCGACGACGCCGAGGAGGCTGCCGCAGAGGATGGCCAGGCCGATGGACAGCAGCCCCGTGATCGCCATCCGGCGGCGCGGCACGCCGAGCTTGGCGCCCATCTCGGCCTGCGCGAGGACCGTCCACACCGAGCCCGGCAGGTACTTGCCGAGCTGGCCGACGAAGAAGACGCTGGCCGCGGGGGCGAGCGGCAGCCGGGTGCCGAGGTCGGCGAGCAGGACGCGCCACCCGACGAGCGTGAAGAGGGGCGCGCCGAGGGTGAGGACGAGCGCCAGCACGACGGCGGGCCAGCTCATCCGGCCGAGCTCGCGCGAGACCTCGTCCCAGCTGCCGGCCAGCGCCCAGACGACGGCGGCGAGGACGAGGACCAGCAGCCCGTAGCGGACGACGAGGAGGACCTTGGCGCGGCTCACCGGGTCACTTCCGTCGGAACGTCAGGCGCAGCACCGCGTAGGCGGGGGCTCCGTTGTCGCCGAACGCGACCCGCGCGTCCCGCATCTGCGCGAGGACGTCGCCGTCCGCGTCCCCGACGAGGGCGAGGCCGAGGTCGTCGGCCCGCGCGAGGATGCCGCGGACGTCGGCGGCGCGCACCGCGAAGTCGGGGTCGTCGTCACCGATGGGCAGGGTGAGGAGCAGCAGGCCGCCGGAGCGCAGCGACCACGAGGCCTGGCCGACGACGTGCTGGACGTCGGCCGCGGTGCAGCCGCCGGGGTGCAGGCGGGCCACGACGTCGAGGCTCGCGGTGTCGACGTCGAGGGCCTCGACGGCGGCCCGGCGGCCGGTCAGCTCGAGCTCGACGGGGGCGAAGCCCAGGGCCCGCGCCCAGCGCGAGAACGGGCTGCTCGAGCCCGACTCGTCGACGATGACGGCGGTGCGCGAGCGGTCGTCGAGGACCCGGACGAGCGCGGCGACGGCGCCGAGCGCGGCCCAGGCCGCGACGGGGTCCTTGGCCCGCGGCAGGCCGAGGTCGCGAGCGACCTCGGCGGCCCGGACGGCGTCTGCGTCGACGGCGAGCACGTCGGTGGCGCGGACGTCCTCGGGCAGGTCGAGCGGGCCGATGGTGAGGACCGGCTGCCGGCGCGCGCGCAGCCCGGCCACGAGGGCCCGGGCCCGGGCGACCGGCCCGACGGGCACGGCCGACGGCTCCGGCTCGTCGACCGGGACGGCCGGCGGGGCGGCGAGCGCCTCGAGGGCGCCGACGTAGTGGGCCCACGGGCCGGAGAGGTCGGGCTGGCGGACCTCGGCCGCGAGCCGGTCGGCCACGCCGGGTTCAGCGAGGGTGCGCAGCGCCGCGACGAGGGCGTCGCGGTCGGCCGGCGGCACGAGGAGGCCGTCGACCCCGTCACGCACCTGCCCCGGGAAGGTGCCGACGCTCGTCGCGAGCACCGGCCGGCCGTGGGCGCGGGCGAGCAGGACGTTCTGCGAGGCCGTCGCCGACCGGTAGGGCAGGACGACGACGTCGTGGCGGGCCATCAGGCCGGCGATGCGGTCGGCCGGCACGTAGCCGCCGTGGACCTCGACGCGGCCGCGCAGCCGCGGGTCGGCGGCCAGCTCGCGCACACGGCGGCCGGCATCCCCCCAGAGCTCGCCGGCGACGGTGAGCGTCGGCCCGTCGACCTCGCGCAGGGCCTCGAGGAGCAGGTCGATGCCCTTGTAGTCGCGCACGATGCCGAGCGAGAGCAGGCGCACGGGGCCGTCGTGCTCGGGCCGGGGCTCCGGCGGGCCACCGGGCAGGTGCGGCGGGAGGTCGACCTCCCGCACGCGGGGCGCGCCGAGCTCGGCCGCGAGGGCGGCCTGCTCGTCGGAGTGGACGAGGACGGCGTCGGCCCGGCGCACGAGGGACGCGACGAGCGGCCGGTCCCCCGGGCCGGGCTCGTGCGGCAGGACGTTGTGGGCGATGACGACGACGCGCGGGCCGCGGCCGCTCCCGGCGCCGGCGGCGCGCAGCAGGGCGAGGTGGGCCGGCACGACCGCGGGGACGACGTGGACGACGACGATGACGTCGACGTCGCGCAGCCGGCGCCCGGCGCGCAGCCATGTGTCCGGGCGGGCCCAGGACAGGACGCGCAGGGTCCGCGGGAACGGCTCGACGTCGGGGGCGCCGCCGGGCACGGCCTGCTCCCCCGGGTAGAGGAAGGCCGGGTAGAGATGGCTCCACGAGACGAGCGTGACCTCGTGGCCGGCGTCGGCGAGCTCGTGCGCGAGGCTCGTCGTGTGCGCCGCCACGCCGCCCTTGAAGGGGTGCGTCGGCCCGACGAGGGCGACCCGCAGCGCGGCCTCCGACACCTCAGACACCGTCGCGCGAGCGCACGACGAGGTCGGACAGGAGGGCCAGGGAGGCGATCATGATGCCGCTGACGACGAGGAGCACGGTGCTCGCGGGGAAGTAGAACGGGTGGCGCACCATGTCGACGACGGCCTTGACCAGCCCGAGCGCCACCATCCACAGCGCGGGCGGCATGAGGACCTTGAGCGGGTCGAAGTACATGACCATCCGCAGCACCTGGAGGATGTAGCGGTAGGCGTCGCCGACGAAGTGGAACTTGCTGACGCCGGCGCGCTTGGCGTAGCTCGTCTCGACGTACTTGATGTCGTGCTGGTTGGACAGGAACGCGATGGTGATCGTCGTGACGCACGAGAAGCCGGCCGGCAGCAGGCGCAGGTAGGGCAGCGAGACCTCGCGGCGGAACGCGCGCAGGCCCGAGTTGAGGTCGGGGATGCGGGTCTTGGTCAGCCACTCGGCGATCTTGCGGATGAGCCACTTCGCGGGCACGCGGGCCCACTTGTGCGTGCCCTCCTCGGTCGTGCGCGCGCCGACGACCTGGTCGTAGGTGAGGTCGTCGCGCAGGATCCGGACGAGCTCGGGGATGCGCTCGTTCTCGTAGGTCATGTCGGCGTCGGTCCACACGACGATCTCGCCGCGGGACTGCTGGGTGCCGATGCGCCGGGCCGTGCCCGAGCCACCGTTGCGGCGGAAGGGCAGGACGCGGATGTGCGGGTAGCGCCGCTGGGCGCCGCGCAGCACCTCGAGGGTGTCGTCGGTGCTGGCGTCGTCGATGCAGAGGATCTCGTAGGTGTGCTCGGAGTCCTCGAGCACGGCGGAGATGCGGTCGATCTCCTCGAGCACGTGCGCGCCCTCGTTGTAGCAGGGCAGGACGACCGTGACGTACGGCGTCGGGCCGGGGCCGTCGGGCCCGTCCTCGATGACGTAGCCGCCGCTGGTCCGCGTGGACCGGCCGCCGGCCGCGGGGTCGTTGCTCCGGCCGGCCATCTCACCGGTCCGGACGTCGATCTGCTCGGTGGGGGCCGCGTGGAGGACGTCGTGGGTGGGGTCGCCCTGGGGCGCCGCGGGGTGCTCGTTCATCGCCCGCGAGCCTACCGGCGCGGCGCGGCTGCGGTCGTCACGGCGCTCCCGGGGTCCTGCGGAGGGTCTCTGGCGGGCCCCCGCCGAGGCGAGACCACCCCGGCTCCGCGAGGTCACCCCGACCTCGTCCCGCCGCCCCGACCCCACCGTGCCGACCCGCCACGACGCCCCGGCGCGGCGAGGCCACCCCGGCTACGCGAGGTCACCCCGACCCCGTCCTGCCGCCCCGACCCCGTCCTGCCGACCCGCCACGACGAGACCACCCCGGCCACGCGAGGTCACCCCGACTCCGCCGTGCCGACCTGCCACGACACCCCGGCGGGGCGAGGACGCCCCGGCGCGGCGGTGGGGGTCAGGCGCCGTCGATGAGCCGCGCGACGGCCTTCTCGACGGCCGCCTGCCGCTTGGTGTCGTCGGGGAAGGAGCGCCGTAGCGTCGCGGCGATCGTCACGCCGTCCTCGTACTGGTCGATGACGCGCGGGTCGATGTAGGACTTCCGGGCGATCGTCGGGGTGTTGCCGAGGTAGGCCGACACGTCCTCGACGGCGGCCTTGACGGCCCGCCGGCGGGAGGCGGCGGTGTCGCCCTTCTCCGGCGTCTCGGCGAGCGCGACGGCCGCGAGCACCGTGGCGTGCCACGTCCGGAAGTCCTTGGCCGTCAGGTCCTCGGCGACCATCGTCGAGATGTACTCGTTGACCGCGGCCGCCTGCAGGTCGGCCCACTTCGCCTCGCCGCGGTAGGCGAGCAGCCGCTTGGAGCCACCCCGCCGCTGGCGCATGTAGTTGAGCGACGCGATGACCTGCGGGTCGCTGACCGAGATCGAGTGCTCGATCCCCGACTTCCCGACGAAGCTGAACACGAGGTCGTCGCCGCGCCGGCGCACGTGCCGGCGCTCCAGGGTCGTCAGCCCGAACGAGCCGTTGGCGTCGGTGTAGGCGTCCGACCCGATCCGGAAGTACCCGAGGTCGAGCAGCCGCGTGGCCGTGGCCGCCGCGCGCGCCAGGGGCATCCCCTCGGCGGCGAGGTCGCCGACGATCGACTCGCGGGCCTTGGCCAGCCGGGTCCCGGCGACCTTGACCCGGTCGAACTTCAGCTCGTCCCGGGCGGTGCGCCAGTCCGGGTGGTAGAGGTACTGGCGCCGGCCCGCGGCGTCGGTGCCGACGGCCTGGATGTGGCCGTTCTCGCGCGGGCAGATCCACACGTCCTGCCACGCCGGTGGGATGGCGAGGGCCCGGATGCGCTCGACGGCCTCCTTCGGCAGGGACTCGCCGGCGGCGTCGCGGTACGAGAAGCCCTTGCCGGCGCGCTTGCGCGTCCACCCCACCGACCGCGGGGACACCCGCCGCAACCTCGCCATGCCGGGACCCTACCCACGCAGGACCCCGGGCATGCGGGTGACCTGCGCGGACGTGCCGCTCAGCCGAGGAGGCGCGTCATCAGCACGGGCACGCAGGCGACGAGCGCGCACGCCGGCAGCACGCTCACCCCGAGCAGCCGCCCGCCACCGCCCGTCGCGGAGCCGGTCGCCCGCTCGCCGGGCGCGGTGACGAGGTCGGCGGGGGCGCGTCCGAGCAGCACCGACCCGGCGAGCACCGCGACCAGGCCGGCCACCCCGACGACGGGCGCCGGCACCCGCACGAGGACCTGCGGGAGCAGCAGCACGAGCGCGGCCCCGACGGCGACGAGCGCCGGCGTGAGCACGAACGCCACCCACCGGCGACGGACGAGCAGCGCGAGCACCGGTGCACCCGGCGCGACGAGGCCCGCCACCGCCCCGCCGAGCAGCACCGCGACGAGCAGGCCGCCGAGCGTCACGGTGACGCGGGTGCCGTCGAGCAGCGCCCCGAGGGCCGCCGGCACCAGGACGACACCGACGAGCGCGAGCACGGCGAGCACGACCGTCGAGCGGTCGACGGCAGCGGCCGGTCCGCCGCTCGGCGCGAGCGAGCGGGCGTACTCGCGGGGGTCCCCGAACGCCTCGTCGACGGACTCCCCCGACTCCCGCAGGTGCGTGTCGAGGACGACGAGGTGGTCGCCGATCTCGTCGCCGGGGACACCGAGCAGGCGCAGCTCGACGACGAAGGCGTCGACCCAGGCCGGGTCCGCCGCCGGGGCGAGCTCGCGGGGGTGGCGCGTGGACGGGTTCTCGCTCATCGGGGGTCCTCTCAGGGGGCGGTGGACGGGGACAGCACGGGACCGGTGGTGCGGCAGAAGGCGGCCCACCGCTCGCCCTGCTCGGCGAGGTGGAGGTGACCGGCGGGGGTCACGCGGAAGACCTTGCGGCCGGGGCCGGCGGTGCCGGGCTCCCACTCGCCCTCGACCCAGCCGGCGTCCTGCAGCCGGCCGAGCAGCGGGTAGAGCGTCCCCCCGCGCACCTCGCCCAGGCCCCGCTCGGCCAGCCGCTGCGCGACCGCGTAGCCGTGGGCGGGCGCGCCGTCGAGCACGCCGAGGACCGCGAGACCGAGCACCGCCCGCAGCCACTCGGTGGGCCACTCCTCCGTCGTCATGGCTACATCGTGTCACTACTTAGATGGTCTGTCTACCTATGACGGCAGGCCATCTAGATCTCCGCATCCGGGACCCCGGTTCGTCCACGGGACCCGGGCTCCGAGCCGGGGTCTCGTGGACGTCTCTGGGCCACCCCGAGACGTGCGCCGGCGCGGGGTCGTTTTGGCCGGTGTCCCTCCCGTGTGGAACCGTGGCCCCCATGTCCGGCCTCTCGACCGACGCCGTCGCCGACCTCCTGCGCGAGGTCGCCGCGGAGGTCATCACGCCCCGGTTCCGCTCGCTCGGCGAGGGCGAGGTGATGGAGAAGAACCCCGGTGACCTCGTGACGGTCGCCGACCGCGAGGCCGAGGTGATCATCTCCGCCCGGCTCCACGAGGCCTACCCCGACGCCGTCGTGCTCGGCGAGGAGGCCTTCGCCGGCGACCACACGCTGATGGACCGCTACCTCGCGGCCGACCACGCGTTCACCGTCGACCCGGTCGACGGCACGAAGAACTTCGTCCACGGCTCCCCCGACCACGCCGTCATGGTGGCCGAGACCGTCGGCGGCGAGACCGTCCGGGCGTGGATCCACCAGCCCGAGCACGGCCGGACCTGGGTCGCGGAGAAGGGCGCCGGCACCTTCCGCGACGGCGAGCGGATGACCTGCGCCCCCGTCCCCGACGACCGCGAGCCGCAGGGCGTCACCTCGATGTGGAGCCTGCGCGACCACGCCTTCGCCGGCCTCGCGCCGATGCGCCTGTCGTGGGTCTGCTGCGGCGTCGACTACACGAAGCTCGTCGAGGGCGCGACCGACTACATCGTCTACTCGCGCTCCAACCCGTGGGACCACGCCCCGGGCACCCTCCTCGTCACCGAGGCCGGCGGCGCCGTCGTCCACCCGGACGGCACGCCGTACGGCCCGCGCTCGCTGCGGCCGGGCCTCGTCGTCGCCGTCGACGCGACGACCTGCGGGGCCGTGCGCCGGCGCGCCGCGGAGCACTTCACCCGCTGATCCCCGGCGCCCGCCACGACGGCGGGCGTCAGCGCACGGGGACCTCGGCGACCGAGACCCGGACCCCGCCGAGGTCGGTGCGGCGCGGCGGACGGTCGAGCGCGTGCTCCTCCTCCGGGAAGCGCAGGTCCGCGACGGAGCGCGGCGTCAGGCCGAGCCCCTCGATGGCCTCGGGTCCGTCGGCGGCGAGCACGACGAGCCGGTGGCCGCTCGAGGACGCCCCGCGGGCCAGCTCCTCGACGAGGGCCGCGAGCCGCTGCGGGTCCTGGCGCACGGGGGTGGTCGCGACGAAGAACGGGCGGCCGCACATCCCGCGCACCGTCTGCGGCCACTCCGACGACGCCCGGCCGTCGATGCCGAGGACGACGTCGTCGGGCGCCAGCGCCGCGCACACGCGGTCCGCGGCCTCGAGCGAGCCGCGCTCGACCCCGACGCCGCGGAACGGCCAGCTGGCCAGCACCGCCGGGACGCCGAGCGCGAGCACGGTCACCAGCGCGACCACCGGTGTGCCCCAGGCCCGCCCGGACGACGCGAGCCGCCGTGAGGACCAGGCCGCCGCGACGACGACGAGGACGACGACGAACGGGAGCGCGACGAGCAGCCGGCGGTCGGCCCACGGGTGGTCCGGGGTGATGCCGGGCCGCAGCAGCGTGAGGACGGTCGAGCCGGCGGCGACGACGAGCACCGGCGCCCAGGGCGCGAGCCGCCCCTCGCCGAGCGAGCGCAGGGCCCGCCGCAGCAGCAGCGCGAGGGCGACGAGCGCGACGACGAGCGCGACCCAGCCGACGTACCAGGAGAGCCAGTCGACGGTGTGCTCGGCGTAGGTGCGGCCGCCGTCGACGGGCAGGCCCTGGCGGCGCTGCATCCCGGCGACGTAGCGGGCGCCGGGGTCGTTCGGGTCCTGGCGCACCGTCATCCACCACGGGCGGGTCCACAGGCCGACCCCGACGACGACGGTGAGCACGGCGAGCGCGTCGGGCGCCCGGCGCACGACCGCGCCGGGCAGCCGCCGGCCGCGCCGCCACAGCCACAGGCCCCCGAGCGAGGCGACGAGGACGACGACGGCGATGGCCGCCAACGGGAGCAGGCTGGCGTGGATGTCGCCGAGGTAGCGGTAGGACAGCAGCAGCGCGAGCCCCCACGCGACGACGCTCGAGGCGACGAGCCCGAGGGCGGCCGGCCGCACCCAGCGCTGCCCGAGCGCGGCGCCGACGGCGAGGAAGGGCACGAGCAGGAGGACCTCGCGCAGGGCGTCGACGCGGGCGAGGCCGGTGCCGCCGACGAGGACGCCGGCGACGAGCGCGAGCCGTGGCACCCGCGGGTCCTCGCGCCCGACGGCCAGGGTCAGCGCGAGCAGCCCGCCGACGAGGGTGAGCAGCGCCAGCTGCTCCGAGTAGGTCCCCCGCGCGACGTTGAGCACGGGGAAGAGCACCGCGGTCAGCACGGCCGCGGCCACGCCCCACCACGGCCCGGCGAGGTGCGCGGCGAAGAGCCCGAGGACGAGCAGGACGAGCGCCATGACGAGCGCCGGCAGCACCTGCGCGACGGGCGGCCCCCCGGCCCAGACCCCGTACCCGTAGACGACGGCCGGCGCCATGAGGAACTGCGGCTGCACGGCCGGGTCGTCCGCCGACCCCACCTGGTAGAACGCCGCGCTGGCGACCGTGACCTCGCCGGCCTCGAGTGCCCGCGGGCCCCCGATGACGGACGGGTCGACGGGGACGACCCGCTCCCCCGTCCGCGCGAGGCTGATCGCCGCCTGCAGGTTGCTCGCGGCGTCGCGGCGCGGCAGGACGTGCTCGGAGTGGGTGACGCCGGCGTAGACCGCGAAGCCGAGGACGACGGCCACGAGCGCCGCCGCCGGCCCGACACCGGTCCGCACGCCCGGCAGGCCGCGCACGGCGACCCACGAGCCGGCGGCCGCGAGGACCGCCACCGGCCAGCCGACCCACGGCGACCAGAGCCCCACCGCGGCGGCCAGGCCGCCGAGCGACGTGACCACGACGACCCACAGGCCGGCGGCCAGGGCCCCCCGGGTCAGCAGGCGGCCGGGCTCCGGGGCGGGGTCGGTCATGGGCCATGAGCCTAGACCGCGTCCCCGTTGCTACCGTGCGGGCGATGGCCCACGACCCGACCCCCGCCGCCCTGCTCGCCCGCCTCGTCGCGAGCGACCCGGGCCGCCCGCGCATCACGGTCTACGACGACACCGACGGCCCGACCCGCGGCGAGCGCATCGAGCTCTCGGCGCGCGTCCTCGCCAACTGGGTGGCCAAGGCGGCCAACCTCCTCCAGGACGAGCTCGACGCGGCGCCGGGAACGACGGTGCGGCTCGCGCTGCCGCCCCACTGGCGCACCCTCTACTGGGCCCTCGCGGCGTGGTCGGTCGGGGCGTGCGTGCTGCTGCCGGACGCCCCCGGTCCGGCGGACGTCGTCGTCACCGACGAGCCCGCGGGCGTGGCGGACCTCGACGACGCCGAGCACGTCGTCGTCGTCACCCTCGCCGCGCTCGCGCGGACGGCCGCGGTCGACGTGCCCTCCGGCGCCGTCGACGAGGCGCGCGAGATCGCCACGCACGGCGACGTGTTCGAGCCCTGGGAGGAGCCGGAGCCCGGCGCCCCCGGCCTGCGGACCGCCACGGGCGAGACGCCTCTTGGCGACCTCGTGCCCGCTGACGCCGCGACCGTGCAGCGCGCGCACACGGGGACCGACGACACGGGCCGCTTCCTCGCCCTGGCCCTCGAGCTGCTCGCCGGCGACGGCTCGGTCGTCCTGACCCGGGGCACGCCGGCCGACGACGTGCTCGCGAGCCGTCTCGCCGCCGAGGGCGTGACCGGCCGCCGCTGAGCCCGGGCGCCCGTCGCCGCACGACGGCCCACCGGGGCCGCCGTGCGAGGACGGCTCAGCGCATGCGGGCCTCGACGGCCTTCCAGGTGAGCGTCGCGACGACCCCGGTCTGCGCGAGGCGCGCCGACTTCTGGGCCGCGCGGACGGCCGCTTCCGTCTTCGGGCCGAAGGACCCGTCGGCGGTGATCCGCAGCGCCTTCTGCAGCGCGACGACGGAGCTGCCGTGCGCACCCCGGCGGAGCACGGTGTTCCAGTAGCGCAGCAGCGGGTGCTCGGCGCGCTCGATGGCGTCCCAGGTGCGGCGGTCGACGACCCCGGTGGCCGACAGCGTCGCCGAGCGCTGGAACGAGACGACCCGCGCCTGGGTGGCCGGGCCGAAGCGGCCGTCGGTCGAGAGCCCGCCGAGGGCCTTCTGGAGGGCGCGGACGGCGCTGCCGCTCGAGCCCAGGCGCAGGGTGGACCCCTTGTAGGCGGTCAGCTCGGTGGCCGGCGTCGTCGAGGTCGGCGCGCTCGACGGCGGCCGGGTGGTCACGGGGGCGGTGCTGCCCGACCCACCGGTGGAGGAGCCCCCGGCGAGGACCTTCCAGTCCTTGGCGTCGATGACGCCGTCGACGGTCAGGCCCTTGGACTTCTGCCAGGCCGTGACGCGGGCCAGCGTCTTCGGGCCGAAGGACCCGTCGACGGTCAGCCCGCCGATCGCCTTCTGCATCGCCGAGACGGCCTCGCCGCGCGACCACAGCCGCAGGGTGACCTTGGCGTACTTGTCCAGGGGCGAGGTGGACGGCGCCGGCGTGCCGGAGCCGCTCGTCGGCGCGCCGATCAGCGCGTTCCAGACGCGGCTGTCGACGATGCCGTTCTGCGTCAGCCCCTTGCTCTTCTGGTAGGCGAGGACGCGGGCCTCCGTGGCGGGGCCGAACGAGCCGTCGACCGTCAGGCCGCCGATCGCCTTCTGCAGGACCTCGACCGCGATGCCGCGCGAGCCCTTGCGCAGGGTGACGTTGACGTAGTCCTTGGGGTCGCGCGACGTCGGCTGCGAGCCGCCGGGAGGGCCCGTCAGGTAGGTCGTCACGGCCTTGCCGGTCCACCACGACGTGGTCTTGACGGCGCCGTCCCACGTGAAGGACAGGTGGATGTGGTCGGTGTGCGGCGAGGAGCCGGTGTAGGCCTGCCAGCCGCGGTCCGGCGCCCAGGCCTTCCAGATGCGCTTGTTCCAGATGATGTAGTTGATGCCGAGGCGCCGGGCGTTCGCGCCCGAGCGGCCCTCGGAGTCGGCCATCGCGAGCCACCGGGTCACGGCGTTGCCGAGGGCGAGGTCGTTCGCGTTCTTCGCGTTGAGCATCCAGTCGAGCGCGCGGCCCTCGCCGTGCTCCTGGTCGCACTTGCGCAGGACGCCGTAGACGTGGGCGCCGTAGGTCGCGTTGAGGAGCTTGGCGAACGCGACCGGGCCCGGCTGGTCCTCGGTGAGGCAGAGCGTGCCCGGCTGGTACGGCGGCGCGACGTCGAGGGCGCTCGGCAGCGGCTTGGACGGCTTGGGGTAGGGGATGCTCGCGGCCTGGGCCGAGCCCGCGACGAGCGGGAACGCGATGACGGACGCCGAGAGGGCGCCGAGGGCACGCGTGGGAAGGCGCCGGGGCGCCGGGGAGTCAGGGCTGGGCAGGGACACGCAGGGGCTCCATCCGGAATGAGGGCGCCCGGGGCAGGGGGCCGGGCGCACTCGGCGATCCGTGGTCACAGGAGTCACATCCGTCACCGCCGGATCACCGGGCACATCTGTTCTCCCATTGGGCACGGGGGTGGTGCAAGCGGTTCCGCTGAATTACAAGCGTGTACTTGCGGCCGCGGACCCGAACGGCCGACCGGCGCCGGGTGCGCGCTCACGCGTCGCCCGCGGCGTCGAGGACGCCCGCGGACACCGACACCGTGCCGCCGAGCCCGACGACCCGCTCGAGGCCCGGCATCGACTGCAGGGCCGCGACGGTCGCCGGCGGCAGCGCCGTGCCGCGGGTGAGGAGGATCGGCCGGCCCAGCGAACCGGCGGTCAGCGCGTCGGTCAGGGCGCGGTCCTCGCCGCTCGAGAGCGACACCGCGGTGACGGCGCCCAGGCGCGGGAGGTAGTACGCGGCGACGGCCGCGGCGACCTCGTAGCGGTCCGCGCCGTCCAGGCGGCGCACCGACGACAGCCGCGAGCGCAGGTCGCTCTCGACGGCCGCGCCCACCGACGGGGTGCCCCCGACGATCCGGGCGGCCGGCACGCGCAGGTCGGTCAGGGCCGCGACGGCGGCGTCCGGCAGCCGGTCCCCGCGGGTCAGCAGGACGGGCTCGCCGACGGCCCCGGCCGGTCCCCCGGCCCCGAGCGCGTCGGCCAGGGCCCAGCCCGAGGCCACGACGACCGCGCCGACGGGGCGCTCGGCCGCGACCCGGCGGGCCACCGCCGCCGAGACCTCGAAGCGGTCCCGGCCGCCGAGGCGGGTCACCGCGAGGCCGCGGTCGCGCAGCTCGGTGAGGACGGCGTCGTCGACGGTGGGCGAGCCCCCGACGACGACGGCCCGGGTCAGCGAGCCGGCCCGCCGCGCGAGCTCCGCCCGCGTCTGGGTCGGCAGCTTCCCCTGCTGGGTCAGCAGCAGCGGGGCCCCGAGCGCCTGGGCCAGCGGCCCGGCGACGGCGGCGTCCGCGCGGCCGGCGTCCTCACCGCTGGCGATGACGACCGTGCTCGCGCCCTGGTCGTGCGTCGCGGCGAGGGCCTCGGCCACGGCGTAGCGGTTGCTGCCGTCGATGCGCTCGGTCGGGCGCGCGACGTAGCTGGAGTACAGGCCGAGCCGCGCCTGGAGCGAGGCCCCGCTGATGCTCGCCCGCGCCCCGGAGGACGAGGTGGCCGTCGCGGTGCGCACCGCGCCCGAGGCGTAGCGCGAGGAGAGGTCGAGGGAGGCGACGTCGGCCAGGCCGAAGACGGACCCGAGCGTCGAGGTGGCCGGGCGCGTCACCCACGCGCGCCGGGGGTTGCTCGAGCGCAGGCTCCAGTGGTCGTCGACGCTGCGCAGGTAGGGCACCGCCGAGGACCACACGTCCTCGCTGTTCTGGGTGCGGCCACCGGTCGAGGAGGCGTAGAACGCCTCGATGACCGACCCCTTGTAGGTGACGACGTAGCCCTGGGTGCCCGAGCCCGCCGCGCGGACCGCGGCCTGCCAGCTCTTCCAGTACGGCAGGTCCCCGGAGCCCGGGTAGCCGCCGAACACCTGGCTCTGGACGGTGTCGTAGACGTGGCAGGCGCACGAGCTGCGCACGCCGCCGCGCACGGCGGTCAGGGCGTAGCCGCGGGCCGCGGCGGCCTGGGCCTGGAGCGTGGCCGCGGGCCACGACCACGGGACCTCGCGGATGTAGTCGAGGTACTGGTCGTGCAGGCGCATCCGGCCGACGACCTCGAGCGTCGAGGAGCCGGGCGTCCGGCTGACGGCGATGCTGCCGTCCTTGTAGCGCGCCCCGCCGGTCGAGACGAGCGTCCTGGTGTCGTCCCAGTAGACGGTGGCCGTCGTGCCCGTCGCGGTCGTCGTGGGGCTGCACCCGGCGCACGAGACGGCGACCCCGCTGCCCGACGCGGTGACCGTCGCGGTCGTGCCGGCGGGCGCGGTGAGGGAGGTGCCGCCGGCGACGACGGTCATCGTGCCGCCACCGGCCGCGAGCGCGGAGGTCGAGAAGGTGCTCGACGAGGTCTGGTGCTGGAGGTTGACGAGGACCTGCGCGGTGTCGTCGACGGTCGTGTAGTCCGTGCCCGAGTAGTAGTGGCGAAGGATCTGCGCGGCGCTGTAGCCGTCGCGCGCCATCTCCATCGCGCCGTACTGGCTCATCCCGACGCCGTGCCCCCAGCCGGAGCCCGAGAGCGTCCACGTGGAGGAGGCCGCGGCCGTGCGGGCCGCCGGGGCGGCGACGGCGGGGGCCGCGCCGTCCGGCGCGGTGGGCGCCGGACGGGCCTGGTCCACGCCCCACGGCACGGTGCCGGCGAGCGCCGCCGGGGCCAGGCCGCCGGTCAGGGCCAGCGCGGCCGTGGCCGCGACGAGCGGCCGCAGGAGCCGGCGGCTCACGGGGTCACCGCCGCGCGCAGGTAGCCGCCGGTGCGCAACGAGACCGTGACGGGGGCGCCGAGCACGGTGAGCGAGGTCGGGGCGGCGTCGGCGCGCAGCCACGCCACGACCGAGGGGCTCGTCGCGTCCTGGCGCACGTAGAGGGTCGGCCGGCCGAGCTGGCCGCCGGAGAGGGTGTCGGCGAGCCCGGTGGTCTCCCCCGACGCCACGAGGACGTCGGTCGTGGGCACGCCGGCCCCACGGGCCCACGTCGCGATGTTCGCCGACAGGTCGTACCGGTTCGCCCCGGCGACGCGCGTGGCCGAGGGCAGCGCGGTGAGCACCGTGTCGGGCACGGTGACGGCGCCACCGGCCACGACGGTCCGTCGCACCTTGAGGGTGGTGAGGACGGCGCGGGTGGCGGCCGGGACGGTCGCGTCCACGAGGAGGATCGGGCGCCCGAGGGCGGTGGCCGGGCCGGAGAGCGCGAGACCGTCGGCGAGGGCGGTCTGCCGGCCGCTCGCGACGAGGACGTCCGGCGTGGCGGCTCCCCCGGTCATCGTCCGGGCGACGTTGGCCGCCACCTCGTACCGGTTGGCCCCGCCGATGCGGGTCACCGTGGCGCCGAGCGAGGTCAGCTCGCGCACGACGGCCGACGACACCGAGGGCTCGCCGCCGACGACGGTCACCTGGGTGACCTTGCGCCGGACGATCTCGGCCCGGGTGGCCGACGGCAGCTTGGCGGCGTTGGTCAGCAGGAGCACCGCGCCCTGCTTCCTGGCCAGCGGCGCCGCGACGAGGGCGTCGGCCATCGCGTTGGCCTGACCGTTGGTGAGGACCACCTTGCGCGTCGCGGCGTCCCGGACCTTCGAGGCGGCCACGGCGACGCCGAAGCGGTCGGAGCCCTCCAGCCGCGGGGGGCAGGCGCCCTGCGGCGCACCGCTCGTCGCGGCGATGGTCACGGGCCACGCGGCCGACGAGGTCGAGGTCGCCCCCGAGCCGGTCGTGCCGGTCATCGTCACGAGGTAGTCGCCGGGCAGCGCGAGGTCACCCGTGGAGTCGCGCCCGTCCCAGCGGACGGAGAACCCACCGCCGGCGCTGCGCCGGCCCGTGAGGGTGGCGACGGTGCCGGCGCAGGGGCTCGTCACCGTGATCGTCCACGACATGGCCTCGCTCGCCTTCGCGGAGACGTCCGCCCCCGAGCCGCCGTAGGACCACGTGTCCCGGCTGATCGAGGGGGCGAAGAGCATCGTCCCCTC
Organism: Arthrobacter sp. NEB 688; assembly: GCF_013201035.1. Classification (NCBI taxonomy): domain Bacteria; kingdom Bacillati; phylum Actinomycetota; class Actinomycetes; order Micrococcales; family Micrococcaceae; genus Arthrobacter; species Arthrobacter sp. NEB 688. Next base: position 3,713,744 of record NZ_CP053707.1, read on the forward strand.
GTACTGGCGGGCGAGCGTGCGGATCTGCGGGAGCTTGGCGTAGAGCTGCGCGCCCGGGCAGGACGTCGCGTAGACGTCCCGGTGGCCGATGACCGTGGGGTGCGTCCCGAAGCCGTCGAGGGTCGTCGTCCCCGTGGGGTCGACGTGGGCCAGCCCGAGCTTCCAGGCGATGAGCTTGGCCTGCGCGGTGACGACGGCCGAGGGCACGGACGCGGAGGTGAAGTCGCCCATGACCGAGGTGCCGAAGCTCTGGCTGTTGACGCCGATCGCGTGGGCGCCGATGACCGGCCGGTCCATCCCGCCGTAGCGGCCCTCCCACGTGCGGCCGAACCGGTCGACGAGGAAGTTGTAGCCGATGTCGCCCCAGTCGCGGCCGTTGGTGTGGAAGACGTAGATGCCGCGGATGATGCTCGGGACCTCCGCGGAGGAGTAGGTGTTCGAGCCGACCGTGTGGTGGACGACGGCCGCCTTGACCTCCCCGTAGCCGAGGGTCGCGTGACGGATGCTCTCGTCGGCGCCCCAGTCCTGGCGGGTGCGGATGGTCGGCACGACCCCGGCCGCCGAGGCGCTGCCGGCGGGGGCGGAGGTGACGGCCTCGTCGGCGGCGGTCGTCGTCGCGTCGACGACGTCGAGGCGGGCGCGGGCGCCGCCCTTCGCGTCGCCGAGGACCCGGGCCTGGACGGCGTCCGCGGTCGAGATCCAGGGCGCGGTGCCGCCGCGCTGGCCGCGCTGCTCGGTGCTGCCGGCGTCGGGGCCGTCGTCGGACTCGGCCTCGAGGGACTGCCAGGCGCCCCAGGCGCCGGCCCGCTCCTCGCGGATCTCGACGCGGGCGTTCGCCGCGACCGCGCCGTCCGGCCAGGTCACGCCGACGACGTGGGCGCGGCCCCCGATGTCGACCTGCCGCGACTGGGCCGCGGGAGCCGTCGAGGCGGCGGTGGAGCGCTCCTGCGCCGACGACGTCGTCGCCGCGGCCACGGGCGCCGTCGGGGCGAGGTCGTAGGAGCGCAGGGCGGCGGGGACGGGCTTCGGGGCGGCCGCCGCCCCGGTCCCACCCGAGGTGAGGACGGGGACGACGGTCGCCACGGCCACGGCCACGACGAGGGACAGGGGACGCCGAAGGGCAGCAGAGGTCATGAGGGGGTCCAGAGGCAGGGGGTCGGACGCAGTCAGGGTGCCACAGTGGACCCCACCGTTCACTGGCGTCACAGGAGATCGTGACCGAACGGACGGCCCGGGTCGCGCGGAGGTGGTGCGCGGCACCGTCGAACCCGTCGGTCGGTGTGGCCGGGACCGCTCGTGGGCCCCCCGTCACCCCGCACTAGAGTGCCCGCCATGGACAAAGTCGTCGCCACTCCTGCCGAGGCCGTGGCCGGGATCTCCGACGGGGCCACCCTCGCCGTCGGCGGGTTCGGGCTCTGCGGCATCCCGTCGGTCCTCATCGCCGAGCTCCACCGCGCCGGCACGAGCGACCTCGAGGTCGTCTCCAACAACTGCGGGGTCGACGACTGGGGGCTCGGCATCCTCCTGCAGAGCAAGCAGATCCGCCGGATGGTCTCCTCCTACGTCGGGGAGAACAAGGAGTTCGCGCGGCAGTACCTCGAGGGCGAGCTGGAGGTCGAGCTGACCCCGCAGGGCACGCTCGCCGAGCGGCTGCGCGCCGGCGGCGCCGGCATCCCCGCCTTCTTCACGCCCACCGGCGTCGGCAGCCAGGTCGCCGACGGCGGCCTGCCGTGGAAGTACGACGGCTCCGGCGGGGTCGAGAAGGCCTCCCCCGCCAAGGAGGTCCGCGTCTTCGAGCGCGACGGCGAGGAGCGCGAGTACGTCCTCGAGCACGCGATCGTCGCCGACTTCGGCCTCGTGCGCGCCTGGAAGGGCGACCGCCACGGCAACCTCGTCTTCAACAAGTCCTCGCGCAACTTCAACCCGCTGGCCGCCATGGCCGGCCGGATCACCGTCGCCGAGGTCGAGGAGCTCGTCGAGCCCGGCGAGCTCGACCCCGACGAGGTGCACCTGCCCGGCATCTACGTCCAGCGCGTCCTGCCGCTCACCCCGGAGCAGGCCGCCGACAAGCACATCGAGAAGCGCACCGTCCGCGCCACCCAGGAGGCCTGAGCCATGCCGCTGACCCGTGAGCAGATGGCCGCCCGCGCCGCCGCCGAGCTCGAGGACGGCGCCTACGTCAACCTCGGCATCGGCCTGCCGACCCTCGTGCCCAACTACGTGCCCGACGACGTCGAGATCGTCCTGCAGTCCGAGAACGGCATCCTCGGCGTCGGCGCCTACCCCGCCGAGGACGCGGTCGACCCCGACCTCATCAACGCCGGCAAGGAGACCGTCACGGTCCGCCGCGGCGCCTCGTACTTCGACTCCGCCCTCTCCTTCGGGATGATCCGCGGCGGCAAGGTCGACGCGGCCATCCTCGGCGCGATGCAGGTCTCGGCCACCGGCGACATCGCCAACTGGATGATCCCCGGCAAGATGGTCAAGGGGATGGGCGGCGCGATGGACCTCGTCCACGGCGCGAAGAAGGTCGTCGTCCTCATGGAGCACGTCGCCAAGGACGGCTCGCACAAGATCGTCGGCGAGTGCTCGCTGCCGCTGACCGGCAAGGCCGTCGTCCAGCGGATCATCACCGACCTCGCCGTCATCGACGTCACCGCCGACGGGCTCGTCCTGCGCGAGCTCGCCCCGGACGTCACCGAGGAGCAGGTCCGCGAGGCCACCGGCGCGCCGCTGGCCGTCGACCTGCAGCCCGCCCCCGGGAGCACGCGCTGACGCAGCCGCCGCCGCTGCGGGTCGTCGTCGGGGTCGCCACCCGGCTGCGGCCCGACGGCCTGCGCCTGCTCGGCGAGAGCCTCGCCGCGCAGACCGGGCTCGACGGGGTCGAGCCGCGGCTCGTCGTCGTCGACAACGACCCCGCCGGCAGCGCCCGGGAGGTCGCCGACGCGCTCGCCGGCTCCCTCGGCTGGCCGGTGACCTACGAGGTCGAGCCCGACCCCGGCATCCCGGCGGTGCGCCGCCGGATCGTCGCGCTCGCCCTGGCTGCTGACGCCGACGCGCTCGTCTTCGTCGACGACGACGAGCAGGCGCCACCGCACTGGCTCGCCACCCTCGTCGGGCACTGGCGGCGCTCCGGCGCCGACGCCGTGACCGGGCCGGTCCGCCGGCGACTGCCGGCGGACGCCCCGGCCTGGGCGCGCTCGAGCGACCTCTTCGACCCCACCGGCCGGCACGTCACCGGCACGCGGATGCCGAAGGGGTACACCGGCAACGCGCTCGTCTCGCGGGCCGTCCTCGACCGGCTCGACGTGCCCTTCGACGACGCGTTCCGGCACACCGGGTCCAGCGACCTGCACTTCTTCCTGCGCGCGGTCCGCGAGGGCTTCGTCGTCGAGTGGTGCGAGGAGGCCGTCGTCGAGGAGACCATCGGCGGCGCCCGCCTCACGTGGGGCTGGTACGTGCGCCGGGCCTACCGCTCGGGCGCCGGCGACACCGTCGCGCGCCGCCTGCTGGCGCCCGGGCCGCGGACCACCCTCGAGGTGCTCGCGCGCGCCGTCCTGCGCACCGGCCACGGGGTCGTCCTGCTCCCCGTCGCCCTCGCCCGCCCGGCCCTGCGCTCGCTCGCGGTACGCCGGGTCGCCTCCGGGGTCGGCACGCTCGCCGGGCTGCTCGGGCACAACTACGAGGAGTACCGCCGGGCCGACTCGGTCTGAGCGCCGCCCGGTCGCGCCCGGCGCGCGACCACCCGCGCCGTCACGGTGGTGGCGCGGAAGCTCCGACGAGGCGGGGCGCGAGGCTGCCGTCAGAAGGAGTCCTCGAGGCGCGAGGCCTCGTCGCCGTCCTCGTCGACGACGTAGTCGACGAGCTGCTGGCGCACGGCGGTCGAGACCGACGGCACCCCGCCGAGCACGACGACGTGCGCGGGCCGCAGCCGCTTGAGGGCGTCGTGGACCGGCTCGGGCACGGCGTCGCGGTCGACGAGCAGCAGCGGCATCCCGCTCTGCGCGGCGACGAGCGTTCCGGTGACGGCGTCGGCCGGGGCCGACGCGACGTAGACGACGTCGACGTTCTCGCGGTGGTGCTCGGACGCCGCGACGGCGACCTCGGCCGGCGACGGGCTGAGGTGGCGCTGCACGCGCACCCCCGCCGCCTCGGCGAGGACGTCGGTGACCGACGCCGCGAGGTCGGCCCGCTCGACGAGCAGGTGGACCTCCGAGGGGCGCAGGGCCCGCAGCGTGTCGAGGACCTCGGGGTCGACCCCGTCGGTGCCGACGACGAGGACGGTGCCCCCGACCTCGACGGCCCGCAGGGCGGCCGAGAGGGCCGCGGCCTCGTCACGGGCCGGCACGACGAACACCGGTCGGCCGGTGGGGGCCTCGTCGCGCGCCAGGGTCGCGACGACGGTCTGCGCGTCGACCCCCGGGACGCGCCGGGTGTCCAGGCCCGCCTTCTCGAGCGCCTCGACGACGGAGTCGCCGACGCCCTGCGGGTCGCCGACGACGACGACCTCGTCGGGCGCGAGGCGGCGCAGCTCGGCGAGGACGACGGGCGGCACGGACCGGCTGCGGACGAGCAGCAGCGGGGAGTTGGAGCGCACGGCGGTGGGGACGGCGGCCAGCGCGACGGCGAGGTCGGTGCCCCCGGCGACGAGGACGCGCTCGGGGCGCGGCTCGACGGCGCGCGCCGACGTCGTGGCCGAGACGGCGTAGCGGTCGCGGCCGGCCCAGCGCTCGACGCCGGCGACCTCCTGCTCGATCTCGATCGGCCCGATCGTCCCGCGGCGCCCGGCCTCCTCGTAGGCGTCGACGACGTCGTCGACGGGACCGTCGGCGATCAGCTCACCGCGGTCGAGCCAGATCGCGCGGTCGCACATCTCGCGGATCGTGTTCGCCGAGTGCGAGACGAGGAAGACCGTGCCGGCCTCGCCGCGCAGCTCCTCGATGCGCTGGGCGCTGCGCTCGCGGAAGGCGGCGTCACCGGTCGAGAGCGCCTCGTCGATGATGAGCACCCCGGGGCGCGCCGCGGTCGAGATGGCGAAGCGCAGCCGCGCCGCCATCCCCGACGAGTAGGTCGACATCGGGAGGTGGATGGCGTCGCCGATGTCGGCGAAGTCGGCGATCTCGTCGAACTTCGCGTCGACCTCGGCCTTGCTCAGGCCGAGCGCCTGCGCGCCGATGTAGACGTTGCGCGCGCCCGAGAGCGACTTCTCGAGGACGGCGTTGACGCCGAGCAGGGCCGGCGAGCCGTCGGCCCACACGTGCCCGCTCGTCGGCGGGATGAGCCCGGCGATGGCGCGCAGGATGGTCGACTTGCCCGACCCGTTGCGCCCGATGATGCCGATCGACTGGCCGTGGTAGCCGACGAACGACACGTCCTTGACGGCGTGCACCTGCCGCGGGGCGCGGTCGCCGCGCGAGAGCATCCCGCGCAGGCCCGGTGGCCGCTCGCCGGTGCGGGCCCGGCTGCCGAAGACGCGGTAGACGATGTCGACGTGCGAGACGACGACGGAGGGGGTGCGCTCAGCCGCGCCCATAGGTGGCCTCCCCACGCCAGAAGAAGACGAGCCCGCCCCCGAGCAGCACGACCGCCCAGATCGCCGAGGCGATCCACGGCATGAGCTCGAGCGGGGTCTCGGCGAGCAGCGACTGGCGCACGGTCTCGAGCTGCAGCGCGAAGGGCTGGTACTCGAGGACGTGCCCGACCGAGGGGGCGCGCGCCGTGTAGTGCGAGATCGAGAAGAAGACGCCGCTCGTGTAGCGCAGGAGGCGCAGGAGCAGCGGGATGAGGTTGGCGAGGTCGCGCGAGCCGTGGGTGATGCGGGCGGCGATGAGCGCGAGCCCGATGACCTGGACCAGCTGCAGCGCGACCGCCAGCGGTAGCAGCAGCCAGGTCCACGTCGGCCGCTCCCCGCTCACGAGCATGAGGACGACGAGCACCCCGAACGCCGGGAGCGCCGCGAGCACCTCGGTGACGCCGACCGAGACCGGCAGGACCGCCCGCGGGAAGCGCAGCGCGCGCACGAGCCCGGTGTTGCCGGTGATCGCCCGGGCCCCGCTCGAGATGACCGAGCCGCTGACGCCGAAGACGATGACGCCGATCGAGAGGAAGCCGATGAAGTTGTCGACCCCGCGCCGGGTCCCCAGCAGCACCCCGAAGATGAGGAAGTAGCTGAGGATGAGCAGCATCGGGTTGAACACCGACCAGAGCCGGCCGAGCCGGTTGTTCTGGTAGCGCGCCTCCGTGCGGCCCTGCGAGAGGGTCAGCACGAAGGCGCGCCGCTGCCAGAGGTCGCGGACGTACTCGCCGAACGGGGGCCGTGCGGTGAGCAGCGACAGCCCGTGGCTGCGGGCGAGGGCCTCGGCGTCCGCGTCGCTCAGGGCACCCGCCACGGGTGCCGGGCGGCGGGCCTCGTCAGAGGCGGTGGGCACGGTCCCTCGGCGTCACGACGCCGCGGGTGTCGAAGAAGCGCTTCGAGGCGCCGGCGAGGACGTCGACGTCGTAGCCGCGGTGGTTCTGCAGCAGGACGACGAGGTCGGCCTCGGCGACGGCGGCGTCGAGGTCGGCGGCGGCCGGGACGGCGTCACCGAAGTGCTTCCACATGTCGACGTGCGGGTCGTGGAAGCTGACCTTCGCGCCCTTGTCGAGCATGTGGCGGGCGACCGGCACGGCCGGCGACTCGCGCTGGTCGGCGATGTTCGGCTTGTAGGTGACACCGAGCAGGAGCACGGAGGCACCGCGGATGGCCTTGCCGTCCTCGTTGAGGAGGTCCTGGGCGCGCTGGACGACGTACGCCGGCATCGTCGCGTTGATCTCCTGGGCCAGCTCGACGAAGCGGAAGGGGTAGCCGAGCTTCGCGCGCACGTTGTAGGAGAGGTAGTTCGGGTCGATCGGGATGCAGTGGCCGCCGACGCCCGGGCCCGGGTAGAAGGCCTGGAAGCCGAAGGGCTTGGTCTTGGCGGCGTCGATGACGTCCCAGAGGTCGATGCCGAGGTCGTGGCAGAAGCGCGCCATCTCGTTGACGAGCGCGATGTTGATGTGGCGGTAGGTGTTCTCGAGCAGCTTGGCCGTCTCGGCCTCGCGGGTGCCCTTGGCGCGCACGACGGTGTCGACGAACTGCCCGTAGAACGCGGCCGCCTTGTCACCGCACTCGGGGGTGAACCCGCCGACGACCTTGGGGGTGTTCTTCGCGCCGAACTTCTCGTTGCCCGGGTCGATGCGCTCGGGCGAGAACGCGAGGTGGAAGTCCTGGCCCGCGGTCATCCCGCCGGCCTCGAGGATGGGGCGGACGACCTCGTCGGTCGTGCCCGGGTAGGTCGTGGACTCGAGGATGACGAGCTTGCCGGCGGTGAGGTTGCGGGCGATCGCGTGGACCGCGCCCTCGACGGCGCCGAGGTCCGGGCCGCCGTCCTCGCCGAGCGGCGTCGGGACGCAGATGACGACCGTCTGCGCCTCGGCGATGACGTCCTCGGTCGTCGCGGCGCGGAAGCCGCCGGCGAGGATCTCGCCGAGCTCGGCGTCGCTGATGTCGTCGATGTGGGAGGTGCCCCCGTTGAGCGCGTCGACGACCCCCTGGTTGATGTCGTAGCCGCGCACGGTGAGCCCGGCGCGCACCGCCTCCTGGACGAGGGGCAGGCCCACGTAGCCAAGGCCGATGACGGTGACGTCCACGGACATGCAGATCTCCTGAGAGGTCGGGGGAGCTCCGGGTCCAGAGCGTCCGACACTCTATCCCAGCGCAGGGGGCCCCCCGCCGCGTGGCATGATCGGGCACCATGTCGCGCTCGCCGGGGACGGACCACGTCGTGCTGCTCGTCTCCAGCAACGGCGCGGGGATGGGCCACCTGACGCGGCTGCTCGCGTACGGCCGCCGCCTCCCCGAGGGCCTGCGCCCCCACGTCCTCTCGCTGAGCCAGGCCGTCCCCGTCGTCGGCGGCTACGGCGTCCCCTGGGAGTACCTGCCGAGCAAGGACGCGACGGGGATGGACTCGGGCGAGTGGCGCTGGCTCTTCGCGGAGCGGATGCGCGAGGCGGTGCAGCGGCTGCGGCCGGCCGTCCTCGTCTTCGACGGGACCCACCCCTACGCCGGCCTCGACGCCGCGCTCGCCTCCTCCCCCGGGACGCGCGCCGTGTGGTCGCGCCGGGCGATGTGGAAGCCGGGGCGCAACACCCACCAGCTCGCCAAGGCCTCGTGGTTCGACGCGGTCCTCGAGCCCGGCGACCTCGCCGCCGACGCCGACCGGGGGGCGACCGTCGGCACCGACGCGCACCGCGTCGGCCCGGTGACGCTCGTCGACCCGGCGGAGTGCTCGGACCGCGCGAGCGCCCGGCGCGCCCTCGGCCTGCCCGCCGACGGCCCGCTCGCGCTCGTCTCGCTCGGCGCCGGCAACATCAACGACACCGCCGACGAGGTGGGCGCCGCCGTGCGGGCCCTGTCCTCGCGCGGCGTCGGTGTCTGCGTCACGCAGGCCGGCATCGCCGAGCAGGCCGCCGGCCGCGACGACGTGCACCTCGTGCGCCACTTCCCCATCAGCGAGCACCTCGCCGCCTTCGACGTCGCCGTCGCCGCCGCCGGCTACAACTCCTTCCACGAGCACCTGCGCCTCGGGCTGCCGACGCTCTTCGTCCCCAACGACGCCACCTCGCTCGACGACCAGGTCGCCCGGGCCGAGCACGCGGCCGCGCGCGGCTGGGCGCTCTCGGCACGCACCCTCGCCGACGGGCAGGTCGACGCCGCGGTCGACGCGCTGCTCGAGCGCGGGCCGGCCCTCGCCGAGGCCGCCCGGGCCGCCGACCCCGGCAACGGCGCGGCCGCGGCGGCCGAGCTCCTCGCCTCCCTCGCCGGGACGGGGGCCCGCCGGTGAGCCCCGTCGACGAGGGCGCCGACCGGCGCCAGCGCCTCGCCGCGGCGGCCCGGCGCGCCCCCGGCTTCCGCCTCGCGAGCGACCGGGTCCTCCCCCGGCTGCGCGCGAACCGCACGCTGACCGACCTCGTCTGGCGGGTCTTCGACCCCGACCACGGCCTCGGCGTCGCCCGGCGCCCGTTCCGCTCCGCCGGCGCGGACCCCGACGCCGAGCTGCTGCCGGTCGTCGCCTTCGTCCTCCTCGGCGCCGACGACGCCACGTTCGCCCGGGCCCTCGACGCCGTGTGCGCGCTGCGCGACGAGACCGGCGCCTTCCGCCCCGTGCTCGTCGTCGACCGGCCCGACCTCGGGGCGGTCCGCGGGCGCGGCCTCGTCGTCGACCACGTCGTGCCCCGCGACGCCTGGACCGGCGACGCCGCCGACCACGACGCCTACGTCGGGCGGCGCCTGGTCTCGGTCGTCGACGGCTTCCGCACCTGGCACCTCGTGCACCTCGGGCCCGACGGCGAGGTCCCCGCGGCCGACGCGCGGCTGCTGCGGGCCGTCCGGCCGGCGATCGAGTCCGGCCGCACGGCGGGACGCTTCCGGTGACGGCACCGCTGCACCCGGGATGGTTCGCCGCGGCGACCGACCCGCTCGTGCGCGTGCTCGTCCTGCACCGGCCGGGCACCGAGCCGCCGGCCCTCGACCCGGGCGCCACGTCCGTCGGCGTCCGCCCCTTGGTGCTCGAGCCCCCCACCGACGCCCTCCCCGCGCTGCGCGAGGCCCGCGTCCGGGCCGCGTCGCTCGCGGCGGCGCGCGGGCGCCCCGCCGTGGCCCGCGTCGTCCACGACCTCAAGCGCTCGGCCGACCTGCGCCGGGCGGTGACCGGCGGCGTCGACCTCGTCGTGTCGGCCGACCCGACCCTCGACGCGGCCCTCGACGGCGTCCCCGCGGTGCTGCACGGCCTGCCCCTCGTGCGCTCGGCCGACGTGCCCGCCCTGCGCACGCTCCTCGCGGACCTCACGCGCTGGGCGGAGCGCCTCGAGGCCGTCGTCGAGGCCGCCGGCGACCCCCTCGCCGTCGCCGACGCCGAGCTGGCCCCGCCCCCGCTCGCGCCCGTGCCCGGCGCCCCGGTCGCCCTCCTCGTCGCCGACCTCACCCGGCGGCTGGCCGGCCGCTCGCGCACGCTCGGGGGCCGCGCCGCCCGGCTGGGCGGGCGCGTCCTGCCGGCCGACGACGCGAGCGACCTCGCGAGCGGCCTCGCCGCCCAGGACGCCGCGGCCGACCTCGTCCTCGAGGCCGACCCCGCGTCGACCGACCTCGACCGGCTGGGGGCCGTCGCCCGGGGCACCCTCGCCGCAGCGGACGCCGCGCTCGAGGCGGGCCGGGGCCAGGTCGCGCTCGCCCTGCTGTCCGACGCCCTGCTCCTGCTCTTCCACCGCGAGCTGCACGCGGACGCCGCCGGGTCCCCCCTCGTCGACGCCCCCGAGCGCTTCCTCGCCGACCTCGTCGCGAGCACGACCTTCCGGGCCGTCACCACCGGAGGTCGCGGGCCGCTCGTGCGCGACCGGGACCCGCAGGAGCGCGCTCCGATCGCGGTCGTCACCGGGGCCTACGGCACCTTCCACCCGGAGGTCGTCGCCGCGCTCGAGACCGTGGGCGGCCTCGAGGTCGAGGTCGTCGACCTCGCCCGGCGCCAGACCTTCTCCGGCAAGCCGCTGACGGCCGACAGCCTCGCGGCGCTCACCCTCCTGCGGCGGTGGCCCGCCGGGCCGGGCGTCCCCGACCGGGAGCGGCTGCGGCGCACCGAGACCGATCTCCTGCGCGACCTCGCGGCCGTCGGCCACGACCGCCGGGCGGTCTTCTCGGACTGGGCCGACAAGTCGACGGCGTTCCTCAGCCACGCGCTCGCCCCGGGACCGCGCCTGTCGATGCGGGTGCACCGCGTCGACGCCTTCGACCCGTGGTTCGTCCTCACCGACTGGACCCGCGTCAGCGAGCTCGTCGTCGTCAGCCCGGCCTTCCGCGACCTCGCCCGCGCCCTCCTCGCGGTCCTCGGCCACGACGTGCCCGTGCGCGTCGTCCCCAGCTTCGGGAGCATCGAGGGCCTGGCCCGGCCCAAGCCGCCGCAGGCCCGCACCCGCCTGGGCCTCATCGGCTGGAGCCGCCGGCCGAAGGACCCGCTGTGGGCCTTCGACCTGCTCGAGCGCTGCCCCGGCTACACGCTGGTCTGCGTCGGGGCGCCCCCGAACGGCGCCGCCGTGCCGACCGTCGCGGGCCGGGCCTACCACGCCGAGGTCGACCGGCGGCTGGCCGAGCTCGGCGACCGCGTCGAGGTCATCGGCTGGACCGACGACGTTCCGGCCGTCCTCCAGGGCATCGGCGTCATCCTCAGCACGAGCCGCAGCGAGGGCTGCCACCGCGGCCTCATCGAGGGAGCCGGCTCCGGTGCCGTGCCCGTCGTGCGCGACTGGCCGCTGCTCGCGAGCCGCGGCGGCCCGCACGGCCTCGTCGACGACGCGTGGGTCGTGACCACCGTCGAGCAGGCGGCTGAGAGACTGGTCGCCGTGACCCACCCCGACACCTGGCCCGCGGCGGTCACCGCGACCGCCGCCCGCGCGGCCGAGCTCTTCGACGGCTCGGACGCCGACGCGACCTACGTGGAGGTCGTCCTCGGGAGCGCCCCGTGACGACGACGCAGTCCCGCCCGGCCCCCACGCCCGCCGCCACCCCCCGCCGCTGGCGCGGTGACGTCGAGGGCCTGCGCGCCGTCGCCGTCGGTCTCGTCCTCGCCTACCACGCGGGCCTGGGCCCCTCCGGCGGCTTCATCGGCGTCGACGTCTTCTTCGTCGTCTCCGGCTTCGTCATCACGACCCAGGTCGTCCGCGAGGTCGAGCGCACCGGCGGGCTCTCGCTCGTCGGCTTCTACGCCCGCCGCGCCAAGCGGCTGCTGCCGGCGGCCGGTCTCGTGCTGCTCACGACCGCCGTGCTCACGTGGTTCCTCGCGCCGCGCACGCAGCGCGGCACCTTCGGCCTCGACATCGCCGGCGCCGCCGGGTACGTCGTCAACTGGGTCTTCGCCGGCCGCTCGGTCGACTACCTCGCCGAGGACCTCGAGCCCTCCCCCGTCCTGCACTTCTGGTCGCTGGCGGTCGAGGAGCAGTTCTACATCGTCTGGCCGCTCGCGATCATCCTCGTGCTGCTCCTGCGCCGGCGTTTCGGCTGGAGCAGCACCCGCCTCGCCCTGGCCGTCGGGCTCGGGCTGCTCATCATCCTGCCGACCTTCGTGTGGTCGCTCGTGCTCACCGCCGAGGACCCGGCCCGCGCGTTCTTCGTCACGACGACCCGCCTCTGGGAGATGGGCCTGGGCGCCTTCGTCGCGCTCGGCGCGAACCGGTGGGCGCGCCTGCCCGAGCGGCTCGCGGCCGTCCTGGGCTGGGTCGGCCTCGCGGCGCTGGGCCTGGCCGCCGTCACCTACGACGGGTCCCTGGCCTGGCCCGGCTACGCCGCGGTGCTGCCGACCGTCGCGACCGCCGTCGTCATCGTCGCCGGGTTCCGGGCCCACCGCACCGGCCCCGAGGTCCTCCTCGGCACCCGCCCGCTGCGCTGGGTCGGTGGCCTGTCGTACTCGCTCTACCTCTGGCACTGGCCGGTGCTGCGGGCGTTCGAGTGGGTGCTCGGCCCCCTCTCCGCCGTGACCGGCACGCTCGCCGTCCTCGTGTCGTTCGTGCCCGCGTACCTCTCCTTCCGCCTCGTCGAGAACCCGCTGCGCCGCAACCCGTGGCTCGGCGAGCACCCGCGCCGCGCCCTCGGGGTCGGCGCCGCGATCTCGGTCGCCGGCCTCGTCGTCGGCCTCGGGATGTGGGCCGCCACGAGCTCGCAGGCCGACGACCGCGGCGCCCGCACCGACGCCGGGTTCACCTCGCTCACGACGCCGCCGGGGCGCGACTCCTACGACGCCGAGCCCTTCTTCAGCACCCTCACCCCGACGGCGGAGGGCGCGACGGCCGACGTCCCGTCCCTCTACGCGCAGGGCTGCCAGACCGAGGTCGAGGTCAGCACCCCGAAGCCGTGCGCCGGGGGCGACCCCGAGGGCTCGCTCTCGGTCGCCGTCGTCGGCGACTCCAAGGTCGCCCAGTGGGTGCCCGCCGTCGACGCCATCGGTCAGGAGCGCGGCTGGGAGGTCACGAGCTGGACCAAGAGCTCGTGCCCCTTCGTCGACGCCACCGTGCCCTACCAGGACAAGCCCTACGACGCCTGCCGCACCTGGGGCCAGGAGGTGCTGACGCGCCTGACCGGCCCGGACAAGCCGGACGTCGTCATCACCTCGTCGGTCTACAGCACGGCCTACGACGCCTCCGGCGAGGCCACCCCCGACGCCTACCGCGCCGGGCTCGTCGCCACGTGGAAGGCCCTCGAGGACGCCGGCGTCCGCGTCGTGGCCCTGTCCAACACCCCGAACCCGCCGAGCGACCTCACGCCCGTCTACGAGTGCGTCGCCCAGCACCCGGACGACCGCGCCGCCTGCTCCTGGCCATACGAGCAGAGCCCGGGCAGCGCCGCCCTCGAGGCGGCCGCGAAGAGCGCCGGTGCGTCGTGGGTCGACATGGACCCGTGGGTCTGCCCCGGGGGCGAGTGCGCCGGCGTCTACCGCAACGTCCTCACCTACCGCCAGGGCTCGCACATCACCGGGACGTTCGTGCGCATCCTCCAGGCGCCGCTCGAGGAGCGCCTCGCGGCGGTCGTCAAGGGCTCCTAGCGCTCCTGGCGCTCCTGGCGCTCCGGGCGCACGTCGACCGGGCGGTGCACGAGCGTGGCCGTCCCGAGCAGGCGGCGGGCCACCCTTAGCGCGTCGTCGACGACGAGCGGGTCGACGTCGCCCGCCACGAGGTCGGCGAGCAGGTCGGACGCCGCCACGGGCGGCACCGGCGCGAGCACCTCGACCCGCGCGGCGACGAGCGCGACGGTCGTGTGCGGGTCCACCGCGAGCAGGCGCGGGTCGGCGACGACCAGCCGGTCGACGTCGGCCGGCTCGTCCGGGCTGAGCGCCACGGCGAGCGTCCCGTCGGTCACGAGGTCGAACCACGAGTCGTGCATCTCGGTCCGGCCGCCGCGGCGGTGGGGTGCCTCGACGTGCCAGACCCCGACCGGGCGTCCGGCGCGTGCGGCGGCGAGCGCCTCGCGCAGCGCCTCGGCCCGCAGCGCGGCGTGGGCGGCGTCGAGGGTGAGGGCGTCGGTCGGCGGCACCCGCCGGCCCGGCTCGAGCGCCCCGGCGAGGACCTCGTCGACGGGCAGGGACAGGTCGGCCATGACGACGAGGTCGAGGCGGTGCCGGGGCGCGGCGACCTCGAAGGCCGACGGCACGCGCAGCGGCAGGCCGGCGGCGGCGTCGACGTGGAGGCCGGCGGGCCCGGCGGCCCGGTGCCAGGACCGGAAGAGACCCTTGAAGGCGAGCCGCTGCGGCGTCGTCCACTGGTAGGAGAAGTCACCGCGCGAGAGCGACCCCGAGCGAAGCCGCGTGATCGCGAGCACGGTGCCGGTGTCGACGATGGCGCCCTCGGCCGCGGTGATGCGCTCGGCGTACTCCGAGTCGGCGCCGCGGCGGACGGGCAGGAAGTCGCCGAGGGTGTCGACCGCGCTGCGCCGCAGCATGAGCGAGCTCGCGTTGGCCCGCACCGGCCGGTACCCGAGCCACTGGTGGCTGAGGTCCTCCCGGGCGCGCAGGGCGTCGCTGCGGCTCGCCCCGACCTCGGGGGCCTCGGCGAGGGCCGCGACCTGGTCGGCGATCCGCTCGGGGTGCGACCAGTCGTCGCTGTCCTGGAAGGTGACCGCCGTGCCGCGCGCGAGCCGGAAGGCGGCGTTGCGCCCGACGTAGCTGCCGCCGTTGCGTTCCATCCGCACGACGCGCACGCGCTCGTCCATCGCGGCGACCTCGGCGTACAGGTCGTCGAAGTCGGGCCCGGAGGCGTCGTCGACGACGAGCACCTCGAGGTCGGCCCAGGTCTGCTCGAGGATCGAGCGCACCGCGACCCGCATGCCCGGCGCGTCCGGGCGCCAGCTGGGGACGATGACGGTGACGAGCTCGCCGGAGACCGAGGCCGGCCGGTGGCCCGACGCCGCGAGGCGGTCGAAGGGGGCGACGTCGGCGACCCCGGCCGCGACCCCGACGGCGACGCCGGGGTGGTGCGCGAAGACCATCCGGCGCAGCGCCTCGCCCCAGCGCCGCTCCTCGTCGGCGGTGCCCGCCGACCCCACGTCCCACGCCGCGGGGCGCGAGAGGTCGAGGGCGAGGCTGTCGCGGACGATCGCCGGTGCGCGCCGCCAGCGGGGCAGCAGGTCGGCGACGGCGCTGCGCGGCCCGGCGAGGTAGCGCGACTGGAGCGCGACGAGGTGGTGGACGGGCGCGAGGCGCGCGACGTCGGCGGTGCGCGCGAGGTCGGCGTAGAGGTCGGCGGCGACGCGCAGCCCCGAGCCGTCGGGCTCGGCGGCGAGCGCCAGCGCGAGCGCGGCCCGCACGCCGGGCTCGCCGTGGGTCGGGGCGCCGGCGAGGACGTCGGCCCAGCCGGACCGCCCGGAGCTCGCGCGGCGCGCCAGCACCTCGCGCACCGCCCCGGACCGCACGCGGGTCGCGTACTGCGCCAAGGCGTCCGGTGCCCGGTCCACGGCCTCGACGAGGTGGGCGGCCGTCCACGCGCCGGGGCCGCCGGCCTCGGCGACCGTCGTCGCGACCCCGGCGTAGAGGTGGGCCGGAGCAGGCTCGAGGAGCCCCGGTCCGGGCGCGGTGGGGCGCGGATATGCTGTCATCGCTGTTCGCGTCGCACGAGGAGTTCCATGAAGTCCCGAATCGTACAGGTCAGCCTCCTCGCCGGGGCGGGCCTCGCCGTGCTGCTCCTCGTGGGTGCGGTGCTCGGGCTGCCGTGGCTGCTGGCCCTCACCGGAGCCGGGTTCGCCGCCGTGCTCATCGCCCTCGCCGCCGACACCAACGTGCGCGTCCGGCGCCTGGAGCGGCGCCTCGAGAAGGGTGCGCGCGGCCTCCCCGACGCGGCCCCGACCCCTCCCCCGGCCACCGCCGCCGACGTCCTCGGCACCGTGCGCCTGCTCCAGGCCCAGTACACCGCCCGGCTGGACCGCCTCCAGGGCACCGTCGAGAAGCTGGCCGCCGGTCACGACGGCGCCGACCGCTCCGAGTCGTGACCGGTCGCGGGGCCGCCACCCCGTCCGCCTCCCGGCGCACCGTCGCCCGCGACACGCTGCGCCGGGGCAACCGCGCCCCGGACAAGGTGCTGACGACGACGCTGCGCACGCGCTCGGTCCACGCCCGTGAGGTGCTCGCCGAGCACGCGTGGCCCGGCCACACCCCGGCGCAGCTGACGGCCTGGGCCGACGCCCGGCCCGCGCGCCTTGAGCCCGGCATGGACGCCGACATGCTGGCGCGCTACGCGATGGTCCTCGGCCTGCAGCTCCCCGGCCCGGAGGCGAGCGCCACGGTGCTCGCGCTCGCCGACGTCCTCGAGGCCGACCACGCGCTCGGCCGCGTGCCCGACCGCGCCGTCGAGGCCCTCGGGCAGGTCCGGCTCGCGGCGGGTGACGTCCGCGGCGCACTGCGGCTCCTCGAGCGCCCCGAGGTCCGTGACGACGTCCGCCTCGCCGGCCTGGCCGACGCCCTCAACCCCTTCGCCGGCGGCCCCGACGCCGACGAGCGCGCCTGGGCCGCGGCCTTCGCCGAGGCCGTCGGGGGCGGGACCGCACCGGTCCGCCTCGCGCCCGGCACCGGCACGCCGTTCGACCGGCTGGCCGCCGACGCCCCGCGCGTCGAGCACCCCGGCCGCGTCACGGTCCTCATGAGCACCTTCCGCCCGCGGCGCTCCGACCTCCTGACGGCCGTGCGCTCGGTCCTCGCGCAGACGTGGAGCAACCTCGAGCTGTTCGTCGTCGACGACGCCTCCGGGCCGGGCACCGCCGCCCTGCTCGACGAGGTCGAGGCCCTCGACCCGCGCGTCACCGTCGTCCGCAAGGCCGTCAACGGCGGCACCTACCGGGCCCGCAACACCGCCCTGCGGCTGATGACCGGCGACTGGTTCACCGTCGTCGACTCCGACGACTGGGTGCACCCCCAGATGGTCGAGGTCGCCGTCCGCCACCTGCTCGAGAACCCCGGCCGGGTCGCGGTGCGCTCGCAGGGCGTCCGCATCTCCGAGGACCTGCGCCTGAGCCGACCCGGCTACGCGCCGCGCTACCCGTCGGCGGCCTCGCTCATGGTGCCGGTGCACCCGACGATGGCCCGCGTCGGCTTCTTCGACCCCACCCGCAAGGGGGCCGACACCGAGTACGCGCGCCGCATCGAGGCCGCCTTCGGGCAGCGCGTCCCGACGCTCCCGCACGTCATGACCTTCAACCGCACCCTCGCCGGCTCGCTCTCGGCGGAGGAGTTCTCGCGCGGGTGGCGGCACGGGTCGCGCCATGAGTACAAGAGCGTCTACGCGGCGTGGCACCAGGGCGTCCGGGCCGGCACCGAGGACCCGTGGCTGGACCCGACCGCGCCGCGCGCGTTCCCGCAGCCGCTGCGCTGGAACACCCGCCCGGCCGCCGGCCCGCGCCGCTACGACGTCGTCTTCGGCGGTGACTGGCGGCGCTTCGGCGGCCCGCAGCGCTCGATGCTCGAGGAGATCCGCGCCTGCCTCGAGGGGGGCCTGAGCGTCGGGGTGCTGCACCTCGAGGCGCTGCGCTTCATGTCGACCGACGACCCGCCCCTGTGCGCCCCGCTCGTCGACCTGCTGCGCTCGGGAGCGGTGTCGCAGCTGCAGGTCGACGACGACGTCGACGTCGACGTGCTCGTCGTGCGCTACCCGCTGATCCTCCAGTACCCGCCGCACGCGCCGGCCGCCTTCCGGCCGCGTCGCGTCGTCGTCGTCGCCAACCAGGCCCCGCTCGAGCTCGACGGCTCCGACCAGCGCTACGTCGTGCGCGACGTCACCGAGCGCACCGAGGAGCTCTTCGGGCAGCGGCCGCTCTGGTGGCCCCAGGGCCCGACGGTCCGCGAGCTGCTCCTCACCCAGGACCCCACGATCGAGCTCCTCCCGACCGACGACCTCGGCCTCATCGACGTCGACGACTGGCACGTGCGCGAGGACGGGCGCGACCCCGCCGCCGGCGGCGAGCTCGTCGTCGGCCGCTACTCGCGCGACGACGTCATCAAGTTCCCCTCGACCTGGGCCGACGTGCTCGCGGCGTACGACCTCGGCCCCGGCCACCGGGTCCGGATGATGGGCGCGCGCGCTCAGCTCAAGCGGCTCTCGGAGGCCGCCGGCAGCGGCCCCGACCGCTACCCGGCGCAGTGGGAGGTGCTGCCCCACCGGGCGCTGGACACCCGCGACTTCCTCGCCGACCTCGACGTCTTCGTCTACCTCGACAACCCGGACGCCCACGAGGCCTTCGGGCGGGTGCTCCTCGAGGCCGCCGCGAGCGGCTGCGTCGTCATCACCCATCCCAAGCACGAGCCCACCTTCGGGGCGGCGCTCGACTACGCCCTGCCGCACGAGGTGCCGGCCCTCGTCGAGCGCTACCGCGACCCGACGGTCTTCCACGCGCGCGTCGCGCAGACCCTCACGATGGTGCGCGCCGCCTTCGGCCACGAGCGCTTCCTCGCCGACGTCCGCACCCTGCTCGGACCCGCCCGGCCGCCGGCGTCCGTCGACCCCGACCCGATGCTCGGCGCCCCCGCGTGGCTCCCCGGCGTGCACGCCGGCCGACGCGTCCTCACCCTGCCGGTGCGCAGCGCGGCCGACGGCGAGCGGGCCGACCACGTCGCGCTCGTCCTGGCCGACGACGCCGACGCCGGCCGCGTGGCGGCGTGGCTCCTCGCCACGGTCCGTGACACCGCCGACTCGCAGCTGGATGCCGTGCTCGCCTCCGGCGCAGCCGATCTCGGGGTCGAGGCCGTCGTCGTGCGACGCGACGGCGTGGTGCTCGAGCCGGCGCCCGAGCCGGCCTGAGCCTCAGCGTCCGCCGAGCAGGCGGCGCGGGCGCGAGGTGAGGAAGCCCCATCCCCACGCCCAGTGCATCGTCGCGAGCACCGGCCCCGCGAGCAGCCGGGTGCGCGCCGGCTCTCCGGCCGTGATGGCGACCCCGCCGGCGCCGACGGCCAGGGCGTACCCGGCCGGCACGGCGAGCGCCGGCCACCACGCGAGACCGACGAGGGTCGCGGCGGTCGTGCCGACCACCATCGTCGGGGCGGCGAGGTAGCGGGCGGTGAGCGTGCCCCCGTGCAGCCCGGCGACGACCCGGCGCCAGCGGCCGTAGTCGCGGTACTGGCGCGCGAGCCCGCGGAAGCCCGAGCGCGGGCGGTAGGTGACGACGAGGTCGGGCGTGAACCACACGGTGCCGCCGCTCTCGCGGATGCGGTGGTTGAGCTCCCAGTCCTGGGTGCGGGTGAAGCGCGGGTCGTAGCCGCCCACCCGCTCCAGCGCCGTCCGGCGGAAGCAGCCGAGGTAGACGGTGTCGACCTCGCCGGCCCCGCCACCGGTGTGGAAGCGCGACGAGCCCACGCCCAGCGGGCTGCGCATCGCGGCGGCGACGGCCCGCTCGAAGGCCGTCCGGCCGCGCGCGTCCATCGTGCCGCCGACGTTGTCGGCGCCGGTCTCGGCGAGCGCCGCGACGGCCGTCGAGACGTACCCGCGCGGGATCTCGGCGTGCCCGTCGACCCGGACGACGACGTCACCCGTGGCGGCCGCGACGGCCGCGTTGAGGCCGTCCGGCGTGCGCCCGGTCGGGTTGCGCACCAACCGGACCCGCTCGTCGGAGGCCGCCAGCCGCTCCGCGACCTCGTCGGTGCGGTCGCGCGAGGGGCCGAGGGCCAGGACGACCTCGAGCGGGCCCGACCAGTCCTGGCCGAGGACCATCCGGACGGCGTCCTCGAGGTGGCGCTCCTCGTCGAGGACGGGGATGACGACGCTGACCGACGGGTTCGTCGGCAGGGGCTGCGGGGCGGGTCGGGCGGGCTCGGTGCTCATCGGGGACATCATCCCGCGGAGCACACGCTCGCGAGGTCACCGGTGTCGGCGTCGGGGTCGGTGCCGGGGCGCTCCATGACGGCGGGCGTCTTCGGCGTGGCGGTGGCCGAGCTCGTGGCGGACGCGGCCGCCGACGGCTTCGGGCTCGCCGCCGCCGGCTTGGGGGTCGGGGCGTCCTCGCTGCGGGCGATGGCCTTGGCGACCGTCGAGCGGACCACCTGGGGGTCGTAGTCCCACGGCTTGATGAGCGGCGGGACGAAGTTGACCGAGGTGATCTTCTCCTGCTTGGTCCTGACCGCCACGTCGGCCAGGTCGGCCAGGGCGTCCTGCGGGATGTCGGTGCGGATGAGCCCGGTCGTGGCCTCGGCGATGCGCCCGAAGCGCAGGAGCAGCGTCTGGGGGTCGAGCTCCTTGACGAGGGCGGTCGTCACGCAGCGCTGGCGGGCCATCCGCTCGTAGTTCGTCGACCCGACGCGGCTGCGGGCGTACCAGAGCGCGTGGTAGCCGTCGAGGTGCTGCGGGCCCGGCTCGATGTAGCCGCTGATCGGGGACCCGTTGCCGCCGATGGGGGTGCGCCGCTGCACCTCGACGTCGAGCCCGCCGACCGCGTTGATGATGCTCGCGAACCCGCGCAGGTCGACCATGACGTAGTACTGGACGTCGAGCCCGGTCAGGCCCTCGACGGCCTCCTTGGTCGCGACGAGGCCGGGGTCCTTCGTGCCCGCCGGGAAGAGCTTCGCGTGGTCCTGGCCCCACGTGTAGAGGCCGTTGAGCAGGCAGTCGTCGCCGCACGCCCAGCCCTCGGGCATGAGGCGGGCCATCGTCGAGCCGGGGCGGAAGTGGATGTCCTCGGTCTCGCGGCTGAAGCCGAAGAGCACCGAGCGGCCGGTCTGCGCGTCGACGCTCGCGAGCTGGATGGAGTCCGGGCGCAGGCCGACGCGGCCCTTGCCGCTGTCGCCGCCGAGCAGGAGGACGTTGTAGCGGCCGTGGGCGGCGGCCGCGGCCTCGCCGGTGCCGAAGAGCGAGGTGAGGGCGCCGCGCGCCTGGCCGACGCCGACCCCGGTCCAGCCGACGAGGCCCGGCACGAGGAGGAGGACGACGAGGCCGCCGAGCAGCCCGCGACGGTCGCCCATCGGCAACCGGTCCGGGCGCCCGAGCCGCCACGCGTCGACGAGCAGCGCGGCCCAGCCGACGGCGACGACGACGAGCACGACCTGCGCGAGGAGGAGCATCCACCCGCGGGTCAGCAGCCAGAGGACGGCGGGCCGGCTGACCAGGGCGAGGAGCCCGCCGAGGACGAGCACCCCGACGAGGGAGAGCCAGACCCGCAGCGCGAGCCGGCCCACCTCGCGGCGCCCGGCGACGAGCTGCGCCGAGCCCGGGAGCACGAGGGTGAGCAGGAGCAGCGTCACGGCCCGCCGGCGGTGGTGGCGACGGCCCACCGTGCCGTCGCGACCCGGCCCCGGGCGCGCGCCCGTGCCTCGGGCGCGCTCGATCACACCGGTCCCTGCCTGTCCCATAGCCGCCCAGTATTCGCGCGGCCCGCAGCCGTCCGCGCGAGGCGCGCCGGGGGCGCCGACCCCTGTTTCGGGGCGTCGACGGCGCGGCCTCACGGCCCGGACGGGCACACTGGGTGGTCGGCCCCTTCCCGAGAGGACCCGGATGTCCGACGACCACGCCCGCCCGATCCCGCGCCGTCCCGCGCCCGGGAGCGGCGACGACGACGTCTACGTCGTCGACACCCGGCGCCGCCGCGGCGCCCCCTCCCCCGGCAGCGCGCGCCGCGCGACGCCGCCTCCCCCGGCCGCCGCACCCGCCGACGCCGCGGGCTACGACGAGTACGGCCGGCCCGTCGCCGCCCCCGGCCGCGGCGCCGTCCCGGGCCGGGCCCCCGCCGACCGCGGCGCCCGGCCGCCGCGGGAGCCCCGTCCCCCGCGAGAGCCCCGTCCTCCCCGCGAGCCGCGCACCCGCCGGCCGGGCCGCGGGCGGCGGGTCGCCTCCCTCCTCGTGCTCGCCCTCGTCGCGTGGGTGGGCTTCACGGCCTTCGCGCCGTGGCACGCGTGGTCGAGCGTCTCGCGGGTCGACGACGTGCCCTCCGGCGAGCGCCCGACCGCGGGTGACGGCCACACCTACCTGCTCGTCGGGTCCGACAGCCGCGAGGGCCTCAGCCGCGAGGAGCGCCGCAAGCTCGGCACCGGCACCGCGGAGGGCCGGCGCACCGACTCGATCATCCTCGTCCACACCCCGTCGGGCGCGGGCAAGCCGGCGCTCGTCTCGGTGCCGCGCGACAGCTTCCTGCCCATCCCGGGCCACGGCGAGAACAAGGTCAACGCGGCGTTCGCGATCGGGGGGCCGAAGCTGCTCGTGCAGACCCTCGAGCAGGCCACCGGCCTGCGCATCGACGGCTACGTCGAGATCGGCTTCGGCGGGTTCTCCACCGTCGTCGACAGCCTCGGCGGCGTCGACCTGTGCGTCCCGCGGGCGATCAAGGACGAGAAGGCGCACATCGACCTCGCGAAGGGCTGCCAGACCCTCGACGGACCGACCGCGCTCGGCTACGTGCGCGCCCGCTACTCCGACCCCGAGGGCGACATCGGCCGGGCCAAGCGGCAGCGGCAGTTCCTCGGCGCCGTGATGAAGGAGGCGGCCACGCCCTCGACCGTCCTCGTGCCGTGGCGCTGGTGGTCCTTCACCCACGCCGCCGCCTCGAGCGTCTACGTCGGGCGGGAGACGAGCCTGCTCGACGCCTACCGGATCCTCTCGACGATGCGGAAGGTGTCGTCCGACGGCGCGCTGAGCCTCGTCGTGCCGATCGGGAACGCGAACGTCACGACCTCGGCCGGCTCCTCGGTCGTCTGGGACGCGCAGCGGGCGAAGGAGCTGTTCGGGATGCTCAACGACGGCACCCCGCTCGAGGCCCCGCCGCCCGGGACCGACGGCAAGCCCACCGGGGGCTGAGCCGCGCCGCGGTTCTCAGGCTGCGTCCAGCACCGCTCGGTACACTCCACCGGTCCCGTGCCCCGGGACGCCGCGCGCCGTCAGGTGCCGCGGGAGACCCCGAGCGCAGGAGGACCGGTGGACGGCGCGCGACCCGACGACGCCCCCGAGGAGACCCCGGAGGTGCTGCCCAGCCGGCGCGAGGTGCACGGCCGCACCCGCAGCCCGTGGGTGAAGCGCACGGTCATCGCCCTCGTCGTCGCCCTCGCGGTCGGCGGCACCGGGGTGGCGGTCGCGGCCTGGAAGCTCAACGCCAACATCACCAAGGTCGACGTGTCCGAGGCGGTCGGCACCGACCGCCCGACGCGCGCCCCCGAGGCCCGCGGCGCGGTCAACCTCCTGCTCCTCGGCTCGGACAACCGCACCGGCGAGGGCAACGACACCTACGGCAAGGTCGTCGACGACCCGGGCCAGCACTCCGACACCAACCTCCTGGTCCACCTCTCGGCCGACCGCACGTGGGCGACCGTCGTCTCCATCCCCCGCGACTCGATGACCAAGGCCCCGCCGGAGTGCTCCAAGAGCGCGCCGAAGGACCAGTGGGTCATGCGGCAGTGGAACCACAACTACAAGATCGGCGGCACCGGCTGCCTCATCCGCACGCTCGAGGGCAACACCGGCGTCCTCGTCGACCACTACGCGGTCGTCGACTTCCGCGGCTTCAAGTCGATGGTCGACGCGCTCGACGGCGTCGAGGTCTGCACGACGGAGCCGATCGACGACCCGAACTCGCACCTCAAGCTCACGGCGGGCAAGCACACCCTCGACGGGGAGCAGGCGCTCGCGTACGTGCGCACCCGCAAGTCCGTCGGTGACGGGTCGGACCTCGGCCGGATCAAGCGCCAGCAGGCGTTCCTGTCGTCGGTGGCCCAGGAGGCGACCTCGAGCAAGCTGCTCTTCCAGCCGACGCACCTGTACTCCTTCCTCAGCGCCGCGACGAAGTCGCTGACGACCGACCCCGACTTCGGGCTCGGCACGATGAAGGACCTCGCCGAGAGCATCCGCGGCATCGGGCTGAAGAACATCCAGTTCATCACCGTCCCGAACGAGGTGTACCCCAACGACCCGAACCGGGTGCAGTGGCAGGACTCGGCCGACCTCATCTGGGAGTCGATCCGCGAGGACCACCCGGTCAACGGCAAGCCGACGAAGGGCTCGACGCCCTCTCCGTCCGCGTCGCCGCTCACCGTCTCGCCCGACGAGGTCACCGTCCAGGTGCTCAACGGCGCCGGCACCTCCGGGCTCGCCGGCCAGGACGCCGCCATCCTCGAGGCGCAGGGCTTCACCGTGTCGGGCACGGGCAACGCCCCGGACGCGCGCACCGGCACGCTCGTCGAGTACTCCAAGGGCCAGGAGGAGGCCGCCCGCACGGTGGCCGCCGCCTTCCCCGGCGCCGAGGTCGAGGAGGCGACCGGGCTCGGCCGCACCGTCCGGGTCACGCTCGGCCCGGGCGCCGAGAACCCCGTCGAGGTCGAGAACCGCGTCGGCAGCAAGCCCCTCCCCTCGCCCTCGCTCACCGCGGCCTCGCCCGCGCCGAGCGCGACCCCGACGATCGAGACCCGCCCGGCCAGCCAGTCCATCTGCAAGACGGCCTGACCCGGGTCGACCCCGCACACGGACGGCGGCCCCGGCGCGAGAGAACCGGGGCCGCCGTCCGGCGTCGGGGACCGGTCAGGGGCGCAGCCGCGAGGCGACCAGCCCGCCGAGCACGCCGCCGACGAGCGGGGCGAGGACGAAGAGCCACACCTGGCCGAGCGCGGCGCCGCCGGCGAAGAGCGCGGGCGCGATGGAGCGGGCCGGGTTGACCGAGGTGTTCGTCACGGGGATGGACACGAGGTGGATGAGCGTCAGCGTCAGGCCGATCGCGAGCGGCGCGAAGCCCTTCGGGGCGCGCTCGCCGGTGGCGCCGACGATGACGAGGACGAAGACCGCCGTGAGGACGACCTCGACGAGCAGGGCCGCGACGAGGCCGTACTGCTGGGGCGAGCGGTCGCCGAAGCCGTTCGTCGCGAAGCCGTCGGCCGTCGTGAAGCCCGGACGGCCGGAGGCGATGCCGAAGAGCACCGCCGCACCGGCCACGGCACCGACGAGCTGGGCCGCCACGTAGGACGGCACCTCGCGCCAGGAGAAGCGGCCCGCGACGGCGAGGCCGACGCTGACGGCGGGGTTGAAGTGACCGCCCGACAGGTGCCCGACGCCGTAGGCGGCGGTCGTCACGGCCAGGCCGAAGGCCAGCGCGACGCCGAGGTAGCCGACGCCGACGAGGACGGGCCGGCCGTCGGCCTGCGTCATCGCGGTGGCCGCGAGGACGGCGGTCCCGCAGCCGGCGAGCACCAGCCAGAACGTGCCGACGAGCTCGGCGCCCAGCCGGCGGGTGGTGGACGGGGTCTCGGTGGCGGTGCTCATCGGGCGGTCCCTTCGGGGGTGGTGGAGGTGGGAGTGGTGGACGTGGTGCGGGGGTCGGCCACGGCGGTGTCGTCCGCGAGGTCGGCGACGGTGACGTCGACGCGCGCGACGGCCAGCCCGGTCATGCCCTCGACCGCCTCGACGACGTGCAGCCGCACGTCGGCCGCCGTCGCGAGGACGGGGCGGGACGCGGTGACGACGAGCTCGACCTCGAGCGAGGCCACGCGCTCGTCGACGACGACGGTGACGCCGGCGGTCGAGGTGGCGCTGCCGGTCAGGCGGTGGACGACCGCGCCGGCCAGGCGCTCGGCGCCGGTGCCGACGTGCGCCACGCCGGGCACGTCACGGGCCGCGAGCGCGGCGATGGTGCCGACGACCGAGTCGGCGATGCGGGTGCGCCCCCGGGTGCTGGGGGCGGTCTCGACGGTCCCGGCCGTCGTGCCGAGGACTGCCATGGTGGACGACTCCTTCTCTCTCGGTGGTGGTTCACCCGGTCAGTCGCCGCGGTGCCGCGGACCGCACGCGCTGTCGAACGTGACGCGCGCCACACGCGCCGGGCACGTCGGCCAGCCCCCTCTCCCCGCCACGGCCGGCGTCATCGCTGGCGCGCGGGATCTGCGACGGGTACGTTCGTTATTGCGAACCGTTCGCAACAAGGACGAGGGAGCCAGATGACCGACTACGCCCTGCCCGACCTGCCCTACGACTACGGCGCTCTCGAGCCGTACATCTCCGGCGAGATCATGGAGCTGCACCACTCCAAGCACCACCAGACCTACGTCAAGGGCGCCAACACCGCCGTCGAGCAGCTGGCCGAGGCCCGCGACGGCCGGACCTTCACCTGGCTGGGCACCTTGGAGAAGAACCTCGCCTTCCACCTCGGCGGGCACGTCAACCACACCGTCTTCTGGGGCAACATGTCACCCGACGGCGGCGACCAGCCGACCGGCGAGCTGGCGGCGGCCATCGACGAGCACTTCGGGTCCTTCGACGCCTTCCGCGAGCACTTCCAGGCCAACGCCCTCGCGGTCCAGGGCTCGGGCTGGTCGATCCTCACCTGGGACGTCGTCTCGCAGCGGCTGTTCGTCGTGCAGCTGTACGACCACCAGGGCAACGTCCCCGTCTGCATGGTGCCGCTGCTCTTCCTCGACATGTGGGAGCACGCCTACTACCTGCAGTACAAGAACGACAAGGCCACCTTCGTGCAGCAGTGGTGGAACGTCGTCAACTGGGCCGACGTCCAGGCCCGCTACGAGCGGGCCCGGACCCAGACCCCCGGGCTCATCGTGCCGTGACCGACGCCACCGACCGCCGGACCGAGCTGCTGCGCGTCGTCGACGCCGCGCAGCGCTCGGCCGGCGTCCTGGCCGCCCGCGAGCGCGGCGACCGCGACGGCGCCGGAACCCTGCTCGCCTCGTTCGAGGACCATGAGCTCCTGGCCTCCGGCTCGCTGCTGCTCGCCGAGCTCGCGGTGCACCAGTCGGCGGCCGCCACCGGACGGACCCCGCAGGAGTGCCTGCACGAGCTGTGTCTGGACATGGAGGGTGCGCTGCGCGGCTGAGGGCGGCCTGTGAAGGACGACGTGAACCCTCCGGCCGGACGGGCGACGAGGCCGGGCGCCGCGTGCTCTACTGAGGCCGTTGTTGCGATCTCTTCGCAACAGTCACCCGGCCCCGGACAGGGCAAGAGCCCCGTCCCCGGCCCCTCGGGTCAGGAGCCGCACCACATGGACACGACCGAGCTCCCCACGGCCACGGCCTCCCTGCGCTCGCGCGCGGTCCACTTCGTGCGCACGCTGGACCGCGCCGACAAGCGGTCCCTGGCGGGGATGTACGCCTTCATCGCCCTCCTGCACGTGCTCGGCTTCGGGGTCCTCCTGGCGTTCGTGGTGCCCCACCACTACAGCCTGGGCGGCAGCACCCCGGTGTACACCGTCGGCGTGGGGGTGCTGGCCTACACCTTCGGCATGCGGCACGCCTTCGACGCCGACCACATCGCGGCCGTCGACAACACCACCCGCAAGCTGCTCACCGACCGCGCCGAGCAGGGCCACCGGCACCGGCCCCTCTCGGTCGGGTTCTGGTTCTCCCTCGGCCACTCCACGATCGTCTTCCTCCTCGCGTTCCTGCTCTCGGTCGGCGTCAAGGCCCTGGCCGGGCAGGTCGAGGACGACACCTCCCTCCTCCACGCGGTCACCGGCGTCGTCGGCGCCTCGGTCTCCGGCGTCTTCCTCTGGGTGCTCGGCCTGCTCAACCTCGTGGCCCTCGTCGGCATCCTGCGGGTCTTCCGCCGGATGCGCCACGGCGAGTTCGACGAGGCGGAGCTCGAGGAGCACCTGAACAACCGCGGCCTGATGAACCGCTTCCTCGGGGGCCTCACCCGCTCCGTGCGCAAGCCCTGGCACATCTACCCCGTCGGCGTCCTCTTCGGGCTCGGGTTCGACACCGCCACCGAGGTCGGCCTGCTCGTCCTGGCCGGCGGCGCCGCCGCGTTCGACCTGCCCTTCTACGCCGTCCTCGTCCTGCCGGTCCTCTTCGCCGCCGGGATGTGCCTCCTCGACACCACCGACGGTGTCCTCATGAACGGCGCCTACGGGTGGGCCTTCCTCAAGCCCGTGCGCAAGGTCTTCTACAACCTGACCATCACCGCCATCTCCGTCACGGTCGCCCTGGTCATCGGCACCGTCGAGCTCGTCGGCGTCATCGCCGACGAGGCCCACATCACCACGGGGGTCCTGGCCGACATCGCCGCCATCCCCCTCGACGACGCCGGCTACGCCATCGTCGGGCTGTTCCTGCTCGCCT
This sequence comes from Arthrobacter sp. NEB 688, assembly GCF_013201035.1. Classification (NCBI taxonomy): domain Bacteria; kingdom Bacillati; phylum Actinomycetota; class Actinomycetes; order Micrococcales; family Micrococcaceae; genus Arthrobacter; species Arthrobacter sp. NEB 688. The sequence goes on from NZ_CP053707.1 coordinate 3,741,802, forward strand.
GGGCCCTGGCCGTGGTGGTCTGGCGCGTCGGGCGCATCGAGGAACGCTGGAGCGCCGACCTGGACCGGCATGCCCCACCGAGCGGCGACCCCGCCTGAGATGCCCGACCCGGGGCAGGCGGTCGGTGACGCCGACCTCCGCCGCCTCCTCCACGACAAGCGGCTGCGCGCCACCCCCGCCGGCCTCGCCGTTCTGCGCGTCCTCGCCCGGACCCACGACCATCACCACCTCACCGCCGCCCAGATCCACCAACGGCTGCGCGCCGACGATCCCGACGTTCCTGCGGCGACCGTCCTGCGGGAGCTGCGCATCCTGACCGACGCCGGGCTCGCCCACACGCTGCACGACTCCGACGGAACCGCGAGCCACGGCATCGTGCTCGCCCCGCACCACCACGTCGCCTGCACGCTCTGCGGCGTCGTCCACCCCCTGCCCACCACCACCCTGCACGCCGCCCTCGCGCAGGTCAGCAAGGTCGGCCGTCTGAGCTTCGAGGGTGACACCATCGTCCTGCACGGCATCTGCCCGGCCTGCCGTCGTCGGCCACGCGGACCTGTCCCGGCCGGGCCGGGCGCGACCGACGCGCCGAGAGCCCGATGACACCCCAAGGTGGTGCCCGCTAGGGTCTGCGCTCGTGGGCACGCGAGCGGCAGGTGACGGGGTGCGCCTGATGCGCGCCCTCGTGGCGACGCTCGTCGTCATCGGGCTGGGGGCCGCCGCCCACGCCATGGCCGGCGGGGCACCGCTCCAGCCGGTCCCCGTCGTCGTCCTCCTCGTCGTCGTCGCCCCCGTGGTGCACCTGGTCGTCCGTCGTCGGACCTCCCTGGCCCGGATGGTGCTGGCCACCGCCCTCGGCCAGCTCCTCACCCACCTGCTCCTCACCGCGATGACACCGGCGGCCGCCGGCACCGGCCGGCGGCTGCACGCCCACGAGGCGGTGGCCATGGCGATGCCGACCACCGGCTCGGCGTCCGCCTCCTCCCTCACCGGCGGGATGCTCGCGGCGCACGCCGTCGCGACCCTCCTGGCCGCCGTGCTGCTGACCCGCGGCGCGGACGCCCTCGAGCTGCTGGCCCTCGCGCTGCTGCGGCTCGCGCGCCCCGCGTCCCCGGGCACCGGCCCGCTGGGGCGTCCCGTCGACCTCGTCGAGGTCCGGGTGCCGGACGGGCGCGTCGTCGGCCCGCTCGGTGGGCGGGCGCCGCCTCTCCTGCTGGTCTGAGCCGTCCCGGGCCCCGGGTCGGCCGACCTCGCCGACCCCGACGTCGCCCGACGTCCACGGCCCCGCGCCCGCGGGCCGCCCGCCGCACGGCCCCGCCGTGCGCGCCGCGGCCCGGTGCGCCGACGCGCCGCCACGCCCGCACGCCGCCCGACCCCCAGGAGACCTCGCGTGTCCATGCTCAAGGACCCCACCCCCGACACCGCGCCGGAGCCCTCCCGCCCGGCACCGAGCCCGGCGCGCGACCGCCGTGGCACCGGCCTGTTCCGCGCGTTCTGGCGCTGGCACTTCTACGCCTCCGTCGTCGTGATCCCCACCGTCTTCGTCCTCGCCGTCACGGGGCTGGTCTACCTGTTCCGGTTCCAGATCGAGCCGGTGGTGCACGCCGACCTCCTGCGCGTCAGCGCCCCGGCCGGCGCGACACCGGTCACCTACGAGGAGCAGCTCGAGGCCGTCCGCCGGGCCCGCCCGGCCGACACGGTCGTCTCGATGACCGAACCGGCCGCCCCGGACCAGAGCACCCGCTTCACCGTCACCACCCCGGACGAGGCGACCCGGGACGTGTTCGTCGACCCGTACTCCGGCAGCGTCCTCGGCTCGCTCGACCCCGACACCACCATCAGCGGCACCGCGGTCCGTCTCCACGCCGACCTCATGGCCGGGCCGGTCGGGGACCTCTTCCTCGAGCTGGGCGCCTGCTGGGCCATCGTCATGGCGGTCACCGGCTACTACCTCTTCTTCCGCGGCCGCCGCGCCCGCCTCAGGCTGCGCCGCAAGGACCCCGCGGCGGCGCGCCTGCGCTCGACCCACGCCTGGACGGGCTTCTTCGTCGGTGCCGGCCTGCTGACCCTCGTCGTCTCCGGGCTGCCGTGGACCGGGGTCTGGGGTGCCCAGGCCCAGAAGCTCGCCGCCGCCACCGGCACCTCGTTCTGGGGCGAGGACCACGGAGCCCTGTCCGACCCCACCTCCACCCTCGACGAGTCCCTTCCCCACAGCCACGGCGTCATCCCGTGGGCGCAGGAGAAGAGCAGCGTCCCCCGCTCGACCGGCGACCCGGCACGCTCCGTCGCGAACGTCGACACCGCCGTCACCGTCGGCGAGCAGCGAGGCCTCGCCCACCCGATGACCGTGGTCCTCCCGAGCGACGACACCGGCGTCTACTCCGCCATCGGCTACGCCTTCGACGACCCCGGCGCCGAGCGCACCGTCCACGTCGACCGGTACGGGGGCACGGCCGTCTCCGAGTACGGGTACGACGACTACAGCCCCCTGGCCAAGACCGTCAGCCACGGCATCGCCCTGCACGAGGGCCGACACTTCGGCGTCGTCAACATGACCCTGACGACGCTGTTCTGCCTCGCCGTCATCGCCTCCTGCGTCACCGGGCCGGCGATGTGGTGGCGCCGCCGCCCCGCCCGCTCCGGCAGCCTCGGCGCCCCGCGGGGCCGGATGCCCGTCGCGACGAGCCCCGTGCTCGCCGTCGTGCTCGTGCTGCTCTGCGTCGTCCTGCCGGTCTTCGGCGCCTCGGTCGTCGTCGTCCTCGTCGCCGAACGGCTGCTGCGCCGCTCGGCCCGCGCCCGACGGGTCCTCGCCCTCACCCCGTGAGCGGGAGGACCGTGGGCGGGCTCAGGCCACGGAGCCGGACATCCCGTTGACGTAGGGCATCGCCCAGGCGAACGCGCGGGCGGCGGCGGCGTCGAGGTCCACGGCGGTGGCCGCCGGGAGTCCCTCGACGACGCCGTGCTGGAAGGCCTCGACCTCGGTGACCAGCTCGCCGGCGGCGGTGGACCGGCGGAAGGCGGCGTCGGCCACCGCCGGCGGGACGTCGAGCATCCCCGACACGTCCTCGAGCGGGAGGCCGAGCAGCAGGTCGAGGGTCGACAGCAGGCCGACGGTGAAGGCGAAGTCCGGGTCGCAGACGGAGCGCTCGGCGGCGAGCAGCTCGCAGGTGCGGGCCCGGACCAGCGCGGTCGCCAGCCCGTCGGCGCCCGACCCCGGCCGACCGGAGAGGAGGGTCAGCGCCACCCACTGGCGGATGCGGCCCGTACCCAGGATGACGAGCGCGTCACGGATGCTGCGCACCTCCCGGCGCAGCCCGTGGTGGGCCCCGACCGACGCGAGCTGGAGCACCTGGAGCACCAGCCCGGGCTCGCGGCGCAGGATCGACTCCAGCGCGTCGAAGTCGACGTCCTCCGTGAGCAGGGTCGTCGCGAGCTGCGTGTGGGCCAGCGCGGCCGCGGGGATCGCCTGCCCGCGCACGACGCGCGGCTTCTCGATGGCGTAGCCCTGGAACAGCTCGAACCCGGCCTGCATCGCCCAGTCGAGGTCGTCGAGCGTCTCGAGCTTCTCGGCGAGGAGGCGGACGCCGTAGGGCCGGCACCGGGCGGCCAGCGCGAGCGAGCCCTCCCGGCCGAGGGCCAGCACGTCGAGCTTGACGATGGTGGCGAGCTCCAGCAGCCGCTCGGCGCCGTCGACCCACACGAAGTCGTCGAGGGCGAGCTGGTAGCCGCGCCCGACGAGGTCGCGGCACCCACGCACCGACTCGTCGTCGACGGCCACGGTCTCCAGCACCTCGATGACCGTGCGCGCGGGCGGGAGGCTCACCGGGGTCTCGCCCGTGAGCACGCCCCGCTCCGCGTTGCAGAAGATCACCTTGTCGCCGACGAGCTGGCCCACCCCGATGGTGAGCGCCCCCAGCACCACGTCGGCGGTCATCTGCTCGCCCGACGGCAGCGGGGCGTCCGCCCGGGCGGCCCGGTACAGCAGCTCGTAGCCCACCACCGCGCCGGTGCGGTCGACGATGGGTTGACGGCCCACGGCCACCGCCGGGGCAGCCGTCGACGTCATCGGCTTCCCTGCAGCCACGTTCGATCCTCCACTCGTGTCACCCCCGACCCTGATCGTGCCCCGGACGGGGGCGTCGACGTGCACGACGGCGGCGGAACTGGCCGATCGGTCACCAACCCCTGTCCCCATGGACATCTGCCGGACGTGCGTGCACCGCGTGCCCGCACGAGGTCGTCGGGACGACCCGCCCCGCCCTCTGGTCGCGCACGCCGCTCTCGCCCTAGGCTGTCGCGGAACGCAGCACCGGAACATCCGTGGGGGGAGACCACGTGTCCCAGACAATGCACGAGCCCGTGCAGCGAGGCGCCTCGGCCATCCAGGCGCTGGACAACCTCGCGGGCGGGGTCTTCTCGATGGCTCCCGACGGCACGATCCTCTTCGTCAACGACGCGCTGCAGCGCACGGTCGGCCTGCGTTTCGAGGAGGCCGTGGGGCGCAACTTCTACGACCTCTTCCCGTACGCGCGCGGCACCGAGATCGAGCGGCACCTCACGCTCGCGATGGAGTCGGGTGAGGTGCAGGAGCTCGAGGAGTTCTCGCCACGGGTCGGCCGGTGGCTCCGGCGACGGATCTTCCCCGGCCCCGACTCGGTCACCGTGCTCGTCGACGAGGGCGGCCTGGGCCGCGTCGAGGACGAGCCGAACCGGCTCCGGCACGCGCTCGAGCGGGCGCGCAACGCCGAGCGGCGCTACCGCGACGTCCTGGACTCGATGGCGGACGGGTGGAAGGAGACGACCCCGGACGGGGCCCTCATCGTCGTCAACGAGGCGCTGGCGACGATGCTCGGGTACGACGACGCGAACCAGCTGATGGCGAGCGTGTCCTCCGCGAACGAGCTGTACGTCGACCCCGAGGACCGCGCGCGCGGACTGCAGAGCGAGTCCGACGGCCGGCCCCGCATGATCGAGGCCCAGATGCGCCGCCGCGACGGCACCCCCGTGTGGGTCCGGTCGACGCTCACCCCCCGGCGCTCGCCCACCGGCGAGGTGACGAGCTACCGCGGCTTCGTGGAGGACATCACCGAGCAGCGCGACGCCGAGCACCGGCGGCGCGAGGCCGAGGACCGCATCGAGACCCGGGAGCGCACCCTGCTCGCCGAGGCCGTGCACGACGCGCCGCTCCAGCTCATCGTCGCCGCGATGCTGCGCCTCGACGGTCTCGAGCCGCAGCTGCCGCCGGCGTTCTCCGAGCCGTTGGAGCACGTGATCGAGCTCCTGCGCCAGACCGTCGAGCGGCTGCGCGACCTCGTCGTCGTCCTCAGCCCACCCGTCCTGGGGCACGGCCTCGCCGACGGGCTCCGGGCGCTCGCCCAGGGCGTCTTCGCGGGGTCGGGCACCGAGGTGGAGGTCGCCGGGCCCGCTCGCCTGCCCCTGCGGCCGGACGCGGAGAACGGGGCGTTCCGCATCGCCCGCGAGGCCCTCGTCAACGCCCGCCGGCACGCCCGGGCCGAGCACGTCGTCGTGCGGCTGGCGCACGAGGGCGACGCGGTCGTCCTCACGGTCGCCGACGACGGGGTCGGTGGCGCCCACCCCAGCTCGGAGCCCGGCCACCTCGGGATGACCTCGATGTACTCCCGGGCCGAGGGCATGGGCGGCACCCTGACCGTCGACAGCCCGCCCGACGGCGGGACCACCGTGACGCTCAGCGTGCCGCTCGACCCGCCATCGGACCCGCCCGCACCCCGCTGACCTCCGCGGGCGTCAGCGCAGGAGCTGGCGCGCCATGACGATCCGCTGGACCTGGTTGGTGCCTTCGTAGATCTGGGTGATCTTCGCGTCGCGCATCATCCGCTCGAGCGGGAAGTCGCGGGTGTAGCCGGCCCCGCCGAGCAGCTGGACGGCGTCCGTCGTCACCTGCATCGCGACGTCCGAGGCGTACGCCTTGGCGGCGGCGCCGAAGAACGGGAGGTCGGCGTCGCCGCGCTCGGACTTGGCCGCCGCCACGTACACGAGCTGGCGCGCGGCCTCGAGCTGCATCGCCATGTCGGCGAGCATGAACTGCACGCCCTGGAACTCGGCGACCCTCTTGCCGAACTGCCGGCGCTCCTTGACGTACGCGACGGCGTGGTCGAGCGCGCCCTGCGCGATGCCGACGGCCTGCGCGCCGATCGTCACGCGGGTGTGGTCGAGCGTCGCGAGCGCGATCTTCAGCCCCGCCCCCACCTCGCCGACGACGCGGTCGCCGGGGATGCGGCAGCGGTCGAAGTGCAGCTCGCGCGTCGGGCTGCCCTTGATGCCGAGCTTGCGCTCCTTCTCGCCGAAGGAGAACCCCTCGTCCGACTTCTCGACGACGAACGCCGTGATGTTGTTGCCACGGGGGCCGTCGGGGTCGGTGACGGCCAGGACCGTGTAGTACTCGGAGACACCGGCGTTGGTGATCCACGACTTCTGCCCGGTCAGCACCCAGTCGTCACCGTCGCGCACGGCCTTGCACTTCATGGCGGCAGTGTCCGAGCCCGCCTCGCGCTCCGAGAGGCCGTAGGAGAACGTCGACTCCCCGGCGGCGAGCGGGGTGAGGTAGCGCTTCTTGACGTCGTCGTCCGCCGCGAGGACCAGCGGCATCGAGCCGAGCTTGTTGACCGCGGGGATGAGCGAGGACGACGCGCACGCGCGGGCGACCTCCTCGATGACGAGGCAGGTGGCGAGGGCGTCGGCGCCGACGCCGCCGTACTCCTCGGCCACGTGCGGCGCGAAGAAGTCCGAGGCGACGAGCGCGTCGTGCGCCTCCTGCGGGTAGCGCGACTCCTCGTCGACGGCGGCCGCGAACGGCGCGATCTTGTCCTCGGCGACGGCGCGCACCGCCTCCCGGATGGCCTCGTGGTCCTCCGAGAGCCGGTAGGTGTCGAAGTCGGGGTTGCCGCTCATGGGTGCCTCTTCCGTCGGCGGCCGCGGCCGCAGTGGTACTGAGTTCCACCTCACGATACTCAGTACCGCCTCCGGCGTCTATCGTGGGCGGTGTGACGTCCACCCCCCGCGAGCGGCTGACCGACGCCGCGTTCGCGCTCTTCGCCGAGCGCGGCTTCCACGAGACGACGGTCGACGACGTCGTCGCGCGGGCCGGGGTCGGCCGCACGACCTTCTTCCGCGCCTTCAGCGCCAAGGAGGACGTGATCTTCCCCGACCACGAGGCGCTCGTCGCGCAGGTGCAGGAGCGCCTCGCGGCGTCGTCCGACGCCCCGGCCCTGGCGGCCGCGTCGGACGCCGCCGGCCTCGTGCTCGAGCACTACCTCGCCGAGGGCGACCGCGCCCGGCTGCGCTACCGCATCACCCGGCAGGTCGCCGCCCTGCGCGACCGCGAGGCCGCCAGCCAGCTCCCCTACCACCGCGCCTTCCGGGTCTTCCTGCGCGACCTGACCGGCGAGAGCGAGGCCTCGGACCTGCGCGCCGAGCTCCTCGCCGGCGCCGTCGTCACCGCCCACAACCACGTCCTGCGCCGGTGGCTGCGCGGCCACACGGAGGCCGACGCCGCGCGCGCCGAGCTCGGTCGGGCGATGGCCGAGGTCGCCCTCTGGGCCACCCCCTCTGCTCCCACCGACCTGGCGCCGGTGCAGGAGACGGCGATCGTCGTCGTGCGCTCGACCCGACCCGTCGACGAGCTCCTGCCCGCCCTGCGCGCCGCCGCCGCCGAGCCGGGCGCCGCGCACGCGCCGGGCAGCACCGCCTGAGGCCGGCGCCGGACCACCCGGTCGCGTCTCCACGGCCCCCGGGGGCGACGCGAACGCCGGCGACCCCTAGCCTGCCCTCATGGACGAGAGCGGCCGGCTGACCTACGTGCTGGTGGACGGCGAGAACATCGACGCCACCCTGGGCAACGCGATCCTGGCCCGACGGCCCCGCCCCGAGGAGCGCCCGCGCTGGGAGCGGGTGCTCAAGTTCGCCGAGGAGCACTGGCAGCAGGAGGTCCGCGGCCTGTTCTTCCTCGCGGCCAACTCCGAGCTGCCGATGTCGTTCGTCCAGGCCCTGCTGGCCATCGGCTACCGCCCGGTGCCGCTGTCGGGCGACCCCGGCGTCAAGGTCGTCGACGTCGCCATCCAGCGCACCCTCGAGGCCCTGCAGGCGCGCTCGGCCGACGTCATGCTCGTGAGCAACGACGGCGACTTCCTGCCGCAGGTCGAGGGCCTCCTCGACGGGCGCAAGGTCGCGGTCGCGGGCTTCGACGAGTTCCGCAACCAGGCCTTCAACGCGCTGACCGGCCGCGGCCTCGAGGCGCTCGACCTCGAGCACGACGTCCGGGCCTTCAAGGAGCCGCTGCCGCGCGTGCGGATCATCCCGATCGACGAGTTCGACCCGCTGTTCTTCCTCTGACCGACCCGACTTATTGCCAGTTCTGCCGCCCGACACGCCGTCGGACGGCGCGGCGAGCGGCGGAGCTCGCAACCAGTCGGGTTCGTCCGCGCTGGTTCGTGGGCGCGGGTCAGGTGTGGAAGAGGTCCCAGCAGAGCGGGTTGCGGCGCTCCTGGTCGGCGAGGACGAGCTCGCGGACGGCCTCGGGCAGCCGCGCGCGCTGCCAGGCGCACTCGGCCCGCCCGGCGGCCTCCGCGGCCTGCGACCCCTGCGGCCCGGCCGCGGCCCGGACCGCCTTGAGCGCGTACGCGGCCGCACCGAGGTCGTGCGCCGCCACGTGCGCGACGCAGGCGGCCTGCCCGCAGGCGTAGGCCGCCCACCGGGGCGCGCCGCGCAGGTCCCGCGCGGCGCCCATCGCGTGACCGCCGGCCGCACGCGAGGCCATCATCCCGACCTCGCCCCGCACCCAGCCGCGGACCGCCTCGAGGGCGGCCCGCGGGCGGTGGTCGTCGGGCCGCTCGGCCTCGACGAGCGGCAGGACGTGCTCGGCGCAGGCCGCCGCCCACAGGGCCAGCAGCCGGTGGTCGGCGTCGGTGAGCGTGCCCCCGCGGCGGACCGTCGTCAGCCGTGGGTCGCGCTGCGGCGGCAGGATCACCGGCGCCGGCCGCCCGGCGTCACTCGCCGCGCAGCAGGTGCCAGAGGTGACCGTGGTGCTCGCGGTCGACCAGCTCGGGCATGACCTCGCGCTCGAACAGCTCGACGCCGGAGAGGTCGTAGGCCTGCTCGACGAAGTAGGTGATGGCGTACGTCATCCCGCGCGACTGCAGGTCCTTCAGCTTCTCGACGACCTGCTCCGGGGTGCCGACGAGCGGCCCGGTCTCGAAGGAGCGGACGGTGTCCTCGACGACGTCGGCCGGCAGCCCGGCGGACTCGTAGTGGTCGCGGATCCACGCGAGGCGCTCCTGCACCTCGCGCTCGTCGCGCCCGATGACGACGTTGTAGTTGGCGCTGCGGACGATCTCGCCGAAGTCACGGCCGATGTCGCGGCAGTGCTGCTCGAGGATCGCGCTCTTGGCGCTGAAGCCCTCGGGCGAGCCGTCGAAGTTCGTGTAGTCGGCGTACTCGGCCGCGATGCGCAGCGTCTTGCGCTCCCCGCCGCCGGCGACCCACATCGGGATGCCGTTCGCGCGCGAGCCCGGCATCGACGTGCCCTGCAGCGGCTGCGGGAAGCACATCGCGCCGTCGACCTGGTAGTGGTCGCCGTCGAGCGACGCCCGGCCGGTGGTCCACATCTGGCGCATGATCTCGACGCCCTCGCGCAGGCGGGCCAGCCGCTCCCCCGCGCCCGGGAAGCCGTAGCCGTAGGCGCGCCACTCGTGCTCGTACCAGCCCGCGCCGATGCCCATCTCGACCCGGCCCTCGGACACGGCGTCGACGGTGGCCGCGACCTTCGCGAGGTAGGTCGGCTCGCGGTAGCCCAGGCAGGTGCACATCTGGCCCAGGCGCACCCGGCCGGTGACCCCGGCGAAGGCCGCCATGAGCGTCCACGCCTCGTGCACGCCGGCCTCCGTGGGCCGCGGCACCGGGTGGAAGTGGTCGTAGACCCAGATCGAGGTCCAGTCCTCGATGCCGTCGGCCCGGCGGGCGAGGCCGGCCATCACCCCCCAGTGCTGGGACGGGTCGATGCCGACGAGGTCGTGGCGCCAGCCCTGCGGGACGAACAGTCCGAACTTCATCGTGGGGTCTCCTCGAGGTGTCGTGGACCTCGATCATGCCCCAGTCCGCAGCGCCCGTAGGCTGTCGGCCGTGACCCACCGGATCTGCGTCGTCGGCACCTCCTACGTCGGCCTCTCGCTCGCCGTCCTCCTCGCGCGCCACCACGAGGTCGTCGCGTTCGACATCGACGAGTCCCGGGTGGAGGCGCTGCGCGCGGGGCGCAGCCCCATCTCGGACCCCGACATCGAGAGCCACCTCGCCGCCGGCGGGCTGAACCTCACCGTGACCACGGACAAGGAGGAGGCCTACCGGGGCGCCGAGTTCGTCGTCGTGGCCACCCCCACGAACTACGACGAGCGCACGAACTACTTCGACACGAGCAGCGTCGAGCAGGTCGTCGGCGACGTGCGGCGCATCGCGCCGGAGGCCACGGCCGTCGTCAAGTCGACCGTCCCCGTCGGCTTCACCCGCGGCCTGCGCGAGCGGCTCGGCACCGACCAGATCGTCTTCAGCCCCGAGTTCCTCCGCGAGGGCAAGGCCCTGCACGACAACCTCCACCCCTCGCGCATCGTCGTCGGCGACCGCAGCGAGCGCGGCGAGCTCTTCGCGCGGCTGCTCGCCGAGGCCTCGCTCGACCCCGACGTGCCGGTGCTGCTCACCGACAGCACCGAGGCCGAGGCGATCAAGCTCTTCGCCAACACCTACCTCGCGATGCGCGTCGCCTACTTCAACGAGCTCGACACCTACGCGGCCACCCACGGGCTCGACACCCGCCAGATCATCGACGGCGTCGGCCTCGACCCGCGGATCGGGACGCACTACAACAACCCGAGCTTCGGCTACGGCGGCTACTGCCTCCCCAAGGACACCAAGCAGCTGCTCGCGAACTACGCGGACGTGCCGCAGACGCTCATCCAGGCGATCGTCGACGCCAACACGACCCGCAAGGACTTCGTGGCGACCGACATCCTCGCCCGCCGCCCGAAGGTCGTCGGCATCCACCGGCTCATCATGAAGTCCGGGTCCGACAACTTCCGCAGCAGCAGCGTCCAGGGCGTCATGAAGCGGCTCAAGGCCAAGGGCGTCGAGGTCATCGTCCACGAGCCCGAGCTGCACGAGGACGCCTTCTACGGCTCGCCGATCGTCTCGCTCGAGGAGCTCAAGGAGCGCTCGGACGTCATCGTCGCCAACCGCCTCGTCGACGAGCTGGCCGACGTCGCCGACCGCGTCTACACGCGCGACCTCTTCGGCAACGACTGACCCGCACGACCCGCCCGCGCGGCGCCCCCCGTCGGCGCCGCGCCCGGAGCATGATGGGCGGATGGGCGCACTGAGGCACCAGAACGACCCCGACCTGATCCGCGAGCTGCTCATGGACCCCGGCATCTGGGTCGTCGTGGGGCTCTCGGACAACCCGGCCCGGGCCGCGTGGTCGGTCTCGCGGTGGATGACCGTCGAGCTCGGGACGCCGATCATCCCGGTGCACCCCAAGGCCGAGACGGTGCACGGCGCCCGGGGCTACGCGAGCCTGGCCGACATCCCGGACCAGGACCTCAAGGTCGTCGACTGCTTCGTCAACTCCTCGCGGGTCGGCGCCGTCGTGGACCAGGCCATCGAGCACAAGGACCGCCTGCAGCTCGACGCGATCTGGATGCAGGTCGGCGTCGTCGACACGGCCGCGGCCGAGCGGGCCCGCCGCGCCGGGCTCGGCGTCGTCATGGACACCTGCCCGAAGATCGAGTGGCCGAAGGTCCGCCGGGACGGCATGCAGCGCTGACGCGCGCGGCGTCAGCCCTGCCGGCGCTCGCGCAGGGCCGCGCCCTTGGCGTGTGCCTGGTCGCGCAGCGCGGCGCGGAACTCCCCCATCGCCGCGCGCAGCCGCTGCGCCTCGGCGCCCTCGCCGGCCCCGAGGATGCGGGCCGCGAGCAGCCCGGCGTTGCGGGCGCCGCCGACCGACACGGTCGCGACGGGCACCCCGGCGGGCATCTGGACGATGGAGAGCAGCGAGTCCATCCCGTCGAGGTACTTGAGGGGCACGGGCACGCCGATGACGGGCAGCGACGTGACCGACGCGAGCATCCCGGGCAGGTGCGCGGCGCCGCCGGCCCCCGCGACGAGGACCCGCAGGCCACGCTCCTCGGCGGAGCGGCCGTACTCGAGCATCTCCTCGGGCATCCGGTGCGCCGAGACCACGTCGACCTCGCACGCCACCCCGAACTCCTCGAGCGCGGCGACGGCGGCCTCCATGACGGGCCAGTCGGAGTCCGAGCCCATGACGACGCCGACGACCGGCGCCCCGGTGGGCGCGTCCTGCGTGGTGCTCATTCGGTGACCACTCCCTGGAGGTAGTCGGCGGCGTGGCCGGCCCGCTCGCGCAGGTCGGCGAGGTCGTCGCCGGAGACGTTGACGTGCCCGATCTTGCGGCCCGGGCGCACGCCCTTGCCGTAGAGGTGGACCTTGGCCTCGGGGTCGCGGGCCATGACGTGCCGGTAGGCGGGGTAGAGCTCGGGGTAGTCGCCGCCGAGGACGTTGGCCATGACGGTCCACGGCGCCCGCGGCCGGGGCGAGCCGAGCGGCAGGTCGAGCACGGCCCGCAGGTGCTGCTCGAACTGCCCGGTGACGGCGCCGTCCATCGACCAGTGCCCGGAGTTGTGCGGGCGCATCGCGAGCTCGTTGACGACGAAGCCGGGCTCGCCGCCCTCACCCTCCACCTCGAACAGCTCGACGGCGAGCACGCCCGTCACGCCGAGCTCGCCGGCCACCCGCAGCCCGGCCTCGACGGCGCGGGCCGAGAGGTCGGCGTCGAGCGTCGGCGCGGGCGCGAGCACCTCGGTGCAGATGCCGTCGGTCTGGACGGTCTCGACGACGGGCCACGCGGCCGCCTGCCCGGACGGGCTGCGGGCCAGCAGGACGGCCAGCTCGCGGCGGAAGGGCACCTTCTCCTCGAGGAGCAGCCCGGTGCCGGCCTCCTGCGCCCGCGCCAGCCAGTCCCGCAGCTCGTCCGCCGACGACACGACCGCCACGCCCTTGCCGTCGTAGCCGCCGCGCGGGGTCTTGGCGACCAGCGGCCACCCGACCTCGGCGGCGAAGGCCTCGACGTCGGCCGCGGTGTCGGCGCGCGCCCAGCGCGGGCAGGGCACCCCGAGCGCGGTCAGCCGCTCGCGCATCGCGAGCTTGTCCTGGGCGAAGCGCAGCGCGTCGGGCGTCGGGTGCACGGGCACGCCGGTCGCGACGAGCTGCTCGAGCACCTCCGGCGGGACGTGCTCGTGGTCGAAGGTCACGACGTCGCAGGCCTGCGCGAAGGCGAGGACGGCCTCGGCGTCGGTGTGGTGGCCGACCGGCGAGCTCGGGACGACGAGGGCCGCGCTGGCGTCCTCGGCCTCGGCCAGCACGCTGAGGGTGACCCCCAGCTCGGCGGCGGGGCCGGCGCACATCCGTGCCAGCTGACCACCCCCGACGATGCCGACGACGGGGAACCCTCCGGGGGCACGACGTGGGGTGGTCACCCGGACGAGGATAGCGACCCGCACTCAGTAGGCTGCACGGGTGACTGCCCAGGACGCCCCCTCGCGAGGCCCCGTCTCCCGTGTCGTCGCCTCGGCGCGCGGCGCGGTCGACGTCCTCTACCGCGAGATGATCAAGTTCGGCGTGGTGGGGGCCATCGCCTTCGTCATCGACCTCGGCGGGGCCAACCTCCTGTGGCACACGGTGCTCGCCGACAAGATCACGACGGCGAAGATCATCTCCGGCGCGGTCGCCACGCTCGTCGCGTGGATCGGCAACCGGCAGTGGACCTTCCGGCACCGACGCAGCCGGCCGGTCCACCACGAGGTGATCCTCTTCTTCGGGGTCAACCTCGTCGCGCTCGGCATCTCGGCCGTCGTGCTGGCCGTGTCGCACTACGGCCTGGGCTTCACCTCGCGCCTGGCCGACAACGTCGCGACGATCGTCGGCATCGGTCTCGGCACGCTCTTCCGGTTCTGGGCCTACCGCCGGCTCGTGTTCTCGCACGAGCCGATCTGAGGCCCCCGCCGTTCAGTCGGTGCTGAGCGACAGGAACAGCGCGAACACCGGCGGAGTGGCCCGGGCCAGCTCGAGCCGGCCCCCGGCGCCCTCGGCGAGGTCGCGCGCCAGCGACAGCCCGAGCCCGGACCCCGACGACGACACGGACCGCTCGAAGATGTGCGGCGCCATCGACGGCGGCACGCCGTCGCCCTGGTCGCTCACCTCGATGACGACCGACGGCCCGGCGCGCCGGGCGTTGACCTCGACCGTCCCGCGCCCGTAGGCCAGCGAGTTCTCGAGCAGGGTCGTGAGGATCTGCCCGAGCGACACCGGCGTCGCGCGCACGACGAGCCCGCGCTCCCCGCTGACCTTGATGCTGCGCCGCGCCTGCGCGAAGGCCGGCTGCCACTCGCGCTGGAGCGAGGCGAGCACGGAGTCGAGCGACACCGACGGGTTGACCTCGGCGCCGTGGCGGGTACGCGTCATGAGGTCGTCGACGACCTTGCTCAGCCGCTCGACCTGCCCGATGGCGATCGTCGACTCCTCCGCGACGACGGTCAGGTCGTCGGTGAGGTTGATCTCCTCGAGGCGCATGAGCAGCGCGGTCAGCGGCGTGCGCAGCTGGTGCGACGCGTCGGCCGCGAAGTCCCGCTCGGAGGCCAGGCGGCGGGCGCCCTGTGCGGCGCCCCGGACGAGCGCGGCGTCGAGCTTGTCGACCTCGACGATGCCGGAGTCCAGCGGCACCGGGCGGTCACCGGCGTTGAGCCGGTCGACCCGCTGTCTCAGCGTCTCGAGCAGCGTCGAGACCCGCGCGGCGCTGCGCTCGGCGAGCCACATCGCGCCGAGCACCGCCACGGCGAGCGCGGCGAGGACGGTGAGGCCCGGCGCGACCCACGACCCCGGGTCGTCGGTCGTGGGCACGCCCTCGGCGGCGACCCCGGCGACCGCCGCGACGGCCGCGACGGTCGTCAGCCCGAACGCCTGGAGGACGACGGTCAGCGCGATGCGGCGCACGCGGCGTCAGTCCTCCGGGGAGTCGAACCGGAAGCCGAGGCCACGGATCGTCGTGATGTAGCGCGGGCTCGCGGCGTCGTCGCCGAGCTTGCGGCGCAGCACCGAGATGTGCATGTCGAGGGTCTTCGTCGAGCCGTACCAGGCGCTGTCCCAGACGTCGCGCATGAGCTTCTCGCGGGAGACGACCTTGCCCTCGTTGGCGACGAGGACCCGCAGCAGCTCGAACTCCTTGCCGGTCAGCTGCACCTCCTCGCCGCGCAGGAACACCCGGCGGCCGTCGGGGTCGATGTCGATGAGCTGCTGGCCCTCGTCCTCGGTGGCCTCGACGACGCCGCGGCGCAGCAGCGCCCGGGCGCGGGCCAGGAGCTCGGCGAGCCGGAACGGCTTGGTCACGTAGTCGTCGGCTCCGGCGTCGAGCCCGACGACGGTGTCGACCTCGTCGGCGCGCGCGGTGAGGATGAGCACGGGGACGCCGCTGCCCTCCTGGCGCAGCCGGCGGCAGACCTCGAGGCCGTCCATCTTCGGCAGGCCGAGGTCGAGCACGACGAGGTCGGGCTGGCGCAGGGCCGCCGCCAGGGCCGACTCGCCGTCGGAGCACACCTCGACGTCGTAGCCCTCGCGCCGCAGGGCGCGGGCGAGCGGGTCGGAGATGGCCGGGTCGTCCTCGGCGAGCAACACCTTCGTCATGGGGGGATCGTAGTCACGCAGAGCCGTTCGGCACGGCAGGGCGCCGACCGCCCGGCGCGCGCTGCAGCTCGTGGAGGGTCACGACGCCGATGCCGCGCAGCATCCGCCGCCGCCGCTCGACGGCGGTGAAGCCCGACACGGAGCCCAGCGCACGGGCCATGTCCTCGTCGACGAACACCGTCCCGGACGGCGTGACCGCGGTGATCCGGCTCGCCTTGTTGACCGTCACCCCGAAGACGTCGCCGAGCCGCGACACGACCCGGCCGTGGGCCATCCCGACCCGCACCGGGGGCAGCAGCTCGTCACCGGCCATCGCGTCGACGAGGTCGAGGGCGATGGCGGAGGCGGCGGCGATGTCGGTGTGCACGAACAGGACCTCGTCGCCCACGGTCTTGATGACGCGCCCGCCGTGCTCGGCGACGACGTCGCTGGCCAGCAGCTCGAAGTGCTGCACGAGGCGGGCCAGCTGTCGCTCGCTCATCCGGCGCACGAAGGACGTGAACGACACGAGGTCGGCGAACCCGACGGCCCGCACGGGCGCCGAGGGGTCGGAGCGCACCGCGGGGTCGGCGTCGGCGAGCATGCGCTGGATGGCGTTGGTCAGGTGCCGGCGCCAGACGTAGACGAGCAGCGGCTCGATGTCGTCGATGGTGCGCGAGAGCAGGTTCGCCGCGTCGGCGGCGATGCGCGGCTCGGGGACCGAGCGGGTGTCCTTGCCCTCCAGCTGGTCCGACACCTCGGGGGTGAACGACTCGGCGACGAGCTGGGTCTGCCACACCGCGAGCCGGTCGGCGGTGCGCGCGAAGGCGCGGGTCATCCCGAGCGCGAGCTCCTCGCTGACGGCCCCGCTCTGGACGAGGTCGCTGACCCGGCGCAGCGCGGCCCGGTCGGCCTCGGTGAACATCGCCTCGTCGTCCTCGACGACCTGGAAGCCCATCGCGTGCCAGAAGCGGCGCGCCTCCGCGGGGTCGACCCCGGCGGCGGCGCTGACCTCGGCCCGGGCCATCGACGCGGACCGGCCGAGCAGCGAGCGCTCGACGCGCTCGGCGAGGTCGTCGGCGGCCGGCTCCGGCGGCGGGACGGGGAGGACGGTCTCCTCCCCCGGCGGCTCGTGCGTCATCCCACCTCCCTCGGTCAGCGCGACCGGACGTGGACGACGTCGCCGGCCGAGACGGTGGTCGTCCCGGCCTCGGTGCGCACGGCCAGTCTGCCCTCCGCGTCGACGCCTGTCGCCCTGCCCCGCCGGACCGCCCCGTCCGGCTGGTGGACCTCGACGTCGCGCCCGACGGTGCCGCACGCGTCGCGGTAGGCGGCGACGGAGGCGCCGGCGGGCCCGGTGTCCTCGCGCAGCACGGCGGCGAGGTGGCGCAGGTAGGCGGTGAGCAGGGCGGCACGGTCGACCCCGGGCGCCCCGGCGGCACGCAGGGAGGTCGCGGTGTCGAGCGGCAGCTCCTCGCGGGCCGTGTCGACGTTGACGCCGCAGCCGACGACGACGCCGGCCGGCGGCACCCACTCGCAGAGGAGACCGGCGAGCTTGCGGTCGTCGTCGCCGGGGACGAGGACGTCGTTGGGCCACTTGAGGCTCGTCGTGACCCCGGCCACCTCGGCGACGGCGCGGTGCAGCGCGAGCCCGGCGAGCAGCGGCACCCATCCGGCGCCCGACACGGGCACGGGGACGCAGACCGACACCGCGAGCGCCGTGCCCGGGGTCGTCGTCCAGGCCCGGCCGAGCCGTCCGCGGCCGCTCTCCTGCACCTCGGCGACGAGCACGCGCCACGGCCGGGGGTCGGCCCGGACCTCGTCGTTCGTCGACCCGACGCGCTCGCGGACCTCGACGGGCAGCCACGGGTCGCCGGGTGTGACGGACGCCGCGTCCAGCGCCGCGTTCAGGGGGTTCTCGCTCACGGCGCCAAGGCTAGGCTCGGGTCATGTCGAAGAGCGACCACCACTCCATGGGCGGTACTGACGTCCCGACCGACATCGACACCACGACGACCGCGGGGAAGCTGGCCGACCTCAAGCGGCGGGTCGCCGAGGTCGCGGGTGCGGGGTCCGAGCGCGCGGTCGAGAAGCAGCACGCGCGCGGCAAGAAGACCGCCCGCGAGCGCCTCGAGATGCTCCTCGACGAGGGTTCGTTCGTCGAGATGGACAAGTACGCGCGCCACCGCTCGGTCTCCTTCGGCCAGGACAGGAACCGGCCCTACGGCGACGGCGTCGTCACCGGCTACGGCACGGTCGACGGCCGCACGGTCGCGGTCTTCGCGCAGGACTTCACGGTGTTCGGCGGCTCGCTCGGCGAGGTCTTCGGCGAGAAGATCTGCAAGGTCATGGACTTCGCGATGAAGGTCGGCTGCCCCGTGGTCGGGCTCAACGACTCGGGCGGCGCGCGCATCCAGGAGGGCGTCGTCTCCCTCGGCCTGTACGGCGAGATCTTCCGCCGCAACGTCCACGCGTCGGGGGTCGTCCCGCAGATCTCGCTCGTCATGGGCCCGTGCGCCGGCGGGGCCGTCTACTCCCCCGCGGTCACCGACTTCACCGTGATGGTCGACCAGACCTCGCACATGTTCATCACCGGCCCCGACGTCATCAAGACCGTCACCGGCGAGGACGTCGGCTTCGAGGAGCTCGGCGGCGCGCGCACCCACAACACGAAGTCCGGTGTGGCGCACTACATGGGCACCGACGAGGAGGACGCCGTCGAGTACGTCAAGGCGCTCCTGTCGTACCTGCCGAGCAACAACATGGAGGACCCGCCGGTCTTCGGCGACGAGCTCGACCTCGAGGTCACCGACGACGACCGCTTCCTCGACACGATCGTCCCGGACAGCCCGAACGTCCCCTACGACATGCACCAGGTCATCGAGAAGATCCTCGACGACGGCGAGTTCCTCGAGGTCTCACCGCTGTTCGCGCCGAACATCATCACCGGGTTCGGCCGGGTCGAGGGCCGCTCGGTCGGTGTCGTCGCGAACAACCCGATGCAGTTCGCCGGCACCCTCGACATCGACGCCTCCGAGAAGGCCGCGCGCTTCGTGCGCACCTGCGACGCCTTCAACGTGCCCGTGCTGACCCTCGTCGACGTGCCCGGCTTCCTCCCCGGCACCGACCAGGAGTGGGACGGCATCATCCGCCGCGGCGCCAAGCTCATCTACGCCTACGCCGAGGCCACCGTCCCGCTCGTCACCGTCATCACCCGCAAGGCGTACGGCGGCGCGTACGACGTCATGGGGTCCAAGCACCTCGGGGCCGACATCAACCTCGCGTGGCCGACCGCGCAGATCGCCGTCATGGGCGCGCAGGGCGCGGTGAACATCCTCTACCGCAAGGAGCTCGCGAAGGCCGCCGAGAAGGGCGAGTCGGTCGAGGAGGCGCGCGCCACGTTCATCAAGCAGTACGAGGACGCGCTGGCCAACCCCTACGTCGCCGCCGAGCGCGGGTACGTCGACACCGTCATCACCCCGTCGAACACGCGGATGAACGTCACGAAGGCGCTGCGGGCGCTGCGCACCAAGCGCGAGACGCTGCCGCCGAAGAAGCACGGGAACATCCCCCTGTGATGGCTGCCTCCCCCTCGAGCCCCGAGACCGCGCAGGCCGCCGACGCGCCGCCGGCGATCGTCGTCCACGGCCCCGCGACCGCCGAGGACGTCGCGGCGGTCGTCGCCGTGCTCGCGGCGGCCGGCGCGGGCGAGCAGCCGGCGCCGACCGGGCGCACCTCGACCTGGGCCGCGCACGACGCCGCCGTGCGCCGGCCGGTCGGCCACGGCCCCGGCGCCTGGCACACGGCCTTCCGCCGCTGACCCACCCGCCCCCTCGCGAACGTGCGGGACCCACGGCAAGCGGCGTGCCCGAACTGACGAATGTGTCGATTGATGCACACCCCCCGACCCCCGGACCGTGCACAAACTGACGAAAGTGTCGATTGATGCACACCGCTGCCGTCGGGCGAGCGATCCGGCCTGTGGACGACCGTTTTCGCGCTCCGCCGGATGACAGGCTCGGCCGATGGACGCCGATGACCCCCGGAGCCCGTTCCTCGCGACGGACGCCGCCGCCATGGGCATCTCACGACGAGCTCTCCACGGTGGGCGCTATCGGCCGGTCGTGCGCGCGGTGTTCATCGACGCGCGGGTCCCGGACACCGTGGTCGTCCGCTCCCGAGCGGCCCTCCTCGTCGCGCCCGACGGGGCTGTCCTGAGCCACTGGACGGCCGCGCGACTCTGGGGTGGACGCGTGCCGGAGAACGACTCCGTCCACGTGTCGTTCTCACGGCGCGTCCGCTGGCGGCTGCGCGGCGTCAAGCCCCACTGCTACATCCATCGACTGGCCACCGCCCGACGCCACGGCCTTCCCGTGACGACACCCGCCGCCACGTTCTGCCTCCTCGCTGCGTTCCTGGGGCTGGTCGACCTCGTGGCGCTCGGGGACAGCCTCGTCCGCCGCGGGCACATCACGCCGCATGATCTCTGCGCCTCCGCCGAAGGATGGGTGGGGCAGCACCGCGCCGAGGCCATCGAGGCCGCCCGCCTCGTCCGTGACGGGGTGGACTCGTCGCCCGAGACGACGTTGCGGCTGCTCATGGTGCTCTCGGGGCTGCCGGAGCCTCGGATCAACGTCACGGTGTACCGCGACGACGGCTCGATCCGCTACCGCATCGAGCTCGCGTACGAGGAGCAGCGGGCCGCGATCGAGTACGACGGGCGCTGGCACGAGGAGCCGGCCCAGCGGGTGCGGGACTCGTCCCGGCGTGAGGGCCTGGCCGCGCAGGAACGCTGGACGTTCGTCGTCGTCACCCCGGACGAGCTGTTCTCCGCTACCGAGGACCTCGTCGACCGGCTGCACTCCGAGCTGAGAGCCCTCGGCGTCCCCGTCCCCCCACGGCCTGACGACGCCTGGCGCCAGTACTTCCGCGTCGCGCGGATCGCCGCGTGACCGCTGCCGGGTGGGTCGCCGTGCACCGATCGACACTTTCGACGATTTCTGCCCACCCGGGAGGAGGCGGGCGTGCACCGATCGACACTTTCGACGATTGATGCACGCCCAGGGCGAGGCGGGCGTGCACCAATCGACACTTTCGACGATTTCTGCCCACCCGGGAGGAGGCGGGCGTGCACCGATCGACACTTTCGACGATTGATGCACATGCCGCCGTCACCGACGTCCGCGGAGGACGGGCAGTGCGTCAGGGGGTGCGGCGGGCGACCGAGCGCTCGAGCTCGGCGTGGTGCTGCGCGTCGAGCACCCGCGCCCCGAGCACCTCGTCGGCGGCCTCGAGGTCGCCGCACAGCGCCCGGAACACCCGCGGGACGACGATGCCGTGCGCCGGCCGCTCGAGCACCTCGACGACGTCGCCGGTCGACACCGTCCCCGGCTCGACCACCGCGAGGTAGGCACCGGTCCGGCCGCGCTCGGTGAAGCGCCGCACCCAGCCGCGCTCGCCCATCCACGCCCCGAACGTGGCGCACGGGATGCGCGGCCCGGTCACCTCGAGCAGCGCCGACCCGACCCGCCAGCGCTCCCCGACGACCGCGCCGTCGACGTCGAGACCCTGCGTCGTGAGGTTCTCGCCGAACTGCCCGTCGGGCAGCACGCGCTCGAGCACGCCGCCCCAGTGGTCGAGCTCCTCGCGGGCCACCGCGTAGACCGCCTGCGAGGACCCGCCGTGGTGCCGGCGCGACACGACGTCGTCGCCGACGACACCGCTACCCAGCCCGCCGCGCTTCGGCCCGGGGTCGCGAACCTCGACCGAGGCGACCGGCTGCTTGTCGATGGCGCTGGCCCGGCCCCGGCTCCCCACGCCGTCCCGGGAGGCGCCGACGTTGACCGAGCGGATGCGTGCTGTCACGGCCCCGAGCCTAGGCCGGGAAACCGAGGGGCCGGAGCCGGTCGCCTCGGGTAGCGTCCCGCGGGTGAGCGAGCCCACCACCGTCCGCACCCCCACCGCCGTCGACGCCGTCGCCGACGCGCACTTCGACGCCGCCGTCGCCCTCAGCCCGATGGAGGCCACCTACCTCGGCGTCCCCGGGCACGAGCACGAGCTCGACGACCTCTCCCCGGAGGGCTACGCGGCGCACGCCGACCTCGCCCGCTCCACCCTCGCCCGGCTGGAGGTTACCGAGCCCGTCGACGACGTCGACCGGGTCACCGTCGCCGCGATGCGCGAGCGCCTCGGCCTCGCGCTCGAGACGCACGAGGCGGGCCTGGACCGGATGCAGCTCGACGTCATCGCCTCGCCGCTGCAGGGCGTGCGCGACGTCCTCGACCTCATGGCGACCGACACCCGCGACGACTGGGCCACGATGGCCGCCCGCGTCGCCCAGGTCCCGCGCGCGCTCGAGCAGTACACCGGGACGCTGCGCGAGTCGGCCGACCGCGGCCTCGTGACGCCGCGCCGCCAGGTCGAGGCGTGCATCCGCCAGTGCGAGGACCTCGTGGCACCGGACGGCTACTTCGCGACCTTCCTCGCGAGCGCCCGGGTCGGGGACCAGCCGCTCGACGACGCCGTCGCCGCCGACCTGCGCCGCGCCGTCGAGGGGGCGGCCGCCGCCTACCGTCGCGCCGGCGAGGACCTCGCGACGTACCTGCTCGACCGCGCCCCCGAGTCCGACGCCGCGGGCCGCGACCGCTACGCCCTCGCCTCGCGCTCCTTCCTCGGGGCGAGCGTCGACCTCGAGGAGACCTACGCCTGGGGCCAGGAGGAGCTCGCCCGCATCACCGCCGACATGGAGCGCACGGCGCGCCGCATCGTCCCCGGCGGGACCGTCGACGACGCGGTCGCGCACCTCGACCGTGACGAGACCTACCGCCTGCACGGCACGGACGCGCTCCAGGCGTGGATGCAGGTGCGCGCCGACGAGGCGATCGGGGCCCTGGCCGGCACGCACTTCGACATCCCGGAGCCGGTGCGCACCATCGAGTGCCGCATCGCCCCGACGCAGACCGGCGGCATCTACTACACCGGCCCGAGCGACGACTTCGCGCGCCCCGGCCGGATGTGGTGGTCGGTGCCGAAGGGCGTCACCGAGTTCGGCACCTGGAAGGAGCTGACGACCGTCTACCACGAGGGCGTCCCGGGGCACCACCTCCAGGTCGCGCAGACGGTGTACCGCCGCGAGCTGCTCAACAAGTGGCGCCGGATGATGTGCTGGGTCAGCGGCCACGGCGAGGGCTGGGCCCTGTACGCCGAGCGCCTCATGGCCGAGCTCGGGTACCTCGAGGACCCGGGGATGTACCTCGGGATGCTCGACGCCCAGTCGCTGCGGGCGGTCCGGGTCGTCATCGACATCGGGGTGCACTGCGGCTTCGACGCCCCGGCCGAGGTCGGCGGCGGCGCCTGGACGTACGAGAAGGCCTGGACGATGCTCAGCCGCCACGCCCGGAACGACGAGGCGTCGCTGCGCTTCGAGCTCGACCGCTACCTCGGCTGGCCGGGCCAGGCCCCGAGCTACAAGGTCGGCGAGCGCCTGTGGCTCCAGATGCGCGACGAGGTCGCCGCCCGCGAAGGGGACGCGTTCTCGCTCAAGGACTTCCACCGCCGCGCCCTCGACGTCGGGTCGGTCGGGCTCGACGTCCTGCGCACCGCCGTCGTCGGCGCCTGACGCCGCCCCCGGGGGCCGTGCCCCGAAACCGGGCGGCCCCAGGGGTGGACACCGGTGCCCCCGCGTCCCCTACGCTGGTCGACCACCGGGGGGTGGGGCCGACGGCCGGGTCGTGTCCTCGCCATCCACCGTGGGACACCCGGACACGGAGGAGGGCCGATGCCGAGATCACGAGGGAGACGCCCCGCGGGCAGCACCACCCGCGAGGACATCCTCGCGGCCGCCACGCACCTCTTCGGCGAGCACGGGTACCCGGGGACGACGCTGCGGGCCATCGCCCGCGAGGCCGACGTCGACACGCGGCTGGTCACCCACTACTTCGGCACCAAGCAGAACCTCTTCGTCGCCGTCGTCGACTTCCCGTTCGACCCCGACCAGCTCGCCGGTGCCGTCCTGTCCGAGGGACCCGACCGCGCCGGGTACCGCCTCGCCCAGGTCGTCGTGCGGATGTTCGACGACCCCGGCACCCGTCAGTCGATGACCGGCCTCGTGCGCGCCGCCGCCTCGGAGGACGACGCCGCGCTGCTCGTCCGTGACGTGCTGTCCGAGCGGATGCTCACCCCGCTGGCCCGCCTCCTCGGCGAGGACGAGCCCGAGCTGCGGGCCTCGCTCATCGGCAGCCAGCTCGTCGGCTACATCTTCTCGCGGTACGTCCTGTCGCTGCCGGGCATCCCCGACGAGGACCCCGACCGGCTCGCGGCCGCCGTCGGACCCGTGCTGCAGCACTACCTGACCGGGGCCCTCGAGGAGGCCGTCCCCCGCTGACGCCCCGCGTCCCGACCCGTGAGCCCGTGGGCCCCCGCCCTCCCCTCCGGCGTCGCGACGCGAGAGGATGACCGCCGTGGAGCCCGCCGCGCTCGTCGTCGCCATCATCCTCGTCGTCATCGTCGTCAGCCGTCTCGCCGCGCCCCTCCGGGTCCCGGCGCCGATCGCGCTGCTCGTCGTGGGCGCCGTGCTGTCCGCCGTCCCCCAGGTCCCCGAGATCCGCCTCTCCCCCGAGGTCGCGCTCTTCGGGCTGCTGCCGCCGTTGCTGTACTCGGCCGCGCTGTCGAGCTCGCTCGTCGACATCCGGACCTTCCGCTCGAAGATCCTCAGCCTGTCGGTCGGCCTCGTGCTCTTCACGGCCTTCGGGGTCGCGCTCGTCGTGTGGGCCCTGCTGCCGGGCGTCTCGTTCGCGCTGGCCCTGGCCCTCGGGGCGATCGTCGCCCCGCCGGACGCCGTCGCGGCCACCGCCGTCGCCCGCCGGATCGGCCTGCCGCGCAAGATCACGACGATCCTCGAGGGCGAGTCGCTGCTCAACGACGCGACCGCCCTCGTCACGCTGCGCACCGCGCTCGCGGCGGCCGGCCTCGCCGCGCACGGCGCGGAGATCACGCAGGTCACGTTCGCGACGGTCACCCTCGACCTGCTCGTCGCGGCGGTCGGCGGCGTGGCCGTCGGGGTCGTCGCGTTCGTCGTCATCGGCTGGCTGCGCCGCCGGCTGACCGAGGTCGCGGCCGACACCGCCCTGTCCTTCATCGCGCCCTTCGTGGCCTACGCGCCCGCCGAGGCCGTGGGCGCGTCCGGGGTGCTCGCCGTCGTCACCGCCGGCCTGCTGCTGGCGTACCGGGCGCCGATCCTCCAGTCCGCCCCCTCGCGCCTCGCGGAACGCATCAACTGGGGCAGCGTGACCTTCGTCCTCGAGAACGCGGTGTTCCTCCTCATCGGCCTGCAGGTCTGGACGCTCATCCGCGACACGCGCACCGGCGAGCTCGGCACCGGCCGCACGCTGGCCGTCGCGGGCGCCGTGCTCGTCACCGTGCTGCTGCTGCGGCCGCTGTGGCTGCTCGGGCAGGCCGCCGTCCAGGTGCTGCGCGGGCGGGCCGACCGCCGCCAGGTCCTCGGGTGGTCGCTCGTCAGCGGCTGGGCCGGGATGCGGGGCGTCGTCACGCTCGCGGCCGCGCTGACCCTCCCCGAGGAGACGCCGATGCGCCCCGAGCTCGTGCTCATCGCGCTCGTCGTCACCGTCGGCACCCTCGTCCTCCAGGGCACGACCCTGCCGGCGCTGGCCCGCGCCCTCGACGTCCGCGGCCCCGACCCGCGCGAGGACGCGCTCCAGGAGGCGACCGTCCTCGGGGCGACGACCGGCGCCGGGCTGCGCCACCTCGAGGCCGACCCGGACATCGACCAGGACGTGCTCGAGGTCATCCGCCAGCAGGCCGCCGACCGGGTCAACCGCAGCTGGGAACGGCTCGGCACGCTCGGCCCCACCGACCGCGAGAGCCCCGCCGAGGCCCGGGCCCGGCTGCGGGCCGAGATGATCCGCGCCGAGCGCGAGGAGCTGCTGCGCATCCGCGGGAACGGCGAGGTCGACCACGCGGTGCTCACGAGCGTCCTCGGCCAGCTCGACGCCGAGGAGACCGCCCTCGGGTGGAACGCCACCCGCACCGCCGGGGTGCGCGCCTCCGAGCTGCGCCCGCCGGACCGGGTCGCCGGTGCGTGCGAGCACCTCGCCGACGACAGCGCCCCCCATCCGCCGTCCGACACCGAGGGATGCCCGGAGTGCCGCGCCGAGGGCCTCACCTGGGTGCACCTGCGCTCGTGCACCGAGTGCGGCCACGTCGGCTGCTGCGACTCCTCCGTCGGACAGCACGCGAGCCGGCACTTCCACACCTCGGGGCACCCCGTCATGCGCTCGATCGAGCCCGGCGAGGCGTGGCGCTGGTGCTTCGTCGACGAGGTGCTGGGCTGAGGCCGGCGGGCGCCGTCTAGCGTGTGCGCCATGCCAGACGTCACCCTCGTCCTCGCCTCCGCCAGTCCCGCCCGCCTCGCGACCCTGCGCTCGGCGGGCGTCGAGCCCGTCGTCCGGGTGTCCGACGTCGACGAGCCCGCTGCCGTCGCCGCGGCCGAGGAGGAGCACGGCACCCTCGCCGCCGAGGACGTCACCCTGCTGCTCGCCCGCGCCAAGGCCGAGGACGTCGTCGCGACCCTCGAGGACTCGGGCGAGGACCTCCAGGTCGAGCTCGTCCTCGGGTGCGACTCGATGCTCGAGCTCGACGGCGAGATCCACGGCAAGCCCGCCGACGCCGAGGAGGCCGTCGCCCGGTGGCGCCGGATGCGCGGCCGCTCCGGCGTGCTGCACACCGGCCACTGGCTCGTCGACCTGCGCGACCCCGGCGACGGCGGCACCGGCGGCCAGCTCGGCGGCACCGCCACGACGACCGTGCACTTCGCCGACCTCTCCGACGAGGAGATCGACGACTACGTCGCGACCGGCGAGCCGCTGCGCGTCGCCGGCGCGTTCACCCTCGACGGCCTCGGTGGCCCGTACGTCGCCGGCATCGAGGGCGACCCCGGCACCGTCGTCGGCGTCTCGCTGCCGCTGCTGCGCGAGCTCGTCGGCGAGCTCGGCCTCGCCTGGCACGACCTGCGCACCCGCTGACGCCTCCCCGCCACCTCCCCCCTCTCTCGCTCCCCTCGCGTCGTCGCGTCGTCGTGTCGTCACGTCGTCGCGTCGTCGCGTCGTCGCGGGCTACACCGCAGTACCCGTCGCACCAGCGACGCTTACTGCGGTGCAGCCCGGTCCTCGCCCTCGCCGGAAGCGGGCGCGTCAGCGCGGGCAAGTACTTGACAGAGCGGAAAGTACTTTCGTACGGTGGTCCCATGAACGACACCACTCGGGAGGGACCCACGATGAACGACATCACGCCCCAGCAGGCCCGCGAGCAGCTGGCCCACGCCGAGGCCGCCACCGGCCGCCGCGACGCCGAGCGCCGCGTGCACGCCCTGGCCACCGCTGCCTTCGGCCTCCTCATCGGCGTCTTCCTCGCCGTCTCGCGCATCTCGGAGGACACGCGCTACGAGTCGGTGGTCATCGCCTTCTACGCCCTCGCGCTGGTGGCGCTCACCACGTGGCAGACCCGCGGCGCCCGGGCCTGGCCGCGGCACGCCCGCCGCACCAGCTGGGTCGGGCTCGGCACCACGATGGTCCTCTTCCTCGCCGCGGTCATGGTCTTCAACGTCCGCGAGATGCAGCAGGAGCGGGCCGGCCTGCCGCAGACCGAGAACATCGGCCTGCTCGTGCTCGCCGGGCTCCTCGTCGCCGCGCCGATGGTGCTCGCCGGGCTGCGTATCCGCCGCGGGGACCAGCGGTGAGCACCGACGGCGCGACCCGCCCGGCGCACGCCCGGCACCGGCTCGACGACGTCATCCACGCCCCGGTCCGGTTCAGCATCGTCGCGACGCTCGCCGGCGTCGACGAGGCCGAGTTCGCCCTCGTCCGCGACGAGGTCGAGGTCTCGGACTCCGTCCTCTCCAAGCAGGTCTCGACGCTGGAGCAGGCCGGCTACGTCAAGGTCCGCAAGGGGTACGTCGGCAAGCGTCCTCGCACCTGGCTCTCGCTGACCCGCCCCGGCCGCACGGCCTACGAGGGCCACCTCGCGGCGCTCCGCGAGATCGCCGGCGGCTGACCCGACCCCGGAGCACCCCCGCGAGCACCCCGTCGAGCGAACAGGACACGCCGTCCGGACCGAGGTCCACGCGGCGTGTCCTGTTCGCTCGACCGGTGGCTGGCCCAGCGGTCACCCGGCCCGTCCGGGTCAGACCGGCGGGACGTCCCGGCGCCTGGTCGAGAAGTGCCGGTCGCGCCGGGCGGCGTAGCGCAGCCGGTGCAGCAGCTCCGCGCGCAGCTCGTCGGCCTCGACGACCTGGTCGACGACGAGGTCGGCGGCCAGCCGCTCGAGGTCGACGTCCTCGAGGTACTCGGCCCGTCGCGCCTCGACGAACGCGTCGCGGGCCTCCACGCCCTCGGACGCCTCGACCTCGGCGATCTTGTTGGCGTACACCGCGTTGACCGCGGCCTCGGGACCCATGACGGCGATCCGCGCCGTGGGCAGCGCGATCGTGGCGTCCGGGCCGAACCCGGGGCCGCCCATCGCGTACAGCCCTGCGCCGTAGGCCTTCCGGACGACGACGCAGAACTGCGGCACCGTGGCGGAGGCGACGGCCGAGACCATCTTCGCGCCGTGGCGGATGATGCCGCCGCGCTCGACCTCGGAGCCGATCATGAAGCCGGGGACGTCGGCGAGGTAGACGAGCGGGATCGAGAACGCGTCGCAGAGCCAGATGAACCGGGCGGCCTTGTCGGCGGAGTCGGTGAACAGCACCCCGCCCTTGACGGCCGAGTTGTTCGCGACGACGCCGACGCTCTCGCCGTTCATCCGGCCGAAGCCGACGACGAGCTCGGGGGCGAAGAGCGGCTTGACCTCGAAGAAGCTGTCGTCGTCGACGAGTCCGTCGATCAGCTCGTGGACGTCGAACGGCTGGCTCTCGCGCTCGGGCACGCTGGCCCGCGTCAGCGGCGCGGTCGGCTCCTCGGCGTGGTAGCTCGGCGGGGAGACGCGCCACGAGTCCGGCACGTACGAGAAGTACAGGCGCGCGAGCTCGATGGCCTCGGTGTCGTCGGAGGCCAGCAGGTCGCCGACGCCCGAGACGGTGCAGTGCATCCGCGCGCCGCCCATCTCCTCGAGCGAGACCTTCTCGCCGACGACCATCTCGGCCATCCGCGGGCTGCCGAGGTACATCGACGCGTTGCCCTCGACCATGATGATGACGTCGCAGAAGCTCGGGATGTACGCGCCGCCCGCGGCCGAGGGGCCGAAGAGGCAGCAGATCTGCGGGACCCGGCCCGAGAGCGCGACCTGGTTGTGGAAGATGCGACCCGCACCCCGACGGCCCGGGAACATCTCGACCTGGTCGGTGATCCGCGCCCCGGCGGAGTCGACGAGCCAGAAGACCGGCAGCTCCTCGCGCAGCGCGGTCTCGGTGGCGCGGACGATCTTCTCGACGGTCCGCGCGCCCCACGAGCCGGCCTTGACCGTGGGGTCGTTGGCGATGACGACGACGGGCCGGTCGTCGACCGTGCCGCGCCCGGTGACGACGCCGTCGGCCGGCAGCCCGGCGGCCCGGGAGTTGGCGTAGCGGCCGTCCTCGACGAAGGACCCCTCGTCGAGCAGCAGCGCGATGCGGTCGCGGACGTAGAGCTTGCCCTGGCTCGCGAGCTTGGCCGCGGCCTTCTCGAGCGGGGCGGCCGACGCCGCGTGCGCCGCCTCGAGGCGGGCGCGGACGTCGGCGACCCGCGGGTCGGACCCGGGCGCGGGGGCTGCGGTGTCGCTCATGCCGGGAGGCCGAGGCCCTTCGCGAGGACCATCCGCTGGACCTCCGAGGTGCCCTCGCCGATCTCGAGGATCTTCGCGTCGCGGTAGAAGCGCGCCACCGGGTACTCCTCCATGAAGCCGTTGCCACCGAAGACCTGCGTCGCGATGCGCGTCGCGGTGACCGCGGCCTCGGAGGTGTAGAGCTTCGCCTTCGCGGCGGCCTGCTTGACCTCCTCGACCGAGCGCCGGCCGGCCTCGTGCTCGTCCTTGAGCCACGCGGCCCGGTAGGTGAGCAGTCGGGCGGCGTCCTCCATGACGGCGAGGTCCGCGACGGGGAAGGCGACGCCCTGGTTGACGCCGATCGGGCGGCCGAAGGCGGTGCGCGTCTTGGCGTAGGCCGCGGCCTCCTCGCGCATCCGGGTGATGAGCCCGAGCGCGAGCGCGCTGATCGCGATGCGCCCGTCGTCGAGGGTCTTGAGGAACTGGTGGAAGCCGCGGCCGCGCTCGCCCAGGAGGTTCTCCTCGGGCACGCGGCAGCCGGCGAACGACAGCCCGTGGGTGTCCGAGATGTTCCACCCCATCTTGTGGTATGCCGGCTCGACGGTGAATCCGGCTGTGCCGGAAGGGATCATGATGGCGCTGATCTCGGGACGGCCGTTGTCCAGCGTGCCGGTGCGCGCCGTCACGGTGACGACCGACGTGATGTCGGTGCCGGAGTTCGTGATGAACGCCTTCGACCCGTCGACCACCCAGTCGCCGCCGTCGAGCACGGCCTTGGTACGGGTGGCGCCGGCGTCCGACCCGGCGTCGGGCTCGGTGAGGCCGAAGCCGGCGAGCGCGCGCCCGGCGACGAGGTCGGGCAGGAAGCGCTCCTTCTGCTCCTCGCTGCCGTAGGTGAGGATCGGGTTGATGCCCAGGCCCACCCCGGCCGAGAGCGTGATGCCGATCGACTGGTCGACACGGCCGAGCTCCTCGATGGCGATGCACAGGCTCGTGAACGCTCCCCCGTCGGCGTCCTCGAGCGAGCCGCCGAAGGCCTCGGGGACGACGAGCCCGAAGAGGCCGAGGTCGCCCATCCGCGGCACGAGGTCGGCCGGGAAGTGGTGGTCGCGGTCCCACTGGGCCACGTGCGGCTCGACGGCGTCGGTCGCGAACTCGCGGACGACCGCCCGGAAGTCCTCGTGGTCCTTGCTGAGCTCGTACATGGGCGCCCCTTCGCGCTCGAGGTGCACGGCCCCGGGTCACGGCGGCCGGCGGTGGTCACGTTCTTGACGTTGACGTCAACGTAAAGCAATACTCGCCCCCGTGACAAGCCAGCGCACCTCCTCCGGCACGACGGGCGTCCTGCCGGACGCGGACGATCCCGGCGGCGACTCCCCCACGTGGAGCATCGCCGAGGTCGCCGACGAGTTCGGCGTCACCCACCGCACCGTGCGCCACTACGAGGACCTCGGGCTCATCTCCCCCGAGCGCCGCGGCACGACCCGCGTCTACCACCGCCGCGACCGCACGCGGCTCGGCCTCGTCCTGCGCGGCAAGCGCCTCGGGTTCCCGCTCGAGGAGATCCGCACGATCATCGACCTCTACGACGCGCCCCGCGGCCGCCGCAGCCAGCTCGAGTACGTCCTCGCGCAGATCGACGAGCGCCGGGCCGACCTCGAGCAGCGCCGGCGCGACCTGGAGGCCGCCCTCGCCGAGCTCGACGGCTTCGAGCGCCGCTGCCGCACGGACCTCGACCGGATGCGCTGAGCGCCCGGCTCAGCCGGCGAGGAAGGCGTCGACCTCGGCGCGCGTCGGGGCCGTGTCCGGGCCGCGCCGCGTGACCTTGAGCGCAGCCGCGGCGTTGGCCCGGACCGCCGCGTCCGGCCAGGACAGCCCGGCCGCGCGCTCCGCCAGCAGCACCCCGGTGTGGGTGTCGCCGGCGCCGTTGGTGTCGACGGGCCGCTGCGGGTGGCCGGGCAGCTCGTCGACCCGGCCCTCGGCCCGGACGAGGCATCCCCGCGGTCCGTCCCGCACGACCGTCACGGCATCCGGCCCGAGGATGCCGGCCACGACCTGCGCCGCCTCCTGCAGTCCGCGCAGCCCGGCCAGCGCCTCGGACTCCTCGGCGTTGCCGGTCCACACGTCGGTCCGCGCGAGCATCGCGTCGCGGACGGCCGGCGGCACGTCGGCGAAGGCCGCCCCCGGGTCGAGGACCACGTGCACCCGGTCCTCGAGCGTGCCGAGCCACTCCAGGAGCGGGCCACGCGTGCGCCCGACGAGCGAGTACCCGCTGACGCAGACGAAGTCGCCGGGGGCCGGCGCGCTCGTGGCGAGCGACGCGGCGGTGATCTCGCGCTCGGCGCCCTGCGTCGTCACGAAGCTGCGCTCGGCGCTGGGCTCGACGAGCACGACGCACACCCCGGTGTCCGACCCCTCGACCGGCGGCGCCGAGACCTCCACGCCGTCGGCGGCGAGCGCGGCCCGCACGAGGTCGCCGTTGGGGCCGGTCCCGACCGCCCCGGCGTGGACGGCGTGCGCCCCGGCGCGGGCGGCGGCGAGCAGGATCGTCACGGCGCCACCGGCGTAGCGGCGGTAGGACGTCGCCATGACGTTGCCGCCACCGCGCGGGAGGGCGGGCACCTCCATCACGGCGTCGACGAGGGCCTGCGCGGTGTGGATGACCCGGGTCGGCATGCCCCCGACCCTAGTGAGGGAGCGGCCGCTCAGCCGACCTGCGTGCGCACCTCGTAGAGCTCGGGGAAGAACGTGAGGTCGAGCGCACGCCGCAGGAAGTCGACGCCGCTGGAGCCGCCGGTGCCGACCTTGTGCCCGATCGTGCGCGTCACGACCTGGAGATGACGGAAACGCCACTGCTGGAACAGGTCCTCGATGTCGACGAGCTCCTCGCACGTCTCGTACACGCCCCAGTGCTCGTCCGGGGCGGCGTAGACGGCGGCGATGACCGCCACGAGGTCGGGGTCGAGCCGGTAGGGCTCGCGCACGTCGCGCGCCAGCACCGCGTCGGGGACGGCGTACCCGCGGCGTGCGAGGTGGCGGAGGAACTCGTCGTAGAGCGTCGGCTCGTCGAGGAGCTGCTCGAGGGCGGTCCGCGCCCGGGCGTCGTGCTCGAACACCCGGACCATGTCGGCGTTCTTGTTGCCGAGCAGGAACTCGACCGCCCGGTACTGGTCGCTCTGGAACCCCGAGCTCGTCGCGAGGAAGGGACGGATCTGCGCGTACTCGCTCGGCGTGAGCGTCGCGAGCACGTCCCACATGTCCACGAGCTGCCGCTGGACGTGCTTGACGCGCGCCAGCCGCTTGAGCGCGGGCCCCAGCTCGTCGGCCGCGAGCAGGCCTCGGGCGGAACGCAGCTCGTGGAGGAGCAGCTTGAGCCAGAGCTCCGAGACCTGGTGCTGGACGATGAAGAGCAGCTCGTCGTGCTGCGGCGGCTCGCTGCGCGGGTGCTGCGCCGACAGCAGCGTGTCGAGGTCGAGGTAGGCGCCGTAGGACATCGCGGTGCTGAAGTCGCGCGAGATGCCCTCCTCGAGTGCCCGCTGGGCCCGGTCGACCGCGTCGTCGCTCATGGGGCACATCGTGCCACCGCGCGCCCGGTCCCCGCGGCAGGCCTCGCCCCGCCCGATCCGGACCACGGGACCCCCGCACGTGCGCGGTCATCGATGCCAGGTCCGGCCCGAAGTCACGAAAAGCCCGCACGTGCCGGGTCATCGCGCCCGGGCTCCATCCCGGACCACGGACAGCCCGCACGTGCGGGGTCATTGCTGCCCGGTCCGGCCCGAGGTCACGAAAAGCCCGCACGTACGCGGTCATTGCTGCCGGGTCCGGCCCGTGGTCACGAAAAGCCCGCACGTGCGGGGTCATCGCTGCCCGGTCCGGCCCGGAGTCACGAAAGGCCCGCACGTGCCGGGTTGTCGCGCCCGGCCACCATCCCCGACCACGGAAAGCCCGCACGTGCGTGCTTATCGCTGCCGGGTCCGGCCCGGGCTCGCGGAAAGCCCGCACGTTCGGGGTTATCGCGCCCGGCCACCGTCCCGGAGTCACGAAGAGCCCGCACGTGCGGGGTCGCCGCGGGTGCCGGCTCGGCGTCAGGCGGTGACGGCGCTCCGGTACCAGTCCGGCCCGACGAGCGCGGCGACCTCGGCCGGGTCGACCGGGGTGAAGGCCGGTGCGCCCCGCCCCTCCAGGACCTCGGCGAGCTCGTCGAGGCGCCGGGCGGCCAGGTCGGCGCCGGCGGCGCGCGCCGGGGCGTCCATCCGGCCGACGGCGTCGCCCCAGATCGCGCGCCCGGCCATGAAGCCGCTGCAGCCGTGGTCGGCCGCGACGTCGAGCTGGGTCCGGAAGCCCTCGTAGGTCACGCCCGCCGAGAGCAGCACCCACGGCCCGGAGACGGCCTCGTCGAGCGCGGCGCACGCCTCGTGGGCGGCGTCGAGGTCGTCGAGGTCGAGCACGGGGAACTCGACCTTCATGATGTCGGCGCCGGCCTCGCGGAAGGAGCGCGCCGACGCGAGGACGCTGCTGCGGCGCACGCGCTGCACCGCCGGGTCGGCCGTGTCCTCCTCGCCCGTCGGGAACCACAGCGGCTCGACGACGAGCGGCATCTGCAGCGCCCGGCACTGCGCGGCGGCCTCGGCCACGACGGCGTGCTGCTGCTCGACGACGTCGGCCGGCTGGTCCTCGCGGTGGAAGACGACGAGCTTGGCCGCGTCGGCGCCGAGGGTCGCGAGCACCTGAGGCCCCCAGCCCTCCTTGAGGTGCAGCCCGGTGTCGAAGCCGACCGCGCTGTCCGGCCGGTAGTAGAGGTCCTCGATGCCGCTGATGACGCCCACGTCACCGGGCACGACGCCGGCGGCGACGGACTGTCCGAAGCTCCACACCGGGTCGACGAGCACCGAGGTCGCGTGCCGCGAGAGCACCCGCAGCATGTCGAGCTTGGACTCGACGACCTCCTCGAACGACACGGCGTCGAGGTCGGCGTCGAAGAGGCGCAGGTAGTTCTGCGGGTGGTCGATGGCCATCGTGCGGATGTGGCCGGCGGCGTCGCAGATGCGGGCGAGGCGGCGGTGCAGGCCGATGGTCGAGGGGGTCGGGACGCGAGGCGTTGACAGCGCTGTCATAGCGCCCTACCGTACGCGGAGCGAGGCGCTCCGACAAGACCCCTCGCGCACCCAGACACCGCCGTCGCCCCGGGAGGACCTCCGTGCTCGTCGTCACCCCCAACACGTGCCTCGACGTCACGACGTGGCTCGGTGCGCTGGTCCCCGGCACGGTGTCGCGGTCCACGCGCACCGTCACCGTGGCCGGCGGCAAGGGGGTCAACGTCTGCCGCACGCTGCGCGTCCTCGGGCGCGAGCACCGCCTGCTCGGCCTGGCCCCGCGCGACGACGACCGCCTCGCCACCCTCCTCGCCGCCGAGGGCTGCGCCTTCGTCCCGGTCCCCCACGACGGCCAGGGCCGGCTCTCGCTCATCTTCCTCGAGGACGGGGGTCGCGCGACCGTCGTCAACGGCCTCGGTCCCGACCCCGGTGCGTGGGACCCCGAGGCCCTCCTGCCGGCCGTCGCGTCCGCCCTCGACGGCGCTCCGGCCGTGGCCTGCTCCGGCTCCCTGCCGCCTGGGCTGCCGGACGACACCTACGGACGGGTCGTCGAGCTCGCCCACTCCCGCGGGGTCGAGGCCTGGGTCGACGGCGGCCCGGCGGTGCTCGGCGCCGCGCTCCCCTTCGAGCCGGACCTGGTGTGCCCCAACGTCGGTGAGGCCGAGGCGCTCCTGCACGGTCGCGCCGACGAGGCCGTCGAGGAGTCGGGCGACGACCTCGTCGACCGCTGCGTCGCGGCCGCCCGCGAGCTCCACGGGCGCGGCGCCCGCCGGGCCGTCGTCACCGCCGGCTCGCACGGCGCCGCCCTCGTGACGGCCGCCGGCGCGTGGTGGCTCGGCGCCACCCGGGTGCCCGTCGCCAACCCGATCGGCGCCGGCGACTCCTTCCTCGCCGGCACGGCCCACGCCCTCCTGTCCGGGGCGTCCGACACCGACGCCGTCCGCCACGGGACGGCGGTCGCCGCCGCCGCGGTCCAGCACCCGTCCGGCGGGATGCTCGACGCGGCGCTCGTCGCCCCGGCCCTCGCGGCCCTGCCCGAGGCGGTGCCCGCGTGAGCCGGCCGACCATCTACGACGTCGCCCGCGAGTCCGGGGTGTCCATCAAGACCGTCTCGCGCGTCATCAACGACGCCCCCAACGTCCGCCCCGCCACCCTCGCCCGTGTGCGCAGCGCGATCGACCTGCTCGGCTACCAGCCCGACCCGGCGGCGCAGCGGCTCGGTGGCGGGCGCCTGCCGACGGTCGGTGTCGTCGTCGACTCCATCGCCGACCCCTTCTTCGCCCGGTTCGCGGCCGTCGTCGAGGCCCGCGCGACGGCGGTGGGGATGGACGTGCTCATCGCGTCGACCGGCCTCGACGAGGACCGGCTGCGCACCCAGGTCGAGCGGCTGGCGCGGCGCGGGGTGGCGGGGCTGGTCGTCGCGCCGTTCGGCGACGCGGCCTCGGTCGCGGCTGCCCTGCCGTCCGACCTGCCGGTGGTCGTCGTGGACCGGCCCTACGCGTCGGTGGGTGCCGACGCCGTCCGGGTCACGGACGAGCCGGGCGCCCACGAGGCCGTCCACCACCTCCTCGACCACGGCCACCTCCGCATCGGGTTCGTCGGCCGCACAGGGCAGTTCGCGACGCTCGCCGACCGTTATCGCGGGTACGAGCGGGCGCTCCACGAGGCCGGGGTCGAGGTCGACCCGGCCCTCGTCGAGACGCGCGCGTGGACGACCGACGAGGCGCTGCCCCTCGTGACCGCGATGCTCACCGGCCCCGACGCACCGACCGCCGTCTTCGCCGCGACCCCGATGACCGGCCTCGCCGTCCTCACCGCCCAGCAGCGGCTCGACCGGCGCGACGTCGCGCTCGTCGTCTTCGGCGACCTCCCGGGCGCCGAGCTGATGACGCCACCGACGACGGTCGTCGACCAGCAGCCGGATGCCTTGGCGGACACCGCGTTCGACCTCCTCGAACGGCGGCTGCGCGAGCCGTCGGCGGAGCCGCTGGACAGCGTCCTGCCGACCCGGCTCGTGCGCCGCGGGTCCGGCGAACTGCGGCCCGGGGGTGCGTCGTGAACGCCGTCGACCTCGGCATCGACCTCGGGACGACGATGACCAAGGTCGCCGCGGTCGACGACGCCGGGACGGTCGTCGGCAGCGCCGCCGTCGCCACCGCGTGGAGCGAGCCCGGCGACGGACGGGCCGAGCGCACGCCGGAGTCGGTCGTCGAGGCCGTCGAGCGGCTGCTCGACGAGGTCGTGGCCGGGCTGCCCCACGGCACGACCGTCCGCTCCGTCGGCATCACGTCGATGGCCGAGGCCGGCACCCTGCTCGACGCGTCCGGCGCCGCCCGCTCCCCCGTCATGGCGTGGCACGACCCGCGCGGCGACGACCAGGCGGCCGCCTTCCCCGAGCACCTCGCCCGGGCCTTCCCCGAGCGCACGGGGCTGCCGGTCGGCCACGTCGCGACCCTCTTCAAGCTGCTCTGGCTGCGCGAGGAGGGCCTCGACCTGCGCGGGCTGCAGTGGCTCGGCGCCCCTGAGCTCGTGCTGCACCGCCTCGGCGGCCGGCGCGTCGCCGAGCGCTCGCTGCTCGGCCGGACCGGCCTGCTCGACGTCCACACCGGGGGCCGGTGGCGGCCGGCGCTGGACCTCCTCGGGGTCGACGGCTCCCTCGTGCCCGACGCCGTCGGCGCCGGCGAGCCGGTCGGCACCGTGCGCGCGGACCACCCCGTCGTCCCCCTGCGCGGCGCCGTCCTCACGATGGCCGGGCACGACCACGCGGTCGCGGCGGCCGCGACGGGTTGCGGCACACCGGGATCGGCCCTCGACAGCTTCGGCACCGCAGAGGCGTGGCTCGCCGCGTCCGACCACGTGCCCGAGCCGGAGGTCGTCGGCCGCCTGTCGAACGAGGGCATCTCCGTCTACCCGCACGTCGTGCGCGGCAGCACCGCGCTCATCGGTGGGACGCGGACCGGGCTGGTGCTCAAGCGGGTCCAACGCATCCTCGGCGCGACCGAGGACCCCGCCCGCTCGGCGCTCGACGCCGCGGCCCTCCTGCTCGCCCCCGGCGACACGGCGGACGTCCGCGTCTCCGGCTTCGGGATGGAGGACCGCGAGGTCGTCGTGCACCTCGGCTCCGACCACCACACGCCGGCCCACGTCTGGCGGGCGGCCCTCGACGGCGGCACCGCCCGCGGCCGCGCGGTCCTCGCCACCCTGGCCCGCGCCGGCGTGCCCGTCGAGCGGATCGTCGTGGCCGGTGGGTGGGCCCGGATGCGCTCCGTCGTCGCCGCCCGCGAGGACCTCGCGGCGCTCGTCGAGGTCGGGGACGTCGAGCAGCCCGGCACGTGGGGTGCCGCGAGGTTCGGCGCCTGGGCCGCGACCGGCACGGCATCCACCGGCACCGACCCGCGACCGCCGGCGGCGTGGTTCGAGCACTGAGATCCCACGGGCCGGAGGGGCCCGCCTCAGGGCGTGGCCGAGACGTCGACGAGCGCGGCGTGGCCCCCGCCGTCGACACGCACCGTCGCGACGGCGCGTCCGTCGCGCACGGCTGCCCCGAGGGCGGCCGCGTCGTCCTGCGGGAGGAACCAGCTCTCGATGCCGCACTCCAGCCGCCATCCTGCGTCGTCGCACCGGAGGAACAGTCCGTCATCGGGCGCGGCGCGCTGCACGGGCCCTCCGACCCACACGTCCCCGGAGCGGGTGAGGGGCACGAACGCCGTCCCGCGGTCGGCGACCGCACCCGAGCCCGGATCACCGACTCGCCCGGCGGAGTCCGGGAGGTCGGGGTAGGTGAGGTCGGCGTACGCACCACGGAAGGGGTCGTACGGGTCGACGGGCGCGACGCGCAGGCGCACCTCCTCGCCGGTCAGCCTGGCGGACAGGGGCGCCCACGCGACGACGCCGACGAGGACGAGCTGCGCGAGCGTCGCGGCGACGACGCGTCCGGTGCGCCCGGTCATGACCGCGCCTCCCGCCCCTCGGCCACGAGCCGGCGGCGGCCGCGGTCCGCGACGACGCCGGTGCCGATGAGCACGACGCCCACGGCGAGGAAGAGGACGGCGCCCGAGAGCACCGGCGCGAAGACGGCGAAGGCCTGCACGGTCGTGAAGAGCACGAGGGCCGCGGTGGCCGCCCAGGTGAGCCGCTCGGCGTCCCGCATCCCCCCGAGGACCGCGTAGCCGCTCGTCACGCCGAGGTAGACGAGGACCGCGACGACCGCCCGCACCCAGTCCGAGGGCGTTGGGTCCGCGACGCCGCCGAGCCCGGCCGACACCCGCCACAGCCCGAGGACGACGACGCCGGCGAGGGTGGCGGCCGCGAGCGCGACCTCGGCGCGGCCCAGCCGGTCCGCCCGCAGGGCCGCGACCGCGGCGAGGACGACGGCGACGCCGAGCGCGACCCAGAAGGCGCCACCGGTGCGCTCGCCGCTGTCGTCCACCGGCAGGGCCGCGAAGAACAGGGCGCCGAGGGCGAGCACCGCGCCGAGCTCGCGCCACGGCTCCCCCAGCGCACGCCAGGCAGGCACCCGGTCGGCGAGGCGCGCGTGGAGGACGCCGACGGCGACGGCGGCGAGCGCCGCGGCCGCGACGGTGAGGGTGACCCCGAGGACGGTCCGACCGGCGTCGGCCGAGACCCAGACCGTCCAGACCGCGGCGAGCACGACGCCGAGCACGACGGGGGCGACGCCGACGACGGCGTAGCCGTAGAGCAGGGTCCCGGCCGCCCACACGCCGACGAGCGCCGGCTGCCCGGCGGGCACCTGGAGGCTCTGCGCGGCCTGGAAGACGACGGCCCCGAAGGCCGCCGCGGCGAGCAGGCGCACGGCACCGACGACCGGGGAGGCCACGTCGCCGAGGGCCTCCCGGCGGCGCTGGAGGACCTCGGCGACGACGACGAGGGCGAGCCAGACGAGGGCGACGAGCCCGAAGCGCAGGAGGGGCGAGAGCCCGTCGAGGTTGGCGGCGACCGTCCACACGAGGCCGATGCCGACGAACGCGGCGCCGAGCGTGAGGACGATCCGGGCGAGGGTCAGACGGCGGTGGGCGACGTAGCGCTGCCGGATGCGCTCGGCGGTCGGGGCGTCGACGACGCCCTCGGCGCGCCAGGCGCCGAGCTGCTCCTCGAGCCAGGCCAGCTGGCGGGGGGTGGCCGGGTGCCGCAGGACGGGGACGCCGTCCGGGCCCGGGTCGGTCGCGGCGGCGGTCGTGGGGGGCGAGGTCATCGCGTGCTCCTCGGCGAGAGCAGGCCCGGGTCCGGGTTCACCGCCAGTCTCCCGCGCACCGCCCGTCGGCACCATGGACACTCGTGCTCAGGAGGTGTCTCGTCGGCCACGTCGCGCCGCCCCGGCCCGCAGCGACCGCGACCCGCCGTCGGGACCGACCGGTCAGCGCCGCCCACCGACGGCCTCGGAGCGCCGGGGACCGCCGCCCTCGCGACCGTTGTCGTCGGGAAGGTCGCGGGCCGGACCGAGCGCACTCCCCGCCCGATCGGCGGGCCGCACCCGCCGGCCCAGCGCCTCCCGTACCGGCGCCTGGGCCACGAGCACCCCGCCGAGGACGACGAGCATCGCCCCGAGCTGGACCCACCCGAAGCCCTCCCCCAACAGGACGACGCCCAGCACCGTCCCCACGACCGGGTTGAGCAGCCCGACCACCGCGACCGCCCCCGCGTCCATCCGCGTCAGCCCGCGGAACCACACGACGTACCCGACGACCGACCCGACGAGCCCCAGCCAGACCAGCGCGAGCACCGCCGCCCCGTCCAGCGCGGGCGGCGCCCCCTCGACGACCAGCGCGACCGGCACGAGCACCAGCCCGCCGGCCACGAGCTGCCACGCCGTCGTCGCGAGCACCGCGTCCCGCGGGGTCCAGCGCCGCACGAGGACGAACCCGATGGAGGCCGACACGACCGCCCCGACCGACGCCGCCACCCCGACCGGGTCGACCGAGCCCGACGCCCCGCCCCCGGCGGAGACCAGCACGACCACGCCCCCGATGCCCGCCACCGCCGCGGCCACCGCGACCCACGGCTGCCGCTCCCCGAGGAGCATCCACGCGACGGCCATGACGACGAGCGGCGAGACCGCGGTCAGGGTCGACGCGAGGCCGCTCGGCAGCCGGTAGGCCGCGACGTACACGAGCCCGAAGAAGACGGCGTGGTTGAGGACGCCGAGCACCGCGGCCCGCCCCCACCAGGAGCCGCGAGGCAGCCGCCGCACCCAGAGCAGGAGCAGCAGGCCCGCCGGCAGGATGCGCATGACCGCCGAGAAGAGCGGGCGACCGGGCGGCAGCCAGAGCTGGGTCACGGCGTACGTCGACCCCCACACCACCGGCGCGACCGCCGTCACGAGCACCGTGCGCATCCCGGATCTGTCTTCCACGGAAGAGACATTACCTTCCACGGAAGATATTGTCGAGGGATGGACCACGTCGCCACCGTCCACGAGCAATGGCGCACCGAGCGCCCCGACCTCGACACGACCCCGCTCCTCGTCATCGCCCGCGTCCACCGCATCGCGGCCGCACTGACGCCCGAGCTGACCGCCGTCTACGCGCAGTTCGGGCTCGGCGAGGGCGAGTTCGACGTGCTCGCCACGCTCCGGCGCCACGGCGCACCGTTCTCTCTCTCCCCCGGCGAGCTCGCCGAGCGCACGATGGTCACCTCCGGCGCGGTGAGCAAGCGCCTCGACCGGCTCCAGGCGCGTGGCCTCGTGGAGCGACGGGCCGACGCGAGCGACGGGCGGGCGCGCACCGTCGTCCTCACCCCCGACGGCCGGTCGCTCATCGACGAGGCGATGGCCGCCCACGTGGCGAACGAGGCGCGGCTGCTCGGGGCCCTCGGCGCCCGCGACCGCGACACCCTCGCCCGCCTCCTCGCACGCCTCGCGGAGTCCCTCGGCGCGTGACCCCGGGGCCCTCCGCCCGTGTGAGGCAGACCTCGCCGTGCCCCCGGGTGGGCGACCACCCGGACCGATAGAGTCCGAGACATGCCGATCAGCAAGGTCCTCATCGCGAACCGGGGCGAGATCGCGGTGCGCATCGCCCGAGCCTGCAAGGACTCCGGGGTCGCGTCCGTCGCGGTCTACGCCGAGCCCGACCGGGACGCCCTCCACGTCAAGGTCGCCGACGAGGCCCACGCCCTCGGCGGCACGACGCCCGGTGACTCGTACCTCCTGCAGGACAAGCTCATCGAGGTGGCCAGGGCGTCCGGCGCCGACGCGGTCCACCCCGGCTACGGCTTCCTCGCCGAGAACGCCGACTTCGCGCAGAAGGTCATCGACGCCGGCCTGACGTGGATCGGCCCCGGCCCCGAGGCCATCGACTCCCTCGGCGACAAGGTCAAGGCCCGGCACATCGCTCTGGCCGCCGACGCCCCGCTCGTCCCCGGCACCAAGGACCCCGTCGAGGGCCCCGACGAGGTCGTCGCCTTCGCGCAGGAGCACGGCCTCCCGGTCGCCATCAAGGCGGCCTACGGCGGCGGTGGACGCGGCCTCAAGGTCGCCCGCACCCTCGAGGAGATCCCCGAGCTGTTCGACTCCGCCGTCCGCGAGGCGGTCACCGCCTTCGGCCGCGGCGAGTGCTTCGTCGAGCGCTTCCTCGACCACCCCCGCCACGTCGAGACCCAGTGCCTCGCGGACCAGCACGGCAACGTCGTCGTCGTCTCGACGCGCGACTGCTCGCTCCAGCGCCGCAACCAGAAGCTCGTCGAGGAGGCGCCGGCCCCGTTCCTCACCGAGGAGCAGCACACCGAGCTCCTGCGCGCGAGCAAGGAGATCCTCCGTCGGGCCGGCTACGTCGGCGCCGGCACGTGCGAGTTCCTCGTCGGGCCGCAGGGCGACATCAGCTTCCTCGAGGTCAACACCCGCCTCCAGGTCGAGCACCCGGTCTCCGAGGAGGTCACCGGCATCGACCTCGTCCGCGAGCAGCTGCGCATCGCGAACGGCGAGGCCCTCGACTACCCGGACCCCGAGCCGCACGCGCACTCCCTCGAGTTCCGCATCAACGGCGAGGACGCCGGCCGGGGCTTCCTCCCGGCCCCCGGCACCGTGTCGCGGATGGTCGTGCCGCAGGGCCCGGGCGTGCGCTGGGACGCCGGCATCGTCGAGGGCGACACCGTCGCCGGTGCGTTCGACTCGATGATCGCCAAGCTCGTCGTCACCGGCCGCACCCGCCAGCAGGCCCTCGAGCGGGCCCGGCGCGCCCTGGACGAGCTCGTCGTCGAGGGGATGCCGACCGTCGTCCCCTTCCACCGCAAGGTCGTCGCCGACCCCGCGTTCGCCCCGGCCGACCCGGACGAGAAGTTCACCGTCCACACCCGCTGGATCGAGACCGAGTTCGTCAACGACATCGAGGCCTACGCCGGCCCGGTCGCCGACGCCCCCGAGGCGCAGGAGCGCCAGACGGTCGTCGTCGAGGTCGGCGGCAAGCGGCTCGAGGTCTCGGTGCCCGGCGGCCTCTCCTTCGGCGGAGGCGGTGGCGCCGGCCACGCCGCGAAGAAGAAGGCCCCCCGGCGCTCCGGTGGCGGGTCCGGCGGCGCCGCGGCGTCCGGCGACTCCCTCACCGCGCCGATGCAGGGCACGATCGTCAAGGTGAGCGT
The DNA here is from genome assembly GCF_013201035.1 of Arthrobacter sp. NEB 688. Lineage (NCBI taxonomy): Bacteria > Bacillati > Actinomycetota > Actinomycetes > Micrococcales > Micrococcaceae > Arthrobacter > Arthrobacter sp. NEB 688. The sequence goes on from NZ_CP053707.1 coordinate 3,784,980, forward strand.
CGAGGAGGGCGCGACCGTCGCCGTGGGCGACCAGGTCGTCGTCCTCGAGGCGATGAAGATGGAGCAGCCGATCACCGCGCACAAGGCCGGCGTCGTCACCGGGCTGAAGGCCGAGGTCGGCGGGACCGTGACGAACGGCGCCGTCATCTGCGACATCAAGGACGCCGAGGCCCCGGCCGACGCCTGACCCGTACCGGGAGCACCTCCCGACGAACGACGAGAACATGCCGTGCGGACGACGATCCGCACGGCATGTTCTCGTCTCTCGACCGGTGGTGGCCGGCGCCGTGCCCGGGGTCGGTCAGGAGAGGTCCCGCCGGGGCTGCGGGTCGTCGCCCGTCCCCGGCGCGGGGTTGGGCGCGACCGGCGACGGGTCCGCCGGGTCGTGGGGGTGCCACGGCTCCACCGGGTCGGGGTCGAGGGTGTCCGGCGCGTCGGGGTCGACGGGCTCCGGGGCCTCGGGCGCGACCGGCAGGTCCTCGCCGGGCAGGTCGGGGACGTCCGGCCCGGGCTCGGTGCTCATCGCCGCCCTCAGTGCGTGGGGCCCGCGGAGGGCGGGGGCGGCGGGGGCACCTGGCCACCGGCGGCCCGGCCGCCCGACGTGCCGTGCGGCGGCAGGCCGAGGCCCTTGCGCAGCGCGTCGCCACCCTTGTCGACCTTCGCCGAGTGCGTCGGCCCGGTCTTGGAGCGCACGAAGCCCTCGACCTTGCCGATGGCGTCGTCCGCCTTCTGGGGGTTGTTGCGGGCGTAGTCCTTGACCTTCGTGACGGCGGCGATGAGCGCCGCGGCGCGACCCTTGGCCATGTCGTCCTCCTCGGAGATGGGGTGTCTGAAGGGACAACCCATCCTGCCCGAGCGGAGTTCCCGTCCGGCTGCGAGCGACGCACGGGACCGCGCGTCGCCGCAGGTCAGGCGATGGGGTGCAGCCGGCGGGCCGCCTCGGCGACCGAGCCCGACAGCGACGGGTACACGGTGAAGGTCGAGGCGACCTGGTCGACGTTGAGCCGGTGCTGCACGGCCAGCGTGACGGGGAAGATCAGCTCGGACGCGCGCGGCGCCACGACGACGCCGCCCACGACGGCCCCGGACCCCTTCTGCGCGAACAGCTTGACGAAGCCGTCGGTGATGCCGAGCATCTTCGCGCGGGGGTTGCGCGAGAGCGGCAGCATGAGGACCTCGGCGTCGACGCGCTCCTCGTCGACGTCCTTCTGCGAGATGCCGACCGTCGCGATCTCGGGGTCGGTGAAGATGTTGGCCGACACGACGCCGAGGTTGAGCGGCGCCACGGCGTCGCCGAGGGCATGGGCGATGGCGATGCGCCCCTGCATCGCCGCGACGGACGCCAGCGGCAGCACGCCGGTGCAGTCGCCGGCGGCGTAGACGCCCCGGACCGACGTGCGCGACACCCGGTCGACCGCGACGTGGCCGGACGGCGTGAGGTCGACGCCGACCTCCTCGAGGCCGATGCCCCGCGTCGACGACACCGACCCGACGGCGAGCAGCGCGTGGGTGCCGGTGACCTCGCGGCCGTCCTCGAGGCGCACGAGCACGCCGTCGGTGGTGCGCTCGACCGCCGCCATCCGCGAGCGCCCGAGCACCTCCATCCCGCGCTTGCGGAAGACCTCCTCGATGACCGAGGCGGCGTCGGGGTCCTCGCCGGGCAGGACGCGGTCGCGCGAGGAGACGAGGACGACCTCGGACCCGAGCCCGAGGTAGGCCTGCGCGAGCTCGGCGCCGGTGACGCCCGAGCCGACGACGACGAGGCGCTGCGGCAGCTCGGGCAGGTCGTAGATCTGCTGCCAGGTGAGGATGCGCTCGCCGTCGGGCACGGCGGTGTCCATCACCCGGGGGGAGGCGCCGGTGGCGACGAGGACGACGTCGGCGTCGAGCTGCTCGTCGCCGACGCGCACGGCGGTGGGCGACACGAGCGACCCCTCGCCCTCGACGACCCGCACGCCGACCTCGACGAGGCGGGCGCGGATGTCGTCGCTCTGCGCGCGGGCGAGGCGCACGACGCGGCGGTTGACCTCGGCGAGGTTCGCGACCGCGGCCGAGACCTCGTCGCCCTCGTGGTCCTCGAGGTGGACGCCGAGGTCGGCGACCGTCCCGAAGTCGCTCATGTAGTCGGCGGTGGAGATGAGGGCCTTGCTCGGCACGCAGTCGGTGAGCACCGCGGCGCCCCCGATGCCGGTGCGCTCGACGACGGTGACCTCCGCGCCGACGTGGGCGGCGACGAGGGCGGCCTCGTAGCCACCCGGTCCACCGCCGAGGATGACGACTCTGCTCGACCGTGCGTTCACGGCCACCATCCAACCACCCGGGCTCGTTCGACCCGTGGGACCCCGCGAGATCGTGGCAAAGGTCCTGTTCCGTACCGAAGCGATTGTCCCTAGAGTGCCAGCGGGACCCCCGCCGGTCCCCGGCCCCCGCCGTCCCCCGTTGTTGGAGGTCTCCATGTCCCGTCCCCTCGGTCGCCGCGCGGGTGCGCTCGCCGCCGTCGGCGTCACCGCCCTCGCCCTCGCCGCCTGCTCCCCGCCCTCCGAGGGGGGATCCGGCGACACCGCGTCCTCCGGCGGCTCCTCCGCCGCGACGGCCACCTCGGCCGCGGACCTCGGCGGGATGGACGCCCTCGTCGCGGCCGCCAAGAAGGAGGGGGCGCTCAACGTCATCGCGCTGCCGCCGGACTGGGCCAACTACGGCGAGGTCATCAAGGCCTTCCAGGCCAAGTACCCGGAGATCAAGATCACGAGCGACCAGCCGGACGCGAGCAGCGCCGACGAGATCGCCACGGCCAAGCGCCTCAAGGGCCAGTCCGGCGCCCCCGACGTCTTCGACCTCGGCGCGGCCGTCGCGCTCGCGAACACCGACATGTACGCCAAGTACAAGGTCGCGACGTTCGACGACATCCCGGCCGACTTCAAGGACGCCGACGGGACGTGGGTCAACGACTACGGCGGCTACATGAGCATCGGCTACGACTCGGCCAAGGTCCCAGCCCCCACGAGCGTCAAGGACCTCCTCGGCGCGGACTTCAAGGGCAAGGTCGCGCTCAACGGCAACCCGACCGAGGCCGGCGCCGCCTTCGCGGGCGTCCAGATGGTCTCGATCGCCGAGGGCGGCAGCGCCGGCGACCTGACCAAGGGCGTCGACTTCTTCAAGCAGCTCAAGGCGGCCGGCAACTTCCTGCCGGTCGACCCGACGCCCGCCACCGTCGAGTCCGGCCAGACGCCGGTCGTCATCGACTGGGACTACCTCAACGCCTCGCTGAGCGCCAAGGTCCCGACGTGGAAGGTGTTCGTGCCCAAGGAGGCCGTCGTCGCCGGCTACTACTACCAGGCGATCAACGCCGAGGCGCCGCACCCGGCGGCCGCCCGCCTGTGGCAGGAGTTCCTCTACAGCGACGAGGGCCAGAACCTCTGGCTCAAGGGTGGGGCCCGCCCCGTCCGCTTCGACGCGATGAAGACCGCCAACACGCTCGACGCCGACGCCGCGGCGAAGCTGCCCGCCGTCGAGGGCACCCCGGTCGTGCCCACGCAGGCCGACTCCGACAGCGGCAAGAAGTACCTGGCCGACAACTGGGCCAACGCGGTTGGCTGACACGGCGAGCGTCCGCCCTGCGGGGGCGCTGCGACGGCTGCGGCCGTCCGGCGCCCTCGCGGGGGTCGTGCCGTTCTTCGCCTACACGACCGTCTTCCTCCTGATCCCGACGCTCGTCGTCGTCATCGGGGCCTTCCTCGACGGCGACAACCGGCCGACGCTCGGCAACGTCTCGGCGCTCACCCAGCCGGCGGTCGTCCGCGGGCTCGTGCAGTCGGTCGTCCTCTCGGCGGTCACCGCGCTCGGGGGCGCCGTCATCGGGGGCGTCCTCGCGTACGCCGTGAGCACCGCGCGGCCGGGCTCGGTCACCCAGCGGTTCTTCACCTCGCTCTGCGGCGTGCTCGCCCAGTTCGGCGGTGTCGCACTGGCGTTCGCGTTCATCGCGTCGTTCAGCGCACAGGGCCTGCTCAGCGTGCTGCTCTCCGAGGTCGGGATGTCCACCGGCGGCGGTCTGTGGCTCTACGAGTGGGACCGCGGCCTGATGCTCGTCTACCTCTACTTCCAGATCCCGCTCATGCTCATCGTCTTCCTGCCCGCGGTCGAGGGGCTGCGGCCGCAGTGGCGCGAGGCGACCGAGACCCTCGGCGGGACGACGTGGACGTACTGGCGCCGCGTCGCCGGGCCGATCCTCCTGCCGTCCTTCGTCGGCGCGACGCTGCTCCTGTTCACCAACGCCTTCTCGGCGTACTCGACCGCCAAGGCCCTCGTGCCGCAGGCGAACCCGCTGCTGCCGCTGCAGATCGGCAGCTCGCTCTCGTCCGAGGTCATCCTCGGCCAGGAGAACATCGGCAAGGCGATGGCCTTCGAGATGGTCGTCGTCGTCGCGGTCGTCATGGCCCTGTACGCCTGGCTCGACAAGCGCTCCGGCCGCTGGATGTCGCGATGAGCGGCCGCTCGGCGTTCCGCCGCCGCCAGCGCGTCTTCCGCTGGGTGACCCTCACCCTGCTCATGGTCTTCTTCCTCCTGCCGCTGCTCGGCATGCTCGAGTTCACCCTCCAGGGCCCCGGCGGCAACGGGCGCACGCTCGACACGTGGCGCACGCTGGCCGACGTCTCGCAGATCTCGCTCGAGTACCCGGCCCTCAAGGAGGGCTTCCTCGCCTCGGTCGGGCTGGCCGTCATCACGCCGCTCGTCATGCTCGTGCTGCTCGTCCCGACGATGACGTGGGTACGGCTGCGGCTGCCCGGGCTCTCGCGCACCGTCGAGTTCGTCTGCCTGCTGCCGCTCACCGTGCCGGCCATCGTGCTCGTCGTCGGCCTCACCCCGGTGTACGCGTGGGTCTACTACCTCGTCGGCTCCTCGACGATGTGGCTGGCGCTGGCCTACGTCGTGCTCGTCCTGCCCTACGCCTACCGCTCGCTCGACGCCGGCCTGCGCGCCATCGACGTCCGCACGCTCTCGGAGGCCGCCCGCTCGCTCGGCGCCTCGTGGTTCACGGTCATGTGGCGCGTCGTCCTGCCGAACCTGCGCACGGCCGTGCTGTCGGCGTCCTTCCTCTCCGTGGCCCTCGTCCTCGGCGAGTTCACCATCGCCAGCCTCTTCAGCAAGAAGAACCTCCAGGTGGCGATGTACGAGCTCGGCAAGTCCGACGCGAAGATCTCGGTCGCCGTCGGCCTGGCCTCCCTCGTCTTCGGCTTCGTCGTCCTCTTCGCCATGTCGTTCGTCGGCACCCGGCCGGCCGGCGCCGGCCGCGTCGCCCGCCTGCGTCGTCCCCGTCCTGCCAAGGAGACCCCGTGACCTCCGCCCCCGCCACCGCGACGACCCGCGGCACGCCCGTCCAGCTGACCGATCTGCGTCGCGTCTACGGCGGGGTCGCCGCCCTCGACGGGCTGACGCTCCACCTCGAGCCGGGCGAGCTCGTCGCGCTCCTCGGCCCGTCCGGCTGCGGCAAGACGACGGCCCTGCGCTGCCTCGCGGGCCTCGAGGACCCCGACAGCGGCACCATCGAGGTCGGTGGCCGCGACGTCACCCGCATCCCGACGAACAAGCGCGACATGGGGATGGTCTTCCAGGCGTACAGCCTCTTCCCCCACATGACGGCCCGGCAGAACGTCGAGTTCGGCCTCGAGCTGCGCGGGCGCGACCGGGCGGCGCGACGGGCGCGGGCCGGCGAGATGCTCGACCTCGTCGGGCTGCAGCAGCACGCCGACAAGTACGCACACCAGATGTCGGGTGGCCAGCAGCAGCGCGTCGCCCTCGCCCGCGCCCTGGCCATCGAGCCGCAGGTGCTGCTCCTCGACGAGCCGCTGTCGGCGCTCGACGCGAAGGTCCGCACGCAGCTGCGCGACGAGATCCGGCGCATCCAGCTCGAGGTCGGGACGACGACGCTGTTCGTCACGCACGACCAGGAGGAGGCGCTCGCCGTCGCCGACCGCGTCGGCGTCATGTCGGTCGGCCGGCTCGAGCAGCTCGCGGCTCCGGCCGAGCTCTACTCGGCCCCGCGCACCCCGTTCGTCGCCGACTTCGTCGGGCTGACCAACCGGCTGCGGGCGAAGGTCGAGGGCGGGCGCGCGCACGTCCTCGGCGGCAGCATCCCGGTGCTGCCGGGCTCGGCCGATGGCGACGCCGTCGTGCTCGTGCGCCCCGAGGGCGTGACCGTGTCCCCGGGCGGCGACGGCACGGGGGTCTCCGGGGCGAGCGTCGTCAGCGCGAGCTTCCTCGGTGGCCACGGGCGGGTCATCGTCCGCACCCCGGCCGACGAGCTCGTCACCGTGCAGGTGCCGAACACCGACGTCACGCGCTACCGGCCGGGCGACCCCGTCGTCCTGTCGCCGCGCGGCGACGCCGCCCTGGCCGTCGCCGCCGACTGACCGGGGGGTCCGCACCCAGGCGCACTGGGCCCGCGACGACCCCGCACGTGCCGGCTTGTCGTGGGCCGGAGCCCGTCCCGACAGCGACAACCCCGCACGTGCGGGCTTTTCGTGGGCCGGAGCTCAGCCGGGGAGGGCGACGGCGCTGCGGCGGGCGAGGCGGTCGCCGACGGCCACGACCGCAGCGACGGTGAGCGCGAGGACGACCAGCGCCCCGGCGGCCCCGAGCGGCTCGTCGACCGCGAAGGTCGGGATCATCCGCGTGGGCAGGGCGAGCGCGAAGACCATCGCGATGGCGGAGCCGATCCAGCTGCCGGTCATGTTCGCGCGATGGGCCCGCAGGTCACCCCGGCGGATGCCGACGACGCCGAGCGTGACCGTCACGAGCGTCACGAGGCTGAGGATGTGCAGCCAGCTGAACGCGCCGTCGCGCAGGTGGCGGATCCAGAACGAGGACACCGCGGTCCACAGCATGAGGACGACCCAGACGCGGCCCAGGTGGCGGTGGCGGGCATCCCCCTTGCGGCGGGCGAGCTGGACGACGCCGAGCGTGACGGAGACCAGCGCGGCGGCGACGTGGGAGGTGATGAGGAGGGTCCAGGCGTGCACGGTCAGTCCTTCCGGAGAACGGTGACGAGGGTGGTGACGGTGTGCAGCAGGTCGACCGGGTCGGCGCCGACCGCACGGACGGCGTCGTCGAACCGGTCGCCGAGCACCTCGGTGGCGGCGGTGAGGCGGGTGACGCCCTCGGCGGTGACCGCCAGCTCGCGCCGGTTGCCGTGGCCCCGTCCGACCTCGAGGAGCCCGTCGGCCGCGAGGCCGGCGACCATCCGGCTCGTCGCGGCCTCGCTCGAGCCGAGGCCGTCGGCGAGCTCGCGCTGGGTCGGGCGGTCGAGCCGCGAGACGTGGAGCAGCACGAGGTAGCGCCGGTAGGTGAGGCCGCTGCCCGAGCGCGCCAGGAGGGTCTCGGCGCGCCGGTCCATCAGGGCGACGAGGACGTGGAGCTCGTGGGCGAGGGTGGCCATGCATCAAGACTTGCACATGCAACTTGCACCCGCAAGTACATCAGCCGCCCGAGCGCGACCTACACCGCAGTCACCGTCGCCACAGCAACCACTGCTGCGGTGTAGCCCGGCACTGGGGCGGGCGGGGCCGCGTCGCTAGGCTGCCGCCGTGACCGACACCGCCGCCGCCCACGACCTCACCGACCCCGCCACCGACCCGTTCGGGGTCGCGGAGGCCGCCGCCGCCGTCATCCGCGAGCGCACGGGGGTGGAGCGCCACGACGTCGCCCTCGTCCTCGGCAGCGGCTGGGGTCAGGCGGGCGATCTCGTCGGCGAGACGATGACGACGATCGAGAACACCGACGTCCCCGGGTTCGGCAAGGCCGCGGTCGCCGGGCACAGCGGCTCGATGCGCTCGGTCGCCATCGGCGACACCGGCCGCCGCGCGCTCGTCTACGGCACCCGCACCCACTTCTACGAGGGCCGCGGCATCCGCGCGGTCGTCCACGGCGTGCGCACCGCGGCCGCCGCCGGCTGCACGACGATCGTCATCACCAACGGCTGCGGCGGGCTGCGCCCCGAGTGGGCGCCCGGCACGCCGGTGCTCATCAGCGACCACATCAACCTCACCGCGCACTCCCCCATCGAGGGCGCGAACTTCGTCGACCTCACCGACCTCTACAGCCCCCGGCTGCGCGCGGTCGCGCAGGAGGTCGACCCCACGCTCGACGAGGGCGTCTACGTCCAGTTCCGCGGGCCGCACTACGAGACCCCGGCGGAGGTGCGGATGGCCAAGGTCCTCGGCGGCGACCTCGTCGGGATGTCGACCTCGCTCGAGGCCATCGCCGCGCGGCAGAGCGGCCTCGAGGTGCTCGGTGTCTCGCTCGTGACGAACGCGGCGGCCGGCATCTCGCCGAACCCGCTGAGCCACGAGGAGGTCCTCGAGGCCGGCCGGGCCGCGGCCGAGCGCTGCGGACGCCTCCTCGCCGACGTCGTCGGCCGCATCTGAGGCCGCCGCCGTGAGCACGACGCCCGACCTCGACACCCTCCTCGCCGCCGCCCGCGCCTGGGCGGCCGACGACCCCGACCCCGCCACGCGCGCCGAGCTCGAGGGCCTGGCCGACCGCGCCGGCAGCGACGACGCCGCCCGCGAGGAGCTCGCCGACGCGATGTCGGGGATGCTCGAGTTCGGCACGGCCGGCCTGCGCGGGAGGCTCGGCGGCGGGCCGAACCGGATGAACCGGGCCGTCGTCATCCGGGCCGCGGCCGGCCTCACGGCGTACCTGCGCACCGTCACCAGCGAGCCGTTCGTCGTCGTCGGCTACGACGCGCGCACCAACTCGGACGTCTTCGCGCACGACACCTGCGCCGTCGTCACCGGGATGGGCGGCCGCGCCGTCGTCCTCCCCCACCCGCTGCCGACCCCGGTGCTGGCGTACGCGATCCGCCACCTCGGCGCCGACGCCGGCGTCATGGTCACGGCGTCGCACAACCCGCCGCAGGACAACGGCTACAAGGTCTACGTCGGCGACGGCTCGCAGATCGTGCCGCCGGTCGACGGGCTCATCGCGGCCGAGATCGCCCGGGTCGAGTCCGTCGCCTCGGTGCCGCGCGCCGACGACGGCTGGGACACCCTCGGTGACGACGTGCTCGAGGCCTACCTCGACGACGTCGTCACGGTCGTCTCCCCCGACGCGCCCCGCGAGCTGACCGTCGTCCACACGGCGCTGCACGGGGTCGGCTCCGAGACCGTGCGGCGGGCCTTCCTCGCCGCGGGCTTCGCCGAGCCGCTGCCGGTGCCGTCGCAGTCGGAGCCGGACCCGATGTTCCCCACCGTCTCCTTCCCCAACCCCGAGGAGCCCGGCGCGATGGACGCCGCCCTCGAGCTCGCCGAGCAGACCGGCCCGGACCTCGTCGTGGCCAACGACCCCGACGCGGACCGCTGCGCCGTCGCGGTGCCCGGCCCGGGCGGCTGGCGGATGCTGCGCGGCGACGAGGTCGGGGCGCTGCTCGGCTCGTACGTCCTCGAGCGCGGCGTCGCGACCGACTCCCCCGACGCGGTGTTCGCCAACTCGATCGTGTCCTCGCGCCTGCTCGCGGCGATGTGCCGGGCCGCCGGCGTCCGCCACGAGGAGACGCTGACCGGCTTCAAGTGGATCGGTCGCGTGCCCGGGCTGCGCTACGGCTACGAGGAGGCGCTCGGCTACTGCGTCGACCCCGGCCACGTCCGCGACAAGGACGGCGTCTCGGCCGCGCTGCTCGTCGCCGAGCTCGCCGCCACGCTCAAGCAGCAGGGCCGCACCCTCGTCGACCGCCTCGACGACCTCGCGCGCGCCCACGGCGTGCACGCGACCGACTCGTTCTCCGTGCGCGTCGAGGACCTCTCGCTCATCGGCAGGATCATGGACCGGCTGCGCGCGACGCCGCCGACGACGGTCGCCGGCGTCGAGGTGGCCCGCACCGACGACCTCGCCCGCGGGGACGGCGGCCTGCCGCCGACCGAGGGCCTGCGCTACCTCCTGGCCGACGACTCGCGCATCATCGTGCGCCCCTCGGGCACCGAGCCGAAGCTCAAGGTCTACCTCGAGGTCGTCGAGCCGGTCACCGGTGACGACCTGCGCGGCGCCCGCGAGCGCGCGGCGCAGCGGCTCGCGGCCGTCCGCGCCGACCTCGAGGCCGCGACCGCCCTCTGACCTCGACGGACCCGGCGCGTCGGTGTGCGGCGGCGACCGTCCCCCGCGAACCCGATGGCGCTCGCCGTGGCGTGCCCCGTGGCGTCGGAACGGGGGTGGTCACCCCCGTTCACACGCCATCGGCCGCGCCACGACCCATCGACGATGACGCCTCGACCACCCGCCTCACGCCGCGGGCCGGCGCCTCGGAGCGCGGGGCCGAGGTGCCGGTGAGCACACCGGCGTCGGCTCCGGGCATCGTCCGAGGTCAGCGCCCACGGGTGGCGAGATGTGCCAGCCCGGGGGCGTCCACGTCGTCCCACGCTGCCCCCGTCCGGCGGTGACCGGGCCCCGTCGACCCCCGTACACTCCCGGGGTGAGCACGAGCACCGAGGTCGACCCGACGACGCGAGCCCGCGACATCCTCGGGGTCTCCCGCCTGACCAACTCCGCCCTCACCGGCTGGCTGCACGGCCTGCCGGGCGTCGACCAGGTCGGTTGCGAGGCGCGCGCGGCGGCCCTCTCGACCCGGTCGGTCAAGACCTCGAGCAAGGCGTGGGCCATCGACACCGCCATCTCGATGATCGACCTGACCACCCTCGAGGGCGCCGACACCCCCGGCAAGGTCCGCGGCCTCGCGACGCGCGCCCTCGTCCCGGACCCCAGCGACCCGAGCACCCCGAGCCCGGCCGCGGTCTGCGTCTACGGCGACATGGTCCCCTACGCCCGCGAGGTCATCGGCGAGCGCGACGTGCGCATCGCCGCCGTCGCGACCGCCTTCCCGAGCGGCCGCGCGAGCCGCGCCGTCAAGCTCGCCGACACCCGTGACGCCGTGCAGAACGGCGCCGACGAGATCGACATGGTCATCGACCGCGGGGCCTTCCTCACGGGCGACTACCTGTCGGTCTTCCGCGAGATCGCCGAGACCAAGGAGGCCTGCGGCGACGCGCGCCTCAAGGTCATCATGGAGACCGGCGAGCTCGTCACCTACGACAACGTCCGCCGCGCCTCGTGGCTCTCGATGCTCGCCGGCGGCGACTTCATCAAGACCTCGACCGGCAAGATCTCGCCGGCCGCGACCCTGCCGGTCACGCTCGTCATGCTCGAGGCCGTCCGCGACTGGCACGAGGCCACCGGCGAGCAGGTCGGCGTCAAGCCGGCCGGCGGCATCCGCACGAGCAAGGACGCCATCAAGTTCCTCGTCACCGTCAACGAGGTCGCCGGCGAGGCGTGGCTGAGCAACGACTGGTTCCGCTTCGGCGCCTCGAGCCTGCTCAACGACCTCGTCCTGCAGCGCCAGAAGATGACGACCGGCGCCTACTCCGGCGCCGACTACGTCGCCGACGACGCCCCCAGCGGCTACTGACCCGCCACCCCGACCGACCCCCCAAGGACAGCAGCGAATGCCCACCTTCGAGTACGCGCCGGCCCCGGAGTCCCGGGCCGTCGTCGACATCGCCAGCAGCCACGGGCTGTTCATCGGCGGCGAGTTCGTCGAGGCCACCGGCGGCAAGCCCTTCAAGACGCTCAACCCCGCGACCGAGGAGGTCCTCTCCGAGGTCTCCGAGGCGAGCGCGGACGACGTCGACGCCGCCGTCCGCGCGGCCCGCACCGCCTACACCCGCGTCTGGTCGCGGATGAGCGGAGCCGACCGCGGCAAGTACCTCTACCGGATCGCCCGGATCATCCAGGAGCGCGCCCGCGAGCTCGCCGTCCTCGAGACGCTCGACAACGGCAAGCCGATCAAGGAGAGCCGCGACGTCGACATCCCCCTCGTCGCCGCGCACTTCTTCTACCACGCGGGCTGGGCCGACAAGCTGTCGTACGCCGCGCTCGGCGAGAACCCCCGCCCGGTCGGCGTCGTCGGCCAGGTCATCCCCTGGAACTTCCCGCTGCTCATGCTCGCCTGGAAGGTCGCCCCGGCCCTCGCGTGCGGCAACACGGTCGTGCTCAAGCCGGCCGAGACCACACCGCTGACCGCGCTGCTCTTCGCCGAGATCTGCCAGCAGGCCGAGCTGCCCCCGGGCGTCGTCAACATCGTCACGGGCGCCGGCACCACCGGGCAGGCCATCGTCGACCACCCCGGCATCGACAAGCTCGCGTTCACCGGCTCCACGGGCGTCGGCAAGATGATCGCCCGCTCGATCGCCGGCACCCGCAAGAAGGCCACGCTCGAGCTCGGCGGCAAAGGCGCGAACATCATCTTCGACGACGCCCCGGTCGACCAGGCCGTCGAGGGCATCGTCAACGGCATCTTCTTCAACCAGGGCCACGTCTGCTGCGCCGGCAGCCGGATCCTGGTGCAGGAGAACGTCGCCGACGAGGTCGTCCGCCGCCTCAAGCGCCGCCTCACGACGCTGCGCATCGGCGACCCGATGGACAAGAACACCGACGTGGGCGCCATCAACAGCCGCGCGCAGCTGCAGCGCATCGAGGAGATGACGGCCGCCGGGTCGCAGGAGGGCGCCGAGCGCTGGGACTCCGGCTGCGAGCTGCCGAGCACCGGCTACTGGTTCCGCCCGACCGTCTTCACCGACGTGTCGCAGTCGCACCGCATCGCCCAGGAGGAGATCTTCGGGCCGGTCGTCTCGGTGCTGACCTTCCGCACCCCCGGCGAGGCGGTCGCCAAGGCGAACAACACGCCGTACGGCCTGTCGGCCGGCATCTGGACCGAGAAGGGCAGCCGCATCCTCTGGATGGCCGACCAGCTGCGCGCCGGCGTCGTGTGGGCCAACACGTTCAACAAGTTCGACCCGACCTCGCCCTTCGGTGGCTACAAGGAGTCCGGCTACGGCCGGGAGGGTGGCCGCCACGGCCTCGAGGCCTACGTCAAGACCGGGAGTGAGCAGTGAGCGCGCGCGTGGACGTCCGCAAGACGTACAAGCTCTACATCGGCGGCAAGTTCCCCCGCTCCGAGAGCGGCCGCTCGTACGAGGTGCTGGCCGCGCCGACCGGCCGCCGCGCCACCCCGCGCTTCCTCGCCAACGCGGCGATGGGCTCGCGCAAGGACGCCCGCGACGCCGTCGTCGCCGCCCGCAAGGCGCAGCCCGGCTGGGCCGGCGCGACCGCGTACAACCGCGGCCAGGTGCTCTACCGCGTCGCCGAGGTGATGGAGGGCCGCCGCGCGCAGCTCGTCCAGGACGTGCGCGACTCCGAGGGCCTGACCCCGGCGCGCGCCGAGGCCGTCGTCTCCGCCGCCATCGACCGGTGGGTCTGGTACGCCGGCTGGGCCGACAAGTACGCGCAGGTCCTCGGCGGGCTCAACCCCGTCGCCGGGCCGTACTTCGACATCTCCGCGCCCGAGCCGACCGGCGTCGTCGCGGTGCTCGCGCCGCAGGCGTCCTCGCTGCTCGGCCTCGTGTCGGTCGTGGCGCCGGTCGTCGTGTCCGGCAACACCTGCGTCGTGCTCGCGTCGGAGGAGCGGCCGCTGCCGGCCATCGACCTCGCCGAGTGCCTCGCGACCTCCGACGTGCCGGGCGGCGTCGTCAACGTCGTCACCGGGCGCACCGCCGAGGTGGCGCCGTGGCTCGCCTCGCACCGCGACGTCAACGCCATCGACCTGACCGGCGCGGCCGACGCGGCGGGTGTCGAGTGGGGCGACCTCGAGCTCGCCGCCGCCGAGAACCTCAAGCGGGTGCTGCGCCCCGGCGGGTCCGGCCCCGAGGCGGTCGAGCCCGACTTCGACGCGGTGCCCGACCTGCGCCGCCTCACGGCGTTCCTCGAGACCAAGACGGTCTGGCACCCCAAGGGCCGCTGACCCCCGGCGCCTCCCCGCCCGGCGCCTCCCCCGCCCCACGCACCTCCACTTCTCGGGGTCACCCCGAGAAGTCCACGAGACCCCGGATCCGGTCCGGGGTCTCGTGGTCGTTCCGGGGTCTCGACCCGCCCGGGGCCGACCACCGGCTCACGTCGGCCCGGCCGTCGCGCCGCCCCGCGCCGTCCCCGCGTCCCGCACCCCTCCCCGTCCGCCCGGAAACCCGATGGCCCGGGCGTAACGGCCCGCCTAGCCTGCGACGGTGCCGACGCCGCTGCCGACCCCGACCCTCGAGACCGCCCGGCTGCGGCTGCGTCCCTTCACCGCGGCGGATGCCGACCCGCTGCTCGCGCTGATGCGCGACCCGGTCGTCCTGCGCTACTGGGACGCCCCGCCGTGGCGGGACGCCGACCGGGCGCCGGCGTTCGTCCGGGCCTGCCAGCGGCTCGCCGACGAGGGCACCGGCGCGCGGCTCGTCGTCGAGCGCCGCACCGACGCGGCCTTCCTCGGCTGGTGCGCGCTGGCCGGGTACGACGCCGGGTACCGCAGCGCCACCGTCACCTACGTCCTGCGGCAGGACGCGTGGGGCCGGGGCCACGCGACCGAGGCCGTCCGCGCCCTGCTCGACTGGGGCTTCGCGACCCTCGACCTCAACCGCGTGCAGGGCGAGGCCGACACCCGCAACCCCGCCTCGCGGCGCGTGATGGAGAAGCTCGGGTTCGTCCACGAGGGCACCCTGCGCGAGGACTGCGTCGTCGACGGCGAGGTCTCGGACACCTGGGTCCTCGGCCTGCTGCGCCGCGACCGCGAGGCCGGGCCCACCGCCGGCCCCGGAGCGCCGACGCCGGACCACTGACACCGGGCCACCCACGCCGGACCACCGAGGGTCACCCGTTCGCGGGGCTCAGCGACCGGTGGCGAAGGTCATCTCCCACGAGTCCGGCTCGGCCCGCGGGACGAAGGTGACGTAGCGCTCGTTCGTGCCCTTGGACCACGCCCCCGGGTCGCCGGCGAAGGCGAGGTCGAGGGTGACGCGGTAGCGGCGGCCGTCGGCGGTGCGCTCGGGGTCCTCGAGCGAGACGAGCGTCCCGGTCGTCAGGCGCGGCGAGTCGTCGGACGTCGTGGACTGCTCGTCCGCCGTGAGGTACGTCGTGCTCGCGAGCACCGGACCCTTGTCGCGCCAGGCGGCGAGGTAGCCGGTGAGCAGGCGGCGGGCCGTGGCCTCGTCGGGACCGTCGGAGTCGAGGGACCCGGTGACGACCGGCGTCGGCGAGGCGGGCGTCGCGGCGGTCGCCGAGGGAGCGCCGCTCGCGGCGCCCGAGCCGCTGGACGAGCCGCTCGAGGACGGCGACGGCGAGGTCTCCGTCGAGGTGCACCCCGCCAGCAGCAGCGCCGCCGACATCCCGAGAACCACTGCGCGCCGACCCATGTCGCCCCTTCCCCTGCGTTCGTCACCGACCGTACCGCCCGCCCCGGACACCGCGCAGGAGGTCCACCCGACGGGACGCCTCCCGCCGGACGGGGCCCCCGCACCCCGGCCCTAGAATGGTGACCCGTGGCTGAGCAGGACACGGACGAGCGCGACACGGCGGGCACCCCTCCCCGCGACCGGCGGCGGGTCGTCGTCCTCGCCGGGCCGAGCGGGGCCGGCAAGTCCCGCCTCGCCGAGCGCCTCCACGCCCGCCGCGGGTGGCCGGTCTTCCGGCTCGACGACTTCTACCGCGACGGCGACGACCCCGCGGCGCCCCGCCACCCCACCCTCGGCATCGTCGACTGGGACCACCCGGACAGCTGGGACGCCGACCGCGCCGTCGCCGCCCTGCGCGAGCTCGTCGACACCGGGCGCACCCTCCTGCCCGTCTACGACATCGCGACGAGCCGCGCCGCCGGCGCGCACGAGGTGACCGCGCGCCCCTCCGACCTCGTCCTCGCCGAGGGCATCTTCGCCGCCGAGGTGGTCGCCCGCCTCGAGGAGGAGGGGATGCTCCACAGCGCCTGGTGCGTCCACCACCGACCCTCCGTCACCTTCGTCCGGCGGCTCCTGCGCGACCTCGGCGAGCGCCGCAAGCCGCCGACGGTCCTCCTGCGCCGCGGGTGGCGGCTGATGCGCGAGGAGCCGGGGATCGTCCAGCGGCAGACCGCACTCGGCGCCGTGGGCTCCCGCGCACTCGCCGTGGAGCGCACGCTCCTCGGCTAGGGTGGCGCCGTGAGCGTCGAGGGGGCCCGAGGATGACCGACCAGCCCTGGGTGGCGCCCGGGTCCGGTGCGCAGCGACCCGACCCGACGGCCCCTCCGCCCGACGGATGGACGCCGCCGACCGGCCCCCCGCCTCCCGGTCCCCCGCCGCCCGGCGCCGGCTACCCGCCCCCTCCCGGCGCGGGCTACCCGCCTCCCCCCGGCTACCCGCCGACCGCCGGGCCCGGCCCCCAGCCCGGTTGGCAGCCGCCCGCGTACCGCACCGTCGACATCCGGCCGGGCATCGTGCCGCTGCGTCCGCTCGGGCTCGGCGACCTCTACGGCGGCGTCCTCAAGGCCATCCGCGGCAACCCCGCCGCGACGATCGGCCTCGCCGCGCTCACGTGCTTCGCGCTGCTCCTGCCGACGACCGCCCTCGGCGCGGTCCTCGCCGGCCAGGCCGCGAGCGACCCCCTCGGCTCGTTCGCCACGACCGACACGGTGCCCGACAACGCCGGGATCTCCCTCGTCGGCCAGTACCTCCCGAGCCTCGGCCAGATCCTCTCGGCGATCCTCCTCGCGGGCTTCCTCGCGCAGGTCGTCGGGCAGGCCGTGCTCGGCCGCAAGGTCGGGATGGGCGAGATCTGGCGCTCGACCCGGGGCCGGGTGCTCCCGCTCGTCGGGGTCGTGCTCCTCACCGGCCTGCTGCTCCTCGTCGTCCTCGTCGTCGGGGTCGCCGCCTCCGTCGCGCTCGTCGTGGCCATCGGCCCGAACGACATCGGCGGCATTCTCCTCGCGATCGGGGTCGTCCTCCTCGTCGTCCTCGTGACGGTCGCCGTCCTCGCACTGCTCTCGACCCGATGGGCCTACGCCGCACCGGCCGTCGTCCTCGAACGGGTCGGCGTCATGCAGTCGCTGCGCCGCTCCTGGGGCCTCGTGGGCAGCCCGGCCAAGGGCCCGTTCTGGCGGGTGTTCGGCATCCGGCTGCTCACCGGGATCATCACCTGGGTCGCGTCGACGGTCATCACCTTCCCCATCACGCTGCTGCTGCTCGGCGTCGTCACGGCGACGACCATCGGCTCGGGGTCGTCCGACGGCGGTGCGCTGCTCGTCGCGCAGACGCTCGTCGCCGGTCTCGCGGCCCTCCTGACCGGGGCGCTGACCACACCGTTCAGCGCCGGCGTCGACGCGCTCCTCTACGTCGACGGGCGGATGCGCCGCGAGGGGCTCGACATCCAGCTCATCCAGAGCGCGCAGGGTGCCGCCGCCCCGCCGTGGCCGCCCACCTCGCCGTGACCCCGGCCGACGCCCCGCTGGACCCGACGAACGAGCAGGCCCGGCGCTGGCTCGAGGAGGAGCTGACCGCCTCCCGGTACCACGCGCAGCCGAGCCTCCTCGAGCGGCTCAACGAGCTGCTCGACCGCCTCCTCAACGCCCGTCCCGAGGGCGGGCTGCCGGGCGTCGCCGTCCCGATCGCCATCGGCCTCGTCGTCGCGGTGCTGGCCCTGGTCCTGTGGCGCGTGCTGCGCCGCGACATCGGGCGCACCGCCGACGGGGGCACCTCGCGGGCCCTCGACGTCCCGGACGTGCCGGCCGCGACGCTGCGGGCCTCCGCCCGCGCCGCCCTCCAGCGCGGGGACCTCGACACCGCCGTGCTCGACGCTGTGCGCGCCATCGCCCGGGCCGGGGTCGAGCGCGTCGTGCTCGACGACGCCCCGGGGCGCACGGCGCACGAGGTGTCCCAGCTGCTGGCCGTCGCCTTCCCCCTCGAGCACCGGGCCCTCGCCGAGGCCGCGGACGCCTTCGACGCCGTCCGGTACGGGGACCGCCGGGCCACACCGGAGCAGGCGCGCGCGGTCGTCGACCTCGACGGCCGCCTCGCCGCCGCCCGGCCCGAGCGCCCCTCGACGCCGGCCGGACCTGCGGCACCCACGGGACCCGCCGCACCCGCCCCGGAGCCGGTGCGATGAGCGTCGCCCCCGCCGGCGTCGACGCCGGCCGCGCGGTCCGGCGCACCCGCGACGTCGTCCTGTGGGTGCTGGCCGTCGTCGTCGGCGGCGCCCTGCTGGCCGTCGCGGCCGGCGGACCCCCGCCCGAGGACCGCCTCCACCCCGACGGCACGGGCCAGGGCGGCACCCGCGCGCTCGTCGAGGTGCTGCGCGACCAGGGCATCGACGTCGAGGTGGTCACCACCTCGCAGGAGGCGGTCGACGCCACCGACGAGGGCAGCACGGTCGTCGTCGGCAACTCCGACCTGCTGACCGACACCGCCGCGCGCCGGCTGCTCGAGGGGACCCGCTCGGCCGGCCGTGTCGTCCTCCTCGACACCGCCCCGGGTGTCCTCGACGCGCTGGGGCTCGGCGTCACCGTCCGTCCCGCCAACGGCCCCGCCACCGGGCCGGAGTGCTCGCTGCCGTGGGTCGGCCGCGCCGACCGGGTCAGCCGGACCTCGTGGGCGCTCGTGCCCGTCGACGGCCCCGAGCTGCCCTCCGGCGTCGTCGGCTGCTGGCCGACGCGCGACGGCGACGGCCCCACCGCGTATGCCGCGGTCGACGTCCCCGCCACGGACTCACACGCATCCGTCACCGTCGTCGGCTTCCCCGACGCGGCGACCAACCGGTTCGTCACCGAGGACGACGACGCCGGGCTCATGGTCCGCCTCCTCGGCGCCGCGCCGCGCCTCGTCTGGTTCCACCCCGGCCCGGAGGACGCGACCGTCAACCCGCCGAGCGAGGACTCGTCGGTCTGGCCGGAGTGGGTCGGGCCCGGGCTCGTCCTGGCCGGACTGGCCTTCGTCGCCTTCGCCCTGGCCCGCGGGCGTCGCCTCGGCCGGCTCGTCCCGGAGCCCCTGCCCGTCGTCGTGCGCGCCGCCGAGACGACCGAGAGCCGCGCCGAGCTCTACCGCGCCTCGGGCGACCGGGTGCGCGCCGCCCGCGTCCTGCGCGCGGCCACCACCGGGCGGCTGGCCGTCCGCCTCGGGCTGCCCGCCCGCACCCCGGCCGACGAGCTCGTCCCCGCCGTCGCCACTGCGTCCGGCCTCCCGGCCACCGAGGTCGACCGCATCCTGCGCTCCCCCGCCCCGCTCGACGAGGCCGGCCTCGTCGCCCTCGCCCAGCAGCTCGCCCATCTCGAGGAGAAGGTCCGCACGTCATGACAGACACCCCCAGCACGCCCGCCCCGCAGGCCGCCGACGCGCGCGCCGCCCTCGTCCGGGTCCGCGAGGAGGTCGCCAAGGCCGTCGTCGGGCAGGACGCCGCGGTCGCGGGGATGCTCGTCGCGCTGCTCTGCCGCGGGCACATCCTCCTCGAGGGCGTCCCCGGGGTCGCCAAGACCCTCCTCGTGCGCAGCCTCGCCGCCTCCCTCGACGTCGGCACCAAGCGCGTGCAGTTCACCCCCGACCTCATGCCCGGTGACCTCACCGGCTCGCTCGTCTACGACAGCCGCGCCAGCGACTTCGAGTTCCGCGCCGGCCCGGTCTTCACCAACCTGCTGCTCGCCGACGAGATCAACCGGACGCCCCCGAAGACCCAGTCCGCCCTCCTCGAGGCGATGGAGGAGCGGCAGGTGACGGTCGACGGCACGCCGCACCCGCTGCCCTCGCCGTTCCTCGTCGCCGCGACGCAGAACCCCGTCGAGTACGAGGGCACCTACCCCCTGCCCGAGGCACAGCTCGACCGCTTCCTGCTCAAGGTCGTCCTCCCGGTGCCGGAGCGCGCCGACGAGGTGTCGGTGCTGCGCCGGCACGCGTCGGGCTTCGACCCGCGCGACCTCGCCGGGGCCGGCCTGCGCCCGGTCGCCACGGCCGCCGACGTCGAGGCCGGCGCCGCCGCCGTCCGCGAGGTCGAGGTGTCGGACGAGGTGCTCGGGTACGTCGTCGACATCGCCCGGGCCACCCGCACCTCCCCCTCGCTCGCCCTCGGCGTCTCGCCGCGTGGCGCGACCGCGCTGCTCGCGACGGCGCGCGCGTGGGCGTGGCTGAGCGGCCGCGGCTACGTGACGCCGGACGACGTCAAGGCGCTGGCCGTCGCGACCCTCGCGCACCGCCTCATGCTGCGCCCGGAGGCCGAGCTCGAGGGCACGTCGGTCACCTCGGTCCTGCACAGCGTCCTCGCGTCGGTGCCCGTCCCGCGCTGATGGCCCTGACGACGCGCGCCGCCGCGCTGCTCCTCCTCGGCCTGGTCCCCGTCGGGCTGCGGCCCGAGGGGTCGACGGTCGTGCTCTGGGCGATCGTGTGGCTCGTGCTCGTCGGCGTCGACCTCGCGCTGGCCGCGCCGCCGAAGGCCCTGCGGCTGACCCGCGAGGACCCCTCGCTCCAGGTGCGGCTCGGTGAGTCGACGTCGACCGGGGTGCTCGTCGAGAACACCGGTGGCCGCCGGGCGCGCGGGCTGGTGCGCGACGGCTGGCCGCCCTCGGCCGGGTCGTCGCCGTCCCGGCACGCGCTCGACGTCCCGTCCGGCGAGGTGCGGCGGGTGTCGACTCGGCTGACCCCGACGCGTCGCGGCGACCGCACGGCCGACCGCGTCACCGTGCGGCTCCTCGGGCCGTTGGGGCTCGCGGGGCGCCAGCGCTCGGTCGAGGTCCCCGCGCGGCTCCGTGCGCTGCACGCCTTCCCGTCGCGCAAGCACCTGCCGAGCCGGCTGGCCGTGCTGCGCGAGCTCGACGGCCGGGCCGCGGTCCGCACCCGCGGGCAGGGCACCGAGTTCGACAGCCTGCGCGAGTACGTCGACGGCGACGACGTCCGGTCCATCGACTGGCGGGCCACCGCGCGCCGCCAGCACCTCGTCGTGCGCACGTGGCAGCCCGAGCAGCACCGGCGCATCGTCATCGTCGTCGACACCGGGCGCACGAGCGCCGGGCGCGTCGGTGAGGCCCCGCGCCTCGACGCCGCGATGGATGCCGCGCTCCTGCTGACGGCCCTCGCCGGACACGCGCGCGACCGGGTGCAGGTCGTCGCCGGCGACCGGCGCATCCGGACGCGGGTCAGCGGCGCCGACCGTGCGGGCCTGCTGCACGACGTCATCTCCGCCCTGACACCCGTCGACCCCGAGGTCGTCGAGACCGACTGGGGCGTGCTCGCCGCCGAGGTCACCCGCTCGACCCACCGCTCGCTCGTCGTGCTGCTCACCCCGCTCGAGCAGGCGGCGATCGAGGAGGGGCTCATCCCGGTGCTGCCCGCGCTCGTGGCGCACCACCGGGTGGTGCTGGCATCGGTCGCCGACCCGGCCCTCGACGCGATGCGCACGGCGCGCGACGGGTCCGAGGAGGTCTGGGGCGCGGTGGCCGCCGAGCGCACCGTCGCGCTGCGGCGGCAGACGTCGGATGCCCTGGGCCGGCTCGGGGTCGACGTGCTCGACGCGACGCCGGAGGACCTGCCGGTGCGCCTGGCCGACCACTACCTCGCGCTCAAGCGCGAGGGCCTGCTCTGACGGGTCCGAGCCCGGTCTCTGCCGCTGGCCGACAGCAGCTCAGACTCGGGCGCTGGTGAGTCCGTGCCAGGCTCGCCCTTCCCTTGCCAGAGCTGGCCGCCTCGTCTGTGGGAGAGCGGTTTTCCACAGCCTTGGTACTCGACGCGGCTTGTCCACAGGCGTCCTGTCGCACCTGAGGGACTATCGGTGGCCCCGGTCAGAATGGTCACATGGCAACGGGGACAGGCGAACTCGCAGAGCGACGCTCCCTGCTGAAGGCTGCCACCGACGCCCTGACCGACCTCGACGAGGCCTTGGCCGCCGCACCGGCTGACGACCTCGGCGACCTGATGGAGCTGCTCGACACCCTCGCCGCCCGCGCGTCCGCCGCCCGCGTCCAGGTCACCCTCGAAGCCGTCCGCCGCGGCGAGGTCGCCGGCCCCGCCACCCACGCCTGGGTCCGCACCCACGCCCCCTCCCTGCGACAGTCCGGCGCCGCCGCCGTCACCCGCCTCGCCCTCGACGTCGCCGCCGGCGACACCCCCACCCACCGCAACGACCCCGGCCCCGACACCCCCCTCGGCGTCGTCTGGACCGCCGTGCGCACCGGCCAGGTCGAGGCCGGCACCGGGTGCGCCGTCCTGCGCGAAGCCACCCGCCTCGCCCCACTGCTGGAGTCCGCCGCGCTGCCCACCGCCACCTCGGGGCTCCTCGCCCTGGCCGCCGAGTACGGGGCGTCCGTGATGCGCCGGCTGCGGCCCCGGCTCCTCGCCGAGCACGGCCACGACGGCGCCCTCGACGACCTCCACACCCGCCTGGCCGCCGCAGCCCACCTGTCCATGCCCCACATGGAGTCCGGAGACCTCACCGAGTACCAGCTCTGGATGACCCCCGCACAGGCCGCCACCCTCGAAGCCGCCATCGGGCCGCCGTCCGCGCCCGCGCCGAACGACGACACCGGCGAGGCCGACCTGCGACCCGCCGGCCAACGCCGCGTCGAAGCCCTCACCGTCGTCTGCGCCACCGCCACCGCCCACACCACCGGCGCCCACGACACCGACCGCGGCCCCGACACCACCCTCCACCTCACCATCCCCCTCGCCGACCTCACCACCACAGACACCGCCACCCCCGCCGGACTGCTCACCACCCTCACCGGCACCTTCCGACCGCCGGCGACCACGCGGCCAGCCGGCCCCCTCCCGCGACCACGCCAACCACCACGGACTCGTCGAGCACCACCCCCACCGGCACACCCGCCCGCGGCGCCGGGACCGTGCTCGCCACCACCGCCGACGGCACCCTCCTCACCCCCGAGAACGTCAGACGCCTCGGCTGCGACGCCGCCCTCCTGGTCCACCTCCTCGGCACCCGCGGCGAACCCCTGACCCTCACCCGCATCCTGCGCCTGTTCACCCGCGGACAACGCCGCCACCTCCTGTTGCGAGACCGCGGCTGCACCTACCCCGGCTGCACCGCCCCCGCCGCCTGGACCCGCGCCCACCACGTCCACGACTGGGCCGACGGCGGCCCCACCGACATCACCAACGCCGCCCTCCTCTGCGAACGCCACCACACCCTCGTTCACCGACGCCGCCTCTGGGCAACCGTCCGAGAACACCCCGACGACCACGGCACCCACGTCACCTGGGACCTCACCCCCCACTCCTACGACCGCCACCTCGACACCCTCCGCCACCCACCCGACGACCGCGCCTCCCCCGCCGCCTGACGCCCCGCCCGGCGCCCGCGTGCACCGGCCCCTGTCGGACCCGGCACCTACCGTCCGCTGGATGACGAGACCGTTCGTGACCGTCTACAACGAGATGAGCGTCGACGGGCGCATCACCGACTTCGCCGGGGACGGCGTGCGCTACTACGCGCACGGCTTCTCGTGGCCCCGCGACGCGATCCTCATGGGCAGCACCACGGCGCAGGCCTTCGGTCCGCGCGAGACCGACGAGGAGGCACGCGGCCCCGGCCCCGACGTCTCTCCGGATCCCGTCCCACCGGGTTTCGAGGAGGCGGTCGCCGGGCCCCGCCCTCTGCTCGTCGTCGTCGACGGCTCCGGAAGGGTGCGCAGCTGGCGGCACGCGCAGGCCGCGCCCTGGTACTCCGGGTACGTCAGCCTGGCCAGCGAGCGCACCCCGACCGGGCACCTCGACCACCTCGATCGGCGAGGCGTCGAGGTCATCCGCTGCGGCCGGGACCGCGTCGACCTCGGCGAGGCCCTGCGCCGCCTCCACGACGAGCACGGGGTCCGGCGCGTCCGGACCGACGGCGGCGGCCGGCTGACGGGGGCACTCCTCGCGGCCGGCCTCGTCGACGAGCTCGTCGTCATGGTCGCGCCGTCGCTGTGCGAGAGCCCGACCGGGCGGACGCTCGTCGAGCTCACCCGACGGCTCCCCGCAGAGGCGGCACTGCTGGACCTGGACGACGTCACCACCCTCGACGGTGGCGTCGTGGTCCTGCGCTACCGCCTGTGCGGCTCCGATCAGGAGGCGACGCGGACGGTGTCGCCGGCGTCCCGCGCCGCGACGTCACCCGTCGCACCGCGCGCGGCCGCGGCCCGCCCGACGACGAACACGTAGAGCACGAACGCGGTCTCGGCGAGCAGGCCGATGGCGATGCGCGCCCACGTCGGCAGCCCCGAGGGGGTGACGAACCCCTCGATGACGCCGCTGACGAAGAGCACCGCGACGAGCCCGAGGGCCACCCCGGTCCCCGTTCGCGCCTCGCGCGCCAACGACTGTCCCCGGGGCAGCCCGCCGGGGCTGACCCACGACCAGAAGATGCGCAGCCCCACCGCCCCCGCCACGAAGACGGCCGTCAGCTCGAGCAGCCCGTGCGGGAGGATCAGCCCGAAGAACAGCCCGGTGCGGTCGTGGTACGCCATGAGCGCCCCCGAGATGCCGACGTTGAGCACGTTGTTGGCGAGGATGTAGATGACCGGCAGCCCGAGGACCCCGAGCGCGATGACCAGCGCCGACACCCACGCGTTGTTCGTCCAGACGAGCCCCGTGAAGTCGAGGTGCGCGTACTCGCTGTAGTAGTTCTCGAAGTCGGTGTCGACGAACTGCGAGATCTCCTGGGGCGTCATCGTCTGCGTCCACACCTGCGGGTGACGGTAGGCGTACCAGCCGACGAGGAACGCGATGCCGACGTTGACCAGCGCCGTCGTCACCCACCACCAGCGCAGCCGGTACAGAGCGGCCGGGAAGGTCGTCGTGAAGAAGGTGACGGGCGTGCGCCACCAGGCGCCGCGGCGGCTCGAGGTCGCGAACCGGGCGCGCGCGACGAGCGAGGAGAGGTGGGCGACGAGCGAGGGGTCCGGGCTCGCCGAGCGCACGACCGAGAGGTGCGTCGAGACGCGCTGGTAGAGGTCGAGCAGCTCGTCGGCCTCGGCGCCGGTGTGCCGGCGCTGCCCCACGAGCGTCTCGAGCCGGTTCCACTGCGCCTGGTGGGCGGCCACGTAGGCGTCGAGGTCCACGGGCCCAGCGTAGGCGACCACGCCGCCCGGCCAGCCCGGTTAGCCTGTGCCCGTGAGCAGCAGCGAGGGGACGAGCTACCGCGCCTACGCGAGCGAGGACGTCGTGACGGGCGAGGGCGTCGCCGTCGAGCTGCCCGTCGCCGGCACGCTGGTCCGGGCGGCCAGCGGCCTCATCGACGTCGTCGTGACGATCGTGCTGCTCGTCGGCATCGGCTTCGGTGTCGGCTGGCTCGTCGCGAACTCCAGCACGGCCGTCGCCACCGCCGTCGGCCTCGTCGCCACGGTCGGCGTGCTCGTCGGCTTCCCGACGGCGATGGAGACCCTCACCCGCGGCCGCACGCTCGGCAAGCTCGCCCTCGGCCTGCGCACCGTGCGCGACGACGGCGGGCCCATCACCGTGCGCCACGCCCTGACCCGCGCGCTCGTCGGCGTCGTCGAGCTCTGGACCCCGCCCTTCCTCGGCGTCCCTGCCCTCGTCTCCTCGGTCGTCAGCGCCCGCAGCAAGCGCCTCGGCGACTTCGCGGCCGGCACCTACGTCGTGACGCAGCGCAGCCGGATGCAGCTGCTGCCCCCGCCCGAGATGCCTCCGCCGCTGGCCGCGTGGGCGGGCTCCGCCGACGTCGCCGCGCTGCCCGCCGGGCTGACCGTCGCGGTGCGCCAGTTCCTCGCCCGCTCGGGCAGCCTCACCCCGGCCTCGCGCGAGCCGATGGGCCGCGAGCTGCTCGCTGACGTCCTGCGCCACGTCGCGCCCGCGCCGCCGCCGGGGTTCCACCCGGAGTACGTGCTCGCGGCGGTCATCGCCGAGCGGCGCCGCCGCGACGGCGAGCGCCTGGCCCGCGAGGACACCCTGCGCCGGCGCGTCGTCGGCGCCGACCCCCTCGCCTGACGCACTCCAGCCACCCGACTGACTGCGAGTTCCGCCGCCCGACGCACCATCCTGCGGCGCGTCGGGCGGCGGAGCTCGCAATGAGTGGGGGTCGGTCAGGCGCCGAGTGCCGCGTAGCCCGGCTTGACGACGTGCTCGATCAGCTCGAGCCGCTCGTCGAACGGCAGGAACGAGGACTTCAGGGCGTTGATGGTCGCCCAGCGCAGGTCCGCGAGCGTCCAGCCGGCCTCGTCGACGAGGAGCTGCATCTCGCGCGACATCGACGTGCCGCTCATGAGCCGGTTGTCGGTGTTGACCGTGACCCGGAAGCGCAGGCCCTTGAGCAGCGTGATGGGGTGCGCGGCGATCGACTCCGCCGCCCCGGTCTGCAGGTTCGAGGAGGGGCACATCTCCAGCGGGATGCGCCGGTCGCGCACGTAGGCGGCGAGGCGACCGAGCGAGACCGAGCCGTCGCCACCCACCTCCACGTCGTCGACGATGCGCACGCCGTGCCCGAGCCGGTCGGCGCCGCACCACTGGATGGCCTCCCAGATCGACGGCAGCCCGAAGGCCTCGCCCGCGTGGATCGTGAAGTGGGCGTTCTCGCGGCGCAGGTACTCGAAGGCGTCGAGGTGCCGGGTGGGAGGGAACCCCGCCTCGGCCCCGGCGATGTCGAAGCCGCCGACGCCGTCGTCACGGTGCGTGACGGCCAGCTCGGCGATCTCGCGCGAGCGCGCGGCGTGCCGCATCGCCGTGAGCAGCGCGACCATCCGGATGGGCGTGCCGGCGGCCGCGGCCTCCGCCTCACCCTCGCGGAAGCCGGCGAGCACCGCCTGCACGACCTCCTCGAGCGCGAGCCCGCCCTCGATGTGCAGCTCGGGCGCGAAGCGCGACTCGGCGTAGACGACCCCGTCGGCCGCGAGGTCGAGCGCGCACTCACGGGCGACGCGCGTCAGCTGCTCGCGCGTCTGCATGACGGCGACGGTGTGCGAGAACGTCTCGAGGTAGCGCTCGAGCGAGCCCGAGTCGGCGGCGTCGCGGAACCAGGCACCGAGCGCCTCGGGGTCGGTCGTCGGCAGGCCGTCGTAGCCGGACGCGGCCGCGAGCTCGACGACCGTCGCGGGGCGCAGGCCGCCGTCGAGGTGGTCGTGCAGGAGGGCCTTCGGGGCGCGGCGGACGACCTCGGCGGTCGGCGCGGCGGCAGCGGTGGCCATCAGGCGATCCGGTCGATGACGACGGACCCGGGGGTCTGCGCGGTGCCACCCTCGACGACGTCGATGCCGCCGTCGAGCGCCTCCTCGGCGCGGGCGAAGCGCTCCGGGGTGTCGGTGTGCAGCGTGAGCAGCACGTCGCCCTCGCGGACGGTGTCGCCGGGCTTGGCGTGGATCTCGATGCCGGCGCCGGCCTGCACCGGGTCCTCCTTGCGGGCGCGACCGGCGCCGAGGCGCCAGGCCGCGACGCCGACGGCGTAGGCGTCCAGGCGGGTCAGCGTGCCGGACGCGGTGGCCTTCACCTCGTGGGTGTGCGCGGCGGTCGGCAGCGGTGCGTCGGGGTCGCCGCCCTGGGCCGCGATCATCCGGCGCCAGACGTCCATCGCGCGCCCGTCGGTGAGGGCCGCTCGCACGTCCTGGCCACCGCGGCCGGCCGCCTCGAGCATCTCCTCGGCCAGGCGCACGGTCAGCTCGACGACGTCCTCGGGGCCGCCGCCGGCGAGCACCTCGACCGACTCGCGGACCTCGAGCGCGTTGCCGGCGGTGAGGCCGAGCGGCGTCGACATGTCGGTGAGCAGCGCGACGGTCGTGACACCGGCGTCGGTGCCGAGGTCGACCATCGTGCGGGCGAGCTCGGTCGCGTTCTCGCGGGTCTTCATGAAGGCGCCGGAGCCGACCTTGACGTCGAGGACGAGCGCGCCGGTGCCCTCGGCGATCTTCTTGCTCATGATCGAGGAGGCGATGAGCGGGATGGCCTCGACGGTGCCGGTGACGTCGCGCAGCGCGTACAGCTTCTTGTCGGCGGGGGCCAGGCCCGAGCCGGCGGCGCAGATGACGGCGCCGACCTCGTCGAGCTGGCGCATCATCGCCTCGTTGCCCAGGCCCGCCTGCCAGCCGGCGACCGACTCGAGCTTGTCGAGGGTGCCGCCGGTGTGGCCGAGGCCGCGGCCCGACAGCTGCGGCACGGCGACGTCGAAGACGGCGACGAGGGGCGCGAGCGGGAGGGTGATCTTGTCGCCGACGCCACCGGTCGAGTGCTTGTCGGCCGTCGGGCGCGAGAGGGAGGAGAAGTCCATCCGCTCGCCGCTCGCGATCATCGCGGCGGTCCAGGTGGAGATCTCGCGGCGGCTCATCCCGTTGAGGAGGATGGCCATCGCGAGCGAGCTCATCTGCTCCTCGGCGACGACCCCGCGGGTGTAGGCGTCGACGACCCAGCGGATCTCGTCGTCGGAGAGCTCGCGGCGGTCACGCTTGTGGACGATGACGTCGACGGCGTCGAAGGCTTCGGTCATCCGCCCATCATGGCAGGCGGGCGGGGCCCTCCAGAACGGCCCCGGGTGACCGCTGCAGGGCCGTCGTCTCGTCGAGATCTGCCGACCCGCGCGGGTCCGGTGGACCGTCGACGGTCAGGGGCGGCGGGTCGCCAGGTCGTCCGGGCCGAAGGCCTGCGGCAGCACCTGCTCGAGGGTGTGGATGCCCTCGGGCGTCTGCAGCAGCGTGCTCGCGGTCCCGTTCTCCCACAGCAGCTGTCGGCAGCGGCCGCACGGCATGAGGGTGTCGCCGCGGCCGTCGACGCACCAGACGGCGGTCAGCTTGCCGCCGCCCGTGGCGTGCAGGGTCGAGACCATGCCGCACTCGGCGCAGAGCGTGACGCCGTAGCCGGCGTTCTCGACGTTGCAGCCGGAGACCATCCGGCCGTCGTCGACCCAGCCGGCGACGCCGACGGGGAACTCGCTGTAGGGGCAGTACGCGAGGGTGGTCATCCGGACCGCCTCGACGCGCAGCGCCTCCCAGTCGACCTCGGCAGCAGCGGTCACGACTCCTCCTTCATGTCCTGGCGGCGCGCGTCGAGCCCACGGACCACCGCGGCGGTCGCGAGCAGCCGCGCCCCGAGGGCGACGGCCCGCTCGTCGACGACGAGGTCGCCCTGGTGCAGGTCGTACGTGGGGCCGCCCGGCGTGCGGGTGCCCAGGCGCGCCATCGCGCCGGCGCAGTGGTCGAGGTACCACGCGAAGTCCTCGCCGCCGAGCGACTGCGCGGTCGGCACCGGGGTCAGCCGACCCGCGAGCGCGCCGCGCCGCAGGGCCGAGATGCCGTCCGCGGTGTTGACGACCGGGGGCACCCCCTTGACCCGCTCGACCTTGGCCTGCACGCCGTAGGGCTGGACGACGCCGTGGACGATCTCCTCGAGCAGCGGCCCGACGCTGTGCCAGGACTCGGCGTCGAGCATCCGCAGCGTGCCGCGGCACTCCCCCGAGGACGGGATGACGTTGGCGACCCGGCCGGCCTGCACGCTGCCCCAGACGAGGGCGGCGCCGGTGCGCGGGTCGAGGCGGCGGCCGAGCACGGCCGGCACGTCGGTGATGACCTTGGCGAGCGCGAAGACGAGGTCCTCGGTCAGCTGCGGGCGCGAGGTGTGGCCACCCCGCCCGTGCAGCGTGATGTGCACCTGGTCGGCGGCGGCGGTGAGCGCACCCTCGCGCAGGCCCACCTGGCCCACGTCGATGCTGGGGTCGCAGTGGACGGCGAAGACCGAGTCGACGCCCTCGAGCGCGCCGGCGGTGATCGCGTCGAGCGCGCCGCCGGGCATGACCTCCTCGGCGGCCTGGAAGACCGCCCGGACCGCGATGCCGCGGTCGGTCAGCGCGTCCTCGACTTCGTGCAGCGCGAGCACCGCGCCGACGAGGGCGGCGGTGTGCACGTCGTGGCCGCAGGCGTGGCAGACGCCCTCCGTGCGCGAGCTCCACTCCAGCCCGGAGCGCTCGCGGACCGGCAGGGCGTCCATGTCGGCGCGCAGCGCGATGCGGTGCACGGGCTCGGGCGCCCCGAGGTCGGCGAGGACGCCGGTGCCCGGGAGCAGCCGGACGGCGACGCCGGCGGCGTCGAGCCGTCGCGCCACGGACTGGGTCGTGCGCGTCTCCTCGCGGGACAGCTCGGGGTGGGCGTGGAGGTCCCGCCGCAGGGCGATGAGCTCGGGTGCCAGCGAGGTGATGCGTTCGCCGAGGGCGGCGAGGAGGGCATCGTCGTTCATCAGAGGACCGACTGTACCGCCGCGCGGCACCCCGCCCGGCCCGAACCCGCCGAACCGCCGTGTCGGTCCCGCCCTCCGGGACGCGGCGGCGCGCGGTCAGCCGCGGACGGCCGCCCGACCGGCCTTGTGCCGCTCCCAGCGCTCGGCCATCTGCTCCATCTCCGCCATGACGAACTCGAGGAACTCGACCGAGAGCTGGAGGCGCTCCCCCGCGCGCGTGCCCGCACCGACGGCGTCGCGGCCGGCGGCGAGGGCGAGGACGAGCGGCCCGTAGACGCTCTCCTTCTGCACCATGACGTCGTGCCACGCGTCGTCCTGGACGACGTAGACGTCGCGGCGGCCGCCCCGCTCGCGCTCGCGGCGGACCATCCGGACCTGCGTGAGGAAGCGGACGGCGCCCGAGACCGCCGCGGGGCTGATGCCGAGCAGCGCGACGAGCTGGGCGGAGGTCAGCCGGCCGTCCTCGGTGGCGAGGAGGGCCGCGAAGACGCGGGCGGGCTGCAGCTGCATCCCCAGCTCGGCGAGCGTCGCGCCGATGCGCTCGGCGACCGCGGCGTCCGGGAGTGCGGCCTCCACGAGCGCGGCGTCCGGCGGGGCCGCAGCGGAGGGGTCGGGGGTCGCCATGCGTGGAACATTACAACATTCACATACTTCTGAAACCGGGGTAGCGTGGTCGAGGTGACCACCGCCATCGCCGTCACCGGCCTCCGGAAGTCCTTCGGCCGCACCACCGCTCTCGACGGCCTCGACCTCACCGTGCGCGAGGGCGAGGTCCACGGCTTCCTCGGGCCCAACGGCTCGGGCAAGTCGACGACGCTGCGCATCCTCCTCGGGCTGCTGCGGGCCGACGGCGGACGGGTCGAGGTGCTGGGCCGCGACCCGTGGCGCGACAGCACCGACCTGCACCGCCGCCTGGCCTACGTCCCCGGTGACGTCGTGCTCTGGCCGACACTGACCGGCGGCGAGACCATCGACCTCCTCGGGCGGCTGCGCGGCGGCCTCGACGAGGACCGGCGGCGCCGGCTCGTCAGCGCCTTCGAGCTCGACGAGACGAAGAAGGGCAAGGCCTACAGCAAGGGCAACCGCCAGAAGGTGGCGCTCGTCGCGGCCCTCGCGAGCGACGCCCCCCTCCTCGTGCTCGACGAGCCCACCGCCGGCCTCGACCCGTTGATGGAGCAGGTCTTCCAGCACGAGCTCGAGGGGCTGCGCGAGCGCGGGGGGACCGTGCTGCTCTCGAGCCACGTCCTCAGCGAGGTCGAGCGCGCGTGCGAGCGGGTGAGCATCGTGCGCGCCGGGCGGGTCGTCGACGCCGGCACCCTCGCCGAGCTGCGCCACCTGACCCGGACCTCCGTCGAGGCCGAGCTGCGCGACGCGCCGACGGCCGCGGAGGTCGGGCGCTGGCCCGGCACCCACGACGTCGTCGTCGAGGGCACGTCGCTGCGGCTGACGGTCGACCCCGACCACCTCGACGCCCTCGTCGCCGCCCTCGCCCCGCGCGGGGTCACGGGGCTGACCTGCCGGCCACCGACCCTCGAGGAGCTCTTCCTCGCCCGCTACCGGGCCGACCCGCACCCGGAGGAGGTGCCGGCGTGAGCACCCGGCTCGCCGGGCTCGACCGGCTCCTGCGGCTGGCCCTGCGCCGCGACCGCGTCATCCTGCCGGCCAGCGTCCTCGGCCTGGTCCTGCTGTCGGTCGGGTCGGCGCAGGCGACGCTCGCCCTCTTCCCCGACGACGCCTCCGCGGTCGCGGGCCTCGCCGACGTCGTCGGCAACCCCGCCGTCGTCGCGATGTACGGCCCGATCAGTGCGGCCGACGCCGACGCCCTCGCCGTCTTCAAGACCGTGATGATGGGCGCCGTCCTCGTCGCCGTGCTCGCCGTCGTCCTCGTGCGCCGGCACACGCGCACCGAGGAGGAGGAGGGCCGCCTCGAGCTCGTCGGCGCCGGCGCGGTCGGGCGGTGGGCTCCGCTCGCGGCGGCCGTCGTCGTCGCCCTGCTCGGCGTCGTCGCGGCCAGCGGCCTGTCCGCCCTCGGCCTCGTCGCCCTGGGGATGGACCCCGCCGGGTCGCTGGCCTTCGGGGTCGCCTGGGCGACAGCGGGTCTCGCGTGGGTCGGCATCACGGCCACCGCCGTGCAGCTGGCGTCGACCACCCGGGGCGCGGGAGGCCTGGCCTTCGGCGCGCTCGGCGCCGCGTTCGTGCTGCGCGCCGCCGCGGACTCCGTCGACGGCGGGGTCGTCCACGCGCTCGGCTGGCTCTCGCCGCTCGGGTGGTCCGGCCGCGTCGAGCCCTACGGCCGCGACCGCGCCTGGGTCCTCCTGCTCGGGCTCGGCGTGCTCGTCGTCGGCGTCGCGGCCGGTCTGGCGGTGCTCGGGCGTCGCGACCTCGGCGCCGGCGTGCTGCCGCCGCGCCTCGGCCCGGCCCGCGCCGCGCGTCGCCTCTCGGGGCCGGTCGCGCTCGTCGCCCGGCTCGCCACCGGCACCGTCGTCGGGTGGGTCGTCGGGATGCTCGTCGGCGGCGTCGTGCTCGGCTCGCTGCTCGGCGCGGTCGGCGACCTCACGGCCAACCCCGCGATGGCCCGCTTCCTCGAGGCGCTCGGGGGGTCCGCGGGCACCATCGAGGACGTCTACCTCGCGAGCGAGACCCGCTTCCTCGCGGTCGCCGTCGCCGCGGCCGGGGTGGCCCTCGTCCTGCGCCTCGGCGCGGCCGAGCGCTCGGGGATCGGCGAGTCGGTGCTCTCGACGGGCACCAGCCGGCTGCGCTGGTACGCCGCGCACGTCCTCGTCGCGGTCCTCGCGACGACGCTCTTCCTCGTCGTCGTCGGCGCGACCGTCGGGCTCGTCGGGGCCCGCGCCAGCAGCACGGCGCCGGGGTTCTGGGCGGCGCTCGGCGCGTTCGTGTCGACGCTGCCGGCGGTCTGGGTGCTCGTGGGCGTCGCGGCCCTCCTCGTCGGGGCGCGACCCCGGACGGCGCCCCTGGCCTGGGGCCTGCTCCTCGTCGGCTTCGTCGTCGGCGAGCTCGGCCCGACGATGGACCTGCCCGGCTGGCTCGTCGACGCCTCCCCCTTCGCCCACCTCGGCCAGCTGCCCGGCGGCGAGTTCGCCGCCCTCGCCGCGGTGGTCATGACCCTCCTCGGGGCGGGCCTCGCGGCCGCCGGGGCGCTCGCCTACGACCGGCGCGACGTCGCCTGACGCACGCGACCCCGCCCGGCGGCTGCCGGACGGGGTCGTGCGGTCGTGCGCTCGGACCGGGTCAGTCGGTCGTGACGCGCAGGCGGGTGTGCAGCGTGTCGCCCTCGGGCCACACCGACATCCCGACCGCGGCGAGCGGCTCGAGGTTCTTCGCGGCCTCGGGGTCGCTCTCGGCGAGCTTCGCGAGCCAGTTGTCGCGCCCGTCGACGTCGAGGTAGAACGCGGCGACCGCGGTGTCGGCGTGCGGGACGACCGAGCGGAAGGCCTCCTGCGAGCCCAGCCGGCCGCCCGTGGCGACGCTCGTGCGGTAGTCGGCGTTCGGCCCGACGACGACGGTGTCGTGGCCCGCCTGCGTCGTCGCGAGGAGCTCGCCGATGCTCGGGTCGAGCGCCCCCAGCCGCGAGAGCACGTCCTGGATGCCGGTGGGGTCGCCGGTCACCTTCGCCGCGACCGGAAGGGCGGCCGGTCCGGCGGTGTCGAGCGTCGCCGGGTCGAAACCGCCACCGAGCGAGAGGACCGTGCTCGTGCCGAAGAGCGTCTCGAGGTCACCGGGCGCGTCGAGGCCGGTCGCCATCTCGATGGTGGAGTAGAGCTCCTCGACGTCCATGCCGGACTGGGCCGACATCTGCGCCGCCTGCGACTCGAACCACCCGGTGCCCGGGCTCACCGCGAAGGCCGCGAGGGTGTCGTCCGGCAGGGCGGCCATCGAGGCCCCCGCACCGGTGCCGAGCATCGCGCGGGTCGCGCCGTCGACACCGCTCGCGCCCTCGAGCTCGAGGCCGCCGCCGGCGAAGCGGAGCGTCATCGCGCCACCGGTGAACTCGTCGTACTGCGCGGTGGCGGCGTCTAGCCCACCCAGGTCCTCGCCGAGGTCGAGCGACTCGACGAGCGAGCGGATCTGGCTGCCGGGCTTGGGCGCGAGGTACATGGTCACGAGGCCCTGGTCGCCGACGGCGCCGGTCCACTCGGTGAAGTCGCGAGAGCCGGCGAGCGTCGTCTTCGCGGCGGCGTCGGCGACGCGGGTCGCCGTGTCGGCGTCCTTCGCCACGTAGGCCCAGCCGTCGCGGACGACCCAGGTGGGCGTCAGCCCGTCGGTCTTCGCCGCGTCGTCGTTCTCGGCGCAGGCGAGGAGCTTGAGCATCCCGCGGCCCGCGGCCTCGTCGTCGGACACCTGGACGACGCCGACCGGCACGGAGTCCTCCCCGATCGTGACGCCGGCGACCGCGGCGCGCTGCCCGAGCCACGGCGTGACGTCGCGGGCGGGGTCGAGGTTGGCGCACTCGTCGTCGGAGAGGACGAGGTCGGTGAGCGTGGTCCCCAGGTCGGACTTCTCCGAGACGCCCTTCGAGGTCAGGCCCGGGAACTTCGAGAGCGTGCGCAGCGCCTCGACCTTCTGCCCGGCCCCCGGGTCGAGGTCGACGGCGGCGTAGGCGAAGGTCGTGCCGGGCAGGACGTCGGCCGGGCGGTCGCCGCCCCCGCCGAGGGCCGTCCAGGCCCAGGCGCCGGCTCCCCCGACGGCGACGAGCGCGGCGACCCCGCCGATCGCGAGGCCGCGGCCGAGGCCCCGGCGCGGGCCGGGCTGCTCGGTGACGACCGGCTCGGACGGTGCGCCGGCCTCCGCGGGCTGACCGTCGAAGGTCTCGTGCGCGGGCAGGCCGAAGGACCGCTCGGGGCCGCGGAGCGGGCCGGACGGTGGGACGGACGACGACATGGGACTCCCCCTCGGTGGGCACCCCTCGCGGGGTGCGGGCTCGGTGGCGCGACCGCCCCCAGGCGGCCGCGCCGGAGCGCACCCTATCCACGGGTGGCGACGGGCGGTAGGGGTCCGGGCCCCGGGTCGGCCGAACGGGTGACGACCGAGGTCAGAGCAGGTCGGTGCGGCCCTGCGCCCGCAGTGCGTCGACGACCGCCTTGACCTCCTGGGCCCGGGCCCGCGTCGTCACGAGCAGCGCGTCGGGGGTGTCGACGACGACGACGTCGTCGAGGCCCACGACGGCGACCCGCCGGCCGCTGCCGGGCACGACGACGCCCGAGCCGTCGAGGACGGTGACCTCGGCGCGGTCGCCGAGCACCGCCGTGCCGTCCTGCACCGGGAGAAGCCCCGACAGGCTCGCGAAGTCGCCCACGTCGTCCCAGCCGAACGGCGCCGGCACGACGACGACCCGGCCGGCCGCGGCGGCCGGCTCGGCCACGGCGTGGTCGATGGCGATCCGCGTCAGCCCCGGCCACACCTCGTCGAGGCGGTCGGGCTCGGCCGCGACCTCGCGCAGGCCCGCGGCGAGGTCGGGGTGCCACTGCGCGAGGAGGTCGAGCAGGACCGACGCGCGGACGACGAACATCCCTGCGTTCCACCGGAACTCACCGGAGTCGACGTAGGCACGGGCGCGGTCGGCATCCGGCTTCTCGACGAACTCGACGGCGTGCAGCGCGGTCGGGAAGCCCTCGAGCGGCGCGCCGGCGCGGATGTAGCCGAACCCGGTGGCGGGGTGGGTCGGCTCGACCCCCAGCGTCACGAGGTGGCCCTCGCGGGCGACGTCGACGGCCTCGCGCACGGCGGCCCGGAAGGCGTCGGCGTCCGGGATGACGTGGTCGGCGGCGAAGGAGCCGATGACGGCGTCGGGGTCGGTGCGCTCGACGACGGCGGCGGCGAGGCCGATGGCGGCCATCGAGTCGCGCGGCGCCGGCTCGGCGAGGACCCGACCGGCGGGCAGGTCGGGCAGCTGCGCGCGGACGGCGTCGGCGTGCGCGGCGCCCGTGACGACGACCGAGCGGTCACCGGTCAGCGGGGCGAGGCGGTCGAGGGTCGCCTGGAGCAGCGAGCGCCCGCCGCCGGTCAGGTCGAGCAGGAACTTCGGGTGGCCGGCGCGGCTCAGCGGCCAGAGCCGGGTCCCGGCCCCTCCCGCGGGGACGACGGCCCAGAACCCGGGGATCCCATCCATGGCGCCGAGGCTATCCCGTCACCCGACGGTCACCGGACACGAACCCGCCCGTCGCCGGCCCGTCGCCCGGGCGGCGGACGCTGGGGGTCGTGCGCATCGTCGTCGTCACCGAGTCCTTCCTCCCGACGCTCAACGGCGTCACGACCTCGGTCTGCCGGGTCGTCGAGTGCCTCGCCGCGCAGGGCCACCGCGTCTCGGTCGTCTGCCCGCGGCCCGCGCCGGCCGAGCACGCCGGCGTGCCGGTGCACGCCGTCCCGTCGCTGCCGGTCCGCGCCTTCCCGACCGGGCTGCCGTCAGGCGCCGTGCGCGACGTCCTCGAGGAGGTCGCGCCCGACGTCGTCCACGTCGCCTCGCCGTTCGTCCTCGGTGCCCGGGCGCTGCGCGAGACGGCGCGGCTCGGCATCCCGTCGGTCGCGGTCTACCAGACCGACATGCCGAGCTACCTCGCGCAGCACGCGCCCGGACCGGTCGGGGCCGGTGCCTCGCAGGCCGCCTGGCGCTGGGTGCGGCGCGTCCACGGGCTGGCCGACCTCACGCTCGCCCCGTCACGGCAGACGATGTCCGAGCTCGCCGCGCACGGGGTGCCGCGCACCGCCCGGTGGGGGCGCGGCGTGGACGCCCGGCTCTTCCACCCGGGCCGGCGCGCCGCGGTCACGGCAGCGCGGCGCGAGCTGGCGCCCGACGGCGAGGTGCTCGTCGGGTACGTGGGCCGGCTGGCGCCCGAGAAGGAGCTCGACCGGCTCGCCGCCGTCGCGCGGGTCCCCGGGACGCGCCTGGTCGTCGTCGGCGACGGCCCCGACCGCGCGCGGACCGAGACGCTGCTGGCCGAGGCGGTCGCGAGCGCGCCGGGTCGCGCCGTCCGCCCGCCCGTCTTCCTCGGGGCCCGCTCGGGCGAGGCGCTGGCCGACGCCTACGCGCTGCTCGACGTCTTCGTGCACACGGGCACCCGCGAGACCTTCGGCCAGACCCTGCAGGAGGCGCACGCGAGCGGCCTGCCGGTGGTCGCCCCCGCGCGCGGCGGGCCGCTCGACCTCGTCGACCACGGGCGCACCGGGCTGCTCGCCGACCCCGACCGACCCGCCGACCTCGCCGCCGCCGTCGCCTCCCTCGTCGCCGACGCACCGCTGCGCGAGCGGATGGGACGGGCCGGGCGCGCGTCCGTCGAGGGGCGCACCTGGGCCGGCGTCACCGCCGAGCTCGTCAGCCACTACGAGAACGCCGTCGAGATCCGCCGGCGCAGCCGCACCCCCGGCTCCCGCCGCGCCGCCTGACCGCGGCCGACCGACCGGTCAGCCGCCGAGCGGGATCGACCGGATGACGCGCCAGACGCCGTCCGGGTCGTGGTGGTAGAGCTCGATGCTCGCGACGGTGAAGGAGCACCGGAAACCGGCGAGCCCCTCGAAGGCCCGGTCGAGCGAGGCGTCGTCGAGGTGGTGGGCGATCGTCACGTGCGGATGGTACGGGAAGTCCAGCGTCCGCTCGACGGGCCCACCGCGCACGGCGCGCTCCAGCTGCTCGCACGAGCCGATGCCCTTGGACACCTGCACGAACACGACGGGCGAGACCGGCCGGAAGGTCCCGGTGCCGGAGAGCACCACCTCGAACGGCTGCACCGCACGGCACACGTCCTCGAGGTGCGCGACGAACGCCGCGTGGTGCTCCGGGGGCACGGCCGTGGGCGGCAGCAGGGTGACGTGCGGCGGGATGGCGTCGGCCATCGGGTCGCCGAACCCCGCTCGGGCGGACTGCAGCTGCTCACCCCACGGCTCCGGGATGGTGACGGCGACACCGTGGACGGGCACGAGCCGGCCTCAGCGCGCGGCCGGCAGCAGGCCGACGGCGTCGCGGACGCGGGTCATCGTCGCGGCGGCGACGACCGCGGCGCGCTCGGCGCCGCGGGCGAGGATGCGGTCGAGCTCGGCGGGGTCGTCGAGCAGCTCGCGCATCCGCTCCTGGAAGGGGGTGAGCGCCGCGACGACGACGTCGGCGACCTCCTTCTTGAGGTCGCCGTAGCCACGACCGGCGAACGACGCGGCGACCTCCTCGACCGGCGTCCCGGACAGGACCGAGTGGATGACGAGCAGGTTCGAGACACCCGGCTTGTGCTCCGGGTCGTAGCGGACCTCGGCCTCGGTGTCGGTCACGGCCGAGCGGATGTTCTTCGCGATCCGCGCCGGGTCCTCCATGAGGTCGATGAGCCCCTTGGCCGACGAGCCGGTCTTGCTCATCTTCGCCGTCGGGTCCTGGAGGTCCTGGATCTTCGCGGAGCCCTTGACGATGTACGGCTCGGGGACGACGAGCGTGTCGCCGAAGCGGGTGTTGAAGCGCTCCGCGAGGTCACGGGTGATCTCGAGGTGCTGGCGCTGGTCCTCGCCGACCGGCACGAACGCGGCGTCGTACATGAGGATGTCGGCGGCCATGAGCATCGGGTAGGTGAACAGCCCGACGTTGGCGTTCTGCCCCTTGGCGGTCTTGTCCTTGAACTGCGTCATCCGGCTGGCCTCGCCGAAGGCGGTCAGGCAGTTCATGACCCAGCCGAGCTCGGCGTGCGCGGTGACGTGGCTCTGGCAGAAGACGGCCGAGCGCTCCGGGTCGACCCCGCCGGCGATGAACTGCGCGGCGGTGGTGCGGGTGCGGCGGCGCAGCACCTCGGGGTCGGTCGGGACGGTCAGCGCGTGGAGGTCCGCGACGAAGTAGTAGGCGTCGAAGTCGTCCTGCAGCCCCACCCAGTTGACGAGCGCCCCGAGGTAGTTGCCGAGGTGGAGCGAGTCGCTCGTCGGCTGCATCCCGGAGAGGATCCGGGGGCGTGCGGCATCGGAGGGGGGCTGGGTGGGCATGGCCCCCATTGTGCCCTGCCCCTCCTCCCTAGACTCACCCGCATGACCAGTGCCGCCACCACCCACCGCGACGTCCACGGCTCGGCGCCGGAGGGCGTCTGGTCGGCTCCGGGACGGGTCAACCTCATCGGTGAGCACACCGACTACAACGGTGGCCTCGCCCTGCCGATCGCGCTGCCGCAGCGCACGACCGCCGCGGCGTCGGCCCGCGCCGACGACCTCCTGCGGGTGCACTCGGTGCAGACCGGAGAGACCGTCGAGGTCGACCTGGGCACGGTCGGGCCGGGCTCCCCCGACGGCTGGGCGGCGTACGTCGCGGGCGTCCTCTGGGCCCTGCGCGAGGCCGGCCACGCCGTCCGCGGGATGGACGTCACGGTCACGAGCGAGGTGCCGCTCGGCGCCGGCCTGTCGAGCTCGGCCGCGCTGGAGTGCGCCGTCGGCGCCGCGGCGAGCGACCTCTTCGGCCTCGACCTCCTCGGCGACGACGCCGCCCGGGCCCGCCTCGCCACCGCCTGCGTCCGCGCCGAGAACGAGGTGGCCGGCGCCGCCACCGGCGGGATGGACCAGTCGGCCGCCCTGCTCTGCCGCCCCGGCTCCGCGCTGCTGCTCGACTGCCGCGACGGCTCGACCGAGCACGTGCCCTTCGACCTCGAGGCCGCCGGGATGGTCCTGCTCGTCACCGACACCCGGGCCGCGCACGCGCTCAACGACGGCCAGTACGAGAAGCGCCGGCGGGCCTGCGAGGCCGCGGCGGCCGAGCTCGGGGTCGACACCCTGCGCGAGGTCGACCCGGCCGGGCTCGACGCGGCCCTGGCCCGCCTGTCCACCGACGAGCTCCGCAAGCGCACGCGCCACGTCGTCACCGAGATCGAGCGGGTGCGCGGGACCGTCGCGGCCCTGCGGGCCGGTGACCTCGACGAGGTCGGCCGCCTCTTCGCCACCTCGCACGCGTCGCTGCGCCACGACTACGAGGTCAGCTGCGACGAGCTCGACGTCGCCGTCGAGGCGGCCGAGGGGGCCGGCGCCCTCGGGGCGCGGATGACCGGCGGCGGCTTCGGCGGCTCGTCCATCGCCCTCGTCCCGGTCGACGCGGCCGACGACGCCGTCACCGCCGTGCGCGCGGCGTTCGGGGCCCGCGGGTGGACGGAGCCCGTGTGCTTCACCGTCACCGCCGGGGGGCCGGCCGCGCGCGACGCCTGACGTCCCCGGGGCGACCGACACCCCACGACGCCGGACACGACGGAGGGCGCCCCACGACCGTGGGGCGCCCTCGCGTGCGTGGTGGGCCCTAGTTCGTCATCCCCGCGCCGACGGTCGAGCCGGTGGCCTCGTCGATGAGGATGAACGAGCCCGTCGTGCGGTTCTGCTCGTACGGGTCGACGAACAGCTGCTGGGTCGTCCGCAGCCGGATGCGCCCGATCTCGTTGAGCCCGAGCTCACCCGCCTCCTGGTCGCGGTGCAGCGTGTTGATGTCGAGGCGGTACTGCACGTCCTTGACGAGCGCCCGCGCCGACCGCGTCGTGTGCTTGATGGCCAGCTTCTGGCCGGGGCGCAGCGGCTCGCGGGTCATCCAGCAGACCATCGCGTCGACGTCCTGGGTGGGCTCGGGCGCGTTGCGGACGCGGCAGATCATGTCGCCGCGCGAGACGTCGAGGTCGTCCTCGAGCCGGACCACCACGGACATCGGCGGGAAGGCCTCGTCGACCTCCTTGTCGTACAGGTCGATCCCGGCGATGCGGCTCGTCAGCCCGCTCGGCAGGACGAGCACCTCGTCACCCGGCTTGAGGACGCCGCTGGCCACCCGGCCCGCGTAGCCGCGGTAGTCGTGGTGGTCGTCGGACTTCGGGCGCACGACGTACTGCACCGGGAACCGGACGTCGCGCAGGTCACGGTCCGAGGCGATGTGCACGTTCTCGAGGTGGTGCATGAGCGAG
The DNA here is from genome assembly GCF_013201035.1 of Arthrobacter sp. NEB 688. Classification (NCBI taxonomy): domain Bacteria; kingdom Bacillati; phylum Actinomycetota; class Actinomycetes; order Micrococcales; family Micrococcaceae; genus Arthrobacter; species Arthrobacter sp. NEB 688. Next base: position 3,825,892 of record NZ_CP053707.1, read on the forward strand.
GAGCCCTCGAACCACGGCATGTTCTCGCTGCGAGTCACGACGTTGTCGCCCTGGAGCGCCGAGATCGGGATGACCGCGAGGTCGGGCACGTTGAGCCGCTGCGCGAACTGCACGAACTCCTGGCGGATGCGGTTGAAGGTCTCCTCGTCCCAGTCGACGAGGTCCATCTTGTTGACCGCGAGGACGAGGTGCGGGACCCGCAGCAGCGAGAGGATGACCGCGTGCCGGCGCGACTGCTCGGTCAGGCCCTGGCGGGCGTCGACGAGCACGAGGCCGAGGTCGGCGGTCGAGGCGCCGGTCACCATGTTGCGCGTGTACTGCACGTGCCCCGGGGTGTCCGCGATGATGAACTTCCGCTGCGGGGTGGCGAAGTAGCGGTAGGCGACGTCGATCGTGATGCCCTGCTCGCGCTCGGAGCGCAGGCCGTCGGTGAGCAGCGCGAGGTCGGTGTAGTCGAAGCCCTTGGTCTTCGACGTGGCCTCGACGGCCTCGAGCTGGTCCTCGAAGATGGCCTTGGAGTCGAGCAGCAGGCGACCGATGAGGGTCGACTTGCCGTCGTCGACGGAGCCGGCGGTGGCGAACCTGAGCAGGTCCATCAGAAGTAGCCCTCCTTCTTGCGGTCCTCCATGGCGGCCTCCGAGAACCGGTCGTCGCCGCGGGTGGCGCCGCGCTCGGTGACGCGGGCGACCGACACCTCCTCGACGATCTCGGCGAGCGTGCTCGCCTCGCTCTCGACGCAGCCGGTGAGGCTGAGGTCGCCGACGGTGCGGAACCGGACGGTGCGCTCCGTGACGACCTCGCCGTCACGGCAGGGGTTGGCCGGGTGCTCGCTGAGGAGCATCCCGTCGCGCTCGAAGACGCGGCGCCGGTGCGCGAAGTAGATCGAGGGGATCTCGACCTCCTCCTGCTGCAGGTAGTGCCAGATGTCGAGCTCGGTCCAGTTCGACAGCGGGAAGATCCGCATGTGCTCGCCGGCGTGCAGGCGGCCGTTGTAGAGCGACCACAGCTCGGGGCGCTGGTTCTTGGGGTCCCACTGCCCGAACTCGTCGCGGTGCGAGTACACGCGCTCCTTGGCGCGGGCCTTCTCCTCGTCGCGCCGGCCGCCGCCGAACGCCGCGGTGAAGCCGTAGGACTCGATGGCGTCGAGGAGCGTGCCGGTCTGCAGGCGGTTGCGGCTGGTGCGACCGTCGTCGACGACGACGCCCTTCGCGATCGCGTCGTCGACCGAGGCGACGATCATCTGCGCGCCGAGCCGCTCGACCCAGCTGTCGCGGGTGGCCAGCACCTCGGGGAAGTCCAGGCCGGTGTCGACCTGAAGCAGCGGGAACGGCAGCCGCGCCGGGTAGAAGGCCTTCTCCGCCAGCCGGAGCATGACGATCGAGTCCTTGCCGCCCGAGAACATGAGCACGGGGCGCTCGAGTTCCGCGACGACCTCGCGGAAGATGTGGATGGACTCGGACTCGAGCTCGTCGAGCTGGGACAGCCGGTAGTCGGCATGGGTCTGCACGGGTGGGGAACCTTCCGTCACGGGCACCCGGCCGACCCTACCCGCGGGCCCCTGTCCGCCGTGGGCGGATCCTGCACGTCGGACACCTCCCTCGGGGCAGACTGTCCCGGTGACCGCCGCGCTGCCGACGATCTGCCCCCCGCGGGCCGACCTCGACGACCTCGTCCTCCTGCGTCGGGGCCTGTACGGCAGCGATGCCCGGCTCCGTCCCCTGCCCGTCCCCGACGAGGTCCGGGACGCCGCGCTGGCCGCCGGCGGGCTGGTCGTCGTCGACCCCGAGGGCGTCCCCGTCGTGCGGCTGGAGACCCTCGAGCCGGCCGGCGACGGCGTCGTCCTCGGCGAGCCGCACTGGCTCGGGTGGCCCTCGAGCCGCCCCTTCGAAGCGCTGCACCCCGACGCGCCGACCGACCTGTCGCACACCGAGGTCGTGCTGGTCGCGGGCCCGGCCGACGTCCCCGCCACCGTCCCGGACGGCGCCGTCGTCCTCGCCCTCGTCTCGACCTCGCTCGACGGGCCGGCCGACGCGGTCGACACCGTCCGGGCGGCCGTCGCCGCGACGGGCGACCGCTCCCGGGTGCTGGTCCTCCCCCTGCCCCCCGGTGACGCGGACCGCCGCCGCCGGCTGCTCGCGACCCTCGGCGTCGACGACGCGCCCGGGGCCACCCCCGCGGACGCGGCCCACGGCGACGACCGTTCCGGCCCCTCCGAGGACCCCGACGGCCACGGCGGCGTCGTCCTCTTCCTCACCGGCTTCTCCGGGTCCGGCAAGTCCACCGTCGCCCGGGCCGTCGCGACCCACCTGGTCGAGGACGGTCGCGCGCTCACCCTCCTCGACGGCGACGTCGTCCGGCGCAGCCTGACCGCCGGCCTCGGCTTCAGCGCGGCCGACCGCCGCACCAACGTCCTGCGCATCGGCTGGGTCGCCGCCGAGGTCGCGCACCACGGCGGCCTCGCCGTCTGCAGCCCGATCGCCCCCGAGGACGAGGTGCGCCGCCAGGTCGCGGAGCGCGTCCGCGAGCGCGGCGGGCGCTTCGTCCTCGTCCACGTCTCGACCCCGATCGAGGAGTGCGAGCGCCGCGACCGCAAGGGCCTGTACGCCGCCGCCCGCCGGGGCGACATCCCGGACTTCACCGGCATCTCCGCCCCGTACGACGTTCCAGCCGAGCCCGACCTGCGGCTCGACACCACCGGCCGGGAGGTGCAGGAGTGCGCGGAGCAGGTCCTCGCCCTCCTGCGTCCCTCCGAGGGGAGCCACCGTGCTTGACGCCCTGTTCACCACCGACGCCCTGGCCGTCCTCGTCGTCGCCCTCGGCGTCGGCGTGGTCGTCGGCCTGACGGGGATGGGCGGTGGCGCCCTCATGACGCCGGCGCTCGTCTTCCTCGGCATCCCGCCGACCGCCGCGGTCGCCAACGACCTCGTCGCGGCCGCCATCAACAAGTCGATCGGGGCCGCGGTCCACACCCGGCAGGGCTCCCCCGACCTGCGCCTGGCCGGGATGCTCGTCGTGGGCTCGGTCCCGAGCGCCCTCGTCGGGGCCTGGCTCGTCGGGCAGCTCGGCTCCGGCGAGGAGGCCCAGGAGACGCTGCGGCTGGCCATCGGCGTCACGCTGCTGTTCACCGCGGCCACGTACACGGCGCGGGTCTACGGCACGACGTTCCTGGACTGGGGCGGACGCAGCGACTCCGGCCGCACGGCCAAGCTGGTGCCGACGATCATCGTCGGCGCCGTCGGCGGGTTCCTCGTCGGCCTGACGAGCGTCGGGTCGGGCTCGATCATCATGATCTCGCTGCTCCTGCTCAACCCCGGCATGTCCGTCAAGCGGCTCGTCGGCACCGACCTCGTCCAGGCCGTGCCGCTCGTCATCGCCGCGGCCATCGGGCACGTCGTCGTCACGGGCGTCGACTGGTCCGTCCTCGTCCCCCTCGTCGTCGGCGGCGCCCCCGGCACGTTCGTCGGGGCGCGCCTGGCCGCCCGCGTCCCGTCGCAGGCGGTGCGCCGCGGCATCGTCATCGTCCTCACGCTGACCGGCCTCAGCCTGCTGCGCGTCCCGCCGCAGGGCGTCGGCGCCGCCGGTGCGGCCCTGCTCGTCCTCGGCCCGCTCGCGTGGGCGCTGCTGCGCGTCGGTCACGGGATGCCCGCCTTCCGCGGCTCCGGGTCGAGCAGCCCCGACATCCAGACCTCTCCCCTGCCCGGGGACGACCCACCCCCGGGCCGTCCCGACCACCCCTCCGACGAGAAGAGCACCCGGTGACCACCGCCGAGCACCCCGACCGTGACGACCACGACGTCGCCGCCCACGTCGCCGAGCAGGCGGGCGAGCTCCTCCTCGCCCTGCGCGCGGAGCACGCCGACCTCGAGGGCCAGGAGCTCAAGGACCTCGGCGACCGCCGCTCGCACGAGCTGATGGTCCGCCTGCTGCACGAGCTGCGCCCCGACGACGCCGTCCTCAGCGAGGAGGGCGCCGACGACCCGGTGCGCCTCGCCGCGTCGCGCGTCTGGATCGTCGACCCGCTCGACGGCACCCGGGAGTTCTCCGAGCGCCCGCGCGACGACTGGGCCGTGCACGTCGCCCTCTGGCAGGACGGCGAGCTCGTCGCGGGCGCCGTCGGCATCCCCGCGCGCGGGGTCGTGCACCGTATGGACCGCCCCGCCGAGCTGCCGGCGCGCCCCGACGGCCCGGTGCGGCTCGCGGTGAGCCGCAGCCGCCCGCCGGCCTTCGTCGTCGCGCTCGCCGAGTCCCTCGGCGCCGAGCTCGTCGGGATGGGCTCGGCCGGCGTCAAGGCGATGGCCGTCGTCGACGGCACGGTCGACGCCTACGTCCACGCGGGCGGCCAGTACGAGTGGGACTCCGCCGCACCGGTGGCCGTGGCCCTCGGCCACGGTCTCGCGCCGACGCGCGTCGACGGCTCGCCCCTGGTCTACAACCGCGAGAACCCGTGGCTGCCCGACCTCGTCGTGGCCCGGCCCGAGGTGCTCGCCGAGGTGCGCGAGGCGCTCGACCGGCTGGCCTGAGCGCCCGCTCCGGTCGACGGGCCGGAGGTCAGATGGCGTACTCGACGAGCACGGCCGCGTGGTCGCTCCAGCGCTCGGCGTACGTCGCCGCGCGACCGACCGACGCGGCGACCGCGCGCTCGGCCAGGGGCGCGGTGGCCAGCTGGTAGTCGATGCGCCACCCGGCGTCGTTGTCGAAGGCCTGCCCGCGCCACGACCACCACGTGTACGGCCCGGGGCCGGGCCCGTGGAGGCGGCGGGTGACGTCGACGAGCCCGTGCTCCTGCGCCCACCGTGTCAGGTGCGCCTGCTCGTCGGGGAGGAAGCCGGCCTTGCCGCGGTTGCCCTTCCAGTTCTTGAGGTCGTCCGCGGTGTGGGCGACGTTGAGGTCGCCGGTCAGCACGGCCAGGCGCCCGTCGGCGGCCCAGCCCTCGACGCGGGTGCCGACGGCCTCGAGGAAGCGGTACTTCTCGTCCTGGCGCGGGGTGCCGGCCTGCCCGGTGTGGACGTAGGCCGACGCCACGGTGACGACCTCGCCGCCGACGACGACGTCCGCCTCGACCCAGCGCCCCGCCCCGTCGAACTCCTTGCCGACGTCGGTGCGCACCTCTTTGACCGGGTGCCGCGAGAGCACGGCCACGCCCGCGCGCCCCTTCGCGCTCGACGGGCTGTGCGCGACCTCCCACGCGGCGAGCGGCGTCCCGGCGAGGGCCGCCCGCAGCTGGTCGTCGTCGGCCCGCACCTCCTGGAGCGTGAGGACCTCGGCCCCGCTCGTGGCGAGCCAGTCGACGCCGCCACGGCGGTGCGCGGCCCGGATGCCGTTGACGTTGACGGAGGCGACGATCATGCCCACCAGTCCACCATCCGGGGACCGGTCCGACGGCAGGGGGTCAGTCCCGCGGCCACTGCCCCGTCACGGCGAAGTCAGCGGTGGCGAGGTCGGTCGTGCCCGCGCGCAGCACCGAGTCCCCGGCGACCAGCCAGGCGCCCTCGGCGTCCAGCGAGAGACCGACCCGGCCGGCCCGGGGCCGTTCGTCCCCCACGCACTGACCGTCACCGATCTCGCCGTCGGCCACCACGAGCACGCGCACCCCGTCGCACCCGTCGTCGAGCGCGGCGAGCGCGCCGACCCCGGGGCCGGTCAGGGCCAGGGCGGCCAGACCGTCGACCGAGCCGGCGGTGCGCCACGAGGCGCCGCCGTCGTCGGTCGAGCGCAGGGTCCCGTCCGAGCAGGCCACCGACGCCACACCATTGCCCAGACCGGCGAGGTCGAGGACCTCGGCGGACCTGCGGCACGGGGTCCCGGTCTCACCCCCCGGGACGTGGACGAGCGTCGGGTCCTCCGGGTCCCGACCCCAGGCCGTGGCCGCGGAGCGCGGCTCGGACCAGGACGCGGCGGAGTCCGCGGTGTCCCAGAGCCGGAAGGCGCAGTCGTCGTCGCCGCCGACGGCGAACGCCCGCTCGGCGTCGGCGGGCCGCAGGCGGGTCAGGCCGCCCGGGGCCGTCTCCGTCGACCACCGCCGACCGCCGTCGGTGCTGACGTGCACCGCGCCCGGGTCGCCGCAGCGTCCGACGTCGAGGGCCCAGACGACGGCGCCGTCCACCCCCGCGATGACGCGCACGGCGGGGGCGACCGCAGGACGCGACGCCTCGGTCGTCTCGGTCGACGGGGACGGCGTCGGGCGACGGCTCGGGGTCTGCGACGGCTCGACCGTCCGGCTCTCGGAGCCGCCGGACGGGGCAGGCGTGCCGGAGGCGGGAACGGCGACGGAGCGCAGTGCGAGCACGACGAGGACGAGGTCGACGACGAGGAACGCCACCAGCCCCGCGGTGAGAAGGCTCCGGCGGTCCATGGGTCCCAGCATTCCCGAGAGTCCCTCCAGTCACAACGCGTTCGACGAAGACCGGCCGACCGTACCCGCCCGCGCCACGATGCCGACCTGCGGCGACGCGGCTATCATTCGTCCGACCGGGGGCAGCGGCCGTCGGCGCCGAACCTCTGAGGACGCACCGTGGAACTCCAGGACTACCTGCTCGTCGTGCGCAAGCGCTGGCGGCTGATCGCCCTCGTCGTCCTCACGACCGTGATGCTCGCGGCCGCCGCGACCCTCGCCTCGACGAAGGTCTACGAGTCGACCTCGCAGTTCTTCGTCTCCACCACGGGGTCCGAGGACAGCGTCTCGCTCCTCCAGGGCAGCACCTTCACGCAGCAGCGCGTGAAGTCGTACACGCAGCTCCTCACGACGCCCCGCATCCTCGAGCCCGTGGCTCAGGAGGTGGGCGGCTCCTCCGACGCCATCGCGCGGCAGGTCACGGCCACGACGCCACCCGACACCGTCCTCATCCAGGTCGCGGTCCGCGATGCCGACCCCTCCCGGGCCGAGGCGATCGGGAAGGCCATCGCCACCGAGTTCCCGTCCGCGGTCACCGAGCTCGAGAGCCCCGAGGGCGCCAAGAGCAGTCCCGTCAAGGTGACGGTCGTCCAGTCGCCCAGCGTCCCGACGGCGCCGGTCAGCCCCAACCCGGTCCGCAACATCGCCCTCGGAGTCGTCCTCGGGCTCCTCCTCGGCCTCGGGGCCGCGGTCCTGCGCGAGATGCTCGACCGCGGGGTCAAGACCACCGACGACGTCAAGCGCGTCACCGAGGCACCGATCCTGGGGGCCATCGCGCACGACCCCGAGACGAGCAAGCGACCGCTGATCGTCGAGGTCGACCCGCGTTCCCCGCGGGCCGAGGCCTTCCGGTCGCTGCGGACCAACCTCCAGTTCGTCGACGTCGCCAACCACCCCCGCACGATCGTCGTCACCTCCTCTCTCGCGGGCGAGGGCAAGAGCACGATGACGGCCAACCTCGCCCTGACGATGGCCCAGGCCGGGGCCCGGGTCTGCCTCATCGAGGCCGACCTGCGCCGCCCGAAGGTCCTCGAGTACATGGGCCTCGAAGGTGCGGTGGGGCTCACCGACGCCCTCATCGACCGCGCCGACGTCATCGACGTCATCCAGCCCTACGGCGGCACCAACCTGTGGGTGCTCGGCGCCGGACGCATCCCCCCGAACCCGTCCGAGCTGCTCGGTTCGTCGGCGATGCGTGCGCTCCTGCAGAACCTCGCCGGTCGCTTCGACTACGTCATCGTCGATGCTCCCCCGACGCTGCCGGTCACCGACGCGGTGGTCCTCGCGAAGCTCACCGACGGGGCGATCGTCGTGGCCGGCTCCGGCCTCGTCGACCGCGACCAGCTCGCCCAGACCCTCGACACCCTCGCGTCGGTCGGGGGGCGGGTCCTCGGCATCGTCCTCAACCGCGTCCCGGTCCGCAGCCTCGGCACCTACGGCCGCTACGCCTACGACACCCCCGAGGACGACGCCACCCGGCGGGACCGCGCGCGGGTCGCCGGCTGAGGGCGCTACGGGTCAGGGCGTGCGGGGCGCCGTGCCACCGGCACGCAGCGCCGCGACCACCGGGCCGAGCGCGTCGTCGATCTGCCGGGCCATGAGGGCGAAGCCCTCGGCGCCCTCACCGATGGGGTCGTGCACGTCGACGCCGTCCTGCCGCGCCGGCACCGTGCCCCGCCGCAGCAGGGCGCGGTCGGCGACGTGCCGCACCCACGAGGCGCCGTCGGCAGGGGGTGGCTGGAGCAGGTCCGCGGGGGCCACCCCGTCGAGCAGGTCGGCGAGGTCGCGGAGCGTGATCGTCCGGCGCAGGGCCCCGGGGAAGAGCCGGGTGGCGGCGGCACGGTGCTCGCGCGCGGCGGTGACGACCAGGTCCGCCTCCCGCATCAGCTGAGGCGTCAGGTCCCGGGCGGCGAAGCCGTCGACGTCCGCCCCGACGGCGAGCAGCCGCTCGCGCGTGCCGGGATCCATGCCCCGCCCCGTCAGCGCCCGGGTGCCGGCCCCCGAGACGGTGATGCCGGTGCCGACCAGCTCCTGGCGCAGCCGCCGCTCCAGGTAGGGCGACCGGCACACGTTGCCGGTGCACACCACGAGCACGGTCCCACTGTTCGTCACACCTGTCTCCTTGGTATCGTTCGTCCCGGTCGCGATCCGGCAGGGGGGTGCGTCGACTGAGGGTCCCGAGGTGCCATGAGGTCGGCGCGGGCGCCCACTCTATGTCGATCGGGGAACTGCCATGTCCGCTCAAAGTGCGCCGCCCACTCCGGAGAGCCGGTTGATCACGCGCCTGCGCTGGACCTCCGTGGACGCGTTCGTGTGGGCGGCCGCCCTCACGGTCGCGACGTCGCTCCGGCTCGACTTCGGCATTCCGACCGAGTACTACCGGGGCCTCGTCCTGGCCACGGCGGTCGCCCTGTGCGTCCAGGTCGCCATCGGGTGGGTCTGGGGACCCTACGCCGTCCGCCACGAGCTCGGCTCCTTCGAGGAGGTGGGTGAGCTCGCGCGGGCCACCGCCCTCACGGGGATCGTGCTCGCGACGGCGGTCGTCGGGCTGGACGCGATCGACCTTCCCCGCAGCGTGCCGGTCACCGCGACCGTGCTGGCTCTCGGGGGGATGTTCGCCGCGCGCTTCGTCGTCCGGGCACGCGCCACCCGTCGTGTCTACGTGGGCCGGGACAGCCGCCGGGCCGTCGTCTTCGGCGCCGGCGGCGGCGGCCGGATGCTCGTCCGCAGCCTCGTCAGCGACCCGGACAGCGGCATCCGCCCGGTCGCCCTCCTCGACGACGACCACACGAAACAGCGGCTCACGATCGCGGGGGTGAAGGTCCGGGGCCGCCGCGAGGACCTGACCGAGGTCGCACGCCGCATGGATGCCGACACGCTCGTCATCGCCGTCCCGACGGCTCCCGCCGACCTGGTCCGCGAGCTCTCGACGGCCGCCACGGCCGCCGGGCTGAGCGTCCTGGTCCTCCCGGCTGTGCGTGAGATCTTCGGCGGTCGGCCCACGGCGTCGGACCTGCGTGACCTCGACGTCGCCGACCTCCTCGGACGCCAGCCGATCGAGCTCGACATGGCCGCCATCTCCGAGCAGCTCTCCGGCCGCCGGGTTCTCGTGACGGGTGCGGGCGGGTCGATCGGGTCGGAGCTGTGCCGGCAGATCGCCCGCTTCTTCCCCGGCCAGCTGTTCATGCTCGACCACGACGAGTCGGGACTGCACGCCACCCAGATGTCGATCGAGGGGCATGCCCTCCTCGACTCCGACTCCCTCGTCCTGTGCGACATCCGGGACGCCGACAGCCTGCGCGCGGTCTTCGAGCGGACCCGCCCCGACGTCGTGTTCCACGCTGCGGCGCTCAAGCACCTGACGATGCTCGAGCGGCACCCGTCGGAGGCGCTGAAGACGAACGTCGTCGGGACGCGCAACGTCCTCGACGCTGCGCGCCGGGTCGGCGTGAGCACGTTCGTCAACATCTCCACCGACAAGGCGGCCAACCCGCAGTGCGTGCTCGGCTGGTCGAAGCGGGTCGCCGAGCGCCTGACCGCCGCCGCCGACGCCGAGGAGCCCGAGGCGCGGTACATCAGCGTCCGGTTCGGCAACGTCCTCGGGTCGCGGGGCTCGGTGGTCATCGCGTTCACCGAGCAGATCCGGTCCGGGCGTCCGGTGACCATCACCCACCCGGACGTCGAGCGCTACTTCATGCTCATCCCCGAGGCCTGCCAGCTGGTCCTCCAGGCGGCGAGCATCGGCGACGGCGGCGAGGTCATGGTGCTCGACATGGGGACTCCCGTGAAGATCACGGACATGGCGCGCACGATGATCCACATGTCGGGTCGCACCGACGTCGAGATCGTGTACACCGGGCTGCGCCCGGGCGAGAAGCTCTCCGAGGAGCTCTTCACCCCCGGCGAGGAGATCCGCTCCTCCTCCCACCCACTCATCACGGCCGTCCGCGTCCCCGGGCTCGATCGGGACGGTCTGGACGCACCCGCGTCGCACGACGTGCGCGCGTGGCTCATCGCGTACTCGGGCGCCCACTCCGTGACCACCCAGCCCTGACCCGACCGCCCTCACCGATGTCCGGGTACCCGAACACCGGCCTGCCCCTGCGCCCCCACCGAAGAAGGACTTGATGACTGACCTTGCCTCCACCGCCGCCGGAGCGACCGTGACCATCACCGGAGGGACGGGCTCGTTCGGCTCGACGATGGTGAACCACCTGCTCGAGCGGGGCGTGGCACGCGTCAACGTCCTCAGCCGCGACGAGGCCAAGCAGGACGACATGCGCCAGCGCCTGGGCGACGCCCGCGTCAAGTTCTTCGTCGGTGACGTCCGTGACTACGAGAGCGTCAACAACGCGGTCACGGGAGCAGACTTCGTCTTCCACGCCGCGGCCCTCAAGCAGGTCCCCTCGTGCGAGTTCTTCCCGGACCAGGCCGTCAAGACCAACGTGCTCGGCAGCCAGAACGTCATCCAGGCGTCGCACCGGGCGGGCGTGCGTTCGGTCGTCTGCCTGAGCACGGACAAGGCCGTCTACCCCGTCAACGCGATGGGGATGTCCAAGGCGCTGATGGAGAAGACCGCCCAGGCGTTCGCCCGCAACCACCCCGAGTCCTCCACCACCGTCTCGGTCACCCGCTACGGCAACGTCCTCTACTCGCGGGGGTCGGTGATCCCGCTCTTCGTCAAGCTGCTCCGGGCCGGCAAGCCGCTCACCCTCACCGCGCCCTCTATGACGCGCTTCCTCATGTCCCTGCAGGAGTCGGTCGACCTCGTCGAGCACGCCTTCCTCCACGCCAACCCCGGCGACCTCTTCGTCAAGAAGGCGCCGGCGTGCACCGTCGAGACCCTCGCCCGCGCCACCGCGCGTGTCCTCGGCTACGGCGAGCCGGACATCCAGGTCATCGGCGTGCGTCACGGGGAGAAGATGTACGAGACGCTCCTGACCCGCGAGGAGATGTCGCGCTCGGAGGACCAGGGCGACTACTTCCGCATCTCGCTCGATGCGCGCGCCCTCGACTACGGCATCTACGAGGACCGCGGCGAGCCGGGCAGCGGCGTCGTCGAGGAGTACGACTCGACGACCACCGAGCAGATGGGCGTGGACGAGACCGAGGCTCTCCTGCTCACCCTGCCGGAGATCCGGGCGCTCCTCGAGGAGTCGCGCGCGTGAAGGTCGTCCTGACCGGCGCAGCCGGCTTCCTCGGCTGGCACACCCGCGTGCGTGCGCACGCCCAGGGCGTGCACGAGGTCGTGGCGGTCTCCCGGGACACCTGGTCGGAGCTCCCTTGCCTCGTGGCCGACGCCGATGCCGTCATCCACGTCGCCGGGGTCAACCGCGGGACCGACGAGGAGGTCGAGCAGGGCAACATCGACCTCGCGCGCGACGTCGTCGCAGCGGTGCGCGCCGCCGACCGTCCCGTGCGTGTCGTGTACGCCAACTCCATCCAGGACGGGAACGGCACCCCGTACGGCACCGGCAAGGCGACGGCGGCCTCCACCCTGACGTCGCTGAGGGCCGACGGGCACACCGTCGTCGACGTCCGCCTCCCCAACATCTTCGGCGAGCACGGCCGGCCCCGGTACAACAGCTTCGTCGCGACCTTCGTCCACGCGGTCGCTGCCGGCGAGTCCCCCGAGGTCACCGACCGACCGGTCGAGCTGCTCCACGTCCAGGACGCCGCACAGGCGATGCTGGACGGCCTCACGACGGACGCAGACCGGCTGGACCCCCGCGGGACGCAGGTCGGGGTGGCCGATGTCCTCGCCCTCCTCCACGAGTTCGAGGCGAGCTACTCGACCGGCGAGTTCCCGGACCTGTCCACTGCCTTCCGGATCTCGCTGTTCAACACCTACCGTGCGGCGCTCTTCCCCCAGCGCTACCCGCTGCCCCTGATCCCCCACGCGGATGCCCGGGGCACCTTCGTCGAGACGGTGCGCAGCCGCGGCGGCGAGGGCCAGTCGAGCATCTCGACCACGGTTCCGGGCATCACCCGCGGCGAGCACTACCACCTGTCCAAGATCGAGCGCTTCGCCGTCGTCCAGGGCAGCGCGACCATCGCCCTGCGCCGGATGTTCCACGACGAGGTCGTGGAGTTCGCCGTCTCGGGCGACGCCCCGTGCGCGGTCGACATGCCGACCGGCTGGGCGCACAACATCACGAACACCGGGGATGATGTGCTCCTCACCCAGTTCTGGTCGCACGAGCTCTTCCGCCCGGACGCGCCCGACACCTTCCCCCACCCCGTCACGCAGGAGAACGACGCCTGATGCTCAAGGTCATGACCGTCGTCGGCACGCGACCCGAGCTCATCCGGCTCTCGAGGGTGATCGCACGGCTCGACGCCACCGTGGAGCACGTGCTCGTGCACACGGGGCAGAACTACGACTACTCGCTGAACGAGGTGTTCTTCCGCGACCTCGGCATCCGCGAGCCGGACCACATGCTCGGCGTCGACACCTCGTCCCTCGGCGCGGTCCTCGGTGGCACGCTCGTGGCGGCGGAGAGGGTGATGCTCGAGGAGCGTCCCGATGCCGTGGTCGTCCTCGGCGACACCAACTCGTGCATCGCCGCCGTCATGGCCAAGCGCCTGCGAATCCCCGTGTACCACATGGAAGCCGGCAACCGGTGCTTCGACGAGAACGTGCCCGAGGAGACCAACCGCCGGCTCGTCGACCACGTCGCCGACTTCAACCTCGTCTACACCGAGCACGCCCGGCGCAACCTGCTCGCCGAGGGCCTGCACCCCCGTCGCATCATCAAGACGGGGTCGCCCATGCGCGAGGTGCTCGACGCCTACCGCGACCAGGTCCTCGCCTCCGACGTGCTGACACGCCTCGGCCTGGAGGAGGGCGGCTACTTCCTCGTGAGCGCGCACCGCGAGGAGAACGTCGACTCCCCCGAGCGGCTGCGAGCCCTCCTCGACTGCCTCGTCGCCGTCCGCGAGCGCTTCGGGCTGCCGGTCTTCGTCTCGACCCACCCGCGCACGCGCAAGCGGCTGGAGGCGCTCCCCGAGTGGTCGGAGCCGGAGGGCGTCACGTTCAGCGACCCGCTGGGCTTCCACGACTACAACCACCTCCAGCTCAAGGCCGCCTGCTGCCTGTCCGACAGCGGGACGATCGCCGAGGAGTCGACGCTGCTCGGCTTCCCGGCCGTCACCCTGCGCGACTCGATCGAGCGCCCCGAGGCCCTCGACACGGGCGGCATCCTCATGACCGGCCTCGACGCGCACGACGTGGTCGAGGCGGTCGCCGTGGCGATGGCCTCCGGGCACACCCGCGACGGGGTCGGGCACCTGACCCCCGACGACTACCTCATCGACAACACGAGCGAGCGCACGGTCAACTTCATCCTGTCGACGGCCCGGCGCCACCACGCCTGGGCCGGCATCCGTCGATGAGTGAGCAGCACCCACGACCCAGGCGTGTCCTCCTGCTCTGCAACGGATCCTCGGAGCAGGGGACGGCTCGCCTGTTCAGCGCCCTCGCGGACCGGTGGCGCGACCAGGGTCACGATGTCGAGCTCGTGCTGCGAGCCTTCCCTCGAGGGGTCCGCTCGAAGCTCGTCGCGCTACCGCGCACGGAGCTGCAGAACCTTCGCCGGCTCTGGCGGTCGGACGTCCTGGTCGTCCACACCGCGCTCTCGCTGTCCCTCGTCGCGATCGTCGCAGCCCGCCTCCTCAAGCGGCCGGTGGTCGCCTTCGTGTGGGACATCTACCCCGCATCCACCCGCATCGCGGGCAACATCCGCAACCCGGTGCTGCTGCGGATGTACGACGTCATGGAACGCGCGGCGACGCGCTCGGCGACTCGTCTTCTCGTCCCGTCGGAGGACTACCTGCCCTTCCTCCCCCGAGCTGCGCGGTCCCGAGCCCTCCTCTACCCGCTCTGGCCCACCGGGCCGATGACGGGCGAGACGTCCGTGCGGGACTGGCCGGTCCCCGTGCTGTCGGTCGCGTTCGCAGGACAGATCAACGGCATCCGCGGCCTGGACGGGGCGGTGCGCCAGACGCTCGAGTCGGCGCCCGAGGGCGTCGGGGTGCAGCTGCACATCTACTCGAAGGACCCGACCCCGGACGTCCTCGAGCAGATGGCCGAGAGTGATCGTCGACTGTCGGTGGTGCACCACGGGTTCATGGGGGCACGAGAGCTCGAGACGGAGCTGACCACGCACCACCTGGGCCTGGTCACCCTCGACCCGGCGTTCGACCTGCCCGCCTTCCCGTCCAAGATCGCCGCCTACCTGAGCGCCGGGCTGCCGGTGCTCTACGTCGGGCGGCGCATGCCGGCCCTCGAGCGTGTCCTGACCGAGGCCGGGATCGGCGGCGTCGCGTCCAGCGGAGGACTGACGATCGCGTCGCTCGCGCAGCTCTTCGAGCGCTACCCGGTCGCGCGTCGGGCCCATCTGCGGGCCTTGGACGAGCAGTGGAGCCACGTTGATCGTCTTCTATAACGCGTGGGTCCTGCTCTCCCTCGCGCTCTTCTACCGGGGGCCCATCCAGTGGGACGGCGCCCGCAGTGCGGACGTCGGCCTGTACGTCCTCCTCTGCTTGGTCTCCTTCGACGTCGCCTACCTGCTCGCCCGCCGGCGCACTCACGCGACCTCGACCTTCGCGGGCGCACGGTGGGCCCCTCGCTCGACCCGAGGCGCCCGCGCCCTCATCCTCGGCTACGCAGTGCTCACCGTCATCTACCTGTACTCGACGACGGGGCGAAACGTCCTGTCCCCCAGCGCCTACAGCCTGGACTTCGGTGCCGTGTACGCGGACTACGGGGCGAACCTGTCGACACGGACGGCCTCGCAGGCCGTCCAGGTCGTCACGCTGCTCAAGGCCGTCGTCTTCCCTTTCGCCCTGGTGACCTTCTTCGACCGTTTCCGCCGCGACAAGGTGGTCGTCGTCGGGTTCCTCGCGCCCATGGCCGTCTCGAGCATCTTCCGCGGGACCGACAAGGAGGTCCTCGACATCCTCCTGCTCCTCCTGGTGGCGATGTTCTGCTACCGCCTCCTCACGTGGAAGTCCGTCGCCACCCTCGCGCTCGTCCCCCTGGCAGGAGCACTGTTCGTCACCCGCCGGCTCGGGCGCTTCGACGGTTCCCTCCCGACCTGTCTGCCGGAGTCGTCGGCGTGCTTCGACTACGGGAGCCAGGTGGCGCAGGCCCTGGGTGCGCGCGCGGAGATCTTCTCCGTCTTCGGCACGAACTACCTGACCAACGGGTACCAAGGCCTGGCCTACGCCTTCTCCCTGCCGTGGACCCCGAACTTCGGTCTGGGCCACCTCCCACCCGTGAAGCGCGTGCTCTGCAGTGCCTCGGAGACGTTGTGCAGCACGGCCGACTACCAGTCGGCGTTGACGACCTTCGGCTGGGACACCAGCGCGCGGTGGACCACGGCCTTCCCGGTCCTGGCGAACGACCTCTCGTTCTGGCTGGTGCCCCTGTACACCGCCTTCCTCGGGATCGTTCTGGCCCGCTGCCTGGCGGGGTGGCGCTCGGGCCGGGACCCGCGTGCCGCGGCCGGGATCCTGCTGGTCACCATGTTCTGGGTGTACAGCTCGGCCAACATGCAGATCGCCATCTCGCTCGACTGGGCTCTCGCGACCGTCGCCCTGCTGTACGTCTCGCCGCTGAGGAAGCTCCGACGGCAGGCAGCGGATGGACGCTGAGCACGACGACCGCCGCCAGACCAAGGTCGACTGGATGGCCATGGTTGCCGGGTCCGGTGTGCGGGTCGCGATCGGTCTCGTGTTCACGGGCGCGATCGTCGTCGGGCTCGGGTCCGACGACGCCGCGCGGATGTTCCAGCTCCTGTTCCTCCAGGGCGGCCTGACTGCTCTTCTCTCGGCATCCGCCTACGCGCGAGGGGCACACCTGGCAGCGTCCGGGGCGCACACCGGGTCCGTGGTCCGGCCCTTCGTCACGTTCGTCCTGCTGGGAGCCATCGGCGCCTGGGTCCTCGGCACCGTGCTGGTCGACGGCCCGGGGGCCCACGGATCGTGGGTCATCGCGGCACTGTCACTGGGTTCGGCCGGCGCGAGCCTCAGCGGGCTCCTCCAGGGCATCATCGTCGTCCGTCGGGGTGGAGCCGCGGCGTTCGCTCCCGTCGTCGTGCTCACCACGATCGCGATCGCCGCGATGGGGCTCGCGTGGGGCCAGGACAGTCCCCTGGCGCTCACCCTGCTGTGGGTCGCGCCCCAGGTTCTCGGCCCCGTGCTCCTGGTGCGCGTTCTCCGACGGCTCGACTCGACCGGTGGCTCGGCGTCCGTCGGCCCCGGGACGAAGGACGAGAGCCAGTTCGCCCGCGTGGGCGTGCTCAATGCGTCCAGCGTGGCCGTGGCCTACCAGTTCCGAGAGGTGTGGGCCGCGGGACAGGGTGACGGCGCGGCGTCCGGCAGCTTCGGCGTGCTCCGGGTGACCGAGCTCGCGTACCAGGTCGCCTACATGGCGCTGGCCTCCCAGCCTCGTCGGCTGACCGGCCTCGTCACGCGACGGCTGCGCTCCCGGACGGCACGGGGTCTGTTCGTGGTCGTGGGACTCGCCGCCGCGGGGCTGGGCACGCTGCCGGCGTTGACGACGGACAGCTGGTCGCTCACGGGTTTCGTCATCGCGGAAGCAGCCGTCATGCCGGCCCGGCTGCTGACCATGGCGTGCTACCTGAGCCTCTTGGGCCGACCGACGACCCGCGCGTACCAAGGTGTCATGCTGACGACGGTCCTCCTCTCGGCACTCTCGATCGCGTCGCCGGCGATGACGGGCTCCGCGTACGGACTCCAGCTTCTCCAGTGCGTGGCGGCCGCGGTCGGCGTCATCGGGATCGCGCTGGTGCGAGCGCCTCACGGCCCCACCTATGATCGATCCCTGTGACTTCGCGCAGCGGGCCCGGCCCTCGACGGATCCTCCTCTCACAGGCCCACGTGACCGAGGTGGAGGAGTCGCTCGTCGTCGAGGCCCTCCGGTCCGGGTGGGTCGCTCCTCTCGGACCGTTCGTCGACCGCTTCGAGTCCGAGGTCGCCGCACGGGTCGGGGTCCGGTCCGCGGTCGCGCTGTCGTCGGGGACGGCCGCCCTCCACCTGGCCCTCCTGCACGCCGGCGCCAGCCCCGGCCGCGTCGTCGTCCTGCCCTCGATGACGTTCGCCGCCACCGCGAACGCCGTGCTCTACACGGGGGCCGAGCCGGTCTTCGTCGACTCCCGTCGTGATGACGCGAACGTCGACCCCGCCCTGCTGCTCGAGACGGTGGCCCGGCTGCTCCGGGACGGGCGCGACGTCGCGGCCGTGGTGACCGTCGACCTCTTCGGTCGGGCCGCGGACCACGACGTCATCGACCCCGGCCTCGCGGACCTCGGCGTGCCGCACGTCGAGGACGCCGCCGAGGCGCTCGGCGCCGGGCTGCGTGGCCGGGCGGCCGGCTCGTTCGGTCAGTCCGCCGCGCTGTCCTTCAACGGCAACAAGATCATGACGACGTCCGGCGGCGGGATGCTGCTGTCGGACGACCCCGGACTCGTCGAGCGGGCGCGCTACCTGGCGACCCAGGCCCGTCAGCCGGCGCCGTGGTACGAGCACACCGAGGCCGGATACAACTACCGGATGTCCAACCTCCTCGCCGCCCTCGGCGTCGGCCAGCTCTCCCGCCTGGACGAGATGATCGCGCGCCGACGCACCATCCGGGACCGGTACGTCGAGGCCTTCGCCGACCTGCCCGGCGTGTCCGTCCTCGGCCGTGACGCCGCGCGCAGCGACGACGAGGACAACTGCTGGCTCACGTGCGTGGTGCTCGACCCGGAGGCCACGAGGGCCACGGCCGACTCCGTCGTCGCACACCTCGGGGCGGCCGACGTCGAGGCACGGCACCTGTGGAAGCCCATGCACCTGCAGCCGATGTACCGCGACGCGCAGATGGCCGACACGGGAACCTGCGCGGACCTGTTCGCCCGGGGCGTCACGCTGCCCAGCGGCTCCGCGCTCGCCGACGACGACATCGAGCGCGTGGTCGAGGTCTTCACGGAGGCGCTCGCCGGGTGAGGCCGGCTCAGGCCCCGGGGTCCCGCCTGAAGACGGCGAGGGCGGTCAGGGCCAGGTAGCGCACGTCGCCGCGGAGGGACCACGTCTCGACGTACTCCCGGTTGATCCGCACCTTCTCCGGCCAGATGACGTCGCGGTTGAAGGCCTCGGGGTCCTCGGCCGCCGCGAGCAGCTCCTCCTCGTGGCGGAAGGCGAGGGAGGCCGGTCCCGTGATGCCCGGACGGACGCTCAGGACCAGCCGGTCCGCTCCCGTCAGCCGGTCCGCCCATCCCATCACGTCCGGCCTCGGGCCGACCAGGCTCATCCGGCCCCGGAGGACGTCCACGAGCTGCGGGAGCTCGTCGATCTTCCACGCACGGAAACGGCGCCCCCACGGCGTGATCCGGGGATCCCCGCTGGTGGTGACCGAGGTCGTCACCGTGGTGGAGGACCGCATGGTGCGGATCTTGTGGACCCGGACGATCCGCCCGTGCCGCCCCACGCGTTCTTGCGCGAAGACGCCCGACTCCCCCGTGTCACGACGGGCCACCACGATCGCCGCTGCCGAGAGGGGCGCGGTGACGACGAGCGCGACCCCGCCGACCACGATGTCCATCGCGCGCTTGCCGGCAGCCTGCCGCGTAGTCAGGCCTCCCACTGCGAGGTCAGGCACGGCCGTACTTCGCCAAGGTCTCACCGCCGAGCTTCTCGAGCCGAGCCACCGCCTCCGCACCCAGGCGCTGGCGACCCTTGCCGACGCTCCTCGCCGAGACCGCGCCGGTGTCGATGTCCGCGAGCAGCTGCGGCCGCTCCAGGAAGTCGAGCAGGCGTGCGGTCCCCGCCCGCGGGTCCGTCACGAAGTCCTCGTACACGACCTCGATGAGCCGGTCGTCCGGCAGCCCGTCCAGCCCGGCGGCCGCCTGCTCGACGCAGCGCTGCCACTGGATGAAGGCGAGCTCCTCGAGCGGGTGCTCACGTTGGAGCCGGCGGTGGTCGTGCGGCCGCGGCCCCCACCACGTCCCCACCCGCAGGTCGCTCTCGTCCTGCCGCACCTCGCCCCGCAGGCGCTGGGTGACCCGCTTGCGCACGAGCGCGGCCGCGTGCCGGGGAAGGTCCAGCGGCGGGACGTACCGGGCCTTGCGCAGGGTGTACCCGAGCTCGAACGGTGCGTTCCAGCGTTGCATCGTCGAGGCCGTCGCATCGATGCCGTCCCGACGGATGAAGATGTACCGAGCATCCGGGAACAGCGCCCGCGTGAAGGGCACGCGCAGGGACACCGCGCACGTCTTCTCGACGACGATCTCGCTCCGGGTACGGCGCCCGACCCGGTCGAAGGCCCTGCGCATGAAGGCCGAGAGGTCGGGTGTCGCCCGGTCGATGCCGATCTCGTCGTGGGGCACGTCCAGGTTCCCGTGCTTCCAGAGGAGGTTGACCTCGTCGCAGTCCCAGGTTCCCAACCCCGGGGCGCTGGTGAGCAGGTCCCGCAGCATGTTCGTCCCGGACCTCGGTGCCCCGACGATGATGACGTACTCGCTCATGCCGTCCGCTCCTGCTCGACCCGTCGAGCCGCCGCGACCTCGCCCAGCAGGCCACTCCACCGCTCGAGGAGCCGGTCCTTGGCGAACGTCCTCTCGTAGTGCTCCCGGACCCGTCGGCACCGGGCCTCGTGCCTCCCGGACGCCAGCTCGTCGAAGGCTTGGGCCATCGCGGACGCCAGCCCCTCGACGTCACCCGGTTCCACCGCCCAGCCCAGACCCTCGGTCACGGTCGACGAGCCCAGCTCGGTGTCGCCCTCGCAGACGACCAGCAGGGGGAGTCCCTGCTCGGCGTACGTCGCCGTCTTGCTCGGGTAGGCGTAACGCGCCACCTCGGGAGCGAGGGACACCACGCCCACGTGGGCGCTGCGCATGAGGGCGCGCGCAGCGCTCGGGGGCCCAGGCGGAAGGACCAGCACCCGGTCCTGCCGGTCGGTCGGGAGCGCCGAGACGGCGCGGTCGACCTCGGTCCGGGCCCGCCCCTCCCCCATCAGCACCAGCTCGGCGTCGACGTGGGACGGGAGGCGGCCCACGCTGGCGACCAGGTCGGCCAGCCCCTGGAAGCGCCCGAAGTTGCCGGTGAACACGACCCGCAGCCGTCCGCTCGCCGGCTCGGGGAGCGGACTGGGCTGACCGTCGTCGTCCCCCAGCGAGAAGTTGTTGAGCACCGAGGTCCGATCGGCGAGGCGCGGGTCGCGCGCCTCGACGGCTCGCCGCATGTCCTCGCTGAGGACGACCACCCGGGAGGCCCGACGCATCGTCGCGGTGTCGAGGCGCAGCAGCAGGCGGTAGACCCACGGTCGGGCGAACTCACCGGACAGGCGTCCGATCTCGGGGTGGAGGTCCATGCAGTGGTAGACGAACGCGGCCCGCCGCCACCGGGCGACCAGCGAGACGGCGACGCCGAGGGTCACCTGGGGCGCCGTCGAGCACGTGATCACGTCCGGCCGCTCGCCGCGCAGCAGACGCAGCGCCACCCCGAGCGGGAAGACCACGAGGTTCGCCGGTTGCGCCGGCAGCGGTCCCCCCTCCGCGACGACGGGGACGCGCGAGACGCGCACGCCCCCGACGGTCCGACCACCCCGCCCGTCCGTACCGGTCGTGCGGGCCGTGACGACCTCGACCTCGTGGCCCCGGGAGACCCAGTCGGTCGCCATCTCCCTCAGGAAGGTGGCGTAGGGAGGGGTGTCCGGCCAGAAGTAGCGATGGACCGCGCGGATCCGCACGCCTGACCAACCCCTCCGTGACGACGCACTGTCGTGGGCGACAGCGTCGGGGACCGAGCATAGCCGCGCCCGGTCGGCCGTCCGGGCGGGCCGTGGCGGGCGCTGGCCACCCCCGACCGACTCCGCTAGGATTTGTCTTGACGTCAAGATAACCGCCATCACCGAGGAGCGTCGACGACGACCATGGCCACGAAGATCATCTACACCCTGACCGACGAGGCCCCCATGCTGGCCACGTACTCCTTCCTCCCGGTGATCGAGGCCTTCGCCTCCTCCGCCGGCGTCGACGTCGAGACGCGCGACATCTCGCTGGCCGGCCGCATCCTCGCCCTCTTCCCCCAGCACCTGACCGAGGACCAGCGCATCGGCGACGCCCTGACCGAGCTCGGCGAGCTCGCGACGACGCCCGAGGCGAACATCATCAAGCTCCCGAACGTCTCCGCGTCGATGCCGCAGCTCAAGGCGGCCGTCAAGGAGCTGCAGTCGCAGGGCTACGCCCTCCCCGACTACCCGGACAACCCGCAGACCGACGAGGAGCGCGACGTCAGGGCCCGCTACGACAAGGTCAAGGGCAGCGCCGTCAACCCGGTCCTGCGCGAGGGCAACTCCGACCGCCGCGCCCCCGCGGCCGTCAAGAACTACGCGCGCAAGCACCCGCACTCGATGGGCGCCTGGTCCGCCGACAGCCGCACCCGCGTCGCGACGATGGGCGCCGACGACTTCCGCAGCAACGAGCAGTCGGTCGTCCTCCCGGCCGCCGACACCCTGACCATCCGCCACACCGCCGCCGACGGCACCGAGACCGTGCTCAAGGACGGCCTGAAGGTCCTCGAGGGCGAGATCGTCGACGCCACGGTCCTGCGGGCCGCCGCGCTCGACGCCTTCCTGCGCGAGCAGGTGGCGCAGGCCAAGGCCGACGGCGTCCTCTTCTCCGTGCACCTCAAGGCGACGATGATGAAGGTCAGCGACCCGATCGTCTTCGGCCACGTCGTCACTGCCTTCTTCCCCGAGGTCTTCGAGCGGTACGGCGCCGACCTCGCGGCCGCCGGGCTCTCGCCGAACAACGGCCTCGGCGGCATCCTCGACGGCCTCGATGCCCTCCCCAACGGCGCCGAGATCCGCGCCGCCTTCGAGCAGGGCCTCGCCGACGGCCCGCGCCTGGCGATGGTCAACTCCGACAAGGGCATCACCAACCTCCACGTCCCCAGCGACGTCATCGTCGACGCCTCGATGCCGGCGATGATCCGCACCTCCGGCCACATGTGGGGCCCGGACGGCGAGGAGGCCGACACCCTCGCGGTCATCCCCGACTCCTCGTACGCCGGTGTGTACCAGGCCGTCATCGAGGACTGCCAGGCAAACGGCGCCTTCGACCCGACGACGATGGGCTCGGTGCCCAACGTCGGCCTCATGGCGCAGAAGGCCGAGGAGTACGGCAGCCACGACAAGACCTTCGAGATCGAGGCCGCCGGCCGCGTCGAGGTGCTCGACGCCTCCGGCGCCGTCCTCATGGGCCACGACGTCGAGGCCGGCGACATCTGGCGCGCCTGCCAGACCAAGGACGCCCCGGTCCGCGACTGGGTCAAGCTCGCCGTCACCCGCGCCCGCGCGTCGCAGACGCCGGCCGTCTTCTGGCTCGACGAGACCCGCGCCCACGACCGCAACCTCATCGCCAAGGTCGAGGCGTACCTCCCGGAGCACGACACCGAGGGCCTCGACATCCGCGTCCTCTCCCCCGTCGAGGCCGCGAAGCTGTCGGTGGAGCGCATCCGCCGCGGCGAGGACACCATCTCGGTCACCGGCAACGTCCTGCGCGACTACAACACCGACCTCTTCCCGATCCTCGAGCTCGGCACCTCGGCCAAGATGCTCTCGGTCGTCCCGCTGATGAACGGTGGCGGCCTCTTCGAGACCGGGGCCGGCGGCTCCGCGCCCAAGCACGTCCAGCAGCTCGTGGCCGAGGACTACCTGCGCTGGGACAGCCTCGGCGAGTTCCTCGCGCTGGCCGAGTCCCTGCGCCACGAGGCCGACCGCGGCAACGCCCGCGCCGGCGTCCTCGGCAACACGCTCGACCGCGCGACGGAGAGCCTGCTCGACGAGAACAAGTCCCCGGCCCGTCGCGTCGGCTCGATCGACAACCGCGGCAGCCACTTCTGGCTCGCCCGCTACTGGGCCCAGGAGCTCGCGGCGCAGACCGAGGACGCCGAGCTCGCGCAGGTGTTCGCGCCGGTGGCCGAGCAGCTCGTCGCGCAGACCGACACCATCGAGGCCGAGCTCCTCGCGGTGCAGGGCAAGCCGGCCGACATCGGCGGCTACTACCGCCCGGACCCGGAGAAGGCCGCGGCCGTCATGCGCCCGAGCACGACGCTCAACGGCATCCTCGACGCGCTCAAGCGCTGACCGCAGGCACGTCACGCCGGAGGCCGGGTCCACCACGACGGTGGGCCCGGCCTCCGTCGTCCCCGGGGCGGGTCGTACCACCCGCGCGACACGTCCCGCCCGACCCTCGACGGACCGGTGCGCCGCGGCCCGTCACGCGCCACACTGGGCGCCATGACCTCTCCCACGATGGTGCAGCGGCTCGGCGCCGAGCTGCTCGGCACGTTCTGGCTCGTGTTCGGCGGCTGCGGGTCGGCCGTCTTCGCGGCGACCTACCTCGCCCCCAACGTCGTCGCCGGCCAGAGCGTGCAGCTCGGCATCGGCTTCGTCGGGGTCGCGCTCGCCTTCGGCCTCACCGTGATGACGATGGCCTACGCCGTCGGCCACGTCTCGGGCGCGCACTTCAACCCGGCCGTGACGATCGGCGTCGCCGTCGCGCGGCGCTTCGAGTGGCGCGACGTGCCGGCCTACGTCGTCACCCAGGTGGTCGGCGGCCTCCTCGGCGGGCTCGCCGTCTGGGGCATCGCCCGCGGCAAGGACGGCTTCAGCGCCGAGGGCAACCTCGCCGCCAACGGCTTCGGCGAGCACTCCCCCGGCGGCTACTCGCTCGTCGCGGTGTTCGTCGCCGAGGCCCTGCTCACCGCTGTGTTCGTCTACGTCATCCTCGGCGCCACCGACTCGCGCGCGCCCGAGGGCTTCGCGCCCATCGCGATCGGGCTGGCGCTCACGCTGATCCACCTCATCTCCATCCCGATCTCCAACACCTCGGTCAACCCGGCCCGCTCCACCGGCGTCGCGTTCTTCAACGGCGCCGGCGCCCCCGGGCAGCTGTGGGTGTTCTGGCTGGCGCCGATCTTCGGCGCGGCCATCGCCGGAGCGACCTTCCACCTCATCACCGGCGTCGACCGCCGCGACCGCGACATCTCCGGCGAGATCGAGGCCGAGGACGTCCGCGTCGCCGACGGCGTCGACCCCGACGCCGCCCGCTGACCCCGACGGCGGCCGGGCGGGAGTGGCCAACCCCACCCGGCCGCGCCTGCGGGCCGTGGGGGTCGCGCTGATAGCGTCGAACCGACATTGAGACTCGCTCGTCCGAAGGGGTTACATCCGTGAGCACCACGCCCGTCAAGGTGGCCGTCACCGGCGCCGCCGGCCAGATCGGCTACAGCCTCCTGTTCCGCATCGCGAGCGGTGCGCTGCTCGGGCCGGACACGCCCGTCGAGCTGCGCCTGCTCGAGATCACGCCCGCGCTCAAGGCCCTCGAGGGCGTCGTCATGGAGCTCGACGACTGCGCCTTCCCGACCCTCGCGAAGGTCGAGATCGGCGACGACGCGACGAAGGTCTTCGACGGCGTCAACCACGCCCTCCTCGTCGGCGCCCGCCCGCGCGGCCCCGGCATGGAGCGCGGCGACCTGCTCGAGGCCAACGGCGGCATCTTCGCCCCGCAGGGCAAGGCCCTCAACGACGTCGCGGCCGACGACATCCGCATCACCGTCACCGGCAACCCGGCGAACACCAACGCCCTCATCGCGATGAGCAACGCCCCCGACATCCCCACGGAGCGCTTCTCGGCGCTGACCCGCCTGGACCACAACCGCGCCATCTCGCAGCTGTCGGCGAAGCTCGGCGTCCCGGTCACCGAGATCAAGAAGATGACGATCTGGGGCAACCACTCCGCGACGCAGTACCCCGACCTCTTCCACGCCGAGGTCGGTGGCCGCAACGCCGCCGAGGCCGTCGGTGACCACGACTGGCTCGAGAACACCTTCATCCCGACCGTCGCCAAGCGCGGCGCGGCCATCATCGACGCCCGGGGCGCCTCCTCGGCCGCCTCCGCCGCGTCGGCCACCATCGACCACGCCCGCACCTGGGTGCAGGGCACGCCCGACGGCGACTGGGTGTCGATGGCCGTCCGCTCCGACGGCTCCTACGGCGTGCAGGAGGGGATCATCTCCTCCTTCCCCGTCACCGTCAGCAACGGCCGCTGGGAGATCGTCCAGGGCCTCGAGATCGACGAGTTCTCGCGCGGGCGCATCGACGCCTCGGTCGCCGAGCTCGTCGGCGAGCGCGACGCCGTCAAGGAGCTCGGCCTCATCTGAGCCCGGGCCGCCCGGCCACCACGCAGAAGATCCCGCCCCTCCGCGACGTGTCGCGGCGGGGCGGGATCTTCTGCGTGAGGGGTGCCGCTACGGGGACATCGAGAGGAAGAGGAAGGCCGCGAGCAGCGTCAGGTGCACCGTGCCCTGCAGGCGCGTCGCCCGCCCCGGGACGACGGTCAGCACGGCCGCGACCATCGTGATCGACAGCAGGACGATCTGGGTCGGCCCCAGCCCGAGGTGCAGCGGGGTCGGCACCCAGATGGACGCCACCGCGAGGGTCGGGATGGTCAGGCCGATCGAGGCCATGGCCGAGCCCATCGCCAGGTTGAGCGAGACCTGGATGCGCCCGCGCCGGGCCGCGTTGGCCGCCGCGATCGTCTCGGGCAGGAGCACGAGCAGCGCGATGACGACACCGACGAACGACACCGGCAGCCCCGCGGCCAGCACCGCCGACTCGATGGCCGGCGACTCGATCTTCGCGAGCCCCACGACGCCGACGAGCGAGACCAGCAGCAGCACGAGCGCGGTCAGCGCCTCGCGGTCCGTGGGCGGGTCTGCGTGGTCCTCGTCGTCCGCGGACAGCTGGACCGGCTTGCCCTGCTGGGAGACCGGGAGGAAGAAGTCGCGGTGGCGGACGGTCTGGGTGACGACGAACGCCGCGTAGAGGCTGAGCGAGGCGACCGCAGCGAAGACGAGCTGCGGGCCGGTGAACTCGGGCCCGGGCTGCCCCGTGGTGAACGTCGGCAGCACGAGACACGTCGCGGCGAGGGCGGCCACCGTGGCCAGCGCCCCGCCGGTGCCCTCGGCGTTGAAGCGGGCGAACCCGAACTGGCGGGCGCCGATGATGATGGACAGGCCCATGATCCCGTTGACGGTGATCATCACCGCCGCGAAGACGGTGTCGCGGGCCAGCGTCGCCGCCTCGTCACCCCCGCTGAGCATGAGCGTGACGATGAGCGAGACCTCGATGACGGTGACGGCCACCGCGAGGACGAGCGAGCCGAACGGCTCCCCGACCCGGTGGGCGACCACCTCGGCGTGGTGCACGGCGGCGAGCACCGCGAGGGCCAGGAGGATCGCGACGAGGACGACGACGACGGGGCCGATGTCGCGGCCCCACGTCAGGGCGAGGGCGACGAGCGCGACGACCGGGGCGGCCGTCCACGTCCTCGCGGCCATCGGGTGGGTGCCGGCGGCGGCCACCTCAGCCACCCCCGGGGTGCACGCCGGCGGCGCGCTCGGCGGCCTCGACGACGTTGGAGAGGAGCATCGCGCGGGTCATCGGCCCGACCCCGCCGGGGTTGGGGCTGACGAAGCCCGCGACGTCCCACACGTCGTCGGCGACGTCGCCGGCGACCTTGCCCTTGCCGGTCTCCTCGTCGACGATCCGCGAGACGCCGACGTCGAGCACGGCCGCGCCGGGCTTGACCATCGCGGCCGTGATGATGCCGGGCACGCCGGCTGCCGCGATGACGACGTCGGCCTGGCGGACCTCGGCGGCGAGGTCGCGGGTGCCGGTGTGGCACAGGGTGACGGTGGCGTTCTCGGAGCGCCGCGTGAGGATGAGCCCGAGCGGGCGGCCGACGGTCAGGCCGCGCCCGACGACGACGACCTTGGCGCCGGCGATCGGCACGTCGTAGCGGCGCAGGAGCTCGATGCACCCGACCGGGGTGCAGGGCAGCGGCGCGGGCTCGCCGAGGACGAGCCAGCCGAGGTTGGTCGGATGCAGGCCGTCGACGTCCTTGGCCGGGTCGACCGCGGACAGGATCGCGTTCTCGTCCAGGCCGGTCGGCTGCTGGACGATGAAGCCCGTGCACGCGGGGTCCTCGTTGAGCTCGCGCACGACCGCGAGGACGTCGTCGAGGGAGGAGGTCGCCGGCAGGTCGCGGCGGATCGAGTGGATGCCGATCTCGGCGCAGTCGCGGTGCTTGGCGCCGACGTACCACTGGCTGCCGGGGTCCTCCCCGACGAGCACCGTGCCCAGACCGGGCACGACCCCCCGTTCCGCGAGGGCGGCCACGCGCGCGCGCAGCTCCTCCTTGATCGTCGCGAGGATGGCCTTGCCGTCGAGTGTCGTGGCGGTCACCCGCCCAGTCTCCCATCGACACGGGGTGGTCGGCCACGGCGTCCCGAGCGGGTGCACGGCCGGTGCGAGGTCGGGACGGTCGGCGGGGCGGCCCCTCTGCTACGCCGCCCCACCGACCCCCGGGCCCGGCCCTCCTCTGTCAGGAGCCGGGCACGGTCGGGGGTTCGGAGGGATGCGCGTCACCGGATGGGCCCCGGCCCGAACTTTCCGCGGGACGGGAGGAGCCCGTTCAGCGCGGGACGGCCTCCGCGAGGGCCTCGACGGCCTGCGTGAAGCACTGCTCCGGCGGCGTGACGAGCCCGGCGCCGACCTGCCCGGTGCCCGCGACGCGGCCGGCCATCCCCGTGTTGATCTGGGGCAGCTCGCCGGTGCGGACGACCTTGGTCACGTCGATGCCGACCGGCGTCCCGCGGAAGCCGAGCACGGGCACCTGGTAGATCGGGTGCTCGCCGACGGTCACCTCGTACATCCGGCGGGTCGCGGCCAGGGCGAACGGCACGTCGCCCCCGACGAAGCGGACGATGGCGGGCGCCGCGGCCATCGCGAAGCCGCCGATGCCGCCGGTCTCGGTGATCGCCGAGTCGCCGATGTCGGGGTTGGCGTCGTCGGGTCCGTACTCGCCGAGGAAGAGCCCCTGCGGGGTGTTCGCCGGCCCGGTGAACCAGCGCTCGCCGGTGCCGGAGACGCGGATGCCGAAGTCGGTGCCGTTGCGCGCCATCGTCGTGACGACGGTCGAGCCGGGGATGCCCTCGGCCGCGAGGGTCGCCAGCTTGCAGGCGGGCATCCCGAGGTTGAGGAAGAAGTGCTCGTTCGCGCCGGAGAAGCGCACGGCCTCGGCGACCTCGGTCGGGGAGGCGTCGGCGGTGATCATCCCGGGCAGCAGCTCGCGCAGGAGCATGAGCGAGCCGGCCCGGTTGCGGTTGTGGCCCTCGTCGCCCATCTGGAGCATCTGGGCGACGATCGCGCGGATGTCGATGGGGCCCGTGCTGCGGACGGCCTGGCGCAGGATCGGGCCGAGGACGTCGCCCATCCAGCGCAGGCGCTCGACGACCTCGGGGCCGTACGCGCCGTAGCGCAGCACCTTGCCCAGGCCCTCGTTGAGCGAGCACCACGAGGTGTTGTCGTGCACCTCGTCGCGCAGCACGTAGGTCCACATCGACGGGCTGACCACACCGGCCATCGGGCCGACGGCGCCGCGGTGGTGGCAGGGCTCGAGCTCGAACTCGCCTGCGGCGAGGCGCTGCTCGGCGTCCTCGGCGGTGTCGGCGAGACCCTCGAGGAGGACGGCGCCGATGAGCGCGCCGCGCAGCGGGCCGGACGCGCGGTCCCACTCGATGGGCGGGCCGGCGTGCAGGAAGGTGCCGCGCTCGAGGCCGAGCGCCTCGGAGGCCGGGGCGACGTCGACGAGGGTGGCCTCGGCGGCGGTCATCCGGGCGAGCGCGGTGGCGTTGGCCTCCTCGCGGCGCGGGTCGGCCATGACCCGGGCGAGGGCGTCCTCGGTGCCGGGCATCGGCGGGTGCCAGCCGGCGTCGGTGACGGGCACCGCCTGGTCGCGCAGGGCGTCGGCGAACAGGGCGACCCCGGAGGTCGCGACGACCGGGTCGGCAGCGAGCAGGCCGCGGAGCGGGGCGGTCATCGGGCACCTCCGAGCAGGGTGACGGCGTGCCGGGTGGCCGCCGCGTTGGACAGGAAGACGGACGCGCCGCCGGCGGCGAGCGCCTCGGCGCAGCGGCTGCGGCCCTGCGGGTCGGCGTCGGTCCCGGTGAGGGAGACGACGACCGGGAGCGCGCGGCCGGCGGCGTGGGCGGTCTCGCGGGCGGACCGGATCGCGTCGGCGAGCTCGCCGGCGGGGTCGGGGTGGGCGCCGTGGCCGAGGACGAGGTCGAGGAGGAGGACGCCGCAGGTCGGGTCCGCCGCCTCGGCGGCGATGCGCTCCATCCGCAGGGTCGGGTCGATCATCGGGTGGGCCCGGCCACGGGTGAGCTCGTCGGCGCCGAAGTCGACGACGACGTGGCCCGCGTCGGTGAGGCCGGCGCCGAGCGCCGGCTCGTGGCCGAGGTTGGAGGCGATGGGGCCGAGCGCGTCGGTGGCGACGAGCAGCGACTCCTCGGCGAGCGTGCCGCCGCAGAAGAGGCCGCGCAGCGAGGGGCCGACGGGGAGCGTGGCGTCGTCCGGTGCCGCGGTCGTCGCGGGCCACTCGGGCACGGTGACGCCCTCGGCGGCCAGGGCCTGCTCGACGGCGGCGGTGAGGTCGGGACGGCCGGCACCGAGGGTCGCCCAGTGCACGCGCAGACCGAGGTCGGCGACCTCCGCGCGCACGGTCTCGAGGACGGCTTCGTCCGGGGGCTTGGAGACGACGAGCACCCACTCGGTGGAGGCGTCCTCGGCGAGGGCGCGCAGGGCCTGCCGGGTGGAGCGCCCGCCGACGGCGGCCTTGAGGTCGCGGCCACCGACGCCGAGGCAGTGGCTGACGCCGACCCCCGCGGCCTCGAGCAGGCACATCGCCTGCTGCGCACCGGTGCCCGACGCGGCGACGATGCCGACGGGGCCCTGGCGCACGACGTTGGCGAAGCCGAGGGCGACCCCGCCGACGAGCGCGGTGCCGCAGTCGGGGCCCATGACGAGGACGTCAGCGGCGGCCGCCGCGTCCTTGAGCGCGATCTCGTCCTCGACGGACACGTTGTCGGAGAACAGCATCACCGAGGCGCCGGCGGAGATCGCGTCGTAGGTCTCGGTGACGGCGTGCGCGCCCGGGACCGAGACGACCGCGAGGCCGGCACCCGAGCGGCGGACGGCCGAGCCGAGGGTCGCCGGCGGCACCTCGTCGGCCGCGCCGGTGTCGGAGGAGGTGGCCGAGAGGGCGCGCAGGGCGTCCTCGACGGCGGCGAGACCGCTCTCGACGCCGGCCTCGTCGTCCGCGCGGACGGCCACGACGAGGTCGTTCGGCCCGGCGTCGGCCGGCACCTCGAAGCCCATCTGCCCCAGGACGTCGACGTTGAGCTCGGTGGCCATCGCGACCTGGGCGGCCTGCACCCCCGGGGCGCCGGCGACGCTGCGGGAGACCTGCATGAGGCTCACCGAGTCGTGGTAAGCCCCTCGACGGAGCTCGACGTGGACGGTCATGCGGCGATCCTTCCGGTGGGTGCCAGGACGGCGAGGGTGGCGGCGAGCCCGGTGACGAGGTCGCGGCCGGAGGTGTGCCCGACGGCGAGGACCGCGGGCAGGAGGGTCGTGACGGCGGCCGCGTCGGCGCGGGCGACCGCGGTGACGAGGGCGACGACGTCGGGGGTGGCCCAGCCGTCGAGCGCGCCCTCGAGGAGGGCGGCCGAGACCGCCGTGGTCGCGCCGAGGCGGCGGCGGACGGCGGCGGCGAGGTCGGCGTCCGGCATCCCGGCCGCGCGGCGCAGGAGGAGGGCGCCGGCGAGGGCGTCGTCCCCGCTGGGGGTCAGGCCCGGGCCGCGCCCGACGAGGGAGCGCGTCGCGGGGTCCGGGTCGGTGGCGGTCGCCGCGGCCGTGACGCCGTCGACGAGCCAGGCGGGTGCGGCGGTGGTGGCGGCCTCGAGCAGGGACGCGACGCGGCCGTCGTCGGGGCCCAGCCGGCCGGTGGGGACACGCGCCGGGCGCCAGGTGCGCGCGGCGGTGACGGTGACCGACGGCAGGACGACCTCCCCGCCGCCGACGAGGACCGCGGCGCCGGCGTGCAGACCCGCGGGGTCGAGGGCGTCGACGACGCGCAGCGCCGTGGGGAGGGCGACGGCGTCCGGGCCGAGGACGGGCAGGACGCGCTCGCCCACGCGCAGGTAGGTGCCGACGCGGCCGGTGGCGAGCACCTCGGCGGTGCGCCGCGGGCCGTGGACGAGGTCGGCGGTGAGCGGCGAGACCGCACCGGCCAGCACGCGGGGTGCGGCGGGGTGGCGGTCCGAGGGCATACCGAGACGCTAGTGACGCCGGTAGAGTGCCCGGATGGTCAGAGTTGCCAACGATGGGCCCGATCGCGCACAGACCTTGCCAGCCGTCCCGGCCGGGCAGCCCCTGGACGCCGGCGAGCTCGCCGCCCTCGTCGAGCAGCAGCGCGCCCTCCTCGCCCGCGAGGACGAGGTGCACCGCGTCCTCGTCCACGTCGTCCTCGACGGCGGCGGGCTGCCCGAGGTCGCCGCGGCCGTCGCCGGCTTCTTCGGCGGCGCCGCGACGGTGACGACGACCGACGGGCGGATGCTGTCGAAGGCGGGCTCGCTCGACGGCGTCGACGACGTGACCCAGCTCGCCTGCTTCGACCGCACCGGGCGCCTCATGGTCGAGGACGAGCCCGTCGGCTGGCGGGACCCGGCACGCGGCGCCGACCCGACCCGCGCCTTCGTCCGCATCGTCGCCGGATCCTCGGACCTCGGGATGCTCGGCGCCTACTCCCCCGGTCCGGCCCTGTCCCGCACCGACGTCCACATGCTCGAGCGGGCGGCGACCGTGGCGGCGCTGGCCATCACGAAGGAGCAGGCGGTCGCCGCGGTCGAGGGCAAGTACCGCGCCGAGTTCCTGCGCGACGCCCTCGCCGGGCGCGCCGGCGACCCCGCCGACGTCGCCTCGCACGCCGCCTCGCTCGGGTGGCGGGTCGACCGGCCGCTCGTCGTCGTCGCGGCCGAGACCGACGAGGACGACTCGGCGACGACCCGCGGCGCCGAGGAGGTGCGCGGGCTGCAGGACCGGTTCGTCCGGGCCTGGACCCAGGCCGTGCGCTCGCGCGACACCTCGGTGGCGGTCGCGGGGTTCAGCCAGGAGGTCGTCGTCCTCCTGCCCGTCGACGAGGGCGCCGACACCGAGGCCGTCCTGCGTCCGGTCGCCGAGCTGGCCCGCGTCGTACGCGGCGACGGCGGCGGCGGTCGGCGCACCTTCACGACGGGTGTCTCGCGGCTCGTCACCTCGCCGGCCGACCTGCCCCGGGCATACGACGAGGCCCTCACCGCCGTGCACGTCGGGCGGCAGGTGCACGGCGACTCCGGGCTCGCGCACTTCGACGAGCTCGGCATCTACCGCCTGCTCGCGCTCGTCCCGGACTCGGCCGACCTGCGGCGCTTCGTCACCGAGAGCCTCGGCGAGCTCGCGACCGACGACGTGCCCGAGAACGCCGACCTGCGCAACACCCTGTCGGTGCTCATCGACACCAACCTCAACGTCGCCGAGACCGCCCGCCGGCTGTTCTTCCACTACAACACGCTGCGCTACCGGATCGCCAAGCTCGAGCGGATGCTCGGCCCGTTCACGACCGACCCGCAGCTGCGCCTGACCCTCGCCCTCGCACTGCGCGTGCACCGGATGAAGGGCCTCTGACCCTCCAGCACTCCCCACTGATTGCGAGCTCCGCCGCTCGACACCCCGCTGGTCGGCGCGTCGAGCGGTGGAACTCGCAACAAGTCGGTGTCAGGCCGACGTCAGGGCGGCCACGAAGCCGTCGGGGTCCGCGACGGTGAAGGTCGCCCCGGGATGGCGGATGGTCCCCGTCGGGTCGATGGCCGGCACCGGCTCGTGGAACGACACGCAGACCCCCTGCTCGCCGTTGGTCGCGAACGTGACGCCGCGGTCGGTGAGCGACAGGTGCGGCGGGCCGGCGGTCTTGACGAAGGCGTAGCCGCCCGACCGCTCCACCCCCGCCACGTTCGTGAGCGGGGTGTCCAGGCGCCACCACGAGAACCGCGCCCGCAGCCGGCCGTCCCCCACCTCGACCCACGTCGTCGCCGGCAGCACGCCGAAGGGCAGGCCGGCGAGGCGGTAGCGCGGGTCGAACGCGAAGTCGAAGCGGCGGGTCGTCATCCGTCGACGCTACGGGCGCCCGTCGCGCGGCGGGGCGGGGTGAGCTCCTCGGTCTCGCGCGCCACCGAGTCCCAGCGCCGGGCGGCGACGAACGCCACCTCGCCCGGCTCGTCGCTGAGCAGCGCGAGCGCCTCCCCCACCTGGGATGCCGACAGTCGCCGGCCGAGCGTGACGTGCGGGACCCACCGTCCGGGCTCGACGAGCGGGGAGGACACCGGCGCCAGGCGCTCCGCGAGCGCCCGGTGGAGCGCCAGCAGCCCCGGCGTCACGACGACGAGGCGGGCCAGCACGTACGGCCCGCGGCCGAAGACCACCGGCGACCCGAGCCGCGTGACGAGCGGCAGCCCGGCCAGGTCGCCGAGCACCGCCTCGGCCCCGGGCCACGCCTCGCTCGTCACGAGCGTGACGTGCGGCCGGTTGCTCGCACCCCGGTGCCGCGCCTGGCTCGGCAGCCCGCCGTCGGCGAGCGCGCGCCACTCACCCACGACGGCCTCGTCGGTCGCGGCGTCCGGCAGGATCTCGACCGAGTGCACGCGGCCATCCTCACCTCCGTGACGCGCCCGCGGACACACGCGCGTCACACACCCGACGCCCGGTCGAGACACCGGAGCCGCGAAACGACAGGTTGCCAACGGTCGGGCCATCCGGCTGTCAAAGATTGCTGAGGGTGTCCTCCCACACCGGTCACTAGGTTCCCGGTATCACAAACCCTGTGAGCGGCGTCACCGACGCGGCCCCGGCGAAAGAGGTCACCGCATGTCCCTCGGTCTCGGTTGGAAGGTCAAGGGCGACGGCGCGTCGCTCGGCCCCGGTGAGGTCGTCGCCCCCGACGAGCGCCTCTCGTGGGGTCGCACCATCGGGCTCGGCGCCCAGCACGTCGTCGCCATGTTCGGCGCCACGTTCGTCTTCCCGCTGGTCATGGGGCTGAACCCCCAGCTGGCGATCATGATGAGCGGCATCGCGACCATCGCGTTCCTCCTCATCGTCTCGGGCAAGGTCCCGAGCTACCTCGGCACCTCCGCCTCGTTCGTCGGCGGCGTCGCCGCCGTGCGCGCCCAGGGCGGCGACTCCGCCGAGGTCACCGGTGCGATCCTCGTCGCGGGCCTCGTCCTCGCGGCCGTCGGCGTCGCGATCCACTTCCTCGGCTCGCGCGTCCTGCACGAGGTGCTGCCGCCGGTCGTCACCGGCGCGGTCGTCATGCTCATCGGCTTCAACCTGGCCCCGGTCGTCGCCGGCATCTACTGGCCCCAGGACCAGTGGGTCGGCTTCCTGACGATGCTCTTCACGATCGTCGTCGCCGTCGCCTTCAAGGGCTTCATCGGCCGCGTCGCGATCTTCCTCGCGCTGATCTTCGGCACGCTCCTCTCGTGGATCCTCGACAACACCGTCGGCCAGATCACCTCCGTCCTCGGCGGCGCCACCGAGGCGACGACGCACCTGCGCTGGGACACCTCGGGCGTCGGTGACGCCGCGTGGCTCGGCTTCCCGAGCCAGACGATGATGGGCGCGGACGGCAAGGAGGTCGTCGGGTGGCACCTGCCGAGCTTCTCGGCCACCGCGATCCTGCTCGTCCTGCCCGCCGTCATCGCCCTCATCGCCGAGAACACCGGCCACGTCAAGGCCG
This sequence comes from Arthrobacter sp. NEB 688, assembly GCF_013201035.1. Classification (NCBI taxonomy): domain Bacteria; kingdom Bacillati; phylum Actinomycetota; class Actinomycetes; order Micrococcales; family Micrococcaceae; genus Arthrobacter; species Arthrobacter sp. NEB 688. The sequence goes on from NZ_CP053707.1 coordinate 3,861,025, forward strand.
TCGCCGAGATGACCGGCCACGACCTCGACCCGGTCATGGGCCGCGCCATCGCCGCGGACGGCATCGGCACGGTCATCGCGACCTCGGTCGGCGGCTCGCCGACGACCACCTACGCCGAGAACATCGGCGTCATGGCCGCGACCCGCGTCTACTCGACGGCCGCGTACTACGTGGCGGCGATCGTCGCCCTCCTCTTCGGCCTCTCGCCCAAGTTCGGCGCGCTCGTCGCGTCCGTCCCGGGCGGCGTGCTCGGCGGCATCACGGTCGTCCTCTACGGGATGATCGGCCTCCTCGGCGCGAAGATCTGGAAGGAGAACGGGGTCGACTTCGGCAACCCGATCAACCTCGTCCCGGTCGCCGCGGGCATCATCATCGGCATCGGCAACGTCGAGCTCAAGGTGACCGACGACTTCTCGCTCGGCGGCATCGCGCTCGGCACCATCGTCACCGTCGCCGGCTGGCACCTGGCCCGGGCCCTCGCCCCGGCCGAGCTGCGCCAGGACGCCGAGGGCACGCTCGTCGCGGTCGGCGACCACGTCTACGGCGACAGCGACGGCATCGACGACCTCTACCAGGACGGCTACCCCGGCGGCCGCGGCCCGCGCGACCCCGGGCGCGACCACCGTCCCTGACCGGTCCCCCAGCGCGCCCCGCCCGGGCACCGCACCGGGCGGGGCGCGCTCCTTTTCCCGGATGACCTCCCCGACCACCCACCCCACCGGCCCCGCCGCCACCGCGGTGCCCACCCGAGAGGCAGGATCGACCAGGTGAAGCCCGCCCCCTTCGTCCACCACGCACCCCGCACGCTCGAGGAGGCGGTCGCCGTCCTCGGTGAGGTCGGGCACGACGGCAAGGTGCTCGCGGGCGGCCAGAGCCTCATCCCCCTGCTCTCGATGCGCCTGGCCTCCCCCGCCCACCTCGTCGACGTCAACGGCGTCGCCGGCCTCGACGCCGTCGAGGTCACCGACACCCACGTCCGGGTCGGCGCCCTCGTCCGGCACGCCGGCCTCGAGCGCCACGACGGCGCCGCGGCCGCCCTCCCGCTCCTGCGCCAGGCCCTGCGCAACGTCGCCCACCCGGCCATCCGGACCCGCGGCACGACGGTCGGCTCGATCGCCCACGCCGACCCCTCCGGCGAGATGCCGGCCGTCACCGTCCTCACCGGTGGCGTCGTCGAGGCCGCCGGACCGCGCGGGCGCCGCGAGATCGCCGCCGCCGACTTCTTCACCGGCCCGCTCGAGACCACCCTCGCCGAGGACGAGCTCGTCGTCGCCGTCCGCTTCGGGCTCCTGCCGGCCGGCACGCGCACGGGCTTCGTCGAGTCCGCCCGCCGCTCGGGCGACTACGCCCTCGCCGGGGTCGCCCTCGCCGTCGGGATGGACGGCGACGTGGTCACGTCTGCGACCGCCTCGTTCGTGTCGGTCACCCCCGTCCCCGACGTCCTCGACCTCGGGCCGGCCCTCGCCGGCCGGTCGGTCGGCGACCTCCCCCTCGACGACGTGGCCGAGCTCGTCCGCTCCCACGTCGGCCCCGAGTCCGACATCCACGCCCCCGCCGACTACCGGCGGATGCTCGCCGCCGAGCTCACCCGGCGCGTGCTGACCACGACCACCACCCCGACGGAGGGAGCGGCATGACCGACGCCGCCACGGAGCAGCTGCTGGAGATCACCCTGAGGGTCAACGGGGTCCGCCGCACGGCGAGCGCCCCCGCGCGCCGCCTGCTGTCGGACTTCCTGCGCCACGACCTCGGCCTGACCGGCACGCACGTCGGCTGCGAGCACGGGGTGTGCGGCGCGTGCACCGTCCTGCTCGACGGCGAGCCGGCCCGCGCGTGCCTCGTCTTCGCGGTCACCGCGCAGGCGCACGAGGTGACGACGGTCGAGGGCATCGGCCACGACCCGGCCAACCTCAGCCCGGTGCAGCAGGCGTTCGCAGAGTGCCATGCCCTCCAGTGCGGCTTCTGCACACCGGGGTTCATCACCACCATCACCGCCTACCTCGACGAGAACCCCCAGCCGACGCCCGAGGAGGCGCGCGAGGCGATCTCGGGCAACCTCTGCCGCTGCACCGGCTACCAGAACATCGTCAAGGCGGTCGTGCGCGCCTCCGAGATCGTCCGCGAGCGCGAGGAGGAGACCCGATGACCACCCGCCAGGTCGGCGAGCCCGTCCAGCGCCGCGAGGACCCCCGGCTGCTCACCGGCAACGGCCGCTACCTCGACGACCTCGGGCTCGGTGCGCTGCAGGCCGCGTTCGTCCGCAGCCCCCACGCGCACGCCCGCGTCGTCGACATCGACATCACCGACGCCTGGGAGCTCGACGGCGTCGAGGCCATCTACACGTGGGAGGACCTCGACGGACGCGTCGGCGAGCCGCTGCCCGTCCTCATCCCCCACCCCGCCCTGACCCACCCGCGCACCGGCTACTGCCTCGCGAAGAGCGAGGTCAACCACGTCGGCGAGGCCGTCGTCATGGTCGTCGCCCGCGACCGCTACGTCGCCGAGGACGCCTGCGGTCGCATCCACGTGACGTACGAGACCCTCAAGCCCGTCGTCGGCCTCGAGAACGCCCGCGCCGCAACGCGGCTCGTGCACGACGACGCCCCGGGCAACGTCGCGGCCAACCTGCTGCAGGAGGTCGGCGACGTCGACTCCGCGATGGCCGCCGCCCCCAACACGCTCACCCTCGAGCTCGAGATCGAGCGCAGCGCCTGCATGCCGATGGAGGGCAAGGGCGTCTACGCCCGCTGGGACGCCGACGACGCGTCGTTGCGCATCTACTCCTCGACGCAGACGAGCACCGGCGTCCGGGCCGCCGTCGCGGCGAAGCTCGAGATGCCGCTGGCCAAGGTCGAGGTCGTCACCCCCGACGTCGGCGGCGGCTTCGGCGTCAAGATCATGCACCCGTGGCCCGAGGAGGTCCTCGTGCCGTGGGCGGCGCGCCGGCTCGGCCGCGACGTCAAGTGGACCGAGGACCGCCGCGAGCACTTCGTCTCCAGCGCGCACGAGCGCGGGCAGCTCCAGGAGGTCACCGTCGGCTTCGACGACGACGGCCGCCTGCTCGCCCTCGACGTCCGCTTCTGGCACGACAACGGCGCCTACACGCCCTACGGGATCATCGTCCCGATCATCACGGCGACGCAGCTGCTCGGGCCGTACAAGCCCGGCGCCTACCGCGTCGAGTTCTGGTCGCTCTACACCAACACCGTTCTCGTGACGCCCTACCGGGGCGCCGGCCGCCCCCAGGGCTGCTACGCGATGGAGCGGACGATGGACGCCATCGCCGCGCACCTCGGCCTGGACCGCACCGAGGTCCGCAGCCGCAACTTCATCCAGCCCGACGAGATGCCCTACGACCAGGGCCTGATGTTCCAGGACGGTCGCCCGCTCAAGTACGACTCGGGCGACTTCCCGGCGTCGCTGGCCAAGCTCAAGGACCTCGTCGGCTGGGACGACTTCGCCGCCTACCGCGAGCAGGCCGCCCGCGAGGGCCGCAGGGTCGGGCTCGGGATCGGCTGCTACGTCGAGGGCACCGGCGTCGGCCCTTACGAGGGCGGGCACGTGCAGGTCGAGACGAGCGGCCGGGTCAACGTCGCGACCGGCCTGACCACCCAGGGCCAGGGCCACCAGACGGTGCTCGCGCAGATCGTCGCCGACCAGCTCGGGGTGCGCCTCGAGGACGTCCACGTGACCACCGGTGACACCCGGCGGATGGCGTACGCGGTCGGCACCTTCGCATCGCGCGGCGCCGTGATGTCCGGCAACGCCGTCGCCCTCGCCGCGAAGGTGGTGCGCGACAAGGCCCTGCGCATCGCCGCCGACGCCCTCGAGGTCTCCGCCGACGACCTCGAGATCGTCGACGGCGTCATCTCGGTCAAGGGTGCGCCCGGCACGAGCATCGACCTCAAGACCATCGCGGTCATGTCGAACCCGCTGCGCTACGCCTTCGACACCGCGGCGCAGGCGGCCACCCAGTTCGCCGGCACGTTCGACCCCGACAAGCCGCCGGTCGCCGACGACGACGAGCCCGGGCTCGAGGGGCAGGACTTCTACTCCCCGACCCAGGCGACCTTCGCCAACGGGATGCACGCGGCCGTCGTCGAGACCGACCCGGTCACCGCCGAGATCCGCATCCTGCGCTACTGCGTCATCCACGACTGCGGCGTCATGGTCAACCCCATGATCGTCGAGGGCCAGGTCCACGGCGGTGTCGCGCAGGGCGTCGGTGGCGCGCTCTACGAGCGGATGGTCTACGACGAGGGCGGGCAGCTGCTCAACGCCTCGTTCATGGACTTCCTCGTGCCCTACGCCTCCGAGGTCCCGCACGTCGAGACCGACCACCTCGAGACCCCCTCGCCCCTCAACCCCCTGGGGCTCAAGGGCGCCGGCGAGGCCGGGACCATCCCGGTCACCGCCGTCATCGCCTCGGCCGTCGAGGACGCCGAGGGCTTCCCCATCCGTTCCATGCCGATCAGCCCCGCCGAGCTGTGGGAGCTGCGCCGGCAGCACTCGTCCGTCCCCGTCGCCCTGGAAGGTGCGTCATGAAGATCTCCGGTTCGTCCACCCTCGAGTCCCCGGTCGAGCAGGTCTGGGCCGCCATCCTCGACCCCGCCGTCCTCGCCCGGTGCATCCCCGGCTGCGAGGCCCTGCGCACCGTCGGCGAGGACCGCTACGCGATGACGGTGACCGCCGGCGTCGCCGCCATCAAGGGCACCTACCAGGGCGAGGTGGCGCTGACCGACATGGACAAGCCGTCGGCGCTCACGTTGCGCGCCAACGGTTCCGGCGCCCCCGGCACCATCGACGCCGACGTCCGGGTCACGCTCTCCCCCGCGGCCAACGGCGGCACCGACCTCTCCTACGACGCCGACGCCACCGTCGGCGGCACGATCGGCGGGGTCGGCCAGCGGATGCTCGCCGGCGTCACGAAGAAGATGGCCGGCCAGTTCTTCAGCGCCCTCGACGCCGACATCGCCGGCGAGGGCCCGGCCACCCCGGTCATCGCCCCGCCCGGCGCCTCCGCCGAGGCCGTCGCCGTCCCGTCCGAGGCCCCCGTCGGCACGACCTTCGTCGGCCGCGCGGCCTCCGCGCCGGCCGGCGGCGGTGCGGGTGGCGGCGCGGCCTCCGCCCGCGACCTCGTCCTCGCCGGGATGGCCGGCGCGGTCGTCGCCCTCGTCGGCGTCGCCCTCGGCGCCCGGATCGGGCGGACCCGCTGATGCGCGCCTTCACCGCCGCCGCCGTGCAGGTCGCGCCCGTCGCGGCCCCGCTGACGGCCGACACGGTCACCGCGAACATCGACCGCTGCGTCGAGTACACGCGTCGCTGCGTCGAGGCGACCGGCGCCGAGCTCGTCGTCCTCCCCGAGTCGTGCACCACCGGGTTCACCCCCGGCTGCCCGACCGAGGAGCTGTGGGAGCTCGTCTCCGAGGTCCCCGGCCCGATCACGCAGCGCCTCGCGGACCTCGCCGCCGAGCTCGGCGTCCACCTCGTGTTCGGCACCTACGAGCGCGGCCCGAGCCCCGAGGTCGTCTACAACGCGTCGGTGCTCGTCGACCCCAGCGGCGAGATCCGCGGCGTCTACCGCAAGACGCACCCGTTCTGCTCGGAGTCGGTCTCGGGCGGCGGCTGGGTGACCCCGGGCGACACCGTGACGGTCGTCGACACCGAGCTCGGCCGCATCGGGATGATCATCTGCTTCGACGGCGACTACCCCGAGCTCTCGCGCATCCAGGCGGTGCAGGGCGCCGAGGTCATCGCCCGACCCTCCGCCCTGCTGCGCTCGGCCGACGTCTGGGAGCTGACCTCCCGGGCCCGCGCCTACGACAACCACGTCTACGTCATCGGCGCCAACGCGACCGGCACCGACGCCGCCGGCGTGCACTACTTCGGCAACAGCCACGTCGTGACGCCGATCGGGCACATCGCGGCCAAGGCCGCCTCCCACGAGGGATGGGTCTCCGCGCGGCTCGACCCGGCCGAGGCGCTGGCCTCGCTGACCCCCGGCTCGAACATCGGCCAGGGCTTCGACCACCTGCGCGACCGCAACCTCGACCTCATCCGCAACCACCGCGAGGACCTCGAGGCCCCCGCGAAGTCCTCCTTCCCGCACGCCTGACGCGGTGTCCGGGTCCGGGCGCTCCCGGACCCGGACACCCCCCGTCGGCGTGTCGCGGACGAATCCGGGGGACACTGGGGGCGTGACGTCACGACGCCCCGCGAGCCCGACCACCTATTCCGCACGCAGCCCCTTCCGCCAGGCGGTGGAGGCTCCGGTGGAGATCTTCGCCGTCGGGGACCGGGTCACGCACGACCGCTTCGGGCTGGGCACGGTGATCGTCCTGGAGTCCGCGGCCGTCCTCGTCGACTTCGGCGCGCAGCGCGCCCGTGTGACCAGCCCGTTCACGCGCCTCACGAAGATCTGACGCCCCGGGAGCCCACGCTCCCCCCGGGCCCCACCGGCCCCACCCGCCTCACGAGCCTCGACGTGTCGGGGTGACCCGGAACGTCCACGAGACCCCGGTTCCGAACCGGGGTCTCGTGGACGTTCCGGGGTCTCGAGCCCCCCGTCGGCCCGCGCACGCCGGGGCCGGCCGCCCGTGCCGGAGCGCGACCCCGCACCGTCCCCACCCCGCCCCGCACCTCCCGGCGGCCCCTCCCCGAACCCGATAGGGTCGCCGGACACGACGGCGCGCACCGCGACGCCGCGGGACCCGGGGGCGGAAGGACACGACGGATGCAGGTCACGATGCTCGTCATCGGAGGGGTCGGCATCCTCCTGCTCGTCGTCTCGCTCGTCCTCGGCGACCTCGTCGACGGCTTCCTCGACGGCATCGGGCCGGATGCGCTCTCGGGCCTCGCCGTCGCGGGGTTCCTCGCGGCCTTCGGGTTCGTCGGGGCGCTCGTCCTCGACGCCGGCGCGTCGAGCGGCGTCGCCATCGGGGCCGGCGTCGTCGCGGGCGTCGCGGCCGGTGGCGGAGCGGGGTGGGCCAGCAGCCGCCTGATGCGCGGCGGGGACGAGGCGACCGTCCGCACGGCCGGCCTCGTCGGGCTGACCGGCACCGTCGTCGAGCCCGTCCCGGCCGAGGGCTACGGGATGGTCAGCGTCGTCGCCGCGGGCCACATCACGCGCCTCAACGCCCGCGCGGGCGAGCCGCTGCCGAGCGGCGCCGCCATCGTCGTCACCGGGGTCCTCAGCCCCACGGCCGTCACCGTCGCCCGCCGGGCGGACTGACCCGCCACCCCGCACCCACGCGTCGGCCGGAACCGGGGGACCGTCCGCCGCGTCCATGTCGTCACCCCACAGACCTGGGTGCCGTGGGCGCCCGGAAAGGCCAGGCACCATGTTCGGGCTAGACGTCTCGACCGGGCTCATCTCGGTTCTCGGGCTCGTCCTCCTCGTCGTCCTCACCGGTCTCGTCATCGCGTCGCGCTACCGCGTGGCCGGGCCGAACGAGGCGTTCATCGTCACCGGGCGCAAGGGCAAGGAGGTGCGCAACCCCGAGACGGGCGAGATCTCCACCGACCTCTCGGGCCAGAAGGTCGTCATGGGCGGCGGCATCTTCGTCGTCCCGTTCGTCCAGCGGCTGCACATCCTCGACCTCTCGAGCCGCCGCATCATGGTCCAGATCCGGGGCGCGGTGTCGGGACAGGGCGTCAAGCTCAACCTCGACGGCGTGGCCATCGTCAAGGTCGGCGGCAACGAGGACTCGATCCGCGCCGCGGCGCAGCGCTTCCTCGCCCAGCAGGGCGAGATCGAGACCTTCACCCAGGAGACGCTCGCCGGCTCGCTGCGCTCGATCGTCGGCTCGCTCACCGTCGAGCAGATCATCCGCGACCGCGCCGCCTTCGCGCAGCGGGTCGCCGACGAGGCCGAGTCGTCGCTGACCGGTCAGGGCCTGGTCCTCGACACCTTCCAGATCCAGGACATCACCGACGACGGCACCTACCTCTCCGACCTCGGGCGCCCGGAGTCGGCGAAGGTCGGACAGCTCGCGGCCATCGCCGAGGCCAACGCCCGGCAGGCCGCCGAGCAGGCGCGCATCGTCGCCGAGCAGGAGATCGCGGTCAGCCAGCGGCAGCTCGCGCTCAAGCAGGCCGAGATCAAGGCCGAGACGGACGCCGCGCAGGCGCAGGCCGCCGCGGCCGGGCCGCTCGCGCAGGCCGACCGCGACCAGGCCATCCTCACCGAGCAGGAGAAGGTCGCCGTCCGGCAGGCCGCGCTCAAGGAGCGCCAGCTCGACACCGAGGTCCGCAAGCCGGCGGACGCCGCGCGCTACCGCGTCGAGCAGGAGGCCGAGGCCTCGCGCAACGCCGCGATCGCCGAGGCCGAGGCCCGCAAGGCCGCGAGCATCGCCGCCGCGCAGGCCGACGCCGAGAAGGCGCGCCTGACCGGTGAGTCCGAGAAGGCCCGACGCTCCGCCCTCGCCGACGCCGACGCCATCGAGGGCTCGCGGCGCGGTGAGGCCGACAAGGCGCTCCGTGTCGCTCAGGCCGAGGCCACCCGGGCCGAGGGCGAGGCGCAGGCCTCGGCCATCCTCGCGACCGGCCAGGCCGAGGCGGAGGCGATGAACAAGCGCGCCGACGCCTTCGCCCGGTACAACGAGGCCGCCGTGCTCCAGATGCTCGTCGAGGTGCTGCCGCAGGTGGCCCGCGAGGTCGCGGCCCCGATGGCGGCCATCGACAAGCTGACCGTCGTCTCGACCGACGGCGCGGCCGCGCTGCCGAAGCAGGTGACGGACAACCTGACCCAGACGATGGCGATGCTCGAGAACACCACGGGCGTCGACCTCCAGGCGCTGCTCCAGCGCTTCACGGCCTCGGCGACGGCAGGCGCCTCGGCTCCCGCCGCGACCGACGGCGAGGTCGTGCGCAGCGAGGCGTCCCCGACGGCCTGATGCATCCGCACCCCGACTTCTCGGGGTGACCCCGAGAAGTCCACGAGACCCCGCCTCCGAGCCGGGGTCTCGTGGACGTTCCGGGGTGTCGGGCGGAGCGGGCACGGATTCCTCCCGGTCCGCAGCACCTAGGCTGCCCGGATGGGGCGGAGGGTGCTGCGGTGGTCGGTCGGCGTCGTCGTCGTGCTGGCGCTCGTCGTCGTGGCCGGCTGGGCCGGCTTCCGCTGGGTGCTCCCCGGCTACCGGCCCGGCCTGGCGGCGGGCGAGCGCTACGGCATCGACGTCTCCGCGCACCAGGGGCCCGTCGACTGGGCCGCGGTGGCGGCCGACGACGTCGACGCCGTCTACCTCAAGGCCAGCGAGGGCGGCACGTTCGAGGACCCGCGCTTCGCGGAGAACTGGGCCGGGGCGCGGGCGGCCGGCCTCGAGGTCGGCGCGTACCACTTCTTCACGCTCTGCAAGGACGGCGACGAGCAGGCGCGCAACCTCCTGGGCCGCCTGCGCGAGGTCGGCGCGGACGACACCGCGCTCCCGCCGGTGGTCGACCTCGAGCTGAGCGGCAACTGCGCCGCCCGTCCGGCGCCGGAGGTCGTCGAGCAGCGGCTGACCGACCTCGTCGTGGCGCTCGAGCGCGACACCGGGCAGCGCGTCACCCTCTACGCCCTCGACGACTTCACGAGCCGCTACCCGCTGCCGGAGGACCTGCGCGAGCGCGAGCGGTGGGAGCGGCGCCTGCTCCTGCGCCCCTCGAGCGACGGCTGGGCCTGGTGGCAGGTGAGCAGCCGGGCGCGCATCGACGGCATCGACGGCCCGGTCGACCTCGACGTCGTCGCCGCGCGTCCCTGAACCCGCATCGGCCCCCCATCTCGCTTGGCGAGGATGGCCGTCGAATCGGCGTTCCGTCGGCAGCATCTGCCAACGCGGGGGCCACCCCCGGACGGGTTTGATCGTCCCCATGACCGACGGGCACCGCAGACGCATCCGGGTGGGCATCGACACCGGGGGCACGTTCACCGACGTCGTCGCCGTGGACGAGGACTCCGGGGAGGTCGTGACCACCAAGACCCCCAGCACCCCCTCGAACCCGGCCGACGGGTTCATCTCCGGGATCGAGAAGATCCTCGGGGTCATGGGGGCCTCGGGCCACGACCTCACGGCCGTCTCGCACGGCACGACGGTCGCGACGAACAAGCTCCTCGAGGGCAAGGTCGAGCGCCTGGGCTTCATCACGACCGAGGGCTACGAGTTCATGCTCGAGATCGCCCGCCAGGCCGTGCCCGACGGCTACGGCAACTCCTACTTCTGGGTCAAACCGCCGCGCATCGTGCCCGCCGACGCTGTCCGCACCGTCCGGGGACGCCTCGACGTCACCGGCGCCGAGGTGCGGCCGTTCTCGGAGGAGGACGCCGTGGCCGCCGCCCGCTTCTTCCGCGACCGCGGCATCACGACGATCGGCGTCTGCTTCCTGCACGCCTACGCCAACGACGAGCACGAGCTCGCGATGCGCGAGGTCCTGCGCCGCGAGCACCCCGAGGCCGTCGTCTCCATCAGCAGCGAGGTGCTGCGCGAGTACCGCGAGTACGAACGGGCGATGACCACGCTCGTCGACGCCGCCGTCAAGCCGAACGTCAGCCGCTACGTGACGAACATCCACGAGCGCCTCGACGGGTTCACCGGCGGGCGTCCGGTGCCGTTCTACGTCATGAAGTCCAACGGCGGCGTGCTGTCGGCCGACGAGGTCGTGCACCAGCCGATCACGACGGTGCTGTCCGGCCCGGCCGCCGGCGCGCTCGGCGCCGCGCTCATCGCCGAGAAGGCGGGCTTCCACAAGGTCCTCACCTGCGACGGCGGCGGCACGTCGACCGACGTCTCGGTCGTCCTCGACGGCGAGCCGACGCTGACCACCGAGGGCTCGGTCGGGGCCTACCCCAGCAAGATCCCGATGATCGACGTCGTCACGGTCGGGGCGGGCGGCGGCTCGATCGCCTGGGTCTCCCCCGAGGGCACGCTCAAGGTCGGCCCCCACTCGGCCGGCGCCGACCCGGGCCCGCTCTGCTACGGCCGCGGCGGCACCGAGCCGACGATCACCGACGCGCACGTCGTGCTCGGGCGCATCCCCCCGCACCTGCTCGGTGGCGAGATCCCCCTCGATGTCGACGCCGCTCGCGCGGGCCTGGTCGACCTCGCCGGCAAGCTCGGGCTCGACCTCGAGACCTGCGCGACGGGCATCCTCGAGATCTCGGCGTGGAACCAGGCCAACGCGCTGCGCCAGGTGTCGGTCAAGCGCGGCCTCGACGTCCGCGACTTCATGCTGACGACGTTCGGCGGCTCGGGCTCGCTCCTCGCGTGCCGGCTGGTCGACGTCCTCGACCTCGCCGGGGCCGTCGTCCCGCAGAACCCGGGCAACCTCAGCGCCTTCGGCCTGCTGACCGTCGACGTGCGCAACGACTACGTGCAGACGCACGTGGCCCGCCACGACGGCATCGACCTCTCCTCCGTCGCCGGGGTGCTCGACTCGCTGACCGCCAAGGGCGCCGCCGCGCTGACGGCCGAGGGCTTCACGCCCGAGCAGCACGAGTTCGTCCGCACCGCCGACCTACGCTACTTCGGGCAGGCCTACGAGGTGCGCGTGCCGGCCGGCAACGGCCCGGTCGACGACGCGTGGGCCCAGGAGGTCGCGACGCGCTTCCACGACGAGCACCGCCAGCTGTACGGCTACGACTTCCGCGACGACCCGACGCAGCACGTCGAGTGGGTCAACCTGCGCGTCACCGGTGTCGGCCCGATCACTCGCCCCGAGCTGCGTCCGCTGGCCGCGCGCGAGGAGTCGCAGCCGAGCGGTGACGGGCTGCCCGCCCAGCGCTCGGTGCGCCCCGTCTGCTTCGACCCCGAGGCCGGCTACGTCGACACCCCGGTGCTGTGGCGCCCCGACCTGCGGGCCGGCGACTCCTTCAGCGGGCCGGCCATCGTCGAGGAGTTCGGCTCGACCGTCCCCGTCCACCCCGGCTTCGCCGTCCGCGTCGACACCTGGGGCAACCTCGTCATCACCCAGGAGGCGACCCGATGACCGCCGTCCCCACCACCCCCGACCCGTTCGTCGACCTCGAGGCCTACCTCGCGAGCGAGCCGGCCAACCCCGGCGGGCTGCCGACGACCTACGAGCACGGCGGTCGCCTCACCCCCGAGGGCAGCGCCGTCGACCCGGTGCTCGTCGAGATCGTCCAGGGCACCCTGGCCAGCGTCGAGATGGAGGTCGAGACCGCCATCGCGCGCACCTCGCGCTCCCCCATGATCCGCGACGCCCACGACTTCCGGGCCGGCATCCACGACCGCCAGCTGCGCAAGCTGACCGGTCGCTCGTACTCGGCTCTCGTGCATCCGATCGTGCGCGACTTCCCGCTGGACGAGATGCACGAGGGCGACGTCTTCTTCCACAACGACGTCTACGAGTCGGAGGGCGGCATCGGCCACCTGCCCGACCTGTGCGTCACCGTGCCGGTCTTCCACGAGGGCGAGGTCGTCGCGTTCGTCCAGGCCTTCGGCCACCACGACGACATCGGCGGCGCCTGCCCGGGCTCGATGCCCAGCGGCGCGCAGAGCGTCTTCGAGGAGGGCCTGTCGGTCCCCCCGATCAAGCTGTGGGACAGCGGGGTCCCGAACAAGGCGGCCCTGCGGATCATGACCCGCAACAGCCGGATGCCCGACAGCCTCGCGGCCGACCTCGACGCCGAGTGCTCCGCCTGTCTCATGGGCGCCCGCCGGCTCGGCGAGCTCTTCACCCGCTACGGGCGCGAGACCGTCGAGGCCGCGTTCGACGCCATCCTCGACGCGACGACCGAGACCTACCGCCGCGAGATCCTCGACAAGATCCCGGACGGCTCGTACGTCTGGGAGGACTACGCCGAGCACGACGGCGTCGACGAGCCGATGCTGCACACGCAGCGGATCACGCTGACCAAGACCAGCACCGGCGGCCCCGGCCCCGGTGACGGCGGCCCGCGCCTCATCATCGACTTCACCGGCACGAGCGCCCAGGCCAAGGGCCCGATCAACCACTGCGGCGACTACGTCGGCGGCAACTTCCTCAAGAAGTGGCTGGCGCCGATCCTGCGCAACCTCGCCGACACCCCCGAGCGGATGGCCGAGCTCGACGTCAACGAGGGCGTCGTGCCGCTCATCGAGATGCGCTTCCCGGAGAAGGGGACCCTGCTGACGCCGGTCTACCCCGCGCCGACGAACGCCCGCACCTTCGTCATCCTGCGCCTGCTCGGCGTGCTCGCCGGCGTCGTCGCCAAGGCGGTCGACGGCCGGATGCCCGCCGACCAGGAGACCATCCGGTACACGGGCGTCTACGGCAAGGACCGCGACGGCAACGACTACCTCATGCGCGAGGTGCTCGGCGGCGGCTCCGGCGGCCGCTACTACGCCGACGGCGAGGACACGATCCACGTCGTCCCGGACAGCCGCAACCTGCCGACCGAGTTCACCGAGAGCCGTTTCCCCTTCCGCGTCGAGCGGCTCGGGCTCGCGGTCGACTCCGGCGGCGCCGGTCGGTACCGCGGCGGCCTCGGCTACGAGAAGCAGATCCGGATGCTCCAGGACGCGCACTTCATGTCCATCGCGGACCGCTCGATCCTCGCCTGCTGGGGCGTCAAGGGCGGCAAGGCCGGCCGGCCCTTCGAGGTGACCATCGACCTCGGTGGCCCGACCGAGCGCACCGTCGACGCCCTCGCCGACGCCGAGCCGGTCAAGGCCGGCCAGGTGATCCGGATCCGGACGACCGGTGGCGGCGGCTGGGGCGACCCGCTCGAGCGCCCGTACGACGAGGTCGAGCGCGACCTGCGCTGGGGCAAGGTGTCGTTCGACGGCGCCCGGTCCGACTACGGCGTCGTGGCCTCCGGCACCAAGGACGAGCCGGTCGTCGACGTGGCCGCCTCCGACGCCCTGCGCGCCGAGCGGCGCGCGGCGCGCGGCGAGGAGCCGTTCTTCGACCGCGGCCCCGGCTACGCGCAGCTGGCCGGCGGCGCCGGCGCGGCGGACGTCGACTGGCTCTGATGCCCACCGGCCCGGTCCTCGTCGTCGGCTCCGCCGGCAAGACGGGCCGGGCCGTGTGCGCTGCCCTGCTCGCGCGGGGCGCGCAGGTGCGGGCGGCCGTGCGACCCGGCCGCGAGGCGTCGGCCCCGGCGGGCACCGAGCCCGTGGGGGTCGACCTCGCGGACGGTCACGGTCTGCGCCCCGCGCTCGACGGCTGCTCGGCCGCCTACCACCTGGCGCCCAACGTCCACCCGGACGAGGTCGGCATGGCCCAGCGGGTGGCCGCCGCCGCGCGCGGCGTCGGGCTGCCGCACCTCGTCTTCCACTCGGTGCTGCACCCCGACGACGCCCGGATGCCGCACCACCTGCACAAGCTCGCCGCGGAAGAGGTTCTGCGCGAGGCGCATCCGGGCACGCTCGTCGTGCTGCGGCCGTCGGCGTACCACGAGAACCTCCTGCCGCAGGTCCTCGACGGCGCGGTCGCCCTCCCCTACTCCGCCGACACCCCGTTCACGACGGTCGCCCTCGCGGACGTCGCCGAGGCCGCGGCCACCGTGCTGCTCGACCCGGCTCGCGACGGTGAGGTGCACGACCTCGTCGGCCCGGAGGTCCTCACCACCCGCGAGATGGTGGCGCAGGCCGAGCGGGTGCTGGGCCGCCCGGTCGGGCTGACCGTCAGTTCGCCCGCCGCGTGGGCGGCCGGCCCGGGCGCCGACCTCCCGACCGCCGCCCGTGAGGCGCTCACGGCGATGTTCGCCGCCTACGACGAGGACGGCCTCGTCGGCGACCCCGCCGACCTCACCGCGCTGCTCGGCCGGCGCCCCACGTCGTGGTCGGACACGCTCCGGGCCGCCGCGCGCTGACCCTCCCGCCGGCGACGACCGCGGGTGCGGACGCGACCGGCGGACCGGCCACGCCCGCACCCGCGGGTCGTGGGACGGGGCGTCAGCGCCGGAAGACCTGCACCTCCGAGATGCCGACCTTCTCCGCGCCGCTGTAGCTCGTCGCGCAGTCGGTGGCGTTCGCCGGGTCGTCGTCCTGCTCACCGGCGTACGCCGGCCCACCCTGGCACTGGTTCGCGACGGCCACGAAGCGCAGGTGCGTCGCCGCGGTCTGCGGGATGTCGAACGAGCGCATCTTGAGCGCGGGCGCCGTCGGCCGCGGCACCCCGGCGGGGAACGCGTCGGCCGGGGAGGTCCACACCGGGCGGTAGTCGGCGTCGCGCGAGCAGTCGACCCGGCCCCTGGCGTCGCAGGCGAGGACCTGGAACTGGCGCAGGGCCTGGAAGCGGCCGACGACCGTCGGCTCCGGCAGCGAGCTCACCTGGACCCGACGGACGACCTGGCGGCCCCCGGCGAGGTCGACGGTGAAGGCCTTCTGCGCCGCCGTGGGGCGGTCGACCGTCGTCGCGGTCGTGCCCTCGTCGTCGTCGACGAGCTTGCCGAGGTTGACGCCCTCGCCGAGCACCGTGGCCCCACGGGTCGAGCTGGCGAGGTTGTCGCGCAGCTTGACCGGGAGGTTGCGGGTCTGGTTCGCCCGGGCGGTCAGGCTGACCCGCGCCTGCCCGTGACCCTTGGCCCACGCGGTGTACGTCCGCTCGCCCGGGGCGATCGAGAACGTGTCACCGAGCGCCGTCGCCGGGTCGGTGTCCGCCACCGGGCGCGAGCGAGCGGTGTACTCGCCGACGTAGAGCTTCGCACCGACGACCGGGCGACCCTCCTCGTCGACCGGGCTGAAGCGCAGCGTCGCGTCCTTGGCGTACGCCGAGGCGAAGCTCGGCACCGGCTGGGTGTCGTTCGAGCCCGCCGAGGTCGCCCCCTGGCCGAGGCCGCGCGCGGCGAAGGCGTTCCACAGGAGGTCCTGGTTGGCCCCGCCGAAGCGCAGCAGGTCGGCGGCGAGCATCCGGTCACGGGCGTCGACCATCGAGACGGCGCCGCTCGGCATGAGCAGCCACGAGTCGAAGACCAGCTGGATCCAGCGTCGGTTGCCCGGGCACTGCGTGGCGGCGAGCTCGCCGTCGGCACAGGCCTTCTGCGTCGCGGCGTCCCCGAGCCCGTAGCGACCGATGAACGCCGCCCGGATGTCGTTGTTCGTCGCGGACCAGATCTCGCCGTCGGCGTGGACCTGCGGGCCGGTGAGGTCGTAGCCGACGTTGGAGTAGTTGAGCGGGCTCTGCCCCATGTTGTAGTTCCGGATGCCCTGCTGCGCGTTGCCGGTGACGTAGGCGCCCATCGGGGTCGCCTCGCCGCCGAGCGGCGCGTAGCCGTTCTCCTGCAGGTACTCCATCGCCATGAGGTCCGACCAGCTCTCGCCCATGCCGCCGGCCTGGAGACCGGAGAGGCCCTGGACCGGGCCGCCCGCCATCCGGTTGCTGATGGCGTGGCCGTACTCGTGGCCGATGACCGACATGTCGAACGAGCCGTCGACGCACGGGGCGTAGAACGAGCCCGCGACCGGCTGCCAAATGTACATGTTGGAGTACACGGTGCCGCCGTCGCCGAGGGTCAGCTGGTTCGCGTTGTTGCGCAGGCCGACCTGGGCACCGGACTGCGCGCGGCCGACCTCCGGGTCACCGCCGGTGCCGCCCTTGCCGTAGTTGTCGCGCTGCAGGTTCCACGCCGACTCGGTGAAGCCCAGCCGGTAGGACCAGTCGTGCATCCGGTTGTGCATCGCGAAGAGGTTGGCCGTCGCCGCGTCGATGTCGTTGCGGGTCGGGCTCGTGTACGCGGCCGGGTCGCACTTGCTCGTCTGCCAGACGTTGGTCCAGTCGTAGACGTAGCTGCGGTCGGCCTTGGGGGTCGCCGTGAGCCCGGGCGTCGTGCGCCACTGCTCGTACGTCAGCGCGTTGTTGCCGTTCGTCGTGAAGGTGCTGACGTCGGTCGAGGGGTCGACGTCCCAGGCCTTCGGCGACGCCGGGCTCGCGACGACCTCGTCGCAGCCCTCGGCGGCGACCCAGCAGAAGGTGCTGCGGGTGTCGGTCGAGGACCGGTCGGTGCGCGGCGTGCCGGTGAACACCTTCCAGCGCGGGTTGTCGCTGTCGGCGTCGACGAGGTTCTCGCGGGCGATGACCTTCCCGGTCACCGCGTCGACATGGATGCTGTACGCGGTCTCGGCGTCGACGACCATCTCGACGCGGAACGCGCGCCGGGGGTCCTTGCCCGGTATCGGGACCGCCACCTCCTCGGTGCGCTCCGAGACGAGCCCGCCGGCGTCGGCGCCGACGCTGCGGGCGGCGGCCGCGATCGCGTCCGCCTTCGAGACCTTCGCCGCGGCGGGGGCGGCGGCATCGGGGGTGAAGGTCGAGCTGACGTAGCGGACCGACCCGTTCTGCACCGCGACCGAGACCATGCCGTCGAGGCCGGCGGAGACGCCGCCGAAGGTCTGGCGCAGGAGGACGACGGTCGCGTCGCCGATGCGGTTGGTGCCGACCAGCTCGACGTCCTCGAGCTGGGCGCTCGTCAGCCCGAAGGCCGCGCGCTCCCCGGCGAGGAAGTCGCGGGCAGCGGTCTCGGGGTCCTTCGCGAGGCCGCGGGCGACCGGTGAGGTGCCGTCGAGGACGTAGGTCGACGGTGCGCCGAAACGGTTCCAGGTCACCGCCTTCGCACCGGACGCGCGTCCGGTGTCCGTGGACCGCTGCGCCGACGAGCGCTGCGCCGACGACGGCGCCGCCGTCCCGGTGCGGGTGTCGAGGTCGGGCAGGCCGTGGTCGTGGTCGCTCTCGCCGGGCGGCGTCGACACGATGTCGGCGGGGGCCTCCTCGGCGGCCGCCGCCTGCTGGGCGGTCACCGCCAGGCTCAGCGCGACGGCGGCGGTCAGGCCGGTCGCGACCGCGCGGGTCGCTGGGTTCCTGCGTCTCATCCGGATGCTCCTCGGTGTGGGGTCGCCACGGGATGCACCGGGTTCCGCGGTCCACCGGGTCCCGGCGGACGACGGCCCCTGCCCGGCCCCGTCGCGTGCCGTCCACCCAACCCGCTGGGGCTCCTGAGAAGAACCTGTGAGAGACCAAGTCTTGGTCAAGTCTTCGTCAGCACGCGGGTCGACCCGTCGCCGGACTGGCAGAAGGTGCCAGCGGATCGGCCGATCCACGGGCTCAGGACGACGATGGGCGCCTCGGTGACGGCGGCTAGGTTGACGAGACGCCGACGCGCCACCCCTGCGGCGCACCGCCCCGAGCACCGAGGAGCCCCACCCGTGACCGGACCCCTGGACGGCATCACCGTCGTCGACCTCTCGCGCGCTCTCGCCGGCCCGCACGCCGCGATGCTCCTCGGCGACATGGGGGCCCGCGTCGTCAAGGTCGAGTCGCCGACCGGTGACGACACACGGGGATGGGGCCCGCCGTTCGTCGGCCCCGAGGACGACCCCGTGTCGACGTACTTCCTCTCGTGCAACCGCAACAAGGAGTCGATCGTCCTCGACCTCAAGTCCGACGACGGCCGCGAGACCCTGACGCGCCTCGTGCGGCACGCGGACGTGCTCATCGAGAACTTCCGGCCGGGTGTCCTCGACCGGCTCGGCTTCGACGTCGAGCGCCTGCACGGGCTCAACCCCGGGCTCGTCGTCCTCGCGATCAGCGGGTTCGGGCACGACGGGCCGGAGGGCGGCCGCCCCGGCTACGACCAGATCGCCCAGGGCGAGGCCGGCCTCATGTCGGTCACCGGCACCGGGCCCGAGGAGCCGCAACGTGTCGGGGTGCCGATCGGCGACCTCCTCGCCGGGCTGCACGGCGCGTTCGGTGTCGCGACGGCGCTGCGCGAGCGCGAGCTGACCGGCCGCGGGAGGGTCGTGCGCACGTCGCTGCTCGCGTCCGTCGTCGGCGTCCACGCCTTCCAGGGCACCGCGTACACCGTTGCGGGGCAGGTCGGCCGGGCGCAGGGCAACCACCACCCGTCACTCGCCCCCTACGGACTCTTCCACGCGAGCGACGGCCCCGTGCAGGTGGCCGTGGGTTCGCAGGGGCTCTGGGTGCGCTTCGCCGAGGCCTTCGGCATCGACCCCGCCGACCCCCTGCTGGCGACCAACTCCGTCCGCGTCGGCAACCGCGCGCACCTCGTCGAGGTCATCGACGCGGCGTTCGCGCAGTGGCGCGCCGAGGACCTGCTCGCCCGGCTGGCCGAGCTCGGCATCCCGTCGGGCAAGGTGCGCTCCATCGACGAGGTCTACGACTGGGAGCAGACCCGCTCGCAGGGGCTCGTCATCGACGTCGAGCACCCGGTGCTCGGGCGCATCGAGCTGCCCGGCCCACCGATCCGGTTCGACGACAACGCCTTCGCCGGCGGTCGTGACACGCACCAGCCGCCCCCCGGGCTCGGCGAGCACGACGCCTCGGTCCGCGCCTGGCTCGACGAGGCCGACGAGGCCGACGCGGCGCACGACGCACCCGCGGGAGACGGTCGATGACCGTCGAGGCGCGGCCGCGCCGCCCCGGTGCCCACGAGCTGCTCGGCGCGGTGCTCGACGAGGGCAGCTTCGTCTCGTGGGACGAGGCGCCCGTGACCGTCACCGAGCCCGGCAGCGAGTACGCCCTCGAGCTGGCCGCCGCCGCCGAGCGTGCCGGCACCGACGAGTCCATCGTCACCGGGGAGGGCCGGATCGGGGGCCACCGGGTCGCCGTGGTCGTCGGAGAGTTCCGCTTCCTCGCGGGGTCCATCGGCCGGGCCGCCGCCGAGCGGGTCACCGCCGCGTTCGAGCGCGCCACCGTCGAGCGGCTGCCGCTGTTCGCCGCACCGTCGTCCGGCGGGACGCGGATGCAGGAGGGCACGCCGGCCTTCGTGACGATGGTGAAGATCAGCGGCGCCGTCGCGGCGTTCAAGGCCGCGCGGCTGCCGTACATCACCTACCTGCGGCACCCGACGACCGGCGGCGTGCTCGCGTCGTGGGGCTCGCTCGGGCACGTGACCGTCGCCGAGCCGGGCGCGACCATCGGCTTCCTCGGGGCCCGCGTCTACGAGGCGCTCTACGGCGAGCCGTTCCCGCCGGACGTCCAGGTCGCCGAGAACCTCTACGCGCACGGGCTCCTCGACGCCGTGCTGCCGGTCGAGGCGCTGACCGAGATCGCCGCGCGGTTCCTCGACATCCTCGCGGCGCCGCGCGAGCTGACGCCCGTGCCCGACGTGCCGAAGGAGCCGCTGGCCGACGTCCCGGCCTGGGAGTCGGTGACGCGTTCGCGGCGCCCGGAGCGTCCAGGCATCCGCGCCCTGCTGCGGCTCGGCGCCTCCGACGTCCTGCCGCTGTTCGGCACCGGTGCCGGCGAGTGGGACCGCAGCCTCTTCCTCGCGCTGGCGCGCTTCGACGGCGCGACGTGCGTCGTCCTCGGGCAGGACCGCCGGGCCGAGGCGCTCGAGGCGCCGCTCGGGCCGTCCGGCCTGCGGGTCGCCCGCCGCGGGATGAAGCTCGCGACCGAGCTCGGGCTCCCGCTCGTCAGCCTCATCGACACCGCCGGCGCGGCCCTGTCGAAGGAGGCCGAGGAGGGCGGGATGGCCGGCGAGATCGCCCGGTGCATCGCCGAGCTCGTCACCCTCCCGGTCCCGACCGTGTGCGTCCTGCTCGGTCAGGGCACCGGCGGTGGGGCGCTCGCGCTCATGCCGGCCGACCGCGTGCTCGCCGCGCAGCACTCGTGGCTCTCGCCGCTGCCGCCCGAGGGCGCCTCCGCCATCCTCCACCGCACGACCGAGCGGGCGCCGGAGCTCGCCGACCAGCAGCGGGTGCGCTCGCTCGACCTGCTGGCCGCCGGCATCGTCGACCGTGTCGTGGCGGAGCATCCCGATGCCGCGGACGAGCCCGAGGCGTTCTGCCGCCGGCTCGCCCAGGCGGTCCGGCACGAGCTCGCCGAGCTCGCACCGCTCGACGACACCGACCGCCTGGCCGCCCGGCACGCCCGCTGGCGCGCCCTCTGACCCGCCGGTCGCCCTCCGAGAGGAGGGAACACGCAGAGCTCCGTGGCCCGGCGCCTGCGCGTTCCCTCCCCTCGGCGCCTGGTGACATCCACTGAGTGCCCATCCGCCACCCCGGGAGCCCCGATCCGGGCCGGATCAGGTGGCGGATGCGCAAGAAGTGCCGCCAGACCTCTCCACTGATTGCGAGTTCCGCCGCCGACACGCCGCGTTGACGGCGGGTCGAGCGGCGGAACTCGCAATCAGTCGGGAACTGCCGGGCGTCAGGCGACGGGGAGGGCGTCCTCCGCGCGGTCGGGCGCGACGACGGACGGTCGGCGCGAGCGCTGCTCGTTGAGCGCCAGCCCGACGACCGCCGCGAGCACCACGCCGAAGCCGACCCACTGCGTCGGGCTCGGGGTCGCGCCGAGCCACACGACGCCGACGAGCGCCGCCGACAGCGGGAAGGCGAGCTCGGCGAGGGTCGCCCGCGACGCCGGCGTCCGCCCGAGCGCGCGGTAGTACAGGACGAGCGCGAGCAACCCGGGCACGAGGGCCAGCAGGAGGATGTTGACGACGGCGTCCGACCCGAGCGCGACCGGGGTGCCGGTCAGCGCAGCCGTCGCGGCGAGCGTGACGAGCCCGAACGCGAAGCGCAGCGCGGTGAGGTCCGAGAAGCGCAGCTCGGCGGACGCCGCGCGCCCGAGCACGGTGCCGGCGGCCCACAGCGCCGCGGCCCCGACGGCGAGCAGGGCGGCCGTGGCGCTCGAGAGGCTGACGGCCAGCGGGTCGGGGAAGGCGAGCAGCCAGGCGCCGACGAGCGCGGGCACGGCGAAGACGGCGTAGACCGGCCGCAGCCGCTCCCCCAGCAGCACGGCCGCGAGCGCGATGGCGATGAGCGGCTGCAGCTTCTGGAGCACCTGCGGCGTGATGGGGTCGCCGGTGCGGAAGGCCGCGGTGAACAGCGTCGTCGCGAGGGCCGACGAGCCGGCGCCGATGACGACGACGCTCACCTGCGTGCGCCGTGAGACCGCCCGCAGCCGGCGCACCGCCGGCACGAGCCACGGCAGCGTGAGCACGACGAGGACGAGGTGCTCCCACAGGACGACGGCGAGCGCGGGGTACTCCTGCGCGAGCGGGCCGCGCCACAGCGAGGACAGGCCCCAGAGGGAGGCTGCGAGGGCGACGAGCCAGGTGCGGTCGGACGTCCGGTCGGTCATGGACACAGCGTGGACCACCGCCACCCGGCGTCCACCACCGGCCCCGGCGGATGTCGAGGGGCGAGACGGACCCCACCAGCGCGCGACTGCCAACGACGGGCCGGTCCTTGGGCAGAACCTGCCAACGCATCGCCGCCTCCCCGCTCCCTAGGGTCGGTCTCCCGGGCACCCCGCCCGGCCGACGACGGAAGCGAGGTGACGCATGCGGGTCCTCCTGGCCCTCGGCGGCAACGCCATGACCGGCCCCGACGGCAGCGCCACCCCGGCCGCGCAGATCGCCGCGGTGACCGAGGCGATGGGCGCCGCCGCCCGCCTCGTCGCGGCCGGCCACGAGGTCGTCGTCACCCACGGCAACGGCCCGCAGGTGGGCAACCTGCTCGTGAAGAACGAGCTCGCCGCGCACGTCGTCCCGCCGGTGCCGCTCGACTGGTGCGGCGCCCAGACGCAGGGGACCCTCGGCTTCACGATCCTCGACGCGCTCGACGCCGCCCTCGCCGCGGCGGGCACCCCCAGGCCCGTCGCGGCCCTCGTCACCCGGACCCTCGTCGACCGCGACGACCCCGGCTTCACGCACCCGACGAAGCCCGTCGGCCGCTACGTCGACGCCGACGCCGCCGCGCGCATGGTCGAGCACGGCCAGGTCTGGGAGGACCGCGGCGAGCGCGGCTGGCGACGGGTCGTCGCGAGCCCCGAGCCGCTCGAGGTCCTCGACGTCCCGGCCGCGCGCACCCTCCTCGACGCGGGCTACGTCGTCGTCACGGCGGGCGGCGGCGGCATCCCCGTCGTCCGCGACGCCGACGGCACGCTGCGCGGGGTCGAGGCCGTCATCGACAAGGACCTCACCGCCGCGCTGCTCGCCCGCTCGCTCGGCGCCGACGTCCTCGTCATCGCCACCGACGTCGACCACGCCGCCGTCGGCTTCGGCACCCCGCAGCAGCGCGACCTCGGCCGGGTCACCCTCTCCGAGCTGCACGACCTCGCCGCCACCGGTGAGTTCGCGTCCGGCTCGATGGGCCCCAAGGTCGAGGCCGTCGCCCGCTTCGTCGCCGCCGGAGGACCGCGCGGCGTCATCACCTCGCTCACCCACATCACCGACGCCGTCGACGGCGGCTTCGGCACCGTCGTCGAACCCGACTGAGAGGAACATCCCGTGCCCGACGCCATCGAGGTCCGCAAGGTCCCCCTGCACAACGTGTCCGACGCCTCCGAGCTCGGCAAGCTCATCGACGCCGGCGTCATGGAGGCCGACCGCGTCATCGCCGTCATCGGGAAGACCGAGGGCAACGGCGGGGTCAACGACTACACGCGCATCATCGCCGACCGCGCCTTCCGCGAGATCCTCGTGCAGAAGGGCGCCGACCCGGCGAAGGTCAAGGAGATCCCGATCGTCTGGTCGGGCGGCACCGACGGCGTCATCAGCCCCCACGCCACCGTCTTCGCGACCGTCCCCGCCGAGCAGGCGCCGCAGACCGACGAGCCGCGCCTCACCGTCGGCTTCGCGATGAGCGAGCAGCTGGCCCCCGAGGAGATCGGCTACCTGCCGATGGTCGAGAAGGTCGCCGCCGCGGTCGAGGTCGCGATGGAGCGGGCCGGCATCAGCGACCCGGCCGACGTCCACTACGTCCAGACCAAGACGCCGCTTCTGACCATCCACACCATCCGCGACGCGAAGTCCCGCGGCCAGAAGGTCTGGACCGAGCACACGCACGAGTCGATGGACCTCTCCAACGGCTGCACCGCGCTCGGCATCGCCGTCGCCCTCGGCGAGATCGAGATGCCGACCGACGCCGACGTCATGCACAACCGCGACCTGTACTCCTCGGTCGCGTCCTGCTCCTCGGGCGTCGAGCTCGACCAGGCGCAGGTCGTCGTCGTCGGCAACGCCCGCGGGGTCGGCGGTCGCTACCGCATCGGTCACTCCGTGATGACCGACGCGCTCGACCAGGACGGCATCTGGGCCGCCATCAAGGACGCCGGGCTCGACCTGCCGGAGCGCCCGCACCGCAGCGACCTCGACGGCCGCCTCGTCAACGTCTTCCTCAAGTGCGAGGCCAGCCAGGACGGCACCGTCCAGGGCCGCCGCAACGCGATGCTCGACGACTCGGACGTGCACTGGCACCGCCAGATCAAGTCCTGCGTCGGCGGCGTCACCGCGTCGGTCACCGGCGACCCGGCCGTCTTCGTCTCCGTCTCGGCCGCCCACCAGGGCCCCGAGGGCGGCGGCCCGGTCGCGGCGATCATCGACCTCGGCGAGGAGCCCACCGGCTACCGCGCCTGACGCACCCCCCGTACCGGAGCCGGCCCTGCTCCCCTGCCGCAGGGTCGGCTCCCGCGCGTCCAGGGGCCGCATGACCTGACCCGGCGTGGGTACGGGAGGAGGGTGAGCCTCTCCCCCCTGACCGCACCTCCCCCTGTACCGCCGCCCGGCCTCCTCGCCCCCTCGCGGGTCCACGACCTCGCCACCGCTCCGGACGCCGCCGTCGTCGACGCACTGGCCGAGATGGTCGCGCATCCCGACTACCCCTGTCTCGGAGCGCGATCGGTGTTCCGACGGGGCGCCGTGACCCCCCACGTCCTCGACGACCTGACGGACGCGCGCCCCGGGGGCTCGCTCGACGAGCTCGGCCGCCGGCTGCGCGACTTCGCGGCCGGCGCCGACCCCGAGGGCGACCTCGCCTCGTTCGTCGCCTGCTTCCGGGCGCCGCGGGCCGACGAGCGCGGGTTCGAGGAGCAGCTGTGGGCCGCCCTGCGCCACCTCCAGGCCCACGACGACCGCCCGTGGCCCGGCCACGTCGCGGCCGACCCGGGCGACCCGCACTTCGCCTTCAGCCACGGGGGCACGCCGTTCTTCGTCGTCGGCCTGCACCCCGGCGCCTCGCGCATCGCCCGCCGCGCACCGCTGCCGACGCTCGTCTTCAACCTCCACGACCAGTTCGAGCGGCTGCGCGAGGACGGGCGCTACGCGCGGATGCGTGACACGATCCGACGGCGCGACACCGACCTGCAGGGCGGCGTCAACCCGATGGTCGCCGACCACGGCGCGGCGTCCGAGGCCCGCCAGTACTCCGGTCGCGCGGTGCCCCCGGACTGGACCCCGCCCTTCACCGCCCACCCCGCCCCGTCCGAGGAGCCCGCATGAACCCCGCCCGCACCCGCTTCCCCCGCGCGACCGCGGCGCCGCCTTACGCCGGTGGCGCCGACGGGCCCGCGGACGGCTGGCTGCGCATCGCCCCGCAGACCGGGGTCGCCGTCGAGCTCGCGCCCGGCGACCGGCTGACCCTCCTCGACCCGCTCGGCGAGCAGGTGAGCGACCTCTACCTCGTGCGCTCCGACGACCGCGCCGAGCAGTTCTCGTCCGGGCGGACGACCGACTTCGGCAACAGCATCTACGTCTCCACCGGGTCGCTGCTCTGGAGCAACCGTTCGACGGTGCTCGCCGAGGTCGTCGACGACACCGTCGGGGTCCACGACCTCACGCTCACGCCGTGCAGCCAGGCGACGTTCGACATCCTCTACCCCGACCTCGACGGCGGGCCGCACCCCAGCTGCTTCGCGAACATCGTCGGGGCCCTCGCGCCGGTCGGCGTCGACGCCGACCGGGTCGGGGTGACGCTCAACGTGTTCATGGACGTGTGGACCGACGGCCGCGGCGAGCTGCACATCGACCCGCCGCCGACGCGTCCGGGCGACCGGTTCACCATCGAGGCCCGCGAGCCGGTCCTGGCCGCCGTCACCGCCTGCTCGGCGGAGAAGTCCAACAACGGCCGCTGCACCCCGATCGACTACCGGGTCGAGCGCGCCACCCGCTGACCCCCGGCCCCTTCCGCGAACGTGTGTGAACTCGCCGGACTTTCCCGGCGAGTTCACACACGTTCGCGGGAGAGCGGGGGTCGGACGAACGGACCGTCCGCGGCCGGAGCGCCTGCGGGGCAGGACCTCCCGCGTCGATGCTGGCCCGCGTGACCCCGCCGCCTCCTGCGCCCCTCCCGTCGTCCGCCACCGCGGCCGGCTCGGGCCTCGCCCGGCCCCCGCTGGTCCCGACCGTGCCGCCCGTGGTCGCCGTGCGGCCGACGTCCGCGAGGGCCCTGCGCCACGTCGCGCTCGGGGTCCTCGCGTTCTTCGCCGGGGGCATCCTCGGGCTGCCCGCGGCCACCCGGTCCCTCGCCCCGGCGGCCGGGACCGCAGTCGGGGTGGCGTCGATGGCCCTCGCGGCCGCCGGCGTCGTGCTGCTCCTGCGGCGGTGGGGACGCTCGCTCGTCGCCGAGATCGAGCTCGGCTACACGACGTCGCGACCGCGGACGGCCTCGTGGTGGCTCCGCAACGGCCCGAAGCGCGGGCGCTCGGTCGTCTGGGACCTCGCGGGGCTCTGGTTCCTCCGGCCCTCCGGCGAGGTCCGGGCCGCGCCCCTTCCGACGCCGCACCCCCCGGGGTGGTACGCCTCGCCGCGCGACCCCGCCCGGCTCGAGCTGTGGACCGGCTGCCAGTGGAGCGGCCTCCTCGGCGCCCGGACCGACGGCCTCCTCCCCCGCTGACGCCTCCGCCCCTTCCACGAACGTGTGTGGAGAACGTCGGCATGCCGACGGTTTTCACCCACGTTCGTGGGGGGGTCGACGGGGGTCGCCGCGCGCTAGATTCCGCTCGTGGACATGGACGAGGAACAGCCCGAGGAGGAGATCGACGAGGCCTTCGAGCGGCTGCTCGAGGAGGGTCGCGACCGGCTCGAGCGACCCCTGTGGACGCTACTGCCGACCGGCCTGCTCGGCGGCATCGACGTCGGCGTCGGCATCCTCGCCTACCTCGTCGTCAAGCACGAGACCGGCAACCAGCTGCTCGCCGCGCTCGCGTTCTCGGTCGGCTTCGTCGCACTGCTGCTCGCGCAGAGCGAGCTGTTCACCGAGAACTTCCTCGTCCCCGTGACGACGGCCGTCGCCGAGAAGGGCAACTGGGGCCGGCTGCTGCGCCTCTGGGCCGTCACCCTCGTGACGAACATCGCCGGGGGCACGGTGATCATCTGGGTCATCCTCGTCGCGCGGCCCGACCTCGCGGAGGTGACCCGCGAGACCGGCGAGCACTACGCCGAGCTCGGCGTCAGCGCCAAGAGCTTCATGCTCGCCGTGCTCGGCGGCCTCGTCATCACGCTCATGACCCGGATGCAGAACAGCACCGACAGCATGGGCGTGAAGATCGTGCCGGCCATCCTCTTCAGCGCCGTGCTCGTCGGCGCCGAGCTCTTCCACGCCGTGCTCGACCAGATCCTCATCATCGGCGCGGCGATCGCCGGCTCCGACATCACCATCGGGCAGTTCCTCGTCGCCCTCGTCTGGGCGAGCCTGGGCAACATCGTCGGCGGCGTCGGCTTCGTCACCTTCCTGCGGCTCGTGCGCTCCGCGCCGAGGGTCGAGCGCGAGCGGTCGGCGACGACCTGACCCGCGCCCGCCCCCGGAGGCGGACCCGTCAGTGCGCGAAGTGGCGGGTCCCGGTGAAGTACATCGTCACGCCGGCGGCCTGGGCAGCCGCGACGACCTCCGGGTCGCGCATCGACCCGCCGGGCGCGACGACGGCGCGGACGCCGGCGTCGAGCAGCACCTGGAGGCCGTCGGCGAACGGGAAGAACGCGTCCGACGCGGCGACCGCCCCGCGGGCCCGCTGCGCACCGGCGCGGGAGACCGCGAGGTGGCAGGAGTCGACCCGGTTGACCTGGCCCATCCCGATACCGACCGACGCGCCGTCCTTCGCGAGGAGGATGGCGTTGGACTTGACCGCCCGCACGGCCCGCCAGGCGAACTGCAGGTCGGCCAGCGTGCGCTCGTCGACGGCGTCGCCGGACACCAGGCGCCAGTGGGCGGCGTCGTCCCCGCCCGTCGTGGCGCCCCCGTCGTCGGTGACCACGGCGTCGACCGCGTCGCGCACCTGCACGAGCAGCCCGCCGGAGACCGCCCGGAGCTCGACCGGGTCGGCGAAGCGCTCGACGCCCTCGGGCAGGCGCAGCAGGCGACGGTTCTTCTTCTCGCGGAGGATCTCGAGGGCGTCGTCGTCGAACGACGGCGCGACGATGACCTCGCTGAAGACGTCGTTCGTCGCGAGCGCCATCTCGCGGGTCACCGGCCGGTTCGTCGCGATGATGCCGCCGAAGGCCGACACCGGGTCGCAGTCGTGGGCGGCGGTGTACGCCTCGGCGACGGTCTCGCCGACGGCGATGCCGCAGGGGTTCGCGTGCTTGATGATGGCGACCGTCGGCTGGTCGCCGTGGTCGTACGCGGCGCGCAGGGCGGCATCCGCATCGACGTAGTTGTTGTACGACATCTCCTTGCCGGCCAGCTGCTCGGACTGCGCCAGGCCCGGCCGCGAGTGCGTGTAGAGCGCCGCGCGCTGGTGCGGGTTCTCGCCGTAGCGCAGCACCGCGGACTTCTCCCAGGTCGCGCCGGTCCACGCCGGGAAGCCGGTGCCGTCGGAGGTGTCGGCGTAGGCGTTGCCCATCCACGAGGCGACGGCGACGTCGTAGCTCGCGGTGTGCACGAACGCCTCCGCCGCGAGGCGCTTGCGCTGGGCCAGGGTGAAGCCGCCGGAACGGACGGCCTCGAGCGCGACCCCGTAGGCCGCGGGATCGGTGACGACCGCGACGCTCGGGTGGTTCTTCGCCGCGGCGCGCACCATCGAGGGGCCACCGATGTCGATCTGCTCGACGCACTCGTCCGGCGTCGCGCCGGAGGCCACGGTCTCCAGGAACGGGTAGAGGTTGACGACGACGAGCTCGAAGGCCTCGACCCCGAGGTCCTCGAGCTGCGCCAGGTGGTCGGGCTTGCGGGTGTCGGCGAGCAGGCCGGCGTGCACGCGCGGGTGGAGGGTCTTGACGCGCCCCTCGAGGCACTCGGGGAAGCCGGTCAGCTCCTCGACGCGGGTGACGGGCAGGCCGAGCGACTCGATGAGCGCGGCGCTGCCACCGGTCGAGACGAGGACGACGCCGGCGTCGTGCAGGCCCTGCACGAGCTCGGGCAGGCCGGTCTTGTCGTAGACGGAGACGAGGGCGCGACGCACGGGACGGACGTCCTGGGTCGGGCCGGGGGCGGAGACGGATGCCATGACGGGCTCCTCGGGGTCGACGGTGTCGTTCCCGGAGCACCCAGGCGGGCGATGCCCCGACTGCAGACTTCCCGGTGGTGACCCACCCGCGCCAGTCGTCGCCATCACTCTAGCGACGACGGCGCGACCCCTGAAATCTCCGGTCGAACGACGAGAACATGCCGTCGGACGCCGGCCCGGCGCGGCAGGTCCTCGTCGTTCGACCGACGGACCTTCGGTCAGCGGGCGTAGGGCGACGGGGGCAGCGGGTCGGGCCAGGACCCGCCGAGCACCCGGTCGACCTCGAGGACGACGACGACCCGCTCGGGGTTGGGCCGCGGCGGGCGGTAGCGGACGGCGTAGCGCTCCTCGGCGTCACGGACGGCGTCGGCGTCCTCGACCACCCGCGTCACCCCCTCGAAGGTGACCCACCGACGCCCCTCGACCTGGCTGAGGGACGCCCGCCGGCCCGCGCGCGCCTGGAGCACCTTGGCGCTCGAGCGGCCGGCGATGACCCGGGCCACGAGGAGGTCCTCGTCCCACGTGAAGCCGACGGGCACGGTGTGCGGGCTGCCGTCGCGGCGCAGCGTCGTCAGCGTCGCGAGGTGCCGCTCCCGCAGGAAGGCGAGGACGTTGGGCGCGAGCGCGTCGGGGGTCAGCGCCACGAGCGGTCCCGGGCCAGCGACGTGAGGACCTCGACGAGCATGGCGCGCTCCTGCTCCTTGATGCGTTCGTGCAGCGACCCCTCGTCGTCGCCCGGCGCGACCCGGACGGCCCGCTGGTCGATGATCGGGCCGGTGTCGACCCCCGCGTCGACCCAGTGGCAGGTGCAACCCGTGACGACCACGCCGTGGGCCAGCGCGTCGCGGACGCCGTGCGCGCCGGGGAAGCTCGGCAGCAGGGCGGGGTGGGTGTTGACGACCCGGAAGGCCTCGAGGAAGACCGGCCCGAGCACCTTCATGAAGCCGGCCGAGACGACGAGGTCGGGCTCGTGCGCGGCGACGAGCCGGGTCAGGTCGGCGTCCCAGTCGGCGCGCGAGTCGTGGTCGGGGACACGGCAGACGAAGGTCGGGATGCCCCGCTCCTGCGCCCGGCCGACGCCCCGGGTGCCGTCACGGTCCGCCCCGACGACGACGACCTCGAAGGACGCCCCGGCGGCCCCGGCGGCCTCGGTGGCGTCGAGGACCGCCTGGAGGTTCGTGCCCGACCCGGAGACGAGGACCGCCAGCCGCAGCGGGCGCCCCACCGCCGCGCTCACCGGCGCAGCCGCCAGGCGTCGCGCAGGACGAAGAGCACCGCGCCGACGACCAGCCAGGCGAGCGCGGACAGGGCCATCTCGAGGGCCGGGGCGCCGACCGACGAGAGCCGGTAGGCCCCGAGCGACCCGCCGCCGACGGCGTCGAGCAGGCCGATGGACAGCGCCGTCACGCAGCACGCGGAGACGGCGACGACGAGCTTGGTGCGCAGCCGGGCGAGGCGCGCGACGGTCGCGAGCGCCCGGCGGCCCACCCACGCCCCGGCGAGGACGAGGGCGAGCACGCAGACGACCCCGACGAGGCCGGGGAAGCGCCCCGGCTGGGGCAGCGCGCCGAAGGCGGGGACCATCGGCAGCAGGCCGGTCTCGGAGCCGTCCCAGGTGACCGAGGCACCCTCGACGACCGAGAAGCCGGGGCCCGCGACGAACGAGACGACCCAGAGGCCCAGGTTGGCCAGGCCGGCCAGCTGCGCGGCGAGCAGCACGGCCGAGCCGACGCCGGAGGGGGCGAGGTCGGACTCGATCGACACCACGCGCGGCCAGGCGAGCAGCACCGCGAGGAGGACGGCGACCATCCCGACCATGACGAGCAGGCCCGCGCCCGCGAGGCCGGGGCCGACCGAGCGGCGGATGCTGTCGGGCAGCGGGAGGGTCAGGCGGGGGCCGAGGACGTCGGGGTCGTCGCGGCCGACCGCGCGCAGCGCGTACCCGAGCCCGACGAGCGGGACGAGGACGGCGGGCAGGAGGAGCGTCCAGGGGCGGGGCGGCAGGGGGCCGTCGGCGGCCACCACCCAGCCGACCCCGACGACGAGCGCGTACCCGGCCCACCAGGCGCCGACGGCGGCGGCGAGGGGGCGCGGCAGCAGGCCGGCCCACCACTCGCCCTCGCTGCTGACGCGGACCATCGCCTCGCGCGCGCCCATCCGGGCGAGGAGGACGAGCAGGCCGAGGAGCAGGAGGGGGGTGAGGGCGATGGTCGCCGTCCCGACCCCGAGGTGCGCCCCGCCGGCGAGCAGCCAGAACGAGGCGCCGACCGCCGTCGCGGACGAGCCGCCGGCGCTCGAGAGCGGGTCAGCGGCCCAGGCCGCCAGCACGGGCCCGACGACGAGCAGCGCCGACACGAGCCCGGTCGCGACCCCGATCAGCCCCGAGCGCCGCCAGCCGGGCGCCAGCGGGTGGGCGTGGCCACCGGCGGGCTCGGTGCCGGCCGGTGAGGACGTGGAGCGGTCCGTGACGGTCATCGCGGACCAGTCTGCGGCACCGCGCACCGGCATCGGTGGTGCCGCGCCGGGCGCCACCCCGGTGGACGGCGCGACCCGGGCGCGGCGTCGCCCCCGGACGAGCCTGCCCACGAAGAGGTCGCGGGATCGGGCATCCTGCCGGGGGTGCTCGTGCGTCGGGTGGGGTGAGGGCACCGGAGGGAGGGGTCATGCGCGCGGACCGGGCGGCCGAGTTCGACGAGTTCTACCGCGGGACGGTGCACCGTGTCGTGCACCTCGTCTACGCCTCGACGGGGGACCTGGGGCTGGCACAGGACTGCACCCAGGAGGCGTACGCCCGGGCGTGGACGCAGTGGCGCTCGGTCTCCGCGATGCGCGACCCGCTCGCGTGGGTCCGCACCGTGGCGCGGCGGCTGGCCATCAGCCAGTGGCGACGGCACCGCGCCCACGAGCGCGCGCTCGCCCGGCACGGCGCGCCGCCGCCGACCCCGCCGCCCACGCCCGACCGCGTCGCGGTGCTCGACGCCCTGGCCCACCTGTCGACCCCGGTGCGGGAGGCGCTCACCCTGTACTACCTCGCCGACCTCAGCGTCGAGCAGGTGGCCGACGAGCTCGGCGCCCCGCTCGGCACCGTCAAGGCGCGGCTGCGCCGGGGGCGCCACCAGCTGGAGGCCCTCCTCGCGCCCGACGGCGACGGCGCCCTCCCCCACGCCCAGGAGGCCGACCGTGGCTGACCACCCGCGCACCCCGGACCACGACGACGTCCGCCGGGCGCTCCTGCTCCTCGCGGCCGACGTCGACGCGCTCGACCTCGCGGAGCCGGCCGCGCTGCGGCACGGGGCCGGCCGCGCCCGGCGCCGGGTGCTCGTCGTCGGGGCCGTCGCGGCGTCGCTCCTCCTCGTCGCGCTCGCCGGGGGGCTCGGCCTCCTCGGGCGCGGCGGCGACGACCGGCTGCCGGCCGGTCCCTCTCCCGCCGTCACCGGCTCCCCCTCACCGGCGTCGAGCACGCGGGGCCCGTCCGGCGACGACCGGACCACCGGTACCGACGTCCTCGGCGACGACGGCTCGCTCGGCCCCTTCCGCGTCGGGATGGACGAGGCGACCGTCCGGCAGGCCATCGCGTCCGCCGGGCTCGAGGACTCGGTCCGGGTCGCGGCACGCGAGCTGGGCGGTGGGGTCATCGACCGCGTGCTCCTCCAGGAGGGGGCGCAGACCGGTGTCGGTGACGGCGACGTCATCGGCACCTTCGACCGGGAGACCGGCCGGCTGTCGGTGCTGGTCGCCCCGGCGACGGCGCGCATCCGCGGCCTGGGCGTGGGCTCGCCGGTCGGGGCGTTCGAGGACGCCTTCCCCGGTCAGGTCCACACCGACGAGACCTCCAGCGTCTACCTGCTCGACCTCGAGGGCGGGGTGCGCCTGCAGCTCGGGCGCCCCTCGTCGTTCCTCGACCGCAGCGCCGTGTCCGCCGTCGTCGTCCTGCCCCCGATGGCGCCGACGTTCCCGTACTTCCGCTGACGCCCGCCGGGCCACCGGTCGAGGCAAGTGGAGTCGAGGGAACAGGACACGCCGCCGGCGACGGGGCGCGGGCGGCGTGTCCTGCTCGCTCGACGGGGTGGGCCCGTCGGCGGGGGTGGTGCGGTGGGGGCGTCAGCCGGCGAGCGACTCCATGATCTCGCGCATCAGCTGGGCGGCCTCGGACGGCGTCTTGCCGACCTTGACCCCGGCGGCCTCGAGGGCCTCCTTCTTCGCCTGCGCCGTGCCGGACGAGCCGGACACGATGGCGCCGGCGTGGCCCATCGTCTTGCCCTCGGGGGCCGTGAAGCCCGCGACGTAGCCGACGACCGGCTTGGTCACGTGGTCCTTGATGTACGCCGCCGCGCGCTCCTCGGCGTCGCCGCCGATCTCGCCGATCATGACGATCGCGTCGGTCTCGGGGTCGTTCTCGAAGGCCTCGAGGCAGTCGATGTGCGTCGTCCCGATGATCGGGTCGCCGCCGATGCCGACGGCGGACGAGAAGCCGAAGTCCCGCAGCTCGTACATCATCTGGTAGGTCAGCGTGCCCGACTTCGAGACCAGGCCGATGCGGCCGCCGCCCGAGATGTCGGCCGGGATGATGCCGGCGTTGGACTGGCCGGGGCTGATGAGGCCGGGGCAGTTCGGGCCGATGATCCGGGTGCCGCCCTTGTCGGCGGCGTAGTTGTGGAACTCCGCGGTGTCCTTGACCGCGACGCCCTCGGTGATGACGACGAGCAGCGGGATGCCCGCGTCGATCGCCTCGATGGCTGCGGCCTTGGTGAAGGCGGCGGGGACGAACGCGACGCTGACGTCGGCGCCCGTCTTCTCCATCGCCTCGGCGACCGTGCCGAAGACGGGGACGGACACGCCGCCCTCGAACTCGACGTCGGTGCCGGCCTTGCGGGGGTTGACGCCGCCGACGACGGCGGTGCCGGAGCGCAGCATCCGCTGCGTGTGCTTCATGCCCTCGGAGCCGGTCATGCCCTGGACGATGACCTTGGAGTCCGCGGTGAGGAAGATGGCCATGGGTGTCTGTTTCTCTCTTCTCGCTCGCTCGGGGTCAGTTCTGGGAGGCCAGCTCGGCGGCCTTGCGCGCCGCGCCGTCCATCGTCTCCTCGATGAGGACGAGCGGGTGGTTGCGCTCGGCGAGGATGCGGCGGCCCTCCTCGACGTTGTTGCCGTCGAGGCGGACGACGAGCGGCTTCGTGGCCTCGTCGCCGAGGGCGTCGAGCGCGCCGACGATCCCGTTGGCGACCGCGTCGCACGAGGTGATGCCGCCGAAGACGTTGACGAAGACCGACTTCACCTGCTCGTCGCCGAGGATGATGTGCAGCCCGTTGGCCATGACCTCGGCCGAGGCGCCGCCGCCGATGTCGAGGAAGTTGGCCGGCTTCTGGCCGCCGAACTCCTCACCGGCGTACGCGACGACGTCGAGGGTGCTCATGACGAGCCCCGCGCCGTTGCCGATGATGCCGACCGAGCCGTCGAGCTTGACGTAGTTGAGGCCCTTCTCCTTGGCCGCGGCCTCGAGCGGGTCGGCGGCGGCGGAGTCCTCGAGGGCCTCGTGGTCGGGGTGGCGGAAGTCGGCGTTCGCGTCGAGCGAGACCTTGCCGTCGAGGGCGACGATCTCGCCGTCCTCCGTCTGCACGAGGGGGTTGACCTCGACGAGCGTGGCGTCCTCGTCGCGGTAGACCGCCCAGAGGGTCTTGAGGACCGGCTCGATCTTCGTGGCGACCTCGCCCTCGAAGCCGGCGGCCTCGACGATCTCGCGGGCCTTGGCGTCGTCGATGCCGACGTTGGGGTCGACGGCGACGCGCGCGAGGGCCTCGGGACGCTCGACGGCGAGCTGCTCGATCTCCATCCCGCCCTCCTTGCTGCACATCGCGAGGTAGGTGCGGTTCGCGCGGTCGAGCAGGATCGAGAAGTAGTACTCCTCGGCGATCCGGGCGCCCTGCGCGACCATCACGCGGTGCACGGTGTGGCCCTTGATGTCCATGCCGAGGATGGCGCGCGCGTGCTCCTGCGCCTCGTCGGCGCTCTTGGCGACCTTGACGCCGCCGGCCTTGCCGCGCCCGCCGGTCTTCACCTGAGCCTTGACGACGGTGACGCCGCCGCTCGCGGTGCCGATGCGCTCGGCCGCCTCCCTCGCCTCCTCGGGCGTGGTGGCGACGGCCCCTGCGAGCACGGGGACACCGTGCTTCTCGAACATGTCACGGGCCTGGTACTCGAAGAGGTCCACGAGGCGATCCGTCCTCACTGTCGGCGAAAGTGGTCCGCAGGGCAGCGTATCCGCGCCGCGTCGGGACACCGAACCCGAGGCGTCCGATGGGGGCAATCTCACGCCGGGCGGCCCGCTCACGCGCCGACCGGCGGCGGTCCCCCGCGTCGTGGACGCCGCGAGGGCGGCCCGACCTGGTGGTCGGACCGCCCTCGTCGGTCGGTGGCGTCGGGTCAGCTGACCGCGACCGAGGTGTCGTCGACGACGAACGAGGTCTGCAGCGAGGAGTCCTCGGTGGCGGTGAACTTCACCGTCACCGCCTTGCCCTTGTAGGGCAGCAGGTTGAAGGACTTCTGCACGTACGAGCTGTTCTTGTTCGCGTTGGAGTACGTCGCGAGCGTCGTCGTCACGCCTCCCACCACGACCTGCGGCTTCATCGTGTCGTAGGCCGCGGTGCTCGTCTCGGCCGTGTCGATGCGCACCCAGAACGACAGGGTCGCGGCGGTCGCGGTCGACGGGATGGTCACCGTCTGCTGCTCGGTCTCGGTGCCGGTCGCGCCGTTGCCGCCGAGCCACATCTTCCAGCTGCCGGTGCGGGCCGGGCGGCCGGTGTTGTTGGTGATCGGGCCGGCCGTGCCGGTCCACACCGTGGCGCCGGACTCGAAGCCCGCGTTCTGGAGCAGGTTGCCGCTCGTGGGCGGCGGGGTGGTCGTGCCACCGCCGCAGCTCTGCGTGCCGGCCGGGACCGAGATGGCCGAGAAGGCGCTCTCGACGGCGGTGCAGACGGCCGTGTTGGTCGGGAAGAGCTCCTTGGCCGACGCGATCGCGCCCTCACGGGCCGCCGCGTAGTTGCTCGTCGAGGTCAGCTTGGTGGCCAGGGTGCGGTACCAGACCTTCTCGATGTTCGAGCGGCCGCCGCCGGTCACGGTCGAGCCGTTGCAGGTGGGGCTGTTGTACGAGACACCGTTGACGGTCTTGGCGCCCGAGCCCTCGGAGGCGAGGAAGAACCAGTGGTTGAGCGGGCCCGAGGAGTAGTGCGGGTCGAGGTTCTTCGTGCTCGTCGTCCAGCAGTCCTGGCTCGCGCCGTCCTTGCTCGGCTTGTCCATGTAGCGCAGCGGGGTGCCGTTGCCGTTGATGTTGATCTTCTCGCCGATGAGGTAGTCGCCCGGGTCGGCGGAGGAGTTCGCGTAGAACTCGACGGCGGTCCCGAAGATGTCCGAGGTCGCCTCGTTGAGGCCGCCGGCGTCGCCCGTGTAGGCCAGGCCCGCCGTGTTCTCGGTGACGCCGTGGCTCATCTCGTGGGCGGCGACGTCGATGCTCGTCAGCGGGTGGGTGTTGCCCGTGCCGTCGCCGTACGTCATCTGGGTGCCGTCCCAGAAGGCGTTGACGTAGGCGTTGCCGTAGTGGACGCGGCTGCGGGCGCCGCGGCCGTCGTTCCAGATGCCGGCGCGACCGAGGACGTTGTTGTAGTAGTCGTAGGTCTTCTCGGCGCCGTACTCGGCGTCGACGGCGGCCGTCTGGCGGTTGGACGCGGTGCCGTCGCCCCAGACGTTGTCGGCGTCGGTGAACTGCGTGCCGGCCGCGGTCGAGCTCGTCGACCCGTTGAGGTCGGTCGTGTAGTTGCCGTGGCTGTCCTTGAGCAGCCACGAGGACCCGCTCTGCGTCGTGTTGAGCGTCACCGTGCCCGAGTACATCGAGTTGCCGGTGCCGTTGACGATCTCGTCCCAGCTGGAGACGACCGCGCCGGTGTTCGCGTCGACGATCGTGTGCAGGCGGCTCGGGGTCTGGTCGGCCTTGACCCCGGTCGTCACGACGTCGTAGGCGAGTCGGGGGCTGCCCGAGCCCGCCCAGACCACGAGCTCGCCCTGGCTCTTCTCGCCGGAGGCCTTCGAGCGCTCGGCGCCGGTCGTGACCGCCGCGCTCTTCGCGAGCTTCGGGGTCGTCGACGGGGCGGCGACGGACGTGCGGCCGGCGTTGTAGCGGACCTCCTCGAGGGAGCCCTTGGCGCTCTTCTCGACGACGAGGTCGCCGCCGACGACGCGCAGGCCGTTCCAGGTGCGGTCGTAGCGCGTGTGCGTCGTCCCGTCCTTGTCGGTGACGACCGACCGCGGGACGAGCTTCTCGGCCGTGGCGAGCCCGAGGGCGGCGTGGTCGGAGCCCGCGGCGGCCGCGGCGGAGGTGGAGGCCGGGGTGGCGGCGGAGGGGGCGCCGACGGCGCTGGCGGAGGTGCTGCCGGCGACGATCGTCGCGAGGGCGGCGCCGAGGGCCAGGCCGGTGGTGAGTCGTCTCACGGTCGGGGATCTCCTTGGGGAGGGGTGTGCACCCGTGTTCGGGCACGGGTGGAAACATCCAACTCGGTTGGCCTGCGAGACAAGAGCTCTTGCGAAGAATTGACCATCCCTCCGGAACTCTTTACCGGTCCGGGGCAGGACCTTGACCTAGCCGAGGGCCCGGCTGTGAGGCCCGCTCCCCCACCGGTCGCCGGCGACCTTCCCCCGTGGTAGCGCCGCGCCTACAGTGAGCCCGCGATGAGCGACCCCCAGCAGCCGCGCGGTGCGTCCACCCCCGAGCCCTCGGAGCCCGCCCCGCGGGCCCCGCAGGCGTGCCGCGCGCTGCTCGGTGGCCTGCGAGCGCTCGCCGACCCCGCCGTCCTCGCCGGTGCGGCCGTGGAGACCGCCTGGCTCGGGGCACACCTCACGACGTGGCCGCTCGGGCTCGTCGGCTCCGGCCGCTCCGCCGGCGGCCCGGCCTACCGTCTCGAGCACCTGCCCCCGGTGCAGCGCGGGATGCTCGTCGCCGACGTCGAGGCCGCCGGGACGCCGATCCTGCTCGTGCACGGGATCGTCAGCAACCGGTCGGTCTTCACGGTGCTGCGGCGCGGGCTCACCCGCCGCGGCTTCTCGAACGTCTTCGCGATGAACTACTCCTCGGTGGCGACCGACGTCCGCACGGCGGCCCTGCGGCTGGCCGACGAGGTCGAGGCCGTCTGCGAGCAGACCGGCTTCGAGCGCATCCACGTCATCGGCCACAGCCTCGGCGGCCTCGTCGCCCGCTACTACGTGACGCGCCTCGGCGGGGACGAGCGGGTGCACACCCTCGTGACGCTCGGCACCCCGCACGAGGGGACGTGGGCGGCGTACGCGCTGCCGATGCGCCTCATGCGGCAGATGCGCCCGGGCAGCGGCCTGATGCGCGAGCTCGCCCGGCCGGTGCGCGGCTGCCGCACCCGCTTCCTCGCGTACTGGTCCGACAGCGACGCCGCGATCGTGCCGCAGCGCTCGGCCGCCCTGCGCCACCCGGACCTCTCGGCCCGCTCGGTGCGGCTGCACGGCGCGGGGCACCTGACCCTGCCGATGCTCGGCGAGGTCGTGCACGGCATCTCGGGCGCCCTGACCCAGCTCGACGCCGACGGCAGCACCGTGCGGCAGGGGGTCGTGCCGCTCTCCCGCCGCGGCTGACCCCGCACGTGCGGGGTTGTCGCTGTCCGGAGCGCGGGCCGACCACGAAAAGCCCGCACGTGCCGGGTTATCGCGGTCCGGGACGCGGTCCGACCACGAAAAGCCCGCACGTGCGGGGTCGTCGCGATCCGGGAGGCCCGCCCGCCACGAAAAGCTCGCACGTGCGGGGTCGTCAGCGTCGAAGATGCCGGTCGACCGGTCCCTGAGACCGCTCACAGCAGGGTCCGGGGCCCCGCGCGGCAGCGTTTGCGCAGGTCAGCCACCCGGACCTGACATCGATGTCGACAGCACGGCTCCCGTCGTCCACACCCCCGAGTTTGTGTCACGGAATGGTCACGGTACGGTGGTGCGGCCCCGCCAGGCCCCTGCCGTCGACACCCCCGAGGTCCCCCCCGTCGTGAGTTCCCGGTCGTACACCGGGCGTCACTACGCCGGACGCCACCGCGTCCAGCGTCGCGCCCGCACCCCCCGCGCCCTGAGCCCCGGGTTCGTCCTCCCGACGGTCGCCGCCGCCGGCCTCGTGGTCACCGCCACCGGGGCGAGCATGGCCGAGTCCTCGCCGCAGCCCTTCGAGCTGACGAGCACGCAGACGGCCATGGTCCGCACGCAGCAGGCGTCCGACGCCGAGACCGGCGCCGAGCTGGCCAACCGCCGCCAGGACGCGAGCATCCAGTCCGCCGCCCTCCAGGGCCGCGCGGAGGCCAAGGTCCGCGCGGCGCGCGCCGCCGAGCGCAAGGCGGCGCAGGTCGCCAAGGCCCGGGCCGCGGCCGAGAAGCAGGCCAAGAAGTGGGTCCGCCCGATCGGCCTGTGGAACATCACCTCCGGGTACGGCTGGCGCTGGGGCAAGACGCACGACGGCATCGACCTCGGCGCCCCCACCGGCACCCCGCTCTCGGCGATGTCCAAGGGCACGGTCATCAAGGCCGGCTGGGAGGACAGCTTCGGCTACAAGGTCGAGATCAAGTACTGGGACGGCAGCATCTCCTGGTACGGCCACATGAGCCGCATCGACGTCATGACCGGCCAGGAGGTCATGCCGGGCGACCGCGTCGGCCTCGTCGGCAACACGGGCCACTCGTTCGGCTCGCACCTGCACCTGGAGTTCCAGGAGACGACCGCCAGCGACACCCCGATCGACCCGGTGCCCTGGCTCAAGGACCACGGCCTCTGGTGACCCCCGGTGCCGCCCTGCGCGGCACCCCTGCTCGACCGACGACCCCGGCGCATGCCGCCGGGGTCGCGGCGTCCGCGGCTACAGCTTCTCGAGGGGCGCGAAGCGCAGGACGAACCGCTTGACCCCGAGCTCGCCGCCGAAGTCGACCTCGGCCTGCGTCTTCTCGCCCTCGCCGAGCGTGCGCACGACCGAGCCGAGCCCGTAGGTGTCGTGGGTGACCTTGTCACCGGGCGAGAGCTGGATGAGCGGCCGGTTGCCCGGCGAGCGCAC
This sequence comes from Arthrobacter sp. NEB 688, assembly GCF_013201035.1. Taxonomy (NCBI): domain Bacteria; kingdom Bacillati; phylum Actinomycetota; class Actinomycetes; order Micrococcales; family Micrococcaceae; genus Arthrobacter; species Arthrobacter sp. NEB 688. Next base: position 3,901,214 of record NZ_CP053707.1, read on the forward strand.
GCCCGGACGGGCGGCGAGGGTCGCGACGGCGGGCCGCTGGTCGCGGCGCCCGACGGCAGCGGCCCCGGAGAGCTCGCGCTCCCACTCGAGGAGCTCGGCCGGGATCTCGTCGAGGAAGCGCGAGGGCGGGTTGTACTGCGGTGAGCCCCAAGCGGATCGGACGGCCGCCCGCGAGAGGTGCAGGCGCTCGCGCGCCCGGGTGATGCCGACGTAGGCGAGCCGGCGCTCCTCCTCGAGCTCCTTGGCGTCGCCGAGGCTGCGCAGGTGGGGGAAGGTGCCGTCCTCCATCCCGGTGAGGAAGACGACGGGGAACTCCAGGCCCTTGGCCGTGTGCAGGGTCATGAGGGTGACCACGCCCTGCTCCTCGGCCTCGGCGCTGTCGGGGATCTCGTCCGCGTCGGCGACGAGGGAGACCCGCTCGAGGAAGTCCTCGAGGCTGATGACCTCGCCGGTCTCGCGGCGTGAGTCGTCGAACTCGCGCGCGACGGCGACGAGCTCGGCGAGGTTCTCGACCCGGGTCTCGTCCTGCGGGTCGCGGCTGTCGCGCAGCTCGGTGAGGTAGCCGGTGCGGTCGAGGATCGCCTCGAGGAGGTCGGCGACGCCGTTCTCCTCGTCGTCGCGGACCCGGCCGAGGTCCTCGAGGATCTGGGTGAAGCCGCGGATGGCGGCGACCGACCGGGTGGCGATGCCCGGCGCGTCCTCGGGGCGCCCGAGGGCGGCGACGAACGGGATGCGCTCGCGCTCGGCGAGGGCCGCGACGCACGCCTCGGCGCGGTCGCCGATGCCGCGCTTGGGCACGTTGAGGACTCGGCGCAGGTTGACCGTGTCGGTGGGGTTGGAGAGCACGCGCAGGTAGGCGAGCGCGTCCTTGACCTCGCGGCGCTCGTAGAACCGGGTGCCGCCGACCACCTTGTAGGGCAGCCCGACCCGGACGAACACCTCCTCGAGCGCCCGGCTCTGCGCGTTCGTGCGGTAGAACACGGCGACGTCGCCGGGGCGGGCCTCGTGCGCGTCGGTCAGCCGGTCGATGGTGCGGGCGACGAACGACGCCTCGTCGTGCTCGTTGTCGGCGACGTAGCCGATGATCCGCGCGCCGTCGCCGCTGTCGGTCCAGAGGTTCTTCGGGCGACGGCCCTCGTTGCGGGCGATGACCGCGTTGGCCGCCCGCAGGATGGTCTGGGTCGAGCGGTAGTTCTGCTCGAGGAGGATGGTCCGCGCCTGCGGGTAGTCCTCCTCGAACTCCTCGATGTTGCGGATGGTCGCGCCGCGGAAGGCGTAGATGGACTGGTCGGCGTCACCGACGACGACGAGCTCGCTCGGCTCGACGCCGTGCTCGGTGCGCGTCTCGTCCGAGCCCACGAGCTCCTTGACCAGCTGGTACTGCGCGTGGTTGGTGTCCTGGTACTCGTCGACCATCACGTGGCGGAAGCGGCGCCGGTAGTGCTCGACGACGTCGGGGAAGGCCTGGAACATGTGGACCGTCGTCATGATGAGGTCGTCGAAGTCCATGGCGTTGGCCTGTCGCAGCCGCCGCTGGTACTCGCTGTAGGCCTCGGCGAGGACCTGCTCCTGGTGGGTGCCCTCCTGCGCCACGCGGCTGGCGAAGGTCTCCTCGTCGACGAGCTCGTTCTTGAGGTTGGACACCTGGTGGCCGAACGCGCGCGGGTTGTAGCGCTTGGGGTCGAGGTCCATGTCGCGCAGGACCATCGCCATGAGCCGCTGGCTGTCGGCGGCGTCGTAGATGGAGAACTGCGAGCGCATCCCGACCTTGTCGGCCTCACGGCGCAGGATGCGCACGCACGCGCTGTGGAAGGTCATGACCCACATCGCCTTGGCGCGCGGGCCGACGAGGTCGGAGACCCGCTCGCGCATCTCGGCGGCGGCCTTGTTCGTGAAGGTGATCGCGAGGACCTGGCCGGGCTGGACGCCGCGGTCGGCCAGGAGGTGGGCGATGCGGTGGGTGAGCACCCGGGTCTTGCCCGAGCCGGCGCCGGCGACGATGAGCAGGGGCGGGCCCTCGTGGAGGACGGCCTCGCGCTGCTGCGGGTTGAGCCCCTCGAGCAGCGCCGCGGCGTCGAGGCGGCGGCCGGGGCCGCCGTCGGGCCCGCGCCCCTCGGCGGCCGCCTGCGCCCACGTCGGGACACCCGCGGCGTCGACGAGGGCCGCCCGGGCGCTCGCGTGGGTCGCGGGGTCGGTGGGGTGGGACTGGCCGAAGTCGAGGCCGTCGAACAGGGTGCTCATCTCGGGAGCCAGCCTACGTCGCGGGGCCGACACCGCGGACATGGGTGGACCCCCGGAGCGCTCGATCGGTGCAGGGGTTCCGATCGGTGCGACCCGGGGGTCTTGTCCCCACCGTAGGGCCACGAGGAGCACGGCGTCTAGGGTTTGTCCAAGGAGATTTCCGCAGGTCGGAACAATCCCGCCGCTCAGGACCGCCGACGGTTGCCGGACCCGTCGAGGACGGAGCGGGCCCGGGCCCACCACGAGCGGCGGTCGGCCGGCGAGCGCGGCATCGACTGCGCCCCCGGTGAGGGCAGCGTGAAGGACAGCACCATCCCGCCGAGCCCCACCGCCAGCATCAGCCACCGCGGGACGGGGAAGAGGACCGGACCGTCGCCGTCCGGCCCCAGGACCCGCTGCACCACGACGAGGACGACCACGATGAGCACGGCCCAGGTGAGCACGTCGACGGCGGGGTCCAGCAGCGACCGCCGCTTCCCGACCCGGCGACCCGCCCGCCGCTCCAGCCACAGCCCCACCGTCCACGGCTGCACCGCGCCGGCCACCGCCGTCCCGATCACCATCGACACGAGGAACGGGGTCACCGGGACCGCGCCGGCCCACGCCACGGGCGAGGTGAACGCGGCGACGGCCAGCCAGAAGCCCGGGAACCCCACGGCGCTGGCGAGCACCAGGGCGAGCACGCGGCGGACCCCCGGCGGCCGGGCCCACTGCGCGGCGTAGTCGGTGGGCTGCCCGAACGCCTCGACGGGGTCCTCGTGGGTGGCCTCGACGTGGGCGAGGACGTCCTGGACGACGACGCGCACCCTCGCCTCCGGCAGGCCGGCGAGCCGCAGCTGGCTCGCGAGCACCCGGCAGTACTCCAGCACGTCGACGCGCATCCCGTCGACCGGTCGCATCCCCTCCACGTCAGACCTCCAGCGCTCTCGTCATCCGGTCGGCGAAGGACGTCCAGCCGTCCCGGCCCGCCACGAGGACCTCGTGCCCCCGGGGCGTCAGCGCGAAGTAGCGCCGCGCCGGCGCCCCCTCGGCCACCGACCACTCGCTGCGCACGAGGCCGTCGTCCTCGAGCCGCCCGAGCAGCGGGTAGAGGGTCCCCCCGCGCAGCCCGGGGAGGCCGGCCTCGGCGAGCGAGCCCAGGAGCGCGTACCCGTAGGCCGACCCCTCGCGCGCGAGCACGGCGAGGACCGCGAGGTCGAGGACCCCCTTGAGCCACTGGCTCTCGCGGTCCGGCCGCGGCGACTGCCCCACGAGCCACATCGTCCTCGACCTAGGTAGGACCGTCAACTAGTCGGTGATGCGACTGTCGCGCACCCCGAGGTCGCGCGGGACGGCCCGGGTGTCGGCGCGAGGCCCTAGCGTGGGGTCCATGGCCTCGCGCAAGGGTGAGTTCGGGGAGCCCGTCGTCCTCGACGTCGACGGGTTCGACGTGCGCGTGTCCAGCCCCGAGCGCGTCTACTTCCCCGCCCGCGGCGAGACCAAGCTCGACCTCGTGCAGTACTACCTGTCGGTGGGCGAGGGCATCGTCAACGCCCTGCGCGAGCGCCCCTGCATGCTCCACCGCTTCCCCGACGGCCTGGCGGGGCCGAAGGTGCACCAGAAGCGCCTGCCCCGGGGCGCGCCGCCGTGGGTCGAGACCGTCCGGCTGCACTTCCCGCGCTACGGCCTGCACGCCGACGAGCTGTGCGTCACCCGCCTCGCCGACGTCGCCTGGGCCTGCCAGATGAGCACCGTCGAGTTCCATCCCTGGAACAGCCGGCGCGCCGACACCGAGCAGCCCGACGAGTGGCGCATCGACCTCGACCCGATGCCCGACGCCCCCTTCTCCCGCGTGCGTCGCGCCGCGCACGTCGCGCACGAGGTCCTCGACGAGCTCGGGGCGGTCGGCTGGCCGAAGACGAGCGGCGGCCACGGCCTGCACGTCTACGTCCGCATCGCGCCCGAGCACGGGTTCACCGACGTCCGCCGCGCCGCGCTGGCCTTCGCCCGCGAGGTCGAGCGGCGCATCCCGGACGACGTGACGACGACCTGGTGGCGCAAGGACCGCGACCCCTCGGCCGTGTTCGTCGACTACAACCAGAACGCCCGCGACCACACGATCGCCGCTGCGTACTCGGTGCGCGGCAACCACATCGGCACCGTGTCGGCCCCGTTGCGCTGGAGCGAGGTCGACGACGCCGAGCCCGACGACTTCACCATCGCGACGATGCCCGCCCGCTACGCCGAGCTCGGCGACCTCCACGCGGGCATCGACGACGCCGTCTTCGACATCGCCCCCCTCCTCGAGTGGGCGGAACGAGACGAGGCGGACGGCGCGCCGGCTCCCCCGGAGCCCGAGGACGACACCGGGAAGCCCTGATGGACCTCGTCGTGCCGCCGGGACCCGGTGTGCCGCAGGGCCTCACGGTGCCCGGCGCCGACCTCGTCGAGCGCTTCTCCCGCGCCTCCGGCCCCGGCGGCCAGGGCGTCAACACCACCGACAGCCGGGTGGAGCTCGAGCTCGACCTCGCGGTGCTCACCGGCCTCTCGGACGCCCAGCGCCGCCGGCTCGCGCGCGCTCTGGTGGCCCGGCTCGTCGAGGGGCGGCTCGTCGTCACCGCCTCCGAGCACCGCCAGCAGCGGCGCAACCGGGCCGCCGCGCGGGAGCGGATGGCGGCCCTGCTGCGCGAGGCGCTCGCCCCGCCACCCCCGGCCCGACGGGCGACCCGGCCGACCCGCGGCTCGGTCGAGCGCCGGCTCGACGCCAAGCGCCGGCGGGCCCTGACAAAGGCCGCGCGGGGGCGGCAGCGACCCGAGGGCTGACCTGCGCGATTCGGCCATCCGGCGGGGCCGGGGTTACGGTCGACGGGTTTGTCCAGAGGAAGGCACCCGATGTCCGTGACCACCCGACCCACCGAGGGCAGCCGCAGCGACCGCGGTTTCCTCGGCCACCCGACGGGACTCTCGACGCTGTTCTTCGTCGAGCTGTGGGAGCGCTTCAGCTACTACGGCATGCGGGCGATCCTCCTGTACTTCCTCGTCGACACCGCCGCCAACGGCGGCCTCGGCATCGACGAGGCGACGGGCACCTCGGTCGTCGCGATCTACGGCTCGGCCGTCTACCTGCTCTCGGTCCTCGGCGGCTACGCGGCCGACCGGCTCGTCGGCGCGCGCCGCTCGACGCTCTACGGCGGCCTCGTCATCATGGCCGGCCACGTCTGCCTCGCGATCCCGGCGACGCCCACGGCGTGGCTGGGCATCGCCCTCGTGGCCCTCGGCACCGGCCTGCTCAAGCCGAACATCTCGGCCATCGTCGGGCGCCTGTACGCGTCGGACGACCCGCGCCGCGACGCCGGCTTCTCGATCTTCTACATGTCGATCAACCTCGGCGCGTTCTTCTCGCCGCTCGTCGTCGCCTTCCTGCGCGACCGCTACGGCTACCACGCCGGCTTCTCGGCCGCGGCCGTCGGGATGGGCGTCGCGCTCGTCTGGTTCGTCGTGGGCCGGCGCACCCTGCGCGGCGCCGGCGACGACGTCCCGAACACGCTCGGCGCGACCGAGCGACGCCGGCTGCCGCTGCTCGCGCTCGGCGCGGTCGTGGCCGTCGCCGTCCTCGTGGCGCTGGCGTCGACGTGGCGCGACAGCGTGCTGCTCGCCGTCATCGACGCCATCTCGATCCTCGCGATCGCGACCCCGGTCGCCTACTTCGTCGTGATGTTCCGCAGCCGCAAGGTCGACGCGCAGGAGCGCACGCACCTCGCGGCCTACATCCCGCTGTGGGTCGGCGCCGTCGTCTTCTGGATGATCTTCGAGCAGGCCGCGGGCAAGATGGCCCTCTTCGCGCAGGAGCGCACCGTCACCTCCGTCGGTGGCGTGCAGGTCAACCCCGAGTGGTTCCAGTCGGTCAACCCGCTCGCGATCATCGCGCTGGCGCCGCTCTTCGGCCTGCTCTGGGTCAAGCGGGCCGGCCGCTTCCCCTCGACGCCGATGAAGTTCACCATCGGCGTCACGCTCATCGGCGTCTCGGCGCTCGCGATGGCCTGGGCCTTCGCGACCTACGAGGGCAACACCTCGCCGGTGTGGGTCCTCGGTGGCGTCTTCGTCCTGCAGACCGTGGCCGAGCTGTTCCTCTCCCCCGTCGGCCTCTCGGCCACCACGCGCCTCGCGCCGACCGCGTTCGCCAGCCAGGCGATGGCGCTGTGGTTCCTCGCGACGGCCGCCGGCCAGGCCGTCGCCGCGCAGCTCATCACCGCGATGAGCGGGCTCGGCGACACCGCCTACTACCTCGTCAACGCCGCGATCACCCTCGCCGTGGCCGCCGTCATGCTCGCTCTCGTCCCGTGGGTCCGCACCCGGATGGCGAGCGCCGAGGTCACCTCCGCCCGCTGAGGCACCGTCGTCGGGCGCGTCCGGCCGCTCAGCCGAGCGTGCCGACGAGCCCGACGACCTCCTCCGCGCAGCCCCACGACAGCGTGACGCCGGCGCCCCCGTGCCCGACGTTGGTCACGACCGGGCGGCCGCCGACGACGTGGACGCGCAGGTCGACGGCCGGCGCGACCGGCCGCAGCCCGACCCGGGAGCCGAGCACCTCGGCGTCACGCAGGGCGGGGACCGCGCGCCGGCACCGCTCGACGATCTGCGCGTGCTCCTCGGGGTCGGGCTCGTCGAGGTCCCCCGGGGCGTCGGACCCGCCGCAGACGACCCAGCCGCGGTGCGGCAGGACGTAGGTCATCCCGCCCGGGGCGCCGTCGTCGACGAGCCACCGGTCGAGGCCCGGGTTGGCGAGCAGGGCCACCTGGCCGCGGGACGGGGTGACCTCCAGGCCGGGGAGCAGCTCGGGCGCGCGCAGGCCGGCGGCGAGGACGACGACGTCGCCGGGTGCGTCGTCGAGGTTCTCCACGCGCCCGCTGTCGAGGCGCACACCGGCTGCGGCACAGGCTCGTTCGAGCCAGTCGAGGTGGACGACCATCGCGACGAGCGGGACACGGGCCACGACGCCGGAGGGCGCCCCCTCGGGCAGCTCGGCGGCCGTGGCGTCGCGCCATCCGCGCAGGCCCTCGGTCCACCAGCGGTCAGGGCCGCCGCGCTCGACGAGCAGGCCCTCGCGCAGCGCCACCCCGGCCGCGGGGTCGGCGGCGAGCGCGGTGAAGTGCCGCAGCGACGCCAGGCCCCAGCCGACGACGCGGTCGCGCGGCTCGACGTGGTACGGGAACCACAGGCCGCCGGCGACCGCCGACACCGTGCCCGGCGACGGGACGTCGCGCACGCACCGGACGTCGTGGCCGGCGCGCGCGAGCAGCAGGGCGGACGTCAGGCCCACGACGCCGCCACCGACCACGCTCACGGATGCCACGACCCCATCGTCCCCCGTCCCGTGGCCGCGCGCAGGCAGCCCGCCACGATCCGGTCGCCGCCCGTACAGTCGCGGGATGGAGCCCCTCGACCCGCACCCGGTCACCGGCGAGCTCCTCCCCTCGCCCGTCCCGCCGGGCGCCGGCTGGCCCGGCGACCCCGCCGACCCCGACACCCCGGTGGCGACGACCGCCGCACGCGTGCGCCGGCTGGCGACCTCCGCCGAGGGCGTGGCGCAGCTCCAGGCGCGGGTCTCGGTGTGCCGCGCCTGCCCCCGCCTCGTGCGCTGGCGCGAGGACGTCGCGACCACGGGGCGGCGGGCGTCCTTCGCCGACCAGCCGTACTGGGGGCGCCCGGGCCCGTCGTTCGGCGACCCGCGGGCCGGCGTGCTGCTCGTCGGCCTCGCCCCGGCGGCCAACGGCACCAACCGTACCGGCCGGATGTTCACCGGCGACTCCTCGGGCGACTTCCTCTGGGCCGCCCTGCACCGCACGGGGTTCGCCGCGCAGCCCACCTCGGTGGCGGCCGGCGACGGTCAGGCCCTGACCGACCTGCGCATCGTCGCCGCCGTGCGCTGCGCCCCGCCGGCGAACAAGCCGACCCCGGCCGAGCGCGCCACCTGCTCGCCGTGGCTCGAGCGCGACCTCCAGCTGGCCGCGCCGCACCTGCGGACGATCCTCTGCCTCGGCTCGATCGGCTGGGACGCCGCCCTCGCCGGTGCGCGGGCCGTCGGGTGGGACGTGCCCACGCCGAAGCCGAGGTTCGGGCACGCGGCCGAGGCTGTGCTCGGGCTGCCCGACGGGCGGAGCATCCGGCTCGTCGGCAGCTACCACGTGAGCCCCCACAACACCTTCACCAAGCGCCTGACGCCGGCCATGCTCGACGACGTCCTGCTCGGCCTGCGCGCGTAACCCGTTGGCGCCGTGCGGTGCCGGTGGCTACCGTTCCGGGATGATCGCCCTCGTCGCTCCCGATGCCCGCTTCCGTGAGTCCTACCTGGCCGCGCAGGACGAGTTCGACGCCGCCGGCGAGGGCACCCGCGACGGCGACGGCGTCTGGGTCGAGGCTCCCGAGGGCGACTTCGCCGGCGTCGCCTTCACCCGGGCGGAGCTCGAGACGCCGGAGGGGTTCGAGCGGTTCGTCGCGCACCGCCGCGGGCAGGCCCACGAGGACGCCCCGCGCACGCCGGGGCACGTCCCGTGCACGTTCCTCTGGGTCGTGGACGACGCCCGGCCCGACGAGCACCTCGGCTCGCTGGCCATCCGGCACCGGCTGACGCCGTTCCTCATCGAGATCGGTGGGCACATCGGCTACTCGGTGCGGCCCTCGGCGCGCGGGCGCGGGATCGCCACCGAGGCGCTCCGGCTCTCGCTGCCGTTCTGCCGCGACCTCGGGCTGGACGAGGTGCTCGTCACGTGCTCCGAGGAGAACCTCGCGTCGGCACGGGTCATCGAGGCCAGCGGCGGCGTCCTCGAGGACGTCCGCCACCTCATGCGCCGCTACTGGATCGACCTCGACGCCTGACCGCGCCGGCGGGCCACGCGCCTCGCGCCGTGCCGCCCCCGGCGCCCCCTCCCCCGCTGCACAGCGGGCTACACCGCAGTAGGTGTCGCTCTGACGACACCTACTGCGGCGTAGCCCGGGATGCGGTGCGATGCGGACCCGGACGGGCGGTCACGCCGTCCTAGGGTGGCGTCATGAGCGAGCTCCACGGACCTGCCCTCGTCGTCACGCGCGCCGGGGGCTCCGACGTCCTCGCCGTCGAGGACCGCCCGGCGGCCGACCCTGCGCCCGGCGAGGTCGTCGTCGAGGTCGCGGCGGTGGGCGTCAACTTCATCGACGTCTACCAGCGCGAGGGCGTCTACCCGATGCAGACGCCGTACGTCCTCGGCAACGAGGGCGCCGGCACGGTCGTGACGGTCGGCGAGGGGGTCGAGGACCTCGCCGTCGGCGACCGCGTCGCCTGGGCGATGTCGGTCGGCAGCGCGGCCCGGTATGCGGTGCGCGACGCGTCGACGCTCGTCCCGGTACCCGACGGCGTCGAGCTCGAGACCGCCGCCGCCGTGATGCTCCAAGGGATGACCGCGCACTACCTGACGACGAGCACCTTCCCCGTCGGCCACGGCACGACCACGCTGGTCCACGCGGCGGCGGGCGGCGTCGGGCAGCTCCTCGTCCAGATGGTCCGCGCCCGGGGCGGCGTCGTCGTGGCGACCGCCGGCGGGGCCGAGAAGTGCGCGACCGCGGCGCGGCTCGGGGCGCAGCACGTCATCGACTACCGCGCGGTCGACGACCTCGCCGCGGCCGTGCGGGAGGTCGCGCCGCAGGGCGTCGACGTCGCCTACGACGGTGTCGGGCGCGACACCTTCGACGCCTCGCTCGCCTCGCTCCGGCCGCGTGGGGTGCTCGCGCTCTTCGGTGCGGCCAGCGGCCAGGTGCCGCCCTTCGACCTGCAGCGCCTCAACGCGGCGGGCTCGGTCTTCGTCACCCGACCCAGCCTCGGCCACTACCTCGCGAGCCGCGACGAGCTGGAGTGGCGGGCCGGCGAGGTGCTCGCCGCCGTGGCCGACGGCTCGCTCGACGTCGCCGTGGGCGGCCGCTACCCGCTGGAGGACGCCGCGCAGGCCTACGACGACCTCGAGGGCCGGCGCACCCAGGGCAAGCTCCTGCTCACTCTCTGACCCCACCCGGACCACATGCGTATCGGGTCACCCGATACGACCGCGCTCCACCCGACAACGGTTCTCGGGTCAAGCGCACCGGTATCGGGTGACCCGATACGCGTGGGACTCGGCTGGGGTCAGGACGCGCTGGTCCAGAGGACGGCGACCGCCGCGTTGAGGACCGCGAGGAGGCCGGCGGCCTGCACGAGCTGCGGGCGCGAGCCCTGGCCCTTGCGCTCCTTCGCGGCGGCGATCTCGGCGCACGCGGCGACGGCGATCGCGACGAGCAGCTTGACGCCGATCTTCGCGTGGTTGACCGGCTCGTCCCCCGCCTCGACGACACCGACGAGCAGCAGGCCGGTCACGAGCTGGGCCCGGGCGCCCCAGACGAGCGCGGGCGTCACCCGGCCCCGGGCGACGAACACGGCGCTGCCGATGATCGCGGCCATGCCGAGGAGGTGCAGCAGGACGAGGACGTGCTCGACGAACTCCATGGCCGCCAGCGTAGAGGGTGCCGCCGGAGCACCGACGTCGATGTCGACCCCCACCCCGTCGGCCCGGTCGTCGCGCCGACCGCGGCCCCCGACCGCAGCCGCCGCCGAGGTCCGGCTCAGACGAGCCGGCGCCCCATTGCCCAGGCCGTCAGCTCGTGGCGCGAGGACAGCTGGAGCTTGCGCAGCACCGACGACACGTGCGTCTCGACCGTCTTGACCGAGATGAACAGCTCCTTGGCGACCTCCTTGTACTGGAAGCCGCGCGCGATGAGACGCATCACCTCGCGCTCGCGCGCCGAGAGCCGGTCGAGCTCCTCGTCGACCTCGGCGATCTCGCCGGCGGCCGCCCCGAAGGCGTCGAGCACGAACCCGGCCAGTCGCGGCGAGAACACCGCGTCGCCGTCGGCCACGCGCCGCACCGCGGTCAGCAGGTCGCGCGCGCCGATCGTCTTCGTCACGTAGCCCCGAGCGCCGGCGCGGATGACCGCGATGACGTCCTCGGCGGCGTCCGAGACCGACAGCGCGAGGAAGCGCACCGGCGCCCCGGAGGCCGTCTCGACCCCGGCGCACCCGCGGATGACGTCGCCGCCGCCGTTGCCCGAGCCGCCGGGCAGGTGCACGTCGAGAAGGACGACGTCGGGGGTCTCGGCCCGGATGACGGAGATGGCGCTGTCGACGTCCGGCGCCTCGCCGACGAACTCGCACACCGGCGTCCCCCCGGCCATCGCCTCGGTCAGCTCGGCGCGCACGCCGGTGCGGAACATCCGGTGGTCGTCGACGAGGACGACCCGGACGGGCGCGGTCGGGGCGGGGGTCCTGGCGGTGCTCATGTGTCGTCTCCTTCGATCGGTGGCAGCCGCAGCTCCACCTCGGTGCCGTCGTCGCGCCGGCGCACCCGCGCGCTGCCGCCGTGCCGTTCCATCCGCCCGAGGACGGACTGCCGCACCCCGAGCCGGTCCTCGGGCACGGCATCGAGGTCGAACCCCTCGCCACGGTCGCGGACGAACGCCTCGACCCCGCTCGGGCCGATCTCGACGTAGGCCGTGACCGGGGGCGCCCCGTGCCGCACGGCGTTGAGCAGCGCCTCGCGCAGCGCGCGCGAGAGGGCCACCCCGTGCTGCTCGAAGGGCCGGTCGCCCGTGACGACGAGGTCGACCGGAACGCCGTGGAGGTCCTCGACCTCGTGGGCGACCTCGGTGACCGCGGCCGCGAGCGAGGCCTGCGACCCCTGCGGGCCGTCGTACAGCCAGCTGCGCAGCTCGCGCTCCTGGGCGCGGGCGAGCCGGGTCACGGCGGCGGGGTCGGCGGACTGGCGCTGGATGAGCGCGAGGGTCTGGAGCACGGAGTCGTGCAGGTGCGCGGCGATGTCGGCCCGCTCGGTCGCGCGGACGGCGGCGTCCTGCTCGCGGCGCAGGTCGCCCCACAGCCGCAGCGCCCACGGCGCGGCGAGGATGAGCGCGCCGACGAGGACCGCGAGCGCCGCGAGCACGGCGTCCCAGAGGACGCTGACCGAGCTGCCGCGGGTGACGAGCACGAGGACGCCGACGAGGGCGAGCCCCGAGCCGAGCAGCACCCGGACCCAGCCCATCCCGTCGGGTCCACCGGTGAGCCAGCGCGAGCGCTGGGTCGCGTCGAGGTTGGACCAGGCGACGACCGCGCCGACACCGATGACGAACAGCGGCAGCAGGACCGAGCCCCGCGCCGACACCCCGACCCCGGGCACGAGCAGGGCCGCGCCGGCCGCGACGAGCACGACGCCGGCGACGAGGAGCACCGCCCAGCGACGGCGCTCGGACCACGCCCGGGCCTGGACCGGGCCGGCCCCTCCGGCCGGGCCGTCGGCCTCGGGGGTCAGCGCCCAGAGGAAGAGGTAGGCCGCGACCCCGGCGCCGCCGGAGAAGGCGAGGACGACCATCGCGACGCGCACGAGGCGCCGCGAGACGCCGAGGTGGCGCGCCACGGCGTCGCACACCCCCGGCGTCCAGCCCGCCGAGCGGTCGCGCACGAGCGGCGGACGCGACGGCAGGGCCCCGGGGACGGGGCCGGCGTCGGTCCGCACGCGGGTCGCGGCGGGCTCGTAGGGCGTGGGCACCCCTCCATCCTGACGCACGATGCGCGCCCGTGACCCGCCCGCCGGGGTCCGGTCAGGGGGTGCTCAGGGTCGACCCTCATGGCCGCCCCGGCCCTGCCGCGGCCACAGTGGTGCCATGACCGAGAGCTCCACCTCCCAGATGCCGCCGACCGGCGCGCCGACCGCGCTCGACGACGGGCTCGCCCGGCTGCGGCGCTCGAGCGTCCGTCGCGACACCGAGCGCCGCTGGTTCGGCGGCGTGTGCGCCGGCGTCGCCGCGCGCTTCGACGTCGACCCGCTCCTCATCCGCGCCGCGGCGATCGCGCTGACGATCGCCGGCGGCATCGGCATCCCCCTCTACCTCGTCCTGTGGCTCCTGCTGCCGGACGTGCGGGGCGAGATCCTCGCCGAGCGCGCGGTCCGCGGCAGCGACGCGTGGGCCATCGTGCTGCTCGTCCTCACCGGCATCGTCCTGCTCGTCGGGGCCGTCTCGGTGCTCGGCGACGGCAACGCCTGGGGCGGCTCGCTCTGGCTGCTCGTCCCCGTCGGCCTCGTCGTGTGGTTCGTCGCCACGCGCAGCCGCACCACCCCGACCCCGTGGGCCGGCCAGGCCCCGCCCCCTCCCCCCGCAGGAGCGACGATGACGTCACCGCCCCCCGCCGGAGCCCCGGCCGCCTACCGCTACCCGCCCGGCCCGCAGTCCGCCTACGGCACACCGCCGCCCCCGCCCGGCGCGACGTACCCGCCTCGGCCGCAGGGCCCCTCGGGTGGGATGCCGATGCCGCCCGCGCCCCCTCGCCCGCTCGGTCCGCCGCCTCCCCCGGCCCCGCGCCGTCGCCGTCCCAGCGGCTTCGTCGGGCTCGTGTCGCTCGGACTGGTCATCGCCGTCGTCGGCCTCGTCGCCGCCGTCGCGCAGCCGCTCGGCTTCACCGGCGAGCCGGTCGTCCTCGGCCTGGCCCTCGCCCTCGCCGCGGTCTCCGCGATCGTCCTCGGGCTCGGTGCGAGCGGCCGGGCGTCGGGCTTCAGCGGGTTCCTCGTCATCGTCCTCGGGCTCGTGACGGTCCTCGCCGTCGCGGCGGCGCACTCCACCGCCCGCGGCGGGGTCGGCGACCGCGTGTGGACCCCGACCTCCTCCTCGCTGCCGGCGTCCTACTCGCTCGGCGCCGGGGACGCCACGCTCGACCTCGGGGGCCTGGTCGCCCTGCCGGCCGGGTCCGGCGACCCCTCGACGGTCGCCGTCTCCATGGGCGTCGGCGAGCTGACCGTCCGCGTCCCCGCCGGGATGGACGTCCGCTTCGAGACCCGCATCGGCGTCGGCGAGCTGCGCCACGACCGCGAGACCTCCGACGGCGGGCTCGAGTCCGTCGAGACCCGCTCGGGCACCGACCTGTCCCCGTCCCTCACCGTCGGCGACGCCGCGAGCCCCGGGCTCGTCGTGACGACCGACGTCGGCCTGGGCGACGTGACCATCATCGAGGAGAGCTGACCATGAGCGACGACACCACCCGCCCCCTGCGCACCGAGCTCGGGCTCGACGACGACCGGGCGAGCGCCAGCGTCCCCGGCCCGGAGCCCACCGGCCCCGCGACCACCCCGGCCACCCCGACCGGCCCGACGGGCCCGGCTCTCGGCGCCGACGACGGCCGCACCCACCTCGAGACCACCCCGGCGCCGGTCGAGCAGCGTTGGCGTCGCGGCCCGGCGCCGTTCGCCCTCATCCTCGGCGTCCTCGGCCTCGTCACCGCCGGAGCCGTCATCGTCACCGAGGTCGCCGACGTGAGCATCCCGTGGTCCGACCTCGGGCCGTGGACCGTCGTCGCCGGCGGCGCGCTCGTCGTCCTCGTCGGGCTGCTCGGGCTGCGCGGCAGCCGGGACCCCCGGCCCTAGCCCCGCCCCCGCGGCCGGCGTCGCGGGACCACCCCGGCGACGCGCAGCGCCCACGTCACCGTGGGCACGAGGTCGTAGCCGCCGAGCCGGTCGAGGTCGACCCACGCGGCCTCGGACGTCGACCCGCCCACGTCGTGCACGACGGGGCGGGTCGGCCGCGTGCAGCGGGCGGTGTGCAGCAGCCGGACCGCGTGGTAGTCCTCGGCGCCGCGCTCCGAGCGCCCCACCCAGTGCTGCGTCATGACGTCGAGGAAGCGGACGTCGTCGACGTCCTGGCCGGTCTCCTCGTGCACCTCGCGGACGACGGCCTCGCGCGGGCTCTCGCCCGGGTCGAGCCCGCCGCCGGGGAGGGTCCACCTGCCCTCGGCGCCGGTGAGCGGCGCGAGCCGGGTCAGCAGGAGCCGGTCGGCGTCGACGACGACGGCGTAGGCGGCGACGCGCTGGCGCGGCTCGGCGAGCGCCCGGTCCGCCTCCGAGAGACCGGGACCGCCGGGCGGCCCGGGCACGCGCGAGCTGACCGCCTCGACGCGGAAGGTGAGGACGATCGAGGGCAGCGCCCCCTCGACGCTCGACGCCAGCGGCTCCCAGCCGCGCGCGGCCAGCCCGGCCGCCGGGTCCTCCCCGTGCCCCAGCACGAACGAGACCACCTCGCGCCCCCCGCGCACCCCCCGGACGGTGATCACCGGGCGCCGGCCCGCCGGTACTCGTCGAGCGTCGCCGCCACGGTCGCGGGCCAGTCCTGGCGCGGCGGGTCCTGCCGCAGGTGCGCGCGCATCCGCCGGCGCAGCGCGTCGTCGCCGGCGAGCCGGGCGACGGCCTCCGCGACCCCGGCGTCGGAGGACACGAGGAGCCCGTCGACCCCGTCCTCGACGACGTCGTCGACCCCGGTGCCGGCCGGTGCGACGACGGGCAGGCCGGCCGCCCGGGCCTCGAGGGCCGCGATGCCGAACGCCTCCAGCCGGGCCGTCGTCACGTAGAGGTCGCCCGCGTGGTGCATCCGGCGCAGGCCCTCGCGGTCGAGCCGGCCGGGCATCGAGACCCAGTCGAGGTCGCGCGCCCGGACGTAGGCCTCCATCGCCCGGCGCTGCGGCCCCTCGCCGGCCACGGTGGCGCGCAGCGGGACCGACGGGTCGAGCTGCCGCCGTGCCTCGTGGAGGGCGCCGAGCAGGGCGAGCGGGCGCTTGCGGCTGACCAGGCGCATCGCGGTGACGACGTGGATGCCGTCGGCGCCCGAGCGGTCGGCGGCACCGGCCTCGCCGGCTGCCCACCACGCGGCGTCGATCCCGTTGTTCAGCACCCCGACCCGCGCGCCGCCGGCCGCCTCACGCACCTGGGCGGCGGCCATCCGCGAGACCGCGCTGAGCGCCACGCCACGCCCGGCCCAGCGGCGCAGGTGACCGGCGGCGCGCATCACCGGCACCCACCGGCCGAGGACGCAGTGCACCGTCGCGGCCACCGGGAGACCGACACCGAGGGCGACGCGGACGAGGTCGGTCGCGAACGGGCTGACGACGCCGAGGTGCGCGTGGGCCACGTCGAACCGGCCGGCGAGGAGCCGCCGGCGCACCTCGGGCGGCGCGAAGGGGTTGACGGGCAAGCCGTTCGGCAGCGGGATGGCGAGGCGGTGCACGGTCACGCCGTCCTCGATCTCGATGACGCCGCCGCGCTCGCCGGCCGGGCCGGTGGTCGCCGTGAAGACCTCGACCTCGTGCCCGGCCCGCACCAGCTCGTGGGCGAGGTCGTGCACCTGGCGCTCGATCCCGCCGAGCCGCGGCGGGTAGCAGTCCGACAGGAGGGCGACCTTCACGAGGGTCCAGCCTGCCATGCGCGAGGATGGGCCCGATGTCCCGCACGCTCGTGGCGTTCCACGCCCATCCCGACGACGAGGCCCTGCTGACGGCCGGCACCATGGCGAAGGCCGCCGCGCAGGGCCATCGCGTCGTGCTCGTGCTCGCCACCGACGGGGGCGCGGGCCTGGCCGCCGACGACCTGCGCCGCGACGGCGGCCTCGGCACCCGTCGCCTGCGCGAGGCCGAGCGCTCGGCCGCGGCGCTCGGCGTGGCGCGCGTCGAGTGGCTCGGCTACGCCGACAGCGGCTCCGGTCCGGAGCCCGAGCCGGACGCCCCCGGCCTCACCCGCTTCTGCCGGGCGCCGCTCGAGGAGGCCGCCGAGCGGCTGGCGGCCGTCCTGCGCACCGAGCGCGCCGACGTCCTGCTCTCCTACGACGCCAACGGCGGCTACGGGCACCGCGACCACCGGCGCGTGCACGAGGTCGCGGCCCGGGCCGCGGTCGTCGCCGGCACCCCGCGGGTCCTCGAGGCGACCGTCCCGCGCGACACCATCGCCCGCGCCGTCCGGATGCTCGCCCGCGTCTACCGCTTCCCGGCCGAGTTCGACCCCACGAGCTTCGAGCGGGCCTTCTCGGCCCGGCGCGACATCACCCACCGCGTCGACGTCCGCCGGCACGTCGCCGCCAAGCGCGCGTCGATGCGCGCGCACGCCTCGCAGGCGACCGGTGGCGGCGCGGCCGAGGTCGGCGAGGGGGGCCAGACCGGCGACCGCACCCTCCAGGCGTTCCTGCGCATCCCGCGCCCGCTCTACGACCTCGTCTTCGGGCGGGAGTGGTTCCGCGACCCGTCGCGGCCGGCCGGCGGACCCGTGGTCACCGACGTCTTCGAGGGGCTGCCGTGAGCGCGCCCGCGGTGAAGCCGCAGCGCCGCAGCCGCCAGCTGCTCCAGTTCGGGCTCGGGCTGGCCCTGGCCGTCGTCCTCCTCGTCTGGGGCCTGCCGCACTTCGCGAAGACCTCGTGGGGCGACATCTGGGGCGTCATCCGCACCGTGCCGCCGCTGCACGTCATCGGCTTCCAGGTGCTCATGCTCCTCGGGCTCTACTGCTACACGTTCACCTTCACGGGGTCGCTGCGCGGGCTGACGCACGGCAAGGCGCTCATCATCAACCTCTGCGGCTCGTCCGTCTCGAACCTGCTGCCCGGGGGCGGAGCGGTCGGGCTGGCCGCGACCTACGCGATGTGCCGCTCGTGGGGCTTCTCGCGCCGCGCGACGTCGACCTCGGCGATCGTCACCGGCGTCTGGAACGTCCTCGCCCGCATCGCGCTGCCCGTCGTCGCGATCCTCGTCCTCGTCATCGGCGGCGTCACGCTCCCCCAGGCGCTCTCCGACCTCGCCGTCGCGGGCTCGCTGACCGGCCTCGGCGTCATCGGCGCCGTCGCGGGGATGCTCGCGAGCGAGCGGGTGGCGCAGCGGGCCGGGGCGCTGCTCGACCGCGCGCTGCGCCCGCTCGTGCGGCGGCGCCGGCCGGACTCGACGATGAGCGTCGAGGACCTCGTGAGCGACCTGCGCAGCCGGATCATCGACGTCGTCCGCTGGCGCTGGTGGTCGATGACGCTCGGGATGGTCGGTTTCTTCGCCGCGTACTACGTCCTCTTCGTCCTCGTGATGCGCGAGACCGGCGTCATGCTGCCGCTCAACCTGCTCTTCGCGGCGTACGCCATCGGCCGGCTGCTCACCGCGGTCGGCATCACGCCGGGCGGGGTCGGGGTCACCGAGGCCGCGACGACGATCGTCCTCGTCGGCTGGGGCGCGGGCAACGCCGAGGCCACCGCCGGCGTCGTGCTCTTCTCGATCATCACCCACCTCATGGAGGTGCCCCTCGGCGGCCTCGGCTGGCTGCTGTGGTCGCTCAGCCCGAAGGCCGAGCCGCCGGCCGAGGGCGAGGAGCCGGTCTTCGCCCGGCCCGCCTGAGCGCTCGTCAGCCGGCGAGGAACGCCGCGACCGCGCCGTGCAGCGCGGCGAGGTCGCCGAGGTGCACGAGCTCGCGCGTCGAGTGCATCGAGAGCAGGCCGACGCCGATGTCGACGGTCGGGATGCCGAGCCGGGTCGCCGCGATCGGGCCGATGGTCGAGCCGCCGGCGATCGTGTTCGGGTTGACGTAGTGCTGGAAGGGCACGCCGGCCCGCTCGCACGCCGCCGCGAAGAGCGCCTCGCCGCGGGCCTCGGTCGTGTAGCGCTGGCGCGCGTTGACCTTGAGCAGCGGGCCGCCGCCCGGGCGCGGCCGGTTGGTCGGGTCGTGCTTCTCCGGGTGGCCGGGGTGCACGAGGTGGCCGGCGTCGCTGGAGAGCAGCCACGAGGACCGGAAGGCGCGCGCCGCGTCGGAGCGGCCGGCCCCGAGGCCCTCGAGGACCCGCCCCAGCACGTCCTCGAGGAACGGCCCGCCCGCGCCGGTCACCGAGGCCGAGCCGACCTCCTCGTGGTCGAAGGCGGCGAGGACGGGGATGTGCCCGCCGTCCTCGGGCGCCTCGAGGAGGCCGAGCAGCCCGGCGTGGACGCTCGTGAGGTTGTCCATCCGCCAGGAGGCGAGGAGGTCGCCGCGGACACCGATGCGCGCCGGCTCCTGGGTGTCGGCGAGGAAGAGGTCCCAGGCCACGGCGTCGCCGACGAGCTCGCGCAGCCAGTGGGCGGGGTCGGCGGAGCCGGGGCCGTCCGCCGCGCCGACGACCGGCAGCAGCTGGCGCTGCACGTCCGGGGCGAACCCGTCGTTGACCGCGCGGTCGAGGTGGATGGCCAGGTGCGGGATGCGGGCCACCGGGCCCGAGCGCACGAGCCGGGTGGCGCCGTCGGCGTCGACGACCCGGCCGGCGATCGCGAGGTCGCGGTCGAACCACGAGGGGAGGGTCGGGCCGCCGTAGACCTCGACGTTGAGCCGCTCCCAGCCGTGCTCGCGCACCACGGGGTTCGGCTTGAGCCGGAAGGTCGGGCTGTCGGTGTGCGCGCCGAGGATGCGGAACGGCGTCGTCGGGCCGGCGCCCTGCGGGACCCGCCAGGCGATGACGGCGCCGTCGCGGACGACGACGTAGCCGCCCGGGGCGCTCGGCCAGGCCTGCGTCTCGTCGAGCTCGGTGAACCCGCCCGCCACGAGGTGGTCACGGGCGACGGCGGCGGCGTGGAAGGCCGTGGGCGACGCGGTGACGTACTCGGCGAAGGCGGTGGCGACGGCATCCGGGCTGGTCTGGCTCACCCGGCCATCCTGTCAGCCGGTCCCCGCCGGCGCCGTGCCCGGGGTGATCCCACGCCCCGGCCGATCGCGGGCTACACCGCAGTCAGCGTCGCCAGAACAGCGGTTACCGCGGTGTAGCGCGCACCGAGCCCGCAGGGGGGTGTCGCACGCTACGGCGCAGTAGGTGTCGCCAGGGCAGCGGTTACTGCGGTGTAGGGCGCGCCGGGGTGCCGGACGGTCAGCGGGCACCGACGAGGCGGCGGACCTGGCGCTCCCGGGCCTGGGTCGCGAGGGGGTCGTCGAGGTCGGCCGGCTCGAAGGGCCGCCCGGTCGCGCGCTCGGCGGCGACGGCGATGAGGGCGTCGGAGACCATCGGGTTGGCCGGCAGCAGCGGCCCGTGGAGGTAGCTGCCGATGACGTTGAGCCGGCGCGCGCCCTCGGTGCCGTCCTCGCCGTTGTTGCCGTGGCCGGCCAGCACCCGCCCGAACGGCTCCTGCCCGCTGCCGAGCACCGTCGAGCCCGAGTGGTTCTCGTAGCCGACGACCCGGCCGAACTCCGTCTCGAGGCAGACCGGCCCGATCATCCGCTTGTCGTTGCCGCGGGTCGTCACGTCGAGGATGCCCAGCCCCGGCAGCACCTGGCCGCCGACGGTGTGGAAGCTGTTGCCGAAGAGCTGGTACATCCCGCAGATCATGAGCATCGGGACGCCGTCGTCGGCGAGGGACTTCAGGGTCGGGCCGATGGCGACCAGGTCGGCCTCGACCCGCGCCTGGCCCGAGTCCTGGCCGCCGCCGCCGGTGAACAGGTGGGCGTCGCGCCGGAACTCGCTGCCCGGGTCGTGGAGCACGACCTCGGCGGTGTACCCGTGCCGGCGGATGCGCCCGGCGAGCGCGTGCGTGTTGCCGCGGTCGCCGTAGATGCTCATCTCGCGCGGGTAGAGGTGGACGACGGTGATCGTCCCCTTGCTCGTGCCCTCGGGCTCGTAGCGCTCGGTCGTGCTCATGCGGGCGTCTCCTCCCCGAAGCGGTCGAGGCCGTGGCGGGCGGCGAGCGTGCGCCGCAGCGCCATCATCGCCGTGTAGGTGCAGAAGATGCGCTTGGGCTCGTCGGGGTGGGCGGCGACGAAGGCGTCGAGGGCCTCGTCGAGGTCGGGGACGACGCGGTCGGTGTGGACGTCGTCGTAGTGCAGCCGCAGGGCCATGTCGTAGGCGCGCACACCGCTCGTCAGGGCGACCCCGCGCTCGCGCAGGTTGGCGAAGCTGACGTCGTAGAGCCACGAGACGTCGCGGCCGTCGGCGTCGTTGTCGTTGATGGCGACCATCGTCGCGACCGGCGTCGTGCCGTAGGTGCTGAGGGCGACGCCGAAGCCCGCCGGGTTCTTGACGAGGACGAGCTCGAGCGGCTGGCCGTCGACCATGACGACCTCGCCGCGGCCGAACGGCGGCCGGACCGCCGCGAGCGCCTCGGCGGCTATCGCGGCGTCGAAGGCCTCGCCGAGCAGCAGGCGGGCGGTCGTCGTGGCGGCGGTGGCGTTGATCATCGCCGCGAGGCCGCGCTGCTGGAGGGTGACCGGCCCGACGACGACGTCGTCGAAGACCACGTCGAACGAGCGCTCGTCGTGCGGGCGCAGGCGGGCGTCACCGGGGCCGGGCTCGTGCGTCGTCGGCTCGTCGTCGAAGCGGGCGTCGTGCTCGGTCAGCTCCGGCAGCCGGTCGGCGATGGACGCGTCGAGGCCGAACCACCGCACCGGCACGTCGACGGCGCCGGCCGCGCGGGAGATGAACGGGTCGTCGGCGTTGGCGACGACGCCCTGCGTGCTCGCGGCGCCGAGCCGGGCCAGGAGGTCGGCGGTGTGGTCGATCTCGGCGAACCGGTCGAGCTGGTCGCGCGCGACGTTGAGCAGCAGCGAGTGGGTCGGGGGGACCTCGGCGATGAAGCGCATCGCGTGGGCCTCGTCGAGCTCGACGACGGCGAGGTCGCTCCTCAGGCGGCCGCTGACCGGCAGCTGCGGGAGCATCTCGGAGAGCACGCCGCGGGTGAAGTTCGAGCCCGTCGGGTTGGTGAAGACGCTGCGGCCGTGGGCGCGCAGGAGGGCGACGAGCATCTTGGTCGTCGTCGTCTTGCCGTTGGTGCCGCTGACGACGACGATGCCGCCGCGCACGTCGGCCAGGGCGTGCCGCAGGATGCCCGGGTCGATGCGCTCGGCGACGAGGCCCGGGAAGGCCGACCCTCCGCCCCGGCGGCGGGCGAGGGCTCGCGCGGTCTTGCCCGCGACGACGGCGGCGGCCGTTCTCAACACGCGGCCAACCCTAGCCAGAGAGGGCGCTCGACCCCGCATCCGACCCCTCGCGCCCCTCCCTCCGCTCGTGCCTCCACCTTTCGGGGTGACCCCGAGACGTCAGTCCCGAGCTCGTGGGGGCACGGACGCGAGGGCAGGCAACACGCCGACCGGATGCGCCCGGGCCCTGCGTGTTGCCTCCCCTCGAGGAGGTGAGGGGACTGCTCGGTCGGCGCCCGCCCGATGCCGGATGCCGCGCGCCGGTCAGGCCGGCAGGTGCGCGTCGAGCCAGCGCACGACGTCGGCGGTGACCTCGTCGCGGTTGGTCTCGTTGAACAGCTCGTGCCGTGCCTCGGGGTACAGCGTGCAGGTGACGTCGGTCAGCCCGGCCTCGCGGTACTGCTGCGCGACGGCGCGCGGCCCCTTGCCGCCGGCGCCCACCGGGTCGGCGTCGCCGCTGACCAGCAGCACCGGCAGGTCGCGGCGGACCCGGGCGACCTTCTTCGGGTCGTTGATGCCCCCGAGGCCGCCGAGCAGGTCGACGAAGAACCCGGAGGTGAAGGTGTTGCCGCACAGCGGGTCCGCGACGTAGGCGTCGACCTCGTCGGGGTCGCGCGAGAGCCAGTCGAAGTCCGTGCGGGTGGGCTTGAACGCCGCGTTGTACTGGCCGAAGGTCAGCTTGTCCATGAGCGCGCTCTGGTGCCGGCGGCCCCGCAGCCGGGCCTCGCCCGCGGCGACGGCCGCCCCGACCCTGCCGAGCAGGCCGGGGTCGCCCGCGGTCCCGGACAGGATCAGGCCGGCGAGCCCGCGCGAGTCCTCGACGACGAGCGAGCGGCTGAGGAAGGAGCCCATCGAGTGCCCGAGGAGGAAGACCGGCAGGCCGGGGTGCTCGGCGCGGGCGTCGGCGATGACCGCACGCAGGTCGGCGACGACGGCCTCCCAGCCGGCCGTGTCGGCGAAGTAGCCGTGGTCGGCGGCCGACGCGGTGCGCCCGTGCCCGCGGTGGTCCGGGGCGTGGACGGCGTACCCCGCGGCGGTCAGCGTCTCGGCGAGCCGCGCGTAGCGGGCCGAGTGCTCGGCCATCCCGTGCGCGACGACGACGACCCCGCGCGGGTCGCCGTCCGGCAGCCAGCGGTGCACGAAGACGGCCGTGCCGTCGGTGGCGGTGACGCTCGTCGTCGAGCTCTCCATGGATGACCGTCCTCGGGGGGTGGGTTACCGGCGGGTACTGCGTCCCAGCCTGCCACGCCGCGGCCCGCTCGGGGAGCGCTCCTCGCGGGTCACTCCCACTCGATGGTGCCCGGCGGCTTGCTCGTGACGTCGAGGACGACCCGGTTGACCTCGCGCACCTCGTTCGTGATGCGCGTCGAGATCTTCGCGAGCACGTCGTAGGGGATGCGGGTCCAGTCGGCGGTCATCGCGTCCTCGGACGACACCGGCCGCAGCACGATCGGATGGCCGTAGGTGCGGCCGTCGCCCTGGACGCCGACCGAGCGGACGTCGGCGAGCAGCACGACCGGGCACTGCCAGATCTCGCGGTCGAGGCCGGCGGCCGAGAGCTCCTCGCGGGCGACCTGGTCGGCGGCGCGGAGGATGTCGAGGCGCTCGCGGGTCACCTCGCCGACGATGCGGATGCCCAGGCCGGGGCCCGGGAACGGCTGGCGCCAGACGATGCCCTCGGGCACACCGAGCTCGAGGCCGACCTGGCGCACCTCGTCCTTGAAGAGCAGCCGCAGCGGCTCGACGAGGCTGAAGTGCAGGTCGTCCGGGAGGCCACCGACGTTGTGGTGGCTCTTGATGTTCGCCGTGCCGGTGCCGCCGCCGGACTCGACGACGTCCGGGTAGAGCGTGCCCTGGACGAGGAACTCGACGGGGTGCTCGCCCTCGTGGGAGCCGACGATGTCGCGCGCGGCCTGCTCGAAGACGCGGATGAACTCGCGGCCGATGATCTTGCGCTTCTCCTCGGGGTCGCTGACCCCGGCGAGCGCGGTGAGGAACTGCTCGGAGGCGTCGACGGTCACGAGGTCGACCCCGGTCGCGGCGACGAAGTCCTGCTGCACCTGCTCGGCCTCGCCCGCGCGCAGCAGGCCGTGGTCGACGAAGACGCAGGTCAGCTGGTCGCCGACGGCGCGCTGGACGAGCGCCGCGGCCACCGACGAGTCGACCCCGCCGGAGAGCCCGCAGATGGCCCGCTTGTCGCCGATCTGCTCGCGCACCGCGCCGACGAGCTCCTCGACGACGTTGGCCGCCGTCCACGAGCCCGAGAGGCCGGCGCCCTTGCTGAGGAAGTTCTCGAGCACGCGCTGCCCGAACGTCGAGTGCATGACCTCGGGGTGCCACTGGACGCCGTACAGCCGGCGCTCGTCGTCCTCGAAGCCGGCGACGGGGGCGCCGGCCGTCGTGGCCGTGACGCGCATCCCGGCCGGGGGCTCCTCGACGGAGTCGCCGTGGCTCATCCACACCGACTGGTCGGAGGGCTGGCCGTTGAAGAGCGTCGAGCTCGTGTCGGTGATCGTCGCGGGCGTCGCGCCGAACTCCGAGAGGCCGGTGCGCGCGACGCTGCCGCCGAGCGCGAGGGCCATCGCCTGGAAGCCGTAGCACATGCCGAACACGGGGACCCCGGCCTGGAGGACGGCGGGGTCGAGGCGCGGGGCGCCCTCCTCGTAGACCGACGACGGGCCGCCGGAGAGGATGATCGCCGACGGCTGCTTCGCGAGCATCTCGTCGGCCGGCATCGAGCTCGGGACGACCTCGCTGAAGCAGCTGGCCTCGCGCACGCGGCGGGCGATCAGCTGCGCGTACTGCGCGCCGAAGTCGACGACGAGCACCGGCCGGTCGGCGAGGTGGATGGGCTCACCACCCTCGACCACGGCGTGGGAGGGGTCGACGGGCGAGGGGTCGGCGGGCAGCTCCGGGGCGTCGCTCACGAGCGCAAGGCTATCGGCGCGCGGCGACGAGGCTCGCCTCGACCTCGCCGGCGACCTTCCGCTCCACCCAGAAGGAGAGGAACGGGACGCAGCCGGCGAGCATGACGAGGACCATCTTGCCGAGCGGCCAGCCGACCTTGAAGCCGAGCAGCGCCGTCGCCACGAGGTAGACCATGTAGATGAAGCCGTGCGGCTGCGGCCACCAGTACAGGGGGTTGTCCTGGCCCTTCATCCCGAAGCCGTAGGACAGGACCATCTCGACGACGAGCACGAGCAGCCCGATGCCGACGATGAAGGCCATCACCTTGAAGAAGGTGAGGCGGGGGCGGACGGCGTCGACGTCCTCGGGGGCGATCGCGGTGCCGGCGCGGCCGGCCTCAGGAGTGCTCACGCGCTCCATTGTCACCCCGCGCCGGGACGAGCGGTGCAGCGGTCCGCTCGTGCGCCTCGCGGACCATCCGCCACCACAGCCACAGCGCGAAGGCGGCGAAGACCCACCACTGGACGGCATAGGCGGCGTTGCGCCAGGTGACGCCGGTCGGAGCGAGCGGGGTCGGGACCTTGGTCAGCTGAGGGCCGGTGCCCGGTCGCTCGGCGGCGAGGAAGACGAAGGCGTTGTAGAGGTCGCCGGACCACGTGTTGACGAGCACCGAGGTGTCGACCGAGGCGATCTCGCCGGGGCCGGGGGTCACGGCGTCGGTCGGCGACTCCGACGGGGCGAGGCCGCCCTCGAGGGTGAGGGTGCCCGTGGGGGGCGCGCCGGCCTGCGCGGGGTCGGTGACGAAGCCGCGCAGCACGGGCAGGGTCGCGCCGTTGGCGTCGACGCGGAACGGGGTGACGACCCAGGAGCCGGCCCGGCCCTCGAGGCGGCGGTCGGGGACGAGGACCTGGCCGTCGAGGTAGCGCCCGGTGACGGTGACCGGCCGCGACGACAGCTCGCCGGGGAAGGGCGCGTGCGGTCCGAGGACCTCGGTGAGGGCGGCCGGCTTCGCGGCGCGGGCCGCCTCGACCGCCTCGCGCGCGGCGTTGCCCTCGGCCACCCCGAGCTGCCACCGGCCGAGCTGGACGAACAGGGCGCCCACGACGAGGACGAGCCCGAGCAGCCCGAGGAACCTCGGGGTCAGGGCCGTCCGCAGCACGCTCCCGAGGGTACGTGAGCGTGCTGGGGGCGCCGTCCGGCGGCCGGCCGGCGCCGGGGTTTGGCGTCGAGGGGAGGCGACACGCAGGCCGGCGGTCGCCATCCCCTGCGTGTTGCCTCCCTTCGATGGACATGGCCGGCGTCGGGGTTGCGCGAGAGGAGGCGACACGCAGGCCGGCGGTCGCCGTCCCCTGCGTGTTGCCTGCCCTCGATGCGCCCCGCCGTCCGGCGACGGGCCCCGGCGGCCCGAGGCACGAGCTCGTCCACGAGACCCCGGATCCGGACCCGGGTCTGGTGGCGTGTCGGGGTGACCCCGAAATGTGGAGGCGCGAGGGGACGTTGGGACACGTGTGAGCAGCAGCCCGCAGGTCCGCGTCGTCACCGCCCTGCACGTCGCCCCCGGGCGCCGCCTGCCGATGCGCCCGCTCGAGGCGGTCGAGGCCGAGGCGGGCGCGGGCCTCGTCGGCGACCGCTACCACGGCTCCCGCCACCGCCACGTGACGGTGCAGTCCGCCGAGCAGCTCGCCGAGGCCGCCGAGCGACTGGGCTCACCGGTCCCGCCGGAGGGCACCCGGCGCAACGTCACGGTCTCGGGCGGGCGCGTCGTGTCGGTGCCGGGCGCCCGCGCCCGGCTCGGCTCGACCCTCCTCGAGGTCGTGCGCGTCGCCGCCCCGTGCCGCATCCTCGACGACGAGGTGGCTCCCGGCGCCGCGGCCGCGCTGCACGACCGGGCCGGCACCGTCTTCCGCGTCGTGGAGGGCGGGCGCATCGCCGTCGGCGACCCCTACGAGGAGCTCCCCTTCGACCCGGCCGAGGCCGCCGAGCGCGCAGCCAGCTCGCGAGCCGCCGCCGCTCCCCCGCGCGCCGGCCGCCTGCCCTGACCGAAACCCGTTGGCCCGGGGGCCGACCCGCCCTCTAGCGTGGACGTCACCATGCCGACGCACCCCTCCCCCTGGTCGTACGGCGTGCGACCCGACGACCTGCCGCCCACCGGCCCCGACCGCCTCCTCGTCTGGCTCGCACGCCGCCAGTGGCGCACCCTCGTCGCCGGAGCCTGCTTCGGCATCCCGTGGATGCTCTCCGTCGCGCTCGTGCCGGCCGCGGTCGGCCGCGCCGTCGACGACGGCATCGTCGCGCGCGACGGGCGCGCACTCGTCCTGTGGTCGCTGGCCGTCGTCGGCCTCGGCCTGGTCTCCGCCGCGGCGGGCAACGGGCGCCACCTCTTCGCGGTCCGCAACTGGCTCACCGCGGCGTTCCGCGCCGGCTCCGTCGCCGACCTCGCCGTCCGCCGCGCCGGGCCCGCGCTGACCCGCCGGATGCCGGCCGGCGAGGTGCTGGCCAGCTTCACGAGCGACTTCGGCCGGATGGGCCACAGCTTCGACGTCTTCGCCCGCTTCATGGGGGCCGTCGTGTCGTTCGTCGTCGTCGCGGTCATCCTCCTGCGCGGCTCCGTCCTGCTCGGGCTCGTCATGCTCGTGGGTGGCCCGCTGCTCGTCGCGTCGCTCGCCTTCGTCATGAAGCCGCTCCAGCGTCGCCAGACCGCCCAG
Source organism: Arthrobacter sp. NEB 688 (assembly GCF_013201035.1). Lineage (NCBI taxonomy): Bacteria > Bacillati > Actinomycetota > Actinomycetes > Micrococcales > Micrococcaceae > Arthrobacter > Arthrobacter sp. NEB 688. The sequence continues at coordinate 3,928,803 of NZ_CP053707.1, forward strand.
CGCGAGGAGGCCGGGCGGCTGACCGCGCTCGGCGCCGACACCGTCTCGGGGCTGCGCGTGCTGCGCGGCATCGGCGGCGAGGACACCTTCCTCGACCGCTACCGCGCGCAGTCGCAGACCGTCCGTCGCGCCGGCGTCCGCGTCGCCGGCACCCAGGCGACCCTCGACGCCGCCCAGGTCCTCCTGCCGGGGATCTTCGTCCTCGTCGTCACCGGCGTCGGCGCGCACCTCGCCGTCGACGGCCGGATCAGCGCCGGCCAGCTCGTCGCGTACTACGGCTACACGGCCTTCCTCACCATCCCGCTGCAGACCGCCGTCGAGATGGCCGACAAGCTCATCACCACCCGGGTCGCGGCGCGCCGCATCTCGCGCATCCTCGCCGTCGAGCCCGACCACCCTTCCGGGCCGGCCTCTGCCGCAACCGTTCCCGCCGGCCCCCTCGTCGACCCGGCCTCCGGTGTCGTCGTCGAGCCCGGCCGCCTGACGGCCCTCGTCGCCGCGCGGCCCGAGGACACCGCGGGGGTCGCCGCCCGCCTCGGCCGCACCGTCGCGGGGCGGCACGGCGTCACGTGGGGCGCGACCGCGCTCGACGACCTCCCGGTCGCCGACGTCCGCCGCCTGGTGCTCGTCTCGCAGCCCGACCCGCGCCTGTTCAGCGGACCGCTGCGCGAGGCCCTCGGCGGCCGGGACGACCACGCCCGCCGCACCGCGCTCGAGGTCGCCGACGCCGCGGATGCGCTCGCCGCCGTCGAGGAGGGGCTCGACGGCGAGCTCCAGGAGCGGGGCCGCTCGCTCTCCGGCGGTCAGCGCCAGCGACTGGCCCTCGCCCGGGCGCTCCTGCGCGACCCCGAGGTCCTCGTCCTCGTCGAGCCGACGAGCGCGGTCGACGCGCACACGGAGGCGCGCATCGCCGGACGCCTCGCGGCCCACCGCGCCGGCCGCACCACGGTGGTCGTCACGGCGAGCCCGCTGCTGCTCGACCGCGCCGACGTCGTGCACCTCGTCGAGGACGGCGTCGTCGTCGCCACCGGCACCCACCGGCAGCTCTCGCGGGAGTGCCCGGCCTACCGGTCGGTCGTCGTCCGCGGGGAGGAGGACTGATGTCGCCGCTGCGCGAGCGCACCGACCACGCCCGCCGCACCCTGCCCATCGCGGCCGGGCCGGTGGTCCGCGCGCACGTCCGCGTCCTGCTGCGCGAGCACCGCGGCGCCCTCGGCCTCGTCCTCCTCTGGCACCTGCTGGCGGCCGTCGTCGGCCTCGCGGCGCCCTGGGTCGTCGGGCAGGTCGTCGGGCTCGTGACGACGGGCCGCGCGAGCATCTCGAGCATCGACGTGCTCGTCGGCCTCCTCGCCGCCGCCCTCGTCGTCCAGACCGCGACGACCTGGGTCGCGCGGCGCAGCTCGTTCGTCCTCTCGGAGCAGGTCTTCGCCCGGCTGCGCGAGGACTTCGTCGCCTCCACCGTGCGCCTGCCGCTGTCGACCGTCGAGCGGGCGGGCACCGGCGACCTCCTCGCGCGCACGACGAACGACGTCGACGCCATCAGCTACGTCATCCGCTTCGGCGTGCCGACGATGGTCGTCTCGGTGACGACGGTGCTCGTGACCGGGGTCGCGACCGTCGTGGCCTCGCCGCTCGCCGCGCTGCCGCTGCTGCTCACCCCCCTCGTCTGGTTCCTGCCGACGCGCCGCTACCTGCGCCTGGCCGGCCCCGGCTACCTCTGGGAGCACGCCTCGTACGCGCGCCTCAACGGGGTCGCCGCCGAGACCGTCGAGGGCGCCGAGACCGTCGACGCCCTCGGCCTCCAGGCGGAGCGCGGCGAGCGCTTCGACGAGGCCCTCGCCGAGGCCCACGACGCCGAGCGGTACACGATCGGCCTGCGGCTGCGCTGGTTCCCGTGGCTCGAGGTCGGCTTCTTCGCCCCCGTCGCCGGCGCGCTGCTCTGGGGCGGCTGGCTGGCGTGGGAGGGCGTCGTCCCGGTCGCCACCGCGACCGCGGTCGTCCTCTACGTCCAGCGGCTCCTCGACCCCCTCGGGGAGCTCATCGAGCTGCTCGACGAGATCCAGTTCGCGGCGACCTCGATGTCGCGCATCCTCGGCGTCGGCGAGGTCCCGGCCGACCGCGTCGCCACCGGCGCGACCCCGGCCGGCGAGGACCTGTCGGTCGAGCACGTCCGGTACGCCTACCGCGAGGGGCAGGACGTGCTGCACGGCGTCTCGCTCGACCTGCGCCCCGGCGAGCGGCTGGCCGTCGTCGGCCCGTCCGGCGCCGGCAAGTCGACGCTCGGGCGGCTGCTCGCCGGCGTCGACGGTCCCCGGACAGGGCGCATCACGGTCGGCGGCGTGCCGCTCGTCGACCTCGAGCTGGACGCCCTGCGCGGCGAGGTCGCCCTCGTGACCCAGGAGCACCACGTCTTCGTCGGCACCCTGGCCGAGAACCTGCGCCTGCCCCGCCCCGCGGCGGACGACGCCGAGCTGTGCGCCGCGCTGGACGCCGTCGACGCGCTCGACTGGGCGCGGGCCCTGCCCGAGGGGCTCGCCACGCGCGTCGGCTCCGGCGGCCACCCGCTGACCGAGGCCCAGGCCCAGCAGGTCGCGCTGGCCCGGCTGGTGCTCGCCGACCCGCACACGCTCGTGCTCGACGAGGCGACCTCGCTGCTCGACCCACGGGCCGCCCGCCACCTCGAGCGCTCGCTCGGGGCGGTGCTCACAGGCCGGACCGTCGTGGCCATCGCCCACCGGCTGCACACGGCGCACGACGCCGACCGGGTGGCCGTCGTCGACGGCGGGCGGGTGCGCGAGCTCGGCACGCACGACGAGCTGGTCGCCGCCGACGGCGATTACGCGGCCCTGTGGCGCTCCTGGCGCGACGAGGGCTGAGCGCGTCGTCAGTCGCGGGCGGGCGCGGGCTCCTGCGCGTCGTCGTCGTCGGTCGGCGGCTGGTAGGTCGGCCGGAAGTGCGCCGGCTCCTCGCCCGCCTCGACGGCTCGGCGCTGGCGCACGCGCCGCACGACGAGCCACACGAGCACGAGCACGAGGACGGCGACGACCCCGCGGCTGACCGGCGAGACGTACTGCTCGACGACGTCGTAGTTCTCCTGGAGCCGGTACCCGAGGGCGATGAACGCGGCGTTCCAGATGCCGCTGCCCAGCGCCGTCAGCGCGAGGAAGCGCGGCAGGGGCATCCGGTCCATCCCGGCCGGGACGGACACGACCGAGCGGATGAACGGGACGAACCGCCCGACGAGGACGACGACCGAGCCGTGCCGGTCGAAGAACCGGAAGCCGCGGTCGAGGTCGCGCTGGCCGAAGAGGAGGAACCACCGCTTGCCGGCCAGCTGGTAGAGCCGCTCGTAGCTGAGGGCGTAGCCGACCCAGTAGAGGACGGCGGCGCCGAGGAGCGAGCCGATGGTCGCGCACACCCACGCCAGCGGCGCGTTGAGGCGCCCGTCGGCGGCAGCGAACCCCGCGAAGGGCAGGATCACCTCGGACGGGATCGGCGGCAGGACGGTCTCGAGGGCGATGAGCCCGCCGACCCCGACCTCGCCGACGGACCCGATGATGTCGACGACCGGACCGGTGATGCTCTCCACGGGGACCACGCTACGGGAGGTCGGCGCCCGCACCGGCCACGGTGACCTGCGGTGGGACCCGTCAGGACGTCGTCAGCGGCCCTCGAGCCGCAGCACGACGCGGACCGTGTCGCCCTCGTCGAGCGCCTCGGCGGCCCGCACGGCCTTCTTGACCGGGAGCACATAGGCGGCGTGCGCCGTGGACGGGAAGACGCTCGTGAGCCAGGTGGTCGCGCCCACCTGGACGCGCACCCGGACGGAGCCGAAGCCGCCCGTCGCGTCGCCGACCACCGCGTCGACCTCGTCGCTGGCCTGCGCCGGCACCGTGACGAAGCGCCACCCGCCGTCGCGCCACAGCGTCGCCTCGAAGGTCCAGGCCCGGTCGGTCACCACGTCGGCCATCATGGCGCGGCCCACCGACGACGGCAGGCCGGACAGCCCAGCAGCCCCGACGGACCCGGCAGGCCCGACGACCCCGGCGGCTCAGCGCGACGGGGCCTCGTGCACGACGAAGGGCCCGGCGGTCGGGAGGTCACCGGCCCCGGCGGGTGCCGCGACGAGCAGCACCGAGACCGCCGTGGTCGCGACGATCGCCACGACCAGGCGCGCACCGAGGGGTCCGAGACGACCGTGCGCACCGGGGGTGGTGGTGCGGCGCGGGGGCTGGACGGGCACGGGGACCTCTTCCGACGACGGGGCAGCGGGGTCCTGCAACGGTAGGACCGCACGCCGGCGCGGGGCGCGACGTGGCGGTCGACGACGGACGATCAGTCGCTGCATCCGGCCGTTCGGTCAGCCCCCGACCCGAACGGGCGCACCGGTCGTGGCGGAACGGTCACGGCGTGGCGCCTTGACCGCCCCGGGTCGGCCAGGAGCTCGGCCTGCGTCGGCCGCGCGTCCGGCTCGCCGCGACCGGGCCAGAAGGCCATCGCCCGCTCCGCCTGCGCGGTGATGGTCAGCGACGGGTTGACCCCGAGGTTGGCCGAGATCGCCGACCCGTCGAGCACGGAGACGCCCGGGTGGCCCCACACGCGCTGGTAGCGGTCGAGCACACCGGAGTCGGGCGAGCCGCCGATCGGCACCCCGCCGAGGAAGTGGGCGGTCATCGGGACGTCGAGCACCTCGGGCCACGACCCGCCGGCCACCGTGTACTCCCCTGTCGCCGAGGCGATCCGGCCGGCCAGCGCCTCCATCGCCCGCTGCCCCTGCGGGATGTACGTGGGGTTCGGCTCGCCGTGGCCCTGCTGCGAGGTGAGTCGGCGACGGCCGAGGCTGCGCCGCAGCGAGACGCGGATCGAGTTGTCGCGGCTCTGCATGACGAGCCCGACGACGATGCGCTCGCTCCACCGTCGCGTCGTCGGCAGCATCCGCACGAGCGGGCGCGGGTCGCGCGCGACCATCGCCAGGAACTCTCGCCACCGCGGCCGCCCGGTGCCGCCGGGCACCCCGAGGGTGGCGAGCAGGCCCATCGCGTTGGAGCCGACGCCGTACCGGCAGTTCTCGACGTGGGTGTCGGCATCGACGTGGAAGCTCGTGGTGATGGCGACGCCCCGGGTGAGGTCGACGTCGCGCGGCGCGTGCTCGGTCATCGCGCCGACGAGCGCCTCGGAGTTGGTGCGCGTGAGGTGCCCCAACCGCGCTGAGAGGGAGGGCAGCTCGCCCTCGTCGCGCATCGCGTGCAGGAGCGTCTGGGTGCCCCACGTGCCGGCGGCGACGACGACGCGACGGGCCGTCACGACCTGCCGGTCCCGGCCGCCCACCGGCCCGGTGCGCTCGTGCAGGACGCGGTAGAGGGGCTCGCCGTCACCGGCGTCCGACCCCGGGACGGGCCCGAGCCGGGTGACGGTGCGCAGCGGGCGGATCTCCACGCCGAGCCGTTCGGCGAGGGCGAGGTAGTTCTTCATGAGCGTGTTCTTCGCGCCGACCCGGCAGCCCACCATGCAGTTGCCGCACTCGGTGCAGCCCGTGCGGCGCGGGCCCGCTCCGCCGAAGTAGGGGTCGTCGACGGTCTCGCCGGGCTTGCCGAAGAAGACGCCGACCGGGGTGCGCCGGAACGTGTCCGCGACGCCCAGGTCCTCCGCGGCCCCGAGCATCGCGCGCTCGACGGGGCCGTCGCAGCGGTTGGTGACGACGCCGAGCATCCGGCTGGCGGTGTCGTAGTGCGGGGCGAGCTCGGCCTCCCAGTCGGCGAGGTCGCGCCACTGCGGGTCGCGGTAGAACGCCGACGGCGGCCGGTAGAGGGTGTTGGCGTAGTTGAGCGAGCCGCCCCCGACCCCGGCCCCCGCGAGGACGACGACGTCGGGCAGCCGGTGGATGCGCTGGACGCCGTAGCAGCCGAGCCGGGGTGCCCACAGGAAGCGGCGCAGGTCCCACGACGTCCGCGCGAAGTCCTCGTCCTCGAAGCGCCGGCCGGCCTCGAGCACGAGCACCCGGTGCCCCTTCTCGGCGGCCCGCAGCGCCGCGACGGAGCCACCGAAGCCGGACCCGATGACGACGAGGTCGACGTCCGGCTCGGTGTCCGTCGACGGCCGCGGTGCGTCGGCGCTCACGGGAGCCTCGCGGCGCGCATCGCCCGCAGGGCCCCGGTCAGCGCCGAGGCGTAGCGGGCGCCGCGCAGCCCGGGCAGGTCCGCGACGTTGACCAGGCCCTGGACGGTGACGTTCTGCGCCTCGGTGTACTTGAGGATGCCCTCGCGCCCGTGCCGGCGCCCGAGCCCGGAGGCCTTCATCCCGCCCATCGGCGAGCCGATGCTCCCCCAGGCGGCGGCGTACCCCTCGTTGACGTTGACCGTGCCGGCCTGGATGCGGGCGGCGAGCGCCCGCCCCCGGCGCACGTCGCGCGTCCACACCGACGCGTTGAGGCCGTACTCGGTGTCGTTCGCGAGGGCGACCGCGGCGTCGTCGTCGGCGACCCGGTAGAGCGAGACCACCGGCCCGAAGGTCTCCTCGTCGCGGCAGGCCATCGCGGAGGTCACGCCGGCGAGCACGGTCGGCTCGACGACGTAGGGGCCGACGTCGGGGCGCGCCCGGCCGCCGGCGAGCACGGTGGCGCCCTTGGCGACGGCGTCGTCGACGTGGCCGAGCACCCGCTCGAGCTGGGCCGGCCCGACGAGGCTGCCCATGTCGGCGTCCCAGTCGAGGGCGGTCGAGAGGCGCAGCCCGGCGACGGCCTCGAGGAAGCGGCCGAGGAACTCGTCGGCGACCGCCTCGTGCAGGACGAGGCGCTCGGCGCTGACGCACAGCTGGCCGGCGGAGGCGAAGCAGGCCCGCAGGATGCCGGGGACGGCGCGGCGCAGGTCGGCGTCGTCGGCGACGTAGACGGCGTTCTTGCCGCCGAGCTCGAGGCTGGAGCCGACCAGCCGCCGGCCGGCCGCCGCGGCGACCTCGCGGCCGGTGGCCGTCGAGCCGGTGAAGCACACGTAGTCGGCCTGGGCGACGACGGCGCGGCCGGTCTCGCCGGGGCCGAGCACGACCTGGACGAGGTCGTCGGGGAAGCCGGCCTCGACCATGAGCGCGACGGCCGCGAGCGCGGTGAGCGTGCCCTGCGGGTCCGGCCGCAGCACGACCGCGTTGCCCGCGAGGAGGGCCGGCAGGGCGTCGGTCACCGCGAGGCTCAGCGGGTAGTTCCACGGCGAGACGATGCCGACGACGCCCTTGGCACGGTGGTGCTCGGTGCTGCGCGTCAGCAGCGGGAAGACGCCGAGGTGGCGCTCGGGGGCGAGGTGGCCGGGGCCGCGGCGCGCGTAGTGGCGGCAGACGATGGCGACGTCGGCGACCTCCTCGAAGGCGTGGCTGCGCGCCTTGCCGCTCTCGAGCTGGACGAGGTCGAGCAGCTCGGTGCGGCGCTCGAGGACGAGGTCGTGCAGGGCGAGGAGCAGGCGGGCCCGCTGCGCGACCGGCACCCCGGCCCAGCGGCGCTGGGCGGCCCGGGCGCGGGCGACCGCGACGGTGACGTCGGCGGCGGTCGACGTCGGGAAGGTCGCCAGGGGCGCACCCGTCATCGGGGTGTGCGTCGTCAGCGGCTCCCCCGAGGCGACGACGCGCGCGGCGAGGGCGCGCACCCGCGCCGGGTCGACCGCGTAGGTGGCGCGGGGGTCGGTCTCCGGGTCCACGATGACGTCGGGCATTACCGCAGGGTAACCACCGGCGGGTCCGCCGTCACCTGCTCCGGCGAAGCCCCCGGTCAGCGCTCCGCGGCGACGGCCCCGGGGTGCTCCACCCGAGAACCACGCGCCTCGCCGGGGAACCGTTCCGGGGTGAGGCGCGCCCGTATCGGGTCACCCGATACGCCGGTGGCGCGTGGGACGAGGGGCTGGGGGCGCGGGTGACGCGTGGGACGGACGGGACGAGCGGCGCGGACGTGGCCCGCCGAGCGGCGTCAGCTGCGCTGGTAGGGCGCGACGACGACCTCGACGCGCTGGAACTCCTTGAGCTCGAGGTAGCCCGACGTCGCCATCGCCCGGCGCAGCGCACCGACGAGGTTGGTCGTGCCGTCGGCGACGCGGCTGGGGCCGAAGAGGACCTCCTCGAGCGGCGCGACGGCGCCGACGTGCACGCGGTGGCCGCGCGGCAGCTCGGGGTGGTGGGCCTCGGCGCCCCAGTGGTAGCCGCGGCCGGGCGCGTCCGTGGCGCGGGCCAGCGCGGCCCCGAGCATCACGGCGTCCGCACCGCAGGCGACGGCCTTGACGACGTCGCCGCTCGTGCCGACGCCGCCGTCGGCGATGACGTGGACGTAGCGGCCCCCGGACTCGTCGAGGTAGTCGCGGCGGGCGGCCGCGACGTCGGCGATGGCCGAGGCCATCGGGGCGTGGATGCCGAGCGTCACGCGGGTCGTGTGCGCCGCGCCGCCGCCGAAGCCGACAAGAACGCCGGCCGCGCCGGTGCGCATGAGGTGCAGGGCGGCCGAGTAGGAGGCTGCGCCGCCGACGATGACCGGCACGTCGAGCTCGTAGATGAAGCGCTTGAGGTTGAGCGGCTCGGCGCGCCCGGAGACGTGCTCGGCCGAGACGGTCGTGCCGCGGATGACGAAGAGGTCGACCCCGGCGTCGACGACGGTCTTCCACAGCTGCTGGGTGCGCTGCGGGGTGAGGGCGCCGGCCACGGTGACGCCCGCCGCGCGGATCTCGCGCAGCCGTTCGGTGACGAGCTCGGGCTGGATCTCGGCGCGGTAGATCTCCTGCATCCGCTGCGTCGCGAGAGCCGGGTCGAGCGTCGCGATCTCGGCGAGGAGGGGCGCGGGGTCCTCGTAGCGGGTCCACAGGCCCTCGAGGTCGAGCACCGGCAGCCCGCCGTGCTGCCCGAAGGCGATGGCCGACTCGGGGGACATCACCGAGTCCATCGGGGCCGCGATGACGGGCAGGTCGAAGTGGTACGCGTCGATCTGCCAGCCGGTGGACACCTCCTGGGGGTCGCGCGTGCGCCGCGAGGGCACGATGGCGATGTCGTCGAAGGAGTACGCACGGCGACCGCGCTTGCCACGGCCGATCTCGATCTCGGTCACCCGCGCAGCCTACCGACGTCCGCATCGGCCGTTCGGCCCGCTCCCCCCGGACCGGGAAGACGGGGGCCCCCGAATTGGTTACCCGCCTGTCGGTGGGCTGGGTCACACTGGTCCACGGCACCGTCGCCACCCGCCCGTGCGGGTCCGGCGACCTCTCGCCGCCCGGCGCGGCCATCCGCCTCTCGACCCCCGACATGGAGCCCACGTGTCAGCAGCAGCACCCGCCCCCACGGCGCCCCCGGAGTACCCCGAGAAGATCGACGCCGCGGTCCTCAAGATCGCCGGCGTCGTCGTCCTCGGGGCGATCATGTCCATCCTCGACATCACCGTCGTCAACGTCGCGCTGCGCACGCTGCAGCAGGACTTCGCCGTCGACGGCGTCCCGCTCGACTACTCCACCGTCGCGTGGACCGTCACCGGCTACACCCTCGCGCTCGCCACGGTCATCCCGCTCTCGGGCTGGGCCGCCGACCGGTTCGGCACCAAGCGCCTCTACATGACGGCCGTCGCGCTGTTCACCGCCGGCTCGGTGCTCTGCGCCGCCGCGACGAGCATCGAGATGCTCGTCGCCTTCCGCGTCCTCCAGGGCCTCGGCGGCGGCATGCTCATGCCGCTCGGCATGACGATCATGACCCGCGCCGCGGGCCCGAAGCGGATGGGCCGGCTCATGGCGGTCCTCGGCATCCCGATGCTCCTCGGCCCGATCTTCGGCCCGATCCTCGGCGGCTGGCTCATCGACCACTTCAGCTGGCACTGGATCTTCCTCATCAACCTGCCGATCGGCCTCGTGGCCCTCGGGTACAGCTGGTTCGCGCTGCCGGCCGACCGTCCGCACCCCTCCGAGTCCCTCGACTGGCGCGGCGTGCTCATGATGTCGCCGGGCCTCGCGCTCTTCCTCTACGGCGTCTCCTCGATCCCCGAGCAGGGCGGCGTCGCCCACGCGAAGGTCCTCGGGCCCGGCATCGTCGGCGTCCTGCTCATCGTCGCGTTCGTCATCTACAGCTTCCGGCCGCAGCACCCGCTGCTCGACCTGCGGCTCTTCCGCAACCGCAACCTCACGGTCGCGATCATCACGATGTTCATCTTCGCCGCGTCCTTCTTCGGCGGGCTGCTGCTCATCCCCCAGTTCCTCCAGCAGGTGCAGGGCGAGACGCCGCTCTCGGCGGGCTGGATCCTCGCCCCGCAGGGCCTGGGCGCGATGCTGACGATGCCGATCGCCGGCGCCCTCGTCGACCGCTTCCCGGTCGGCCGGATCGTGCCGTTCGGGCTGCTGCTCATCACGGGCGGCATGTTCGCGCTGACCCAGATCGACGCCGACTCCTCGCACTGGGGCTTCATCATCCCGGTCCTGTTCGTCATGGGTCTCGGGATGGGCGGCACGATGATGCCGATCATGACCTCGGCGCTCAAGACGCTGAACCACCACGAGGTCGCGCGCGGCACGACGCTGCTCAACATCACCCAGCAGGTCGCCAGCTCCATCGGCGTCGCGATCTTCTCGGTCATCCTCACGAACGCGTTCAAGGACCGGCCGCTCGTCGGCCAGGGCGGTCTCTACCTCGAGACCCTCCAGACCAAGGGACCGGAGGCGGCGCAGGGCGTCCTGGCCCAGGTGCCGCTCGTCGGGGAGTTCCTCGCCCAGCAGGCGGGCGACCCGCAGGCCGCGGTCGCGGCCCTCGGGGCGCGGGTGGCCGACGTCGCCGCCGACGCCTACGCGCACACCTTCTGGTTCGCCGCGGGCTTCGTCACCCTGACGCTGGTCTCGGCCGCGTTCCTCCCGCGCAAGCACGAGGAGTCGCACCTCCTCGAGGGTGCCGACGCCGACGAGCTGGCGCCGCCGGTGGTCATCCACTGAGGGCTCTCCCTCCCCCCGACCGGTGCCGGTCCCGCTGACGCGGGGCCGGCATCGGCCATGCTGGGGGCGTGCGACCCGGGACCCACAACGCGATCACCGACGTCGAGGACGTCCTCGTCGGCCACGCCACCCGTGACGAGCCCGGCTGGCTGACCGGGGTGAGCGTCGTGCTGCCACCGCCGGGGACGGTCGGCGGTGTCGACGTGCGCGGCGGAGGGCCGGGCACCCGAGAGACCGACCTGCTCGACCCCGCCAACGCCGTGGACGCGGTCGATGCCGTCGTCCTCGCCGGCGGCAGCGCGTTCGGCCTCGCGGCCGCCGACGGGGTGGCCGACGCCGTGTGGGCCGCGGGCCGCGGCTGGCCCGTGGGCCCAGGCCCCGACGAGCGCGTGCCGATCGTCCCCTCGGCGATCGTCTTCGACCTCGGTCGCGCCGGGGTCTGGCGCCACCACCCCGGCCCCGCCGACGGCGCGACGGCGCACGCGGCCGCATCGACCGGTCCGGTGGCCCAGGGGTCGGTCGGCGCGGGCACCGGCGCCAGGGCCGGCGGCCTGCGCGGCGGGGTCGGGACGGCGTCCGCGGTGCTGGACTCAGGAGTCACCGTCGGGGCGCTCGTCGTCGTCAACGCCGTGGGGTCGCCGCTGGCCCGCGACGGGTCGCTGCTCGGCGCCGCGTGGGGGCTGGGTGACGAGCTCGACGGCTTGCCGGACCCGTCCCCCACCGCGCTGGAGCGCCACCTGGCCGCCCGGCGCGCCGAGGTCGAGGCGCAGCGCGCCGGCCGGGCCGAGGCGTTGCGCCCCGGCCGCGCCACGACCCTCGCGGTCGTCGCCACGGACGCCGGGCTCACCAAGGCCGCGTGCCGCCGCCTCGCCACCGTCGCGCACGACGGGATGGCCCGCGCCCTCTCCCCGGTGCACACGGCCTTCGACGGCGACACCGTCTTCTCCCTCGCGACCGGGGCCCGCCCGGCGCCCGAGCCGCTCGACCTCGTCGAGCTGCACGACGCCGCCGCCGGGTGCGTGACCCGGGCGATCGTCCACGCGCTGCTCGCCGCGGACTCCGTCGACCGCAGCGCCGACGGCGGGCTGGCCGCCCTCTCGTGGCGGGACGCCCTGACGACCCCCTGACCCCGAGCGTGCACCAATCGACGAAAGCGACGATTTGTGCACACCCCAGCGCCCCGAGCCCGAGTTCGACCGTGCACCAATCGACGAAAGCGACGATTTCTGCACACCCCAGCGCCCCGGGCCCGAGTCCGAGCGTGCACCAATCGTCGAAAGTGTCAGTTCGTGCACACCCCGCGGGCAGGCGGCCGGAGCGGGACTGCGGTCAGCGCAGGCGGGTCGCGAGGAGAGCGGCGAGCCGGTTCATCTGCTCGACGTGTGCCGCATCGCCGTCGGTCTGCACGACGGCCGGCCCCTGGCCCACGGTGATGATGGCGACGGCGTACCCGTCGACGATGCCCATCTGCCGGGTCTCGGACGCCGAGGTGAGCCAGCCACCCTTGAACGTCGACGCCCCGATCGTCCCGAGCCCCCAGCGGTGCTGCGGGATCGGCCGCATCTGCTCGAGGAGGAAGGCGCTGGCCTCGGGGCTGACGACCCGGCCGGCGGCGAGGGCGGCCATGAAGCGCACCTGCTCGCGCGGGGTCCACGACATCGCGCCCTGGCTGCGGTCGGGCGCGACCGTGCTCGTGTCCCCGATCGAGCGCAGCACGGCGGTGATGGCGGCGCCGGGGCTGCCCGGGATGCGCTCGCGGACGGCGACGACGGCGTCCCCGTCGCTCGCGGTCAGCGCGGCCCTGATCCATCCCCGCTCGGCGGACGGGATGCGCGAGGGGTCGCCGTCGACGGCGGTGTCGAGGTAGGCGGCGACGACGAGGACCTTGGACGTCGACCACGCCTTCGTCGAGCCGACCGAGCCCTCCGAGCGCACCGCCGACGGGTCGGACAGCGGCGCCCAGACGACCTGGTTGCGGGTGTCGCCCTCGAGGCTCGCGCCGCCTCCCGACCCGGCCGTGGAGCTCGATCCCTCGCCGGCCGGCGGAACCGGCGCCGGAGCAGCCGGCGTCGGCCGGGGCACGGCGCTCACGACCCCGCCCTCGACGGGCACCGGCGAGGGGGTGGGGGCCCGCTGGGGCAGCGACGGGTCGGGCCGGCTCGCCGAGCGCGACGGCTCGACGGGGCCGGGAGCGCTGCCGCAGCCCCCGGCGAGCGCCGCGAGGAGCAGCGGCAGGAGGACGAGGAGTCGGCGCATCCGCCGCACCCTACGTCGTCCGCCCCGGACCCACGACCCGGGGCGAGGCCGTCAGCGGCTGGAGCTGTAGTTCGGGGCCTCGACGATGCCGGTCACGTCGTGCGGGTGCGACTCGCGCAGGCCCGCCGTCGTGATGCGGATGAAGCGGCCGCGCTCCTTGAGCTCGCGGGTGGTGCGGGCGCCGACGTAGAACATCGACTGGTGCAGGCCCCCGACGAGCTGGTGGACGACCGCGCCGACCGGGCCGCGATAGGCGACCTGGCCCTCGATGCCCTCGGGGACGATCTTGTCGTCCGAGGTGACGTCGGCCTGGAAGTAGCGGTCCTTGGAGTAGGACTTCTTGCCGCGCGAGGACATCGCGCCGAGCGAGCCCATCCCGCGGTAGGCCTTGAACTGCTTGCCGTTGATGAAGACGAGCTCGCCGGGGCTCTCCTCGCAGCCGGCGAGCAGCGAGCCGACCATGACGGTGTCGGCGCCCGCGACGAGGGCCTTGGCGATGTCGCCGGAGTACTGGAGGCCGCCGTCGCCGATGAGCGGCACGCCGGCCGGGCGGCACGCGAGGGACGCCTCGTAGATGGCGGTGACCTGCGGGACCCCGACGCCGGCGACGACGCGCGTGGTGCAGATGGACCCCGGCCCGACACCGACCTTGACGGCGTCGACCCCGGCGTCGACGAGCGCCTGCGCCCCGGCGCGGGTCGCGACGTTGCCCCCGATGACCTGGACGTGGCGCAGCGCCGGGTCCTTCTTGACGCGCTCGATCATCTCGAGGAGGAGGCGGGCGTGGCCGTGCGCGGTGTCGACGACGAGGACGTCGACACCGGCGTCGACGAGCGTGGCCGCCCGCTCCCAGGCCTCGCCGAAGTAGCCGACCGCGGCACCGACGAGCAGGCGGCCGTCGGCGTCCTTGCTCGCGTGCGGGAACTGCTCTGACTTGACGAAGTCCTTGACGGTGATGAGCCCGCGCAGGCGACCCTCGGTGTCGATGATCGGCAGGCGCTCGCGCTTGTGCTGGCGCAGCAGGCTCGTCGCCTCCTCGTGGCTGATGCCCACGTGGCCGGTGATGAGCGGCATCGGCGTCATGACGTCGCGCACGAGGGTGTCGGCCCACTCGGCGACCGGCGTGAAGCGCAGGTCGCGGTTGGTGACGATGCCGAGCAGGTGCTCCCCCGGGTCGACGACCGGCAGCCCGGAGACGCGGTAGCGCCCGCAGATGTCGTCGAGCTCCTCGAGCGTCGCGTCCGGTCCGATCGTCACGGGGTTGGAGATCATCCCGGTCTGCGTCCGTTTGACGAGGTCGACCTGGTAGGCCTGGTCCTCGATCGAGAGGTTGCGGTGGAGGATGCCGAGGCCGCCGTTGCGCGCCATGGCGATGGCCATCCGCGCCTCGGTGACGGTGTCCATCGCGGCGGACACGAGCGGGACGCGCAGCGAGATGTCGCGCGTCAGGCGCGAGGTGGTGTCGACCTCGCTGGGGATGACGTCGGTCTCGCCCGGCTGGAGCAGGACGTCGTCGTAGGTGAGGCCGAGGGCCGCGAAGGGGCCGGCGGGCACCGGCTCCGCGGAGGCCGCGCTGACGGCCGGCGTGTCGACCGCAGCGGGGGTGGTGGTGTCGCGCGTCTCGTCGAGTCCGAGGCTCATCACCCGATTCTACGTCCCCCTCCGGTCGGTGCCGGACGGGCCGGGCGCCGGCCGGCGGTCGTCGCTCCGGTTGCGGACTTGAGGGACCCGCGCAACCCTTGACCAAAGCCTTACCCGGCGCTTGCCCGGAGATCGACAAAGCCCCCATACGGTGAAACACGTGCCACCCGAGGGGGGCGGCACACGATCATCGTGGAGGTGGAGCAATGGCCGAGATCACCCGGCTCCCGGGCCCTGTCGCGGACCTGTGGGAGTGGCAGCTCGAGGGCTCCTGCCGCCGGGTCGGTCCCGAGGTGTTCTTCCACCCGGAGGGCGAGCGGGGCAGCAAGCGCTCCCGCCGCGCCACCGCGGCCAAGGAGATCTGCCTGGCCTGCCCCGTCATCCAGCAGTGCCGTGAGCACGCCCTGGCCGTCCGCGAGCCCTACGGGGTCTGGGGCGGTCTGACCGAGGACGAGCGCGAGAGCGTCTACGCCCGCCAGCGTCACCTGGCGTCCTGACCGGACGCCACCGCAAGCCGGTTCCCGCCCCACGCGGGAACCCGTCGGCCCTCCGGGGGCCGGCCGAGGAAGCGGTGGACCGTGGGGGCGAGAGCCCACGGTCCGCCGCTCCTCACCACCGCAGGACCCGTTCGTGGGGGCGAGAGCCCACGGCCAGTGGTCCGCGACCGTGGGATCGCGCCCGGACGGCACACGTGCTCGCCGTCCGGGCGCGGCCACGCGTAGCCTGAGCCGGTGCCCGACGACGCCCTCGAGGTCCCCATCCGTGACGAGTCCATCCGGCTCGGCCAGCTGCTCAAGCTGAGCGGTCTCGTCGACGACGGCGCCACCGCGCGCGAGGTCGTCGAGCGCGGGCTCGTCTACGTCAACGGCGAGGTCGACACCCGCCGCGGCCGCCAGGTGCGCGTCGGCGACGTCGTCGCGCTCGACGGCGGCGGCAGCCTGCGGGTCACCTCCGCCTGACCCCCTCAACCCACTGAGTGCCCGTCCGCCACCTCCGAGGGGCCCGGATGGGAGTCCGGAGGTGGCGGATGGGCAAGACGTCGAGGCTCAGGCGGGGACGCGGGCCTCGGAGACGTCGGTGCTCGCCGGCAGGGCCGCCGTCGCAGCCACCGCTGCCGCCGTGGCCGCGAGCGACACCACGAGGATGAACAGGGTGAGGGCGGCAGCCGGCAGCCCGGCGCCGTCCTGAGACACGGCGAGGGCGAAGAACCGGGCGAAGAGCGCACCGACGAGCGTCGTGACGACCACCGCCGGCACGACCGGCAGGACCGCCTCGACGACGACCGCCCGGGCGATGACCGCCCGCGGCACCCCGGCGGCGACGGCCGTCGCCAGACTGCGACGCCGCTCGACGACACCCTCGACCTCGGCGACGAGCAGCCCCAGCGCGCTGGCCGCCGTCGCCAGCCCGAGCGCGACGAGCACGAGGGTGTAGGTCTGGGCGAAGAAGCCGCCGGTGTCGCCCTGTCGTTCCATCTGGGCGAGCGTGTCCGCACGGAGCACCAGCGCCGCTCCACCGACGAGGCACCCGAGCAGCAGGGTGAGCCGGGAGGCACCCCGTCGCTGCTGCGCCTCCATCCGGCGTCCGGCCAGCAACAGGTCCGCCCGACCTGCCCCGACGGCCAGTCGGGCGCCGATGAGGACCGCGAGCTCGCCGGCGAGGCCGGCGGCGCCGAGGGCCAGCAGGACGACCGCGGCCAGGAGCAGCAGCGGCCAGACGATGTTCGGCAGCGCGGGCGCGATGCGCAGCAGACCGATGATCAGCCCGCCGAGGGCCAGGCCCGACGCGGCGAGCGCTCCGGAGCGCGCCACCCGGCGGCGCGTCGACCCCTCGTGCAGGACGCGGCCCTCGCGGCGCGCGGCACCGACGGAGGCCGAGACCGTCACGAGCAGGGGCAGCAGGACGAGGCCGGGCAGGGCGACCCACCAGGTCGGCACCCGGTCGGTCGGCAGGAGGAGGGCGTCCGCCATCCACTCGGTGCGGGTCGGTGCCGACACGCTGTCGGGCCCGACGGCGACCGGCGCCCCGATGGTCCCGACGACGAGGGCGAACAGCCCGTAGAGCGGCACCCCGAGGACCACCCCGCCCACCGACGCCAGGCCACCCTCGATGGCGATGACCCGGCGCAGCTCCCGTCGCGTGGCCCCGAGCCGGGCGAGGTCCTCGAACCGGCGCTCGCGGGCGGGCGCCCCGATCCGCGAGCACTGCGCCGCGAAGGCGAGGAAGGGCAGGCAGAGCAGCGCCAGTGCGAACACCGTGCCACCCCGGAGCCCGGGCTCGGTCCACAGCCCGACGTTCGCGTACACCGTGCCGCTCATGGGGTCCGGCGAGGTGACGACGGCCCCGGCGAGCAGGACGAAGACGGCCGCGACCGCCGTCGAGGCCACCGTGAGGACGATGCGCAGCCGGTCCGACCGTCCGCCGCGGAACGCCAGCCAGGTGGCCCCCGCCCAGGTCATCGCCCCTCCCCCGCCCCGACGACGAGCCCGTCGCGCAACCGGACCTCGCGGTCGCAGTACGCGGCGACGGTCGCGTCGTGGGTGACGACGACGAGCGTCGCCCCCCGCTCGCGCACCGAGCCGAGCAGCGTCGCCATGACCCGCTCGCCGCCGACACTGTCGAGCGACCCGGTCGGCTCGTCGGCCAGCACGACGTCCGGGGCCGTCACGACGGCCCGGGCGATGGCCACCCGCTGCGACTGCCCGCCCGACATGTCGATGGGCCGGCGGTCGGCGACGTCGTCGACGCGCAGCTCGGCGAGGACGGCGCGCGCCGCCTCGAGCGCATCACGCCGCGAGCGGCCGAGGAGGAGCAGCGGCAGCGCGACGTTCTCGACCGCCGTGAGGTCGGGGACCAGCTGGCCGTACTGGAACACGATGCCGAAGCGGGTGCGCCGCAGCCGGGCCCGCTCGGCCTCGGCGAGGTGCGACACGGTCGCGCCGTCGAGGGCGACGTTGCCCTCCGTGGGGACGAGCACCCCGCCGAGGGCCAGCAGCAGCGTCGACTTGCCGGACCCCGATGCGCCCGTGATCGCGACCCGCTCCCCCGCGGCGACGTCGAGGTCGACGCCGGCCAGGGCTCGGGTGCGCCCCTGGTGCACGACGATCCCGCGGGCGGCGAGCCGGGGCACCGCCGGTCGGGGTGCCTCGACGTCGGTGGTGGCGTGGGGCTGCGGGGTCATCGGATCTCCTCGGTGAGGTCGACGACGCGGTCGGCGGCGGCCTCGAGCCACCGCACGTCCGCGTCGAGGTGGGCGATGGCGTGGTCGGTGGCGAGGCGCTCGCCGAGGGTGAGCGCCGGGTCGGTCTTGGTGCGGGTCAGCTCGCGCATCCGGTCGACGACGGCGACGCGCTGCCGGTCGAGGAACGAGCGGGCGGCGTCGGGGCCGAGGGCCAGCATGGCGACGGTGGCGCGGGTCGCGAGCGGGTGCGAGAGCAGCGCGTCGGGCGGCTCGGTGGACCCGGCCCAGCGCTCGAGCTCCGCCCGGCCCGCCGCGGTCAGCGCGTAGACCCGGCGGTCCGGGCCGCCGTCGCGCTCGACCGCGGCGAGCTCGACCCATCCCCGGGCGGCCGCCCGGTCGAGGGCCGTGTACACCTGGCCTGCGGCGATGGGTCGCGCCGACGGGAAGGCGGCGTCGTACGCCCGCTTGAGGTCGTAGCCGTGCTGCTGCCCCCTCGACAGCAGCCCCAGCAGCACGTGTCCCGTCGTCATGCGTCCACTATTCACCGTGTGACTAGTCAGGGCAAGGGCGGTTGCGAGAATCTGCAGAGGCGCAGGTCAGGGGGTCGCGCAGAGCCAGTCGACGCCCGCGGCGACGTGCAGGGCCGTCGTGTCGACGAGCGGGACGTCGGCGTCGCCGTCGTGCAGCAGCAGGCCGATCTCGGTGCAGCCGAGGACGACGGCCTCGGCCCCCGCGTCGACGAGCCGCCCCACGACCTCGCGGTAGGCCGCGCGCGACCCCTCGCGGACGACGTCGCGGACGAGCTCGTCGTAGATGACCCGGTGCACGAGCGCGCGGTCCTCGGCGCCGGGCACGAGCACCTCGAGGCCATGGGCGCGCAGGCGGTCGGCGTAGAAGGCCTGCTCCATCGTGAAGCGCGTCGCGAGGAGGCCGACCCGGCGGTGCCCGCCGGCGAGCAGGGCGTCGGCCGTGGGGTCGGCGATGTGCAGCAGCGGCACCCCGGCGGCGTCCTCGATCTCGTCGGCCACCCGGTGCATCGTGTTCGTCGCGAGCAGCAGCGCCTGCGCCCCGCCGGCGGCCAGCCCTCGGGCGGCGTCGGCCAGCAGCCGCGCCGTGCCCGGCCAGTCGTCGGCGTGCTGGGCGGCCGCGACCGGCGCGAAGTCGACCGAGTGCAGCAGGAGGCGCGCCGAGTGCAGCCCGCCGAGCCGCGCCGCCACCCCCGCGTTGAGGCCGCGGTAGTAGGCCTCGGTCGAGGTCCAGCTCATCCCGCCGAGCACCCCGAGCAGCCGCATGCGCCGACCCTACGCCGGGGGCCCGACGACCCCCGGGACGCACGACGCCGCCCGGCCCCCTGACGGGGACCGGGCGGCGTGCGGTGTCGCGAGAGGTGTGGCTCAGTGGCCGTGGCCGTGGCCCTGGCCACCGGCGGCAGCCGGCTCCTCTTCCTTCTTCTCGACGACGAGGGTGTCGGTCGTCAGGACCATCGAGGCGATCGAGGCCGCGTTGCGCAGCGCCGAGCGGGTGACCTTGACCGGGTCGATGACGCCGGCCTTGACGAGGTCCTCGTACTCGCCGGTGGCGGCGTTGAGGCCCTGGCCCGCGGGGAGCTCGGAGACCTTCGCCACCGCGACGTAGCCCTGCAGGCCCGCGTTCTCGGCGATCCAGCGCAGCGGCTCGGCCGCGGCCTTGCGCACGATGTTCGCGCCCACGGCCTCGTCACCCTCGAGCCCGATGGTGTCGAGGACGGCGACGGCCTGGATGAGCGCGGAGCCACCGCCGGAGACGATGCCCTCCTCGATCGCGGCGCGCGTCGCGGAGATCGCGTCCTCGATGCGGTGCTTCTTCTCCTTGAGCTCGACCTCGGTGTGCGCGCCGACCTTGATGACGCAGACGCCGCCGGCGAGCTTGGCGAGGCGCTCCTGGAGCTTCTCGCGGTCCCAGTCGGAGTCGGTGCGCTCGATCTCCTGCTTGATCTGCGCGACGCGGCCGTCGACGTCGGAGGCGTCGCCGCCGCCGTCGATGATGACCGTCGAGTCCTTGGTCACGACGACGCGACGGGCCTGGCCGAGCGTCTCGAGACCGACCTGGTCGAGCTTGAGGCCGACCTCCTCGGCGACGACCTGGCCGCCGGTGAGGACCGCCATGTCCTGGAGCATCGCCTTGCGGCGGTCGCCGAAGCCGGGGGCCTTGACGGCGACGACGTTGAACGTGCCGCGCATCTTGTTGACGACGAGCGTCGAGAGGGCCTCGCCGTCGACGTCCTCGGCGATGATGACGAGCGGCTTGCCCGACTGGACGACCTTCTCGAGCACCGGCAGGACGTCGGCGATCGCCGAGATCTTGCCCTGGTTGATGAGCACGTAGGCGTCCTCGACGACGGCCTCCATGCGCTCCGGGTCGGAGACGAAGTACGGGGAGATGTAGCCCTTGTCGAACTGCATGCCCTCGGTGAACTCGAGCTCGGTGGAGGCGGTCGAGGACTCCTCGACGGTGATGACGCCGTCCTTGCCGACCTTGTCGAACGCGTCGGCGATCGTCGAGCCGATCTCGGCGTCCTGCGCGGAGAGCGAGGCGACCTGGGCGATCTCGTCCTTGGACTCGATCTCGCGGGCGTTCTCGAGCAGGCGCTCGGAGACGGCGTCGACGGCCTTGTCCATCCCGCGCTTGAGGCCCGAGGGGGCGGCGCCGGCCGCGACGTTGCGCAGGCCCTCCTTGACCATCGCCTGGGCGAGGACCGTGGCGGTCGTCGTCCCGTCACCGGCGACGTCGTTGGTCTTGGTCGCGACCTCCTTGGCGAGCTGCGCGCCGAGGTTCTCGTAGGCGTCCTCGAGCTCGACCTCGCGGGCGATCGTGACGCCGTCGTTCGTGATCGTGGGGGCGCCCCACTTCTTGTCGATGACGACGTTGCGGCCCTTCGGGCCGAGCGTCACCTTGACGGCGTTGGCGAGGGCGTCGACGCCCCGCTCGAGCGCCTTGCGGGCGGAGTCGTTGAACTCCAGTTCCTTGGCCATGGGTGTCCTTTGCTGGGGGTGACGGGCGGCGCGGTGCGCCCGGCCCGTCGCGTGGGTCAGGGGGATGCCGGACGCGTCCCGGCGGCACGAGGCCGCCGGGACGCGGTCACGGCGTCAGCGGGTTGCTCAGCCGACGACGGCGAGCACGTCGCGCGCCGAGAGGATGAGGTACTCCTCGCCGGCGTGCTTGATCTCGGTGCCGCCGTACTTGCTGTAGATGACCCGGTCGCCGACCTGGACGTCGAGCGGGACCCGGTTGCCCTTGTCGTCGATGCGACCGGGGCCGACCGCGAGGACCTCGCCCTCCTGGGGCTTCTCCTTCGCGGTGTCCGGGATCACGAGGCCGGACGCGGTGGTCTGCTCGGCCTCGAGGCTCTTGATGACGATGCGGTCCTCGAGCGGCTTGATGGAAACCGACACGGTGTGCTCCTCCCCTTGCTGGGATGAGTCGAAGTGGACGGGACGTGCGCGTCCGGGCCGTGCTCGCCGTCGCGGGGGTCGACCGCGGCCCGGGGGTGCGCTGGCACTCGCACGGGGCGAGTGCCAATGAGGCAAATCTAGGCCGCGCTTAGCACTCGGTCAACTCGAGTGCCAGCCGGGCGCGGCGGCCGGGCCCGCCGGGGTTCGCGCGGGGGCCGACAGCGGCGGGTGGCAGGATGTCCGGCCGTGGACGTCGGCATCGTGCGAGCGCTCGGGTCGCCCGACGGCAAGGAGCTCCTGCGCTCCCTCCCGGCCTACGACCCGGCCGCGGTCTTCGGGCTCCAGGACCGCCTGCGCCGGGAGGGCCACGCCCCCGACTTCGTCGCCGCGGTGCTCACCCAGCAGCGCCTGCGCGCCCGGGCCGTCGCGAAGTTCGGCGAGTTCGCCGACGACCTGCTCTACACCCCCGACGGCCTCGAGCAGGCCTCGCGCCTGGAGGTCGCCGCGACCCACGCGGGGCGCTTCTACGAGGCCTCGCTCGCGACCGTGCACGACCTCGGCTGCGGCATCGGCAGCGACGCCGTCGCGATGTCGGCGCTCGGCGTGACCGTGCAGGCCGTCGACATCGACCCGGTCACCGCGGCCGTCGCCGACACCAACCTGCGGCCGTGGCCGGACTCGCGCGCCCACGAGGGCTACGCCGAGGAGTTCGAGCCGCCGCGCGACCCGCTGCGCTCGCGGGTCGGCGTCTGGCTGGACCCGGCGCGTCGCATCCCGGGGCAGACCGGCCGGCACGGGCGCATCAAGCGGGTCTTCCGGCTCGACGAGATCCGCCCTTCGTGGCAGTTCGTCCTCCAGGTGGCGACGGCGGTGCCCGCCACCGGCGCGAAGCTCTCGCCGTCGATGCCGCACGACGCGATCCCGCTCGGCACCGAGGCGCAGTGGACGTCGTACGCCGGCGAGGTGCTCGAGTGCGCCGTCTGGTGGGGGCCGCTGGCGCACCGGCCGGGCCGCAGCGCGCGCATCCTCGCGCCGGGCCGCTCCCCCGTCGTCGTCGACGAGACGATGGCCGAGCCGGAGCCGCCGACCGCCGAGGGCACGGGCTCGATCGGCGCCTGGCTCTACGAGCCCGACCGCGCCGTCACGCAGGCCGGGCTGCTCGGCGCCGTCACCGGGGCGACGCTCGGGGTCGAGGTCGACACCGGGCTCGGGTACGTCCTCTCGGACGCCGAGGTCGACCTGCCGTACGCGCGGCGGTACGCGGTGCTCGAGTCGATGCCCTTCACCGTCAAGACGCTGCGGGCCTGGATCAAGCAGCACGGCGTGACCGGGCTGACGATCAAGAAGCGCGGGGTCAGGCTGGACGACGACGAGCTGCGGCGGCAGCTGCGCATCGGGCGCGGCGCCGGCGACGGGGCGCAGGCGACCGTCGTCCTCACGCGGGTCGCGGGACGGCAGACGGCGATCGTCGTCGAGCCAGCCGCCCCGCCCGCAGCGCCCGCCGGCTGAGGCGGGTCAGGGGCCGACGAGGTCGCGCGCGCCGAGGACCTCCGGCGGGATGCCGAACGCCTCGACGAGCTCGAGCGCGACCGGACGCAGGCGACGCAGCAGCCCCGTCACCTCGCGCGTGATGGCCTTCGAGCGCGGCGCCGAAAGCCGGCCGTGCTCGAGGAACCAGCCGCGGTCGGCCTCGATGGTCACGAGCGCGTGGAGGTCGCACAGCGCCCCGAGCACCTCGCGCGTCGGCCCGGGCGGCTGGGCCCGCACCTGCGCGACGAAGGCCTCGACGACGAGCCGCTCGACGTGCGACCGGGCCGCGGCGATGACGTGGTCCTGGACGTCGTTGAAGACCTCGCCCGGAGGTCGGCCCGCGTCGACCCCGGCCTTGAGCCGCCGCGCGACCCCGGAGACCTGGTGCTCCTCGCGGAAGCGCAGCATCGCCAGGTGGTAGTCGGGGTCGAGCAGCCCGGCATCGGTGTCGGCACCCTCGCGGCTCCCGGGCAGCACGTCCCGGATGCGCTCGAGCAGCTGGTGCGCCGCGGTGCGCTCGACGACGGTGTCGACCGCCAGCCCGGCGACGAAGCGGACCATCCCGCGCTGGTCGAGGTCCTCGAAGGAGGAGGAGTAGTCGGTGAGCAGGCCCTTGGCGACGAGCTGGAGCAGGACGTGGTTGTCGCCCTCGAACGTCGTGAAGACGTCGGTGTCGGCCTTGAGCGCCGCGAACCGGTTGGCCGACAGGTAGCCGGCGCCACCGCAGGCCTCGCGGCACTCCTGGATGGCGTCCGTCGCGTGCCAGGTGGCGAGCGCCTTCTGGCCGGCGGCGCGCGACTCGAGGGCGCGGACGTCGCGCTCGGGCGCCTCGGGGGTGTCCGGCGAGAAGACCTCGTGCAGCTGCCGCGCGACCTCCTGCTGCGCGGCGCTCAGCGCGTAGGCGCGGGCGACGAGCGGCAGCAGCCGGCGCTGGTGCATCCCGTAGTCGAGGAGCAGCGTCTCCTCCTCGGTGCCGGGGGCCTCGAACTGGCGGCGGCGCAGCCCGTAGCGGACGGCGATCTCGAGGGCCACCTTGGATGCCGCGAGCGCTCCCCCGCCGACGCTGACCCGGCCCTGGACGAGCGTGCCGAGCATCGTGAAGAAGCGCCGGTTCGGGTTCTCGATGCTCGAGCGGTAGGTGCCGTCGTCGTCGATCTGCGCGAACCGGTCGAGGAGGTTGGCGCGCGGGACGCGCACGTCGTCGAACCAGAGGCGCCCGTTGTCGACGCCCTCGAGCCCGAGCTTGGTGCCGCAGTCCTCGACCCGCACGCCGGGCAGGACCGCGCCGTCGCGGCGGATCGGGACGAGCACCGCGTGGACGCCGTGGGCCTCGCCGCCCACCTCGAGCTGCGCGAAGACGACCGCGAGCTCGCCGTCCTCCGCGGCGTTGCCGATGTAGTCCTTGCGCGAGGCGTCGTCGGGGGTGCGGACGACGATCTCGTCGGCGGCGGGGTCGTAGGTGGCGGTGGTGCCGAGCGCCTGGACGTTGCTGCCGTGGCCGGTCTCGGTCATCGCGAAGCAGCCGAGCAGGCGGCCCGAGAGGATGTCGGGCAGGTAGCGCTCGTGGTGGGCGCGCGTACCGAGCTGGAGCACCGCGCCGCCGAAGAGGCCGAACTGCACCCCGGACTTCACGACGACGGACAGGTCACCGTAGGCGAGGGTCTCGAAGGCGGCGATGGACGCGCCGATGTCGCCGCCGCCGCCCACCGAGCGGGGGAAGCCGTGGGCGGCCTGGCCGCGCTCGCCGATCTCGACGACGAGGTCGCGCACCCGGCGGCGCAGCTCGGCGCGGGGCAGGTCGCGCTGCTCGTCGAGCAGGTCGGTGTGCTCGGCCAGCGCGGCGCGCACCTCGTCGCGGACGGCCGCGTGCGGCCCGTCGAGGACGGCGCGCAGGGCGGCGGGGTCGGCGTCCAGGGCGGGCGGGACGCGACGGGTCGGGTCGGCGGTGCGGACGGCGTCGGTGGCGGCCATGGCGTCACCATGACACGGCGTCAGCAGCGTTCGGAGGCTCCGTGACGCGCGAGGTTACTCACAGGTAGGGGTCGGGCTGGGCGCCCTCGCGGGCGACGGCGGCGGACCCTGCGGCGAGGGCCGCGTCGAGCGCCTCCTCGCGCGTGGCACCGCGCGCCAGGGCCGCGGCGAGGGCCCCGACGAACGCGTCGCCGGCGCCGGTCGTGTCGACGGCGCCGCCCTCGACCGGGTGGGCCGGCATCGTCACGCCGTCCCACGAGGCGCCGTTGGCCCCGAACGTGACGAGCAGCGAGGCCGGCTCGGCGCCGGCCTCGGCGAGCGCCTGCATCTCGAGCTCGTTGGCGACGACGGGGTCGCCGAGGGCGATGACGTCGGCGGGGAGCGAGGACCACGGGGCGACGTTGAGCACGACCCGGGCGCCGCGGCCGGCGGCGACACGGGCGGCCTCGCAGACGACCGGCACCGGCACCTCGAGCTGGAGGACGAGGACGTCGCCCTCGCCGAGCGTGCGGATGGCGCCGACCTCGGCGGCGCCGACCTCGTCGTTGGCCCCGGGGACGACGACGATGGAGTTCTCGCCGTCGTCGGAGACCTGGATCAGCGCGTGGCCGGAGGTCGCGCCCTCGACGACGCGCACGCCCTCGACGTCGACACCGAGGCGGGCGAGCCGCTCGCGGTAGGCGCGGCCGCCGTCGTCGTCGCCGACGCAGCCGACCATCGCGACGTCGGCGCCGGCTGCCGCAGCGGCGACGGCCTGGTTGGCGCCCTTGCCGCCGGCGAGCCGGCTCAGGCCCTCACCGAGGACGGTCTCGCCGGGGCGGGGGTGGGACTCGACCCGGGTCACGAGGTCGACGTTGAGCGAGCCGAGGACGAGCACGCGGCCGGTCATCGGGCCTCCCCTCCCACGGTGTCGAGCCAGAGCTGGGCGACCCGCGGGCCGTCGATGGCCAGCGCGACGTCGACCATCGCGGGCGAGACGCCGTGGGGGTCGTGCGCCATGTCGCCGCTCCAGTCGCGGGTGTCGACGATGGTCCGCCCGCGCGTCCACGTGCCCGACAGCTCGACGCGGACGGGCCGCCGCTCGGTGCGCACGGCGTCGGGGGCGAGGAGCATCGCCACCGCACCGGCGTCGCCGATCGTCGCGCCGTCGTTGGCGAAGCGCCGGTGGTGGAAGGAGACGAGGTCGGCGGCGAGCCGCGCCACCGGAGTGCCGACGGTGCGCAGCCGCTCGACGTCCGCGTCGGTGACCTTGGGGTCGTAGAAGACGTCGAGGCCGTACATCGCGATGGGCACCTCGTGGGCGGCGCAGGCGTCGAGGACGACGGCGGCGGCCTCGGGGTCGTGGAAGACGTTGAACTCGGCGGCGGCCGTCGCGTTGCTGACGTTCGCGCCGCCGCCCATGAAGACGATGCGGCCGATCCGCGCGAAGGCCTCGGGATGCACGCGCGCCAGGAGGGCGATGTTCGTCATCGGGGCGAGCGGGACGAGGGTGACCGGCTCGCCGGCGTCGGCCGTTGCGGCGATGGTGTCGCGCAGGAGGTCGATGGCGATGCGGGCGTCCGGCTGCAGGGTCGGCGCCGGCATCCCGAGGTCGGCCATCCCGTCGGAGCCGTGGACGTGGCGGGCGTCGACCGGCTGCTCGAGCAGCGGCCGGGACGCGCCCACGCCGACCGGGACGTCGGTCCTGTTGGCGGTCTCGAGGACGAGCAGGGTGTTGCGCACGACGTCGGCCAGCGGCGCGTTGCCGCCGACGCACGTCACCGCCCGCACATCGAGCCCCGGATGGAGAGCCGCGAGGAGGAGGGCGCAGGCGTCATCGACGCCCGTGTCGACATCGAGCACCACCGGAATCCGCTGCACGGGACAGATCATCCACGATCAGCCGCCCCAACCGTCAGGGCCCGCCCAGCTCATAGCGAGAACGGCCACGCGACGCTGGTCTTGCCTCTCCCCTGACGCACGCAGCCCGCGTCACACCGCCCAGAAGGGGCTCCTCCCCACGCAATATGCAAATGGTCGAGCGACCGACACGTGCGTGCTGGCCGCAAGGGGAAGCTGAGCTCGATTCGAACGTTGGGAGGGGAGGGCATCGACGCTTCTCAGCGTCTGAAGTGCGGGCTCTGGCGGGAGTCCAGGTCAAGGCGCACTGACGGCCCGAGGTCGCACACGAGGTCGCACACGAAATCAATAGACTTGAGCGTGAGCTAGGCCGTGCACGTACGTCATCCGTGGACCGAGTTGCCTAGGTGGAGAGGAAGTTCCTATGGCAACGTACGGAGGCAGTTCGCGCGGCCCTGGCGCCATAAGGGCCGGTCGAACCGGTAAGTGTCGTACCTCACTGCCAGACTTGCCTCAACGTTTCGAGCGGGAGGCATCTTGAGTACCAACAGCGAGCAGTTGCGCGTGCTCGTCGAGCGCGTCGACAGCATCTTGGCTACTCGCCGAGGGCTTCTCCCCGCCGTTCAACGCGAGGTCGACCACGCCGCACGCCGCAAGGGCGATGTCGAGCACCTCCTCTCACTGCTCGCTGAGCTCAAGCAGATGGAGGCGGACCAGGACGCCCTCCAGCGCATCGAAGGCGCGATCGACGACCTGAACCGACTGCTCGCCTCGTTCGGTACTCGCGAAGAGGCCCTGGAAGCGCTCCGGGTGCGGTTCAGCAGGGACACCGTCAACATAGGCGTGTCCGGTGAGGCTCGCGTAGGCAAGTCCACGACCCTCCAGAAGTTCTCTGGCCTGACGGACACGCAGATCCCCACCGGCAAGGGCCTCCCCGTGACAGCCGTGCGGTCGGAGATCTTCAACAGTGCCGACGAACGCGCCGAGGTGACGTTCCGCGACCAGAAGACATTCGTCACTGAGTACGTTCAGCCTCTGCTTGAGATCGTCAACAGGCACCTCGACACGCCGCTGGCGGTCGACACCCTGGCTGGCCTGCGGACGGCCAAATTCCCCGAGACGCTCGGGACAAACGTCGACTCGGTCAGCACCGACAGTTTGAGCAGACTGCTCGACGCGCAGAGGAGCCTCAGCACCTATGAGTCCCTCCTCACCGGCAGCATGAAGCAGGTCGCCCTTGGTGACCTCCGCAGCTACGTTGCATACCCGACCAAGGAGGACCTCGACGCGCAGAAGTCGACCGGCACTCCACCGAACCGCTCCTACATCGCGGTCAAGTCGGTGAAGATCTTCTGCCCATTCCCCCGGATCGAAGGCCTAAAGATTGGTCTCGTCGACCTCCCCGGGCTTGGCGAGATCGGCGAGTCGGTTGCCGACATGCACCTGCATGGTCTTGAGGACGGCGTCGACCAGATCTTCCCCATCATGCGTCCCACAGACGCAGAGGGCTATGCAAAGCAAGGCATCGCGAGCAACATCGACCATCTCCGACGCATCCAGCCTGGCATCAAGCGACGCGGCGACCTGATCACCGCTGGCATCAATGTCACCGAGGGTCTGAGCGAGACTGTCGAGACCCTCAAGGACGACTTCGAGCGCAAGATCAACAGCGCAAGCTCGGACCGCATCGAGGTGCTCGAATACACGGCCATCGACGACTTGTCTGTGGCAGACCTATTTGACTCCCTCTTGCAGCGCGTGAGCGATCGACTGCCGACGATGGACCAAGAGGTCTTCGCTTACGCGCTGGCCAGCGAAGCCAGCGAGGCCGACGTGACCGGAACGCTGGCGGAACTGAACCGCACACTGACACACCTCCTCCGCCTGATCCCGATTCCCGCGGCCGTAGTTCTAAAGCAGATCAACCGCATCGCTAGCGGCCTGATCCACGAATACAACATCTTCCAGAAGAAACTGGACGACCAAGCCGACGAGCACAGCGACTGGTACGTGGCCTTCGACGCGGACGTCGCCAGGATCCACGATCAGTCAGACGCTTGGATCCAAGACGGATTCTTCATGGGGCAAGACGAGTGGGAGTCAGCAGCACGCGGCCAGAAGGACTACTACAACTGGTACCGCAACGAGGCCCAGCGGCTTCGGCGGGAGATCATCGCCCAGTACAGCGGGCTGGACGTGTTCTACGACGATCAAGTCACGCAGTTCAAGAACGACATCATCCGCATCTTCTTCGACAACACCGGTGACCTAGATAGGAAACTCCAAGTCGCCCCCGATGATGATCCGGATGTCGTGATTGACCGCCTTTCCGTTGAGTTTGCCGGCACCGTTCAGGACGACGACTTGGACTCAGCACTTGCGCTTCTGAAGGACGTCAAGTTCAGCTTCCGCAACAACGTCTTCCTGCAGATTTCTAATCACCTCAAGGAACTCTCCAACCCGCGGGAAACCTTCTTGGTCAATCCCGGTGCGAAGAATCCGGAGCGGGAGAACATTCGCGAAGTGCTTGGCGTGGTCGGCAACTATGAGCACCAACTCGGCCGGCTCCGCGACTACCTGACTCGTATCGCCACCGAAGCGAACGACGCCATCCGAGGCTCGCTCCTGCAGCACGACGACAGGTTCCACGAATACCTTTCGGTCAGCATTGCCTTCTTCAACGACTTCCTGTATCGAAAGGACGAGGAGAACTTCAAGCACGTCGTCATCAGGAGCCTGATCAAGGAGTACCGCGACTACATTCTCGGTGAGGACTCGGGCGTTGCCATCGACAGCAAGAAGAAGGACTTAATCGACCGGATCAAGAGTGCGATGCATGACGTCAGCGGGAACTCGGTGGAGCAACCGGAGATCGTCGTCACGCGGAACAAGCAGAAGCCTCGCCCGGGCGCCGCGGAGTCCGAGCATGAGCCCGAGCCACCCCCAGTCGTGACGCCACCCCTCATCGACATTCCGCCCGAGTCCCCATTTGACGCAGGCGGCGCCGGGGCTCTGGATGAGCCGTGGGCAACTCCGCTGCCCGGAAACACGAACTGAGTCTTCAGGGATGGCGGACGGCAGCGAAAGCACACTCGATGTACAAATGCTCGATCCGAGGGAGTACCTCACGGGAAATCGCAGGATCGTCGTTGACACGTCGGCGCTCCTGGAGAGCCGGGAGGGCTACGCGGGCGGCGTTCCACAGTTGGTGATGAACTGCGCAGAGAAGCTCGAGAAGAATCCGCTGGTGATCCCGAAGGCAGTCCTCAACGAACTGACCAACCAAACCTCCCCTTGGCGTGTGCGGAAAGACCCTGAGTTGGCCAAGCGCGCGAAGCAAGCGAAAGACCTGGTTGAGGATCTCGTCAGCGATGGGTTCGCGACGACCGACTTCGGAGGCTTCAAAGACTTCGACGCTGACCCCGAGTTCACCACGATCGCCAGGGTCGCATCCGAGATGGGCTGGGAAGTCCTGTTCTTGACAGCTGACATCACCGTGAAGCTCGAAGTGCGACTTCTCGGCAAGAGAGAAGACAGTTCTCACGCTGCTGGTGCGGCAACCTCGGACGGACTGGTCGAAGTTGAGAACCCTGCATTCATGCTTGCCAAGGGCATGAGCAAGAAGAGGTTGCTTGCCGACAAGCCTGGCAAGGCCGATGAATACGACCGACTGTCTGGGGTGCTCAAAGAATGGCCGAGTGCCTTCGGCGTACACCCGAAGCCAAAGCGGACGGCCCAAGTCAGGAGGGCTTCCAGTCGCAGACGTGAAGCACCAGCAACGCCCTTCGCTCCATCCACTGCACTCAGGCCGCCGGATGAGGCCTTGGCGGTGCGGAGTTTCCCGGGCGAAGGTGATGAGGCAAGCTTCGAACGTCCCGGAGTGAGTGGTCACTTGGTGCTCGGCGAGCGCATCTCTCGCGGCAAGGAAGGAAGCGTTTACGAGATCGAGGAAGAGCCCCACCTCGTCGCAAAGATCTTCAAGAAGGGCAAGGTCACCACACACCGCAAGCAGAAGGTTGAACTCATGGTTCAACACAAGGTGTGGCTCGCTGGCATCTGCTTTCCTGAGTCCACAGTGAGTTTCGAGGGTGAGTTCGTCGGCTTCACGATGCGCCGCGCACAAGACGCACATGTGCTCAACGACACCATCTTCATCCCCCAAGAGCTCGACCGCCTGTACCCGGGCTGGACCCGCCGCGACCTCATAGACGTCTGCCTGTCCTTCCTCAAGAGGGTGAAGTCGCTGCACGACCTCAACATCCTCATTGGTGACATCAACCCGAACAACGTCATGCTGGGCAACCAGAAGGACGCCTGGATCATTGACATCGACTCAGTCCAGATTGAGGGCTACCCGTGCCCCGTGGGGTGGGACGAGTTCACGGCGCCGGAAATCCTCGGCGGCGTCCAAGGGCTACGGTCCATCGAGCACGAATACTTCGCGGTCGCGGTCATGCTGTTCATGATCATGATGACCGGCACGTTCCCCTACGAGAACAGCGGCTCGGACGACACGATCCAGAACATCAAGTCTGGCCTCTTCCCGTATGGGTTTGAAGGCAAGTCCGAGAGAGATCTACAGCCACCCCTACGGTGGCTTTACGTGTGGAGCCACCTTTCGTACCAACTCAAAGGGCTTTTCTGGAACTCCTTCCACCGCGATGGATCGCGGTATCAACCCGCCCAGCGTGTCACCGTTGAGGAATGGATCAGTGCGTTCGAAGACTTCAAGAAGAACCTCAACAATCGCTACGTCGATCCGCAGTCACTGGAGATCTTCCCCATCCGCCGCAAGGCGGAGGGCGGTGCGAAGCTGCTCGGCTGCCCTCAGTGCGGCCGGCAGAAGTCGATTGCTCAGTACAGCGTCGGCGACGGTCCCGACAAGGAGTTCCGCACCCCTTCGGCCTGCAATGAGTGTCTCCCGCACTGCCAGAGCTGCGGCGAGGCACGAGAGCCAGAATCGCTAGAAGCCGGGCTCTGCTGGTCATGTCGTAGTGCGCGGCGGGAGTCACTAGACCCCACCCGACTGTGCGAGCGCTGCGGAAAGCCGTTCATCACCCACGGCAATGTCGAGTGGCACGAGCGGAACCACATAAGCATCCCCACAACCCACAAGACGGGCCCTAGAGGAACCTACCCCGCGGAATGCGTTCCGAAGTCAGCGGCCAAAGCCTCCACGACCACTAGGCCAACGACCACGCCGAAGTCCACCGGCACCACCAGGCGGGCCCCAACCACGCCGTCGGAGACCCTTGGCCAGAGGATCGCGCGATGGTTCAAGAATCTGTAACGAGCGCAGGAAGGCCTGCGAGAAAGGGGAACGCCCATGGCGCGCACCAAGATCCTCGATGAGGACATGGCGAACAATCGCTCGAAGCTGATCCCCATCGCCATCTGCGTGGACCGCAGTGGGTCCATGGGCGAGGGCACCAAGAAGCCCGACCTTGAGACAGCTCTCAAGAAGTTCTACCGCGACATTGAGGCCGACCCGCGTACTCGATACGGGGCTGACTTGTGCCTGATCGCGTTCAGTGGCACGGCCGATGTGGTCCAGCCCTTCTCCAGCATTGATCGAGTCGATCGAGACTTTCGACTTGAGTTGACGGGAGACGGGACGAACATCAGCGGCGCGGTACGCGATGCCCTTGAGTTGCTGGCAAAGAGGCGCGAGTACTACAAGCAGGCAGCGGGGGGCCGCCGTGCT
Source organism: Arthrobacter sp. NEB 688 (assembly GCF_013201035.1). Taxonomy (NCBI): domain Bacteria; kingdom Bacillati; phylum Actinomycetota; class Actinomycetes; order Micrococcales; family Micrococcaceae; genus Arthrobacter; species Arthrobacter sp. NEB 688. Next base: position 3,961,278 of record NZ_CP053707.1, read on the forward strand.
GCTCGCCCGACGCTTGTCCTGATGACGGACGGCGATTCCAACGTCGGGGTTGAGGAGCAACCCGCCGTAATCAAGCAGGTCCAGGAGATGGCCCACCAGAAGAAGTTGACCGTCATCACTATCGCAATCGGCGACGGCGTTGACGGCGTACTTGACTGGGAAACCCTCGTCGACTTCAGCCCCGAGATTCCGCCACTCCAGTTGGAGAGCCTTTCGAGCTTCCGCGAGTTCTTCAAGGTTCTCTCGGACTCCATGTCGAGGTCGGCGTCCGAGGGGTCTGAGGCAGGTCCCGAGATTGAGCCCGAGGACATCGAGGAGCTGGTTCCTGTCGAGGCCCTCAAGCACACCGTTTCCCCTGGCAAGCTCGACAAGTACAGAAACTACAAAGAGATGTTTCAAGGCTGATCTTGATGCGAGGAAAGTGGCGCGAGTATGCCTACCAGGTGCGCGGCAAGAGCCATGTGCTGGACGGCAAGCCAGGTCAAGATCGGTTCCAGTATAAGTCCCGGAACGGCGTGAAGGTTCTATGCATCGCGGACGGCGCCGGGTCGGCCAAGTTCTCAGAGCATGGCGCACAGGTAGTCGTCAATGCGGGGTGCAACTTCGCGATCGAGCTTCTCAGCTCCGGACAGGCGTCGACTCCGAGTCTCGACGCAGGCGCGCTTCACGGATACCTCGTCGAGGAACTAACGAAGGCGGCGGCTCGACTGGGATGCGACATAAAGGATCTCGCATCCACGTTCCTCTGCGTGGCTGTCACCGAGCGCTTCTTCGTCGCGGTGCAGATTGGGGACGGAGTCATTGGAGCCGAGCGCAACATGGAACTCGAAGTTGTCACCCTCCCCGACAATGGTGAGTTTGCCAATGTGACAACCTTCGTTACGTCGAGGGACGCGGCTTCCTCGATGCAGGTCGTTAGCGGCGAGATCGAGGACTACTCCGGCTTCATCCTGATGTCGGACGGCACAGCAGACAGCCTGTACAACTACGAGAGCCGTGCTTTAGCGAGAGCTTGCAGGACCCTCCTCCGAATCGTATCCGAAGCCCCCATCTACCCCGTCGCCAATCCTGCGCACAAGAAGGAACTCAAGCGAATCATGGACCTTCAGGTTCGCGAGGGAACCGACGACGATTGCTCAATTGGCATCCTCGCCAGAACGGACTGACGCCAGAGTCACACCTAGCGAGCGCATCCGTCCTTCTGCACCTGTCGGCACGCAATCCTCGGGGACGGACTTCGCGACCGACCTGCACACCTCACGAGCCGACGAGGTCGCCCTCAACGCGGAGTGGATCGAAACGGAACGGCGTGTGTAGATGTGACCCACACCGCCGCCTGCAGACGCAGTCGGCCGGTGGCTGTGACCACGCGCGTTCCCGCCCCTTTGGGAGCATCGGTCCGCCTGGGGCCCATATGGGAATCGCTCCGGGTCCCGCATTGGCTGTGTTTCCCACCCTATGTGTACTCAGAGCGTGCCCTTCCACGGCCTGACGCGAGAGGACTTGACGATCTTAAGTGGATCAAAACGGTCGGTGGCGAAGTGCAAGTGGTCAACGCCGTTGGCACGTCCCGAGTACCCGAGCACCTGCCCCCGTCGTACGGACTGCCCTGGCCGCACAATGATCTTGCTTAAGTGGGCGTAGTAGGCGCTTCTGGCTAATCCGGTTCCGTAGTTGAGAGTGAGACGCTCGCCCTGAAAACGAGGGCCTCCTCCGTGCTCGCCAAACCCGCATCCAGAGCAGACCTTCCCATCGGCTACCGCGAGGATTGGAGTGCCTTCAGGCAGGCCGATGTCCACTGCATGATCACTTTGCCAGTTGTTGGGTGGAGCTGTGTAGGAGTGCGTTCCCTGACCTGGGCCACCGATGAGCGTGCCCTTCGCTGGCCCCCTCTTTGCCCGCATATAGAGCGTGAAGGCCTCCATCCCGAGATCTATGTCGGGGATAGGTGAGTTGTTGTAGTCCTGAAGCGCTTCGAGCGGAAACGGGGTGGGCAAGAAGGTCGGTTCGAGGTCGACGTAATGGCTAACGTTGTTCATCGCTTGCCAGGAGAAGTAGTCCAGTTTGGCTAGATAGTCGGCCGACGACTGTCCAATCAGCGGGCTCGCCTGAATGTGGAAGCCTGGCGCACCAAAGTTCCCCCAGGCTGGGATCTGTGTCATCGGCACTCCCAGATCGATCTCGAAACGGTTGATCTGAGGGAGGATCATCGAGTGGACGCGGACGGCGGCAGCTTCTCGCGCTTGCCAGACCGCGCTGGCCTCGTCCTTCATCGCCGTCGTAAGGTTCGCCATCCCCGTATCTAACCCCGACGACGTCCTCTAGCAACAGGGGTGCCTCGCGAAGCAGGTCAGTGCAGAGGTCGGGTCAGGGAGCCGTAGTGCAGGATCCCCATTCGGCAGTGGCGTCCGTGCTGCTTTTCGCCGCGAGCAGAGTTACCCGGGCCGAACGGTGCGACCGACCTTGCGGTTGGCGAACGGCCGGGTTCCCCACTCAGCGCCGAAGCTGGTTATGAGCTCTGATTCAACATCTTCGGGGTCGACATTGGGAGTCTCGCGCCAGGCGACGAGGAGATCGTCGCTGTCCTGCAGCTGCCAGATGTACCGGCCGCCCCAGTGTCCCACCGGCTCGCCCTCACCGTGGCGTCTGCACTCGCTGAGGCGCTTCGCGAGTCCGCGACGCCCGGAAGATCCGGCCGAGGCCTTCCCGATGTAGAGGATTGAGGCGCCCGACACCCAAGCGCGCTCGAGCGTCGTCACATCCACTGACGGGCCCTTCCCCTTGAAGCACCCGGCCCTGCTGGTGGCACGAAACCGCGGAGCGCCGACACTCTCGCGAATCACGACGTAGACCCCGGCGGACCTGGGCACTGCTGCCTGGGGAAGGGACTCTAAGGTCACGAAGCCCTCGAATCCCGCCGCCCTCAGCCCGGTTCTCGACCACTCCATGAGGACAACTCCGTATGACGTCGCGGCCGCGCGTGGTGAGCCGCCCTCGCCGCGCAACAGGGCTCACCAGTCAGACTGACGAATGCGTGGGTCCATGAGGATTGCACAGACGTAGGCGGATCCTTGTCGGCCCTTGAGCTGGCTCGGATTGCTCGCCGGCATGCTCGGCAGCGCCTTCGCGAAGTTGGTACGAGACAGGACGCGGTTGATCTCGCGCCCCTCGCGGGACACCCGGATGAACTGCCCTGGCGCCCGATAGGTGAACCGAAGCCCGGTCACGGTCTTGAACTCGCCACCAGCGTGCCGCTCGATCCTTGGCCAGACATCCTCAATGGTTGCCACTCTTTCGCAGTCTGCCTTCAACGCCGAGCCGTCGCATCGATGCGGTCGCCGAGCCTGAGTCACACCGTCGCGTGACGACCGTCCTACTCGCGGCAGATCCGGACGTTTCAGTGCGGCCACTTGGCGATTCGCGGACGGCCGACCTCGGAGTATCCCCGCAGGGCAATGGCTCGATCGGGCCAGTGACCGCGCACTCCGGGGTTGAGGACGATTCTCGCCGTGGCTCACTCCCGCGCCGTCGCGGCGTGCACCGCTGCCGCTGTCGCCGCGGTGGTTGCGTCCGCCGGCTGCGGGGCCGGCTCGCCCCCGGCCACGGTGACGAGCGGCGCCCTCGCCTCGACGACCACGGCGGCAACTGCGGCATCCCCAAGTGCCACCGGTGCGCCGAGCGGTCCCTTCGTCCTGGGGCTGGGCGACTCCGTGCCCGGTGCCGGTGGCCCGTGCCAGCAGGACCCGAACTGTCGCAGCTACGTGCTGGTACTCGCCGACCTCGCCACCACCGCGCTCGGGCATCCCGTCGCGGCGGTCAACCGCGCCAGCAACGACAACGTGACCAGCGCCGACCTGCTGCGCGAGGTGCAGGGCATCCCACCACCCGCGACCTGGTCACCACGGCGAGCATGGTGGTCATCCAGGTCGGCAACAACGACTGGCAAGGCCCGTGCACCTTCGCTGACGCCGCCACGTGCCTCGAGGCGGGCCGAGGACGCGTCGAGGACAACCTCGGCTCCATTCTTGACGAGGTGCTCACCCTCCGCGGCGGGTCTCCCAACGGGATCCGGGTCGTCACGTACGCCAACACCCTGCTCGAGGACTCACCCGCGGAGGCGTGGGGCTACGCCGACACCTCCGCCAACGAACAAGCAATGGTCAAGATCTACTCCAAGGCCATCCGGAAGCTCGATGCGACGATCTGCGTACTGGCCCAGGCCCGATCGGTGCGCTGCGTTGACCTCCTACCCTCGATCAACGGGCCTGACGGCACCCAACCATCGAGCATCGGTGGAATCCACCCAACCCGCGCCGGCCATGAGCGAATCGCGCAAGCCGTGGCCGCCGCCGGCTTCGACGACGCGTCCTGACCGCACAGCGCAGGAACCACCCAACCGGATCCGTCGGCTGTGGCCACAACGCCGCCCGGCAATCCAAGTAAGGATGTACAGCGGGGGGGTGCGACAAGGCCGAGGTCGCTGCGGCCAGCGGCGACATCCTCGCGTTCACCGCCGCCCACCGGACACGTCCCGCCAGGCACCGGCTAGCTCCGACCTCTGCCCGACAAGGGTCTTCTGCTCGGCAGATGAGAACGACGTTGGTCCGCGTCCTACCGCCGCGAGAACCCGGCAACCTACTCGCTTGCCCTTGCCAGAGGCCTAAGCCCCTTCGGTCCTGAGCCGGCCCGGACCTAGGCTCGGCACTCAGTGCGGGCAAGTGAAGGGGGCGCGCAGATGCAGGACGACGAGTTCTCATCTCGCTATCCGAGGTGCTACCACCTGGCCCACGGACCGGATGCTTGGCCGAGCATCAAGGAGCACGGGCTGCTCAGCGTCGCTGCCCTCCTCGAGCGATGGGGGGTTCCACTGGGCCAACGCCACCGCCTCCTGCGTGAGCGCCGCTCGGCGACCGTCCCCTTGTGGCACCCCGTGTACGGCGTCGCATACCTACGCGACCAACACCCCTTGAACGTCACGATGCTCGAGCGCGCCCTGACCGACATGACCGTCCCGGATTGGCTCGAGCAGCTCAACCGGCATGTCTTCTTTGCGCCGACGCCGAAGCGCTTGAAAGACCTGCACGCGGCCTATGCCGACCAACCACGGCTTGTGCTGACCCTCGATACCCGGTCCCTGCTGACAGAGCACAGGTACCAAACGACTTGCCGCGATCAACACTGGCGCCGTGCGACACGTCAACCACACCCGCGGCAGCAACACGCTGCAGCGAGTCTCGGTATTCGACACGAAACGCGAGGTCGCCGAGATCGCTGTGATCAACGCTGTCCCCGATATCGCTCAACACACGAGACGAGTCGAGGTCTGGAATCCCGATGGGAGTCGGACGACTTTGGCTTAGGCGCACGGCGCCGACACGCCATAGGTGGCGGTCGGGAGGGCAGAGCCTCGCGGAGGACGCCGCGCCACCGAGCAACCTCACGGGCGTCCTTCCGCCGCGTTACCAGCTACTGCTCAACTTGCCCCAGGTACTCGTAGACCACCGACAGTTTGCCGTTGACGCGCTCGATCTTGTCGACCGTCCGCTTGTAGCGAAAGACGGCATCGGTGTCGAACGACAGGTCTTGGTACTCCGCAAGAGGGTCATTCAAGCTGGTCGTTCCATCGTAGGCCGCCTCGAAAGACGGCATCTGTGATCGCGTCATCGGTCATCAAGGAAGGCTAATCCGAGGGGAACCGTGAGGTCGTTGTCGGACCGAGGTAATGCGCGAAGGATTTGGCCAGGGCGCTCAGCCCGCAGCCGGCTCTGACGCGCGGAGCCGTGCCGCGGTGCGCGTCCTTTCGCCGCCAGCAGGTGTCGCCTCGGTGACGTGGCCGCGCCGAAGTCGAAGCTCTGGGGACCACACACCTGGATGCCCGGCTCGTCGTAGGGTCGGCCGATGACGAGTGAGCACCTGAGTGATTCAGCAGTCCAGCGGAGTGCAGAAAGCGCAATTGTCGAAGCCCTGACGGCACAGCTCGGCCTCGAGGGCGCCCTGAAGCCAAAGCGAGTGACTGTGCTCGGGGGCAGCTTCGTCCGACTGGATGCTTGCTCAGACGACGAGAGCATCTTGGTTGAGGCGTACGCGAGGCAGGGCAAGCTCAGGGGTGCGCAGATCAAGAAGATCAGCCAGGACATCCTCAAACTGGCTCTTCTCAAGCGTGACCCTCGATTGAGCAACTCACGAGCGATTGCTGTCTTCGCCAGCGAAGAGGCTCGCGGCTCGATCACCGGTTGGGTGCGTTCGGCGGCCGACCAGTTCGGCATCGAACTGGTCGTCGTCGACATCCCTGACACCCTGCGTGACGAGATCAAGTCGGCCCAAGCCCGACAGGTCATGGTGAACGTCGAGATTCCTATGGAAGACATTGCAGACGACGTGGCGCTCGAGAAGCCCTAGGTGCCTCTCTGCGGGTGCATGCCGACAGCTGCAGTGGCTGCTTCCGCCTGCGTCACTGCGCCGCCTGCCGGACTGCCTTGACTACGACGTCTGCATCAAGACCAAACGGAAGGGGTCAGGTCGCGGTGGCCTTGAGCGCCGCGCACATCTTCGGGAAGAGATAACAGAACTCTCCGCCGCCCCACGAGTCGACCAAGCCGCCTGCATCTTCGAGAGCGTTCCACATCGGTTCCGAGGCCCGGACGATGTGTTCTGCCGCCTCGAGGTCCACCTCGAGCGCCGCACTCACGGCCGCGATCACTTCAGAACGGAACTCCTCGGGCAGGTCATCAAGAGGATCCATGACCGGAGAGTAAGTCGTCTCGACTCCTCGCGGGAGTGGAAGTCGACGATGCGTCTCCCCGCCGCCTGAAGGCTAGGGGATTGGCTGGATACCCGCGGGCGACTGCTCGTCAGAACCTCATGTTCACTTCTCGACACGCAAGTACTGGTGCCCGGCAGGTGCGCGCCCCCGCCACGTGGTTTGGCACAGTGGCGTGGCATGACGCCCGAACCCCAGACCGTCGAACAGCAGCCCGACCATTACGACGCCTTCGCCGAGGCGTACGCGCGGGCGAACGACCACGGACTGTTCAACCGGTGGTACGCCCGCCCTGCCGTGCTGGACCTGCTGGGCGACGTCGCAGGGCGGCGCATCCTCGATGCCGGGTGCGGTTCCGGGCCGCTGGTCGCCGACCTCCTGAAGCGCGGCGCGCGCGTGGCCGGCTTCGACGCGAGCCCGGCGATGATCGCGCTCGCTCGGCAACGGCTCGGGGCCGAGGCAGACCTCCGGGTGGCAGACCTGACGCAGTCGCTCCCGTACGAGTCCGGGGCGTTCGACGACGCGCTGGCCGTCCTGGTGCTGCACTACCTCGAGGACTGGTCGCGGCCGCTGTCCGAGCTGGCCCGGGTGCTGACGCCCGGCGGTCGCCTGGTCGTGGTGGTCAACCACCCGACCATCCCGCCGGTGATGTACCCCGACGTCGACTACTTCGCGACCGTGCCGAACGCCGAGGAGTACGACTTCGACGGCGTCACGGCCACCCTGACCATCTGGTACCGGTCGCTGAGCGCGATGTCGGAGGCGTTCACCGCCGCCAGCTTCAGGATCGCAGCGATCAGCGAACCGCCGGTGGCCCCGGACACCCCGCGCGAGCTGCTGCCGGACTCCGAGACCGACCCGACCCGCTTCATCGGCTTCATCTTCTTCACCCTCGAAAGGATCTCTTGAGGCTGCGGCCGTGACCTCAGCCCTGTGCGTCGATCCGCCGCGTAGAGCGCCCGGCTAGCGGGCTGGCAACGCCTTGTGATTCGCGCGATGTCGAAGAAGAGCAACGGGACCGACTGGGGTGAGGGCAAGCGCGACGACGCATCCGGCTGTACTGACGCCGGGCAGTTGCATCGGGTCGACAGGAATCACGAGCAGCGCAAGGCCGAGCCCCCACATGAACCACCTGCCGACCACGCCTCGGCGCCAGGCCAGTACCCCGAGACCGTTCAGGAGTACGGCCACCCCGACCAGTGCTGCAATCTCAGGCTCGGACATCCCCATGGCCGAGTGTCCCAAGTCGCCAGCGCGATTGGAAGGGCCCCTTGCTACCTGCGGCATTCCGCCGCGAGCCGTCCGGGGATGCCGGTGGGGTGGATGTGACCGGCGGGCGCTCACGGGTGGGTGGTGAGTCGGTCGTCTCCGTAGGTGGCGGTGACGTTGCTGATGACGACCTGGTAGCCCTGGTACCAGCGGTGGACGTGGTCCTTGGCTTCTCGGTGGGCGGGGAAGCGGGCGAGCTCTCGGACCGAGGCCGTGTCGGTGAAGTAGTAGATGGCGTTGACCAGGCCGCGCTCGGGAGCGGTCCACGTCTGCGCGCTGACGAATCCGGGCAGGGCGCGGGCGTAGGCGTCGATCTCCTGGTCGAGGCGGTGGAACTCCTCGTCGTACCCGCCGGGAGCGAAGACGAACTGGCAGCAGATCATTGGCCGGTGTCTTCGCTCGGGGGCTGCCGCGACGCCACCCGTGGATGCGCTGGAAAGCCGACCACGTCAGGCACCGGCTACGAGAGCGATCGCGATGCACGTCATGACCGCAGCGATGATGCCGTCGAGGATGCGCCACGCGCGTGGCCGCGCGAAGACCGGAGCCAGGACCCGTGCGGCGAGCCCAAGGCTGGAGAACCACAGCGTGCTCCCGGCGATGGCGCCGGCGGCGAACGCCCATCGCGCCTGCCCGTGGGTCGAGCCGACGGAGCCGAGCAGGACGACGGTGTCCAAGTAGACGTGCGGGTTGAGCCAGGTCAGCGCCAGCGTGGTCGCCACGACACCCAGGCGACCGCGCGGTCGCCGCGCGGACGGGGCTGGCACCTGCGCCGTGAGGGTCGTCCCGGCGGCCGCCGACGGGACCGATCCGCCCCCCGCGACGTGCGTCGCGGGTACGCCACCGGTCGCCACGTCCGGCATCGGGCGATCGTCAGGGCCGGCGTCGACGCGGAGTGCCTGCCCCTCGCGGGCGGGACCTCGCCACGCGCGCGCGGCCGCCATCGCCGCGTACGCCAGCAGGAACAGCGCGCCGGCCCAGGTCGCGACACCGACCAGCCACGGCGCGCTAGTGAAGAGTGCCCCGGCTCCACCGACACCGGCGGCGATGAGGGCCGCGTCGGATCCGATGCAGATCACGACCACCACCAGCACGTGCTCCCGGCGGATGCCCTGCCTCAGCACGAACGCGTTTTGCGCGCCGATCGCGACGATCAGACCCAGGCCGAGCCCGAGGCCTGACACGGCAGCAGCGGCAAGGTTGGGTGAGTTCATGACGCGAGCGTAGGGACGAGGGGAGTTCATAGACCAGTTCAGAATTCTTCAGAACCATTAGGCTGATTGATGATGATCCCCTCCGAGCTGATCGAGACGCTCACCGCCGTCGTCCGGGACGGCACGTTCGACGCGGCCGCTCGGTCGCTGCACCTGACCCCCAGTGCGGTCAGCCAGCGCATCAAGGCCCTCGAGCAGCGAGTAGGCCGAGTGCTCGTGGTCCGCTCCAAGCCGGTGCGCGCCACCGAAGCCGGCGAGGCCCTGCTGCGCCTGGGACGGCAGCTGACCCTGCTCGAGGACGAGACGCTGCGCCGGCTCGGCACCGAGACCACGCATGACCGGCCCACCACGCTGGCCATCGCCGTCAACGCGGACTCGCTCGCGACGTGGATCCTCCCCCCGCTCGCGCGGGTCGCCGCCCGCGAACCGGTCGTCTTCGACCTCGTGCGCGACGACCAGGACCACACCGCCGACCTGCTGGCCTCCGGCGCCGTGATGGCAGCCGTGGCCGGTGACGCGAACCCCGTGCCGGGGTGCACCTCCACCCCCTTGGGGCGGATGCGCTACCGCGCCTACGCCACACCCGCCTACGCCGCCCGCTGGTGCCCCGACGGACTGACCGCCGCCGCACTGGGTCGCGCCCCACGCCTGGACTTCGACCGTAAGGACACCTTGCAGGAACGGTTCTCCCGCCGCCTCGCCCGCCGCACCCTGAACCCGCCCCAACACTTCGTCCCCGCCTCGGCCGACTTCGCCGTCGCCACACGACTCGGCCTCGGCTGGGCCATGCTCCCGGCGGAACACGCCCACGCGGCCGTGGCCGCCGGACAGCTCGTCGACCTCGCCCCAGGCCAGCACCTCGACGTCCCCCTGCACTGGCACCAGTGGAAGCTCCACTCCACGCTGCTCGACGCCGCCGCCCACGAGATCCACGCCGAAGCCACGCGGGCCCTGCACTAGCCGACCAACAGAGGGGCAGCCGTCACCTCCCAAGCGCTGAACGCAGGCCGACCACCTGCGGCACGCCTCGGCACTTCGAGATCCGCCCCACTCCGCCGCCTATCGACCGGCTCGAGGGCGGCATGCGGACCTAAGATTTCTCGGATCGGATGGCCACGCAGATGACTTGCGGAGTGCCGGCGGTCACTGGCCTTGGGGACCTATCCTGTGAATCCGGCCAAGACGTGGGAGGTTTAGGTGTTCGAAGAGGCGCGTCCGGCCGCCTTCGAGCGAGAGGACCCTGAGGGCCCGACCCAGAGTGACTGGATCACCATCGGGACGCGTGAGTACATGGTCTGCAAGGTCCCGGTCCGCCTTGGCGGAATCGTCATGTACTTCGGGTGGGGTGGCCTCTTCCAGGCAACGGTCGGCGTCCTCTTCTATATGCGAGCAGTGCGACAGTCATCGGATTGGGCCGCACGCATCTACTGGCGCAAGAAGCGTTGGTACAACACGCCGATGCACCGACAACTCCAAGTTGAGTTCGCCAGTATCAAGCAGGCAGAGAACCAAGTGAGCGCCTTTGAGCAGACCCTGCTCAGTGGGGTCGTACCACTGGGTTAACAGGTGGGCGCGCTTGCCGAGTTGCCCCCAGCTCCGACGCTCACGCCTCCCCTTCTCTGGACGCCCCTCATCGGCAAGGCAGGAAAGCTCTGAGGCCGACGGCCCTGCTGCATATCGCCGCCAGCCGACCTAGCTCATTGCGGCATATGAGTGCGTCCACCCGTAGCCAGCGCCGGCGGAATGACCTCTGACAAAGACGTCGTGGATCCGGTGCGAGCAACGAACGGACGGGACAGAGGCTTGAGCATCGTTCGTGGCGCGCACTGGAAATCAGTGGACTTTCTGCGGCCAGCGGTGGTTGGGTCCTGTTCAATGCTTGGCTGCCACGGGCCCGGCACAGGGCGGGGCCGCACGGTATGAATCGCAGGCGCGATCTGACCCGTGAGTCGTCAAGTGATGAGGTGATAGCGGTGACTGGTTATGGGGCGCTATCAGACGTGTACGAGTGGTTGATCGGGGACGACAAGCTGACCCCCGCCGATGCAGCTGCGGTCTACTACAGCGATGCCGTGGGCTCTCTGCCACCCGAAGCGCGCGTCCTCGACTGCGCGTGTGGAACCGGGCAGCTCGCCGTCGGTCTCGCGAGTCTCGGCCTTGATGTGGTCGCCGCAGACGCCAGCGATGGGATGGTTCGTCGGACCGAGCAGGTCGCCAGCGAGCAGGGTGTCTCGCTTCGAGCCCTCCGCGCGAGCTGGGAGGAGCTGCCCGACCACCTGGAGGACTCAACGTTTGATGTGGTTTTCTGCGTCGGCAACTCGCTCGGGCACGCCGAGGGCGCGGCTGGGCGCATGACCGCGCTGGGGGCCATGTCGCGGCTGCTGACTCCGGGCGGCCGCCTCGTGCTCACGTCACGCAACTGGGAGCGCGTGCGCTCCGCCGGCTCACGGGTGGACGTTCGCGATCGACTCATCCGCCGCAACGACCGCGATGCGGTCGTTAGCTACTACTGGCAGATCGAGCCGCGGTGGGACCAGGAGCACTTCCTCGAGATCGTGGTCGCCCAGATCGAGCCAAATGGGGCAGTGCGCGCCAGCTCGGAGCGGTTGTCCATCTGGCCCTACCGATACGAAGACCTTGTGGCGCAGTTGCACAGCGTTGGGCTCACGATCCAGTCGACCACCTTCGACGCCGACAGCGACGGATACGTGGTGGTCGCGTGCCGCGAGAAGGCGGAAGGCAACTCCGAGTCGGTGCGCTGACCCGCTGTTCGTCGTGGTCGATGCCGACCTGCCGGCTCGGGACCGTGCCCGAAGACCAGCACACCGCCCTCGAACTCGCTCTCGACCTGCCATAGAGAGCGCACATCAGCATGAGCAGGTGCCTCAACATGCGTCACTCCGCCGCGAGACGACTGCCTCAAGCGTTAGTCAGCGACCGGTCACAACGCATCGGTTACCGGATGAAGCGGAGCATGTTGATCGGGATGGAGGGTGGGGCAACTCGGAGGGGCCCACTCAGATCCTGCACGAACGTTGCGTAGTCGGTGAAGTGTCGCCGTCGGCTCAGGTAATGCGGGTAGTGATCGAAGTGCCATCGGCACTGTTCGATGTAGTCCCGGTGGTCCCCCAAGGCCGAGCCGCTCGCACTGTCGTGCGAACTCCTCAAGGCCCTCCATCATCTCTGTGCACTGACCAGGAGTTGCTCCGTATGCGCCCCACAGGACGCCCGCAGGTAACTCGTGGAGCGCTCCGATCATCCAACTCCGGCTCAGCAGATAGGCGTCAACCTCTTCCGGCCATGACCGTGAGGTTTCGGCGGCATTCATGCCGGGAGGTTAGCGAGTCGCGGTGGTTGGCCGAGCCGGCTCGAGGAACTAGGTGCGTCTATCGCCGCCAAGGGGCGACGACCCAGCCGAGCGGGCGAATCTCTACTTGACCGCGAGCACGTCGATCGGTGAGATCACCGCATCCTCAGCCAGCAGGTCTGAGGCGACATCCTGAAGTGCCGCCGGGATCTGGCCGTTGACGTGGGCCTGACGAGCGTCTTCGCTCTCGAAGGTGTCGAAGATCCCGTACGTCGTGTCGTCGAGTCGGAACGCGTACCAAGTGACGGTGCCATCCTCCTGAGCTGCCAGCTCCCGGCCCTTCCTCAAGAACTCTCCCAGCTCATCCCCCTTGCCGGGCTTGGCCTTCAACGTCGCCAGCAGTCCTCGGTCGACAGCCATGATTTGGTCCTCTCATCGGGATGTCGCGTAACCGGCAGTGCGACGTCGGGTGTGGCATCGCGGCTCGGCGAACCTGACCGTACGCCCTCAAGGCAGGCACGAGACCCCTCCCGAGCGCGCGGGTCCATGCCACGACGGGGCCGAGCCCGGGGACGCTGATCACACACGACGTCCACTCCCCCGCCGGACGGCAATCCTCCGAGAGCCCGGGGCGCCACCGGAACCGCTTCAGACGACGCGGCCAGGGTCACCAACGCGTCGATTACCAGAGCGCTGCTACCACCGAGCCGAGGCGCACAAGTGCGTCCTCCGCAGAATGGGACCTCTAGCGGTGCGTCACATCGCCGCCTGACGGGACTGTTCAGAGCGGCGTGTCGGGTCTAGCCTTCGCCGGGTTCGATTGCCCGGCCGCTGTCGCGGCGGGCGGGTGGGCGCAAGCTGGTCGCCGCGTGAGGTGTCCCATGTCTGCTCCCACTGCTTTGCTTCCGTTCCAACCCTCGTCGATGACGCCCGCTCAGCTGGCCGCCGTGTCGTTCCTGGCGCGCTACACGGGGCGAACTCACCGCCTCTACTCGTCCCATCTGCGGGAGTGGTTCTCCTGGTGCGAGAGCCACGGCCTGGACCCGCTGGTCGGCATCCAACGCGCCCACGTCGAGCTGTACATCCGTGGGCTGGGGGAACGGGGACTGATGGACTCCTCGGTCGTGACGATGATGCACGGGGTGCGCGGTTTCTTCCGGTTCGCGCAGATCGACGGCCTGGTCCCGGCCGACCCAGCGGTCTACGCGCGGCTGCCGAAGGTGCACCGGGACGAGTCCCGGACCCAGGGGTTGGACCGGCTCGAGCTGATCCGCTTCCTGCAGGTCTCCCAGACCATCTCCGTTCACCACGGTGCGCTCGCGTTCCTGCTCGGGATCAACGCGCTGCGCGCATCGGAGGCTGCGGCGGTGCGGATCGAGGACTACGCCGAGACCCTGCGCGGGCATCGCGTGTTGCGACTTGTCGGCAAGGGCAACACGCCGGCCACGATGCCGGTGACCGTCCCGGTGCTGCGGGCCCTCGAGGCCTGCCGCGGTCAACGCACCAAGGGGTCGCTGATCCTGCGACCGCAGAGCAAGAACCCGATCGACCGGCGTGACGTGTACCGGATGGTCGCCCGTATCGCCAAGGCCGCAGGCATCCCTCGGCACATCTCCCCGCACTCGTTGCGGCACGCCGCGATCACCAACGCCCTGGATGCCGGCGTCCCGCTGCGGGACGCGCAGATCCTGGCCCGGCATGCCGACCCGCGCACCACCGAGCACTACGACCGGGCCCGCGGCAACCTCGACCGGCACGGAGTGCACTTCCTGACCGCCTACGTCGCCGGCGTCTGAGTCGAGAGAACAGCGCGTAGTACATCGTCGTCCACTGGTTGAGCGGCCAAGGAGATCCGGTTGGACCCCGAGGCGACTCGGTACATCCGCTCACGTGGCGACAGGTACCCCGATGCCGAGGGGGTCGAGCCCGACTGGATGCAGGAGGTCATGGCAGATGGCGACCTCACGCTCTACCAGCAAGGAGACAATGATGGCGGACGCGATTGACCCAGCGCTGGCCGAGAAGCTGCGCGAGGAGTCGGAGCAGACCAAGGACGTCGCCTACCCTTCCGGCACGACCGGCCGACGGCCGAACCGGCAGAAGGTGTACTCGGTGCGGCTCAGCGCCGAAGAGGAAGCCGAGGTACAGCGCGTCGCCGCCGCGAAGCACCTTCCTGCCTCGACCCTCGTCCGCTCATGGATCCTCGAACGGCTCGACAGCGAGCGCTCCGCCTGATGTAGCGCTCTCGCCGCCTGTTGGCCACGCCCGAGCGGCGCCTCATCAGGCTGCTGCGCAGAGTCGGACATCACTGGCCGATCCGCGTGACCCACTCGAGCGAGAACGCCGTCGCCGTCCTTGAGACTGTTCTCATGACTCCTGCCGTGCGGATACTGCCCCTCGTCGTCGGCGTGGTCCGCTGATGGCGTTGCTCGACGCGGGGTCGGGGCTGCTGTTCACGGCCGCACCCGGCACGGCCAGCACGGCGCTGCGCGTGGCCTTGCTCGACCGGGGTGGCGTCGTGGAGGTTCCCGCCACCGACGCCACACGGGTCGACGGCATCGACGCCAAGCACGCGACCGCCGCCGACTTGGTCGGTGCCGGACTCCTGGCGCCGGACCACGGCCTCCGCGTGGTGACCACGACGCGCAACCCGTTCGACTTCTACGTCGCGGAGTACGAACGCAGCCGCCGTCGCTGGGTGCACGAGCTGAGGCAGCCGGACTCCTGGGTCTACTCCACCCCCGGCGCCGTCGGGCGCGTCGTGGATGCCGTGACGCTCGAGTTCAACGAGTGGCTGGCGCTGGCCATCGACGGACCCGGCGAGCGTCGCGTCAACCGCGGCCACGTCGAGGAGGCCGACGTCGTGCTGCGCATGGAGCACCTCGAGCACGACCTCCGCAGCCTCCTCGACCTCGACCTCACGGTGGCGCCCACCAACGTCACCGACCGGGAGCGCGCCTACTGGCGCGCGTACGACGCCACCGGTCGCGCCCTCGTCGAGACCGCTCACGCCGCCGACCTCGAGCGGTTCTCCTACGCGTTCTGACCGCGCGACCGAGGCGGTCCGTCCACTCCCGCGAGCCCGGCCCTGAGCAGAAGGCCCGCCACGCCGGAACCGGTCGGCGTGATGTCCATCGCCGCAGCGGACAACGGCTGTGCGGCAGCAAGATCCGGCTGGTCCCACAGCGAGGCCCGGCGCAGCGCGCGCATCGACCGCACCTCGAGGAGCGGCCGGCCGAGGTCCTCGACCGTGATCCGTGCGGGGGCATCGGCGCGGTCCACGTCGGAGAGCAGACGGTGCCACGTCGCGGGCGTGGCGTGGGCGGGCGCATGGAGGTGGACGTGACGCCGGTAGCGCCCGGCCGTGTCCAGCAGCGCCGCGTCGGGGACCTCGTCCCCGTCGCCGTCGGGGCGAGGACGCACGCGGCGCTCGTCGGGCAGCAGCGCCGCGTGCGCATCACCGAGGAGCAGCCGCGCGGTCGGCGCGGCCTGGAGCAGGGGGTCGAGCGCGATGACGAGGGCCGCGAGGTCGAATCCGGGTGACACCGTCACCACGACGTCGTCCGCGCCCAGGTCGAGGGCCCGGGTGGTGACCCCGGGGACGCCGACGCGCGCGGCGACGGCGAGCGACTCCAGGTCCTTCGCGTGGCCGGTGCCCTCGGCTCCCCAGGTCCGCGGCTCCACGCCGGCATCGGGGCCGTCGTGCCAGACGGTCGCGTCGGGGGCATGGGCCAGCAGGCCACCGGCCTCCCACGCGCGCGCGGCCCACTCCCAGTCCTCCCCGCCGTAGGCCGTGAACCCCTCGTCGAAGCCGCCGACGTGGTCGAACCACCAGCGGCTGCAGGCCACCGCCGCGGAGATCACGTGGCGGAAGGAGAGCGCGTCGGCGTGCAGCAGGTCGCCCGAGCCGGCGTACGCCTCCCGCAGCCAGGCCGGCTCGGTCAGCTCGTGCTCGGGTCCACCGGTCTCGACAGGCGCGTCCACCGGGACGGTCGCGAGGTCGGCGTGCCGGCGCCGCCCGACGACGACGGCCTCCGGCAGCAACCGCGGGAGCCGGGTGATGGTGCGCAGGAACGACGGCTCGGGCGCGCAGTCGGCGTCGAGGAAGACGAGCACGTCCCCTCGGGCCCGCCGGGCCCCGGCGTTGCGCGCGGCGGAGGCCCGGAAGCCCAGGTCCTCCTGCGTCACCAGCCCCACGCCGTCGGGGACGCTCGGGGGCGGCTGGGTGCCGTCGTCGGTGACGACCACGTCGACCGCGTGCGCGGGGTAGTCCTGGCGGGCGAGCGCGTGGAGCGTGCGCTCGAGCTCACGCTGCTGGCGGTAGTGCAGGACCACGACACCGACGGTGCGGACCGGCGCGTCCTGCCCCTGCACCAGGTCCCAGCGGTTGGCCGGCACCGGCTCGCCCCACGGGGGCCGCGGGCTCACCGCGCCCACCACGACCGGTAGGCGCGGACCACGTCGTCCAGCGTGTGGGGCGGCCGGTAGCCGGGGGGCAGCCAGGTCCGCGCGGGGTCCTCCAGGGCCAGCGCCACCTCGGCGGGCCAGGCGTCGAGCGGACGGACGAGGTGCGCGCCGGGACGCAGGTCGTCGAGCTCGACCGTGGACGGGTGCTCGCGCAGGAGCGGCCGCCGGCCCGCGGCGAGCCAGCTGTTGACCGACCCCGACGCCGAGGGATGGCGGTGCGCGGCCACCGGCACCGTGGTCTCGCGGATGGCCCGGAGCAGGTCGTCGTCCTCGAGGTACCCGGTGACGTGCCACGGGACCCCGAGGCTGCTGGCCAGGCGCGCGAGGTCGTCCGCGAGCTCGTCGTGGCCGGCGGCCACTCCCCCGAGCGCGGCCACGCCGAGGGCGTGCCCCCGCGAGCGCATGGCGAGCGCCAGCTCGATGGCCTCCTCGTGCCCCTTGTCGGGGTAGACCCAGCCGACCACCCCGATCCACCCGTCCCGGGGACCGCTCGTTGCGGCGGTCGGCAGGACGGTCGGGCCGTCGGACACGGCGTGCGCGGCGCCGCTCGACCGGGGCTCGAGCACCACGGGGAGCGGGATGACCTCCGGGTCGCGGGGCGCCTCGGGGATGGCCGCGGCGGCCAGGGTGGCCTCCCAGCGGCTGTTGACCGCCCACGCGGACGCGCGCGCCACCAGGTCGGAGTAGACCGCCGCCCGCCGGCCCCACCGCATCCCCTCGGCCGGCTGCGGGACGTCGTGCAGGGTGAGGCTCAGCCGGGTCCGGTCCGCCCACGCGCCGACCACGTCCAGCGCCGCCGCCGGGGAGTCGAAGAGGCCGGAGGAGAAGTGCAGGTGGACCGGGCGGCCGTGGAGGCGCGCGGGCACCTCGTGGCCCCGGACGACCGGGACGCCAGCCGCATCAGCCACCTGGCGGGCCAGCAGCGTGACCCCGTGCCGGTCCGGACCGGGGAGCCAGTGCACCGGCAGGTCCTCGACCTGCGCGCCGACCGCCTCGCTCATCAGGCTGCCCCCTCGCGCCGGCCGGACGTGGAGGCACCCGTGTCGGGCCACCGCTCCGCGATCCCCCGGGCGAGGAGCTCGGCGTACACCTGCGCGTGCACGGCGCGCACCTCGGCGGCCTGCCGCGCGCGGGCGTCGGCATCCGCCCCCGGAAGGGACTCGGCGCGCAGCGCGAGCGCACCCCGGACGGCGTCGAGCAACGACGCCTCGTCGGCGCCGTCCGGGCGCCACCGGTAGACGCCCTCCGGCCCCTGGTCGGCAAGGTGCCCGACGGCCGGCGCGACCACGCTCGTGCCGAGGTCGTGGCACGCCTCCAGCCAGCCCGAGTGCGTCCCGTGCCGGTAGGGCAGGACGGCCACGTCGAGCGAGGCCAGGTGCGACCACAGGGCGTCGTCGTCCATCGGCGGGTGGACGACGAGCCGCACGCCGTCGTCAGCGGCCTCGGCCAGGGCGCGGCACGCCCGCCGGGCCCGGTCGTCCGCAGGGTCCCGCCAGGTCCGCTCGTGCAGCCACACGCAGACGTCGGCCTCGGGCATCGCCCGGGCCAGGTGGCGGAGCGCGGGCAGCAGGCCGACGGCGTCCGTGCCGGCCCGCAGGTCCTTCAGCGTCGTCCCGACGACCGGGCGGCCCGCGGGTACGGCGGCCGTCCGCGCCTCACGCACCGCACGCATCATCGGCAGCGGGACGAGGTGCGGGTGCCGCGCGACGACGGCCCGTCGGTTCCAGCGTCGCTCGATCTCGGCCGCGGCCCCGGGGGTGAGGGTCAGCACCGCGTCGGCGGCCTCGACGAGGACGGACAGGCGCGCCTCGTAGCCGGCCTGGTCGTGCAGGTGGGGGTTCTCCAGGTCGTGGACCGTCTGCACGAGCGGTCGCCCGGTCTCCCGCAGGGCGCGGACCGTCTGCTCGAGGGTCGACAGCGGCACCTGCTCCACCCCGAAGTGGACGTGCATGAGGTCGAAGTCGGAGCGCTCGACCCACTCGGGGGTCAGCATCCGCGGCGGCCACCAGCGCGTTCCGGCCACCTGACCGTCCAGGTCGGGATGCGGGTCCGGCAGCGCGACGAACCCGCTCTCGGCGGGCATGACGGTCCGCGAGTACGCGTGCCCGCCGGGCACCACCGCCACCGTGCGGACCCGTTCGGGCTGCCTGGTGAGCGTGCGGATGCCTGCATCAGGCCGGACGGCAAGGGGCACGGACGTCACTCCCGGGATGTTGGGACGAGGCGGCGCAACCACGCCCGCCTCGTCGGTCGGTATCCCACCGGTCCTACCCACCTACGGTGACAGCCACGCACCCGCCGTCCCCGTTCGGGGATCACCGTCGCCCCGGACGGGGTCGTCGGTCCAGGACGGGGCCGTTTCCCCGCCCGCGGCCGACAACCACGTCCGTCGCGCTGGTTGGTCGTGCGCGGCTCCGGCAGCGGGCGCGCCCGCTCGGTGCCAGACTCGAGCGGGTGGCCGACTTCGAGCTGACGACGGACGAGCTGCGCGCGGTCGCCGGGTACGCCGCGGACTGCGCCGAGCCGGCCCTCGTGGTGTGGGGCCGCACTCACCCCGACGACGACCGACCCCGTGCCGCCGTGGCCGCGGCCCGGGCGTTCGCCGAGGGAGCACCACGTTCGAACCTCCAGCGGCACACCGCGACCGCGGCCCACCGCGCCGGCCGGGAGGCATCCACCGAGGCAGCGAAGCACGCGGCGACCGCGGCCGGTGACGCCGCCGCCTCCGCCTACCTGCACCCGCTCGCGAACGCCACACAGATGCGTCACCTCCTCGGCGCCGCCGTGCACGCGGCTCGGGCCGCCGAGCTGCACCGGGGCGACGACCCCGTGGTCGCCGAGTACGTCCTCGACGCCGCGGCCCGGCGGGCGAGCCCGGTCGTCCTCGACGTCCTCTCCCGCTACCCGAGGGCGCCTGTGGGGCGGACCCGCGTCGCGGCGCTGATGCACCGGCTCGACGTGCTGCTGCGCGACCCTCCCCCGCCGAAGCGCGTCGTCGACGACCCCGGCCCCTTCTTCCACGGCACCCGCGCCGACGTCAGCCCCGGCGACCTGCTGACGCCGGGGTGGCGCTCCAACTACGGGACGGGTCGCCCGCTCAAGCACATCTACGTCACGGCCTCGTCGAACGGCGCTCCCCTGGCGGCCGCGCTCGCGCGGGGCGACGGCCCTCCCCGCGTCTACCGGGTCGAGCCGCTCGGCCCGCTCGAGGACGACCCGAACGTCACCGACAAGCGCTTCCCGGGCAACCCGACCCGCTCCTACCGCACCACCGAAGGCGTCCGCGTGGTCGAGGAGGTGCTCGGGTGGGAGCCGCCGGACGCCGCGCTCGTGCAGCGGATCCTCGACTCGTCCGGCGAGCTGGCCGAGCTGGGCATCGAGGCGATGGACTGACGGCGGCGCCGGCCGCCGCGGCGCTCCGGCCCGCGACCTGCACGATTCCCCGGCCCGCAGGCTGGTCACGTAGCGTTTTCGGGTGACCACCCCCACGCGTCCCCGCCCCCGCCGCGCCGCGCTCGCCCTCACCGGGGCGCTCGCCGTCACCCTCGCCGGCTGCTCCGACGGCACCCCCGAGGCGGCCCCGACGACCGCGTCCTCCACGAGCGCCTCCGCGTCGCCGTCGGCCTCGGCCACCCCGTCGCCCAGCGAGACCGCCACCTGCGCCGACACGACGTACGAGGCGATGACCGCCGACCAGCGGCTCGGCCAGCTGCTCATGGTCGGCTTCGACACCAACGCCTCGCTCGACGCGCTGGACTCGACGATCGCGAAGGACCACGTCGGCAACGTCATCTACCTCGGCGGCTGGGAGGGCGCCGAGAAGGTGTCGACCACCTCCGAGCACCTCCAGGGGCTCGTGTCGCGCAAGGCCACGGCGGGCGTCGACCTGATGATCGCCGCCGACCAGGAGGGCGGCGAGGTGCACCAGCTGCGCGGCGAGGGCTTCACCCGTCCCCCGACCGCGAGCGAGCAGGCGCAGATGTCCTCCTCCGCGCTGCGCAAGGCGGCCGCCGGCTGGGCCGAGGAGCTCAAGGACACCGGCGTCAACGTCAACCTCGCACCGGTCACCGACACCGTCCCCGCCGACATCGGGCGGGCCAACGAGCCGATCGGGAAGTACGAGCGCGAGTACGGCTCGGACCCGAAGACCGTGGAGAAGGCGTCGACGGCGTTCATCGAGGGGATGCTCGACGGCGGCGTGGAGGCGACGGTCAAGCACTTCCCGGGCCTCGGGCGCATCCGCAACAACACCGACTTCAACAGCACCGGCATCACCGACCCGACGACGACGCGGGACGACGCCTACCTCGCGCCGTTCGCGGCCGGTGTCGACGCGGGCGCCGGCCTCGTCATGGTCGGCTCGGCCAACTACGCGAAGATCGACCCCGGTGTCCCGGCGATGTTCTCGCGCACGGTCGTCACCGACATGCTGCGCGGCGACCTCGGCTTCGACGGCGTCGTCATCACCGACGACGTCAACGCGGAGGCCGTGCGCTCGACCTCGCCCGGGCAGCGCGCCGTGAAGTTCGTCGAGGCCGGCGGCGACATCGTGCTGACCGGCGACGCGTCCGTGGCCCCGGCGATGCTCGAGGCGCTGGCCGCGAAGTCGGCGAAGGACGACGACTTCGCCGCGCAGGTCGACGCGTCGGTGCAGCGCGTCCTCACCCTCAAGGACCGGATGGGCCTGCTCCCCTGCTCGTCGTCGTCGAAGTCCGGGGACTGACCCCGGACCCCCCTCCCGCCCGGGCCCGGACCGGCCTAGGCTCGACGGGGTGACGGCCTCCCCCTCCACCGCACCGGCCCCGGTCATCGTCCTGGCGTCCGGCGACCACACCGACACCCTCCTCGACGTCTTCTGGCGCTACTCGCGCGAGTACGACCTGCGCACCGCCGGCTCGTGCCGCGAGGCGTGTGACGTCACCGAGGACGCCCTCGCGCAGGGCCACCAGGTGGCGATGTTCGTCACCGACTCGCGCCTGCCCGACGAGGAGAACGTGCTCGCCGCGTTCGCGGAGTGGCGCCACCTCGTGCCGACGGCGCGCCGGCTCGTCGTCGCGCCCTATGACCGATTCCTCTCCGACGCCCCGCGCCTGCGCTCCGGCATGGCCAAGGGCAAGTACGACGCCTACCTGCTCATGCCGCGCGGCACGCGCGACGAGGAGTTCCACCACTCCGTCACCGAGCTGCTCAGCGAGTGGGGCTGGACCGCCACCGACCCCGACGTCGTCGTCGCGAAGATCGTCGCGCCGCCCGGTGACGTCGTGGCTCAGCAGGTCCGCGACTTCTTCGACCGCATGGGCATCCCCTGCCGGTCCGTCGAGCCGGACAGCGAGATCGGCCGGCACGTCGCCGAGCACTTCCCCGCGGACGCCGGCTACCCCCGGGTCTGGGCGGCCAACCGCGACCCCATCGTCGCGACGTCGGTGCGCGACGTCGCCCGGTCGTTCTTCGACACCCAGGCCGAGCGCGAGATGGACGCCGCGGCGGGCGCCGACGTCGTCGACGTCGCGGTCGTCGGCGGCGGCCCGGCCGGGCTCGCGACCGCGGTCTACGCGGCGTCCGAGGGGCTCTCGACGATCGTCCTCGACGGCAGCGCCATCGGCGGCCAGGCCGGCACGAGCTCGATGATCCGCAACTACCTCGGCTTCCCGCGCGGCGTCTCCGGGATGCGGCTGGCCCAGCGGGCGCGCAACCAGGCGCTGCGCTTCGGCACGCGCTTCCACACCGGCTGGGAGGTCGAGGAGCTCGTCGCCGGCACCGGGGACGAGCCCCATCTGCTGCGCGGCGCCGACTTCGAGATCAGCGCGCGCTCGGTCGTCGTCGCGTCGGGCGTGGACTACCGCCACCTCGGCGTCCCGTCGGTCGAGGCCCTCGTCGGGCGCGGCGTCAACTACGGCGCCGCGATGTCGCTCTCGCGCGAGATGGAGGACCAGGACGTCGTCGTCGTCGGGGGCGGCAACTCCGCCGGGCAGGCCGCCGTGCACCTTGCGCGGTTCGCCCGCTCGGTCACCGTCGTCGTCCGCCGGCCCTCGTTGTCCGAGACGATGTCGGCCTACCTCGTCGGGGAGATCGAGTTCAACCCGCGCATCACCGTGCAGCCCTGCACCCAGGTCGTGGACGCCGGTGGCGAGGGGCGGCTCGAGTGGGTCTCCCTGCGCGACACCACGACCGGCGAGACCCGGCAGCGTCCGGCGTACGGGCTCTTTCTGCTCCTGGGCGCCGAGCCACACTGCGGCTGGCTGCCGGACGAGGTCGCGCTCGACGGCCGCGGCTTCGTCCTCACCGGCCGCGACGTCCCGAAGGACCGCTGGGTCGACGGCCTGCCGCCCGAGAACCTCGCGACGAGCGTGCCCGGCATCTTCGCCGCCGGCGACGTGCGCGCCGGCTCGATGAAGCGGGTCGCGGCCGCGACGGGCGAGGGGGCGTCGGTCGTGCCCCTCGTCCACGCGTGGCTGAGCCCCGGCGAGGTCTGACGCCGACCTCGCTGTTGGTGCGGACGCCCGGTTCGCGCGTCAGGCCGAGACGACCGTCACCGGCATCGAGGAGTCGGCCGGGATGCCGAGGTCCGACGGCGGCCGGCCCTTGAGCACCATCTGCGCCCCGAGCGCGGCGACCATCGCGCCGTTGTCGGTGCACAGCTTCGGCCGCGGTACGCGCAGCTCGATGCCCGCGGTGTCGCAGCGCTCCTGGGCCATCGCCCGCAGCCGGGAGTTCGCGGCGACGCCGCCGCCGATCTGCAGGTGACCGACGCCGTGCTCGCGGCAGGCGTCGATCGCCTTGCGGGTCAGCACGTCGGTCACGGCCTCCTGGAAGCTGGCGGCGACGTCGGCGACCGGAACCGTCTCTCCCGCAGCCTCCTTCGCGGCGACCCAGCGCGAGACGGCGGTCTTGAGCCCGGAGAACGAGAAGTCGAAGCGGTGGCGCTCCATGTCGCGCCCGCCGGTGAGGCCGCGCGGGAAGTCGATGACGACCTGCCCCTCGCGCGCCACCCGGTCGATGTGCGGGCCGCCGGGGAACGGCAGCCCGAGGACGCGCGCGACCTTGTCGAACGCCTCCCCCGCGGCGTCGTCGATCGTCGAGCCGAGGCTGCGCACGTCGTGCGTGACGTCGGGGACGAGCAGCAGCGAGGAGTGCCCGCCGGAGACGAGCATCGCGAGCGTCGGCTCGGGCAGCGGGCCGTGCTCGACGATGTCGACGGCGACGTGGCTCGCCAGGTGGTTGACGCCGTGCAGCGGGACGCCGAGCGAGAGGGCCAGCGCCTTCGCGGAGGCGACCCCGACCATCAGCGCCCCGGCGAGACCCGGGCCCGAGGTGACGGCGACGGCATCGACGTCGCGCAGCGTGACGCCGGCCTCGGTGCACGCGCGCTCGATCGTCGGGACCATCGCCTCGAGGTGGGCGCGGCTCGCGACCTCGGGCACGACGCCGCCGAAGCGCGCGTGCTCGTCGACGCTGCTCGCGATGGCGTCGAACAGGAGGGTCTCGCCGCGCACGAGCCCGACGCCGGTCTCGTCGCAGGAGGTCTCGATGCCGAGGACGAGGGGCTCGTCAGCCATCTGCGGCTCCGTTCTGCTGGAGGGACTTTCGCATCACGAGGGCGTCGACGCCCCCGGGGTAGTAACGGCGCCGGCGGCTGATGGTGCCGTAGCCGGAGGACTCGTACAGGCCGACCGCCGGCGCGTTGTCGGCGCGCACCTCGAGCAGGACGTGCTCGGCGCCGCGGGCCAGCGCTCGTCGCTCGAGGTCGGCCAGCAGCACGCGACCGAGACCCTGCCCGCGCGCTTGCGGCGAGACCGCGACGGTCATGACGTCCGAGACCTCGCCGCCGTGGTCGAGGCCGCCGTAGCCGAGGAGCGCGCCCGCGTCGTCGGCCGCGACGACGTAGTCACGCCGGGGTCGCGCCGCGAGCTCGGACCACCACGAGGCCTCGCTCCAGGCGTCGTCGGGGAAGAGCGACGCCTCGAGCGCCGCGAGGCCGGTGACGTCCGGCCAGCGCGCGTCGCGGAGGGTCGCGGGGCTCATCGGGCGGCGCGCTCCGCGGTGGTCAGCGCGTCCGGGCGGCGCAGGTAGAGGGGCTCGACGGGCATCGGGGTGCCGGCGGCGTTGCGGCGCACCGCGACCCGGGCGAGCACGCCGGGGTCGACGTCGAGGACGTCGGCCAGCGGGGCCTCGAACAGGTCGGCGTAGAGCAGCGGTCCGCGTCCCGCGGTCGGCAGCGCGCGGACCTCGGCTGGCAGGCCGGCGGGGGCCTCGACGGCCGGCTCGGTCAGGGCCTCGGCCACGCCGTCGGCCCCGCGGCGGTAGCGCGCCCAGTAGACCTCGCGGCGCCGGGCATCCGTCGCGACGAGCACCTCGTCGGCGTCGGTCGCCGCGAGCGCCTGCTCGGCAAGGACGTCGAGCGAGCAGACGCCGTGCACCGGCACGTCGAGCGCGTAACCCATCGTCACGGCGGTGACCATCCCGACCCGCAGGCCGGTGAACGGGCCCGGGCCGGTGCCGACGGCGAGGTCGGTGACGTCGCGGACGCTCGCGCCGGCCTGCGCCAGGGTGCGCTCGACGAGCGGGGCGAGCAGCTCGGTGTGGGCGCGGGCATCGATCTCGACGCCGACGACGGGCCCCTCGCCGTCACGCAGCACGGCGACGCCGATGGCCGAGGTGGAGGTGTCGAGGGCGAGGGTCAGCACGGCTCTCCTCCGAGGGGTGCGAGCGGGTCGGGGGCGTCGTCGCCGTCGGTGGCCCAGCGGCCGCCGACCCCGGTGACGGTGGCGGTGCGGCGCTCGGTCCCGAGGTCGACGTCGAGGACGACCTCGAGGCGGTCCTCGGCCAGGCCCTCGGCGAGGCCGTGGCCCCACTCGACGACGGTGACGGACTCCTCGACGCTCGCGTCGAGGTCGAGGTCGTCGAGCTCGAGCGCGCCGTCGAGGCGGTAGGCGTCGACGTGGACGAGCGCCGGCCCGCCGACGGTCGAGGGGTGGACGCGGGCGATGACGAAGGTCGGGGAGGTCACGGCTCCGCGGACCCCGAGGGCCTCGCCGAGGCCGCGCGTCAGGGTGGTCTTCCCCGCGCCGAGGCCTCCGGTGAGGACGACGAGGTCCCCGGCGCGCAGCACGCCGCCGAGGGCCGAGCCGAGGGCCCGGGTGTCGTCGACCTCGGGCAGCACGAACCGACGGGCGCTCACGAGGCCGCCTCCCTGCGGGCCCGCGCGGCCCGCCGCTTCTTCGAGATGTCCTGGACGGTGCGCCGCACGCGCGGCTTGCTGCTGACGGGCACGCCCTCGGCGACCGCGCGCCGGGCGCGCTGGATGAGCGCGAGCAGCTGCTCGGTCACGAGGTCGGGGTGCTCGAGCATGAGGATGTGGCCGGCGTCCTCGACGACGACGTGCTCGGCGCCGGGGACGTGACGGACGATCTCCTCGGAGTGCGACGCCGGCGTGATGAGGTCGCCCGCGCCGTTGATGACGAGGAGCTCGACCCCGGCCAGCGCATCCAGGGAGGGGACGAGGTCGAGGTCGTCGATGTCGGGGAGGAACGCGGCCATGACGTCGAAGGAGGTCTCGAAGATCATCTCGGCGACGAGGTCGACGAGCGCGGGGCTCACCGGGGAGTCGAAGGCCCAGCGGGCGACGGCGAGGTCCTGGACGCCCTTGCCCATCTTGCGCAGGACACCGATCGGGCCGGCGTGCCGGGAGAGGCGGGTGAGGACGCCCGGGCCGAGGGAGCCGACGACGCGGCCCGCGAGCGGGCCGAGGCCGAACTCGGTGACCTCGTGGCCGCCCGGCGAGGTCGAGACGAGGCCCACGGCGAGGACCCGGTCGCGGACCACGTCGGGGTGCTGCCCGGCGAAGGACATGACGCTCATGCCGCCCATCGAGTGTCCGATGAGGACGACCGGCCCGGTCGGGCACGTGGCCTCGATGACGGCGGCGAGGTCGAGCCCGAGGCGTGCGACGGTGCAGGTGGAGAGGTCCGGCGTGGACGAGCGGCCGTGCCCGCGCTGGTCGTAGGTGACGACGCGCAGGCCCTGGTCGAGCAGCGCCCGGCGCTGGAGCACCCAGGACTGCATCGTCAGGGCGAAGCCGTGGGCCATGACGACGGTGGGGGTGCGCCCGGCGAGGTGGCGCCGGCCCCGGCTCGCGGCGCGCGGGGCGTCGATCTCGACGTGCAGGTCGACGCCGTCGTCGGTGTGCACCGTGAGGGACTCGCTCGGCACGTGCCCCCAGCCCTCGGCGGGGTCGCCGAGGTCGGGGCGCACCGCCGGGCCGCGCCGGACCCGGCTGCCGACGGCGCCGAGCAGCCCGAGCGGACCCCCGGTGGGACGGGTCGGCATCAGGCGTCCTCCCCGACGACGACGCGGGGCAGGCGCGGGGCCATCCGGGTGATGACCTCGTAGTTGATCGTGCCGGCGGCCTCGGCCCAGTCCTGGGCGGTCGGCTCGCCGTCGGCGCCGCGGCCGAGGAGGGTCACCTCGTCGCCGGGGGCGCCGTCGAAGTCCGGGCCGAGGTCGAGGACGACCTGGTCCATGCAGACGCGGCCGGCGATGGTGTGCCGGCGGCCGTGGACCTGCAGCGGGCCGGCGTTGCCGGCGTGGCGCGGGACGCCGTCGGCGTAGCCCATCGGGACGAGGCCGAGGACGGTGTCGCGGTCGGTCGTGTACTCGTGGCCGTAGCTGACGCCCTGGCCGGCCCGGGCGCGCTTGACCTGCGTGAGGCGGGCCGTGACGCGCATCGCCTCGCGCAGCCCGAAGTCGGCCGGGCTGCCGAGGTCGGGCACCGGCGAGAGGCCGTAGACCGCGAGGCCGGGACGCACGAGGTCGAAGTGGGCCGAGGGGTTGGTCAGGGTCGCGGCGGAGTTGGCGAGGTGGCGCAGGCCGGGGTCGACGCCGGCGGCCTCGAGCTCGGAGACGGCCTCGCCGAAGCGCTCCTGCTGGGCGCGGACGGTGGGATGCTGCGGCGCGTCGGCCCAGGCGAAGTGCGACCACGTCCCGGTGACGCGGACGGCGCCCTCGGCGACGGCGACCGCGAGCGCGGTGGTGAACTCGCTCCAGTCGGTGAGGACCCCACCGCGGCCGAGGCCGGTGTCGACCTTGGCCTGGACGTCGGCCGTGGTGCCGCGCTCGCGGGCGACGGCGACGACGGCGTCGAGGTTCCAGCGGCTGCCGACGGTGAGGTCGATGCCGGCGTCGAGGGCCGCGCCGAGGTCGGCCTGCGGCGGGTAGATCCACGTGAGGACGGGGGCGGTGACGCCGGCGGCGCGCAGCGCGAGGGCCTCGGCGAGCTGGGCGACCCCGAGCCAGGCGGCGCCACCGGCGAGGGCGGCCCGTGCCGCGGTGACGAGGCCGTGCCCGTAGGCGTCGGCCTTGACGACGGCCATGACCTGCGCGGGCGCCGAGCGGCGCACGAGCTCGGCGACGTTGTCGCGGATGGCGGCCGCGTCGACCGTGACCCACGCGGACGCACCCGTCGGCGCGGACGCTCGGGCGGGTGCGGTGGGGGCGGGGTGGTCGGTCATGAGCCTGTCCAGTCTAGGACCGCAGGTGGGGCCGCATCCCCGGAGGTCACGAGTTGCGGCCGACCGGCGCCCGACCCGGGGCCGGACGACCGACCGTCCGGGTGTGCCGGAGCCCCGGAGACCCCCGACCCTCCGGGCCGGCCTCCCCCGTGCGCCGACCGCCGGCGGGAGCGTGGGACTCGGTGCGGAGAGAACGTGTGTCCTCCCAGCCTCCACGCATCTTGGGAGGAATTCCTCCCACCCCGCGACCACCACCCCCACCCCGGGAGTGAAACCACCCGCGGTGACAGCAAGACCTCCCACCCCGGGAGGGAAACCTCCCAGGATGGCGGGTAAACCAGTCACGCCGGGAGCGAGACCTTGCGCAGCGGGAGGGAAACCTCCCGCGGTGGGAGGTAAACCACCCGTGCCGCGTGGAGTTCGGGAGAGCACACTCTTGGCCGGCGTCCGAGGGGCGGGCGCGGGCCCGGCCTGACCCCAGAAATCAGCGCCGCAGCAGGGCGGCCACCGTGGCCGGCACCGCCCGCGCCACCGCGAGCGCCCGCACCGGCCCGCCCGGGTTGGCCCGCTCCGCGGCCAGGCCGTGCACGAGCGCGCCGAGCGCCCCCGCCACGTCCGCCCGCAGCCCGGACGCCAGCAGCGTCCCGACCACCCCGGCCAGCACGTCACCGGCTCCGGCGGTCGCCAGCCACGTCGGCGCATCGGCCTGCGACCACACCGGCGCGCCGGGCTCGGGGGGCACGACGAGCGTCGTCGCCCCCTTGAGCAGCACCGTCGCGCCCGCCACCTCGGCCAGCCGCCGCGCGTGCCGCAGCGGCGCGGCCTCGACGGCCGAGCGGGACACGTCCTCCCCCGTCAGCCGCGTGAGCATCCGGGCGCACTCGCCGGCGTGCGGCGTCAGCAGCGTGACCCGGCCGGCGCGCTTGCGCACCACCGCCGGGACGACGAGGTCGAGCCCGCCGGCGTCGACGAGCACCGGCTCCTCCCCCGCCAGCGCGTCGCGCGCCACGTCCAGCTGCGCCTTGGAGCCGGCCGCCCGCGACGTCGTGTCGAGCCCCGGCCCGACGACCCACGCCTGCACCCGGCCCACGCCGTGCGTCACCTCCGGCACGTGCGCTCGGACGAGCCCCTCGGGGGTCGGGGTGCCGACGTAGCGCACCATCCCCGCGCCCGCCTCGACCGCGGCGGTCGTGCACAGCAGCGCCGCCCCGGTGTACGACTCCCCGCCCGCGACGACGCCGAGCACGCCGCGCGAGTACTTGTCGTCGCGCGGCCCGGGCACCGGCCACATCCCGGCGACGTCGTCGTGGTCGATCCGCCGCACGGCCGGCGTCGCGTCCACCTCGAGCCCGATGTCGACCACGGTCAGCGCCCCGCACGCCTGCTCGGTCGGCGCCAGCAGGTGCACCGGCTTGGCCACCGAGAAGGTCACCGTCTCGTCGGCCAGCACGCCGTCGGCGTCGAACACCTCGCCCGCCGGGTCCTGGCCCGACGGCAGGTCGACGGCCAGCACGTACGCCGACTCCGGCACCGCCGCGACCCACTCCGCCGCCCACGCGGGCAGCCCGGGCCGCGCCCCGATGCCCAGCACGCCGTCGAGGACGAGGTCGGCCTCCGCGACGAGCGCGACGTCACCGGTCAGGACGACGCCCACCGCCTCGGCCGCCGCCCGCGCCCCGTCGTGCACGACGTCACCAACGAGCGCCACCGCCGCGTAGCCCGACTCCGCGAGCAGGGCCGCCGCGTACAGCGCGTCCGCCCCGTTGTTGCCGGGCCCGACCAGCGCGACGACCGTCCGGCCCGCGCGCTCCTCGAGCCGCGCCGCCGCCACCGCCGCCAGCCCCTCGACGGCCCGCGCCATCAGCTCGCCGTCGTCGAGGGTCGCCATGAGCGCCTCCTCGGCGGCGTACACCGCATCGGTTGCGTAGGCCTCGATCACCGCTGCTCCTCCCGCTCCGCGACGACGACCGCCGAGGCGATCCCGGCGTCGTGCGAGAGCGACACGTGGATGGACGTGATGCCGAGCTCGGCGACCGCCGCCTCGACGGTGCCGCGCAGCCGGAAGGCCGGCCGGCGGTCGGGCCCCCGGACGACCTCGGCGTCGTGCCACTGCAGGCCGACCGGCGCCCCCAGCGCCTTGGCCAGCGCCTCCTTCGCCGCGAAGCGCGCGGCGCGGGAGTTGAGCGGCAGCACGCGCTCGCCCTCGGTGAACAGCCGCTCGCCGAGGCGCGGCGTGCGCTCGAGCGTCGCGCCGAAGCGCTCGACGTCGACGACGTCGATGCCGACCCCGACGATCATCGCGCCACCGGCGTCACGCGGCCGTCCCCGACGTCACTCGACCGTGACCGACTTCGCGAGGTTGCGCGGCTGGTCGACGTCGAGGCCCTTGGCCGTGGCCAGGTGCAGCGCGAAGACCTGCAGCGGCACGACCGCGAGCAGCGGCGCCAGCATCGGCGAGCACTGCGGGATGCGGACGACCTCGCTCGCGAACGGCACGACGTCCTCGTCGCCGTCGTGGGCGATGACGAGCGTGCGCGCACCGCGGGCCCGGATCTCCTGGATGTTGGAGACGACCTTCTTGTGCAGCTCGTGCGGGGTGTCCGGCCCCGGCACGACGACGAACACCGGCTGGCCGGGCTCGATGAGCGCGATCGGGCCGTGCTTGAGCTCACCGGCGGCAAAGCCCTCGGCGTGGATGTACGCGAGCTCCTTGAGCTTGAGCGCACCCTCCATCGCCACGGGGTAGCCGACGTTGCGGCCGAGGAAGAGCACCGTGCGGGTGTCGGCCATGAACTCGGCCATCTCCTGCACGCGGCCCATCCGGCCGAGGAGGTCCTCGATCTTCGCGGGGATCTCGCCGAGCTCGGCCATGACGGCCTTCGCGTCGTCGGCGTAGGTCTCCCCGCGCAGCTGAGCGAGGTAGAGGCCGAGCACGTAGCAGGCGGTGATCTGCGCGAGGAAGGCCTTCGTGGAGGCGACGGCGATCTCGGGGCCGGCGTGCGTGTAGAGCACGGCGTCGGACTCGCGCGGGATCGTCGAGCCGTGCGTGTTGCAGATCGACAGCGTCATCGCGCCGAGCTCGGTGGCGTGCTTGACCGCCATGAGCGTGTCCATCGTCTCGCCGGACTGGCTGATCGACACGACGAGGGTGTCCTCGTCGACGATCGGGTCGCAGTAGCGGAACTCGTGGGCGAGGGCGACCTCGACGGGGATGCGCGTCCAGTGCTCGATGGCGTACTTGGCGACCATGCCGGCGTACGACGCGGTGCCGCACGCGACGATCGTGATGCGGCGGACCTGGCGCAGGCGCTCCTCGGAGATGCGGACCTCGTCGAGGACGAGGGCGCCCGACTCGTCGGTGCGCCCGAGCAGCGTGTCGGCGACGGCGTGCGGCTGCTCGTGGATCTCCTTCTCCATGAACGTCGCGTAGCCGCCCTTCTCGGCGGCGGCGGCGTCCCAGGTGACCTCGTAGGACTTGCCCTCGGCGGGCGAGCCGTCGAAGCCGATGACCGAGTGGCCGTCCGGGGTGATCGTGACGATCTGGTCCTGGCCGAGCTCGAGCGCATGGCGGGTGTAGCCGATGAACGCCGCGACGTCGCTGCCGAGGAAGTTCTCGCCGTCGCCGAGGCCGACGACGAGCGGGCTGTTGCGGCGGGCGCCGACGACGACGCCGGGGCTGTCGGCGTGGACGGCGAGGAGGGTGAACGCGCCCTCGAGGCGGCCGACGACGGCGCGCATCGCCTCGGTGAGGTCGCCGAGGCGGTCGTACTCACGCCCGACGAGCTTGGCCGCGACCTCGGTGTCGGTCTCGGAGAGGAACTCGACGCCCTCGGCGAGGAGCTCCTTCTTCAGCGCGTGGAAGTTCTCGATGATGCCGTTGTGGATGAGGGCCAGCTTCTCGCCCTCGCCCCCACGGTGCGGGTGCGCGTTGCCGTCGGTCGGGCCGCCGTGCGTCGCCCAGCGGGTGTGGCCGATGCCGGTGCGCGACGGGCCGAGGGGGTGGGCCTCGAGGGCCGAGCGGAGGTTCTCGAGCTTGCCGGCGCGCTTCTCGGTGCTCACGCCGTCGTCGGTGACGAGGGCGACGCCCGCCGAGTCGTACCCGCGGTACTCGAGGCGGCTCAGGCCCTCCATGACGACGTCGAGCGCCGTCCCGTCCATGCTCCGGCCGACGTAGCCGACGATTCCACACATGGCGGGCAGCCTATCCGCTGACGGCCCCGCAGCCGGTCACCGGCGGGGCCCGCGCACCGGCGCCCGCAGGGCCCCGACGGCCCGCGGGGGCGGGGCTTCCGCGGCGACGGTGGGCCGATGCGGAATGATGCAGGAGTGACCGCAACGGAGCAGGCACTGGCGCGCCTCGGCGTGACCGGGGCCGCCGGGGTGCCGACCCCGTACGTGGAGCTGGACCGGGGGACCTGGTCGCGGCTGCGCGAGGAGCACCCCATGAGCCTCACGCAGGACGACATCTCGCGGCTGCGCGGCCTCGGGGACCGCCTCGACCTGCGCGAGGTCGAGGACGTCTACCTGCCGCTCTCGCGGCTCCTGCACTTCTACGTCGAGGCCGTACACGGGCTGCGCCTGGCGACGAGCGAGTTCCTCGGCGAGCGCCCGAGCCGGGTGCCCTTCGTCGTCGGCGTCGCCGGCTCGGTCGCGGTCGGCAAGTCGACGACGGCCCGCATCCTGCGCGAGCTGATGTCGCGGTGGCCGCACACCCCGCGCGTCGAGCTCGTGACGACGGACGGCTTCCTCTACCCCAACGCCGAGCTCGAGCGACGAGGGCTGCTGCAGCGCAAGGGTTTCCCCGAGTCCTACGACCGCCGCGCGCTGCTGCGCTTCGTCGCCGACGTCAAGTCGGGGATGCCCGTCGTCCAGGCGCCGCAGTACTCGCACCTCACCTACGACGTGCTGCCCGAGCCGGTCGAGGTGCGCAAGCCCGACGTCCTCATCATCGAGGGCCTCAACGTGCTCCAGCCGCCCGGCAGCCGGCCCGACGGCGAGAGCACGATCGCGGTGTCGGACTTCTTCGACTTCTCGGTCTACGTCGACGCGCCGCTGGACGAGGTGCGGCGCTGGTACGTCGAGCGCTTCCTGCGGCTGCGCGAGACGGCGTTCGCCGACCCCCAGTCCTACTTCCACCGCTACGCCGAGCTCAGCGACGCGCAGGCCCGCGAGACCGCGGCCGGCATCTGGTCGGCGATCAACGAGCCCAACCTCGTCGAGAACGTCCAGCCCACCCGCGAGCGCGCGACGCTCGTCCTCGGCAAGGGCGCCGACCACGCCGTCACGCACATCCGGCTGCGCAAGATCTGACGAGCGACGCCCCGGGGCGAGGCACCTCGCGCCGCGACGCGCGAAGGGCCCCGGCGTGCGCCGGGGCCCTTCGTCTGCGTGCGGGGGTGCTCAGTACCAGTGCGGCGAGCGCGCCTGCCACTGCGCGAGCGCGTTGCACGGGGTGCCGTACGAGCGCTTGATGTAGTCCAGGCCCCAGGTGATCTGGGTGACCGGGTTGGTGCGCCAGTCGCTCGCGACGCTGGCCATCTTGTTCGCGGGCAGCGACTGCGGGATGCCGTAGGCGCCGGAGGAGGAGTTCTCGGCGTACCAGCGCCAGTCGCTCTCGCCGATCCACAGCTGCTCGAGGCAGCCCCACTGGTCGGAGCCGAAGCCGTGCTCGGGCAGGAGCAGGCGCGCGACGGACTTGGGGTCCTCCTGCGCGTTCTCGAGGACCTTCTTGCGCTCGGCGGCGCGGGCGGCGCGCTCCTGGGCGACGCGGCGCTTCTTGGCGAGCGCGGCGGCCTCGGCCTTCTGCGTGGCGTCGGCCTTGGCGGCGACG
Organism: Arthrobacter sp. NEB 688; assembly: GCF_013201035.1. Lineage (NCBI taxonomy): Bacteria > Bacillati > Actinomycetota > Actinomycetes > Micrococcales > Micrococcaceae > Arthrobacter > Arthrobacter sp. NEB 688. The sequence continues at coordinate 3,995,632 of NZ_CP053707.1, forward strand.
ACGGACTTCTGGACGTTCGTGGCAGAGCGGTCCGAGGCGACGCGGGCGGCGTCCTCGAGGGCGACCTGGCTCTCCTGCGTCGAGCTGGCGGTGGCCGAGTCGTCGAACGCGAGGCCGACGGCGTCGGCGTTGGCCGAGTCCTCGAAGGTGCCGCTCAGGGCGATGCCGCTCGTGACGACGGCGGCGACGAGGCTGGTCGAGACCAGCGGCCGGCCGACCACGGACACGGCGGTCCGCCCGAGCGACCGCTTGGGAGCGGCGTGGCGCGGGGCGTGACGCGGGGTGTATCGGGCCATGAGGGACCGGCGGACCTTCCGAGGGGTGGGTGCGGCTCGGGCGTGGTGCAGCCACGAGCGGCGTTACTGAATCGAGACCTTAGCCTAGGTCCAGACCGGTCCCGGACCGAAATCGGCCCCTGAGCATCCGCTCAGACGAGCAGGTCAGGGGCCGTTCGGTCAGACCTCGAGCCCCTCGAGCAGGTCGGTCACGAGGGCCGCGATCGGGCTGCGCTCGGAGCGCGTCAGCGTCACGTGGGCGAACAGCGGGTGCCCCTTGAGCGCCTCGACGACCGCGACGACGCCGTCGTGCCGCCCGACCCGCAGGTTGTCGCGTTGGGCGACGTCGTGGGTCAGGACGACCTTGGAGTTCTGGCCGATCCGCGACAGCACGGTGAGCAGGACGTTGCGCTCCAGGCTCTGGGCCTCGTCGACGATGACGTACGCGTCGTGGAGGCTGCGTCCGCGGATGTGGGTCAGCGGCAGCACCTCGAGCATCCCCCGGTCGAGGATCTCGTCGACGACCTCGCGCGACACGAGCGCCGAGAGGGTGTCGAAGACCGCCTGGCCCCACGGGTTCATCTTCTCGGCCTCGGACCCGGGCAGGTAGCCGAGCTCCTGGCCGCCGACGGCGTAGAGGGGGCGGAAGACGACGACCTTGCGCTGCTGGCGCCGCTCCATGACCGCCTCGAGCCCGGCGCACAGGGCGAGCGCCGACTTGCCGGTGCCGGCCCGCCCGCCGAGGCTGACGATGCCGACATCGGGGTCGAGGAGCAGGTCGAGGGCGATGCGCTGCTCGGCGCTGCGGCCGTGCAGGCCGAAGGCGTCGCGGTCGCCGCGCACCATCCGCACCTGCTTGTCCGGGCCGACGCGCCCGAGGCCCGAGCCCCGCGGCGAGAGCAGCTTGAGGCCGGTGTGGCACGGCATCTCGGCGGCGCCGGCGTGCTCGAGGCGGCCGTACTCGTAGAGGTGGTCCATCTCCTCGACCGAGACGTCGAGCTCGGCCATGCCGGTCCAGCCCGACTCGACGGCCAGCTCGGCGCGGTACTCCTCGGCCTCGAGGCCGCACGCCGACGCCTTGACCCGCATCGGCAGGTCCTTGCTGACGACCGTGACGAGGTGGCCCTCGTTCGCGAGGTTGCGGGCGACGGCGAGGATGCGGGTGTCGTTGTCGCCGAGCCGGAAGCCGGCGGGCAGGGACATCGGGTCGGTGTGGTTGAGCTCGACGCGCAGCGTGCCGCCGACCTCGCCGACGGGCACCGGGGCGTCGAGGCGGCCGGCCTTGATCCGCAGGTCGTCGAGCATCCGCAGCGCCTGGCGCGCGAAGTAGCCGAGCTCGGGGTGGTGGCGCTTGCCCTCGAGCTCGGTGACGACGACGACGGGGAGCACGACCTCGTGCTCGGCGAAGCGCAGGATGGCCCGGGGGTCCGACAGCAGGACCGAGGTGTCGAGCACGAAGGTGCGGCGCGGCCCGTCCTCCCCCGCTCGCGTGCTGGCTGCCGTCACGGTGCTCGGGGTCATGGCTCGCTCCTGGTGGTCGACGGAGGATCGTGGCTCGACGCTACGACCGCCCCGGGGAGAGGGCGGGAGGAGCGGTCCGGCGTGTCGGTGCGGGGGTGGCTGCAGTGACCGGTGTGACGGCTGGGACGAAATGTCATCCGTTCGTCCCCGCAGGTCACCCGGGGTTCACACGGGATCGGCCGACCGTCCACCCGGTCTTGTGGCAGCCCGGCGCCGGGCGCGGGTCAGGCGCCGTAGCGGCGGTGACGCTCCCCGTACGCGCGCAGGGCCCGCAGGAAGTCGACCTTGCGGAAGTCGGGCCAGTAGGCCTCGCAGAAGTAGAACTCGCTGTGCGCGCTCTGCCACAGCAGGAACCCCGAGAGCCGCTGCTCGCCCGAGGTGCGGATGACGAGGTCCGGGTCCGGCTGGCCCTTGGTGTAGAGGTGCTCGGCGATGTGCTCGACGTCGATGACCTCCGCGAGCTCCTCGATGCTCGTGCCACGCGTCGCGTGCTCGTGGAGCAGGCTGCGCACCGCGTCGGCGATCTCGCGCCGGCCGCCGTAGCCGACGGCGACGTTGACGAGCATCCCGTCGACCTCGCGGGTGCGCTCGGCCGCGGCCTTGAGGCGCTGCGCGGTCGCGGCCGGCAGCAGGTCGAGCGCGCCGACGGGGTTGACCCGCCAGCGCAGCGTCGCCCCGATCGAGTCGACGGAGTCCTCGATGATGCCGAGCAGCGGGCGCAGCTCGGCCTCGGGGCGGTTGAGGTTGTCGGTCGAGAGCAGCCACAGGGTGACGAGCTCGACCCCCACCTCGTCGCACCAGGTGAGCAGGTTGAGGATGTTGTCGGCGCCGGCGCGGTGCCCCTCCTCGGTCCCGGCGCCGCGCTGCTTGGCCCAGCGCCGGTTGCCGTCGACGAGCACGCCGACGTGGCGCGGCACCGGCGCTCCCCCGAGCTGACGGGCCACCCGCTTGGCGTACGCGGCGTAGAGGACGTCGCTGAGCCGCCGCATGCCAGCCGCCCTTCCCGTGCGCTCCGGATCCGACCGCCCGGCGGGGCGGTCGCGGGCCCACGGTACTCCGCGCCGCCGTGCCCGACCTCACGACGCGGGCGGGTCGTTCCGCTTCCTAACCTACGCTCGCGTAGGTTACCGTGGACGCATGACCCGTGAGCAGCCCGACCCCGCCCTGGAGCCCCGCCGGCTCGAGGCGCTCGAGCAGCGCGTCGAGGCCGCCCTCGTCACCGTCAAGCCCAAGCTGCGCGGCTGGCTGCACGCCGGGATGACCCCCGTGGCGCTCGTCGCGGGCGTCGTCCTCGTGCTCCTCGCGTCGACGACCGAGGGCAAGATCTCGGCCGCCGTGTTCGCCGGCACCGCCGTCCTGCTCTTCGGCACCTCGGCGGTCTACCACCGCGGCACCTGGTCGCCGCGCGTCGGCGCGTTCCTGCGCCGCTGGGACCACTCGAACATCTTCCTCATCATCGCCGGCAGCTACACGCCCTTCGCGCTGATGCTGCCCGCCGACCAGGCCCGCCGGATGCTCGTCATCGTCTGGAGCGGCGCCCTGCTCGGGGTCGCCTTCCGGGTCTTCTGGACCGGCGCCCCGCGCTGGCTCTACGTGCCGGCCTACCTCATGCTCGGCTGGGTCGCCGTCTTCTACTTCGGCCCCCTCGTCCAGCACGCCGGCAGCGGCGTCATGGCCTGGGTCGTCGTCGGCGGCGTGCTCTACAGCCTCGGCGCCATCGTCTACGGCACCAAGCGGCCCAACATCTCGCCGCGCTGGTTCGGCTTCCACGAGGTGTTCCACGCGCTGACCGTGCTCGCGTTCACCGCGCACTTCGTCGCGGCCTCGCTCGCCCTGACCGGCCCGCAGGCCTGAGCCCGCGCCCGTCCCCGGTGGGGACGGAGCACGCGGACCGAGGACGGAGCGCGCGGGCCGCGGCGCTCAGGCGGGTCCGGGAGACCCGTCGTCGCGCCGGCCGTCGGTGGGCGTGGTCCCGCCGTCGGCCTCCGGCTCGACCTCGGCCGGGCCGGCCTGCGGCTCGTCGCTGCCGCGGTGGGCCCGCTGCTGGCGGTAGGACATCCGGCGCATCCGCGCGTTCATGTTCCGCATGAGGAACCAGAGTGCGAGCGCGAGGAACGTGAACGCGATGAAGGCGAGGAAGCCGGTCGAGACGTCGGGCGGGGAGTCGTTCATGCGGCACGCTCCGTGACGGTGTCGTGGACGAGGACGAGCTCGGGGCTCGTCGCGAGGGCGTCGGCCTCGGCGAGGTCGGTCGGCAGACCGGCGAAGAGGTCGTCCTCGTCGTCGGCGACCGGGACGAAGGAGAGCGCGAGCTCGTACTCCTCGATCGGCCACACCTGCGCCTGGAGCTCGCGCGGCACCTGGAACCAGGTGCCGTCGGGGTCGACCTGCGTGGCGTGCGCGAGCAGGGCCGCGTCGCGCCGGTCGTACCAGGCGGAGCACTCGACGCGGGTCGTGACGACCCGCTCCGTGCGCGTCCAGTTCTCGAGCCACTCGGCGTACGGGCTCTCGCGGCCGAGGCCGGTCAGCGCCTCGTGGAAGGCCTCGATGCGCGCCCGGCTGAAGGTCTGGTTGTAGTAGAGCTTGAGCGGCTGCCACGCCGGACCGGCCTCGGGGAAGGCGTCCGGGTCGCCGGCGGCGGCGAAGGCGTTGACCGACACGTCGTGGCACATGATGTGGTCGGGGTGGGGGTAGCCACCGTTCTCGTCGTACGTCGTGACGACGTGCGGGCGGAAGCGGCGGATCTCGCGGACGAGGGCCTCGGTGGTCACCTCGAGCGGCTCGAGCGCGAAGCAGCCCTCGGGCAGCGGGGGCAGCGGGTCGCCCTCCGGCAGGCCGGAGTCGACGAAGCCGAGCCAGGTGTGCTGGACGCCGAGGATCTCCTGGGCGCGCGCCATCTCGTCGCGGCGCACCTGGGCGAGGTCGCGCAGGATGTGCACGTCCTCCTTGAGCCGCGGGTTGAGGATGTCGCCCCGCTCACCGCCGGTGCAGGAGACGACGAGCACCTCGTGGCCGGCGTCGACGTACTTCGCCATCGTCGCCGCGCCCTTGCTCGACTCGTCGTCAGGGTGCGCGTGGACGCACATGAGCCGGAGCCGTTCGGACATGAGAGACCCTTCGTGCAGGTGGGCTCGGGCGGTACCCGAGAATGGACCGAGGACCATCCTCTCACTGCCCGCCGACCGTCGAAGGAGCAGCCGTGCGCCTGCCCGACCCGCACGACCCGGCGGGCCGTCGCGCCCTCCTCGCGATCGCCGCCGTGGTCCTCGCCGTGGCCGGCATCGCCTGGTACGGATGGAGCGCCACCGCGGGCCAGGTGCGGCCGACCGTCACCGGGTACCGCGTCGAGTCCGACGCCCTCGTGCGGGTCGGCTACGACCTCGTCCGGCCGGAGGGCACGGCCGTCACGTGCCGGGTCAGCGGCCTCGACGGCTCCAAGGGGCGCGTCGGCACGGTCGAGGACGCCATCCCCGCCGACGGGCCGGCGATCGTCCACCGCGTCGTCGAGGTGCGCACGAGCGCCCGCGCGGTGACCGGTGTCGTCGAGTCCTGCGTGCGCTTCACGGCGGGCTGACCTCGCACGACGCGGTGCGCGGGTGTGGCGCCGGCGCCGCACGTTGCTAGACTGACGGCTTCACGTTCGGGTCCGTGCCGACGCAAGCGCCGAGAATCGGCGGTCGGCCCGGGCCCGTTGCCGTAAGCACCCCGCGGCGAGCCCGCGAGGGTCCGGCGCCCCATGCACCTTCGCAGGAGTTGATGACCCGTGACCGAGACGACGAACCAGAGCTACCTCACGCAGGCGGCCTTCGACCGCCTCCGCGCCGAGCTCGACGAGCTGACCGGCCCCGGCCGCACCGAGATCGCCAAGAAGATCGAGGCGGCCCGCGAGGAGGGCGACCTCAAGGAGAACGGTGGCTACCACGCGGCCAAGGAGGAGCAGGGCAAGATGGAGGCCCGCATCCGCCAGCTGACGCAGCTGCTCGAGAACGCGGTCATCGGCGAGACGCCGGCCGACGACGGGGTCGTCGAGCCCGGGATGATCGTCACCGTCGACATGTTCGGCGACGAGGAGGAGTTCCTCCTCGGCTCCCGCGAGATCACCGACTCCTCGATGCAGGTGTTCTCCGAGAAGTCCCCGATCGGTGCGGCCGTCAACGGCCACAAGGTCGGCGACGAGGTCTCCTACGAGGCCCCCAACGGCAAGCAGATCGCGGTCAAGATCCTCAAGGCGACGCCGTACACCGGCTGAGTCCCGCCGCCCCGGCGACGTGACGGACGGCCCGGCCCCCCTCGTGGGGGCCGGGCCGTCCGTCGTCCACGCCTCATCCCGGGGGTGCCGCCCTGCCCTCGCCGTGCCGCCCCCACCTCGTCGTGCCGGTGTGCCATGGCACCCCGGCCGGGCGAGACCACCTCGGCGGGACGAGGTCGCCCCGGCCGGGCACCCCGGCGGGATGCCCGGTGCCTGCGTGCGTCAGGCGGGGCGGGAGCCCTCGACGAGGGTGTGCGTCGCCCCGCCGACCCAGACGACGCCGTCCTCGACGTCGACGTGGACCCGGCCCTCGCGGCCGAGGACGGTGCCCTGCGCCGCGACGTAGTGCTCGGGCGCGTACCCGGCGGGGACGAGCCACTGGCCCAGGCCCGCGTTGAGGCTGCCCGTGACCGGGTCCTCGCCGAAGTCGCGCTCGTCGGAGAAGAAGGCCCGCACCTCGAGGTCGACCCCGTCGGTGCCCACGCCCTCCGGGTAGCGGGCGGCCAGCCCGACCTTCATCCCGCGGGCGAGCACCGGGTCGGGTGCCGCCGACAGGACGGCCTCCGGCGAGGCGAGCAGCACCGCGAGCCAGCCCGGCCCGTTGTCGACCCAGGCGGCGTCGACGACGTCGCCCGGCGCGACGCCCAGCGCCGCCACGACCCGCGCGAGCTCGTCGCCCTCGACCGCCCCGGACCGCACGAGCGGCGGGGCCGCGAAGGCCAGCCGGTCGGCGCCGCGCCGGACCTCGACGAGCCCGGCGGCGCACTCCTGCACGACGACGCCCTCGGTGCGCGGCACTCCCCCGGCCTCGAGCCACGCGTGCGCACTACCGAGCGTCGGGTGGCCGGCGAACGTCAGCTCCCCGCCGATCGTCCAGATCCGCACGCCGTAGTCGGCCCGCGGGTCTGTCGGGGCGGTGAGGAAGGTCGTCTCCGAGAGGTTGGTCCACCGGGCGACGGCGAGCATCTCGTCGTCGGACATCCCGTCGGCGTCGTGGAGGACGGCGAGGGCGTTGCCCCGGAAGGCTCGCTCGGAGAAGACGTCGACGAGGCGCACGGCGGTCATGCCGTCATCGAAGCACGTCGCCGCCCCCGCCGGTGACGGCGTGGGCGCCGACGACCTCGGTCAGTCGCGGGTCCGGTTGACGAACGAGCGGACCGCCAGCGGCGCCAGCACCGCCGAGAGCCCGACCGACCAGATGACCGTCGTGAGCACCGGGTGCTGCAGCGGCAGCGCCGAGTCGGCGGGCAGCGGGATGCCGTCGTTGCCCCAGAGCTCGCGCAGCGCCTGGACGAGGGAGCTGATCGGGTTCCACTCGGCGAGGAAGCGCAGCCAGTCGGGCATCACGTCGGTCCGCGCGAAGGCGTTGGACAGGAACGTGATCGGGAAGACCGTCGTGAACATGACGCCCTGCACCGCCTCGACCGAGCGCAGCGCGGACCCGAAGAGGATGCCGACCCAGATCATCGCGAAGCCGAAGAGCAGGAGCAGCCCGTACCCGGCGAGCCCGCGCAGCACCCCGTGGTGGATGCCCCAGCCGACGAACAGCCCGGTGACGGACATGACGACGATGCCGATCGAGGAGTGGATGAGGCTCGAGACGCTGCGGGCGACGACGACCGACGAGCGGCCGATCGGGAGCGACCGGAACCGGTCGACGATGCCCTTGCCGAGGTCGGTGTTGAGGCCGATCGCGACGATGAAGGCGCTGAAGGTCATCGTCTGCGCCATGATCCCCGGCAGCAGCCACTCCTTGTAGTCGACGCCCGGCACGACGATCGAGCCGCCGAAGACGAAGGCGAAGAGCAGCACGAACATCACCGGCTGGATGGTGACGTCGGTGAGCATCTCGGGCTGGCGCTTGATGTGGGTCAGGTTGCGGCGCACCAGCGCCGAGACCTGCCGGAGGGGGCTCGTGCCCGTCGCGCTCGGGTGCTCGGCGTGGAACGGGCGGCCGGCGGAGGTCGTCGTGGGTGCGGTCATCGGAGGGCCTCCTCGGCGCTCGCGTCGGCGGCGGGACCACCGGCGTCGGGGGCCTCGGACTCGGCCCGGTGCCCGGTCAGGGTGAGGAAGACGTCGTCGAGGCTCGGGCGCTGCAGGCCGATGTCGTCGAGGTCGATGCCGGCCTCGTCGAGCCGGGCCGCGATGCGGGTCAGCGCCCCGACCCCCTCGGCGGGAGCCGTGATGCGGCGGGCGCCGCGGTCGAGGTGGATCTCGCCGACCTCGCGGCGGACGATGTCGGCCGCCCGCTCGACCTCGGCCGGGCGGCTGACCGCGACGACGAGGCTCGCGGCGCCCGAGCGGTCCTTGAGCTCGAGCGGCGTGCCGTCGGCGATGACCCGCCCGTGGTCGACGACGACGATGCGGTCGGCCAGCTGGTCGGCCTCGTCGAGGTACTGCGTCGTGAGGAAGAGCGTCGTGCCCTCGCGGACGAGGTCGCGCAGGACGCCCCAGAGCTCGACGCGGCTGCGCGGGTCCAGGCCCGTCGTCGGCTCGTCGAGGAAGAGGACCGGCGGGGTCGCGACGAGGCTGGCGGCGAGGTCGAGCCGGCGGCGCATCCCGCCGGAGTACTCCTTGACGACCTTGGAGGCGGCGTCGGTCAGCGAGAACCGCTCGAGCAGCTCGTCGGCGACGCGGCGCACCGTGCGGCGGTCGAGGCCGTAGAGGTCACCGACGAGCCGCAGGTTCTCGCGGCCGGTCAGCAGCTCGTCGACGGTCGCCGACTGCGCCGTCAGCCCCATCCGGCGGCGCACGGCGTCGGCGTCGCGGACGACGTCGAGGCCCGCGACCCGGGCGGTGCCGCTCGTCGGCACCGAGAGCGTCGTCATCATCCGGACGGTGGTGGTCTTGCCGGCGCCGTTGGGGCCCAGCATGGAGAAGACGGTGCCCTCCGGCACCGAGAAGCTCACGCCGTCGACGGCCGTGAAGTCCCCGAAGGTCTTCACGAGGTCGACGGCCTCGATGGCCGCGCCGCTGGTCGTCATGCACCGACCGTAGGGGTGACCGCCGACAGAGGTCACCCCCTTTTCGGTGACAACCTCCCGACCAGCGCGGACGCCCGGGCGGGGTCGACGTCGGCGAGGAGCCCGGCGGCGAAGAGGACGTAGTCGCGGTCGACGGCGGCGACGGCCCGGTCGGGCACCCGCCAGCCACCCCCGTGGTCGGCGAGCGCGGCCCCGAGCACGCGCTCGGCGGTGCCGTCGGGGGCGTGCCGCAGGACGCCGCCGGAGCCGACGAGCATCCCGACGTCGGCGAGCGGCCGCGGCCGCTCCCCCGCGGCCGGACGCCCGTGGCGGCGCAGGGCGACGGTGACGGCGGCGGTCGCGAGGGCCTCGTCGGCGGCCCACTCGGCCGGCGTGCCCGACAGCGCACCGGTGTCGGCCGCGACCCGCGCGGCGTGCGCGGCCACCTCGGCGGCGACGGGCATCCGCTCGCGCCCGGCCGCCTCGACGATGCCCTCGGCGTTCCAGCGCATGCCCAGGTCGGCCTCGACGGTGCGGGCGTGCCAGACCGGGCCGACGACCTCGCGGTGGATGGCGGCGTCCTCGCCCTGCGGCGTGACGACGGAGTAGACGTCGGTCGTCGCGCCGCCGACGTCGACGACGAGGACGTCCTCGCCGCGCGCCTCGGCCAGCACCTCGACGCCCCGCAGGACGGCATCGGGGGTCGCGGCCCGGACGAGCTCGGCGAACCCGCGCCCGCGCGAGAGGCCCTTGCCGCCGATGACGTGGCGCAGGAAGACCTCGCGGATGGCCGCGCGCGCGGCGTCGGGGGCGACCTCGCCGATGCGCGGCAGGACGTTGTCGGTCACCGTGAAGCGCCGCCCCGTCGCCTCGAGCTCGGCGACGACGGCGTCCGCGGCGTCGGCGTTGCCGGCGACGACGACCGGGGCGGTGACCCGGGCCCGGGCGAGCCGACGGGCGTTGCGCAGCAGGACGTCGGCGTTGCCCCCGTCGGTGCCGCCGACGAGCAGGACGAGGTCGGGACGGTCGGCGCGCAGGGCGGCGACGTCGGCGCCGGCCATCGGCCCGGAGGCGACGTGCACGACGCGTCCGCCCGCCGAGAGGCCGACCCGGAAGCCGGCCTCCGCCGTCACCTCGCGCTCGTAGCCGACGACGGCGACGCGCAGCCCGCCGCCGGCGCTCGAGCACAGGAGCGTGCGCTCCGGCTCGCGCCCGTCGGCGAGCGCGGCGCGGACCGCGTCGACCCCGTCCATGACGTCGGTCGCGACCGTCGTGGGGTGCGACGCGCGCCCCGCCACCTCGCCGTCGTCACCGACGAGCAACGCCTTCGTGAAGGTCGACCCGACGTCGACGCACAGGACCGCACCCACGCTCCGAGACCCTAGTGGCCGGGGGCACCGCCGCCGGGGGCGCCTCCCCCGGTGGGCTGCGTCGTCGTGTCGACCGGCGCGGTGAGCGCGACCGTGTAGCCGCTGCTCGTGTCGCCGGAGACGGTGCCGAGCTGGTGCACGCCGCCGTCGTCGCCGAACACCATGTCGCTCGTCAGCGAGAGCTGCGCGAGGTTGGGCACCGACTGCTCGTACCCGCTCGTCGCGTAGACGGTGTCGCAGGTCGCCTTCGGCAGCGCGACCTGCGAGGTGGCGATGACGTTCGCGCTGTCGGTGATGCTCGCCTCGTCCGGGTAGACCTCGAAGTGGATGTGCGGCCAGCGCCCCGCGTAGCAGGCCGGGAAGATGCTCGTGAACTCGACGACGCCGGAGTCGTCGGTCACCTGGACGCCGCGCAGGTAGTTCTCCTGCGTCACGCCGTCGGTGTACATCGAGTAGCGGCCCTCGCGGTCGCAGTGCCAGACGTAGACGGCCGCTCCGGCCATCGGGCCGCCGCCCCCGGCGATGTCGAGGACGGTCAGCCGCAACGTCATCGGGATGCCCTCGGCCGTCGTCGTCGAGGTGCCGAAGCTGCTGCGGATGTCGGAGCGGACCACGCCGCTCTGCTCGAGGACGTCGGCGCCGTTGGAGCCGTCGCCGGGGTAGGGGCCCGCCGTCTCGTCGGGGATCTCGGTGAGGGTCGTGTCGGCGGCGTCGCTGGCCGCAGCGGAGGCGGTCGCCGTCGCGGCGGACGAGGTCGTGGCGCTCGAGCCGCTGGAGGAGGTCGAGGCCCCGCAGGCCGCGAGCGCGGTGCCGGCGGCGCCGATGCCGAGGACGGCGAGCATCCGGCGGCGGTCGAGGAGCGTGCCGAGGTCGAAGGCCAGGCCCTGGTCGACGACCTCGTCGTCGGGGCGGGGCAGCGGACGGCCCTCGTAGGTGGGGCGGTCGTCGGTGTGCGTCATGGGGGTACCTCCGGGTCGGTGTCGTCCCGACGACCGTAGGAAGCGCACCGAGCCGCACCGTGTGTCCTCGCTGTGCGTCGTCTGTGACCGCCTCCCACCCGTCGAGCGAACAGGACACGCCGCGCGGCCAGGGGCGCACGCGGCGTGTTCTGTTCTCTCGAGGGGGTTCTCGGCCCCGTGAGCTGCGGGTCAGGTGAGGCGGTCGAGCGCCTGGCGCAGGTCGGCGACGAGGTCCTCGACGTCCTCGATGCCCACCGACAGGCGGATGAGGTCGGCCGGCACCTCGAGCTCGGTGCCCGCGACGGACGCGTGCGTCATCCGGCCGGGGTGCTCGATGAGGGACTCGACGCCGCCGAGGGACTCGCCGAGCGTCCACAGCTGCGTCTCGCCGCAGACCTTGGCCGCGACGTCCTCGCCGCCCTTGACGCGGAAGGCGACCATCCCGCCGAAGCGCTTCATCTGGCGCCGGGCGACGTCGTGGTTCGGGTGGTCGGGCAGGCCCGGGTAGTGGACCGCGGTGACGCCGGGGTGGCCCCGGAGGAAGTCGACGACGGCCTCGGCGTTGTCGCAGTGGCGCTCCATCCGGACGGCGAGCGTCTTGAGGCCGCGCAGCACGAGCCAGGCGTCGAACGGGCCGGCGACGGCGCCCATCGAGTTCTGGTGGAAGGCGACCCGCTCGGCCACCGACTCGCCGTCGCGCGTCGTGGCTCCCGGCGCGACGACGACCGCGCCGCCGACGACGTCGCTGTGGCCGCCGGCGTACTTCGTCGTGGAGTGGACGACGACGTCGGCGCCGAGCGCGATCGGGCTCTGCAGGTAGGGCGACGCGAAGGTGTTGTCGACGACGAGCAGCGCGCCGGCCTCGTGCGTCAGCGTGGCGATGGCCTCGATGTCGGCGATGCCGAGCAGCGGGTTGGTCGGGGTCTCGACCCACACCATCCGCGTCTCGGGGCGCATCGCGGCGCGCACCGACTCGACGTCGGCGACCTTCGCGATCGAGTGGTCGACACCCCACGGCTTGAGCACGCGGTTGAAGAGCCGGTAGGTGCCGCCGTAGGCGTCGGACGGGACGACGACGTGGTCGCCCGGCGCGAGCAGCGCACGCAGGACGGTGTCCTCGCCGGCGAGGCCGCTCGCGAACGCGAAGCCGCGCTCACCGCCCTCGAGCGCGGCGACGCACTCCTCGAGCGCGGCGCGCGTCGGGTTGGCCGAGCGCGAGTACTCGTAGCCACCGCGCAGGCCGCCCACGCCGTCCTGCTTGTAGGTGCTCACCTGGTGGATGGGCGGCACGACGGCGCCGGTCAGCGGGTCCGGCTCCTGCCCGGCGTGGATGGCGCGGGAGGAGAAGCCGAGGTTCTCGGAAGTCATCCTCCGAGCGTAGGGGCCGCGGGGGGCCCGGCGGGACCGCGGGGTGCGCTCACCCTCGGTCGAGGTGCCGCTGCCAGGTGCGCAGGCGGCCGCTGGGCCGGAAGCCCATGGCCCGGTTGACGGCGAGCATGTGCGCGTTCTCCTCGGCGTTCCAGGTGCGCACCGTGCGCACCTCGGGCAGCGCCTGCGCGAGGGCCCGCAGGTTGGCCAGCTTGAGCGCCAGCCCGAGCCCGTGGCCGCGGTGCTCGCGGGTGACGAGGGTGTCGTGCTGGAAGGCGAGGTGCGGCGTGGCCTGCGGGCACTGGATGCTCGTGTAGCCGACGAGCCGACCGCTGCCGAGGTCGCGCACGAAGGTCGACACGACGCGGCGTCCCATCGCCCGGGTGCGCTCGTCCTCGCCGCGCACGCGCTCCTCGTCCCACTCCTCCTCGGCCAGCTCGAGGTCGCCGAGGGGCACGTCCGTCGACATCCGGCGGGCGAGGAACGCGCGGTCGGCGAGGTCGGCCTCGGGCATCGCGTCGACGTGCGTCTCGAGCCGGTAGCCGTCGGCCACGACGGGCTCCGGCACCTCGCCCTCGTGCACCGGGAGGTCGGAGCGCAGCACCGTCTGCGCCGGCTCGAAGCCGTGCCGCTCGACCCATCCGGCGAACGGGTCGTCATCCGTGTCGGCGCCCCACTGCGTCTCGGCGTGCAGCGTGGTGCGCCCCAGGGTGTGCGCCTCGCCGACGGCCCAGCGCACCAGCGCGTCCCCCACGCCCCGATGCCGGTGCGCCGGCAGCACCGCGACGAAGAGCTGGGCGGTGCCCTCGTTGTCGAGCAGCGGGGCGATGACGCCCGCCGCCCCGACGGGCTCGTCGCCGTCGAGCGCGAGCACCTGGAGGCGGCGCTTGGACGCCGACCCCTCGAGCCCGCGCAGCTCCTCGGCGCTCCAGGCGTCGTGGTCCTCGCCCTGCTCGTCGCAAGCGACGTCCTCGAGGACACGGGCCCAGGCATCGAAGCGGGCGCGCTCGGCGGGGTCGGTGTCGAGTCCGGAGACCGGGACGAGGGAGGTCACGCGGAACACCGTGCCATCCCCGGCGGTTGGACCCCACATGCTTTTCGGTTCGAGTGCGAAGACCACCCTCCCCACCCGCGAGGAGGCCCTGCCGGGCCGCGAGCACCGCATCTTCCCGGTGCCCACGACCCACACGGTGCTCGGCACCCCCCTGGAGGGTCCGTGGCCCGACGGCACCGAGGTGCTGTACGTGGCGATGGGCTGCTTCTGGGGCGTCGAGCGCATCTTCTGGAAGCTGCCCGGCGTCGTGACGACGGCGGCCGGCTACATGGGCGGGTTCACCCCCAACCCGACCTACGAGGAGACCTGCACGGGGCGCACCGGCCACGCCGAGGCCGTCCTCGTCGCCTACGACCCCACCGCCACCTCCCCCGAGCTGCTGCTCAAGGCGTTCTGGGAGAACCACGACCCGACGCAGGGCAACCGGCAGTACAACGACGTCGGCACCGCCTACCGCTCGGCGATCTTCACGACGACCCCCGGCCAGGCCGCGGCCGCCGAGGCGACGCTCGAGGCGTTCCAGGGCGAGCTGACCAAGGTGGGCCGCGGGACCATCACGACGACCATCGCCACCGCCGAGCAGGCCGGCCCGTTCTACTACGCCGAGGACTACCACCAGCAGTACCTCGACAAGAACCCCGGCGGCTACTGCAACCACGGCCCGAACGGGCTGACCTGCCCCGTCGGCGTCGCCAACCTCCCGGCCCAGACGGACGTCGCGCCCCCGCGCGGCTGACCCACCCGGCCACCTCGACGAAGCCCCCTACCCGCCCGGGAGGGGGCTTCGTCGTCTCTCGGACGAATCCGGCGGCCGAACCACAAGCCCGCACGTGCGGGGTTATCGCTGTCCGGCCCCACTCCGGATCCCGCAATGCACGCACGTGCGGGGTTATCGCTGTCCACCCACCTCCCGAACCACGAGAAGCCCGCACGTGCCGGGATATCGCTGTCCGCTCACCTCTCCAACCACGAAAAGCCCGCGCGTGCCGGGATATCGCTGTCCGCTCACCTCGCCAACCACGAAAACCCCGCACGTGCCGACTTGCCCCGCGGACCGCCCCCGGCGCCGACCACGAAATGCCCGCACGTGCCGGGTCATCGCTCTGCGCCCACCTCCCGGACCACGAAATGCCCGCACGTGCCGGGATACCGCTGTCCGATCACCTGCCGAACTGCGCAAACCCCGCACGTGCGGGGTCGGCTCGGCCTCAGGCGCTGCGCAGGTGCCGTGGCCCGAAGTACCGGCGCCACTCGTCGGACCGGCGAGTGATGCGCTCGCCACGCTCGGTGAGGACGGTGGCGACCCGACGCACGGTGGCCTCCGGCTCGACCCACAGCCCCGGGGAGGTGACGACGACCATCCGCCAGCCCCAGCCGTCGAACTCCTCACGCCGCCGGATGTCGCCCGCCCACTGCTCGGGGTCCTCCGCGTGCTGGCGGCCGTCGTACTCGACGCTCACCTTGCGTGCGCGGTAGCCCATGTCGGCCCGCCGCAGCAACGCCCCGTCCTCGTCGTGGAAGCGCAGGTCGGTCTCCGGCTCCGGGAGCCCGGCGAGCAGGAGGAGCATCCGGGTGCGGGACTCGGGCCCCGAGTCGACACCCACCCGGACGAGCGAAGCGGCCCGGCGGGCCAGGCGCCGGTGCCGGCCCGTCGTCGCGGCCGCGGCGACGAGCGCATCCGGCGTCGTAGATCCGGCGTGCACGAGGCTGTCGCCGAGGACGACGAGCTCGACGACATCGAGGTCTTCGGCGCAGTCGAGGAACGTGCGTTCCGGTGTCGTGACCCGCAGGCCGTGACGGGTGGTGATGCCCGAGCGGTCCGACGAGACGCGCGCGTCGACGCCGTCGACGTCCATCCGGCCCCACTCGAGCAGCCGACGGGCCTTCGTCGAACAGCCCGCGCCGCCGCCCCTCGCCCGCGAGCGCGCCTCCCGCGAAGCCATCCGCTCGACGGCGTCCGGTCGGAGCGTCGTCACGTGGGTCTGCCAGTCATCGGGGGCGATGCCGCCCCAGAGCGCGGCCGCCGTGTGCCGCGAGACGACGGTCGCCGCCGGCGCGACGAGCATCGCCGCCCGGGCCCGGACGCGGGCGTCGACGGCAGCCCCTGCGTCCACGTACACGCCGTGCACGAGCCGCCGGAAGCGCGGGCCCCGCAGCGACGCCTCGGTCGCGAGGCCGCGCGCCATCGCCTCGACGCCGAGGAACGGGCGGGAGGTGTCGAGCGGCTCGTCGGTCACAGGGTCGAGACTGCCCCGATGAGCCCGGTCGCCGCTGGCGTCATCCACAGGCTCCGGAACCTCGCACGTGCGGGGTTATCGCTGTCCGAGATGCACCCCGGTCGCGACAAGCCCGCACGTGAGGGGTTATCGCTGCCCGGCCACCTCCCGGACCACGAAAAGTCCGCACGTGAGGGGTTGTCGCTGCCCGGCCACCCCCGACCACGAAAACCCCGCACGTGCCGGGTTATCGCTGCCCGAACCCACCCCCGACCACGAAAACCCCGCACCTGCGGGGTTCCGGCACATGGGCCTGTGCACCGGGCACGCACGAGGCCCTCCGGTCCCTGTCGGGCGGAGGGCCTCGTGTGGTGCGAGGGACCGGGCGGTCAGCGCACGGCGGGCTCCGGCTGGCGGCCCACCGCGGCGTCGCGGTCGGTGTCGACGTCGACGTCCGTCGCGCGGGCCGGGGTGGTCACCGGCTCCGGGCTGGACTGCGACATCGTGTCGAGCATCTCGTGGCCGGCGTGCTCCGCGGCCACGGCCGGGGTGTCGTCGTGGTTGCTGTCGCGCAGCGGGAGCGCCTTGATGGCGAAGGTCGCCAGGAGCACGAGCGCGACGACCGGCAGGCCGATGAGGAAGACCTCGTGCAGCTGGTCGGCCAGGCCCTGGCGCACCGCGGTCGCGACGGCCGGCGGCAGCTGGGCGAGCGCGGCCGGGTCGAGCACGGACCCCGCGCTGGCGGCGCCCTCGGGCATCGAGGCCGCGGCCCCGGCGGGGAGGTGGGACGCGATGGCGCCGCCGAGCCCGCTGGTCAGCACGGTGCCGAAGACGGCGATGCCGACCGTCGACCCGACGTTGCGGAAGAACTGGCTCGAGGCCGTCGCGACCCCGAGGTCGCGCTTCTCGGAGGCGTTCTGGACGACGAGCGTGTACTGCTGCATCGCCATCCCGATCCCGATGCCGAGCACGACCATCGCCAGCGTCAGCTGGGTCTGCGTCGACTCGAAGGTGAGCCGGGTCAGGAGCCAGATGCCGGCGCCCATGACGACGACACCGACGACCATGAACGGCTTGTAGACGCCGGTCCGTGTGATGGCGAGGCCGGTGAGGATGCCCATGACGATGAGGCCGACCATGAGCGGCGCGAGGATGAGGCCGGAGTTCGTGGCGTCGACACCGAGCACACCCTGGGCGAAGACCGGGATGTAGATGATCGAGCCGAACATCACCATCGCCAGGCCGAAGCTCGCGATGTTGGCCGCCGTGAACACGCGGGAACGGAAGAGGCGCAGCGGGATCACCGGCTCCTCGGCGCGGTTCTCGGCGAAGACGAAGGCGACGAGGCCCACGACGCCGACCACGTAGAGACCGATGATGGTCGCCGAGCCCCACGGGTAGGACGTGCCGCCCCACGAGGTGGCGAGCAGGACCGCGGTGAGGCCGACCGCCAGCGTGGCGATGCCCCAGCTGTCGACCTTGGCCTCACGGCGCTCGTGCGGCAGGTGGAGGAAGCGCAGGATGAAGCCGGTGGCGACGACGCCGATCGGGATGCCCGCGAAGAACAGCCAGCGCCAGCCCCAGTGGTCGGTGATGAACCCGCCGGCGAGCGGCCCCGCGACGGACGTGACGCCGAAGACGGCGCCCATGAGGCCCTGGTACTTGCCGCGCTGCCGCGGCGGGATGATGTCGCCGATGATGGTCTGCGACAGCGGCATCACGGTGCCCATGCCGAGGCCCTGGATGGCGCGGGCGGCGACGAGCACCCAGAAGGACTGGGCGAAGCCGGCGACGAGCGAGCCGACCATGAAGACGACGAGGCCGGCGATGTAGAAGCCGCGGCGGCCGTAGAGGTCGGAGAACTTGCCGACGATCGGGACGGTGATCGCCGAGACGAGGAGGGCGGCGGTGGCGACCCAGCTGTAGTGGTCCATCCCGCCGAGCTCGGAGACGATGCGCGGCATCGCCGGCCCGACGATGGTCTGGCTGACGGAGGCGACGAGCATCCCGAGCATCAGGCCCAGGAACACCCGCCGGGAGGCGGGGCTGAGCTTGTACGGCTGGGGAGCCGTGGCGGTCGCGGTGGTCATGCAGTGGTCCTCTCGCGGTCGGCCGCCTCGGGGGCGGGGTCGGTGGGGCCCGCGACGCTGCGGACGGGGTGGTCGGTGTCCCTCGCGACGCGCGCGAGGGAGGTCTGGAGGCGGCCGAGCAGGTCGGCCAGGGTGCGTCGGTCGGTCTCGTCCCAGTCCTCGAGGGCGACGCCCACGAGCTCCTCGCGGCGGCGGCGCTCCTGCACGAGGACCTCACGGCCGTCGTCCGTCAGGCCGACGAGCTGGGCGCGGCCGTCGTCGGGGTCGGGGGTGCGCTCGAGGAAGCCGCGGTCGACGAGGGCGCTGACGCGCCGGCTCGTCGTCGACTGGTCCAGGCCCACGGCGTCGGCGAGGGCGCAGGCGCGGCCGGGGCCGCGCTTGGCCGTCAGCGCCAGGAGGGTGTACTCGGGGCGGGTCACCGGTCCCTCGACGACGTGGGCCCTGTTGAGGAGTCCGAACATCGCCGAGAGGTGCTCGGTGACGAGCGGGTCGGCGGTTGCTTGCATGACACAAGCATATGTCCTTTGTTGCAGAATCTGCAACTTTGCTCGTCCTGCAGGAACGCGGCATACTGGCGGCATGGTTCCGGGTACCGCGACGGCCGAGGCGACCCCCTCCCTGCGCGACCGCAAGAAGGAGGCCACCCGCCAGCGCCTGCACACCGCGGCCGTGCGGCTGGCCCTCGCCCACGGGATGCAGGAGGTCACGGTCGAGCAGATCGCGGCCGAGGCGGACGTCTCCCCCCGCACCTTCTTCAACTACTTCCCGACCAAGGAGGCCGCGCTCGTCGGCGCCGACCCGGCCCGCACCGAGCAGCTGCGCCAGGCGGTGCTCGCGCGCCCCGCGGACGAGTCGGTGCCGCAGGCTCTGCGCGCCGTGCTCACCGAGCACGTGCGGGGCTTCGCCGACGAGCCGGAGCTGTGGCGGATGCGCAGCGAGCTCGCCGCCCGCGTCCCCGAGCTCGAGGCGCGCATCGCCGGGGCGGGGCACCGCCTCGAGAGCGCGCTCGTCGAGGCCGCGCACGAGCGGGCCGGCACGACCGCCGCCGACGACCTCGCCACCGGGCTCGCCGCGCGCACCGCGATGGCCGCCCTGCGCGCGGCGTTCCACCAGCACCGGGCGGCGGGCTCGACGGGCTCGCTCCTGCACCGGCTCGAGGCCGCGTTCGACGCCGTCGGCCTGCGCTGAGCCCCGCTCCCCCGCGGCCTCACCACCGCGGACGTGTGTGAACCCGCCGGGGATCCCCGGCGGGTTCACACACGTTCGCGCAGGGCGGGGGCACGTGCCGCCTCCGCCACTCCCGGCGCCGGGCCAGCGACGGCGAACACGCACCGTCGCTGGACGACGAAGGACACCGTCAGCAGCACCGCCTCGGTGAGGACCTTGCCGACGAGCAGCGCCAGGCCGAGCCGGCCGACGAGGACCTGCATGAGCGCCGCGTTGGCCGCGAGGACCACCGCGACGAGGGCGGCGTAGCGCAGCCCCGCGTGCCGCCCCCCGCGACCGAAGACGAAGCGCCGGTTGGTCCGGTAGTTGACGCTCGCGCTGACCACCCGGGCCCCGACCACCGAGAGCAGCAGGCTCCCGGAGAGCACGTGGAGCAGGACGAGCAGCGCGTAGTCGACCGCCGCGGCGAGGAGGGAGGACGCGGCGAACCGGGCCATCGGCGCGTAGACGCGCAGCGAGTCGCGCACCGGACGGAAGTGCGACGACGCGTTGCCCTCGAGGTAGACCGTCGCGATGGGGACCTCGACCACCGCGTGCCCGGCCCCGTGCGCCCGCAGGAGCAGCTCGAGCTCGTACTCGAAGCGCTCACCCTCGACGCGGCAGAGCCAGCCGAGCATCTCGCAGGGGTAGGCGCGCAGCCCGGTCTGGGTGTCGGACAGGTCGATCCCCGTCGTCAGCACGAACAGCCGCCGGGTCACGGCGTTGCCGAGCCGGCTGCGTCCCGGGACCGGCCCGGAGAAGCGCCGCACCCCGAGGACCATCGCGCGGCGTGAGCCGGCGACCCGGGCGGCGACCGCGAGCACGTCGCCGGGCGTGTGCTGGCCGTCGCTGTCGGCGCACACGACGTCCTCACCCGGCCAGCGCCGGGCCGCCTCGCGGAAGCCCGTCTTCAGCGCGCGGCCCTTCCCCCGGTTGACCTCGTGGTGGACGACCACCGCCCCGGCCGACGCGGCGTCGGCGAAGGCCCCGGCCGACGCGGGCCCGCTGCCGTCGTCGACGACGAGAACGTGCAGGTCCGGCTGCGCGGCCAGCAGGTCGGCCACGAGGGCGCCGAGCCGGCCGTCGGGCTCGTAGGCGGGGACGAGGACGATCACGACGCGCCCCCTCAGGCCCCGACGTAGAGGATGTCCGAGGTGCCGCGCTCCTGGCCCCGGCCCAGCGGGTCGTTGACGAGGTCGCCGTCGAAGACCATCGCGCTCGAGCCCCCGCCGTCGAGGTTGTAGGCCACCCGGGCCCCGCGGTCGACGAAGACCTGCGCGAGCTCGCTCATCCCGATGCCGCGGCTGTAGCCGACGGACCGGCCGTCGGCGACGATGACGAGCAGGTGGTTGGTGTCGACGAGCCCGATGCCCGTGCGCGGCTGGTCGCCCTGCACCGAGTGGTTCCCGAAGTTCGTGTCGACCTCGACCGAGTCGATGCCGTCGACCACCGCCCCGTCGTCGACGAGCCCGGGGCCGAACGAGAGCGTCTGCCACACACCGTCGGAGACGAGGGTCCTGGCGCTGGTCGCCGTCTCGTCGTAGAGGCGCATCGAGCCGTCGCGGTACCAGGCGAGGCCCTGCCGGGCACCCGCGTCGCGGTAGGCGACGCCGTTGCGGACGACGATCCCGTCGTCCCGGAACCCGTAGTAGTCGCCGTTGACGGCCCACACCGCGCCGACGGTGGCGGCGATCGCGCTCGGGACCTCGATGATGTTCTGCCCGAACTCGTCGTCCGCGAACGCCGACCGCAGGACCGTCGCGTCCTGCAGCCGCAGGTCGGCCGTGAAGTAGACGAGCTGGTCGTCGCCGCTGCCGACCACGGTCCTCGAGATGTCGACCGTCGCGAGGTCGCTCGTGTACGTCGTCGCCGAGACGCTCCCGCCGGTCGAGGCCGTCGCCGCCGAGGCGACGCCCTGGCTCGCCTCGTAGGCACTGGCCGAGGCGACCTCGACGTGGTCGACGACGTACCGCTCGAGGGCCCAGCCGGTCCCGGTCGCGGCGAGGGCGGCCAGCCCGAGCCCGCCGCCGAGGAGGGCGCGCCGGCCGACGCGGCGGGGCGGACCCGCGGCCGGCGGCGGTGGGGTGCGGTCGGGGGCGAGGGTGCTCGTGGGCTCGTTCATGGGCACCACGGTCGAGCCCACCCCTGTGCCCCTCCTGTCCCCGCCCGGTGGGCGCCCGATGACCGCGACGGAGGCGGGGAGCCTCGGATCTCGCTGACCGGCAACGGGATACCCAAAGACGGGGCATCGACCTGCCACAGGCACCCCACAGCGGCGCCCGGCCTGATGGTCCTCGACACCCACTCCCTCCGACCCAGGAGCCTCCCGTGAGCACCCTGATCGTCTACGCCGCGAACGTCGTGGCCATCTGCCTCCTCGTCTTCGCCCTCTACGTGCCCCGGCACGGGCGCCGCGACCTCGTCGTCGCCTACCTCGGCGTGAACATCGGGGTGATGGCCGTCGCCTCGGCGCTGCTCGACAGCGCGGTCGGCGCCGGCCTCGGTCTCGGGCTCTTCGGCGTCCTCTCGATCATCCGGCTGCGCTCCGAGGAGCTCGCGCAGCACGAGGTCGCCTACTACTTCGCGGCCCTGGCCCTCGGGCTCCTCAGCGGCCTCGCGGTGGGTCCGGTGTGGCTGCCCGTCGCGCTCATGGTGGTCGTCGTCGGCGCCCTCTGGCTCGGCGACCACCCGCGGATGCTGCCCCGGCACCGCCGCCGCCTCGTCGTGCTCGACCGGGCGTACGACGACGAGCGCGACGTCGTCACCGCCCTGGAAGGGCGGCTCGGCGGACCGGTCATCGGGGTGTCCGTC
Source organism: Arthrobacter sp. NEB 688 (assembly GCF_013201035.1). Taxonomy (NCBI): domain Bacteria; kingdom Bacillati; phylum Actinomycetota; class Actinomycetes; order Micrococcales; family Micrococcaceae; genus Arthrobacter; species Arthrobacter sp. NEB 688. The sequence goes on from NZ_CP053707.1 coordinate 4,017,714, forward strand.
CTCAAGGTCGACCACGTCAACGACTCGACGACCGTCGACGTGCGCTTCCGGGCGCCGGTGGCGCCGACCCCCGCGGACGGCGCCCTCGACGCGTCGGGACCGGTCCGCCGCACGACGGTGCTCGTCCCGTGAGCACCGCCACCCTCCCCCGGCTGGAGGGCCTGCCGGCCGTCGGGCTCGAGGAGCTCGTCGCGACGAGCGGCCTGCTGACCCGGGTCGACCGCAAGTACGTCCTCACCGCGCTCGAGGCGGGGATGCTGACCGCCCTCGCGCCCGCCGGCACGCGGGTGCTCGAGATCGACGGGCACCGCACCCTCGGCTACACCACGCGCTACCTCGACACCGACGGGCTGCTGACCCAGCGCCTGGCCGCCCACGGTCGGCGGCGCCGGTTCAAGGTCCGGTCCCGTCGCTACGACCTGACCGGGGCCGCGTACCTCGAGGTGAAGACCCGGGAAGGCGAGCGCACCGTCAAGTCTCGGCTGGAGGGCGTGCACCTCGAGCACGACCGGCTCGACTGCGCGGGAGCGCAGTTCGTCATCGACGCCCTCGCCGCCGCGGGCATCGACGACCGCACCGTCGTCGACCTCGCCCCGGCGCTCGACATCCGCTACGACCGCACGACGCTGCACCTCGCCGGCGACGGCGCCCGCGTCACCGTCGACCGCGCGCTGCGCTGGGAGCGGCCCGACGGCCAGGTGCTGGAGCGACCCGACCTCGTCGTCGTCGAGACCAAGGGCCCGGGCCGCCCGTCCTCCCTCGACCGCGTCCTGTGGTCGCTCGGCCACCGCCCCCGGCGGATGAGCAAGTACGCGACCGGCCTGGCCGCGCTCGACCCCGCCCTGCCCGCCAACCGCTGGGCGCGCACCCTGCGCGACCACGTCCGTCCCTGAGGAGACCACGATGAAGCTCACCAAGGCCCGGGCCGCCGTCACGGCCGCCCTGCTCGCCGCCACCCTGACCGGCTGCGGCGTCGCGGGGGCCGTCACCGGTGCCTCCGTCGACGACAGCAGCACGACGACCACGACCACCGCCACGGCCACGCCCGGGGCCTCGGTCGAGGCGGTGCTCGCCGCGAACCAGGAGTCCCACGCCGAGGCCGACGACGGGACCTACGACGCCGCGAGCGCCACCACGGTGACCCTGTCCGGGTCCACCGCCACGGTCTCCGGCGACGGGGCCACCGTGGACGGCTCGACGGTGACGATCACCGCGCCCGGCACCTACCTGCTGACGGGCACGCTGGCCGGCCAGGTCGTCGTCGACTCCTCCGCGGAGGGCACGGTCCAGGTCGTCCTCGACGACGCGCACGTCACGTCCTCGACCGGTCCGGCCCTGTCCGTCACCGCGGCCGACGAGGCCGTCGTCGTGCTCGCCGACGGCTCGACCAACACCCTCGAGGACGGCTCGGGCTACGCCCACGGTGCGGGCGAGCCCGACGCCGCGCTGTACTCGGCCGCCGACCTCACCATCGCCGGCACCGGCGCCCTCACGGTCACCGGCAACACCGACGACGGCATCGGCTCGCAGGACGGGCTGGTCGTCCTCGGTGGCACCGTCACCGTCACGGCGGTCGACGACGCGGTGCGCGGGAAGGACTACGTGCGGGTCGAGGGCGGCACCCTCACCGCGACCGGCGGCGGGGACGCCCTGAAGTCCGACAACGCCGAGGACGCCGACCGCGGCTACGTCGCGGTGCTCGGCGGAACCCTCGCGCTGACCGCGGGCGACGACGGCATCAGCGCCGCCACGGACGCGGCGGTCGGCGGCGGGACGACGACGATCTCGGCGGAGGGCGACGGCATCCACGGCGACGTCAGCGCCACCGTCGGTGGCGGGAGCACCACCGTCACGAAGTCCGGCGAGGGCCTCGAGGGGAAGGTCGTGACCGTCTCGGGCGGCACCCTGTCCATCACCAGCTCCGACGACGCGGTCAACGCGACCGACGGCTCGAGCTCCGGCGGCGGGATGGGCGGAGGCGGCATGTCGGCACAGGACGGCGTCTCGGTGACCGTCAGCGGCGGCACGCTCCTCGTGGACGCCGAGGGCGACGGGCTGGACTCCAACGGCTCCCTGTCGATCACCGGCGGCACCATCGTCGTCAGCGGCCCGACGGGCAACGGCAACGGGGCCCTGGACACCAACGGCGGCCTGAGCATCTCGGGTGGCACCCTCCTCGCGGCCGGGTCCTCCGGGATGGCCGAGGCGCCGTCGACCGACTCCGCGCAGGGCTGGGTGTCCGCGACCTTCGACTCCGGGTACGCGGAGGGCACCGTCGTCCAGGTGGTGCACGACGGCACGGTCATCGCGTCCTTCACCGCGAGCAAGACCTTCTCGTCGCTCGTCTTCTCGTCCGCGGCCATCACCGCGGGCGAGTCGTACGACATCTGGGTCGACGGCACGCCGTCGGGCACCGCGGTCGGCGGGCTCGCCCTCGGCGGCTCGACCGACGGAGGCTCCGAGCTCGGGACGGTGACCGCCGACGTGCACACCGGCGGCCAGGGCGGCGGCCGCCCCTGAGCCCGTCGCCGGGCCGGGTGGAGCGGGAGTAGGTTACGAGCATGGATGCGTCCCTCCTGGCACGGCTGACGGACACCTACCGGGACCTCCACGCACACCCGGAGCTGTCCGGCCAGGAGGTCCGCACCGCGGCCCTCGCCGCGACCTGGCTGCGGGAGAACGGCTTCGACGTCACCGAGGGCGTGGGCGGCACGGGCGTCCTCGGCCTCCTGCGGCGGGGCGAGGGCCCGGCCGTGCTGCTCCGCGCGGACATGGATGCCCTCCCCGTCGCCGAGGAGACCGGGCTGGCGTGGGCGAGCGAGGTCGCCGGGGTCATGCACGCTTGCGGGCACGACGTCCACGTCACTTGCCTGCTCGGCGCGGCGTCCGAGCTCGCGGCCGACCCGGCCTGGTCCGGCACGCTCGTGCTGCTCCTGCAGCCCGCCGAGGAGACCGTCTCCGGCGCCCGGGCGATGGTGGCCGACGACCTCGCCGGTCGGGTCCCCCGCCCCGACGTCGTGCTCGGCCAGCACGTGGCCCCGCTCCCGGCCGGCATGCTCGGGCTGCGGGCGGGCGCCGCGTTCGCCGCGAGCGACTCGCTGCGCGTGACCCTCTGGGGCCGTGGCGGGCACGGCTCGCGCCCGGAGACGACCGTCGACCCCGTCGTCATGGCCGCCGCCACCGTCCTGCGGCTGCAGGGCATCGTGGCCCGCGAGGTCGCCGGCACCCAGACCGCCGTCGTCACCGTCGGGGCGGTCCACGCCGGCAGCGCGCCCAACATCATCCCGGACCACGCCGAGCTGCTCGTCAACGTCCGCACCTACGACGAGGCCGTGCGCGAGCGCGTGCTGGGCGCCGTCTCCCGCATCGTCCACGCCGAGGCCGCGGCGTCCGGGGCCCCGCGCGAGCCCGAGGTCGACCCGACCGAGTCCGCGCCGGCGGTCGTCAACGACGCCGCCGCCACCGAGCGCGTGCGCAGCGCCCTCGCCGGGGTCGTGGGGGCGGGCCGCGTCGTCGAGCCCGGTCCCGTCACCGGCAGCGAGGACGTCGGGGTGCTGGCGCAGGCCCTCGGCGCCCCGCTCGTCTTCTGGCTGCTCGGCGGAGCCGACCCCGCGGCCTTCGCCGGGGCGAGCACCCCCGAGGAGCTCGTGCGGGTCGTCGGGACCCTGCCCTCGAACCACTCGCCGCACTTCGCCCCGGTGCCGGACCCGACCCTGTCGGTCGGCGTGGCCGCGCTCGTCGCAGGCGCGCGCGCCTGGCTCTCCGCCTGACCCGCCCCCTCCCCACCGCGAGGTCAGAGGGCGGCCGCGACCTCCGTGCCCTGCCGGATGGCGCGCTTCGCGTCGAGCTCGGCGGCGACGTCCGCTCCCCCGACGACGTGCACGCGCAGGCCGCGCTCGGCGAGCACGTCGGCGAGGGTCCGCACCGAGTCCTGTCCGGCGCAGACGACCACGGTGTCGCAGGGGACGACTCGGCGCTCCGCCCCGTCCTCGCCGAGCCGCACGTGCAGCCCCTCGTCGTCGATGCGCTCGTACTCGACGACGCCGGCCACCTGCTCGACCCCCTTGGCGCGCAACGACGCCCGGTGCACCCAGCCCGTCGTCTTCCCGAGCCCCTTGCCGATGGGCGTCGCCTTGCGCTGCAGCAGCACGACCTCGCGCGGGCTCGCCTCCGGCCGCGGCCGCTCGACCCCGCCCCGGGTGCGCTCGGGGTCGCCAACGCCCCACTCGGCCCGCCACGCGTCGACGTCGAGCGAGGGTGAGCGGTCGGTCGTGAGGAACTCGCACACGTCGACCCCGACTCCCCCGGCGCCGATGACCGCCACGCGCCGGCCGGCCACGCGCTCACCGCGCACCAGTCGGTCGTAGGTGACGACCGACGGGTGGTCGATCCCCGGGATGTCGGGCAGCCGGGGTGTGACACCGGTCGCCACGACGACGTCGTCGACCCCGTCGGCCACCAACGCGTCGGCGTCGGCCCACGTCGAGAGGCGCACCGTCACCCCGAGCACCTCGAGGCGCCGGGTGAAGTAGCGGATCGTCTCGGAGAACTCCTCCTTGCCGGGGATGCGCATCGCGATGTCGAACTGGCCGCCCAGGTGGTCGCGCGCCTCGATGAGCTCGACCTCGTGGCCGCGCTCGGCCGCGGTGACGGCTGCGGCCATCCCCGCCGGACCGCCGCCGACGACGACGACCTTGCGGCGCACCGGGGCCCGGCCGATGACGAGCTCGGTCTCGCGGCCGGCGCGCGGGTTGAGCATGCACGTCGCGCGCTGCTTGACGAAGGTGTGGTCGAGGCAGGCCTGGTTGCAGGCGATGCAGGTGTTGATCTCGTCGGCGCGACCCTCGGCGGCCTTGCGCACGAACTGCGGGTCGGCGAGGAACGGGCGGGCCATCGACACGAGGTCGGCGCCACCGGCCAGCACGCGCTCGGCCACCTCGGGGGTGTTGATGCGGTTGGTCGCGACGACCGGGATGCCGACGTGCTCGCGCAGCCGGGCCGCGTGGTCGGCGAAGGCCGCGCGCGGCACGGACGTGACGATCGTCGGGACCCGCGCCTCGTGCCAGCCGATGCCGAGGTTGAGGATGCTCGCGCCGGCCGCCTCGACCTCCCGGGCCAGGGCCACCACCTCGTCCCAGGTCTGGCCGTCCTCGACGAGGTCGAGCACCGAGATCCGGTAGACGAGCAGGAAGTCCGGGCCGGCCGCCTCCCGCACCGCGCGCACGACCTCGACGGCGAGGCGCCGGCGGTTCTCGGGGCTGCCGCCCCAGCGGTCGGTGCGCCGGTTGGTGCGCGGTGCGAGGAACTGGTTGATCAGGTACCCCTCGGACCCCATGACCTCGACGCCGTCGTACCCGGCCTCCCGCGCCAGGCGCGCCGACCGGGCGAACGCGCGGATCTGCCGGCGGACTCCCCTGTCGGACAAAGCCCTCGGACGGAACCTGCTGATCGGGCTCTTGACCGCCGACGGGGCCACGCACCACGGCGTGAACGCGTAGCGGCCGGCGTGCAGCAGCTGGAGGGCGATGTGCCCATCGGCCGCGTGGACGGCGTCCGTCACGAGGCGGTGGCGCGCGACCTCGCGCCGGCTGCTCAGCTTCGAGGCCCCCGGGTAGAGCGTCCCCTCGACGTTCGGCGCGAACCCGCCGGTGACGATGAGCGAGGCCCCGCCCTCGGCCCGCTCCGCGAGGTAGGCCGCGAGCTTCGGGAAGTCCTTCGCGCGGTCCTCCAGCCCGGTGTGCATCGACCCCATGACGACCCGGTTGGGCAGCGTCACGTGGCCGAGGTCGAGCGGGGCGAGCAGGTGCGGGTAGTGGCTCATCGGGCCTTCCTCGTCGGGCACCGGCGAGCGCGGCGGCCCCGACCGCGGGGGTGGGCGGCTCAGCGCCGGCGGCGCCACCAGCGGCGCCTCGGGCGAGCCTCCCCCGTTGTTACCGGCGGGTCAACCTCGGGGCGCTGTGAGGATGCTCGCAGCGCCCGCCACTGCTCGACGAGGTCGTCGACGTCGACGGTCGGGGCCAGCAGCGACGGCATCCGGGGCTCCGGCGGGCGCAGCCGGTCGCGGCGCACGCGGCGGTTGAAGTCCTCGAGGACGGCGCGCACCGACTCCTCGGTGCGCAGGTCGACGAGCGAGGCGGGGAAGGTCGCCGCCTCCTTGCGCAGGGCGACGGCGGGTGGCAGCGCGCCGGTGAAGTCGATCTGCTCCCGCTCCGCGAGCTGCCGCACCCACCACATCGGGTCGTCCGGGTGCTCCAGGCGCAGCGGCTTGCCGGCGCCCGGCAGGTCGTCGAACTCGCCGCGCTCCTGGGCCTCGCGGATGGCGCGCTCGACCGGCGACTCGTAGCGGGGCCGGTCCACCATGACCCCAGTCTCACCCGAGACGCGTCGAGGTGGAACCCGACCGCGTCACGGTCGTGTTCCACCTCGAACCGGCGAGGAACGGTCCCGTCAGTCGGCGAGGAAGGAGAGCAGGTCGGCGCGGGTGAGCACCCCGACCGGCTTGCCGTCCTCGACGACGAGCACGGCGTCGGATGCCTCGAGCTCGTGCCGCGCGGTGGCGACCGGCTCGCCGGCCCCGACGAGCGGAAGGCCCGCGCTCATGTGCTTCTCGACCGGGTCGGCGAGATGCGCCGAGCCGGTGAACAGGGCCTCGAGCAGGGCGCGCTCGGAGACCGCGCCCGCGACCTCGCCGGACACGACCGGCGGCTCGGCCTTGACGACGGGCATCTGCGAGACGCCGTACTCGCGCAGGATCTCGATGGCGTCGCGCAGCGTCTCGTTCGGGTGCGTGTGCACGAGCGCCGGCAGGTCACCGGCCTTGGCGTGCAGCACGTCGCCGACGGTGCGCTGGTTCTCGGCCTTCATGAAGCCGTAGGACGCCATCCAGTCGTCGTTGAAGATCTTCGAGAGGTAGCCGCGACCGGAGTCCGGCAGGAGGACGACGACGACCGCGTCGTCTGGCAGCTCGCGGGCGACGCGCAGTGCGGCGACGACGGCCATCCCGCAGGAGCCGCCGACGAGCAGGCCCTCCTCGCGGGCCAGGCGGCGGGTCATCTCGAAGGAGTCGGCGTCCGAGACGGCCTCGACCCGGTCGACCTGGGCGGGGTCGTAGGCGCTCGGCCAGAAGTCCTCGCCGACGCCCTCGACGAGGTAGGGGCGGCCCGTGCCGCCGCTGTAGACCGAGCCCTCGGGGTCGGCCGCGACGACCTGGATGCGGCCGCTCGCGCGCTCGGCCGAGACCTCGCGCAGGTAGCGACCGGCGCCGCTGATCGTGCCGCCGGTGCCGGCGCCCGTGACGAAGTGGGTGAGCTCGCCGTCGGTGTCGCGCCAGATCTCCGGGCCGGTGCTCTCGTAGTGCGAGAGCGGGCCGTTGGGGTTGGAGTACTGGTCCGGCTTCCAGGCCTTCGGCGTCTCGCGGACGAGCCGGTCCGAGACGGAGTAGTAGGAGTCGGGGTGCTCGGGCGCGACGGCCGTCGGGCAGACGACGACCTCGGCCCCGTACGCGCGCAGCACGTTGCGCTTGTCCTCGGAGACCTTGTCCGGGCAGACGAAGATGCAGGTGTAGCCCTTGCGCTGGGCGACCAGCGCGAGCCCGACACCGGTGTTGCCCGAGGTCGGCTCGACGATGACGCCGCCCGGCTGGAGCTCGCCCGAGGCCTCGGCGGCCTCGACCATCTTCAGCGCGATGCGGTCCTTCACCGACCCGCCCGGGTTGAGGTACTCGACCTTGGCCAGGACGGTCGCCCCGATGCCCTCGGTGACGGAGTTGAGCTTGACGAGGGGGGTGTCCCCGACGAGGTCTGCGATGTGCTCGGCGTACTTCACCGCGCCATCCTGTCACGCCCGGCGCCGCCGGCCGTCTCCTCCGGCCGGCACCTCCCCCGGGCCGCGCCCCGGTGCAACGGCGGGTCCTCCCCCTCGGCCGTCCGGCCGGTCCTAGGACCCGTCCGTCCACGCTGTGCCCCCGGCGCGCACCATCCGTCCCGTGGGGCCGGCCGCCGGGGCTACGGTGGACGTCCACCACGGCAGGAGGATCGATGGGCCGCGCACGCAGGGCTCGCAGGATCGCCGCCACCGCCGCGTACGGCGGGGGCGGCCTCGCCGTGGCCGGAGCCGCCCTCGGGACCCTCGGCTGGGGCGTCATCAAGACCGAGGCGGCCATCGCGCGCCGCCTCATCGGCCGCCCCTTCGACACCTCCCCGGACGACGACGGGGTGTACGGCGCCGGGCACGGGACGCCGTGGGAGGTCGTCGTCCTCGGTGACTCCTCCGCCGCCGGGATGGGCGCCGACGAGCCCCACGAGACCGTCGGCGCGATCGTCGCCAACGGCGTGGCGGCCCTCACCGGCCGCCCGGTGCGCCTGACCAACCGCGCCGTCGTCGGCGCGGAGTCCGCCGACCTCGAGCGCCAGCTGGCCAACGCCCTCGAGGACGTGATGCGCCCCGACGTCGTCCTCGTCATGGTCGGCGCCAACGACGTGACCCACCGGATCGAGCGCGCCGCCGCCGTGCGCCACCTCGAGCAGACCGTGCGCCGCATCCGCGCCCTCGGCTGCGAGGTCGTCGTCGGCACCTGCCCCGACCTCGGCACGATCGAGCCGATCCAGCAGCCGCTGCGCACCCTCATGAAGCGCTGGTCGCGCGACCTCGCCGCCGCCCAGACCGTCGCCGTCGTCGAGGCCGGCGGCCGCACCGTCTCGCTCGGCGACCTCCTCGGGCCGGAGTTCCGGGCCCGCCCGCGCGAGATGTTCAGCGCCGACCAGTTCCACCCGTCCGCCGCCGGCTACGCCCGCGCCGCGGCCCACCTGCTGCCGAGCGTCTGTGCTGCCCTGCGCGTCTGGGGCGAGGACACCGGCGACCGCGCCCCCGAGCCGCGCCGCGGCGAGGGCGTCGGGCCCGTGGCGGTCGCCGCCGGGCAGGCCGTCCGCGAGGCCGGCACCGAGGTCGCCCCGACCGAGATCGCCGGCCAGGACCGCGGCCCGCGAGGCCGGTGGGCCGTGCGGCTGCGCCGGCGCCCGGACGCGGCCGGCCCGGCCGAGGCCCCCGTCCCGACGGTCGTCGACGAGGGCACGCCGACCTCCGGCTGACCGGCAGCGCCGGTCCGGCGGCGGTCAGGCGTCGTCGACGACGGCGTCGAGCTCGACCTCGACGAGCCAGCGCTCGTCGATCAGTCCCGCGACGCGCACCATCGTGCTCGCCGGTCGGATGTCGCCGAAGATCTCGCCGTGCACGGCCGACACGGCGTCGACGACGTCGAGGTCGGTCACGTAGTGGCGGGTGCGGACGACGTCCTCGGGACGCCCGCCGAGCTCGGCGAGCGCGCCGAGCGCGATCTCCCAGCAGCGGCGGGCCTGCTGGCCGGGGTCCTTGCTGACCTGGCCGTTCTCACCGATCGGTGCCGTGCCGGAGACGGCGACGTGGGAGCCGACGCGCACGGCCCGGGCGAACCCGACCGTCGCTTCGTACGGCGACCCTGAGGATGCCCGGCTGCGCGAGGTGCCCATGGAGCCATCATGTCCCTCCGCGCCCGCTCGCACGACCCCTCCGGAGGGCCGCCGACGAGACCCACCCCACGCGGCCTCCCGGTTCCCTCCGCCCGGGTCGGCGCCTAGGCTGGTGCGACCCGTGGTGAGCGCTCGCTCACCACCTCGGGTGGGCCCGCGGCCCACCTGCCGACCACCGCCAGGAGGACCCCGTGACCGAGGCCGTCATCGTCGCCACCGCCCGCACCCCGATCGGCCGCGCGTTCAAGGGGTCCCTGCGCGAGGTCCGCCCGGACGACCTGTCGGCGCAGGTGGTCCGCGGCCTGCTCGAGCAGCTCCCCGGCCTGGACCCGGCGACCCTCGACGACCTCTACTGGGGCTGCGCCGACCCCAGCGGCAAGGCCGGCAACAACATGGCCCGCGTCATCGGCGTCCTCGCCGGTCTCGACGGCCTGCCCGGCGCCACCGTCAACCGCTTCTGCGCCAGCTCGACCCAGACGATGCGGATGGCCTTCCACGCCGTCAAGGCGGGCGAGGGCGACGCGTTCGTCGTCGGCGGCGTCGAGTCGGTCTCGACGAACGCGGCCTTCCGCGGCGCCGGCGAGTCCGACCCCGACGCGCTCAACCCCGCCTTCGCCGAGGCGATGGAGCGCTCGGCCGCGATGGCCGCCGCCAACACGACGTGGTCCGACCCGCGCGAGCAGGGCGGCCTGCCGGACGTCTACCTCGCGATGGGCCAGACCGCCGAGAACGTCGCGACGCTGCGCGGCGTCTCCCGCGAGCGGCAGGACGAGTGGGGCGTCACGAGCCAGAACCGGGCCGAGAAGGCCATCGCCGACGGCTTCTTCGCCCGCGAGATCCTCCCCGTCACCCTCGCCGACGGCTCCGTCGTCTCCAGCGACGACGGCCCCCGCGCCGGGGTGACGCTCGAGGGCGTCCAGGGCCTGCAGCCGGTCTTCCGCGAGGGCGGCACGGTGACCGCCGGCAACTGCTGCCCGCTCAACGACGGCGCGTCCGGTGTCGTCGTCATGAGCGACACCCGCGCGCGGGAGCTCGGCCTGACCCCGCTCGCGCGCATCGTCTCCACCGGTGTCTCGGCCCTCTCCCCCGAGATCATGGGCCTGGGCCCGGTCGAGGCCTCCCGCCAGGCGCTCGCCCGCGCCGGGATGACCATCGACGACATGGACCTCTACGAGATCAACGAGGCCTTCGCCGCGCAGGTGCTCCCGAGCGCCGACGACCTCGGGATGGACTTCGACAAGCTCAACGTCCACGGCGGCGCCATCGCGCTCGGCCACCCGTTCGGCTCGACCGGGACCCGCATCATGACGACGCTGCTCAACGGCCTGCGGGCGCGTGACGGCCAGTTCGGCCTCGAGACGATGTGCGTCGGCGGCGGCCAGGGCATGGCGATCGTCGTCGAGCGCCTCTCCTGACCCACCCGGGCCTCAGGGCAGGTCGCGGCGCAGGGCGGACAGCTCGGCGGTGACGTCCGCCGCCCCCGCAGCAGCGGCGTCCCACGCGACGACGGCCAGCTGGTCGAGCAGGACGGCCGGGCCGAGGTCCGGCAGCTCCGCGCCCGGCGCGGTCGCCGCCGCCAGCCGCTCGACGACGGCCCGCACCTGCGGGGCGTGCGCCTGCGCCGTGGTGAGCGGCAGCTCGGACCAGCGGCGCCGGATGCGCTCGAGCTCGGTGCGAGCCGCGCCCGCGAGGACGTCCTGGGACGACGACGCCGGGGTGGCGTGGGCCACCCCGGCGTCGTCGTCGCTGCTCCCGGTCAGTTGCGGAACCGGCCGAGGAGGCGGAGGAACTCGATGTACAGCCACACGAGGGTGACGATGAGGCCGTGCGCGAGGAGCCACGAGTACTTCTGCGGGGCACCGGTGCGGATGGCGTAGTCGATCGAGTCGAAGTCCAGCGCCAGCGTGAACGCCGCCAGGCCGACCGCGAAGAGCGAGATGCCGATGCCGAGGGCGCCGGAGCCGCCGATGCCGAACTGGGTGTTCGTCGCGACCGCGTAGACGAAGTTCACGAGGGCGAAGATCGCGTAGCCGATGAGCGCCATCGTCATGATGCGGCGGAACTTCGCGGTGACCTTGATCAGGCCGGTCTTGTAGGCGATGAGCATGCCGGCGAAGGTCGCGACCGTCGCGAGGACCGCCTGGACGACGATGCCCGGGTAGCGCTGGTCGAAGAACTGGCTGACCGCGCCGACGAAGAGGCCCTCGAAGAGCGCGTACCCGATGATGAGCGGGACGCTGAGCGTCTTCTTGAAGGCGATGACGAGGCCGAGCACGAGCGTGGCGACCATCGCGCCGATCCACACGAGCGCGCCGACGGACGGGTTCGCGGCGGCGATCAGCCAGCCGGCGGTGCCGGTCACGAGAACGAGGGCGAACAGGCCCAGCGTCTTCATCATGACGTCGTCCATCGTCACGGCGCGGTCGGTGCCCGGGCGCAGCGCCGACGGCGCGTTGTACATGTCCTGCAGCTGCTGGGGGCTCATCGGGTCGGCCTGCTGCGGGGCGGGGGCGGACCCGAAGCCGGCGTACCCCTTGCGGGCATCCTGCTCGAGCCGGTTGAAGGCCGGGTTGTTGGCCATCGTTCCTCCGTGCTGGTCAAGGCGGTGGGGGTCACCGTCGTTCGTACCAGCCTAGACGTCCGAGCCTCTTGCTGAGTTCCCGCTGAGACCGCGTGCCGCCCCTGCCGCGAACGTGTGCGAAGAACGTCGGGATGCCGCCCCTCTTCACACACGTTCGGGGAAAGGCAGAAGCGCCCCCGACGGGACCCGTCGCCCTCACTGCGTTCGGGCGCCTCCCGATTCCCCTCGGGGGCGCTGCGCGCCCCCGACGGGAATCGAACCCGCACCTGGAGCGCTTTTAAGGCGCCTGCCTCTGCCGGTTGGGCTACGGGGGCGCGCACACCGTAGCGCGACCCCGCGGCCGCGCCGGGGGCACCTCAGCCGTCGCGCCCGAGCCCCGGCCCCGCGAGGACCGCCACGACCGCGACCACCGCCGGCAGCGCCACGGTGCTCAGCCCGAGCGTCGTGAACGCCTCGCTCACGCCGGCGACGAGCCAGACGACCGCCGGCGCCAGCAGCACCGCGGCCGCGAGGAGCATGAGCACGCCGACGGCGCTGCCCCGCAGGGCCGCCGCGGGGTCACCACGCCGCAGGCCCGCGGCGAGGATGACGCAGCCGACCACCCCCACGAGCCCGACGACGGCCCCGGCGAGCACGACGACCGCCGACGACGCGGGCACGAGGACGGCGACCGCGACGAGCGCGAGGGTCAGCACGGCGGACGTCGCGGCCATGAGCCGCGCCAGCAGCAGGCTCGGGCGCAGCCGCCGCCCTCCGTCCCTCCCCGCGTCGTCCTGCTCCGCATCGCCCATGGGTCGGGAGCCTGCCACAGGCAGCGCCGGTCAGGCGTCCGCGACCGACAGGGCGATGCCGTCGAGGATGTCGTGCTCGCTCGTGACGACCCGCACGCCCGGCGAGCGGTCGGCCACCCGGCCGAGCACCTCGTCCCACACGAGGGCGCCGGCGCCGATGACGTCGACCCGGCCGGGGTGCATGTACGGCAGGGCCGCCCGCTGCTCCCGCGGCATCGACAGGAGCTCGGCGCACGACGCGCGGTGGGTCGCGAGCGGCACCTCGGCCAGGTGGATGGCGTCGCGGTCGTACCCGCCGAGACCGAGCGCGTGGGCCGTGACGGTCGTGATGGAGCCGGCGAGCCCGACGACGGCGGCGAGCCCTCGCAGGTCGACGGCCTCCTCGGCCAGGTCGAGCGCGGCGCGCACGTCGTGGCGGGCGGCCTCGGCCTGCTCGGCGCTCGGGGGGTCACCGGCGAGGTGGCGCTCGGTCATCCGGACGCAGCCGATGTCGACGGAGCGGCCGGCCTCGACGTCGTCGGTGCCGCGGACGAGCTCGGTCGAGCCCCCGCCGAGGTCGACGACGAGGTAGGGCCCCGGCACGCCGAGCCGACGCAGGTCGCCGGTGGCGCCGGTGAAGGACAGGCGCGCCTCGACCTCGCCCGCGACCACCTCGGGCGCGACGTCGAGGTCGCCGAAGGCCTCACGCACCCCGGCGACGAAGTCGTCGGCGTTGCGGGCGTCGCGGGAGGCCGAGGTCGCGACGAAGCGCACCCGTTGCGCGCCGAGCTCGCGGCAGGTCGCGGCGTACCCGGCGGCGGCCGTGAGCGTGCGCTCCATCGCCTCGGGCGCGATGACGCCGGTGCGGTCGATGCCCTGGCCGAGCCGGACGACCTCCATCCGGCGCACGACGTCTGTCAGCAGGCCGTCCTCGCCCACGTCGGCGACGAGGAGGCGGATCGAGTTGGTGCCGCAGTCGACGGCGGCGACCCGACGGGTCACGCGGACCCCGCGTCGGCGCCGGACGCCGGGGCGGCAGCAGCCGCGTCGGCGGCGCACGAGCCGCGCTCCCACCAGGGGTCGAGCAGCTCGAGGGCCTCGTCGCCGAGCGGGTTGACTCCGGGGCCGGCGGCGAGCGAGTGCGCGACGAGGACGTGGAGGCACTTGACGCGGGTGGGCATCCCCCCGGCGGAGATGCCGGCGACCTCGGGCACGTCGCCGAGCTCGGCGCGGCGGGCGAGGTAGTCGGCGTGGGCGGCCTCGTACCCGGCGCGCAGGGCGTCGTCGGTGCCGAGACGGTCGGTCATCTCGCGCATGACGCCCTGGCTCTCGAGCGTCGAGATCGCCCCGGTCAGGCGGGGGCAGGTCGCGTAGAACGATGTCGGGAAGGGGGTGCCGTCGGGCAGCCGCGGCTCGGTGCGGACGACGTCGGGCTCACCACAGGGACACCGGTGCCCGACGGCGGCGACGCCTCTGGCCTCACGGCCGAGCTGGCGCGAGACCGCGTCGAGGTCCTCCTGCGCGACGGGCGGCAGGTCCGGGAGGGCGGTCACCGCCGGGCCCCGGGGGCGTCGGCCGTGCGCACCGACTGCCAGACGCCGTCGTACCAGGGCAACGCCGGGGTGTCCTCTCCCGCACCGGGACCCGTCGAGGCGGGGCCGGAGTCCTTGGTCGCCTCGGGGTCGAGGACGGTGTAGGCCCGCTCACCGGGACGGACGAACTTGAGTCTCTGGCGGGCCTGCTGCTCGACGTATGCGGGGTCCTCCCAGCGCTGGCGCTCCTCGCGCAGCGCGGCGACGTCGGCCTCCTGCGTGCTCACCTTGTCGCGCAGCGCGGCGATCTGGCCCTGCTGGTGCAGCCACGCCGCGACCGACGAGGTGAGCAGCACGACGAGGAAGATCGCGATGCTCGCGAGCACCGCCGTGCGTCGGACCATCCGGTTCGACATGGCGCCGCCGACCTGGCTGCGCCAGCCGGTCGGGGTGCGGCGCACCACCTTCGCGGTCGTGGTGCCGGTGGTCGAGGGCCGCGGCGCCGCCGAGCTCGAGCGCGTCGAGGACGCCCGCGCCCCCGTCCGGGCGGACCCGGAGCGGGCGGCGGGGCGTGCGGCGGACCCGCGTCGCGGCGGGCGCGACGCGGGTCCGGTGCTGCGGCTCGTGGCCATCGACCTGGTTCCTCCGGCCCCGCTCAGCCCTGGCGGGCGGCGAACCGCGGGAAGGCGCTCGCGCCGGCGTAGACCGCGGCGTCGTCGAGCTCCTCCTCGATGCGCAGGAGCTGGTTGTACTTCGCGACGCGCTCGGACCGGGCCGGGGCGCCGGTCTTGATCTGGCCGCAGTTCGTGGCGACCGCGAGGTCCGCGATCGTCACGTCCTCGGTCTCGCCGGAGCGGTGGCTCATCATGCAGCGGTAGCCGTTGCGGTGCGCGAGGTCGACGGCGTCGAGGGTCTCGGTCAGCGAGCCGATCTGGTTGACCTTGACCAGGAGCGCGTTGGCCGTGCCGCTCTTGATGCCGCGGTCGAGGCGCTCGGGGTTGGTGACGAAGAGGTCGTCGCCGACGATCTGGACCTGGGCGCCGAGGCGGTCGGTCATCGCCTTCCAGCCGTCCCAGTCGTCCTCGTTGAGCGGGTCCTCGATGGACACCAGCGGGTAGGACGCGACGAGGTCGGCGTAGTAGTCGACCATCTCGTCGGCCGACTTCGAGCCACCCTCGAAGGTGTACGAGCCGTCGGCGTAGAACTCGGAGGCGGCGACGTCGAGCGCGAGCGCGATCTGGGTGCCCGGGGTGTAGCCGGCCTTCTCGATCGCCTCGAGGATGAGGTCGAGCGCGGCGCGGTTGGACTCGAGGTTCGGCGCGAAACCGCCCTCGTCGCCCAGGCCCGTCGCGAGGCCCTTCTCCTTGAGGACGCCCTTGAGCGCGTGGTAGACCTCCGCGCCCCAGCGCAGGGCCTCGCGGAAGGACTCGGCGCCGATCGGCGCGATCATGAACTCTTGGATGTCGACGTTGGAGTCCGCGTGGCTGCCGCCGTTGAGGATGTTCATCATCGGCACCGGCAGGACGTGCGCGTTCGGGCCGCCGACGTAGCGGAAGAGCGGCAGGTCGGCGGACTCGGCGGCCGCCCGGGCGACCGCGAGGCTGACGCCGAGGATGGCGTTGGCGCCGACCTTCTCCTTGTTCGCGCTGCCGTCGATGGCGAGCATCTCGGCGTCGACGAGGCGCTGCTCGCTGGCCTCGAAGCCGAGGAGCTTGGGGCCGAGCTCGTCGATGACGGCGTCGACGGCCTTCTCGACGCCCTTGCCGCCGTAGCGGCCCTTGTCGCCGTCACGGCGCTCGACCGCCTCGAACGCGCCGGTCGACGCGCCGCTGGGGACCGCCGCGCGGGCGACGGTGCCGTCGTCGAGGGCGACCTCGACCTCGACGGTGGGGTTGCCGCGCGAGTCGAGGATCTCGCGCGCGCCTACTGCCTCGATGCTGGCCACAGGAACTCCCGGGGAGGTGGGGACACGTTTCCTCCCGAGCCTAGCCGGGGTGGAGCGGGTCGCCCGGGACCGACCCGCTCCCCGGACGCCCCGGACCGGCCGGGGCGCCCAGGGGGTCCTCAGGCGGTGGCGCCCGCCGCGTACGCGACGGCGATCGCGGTGCCGACCCGGGCGTTGTGGCGCACCAGCGCGAGGTTGGTCTCGAGCGAGCGGCCGTCCGAGAGCTCGACGAGACGGCCGAGCAGGAACGGGGTGATGTCCTTGCCGGTCACGCCCTGCTCGTCGCACTCGGCCAGGGCCCGGGCGATGACGTCGTCGATGTCGGCGTGCGCCATCTCGTGCTCCGCCGGCACCGGGTTGGCGATGGAGATGCCGACGCCCAGGCCCAGCCCGAAGGAGGCGTGCATCAGCTCGGCGACCTGCTCGGGGGTGTCGACGCGCATGGGGACGGCGATGCCGCTGGAGCGCGAGAAGAACGAGGGGAACTCGTCGGTGCCCATGCCGACGACGGGCACGCCGAGGGTCTCGAGGACCTCGAGGGTGCGGCCGATGTCGAGGATCGACTTGACCCCGGCGGAGATGACCGCGACCTCGGTGCGGGAAAGCTCGGTGAGGTCGGCGGAGACGTCCATCGAGGTCTCGGCGCCCTGGTGGACGCCGCCGAGGCCGCCGGTGACGAAGGTCCGGATGCCGGCGAGCGCCGCGATGCGCATCGTGCTCGCGACCGTCGTGGCGCCGTGGACGCCGGTGGCGACGACGTGCGGGATGTCGCGGACGCTCACCTTGCGGATGCCGCCGTCGGCGCCGAACATCTCGAGCTCCTCGTCGGAGAGCCCGACGGTGGGGCGGCCCGAGATGACGGCGATGGTCGCCGGCACCGCGCCGCCGTCGCGGACGATCTGCTCGACCTCACGGGCCATCGCCACGTTGGCCGGGTAGGGCATCCCGTGGCTGATGATCGTCGACTCGAGCGCGACGACCGGCCGGCCGGCGGCGAGGGCCTCGCGGACCTCGGGGGCGACGGCGAGCATCGGGTGCGGGGTGACGGGGGACGGGCTCATGCGGACAGCTCCTCGGTGGACGGTGCGTCGGGGGTCAGGTGGGCGGCGACGAGCGCCGGGGTCAGGTCGGCCCGGACGGTGTCCGGGGAGGCGCAGGTGAGGGCGGCGACGACCTGGCCGAAGCGGGCGGCCTCGACGACCTCGGCGCCGCCGAGCAGGGCGTGGACGTAGCCGGCGGTCATCGCGTCGCCGGCGCCGGTGACGTCCTCGACGGTCGTCGGGGGTGCGGAGACGAGGACGACGCGGGCCGGGTGACCGGGGCGGGCGATCGAGAGCAGGCTGCCGTGGGCGCCGCGGCGCACCCAGACGTGCTCGACGCCGCGCTCGTGGAGGACGGCCGCCGCGGCCGCGACCGACGCGGGGTCGGGGTCGACCGGGCGGCCGAGCATCGCGGCGAGCTCGTCGACGTTCGGGGTGACCGTGTGGACCGGGACCGAGCCGTCGAGCGCCGGAGCGGCCTCGGTCGCCTTGGCGACGCTGACGGTCTCGACGAGGGCGGGGATGCCCGCCGTCGCGGCCGCCGTGAGCAGCCAGCGCAGGACGTCGGCCTGGAGGTTGCAGTCGAGGACGAGGCGGTCGACCCCGCCGAGGAGGCCGGGGACGACGGCGAGGTCGGCGACGGTCAGCTCGTCGGTGGCCCGCATGTCCGCGACCGCGACGAGGAGGTCGCCGTCGTCGCCGAGGACCGCCGTGTAGGAGCCGGTCGGGTGGGGCGAGGTGACGACGTGACGGCAGTCGACGCCGGCGGCCTCGGTGCGGGCGACGACCGTGCGGCCCTGGAGGTCGTCGCCGACGGGGGCGACGAGCATGGTGGGGCTGCCGAGGCGGGCGAGCCCCTCGGCGATGTTGCGCCCGACGCCGCCGACCGTGGCGGTGAAGGTGCCGGGGTTGCTCGTGCCGAGGACGGGCCGCACGCGGGTACGGACCTTCGCGTCGAGGACGGCGCCGCCGACGACGAGCACCGAGGAGGCCTCGGCGCGCAGCAGGTAGCCGCGGCCGAGGAGGACTCCCTTGCGGGTGAGGTTGCTCAGGTGCACCGAGACGGCGGCGCGGGTCGAGCCGACCCGCTCGGCGAGCGCGGCGGCGTCGAGGAGGGGATCGGTGCGCAGCAGCGCGACGATCTCGCGCTCACGCTCGGTCAGGGCCATGCTTGCAGACCTTAAGGCCCTTTGTACTTTCAAGCAAGCCGCCTCGGAGACGTGCTCCTCCCGGACTCCACTCACCGCGGGAGGTTTCCCTCCCGAGGCGGCGGCACGTCCTGCCGGGACGGGAGGGATCCCTGACACGGTGCCAGGACCTGGCGCCGTGCCGACCTGATCTTGCGTGGCCGGGGATCCCTCGCCTCGCCGGAGTGCCGTGGCACCCCGGCAGGGCGGGCTTCACCCGGCGGGACGAGCTCGACCCGACCTCGCCGTGCCCACCCGACCTCGCCGTGCCGACCCGACGTCGCGGTGCCGGTGCTCACTCGCCTCGCCGGGGTGCCGTGACACCCCGGCACAGCGGGCTCGACCCGGCGGGACGGGCTCGACCCGACCTCGCCGTGCCGACCCGATCTTGCGTGGCCGGGGCGTCCTCGCGGTGCCGACCCAGCTCGCCGCGGCGCCCGGAGACGGTGCCGGGGCGGGAGGGATGCCTCGCGGTGCCGACCCAGCTCGCCGCGGCGTCCGGA
The DNA here is from genome assembly GCF_013201035.1 of Arthrobacter sp. NEB 688. Classification (NCBI taxonomy): domain Bacteria; kingdom Bacillati; phylum Actinomycetota; class Actinomycetes; order Micrococcales; family Micrococcaceae; genus Arthrobacter; species Arthrobacter sp. NEB 688. The sequence continues at coordinate 4,036,775 of NZ_CP053707.1, forward strand.
GACGGTGCCGGGGCGGGAGGGATCCCTCGCGTGGCGCAGGGACCGGGCGGCTCAGGTCGTCAGGTCGGTCAGGTGGTCGGCCGGGCCGCGTCGGCGACGGCCCGGAGGGCTGCGCGGGCCCGGGCCTCGGCCTCGGCGAGGGCCGCGCGGGCGGCCTCGAGCTCGGCGAGCGCGGCGTCGTCGGCGACGAGGTCGCGCCGCCGCATCCGGGACTCGAGCTTGGCCGCCGCGAGCTCGACGGGCAGGGTCGCGGGCACGCCGTGGAGGACGTCCTGCGCGTACCCGCCGCCGGACGACTCCTTCTCGACCGCCTTGATGCGCTCCCACTCCTGCTCGACCTGCTCCGGCGTCGTCGCGTCGCCGTCGGCGAAGACGTGCGGGTGGCGCCGGACGAGCTTCTCGACGAGCAGCCCTGCGACGGTGTCGACGTCGAAGCCGTCCTCCCCGGCGTCCTCGGCGACGCGGGCGTGGAAGACGACCTGGAGCAGGACGTCGCCGAGCTCCTCGGCGAGCGCCCGCGGGTCACCCGCGTCGATCGCCTCGAGCACCTCGTGGGCCTCCTCGACGAGGTAGGGCGCGAGGCTCGCGTGCGTCTGCTCGGCGTCCCACGGGCAGCCGCCCGGCGAGCGCAGCCGGTCCATCGCCGCGACGACGTCGAGCAGCCGGCCGCCCTGGACGTCCCAGGACCCGACGACGAGCTCGACCTCCGGCGGCGTCTCGAGCCGGGAGACCTCCGACGCGAGGGCGTCCGACAGGCCGGGGTCGCCGTCCGACGACCCGAGCCACACGACGACCTCCGCGGCCGCCCGGTCGACGAGCGCCCGCGCGAGCTCGGCGGGGTGGTGCTCGCCCACCTCGACGACGGCCAGCCCCGCGTCGGTCATCGCCTCGGCGAGCGGCTCGTCGGCCGACCGCGTCAGGAGGACGTCGGCCGCCGACACCGCGGCCCACGCCGGGTGCGACAGCAGCCCGGGGGCGACCCGCGGCGAGGTGAGGACCAGGCCGAGCCGGCCGGTGCTCACTGCTGCGGGGTGGTGACCGTCTTGATCCAGTCCGGCGTGCTCGTCGCCAGGCCGGCGGTGCTCTGGACCGCGTCCCACTCGGTGAGTTTCGAGGCGTCGAAGTCGCCGTACCGCGGGTTGACCTCGACCTTCAGCTTCGAGAGCGCCTCGGACGGGACCGACGCGCCGGACTGCGCGAGCTGCTGGATGGCCAGCTGGGCGCGCAGGACCTCGAGGGTCTCGTCGGCCGGCGCCTGGCCGTCGTAGGTCTCCTGCTGCTGGTAGGCCGTCCGCGCGAGGGACTCCGAGACCGGGACGCCCTGCTGCGCGATCTCGTCGAGGTAGACCGGCGCGCCGATGAGGCGGCCGAGCACCTGGTCGCTCGTGAGGTTCGCGCCCGGGAAGGTCTTGTTGATCTGGGCCTGGGCGACCTGGACCTCGTTCTCGGTGATGACGCGGCCGTCGACCGTGGCGGCGCGGCCGGCCTCGGTCGTCCCGCAGCCGGCGGTGACGAGCGCGGCGCCGAGGGCGAGCGCCGCGGCGACGCGGCGAACCGGAGTGGTCACGAGGGGTCCTTTCATCGGGTCATCCCCGGGAGGGGGCGGTCGCGGCCTGGGCGGCCTGAGCGACATTGTCCATGACGACGGCCCGGATCACCTGGCTGGCCCAGTCGAGCACGGCCTGGTCGCGCAGCGGTCGCCCTCCGACGACGGCGGTCTTCGGGGCCGGGACGAGCACGGAGCCCGTCGCGGCCTTGAGGATCGACTTCGGGTAGAGGCGGTTCAGCCGCAGCTGCTGGCTCTCGCGCAGCTCGACCGGGCCGAAGCGCACGTGCTGCCCCTGCACCGAGATGTCGGCGATGCCGGCCGCCCGGGCGACCGTGCGCAGCCGCGCGACCTCGAGGAGGTTGCGGACGGGCACGGGCACCGGCCCGTAGCGGTCGACGAGCTCGCCCTCGATCTCGGCGAGCTGCTGCTCGTCGACGACGGCCGCGAGCTTCTTGTACATCTCGAGGCGCAGGCGCTCGTGCGGGACGTAGTCGTGCGGCAGGTGCGCGTCGACCGGCAGCTCGATCTTGATCTCGGCCGGCGCCTCCTCGCCCTCGCCGCGGAAGGACGCGACGGCCTCGCCGACGAGCCGGACGTACAGGTCGAACCCGACGCCCGCGATGTGACCGGACTGCTCGCCGCCGAGGAGATTGCCGGCGCCGCGGATCTCGAGGTCCTTCATCGCGACCTGCATGCCGGACCCGAGGTCGGTGTTGCTCGCGATGGTCTGGAGCCGGTCGAGCGCGGTCTCGGTGAGCGGCGTCTCGGGCGGGTAGAGGAAGTACGAGTAGGCGCGCTCGCGACCGCGGCCGACACGACCGCGCAGCTGGTGCAGCTGGCTGAGGCCGAGCCGGTCGGCGCGCTCGACGATGAGGGTGTTCGCGTTGCTGATGTCGAGGCCGGTCTCGACGATCGTCGTGCAGACGAGGACGTCGAACCGCTTCTCCCAGAAGTCGACCACGACCTGCTCGAGCTTCTGCTCGCCCATCTTGCCGTGGGCGGTCGCGACCCGGGCCTCGGGCACGAGCTCGCGGATGCGGGCCGCGGACTTCTCGATCGTCGACACCTTGTTGTGCACGAGGAAGACCTGCCCCTCGCGCAGCAGCTCGCGGCGGATCGCGGCCGTCACGGTCTTCTCGTCGTAGCCCCCGACGTAGGTGAGGACAGGGTGGCGCTCCTCGGGGGGCGTGGCGAGGGTGGACATCTCGCGGATGCCGGTGACCGCCATCTCGAGCGTGCGCGGGATGGGGGTGGCGGACATCGCGAGGACGTCGACGGAGGTGCGCAGCGCCTTGAGCTGCTCCTTGTGCTCGACGCCGAAGCGCTGCTCCTCGTCGACGACGACGAGGCCGAGGTCCTTGAACCGCACCTCCTTCGAGAGGAGGCGGTGCGTGCCGATGACGAGGTCGACGGACCCGTCGGCGAGCCCCGCGAGCACGGCCTTGGCGTCGGCGTCGGTCTGGAAGCGCGAGAGACCCTTGACGACGACCGGGAAGCCGGCGTACCGCTCGGCGAAGGTGTTGAGGTGCTGCTGGACCAGCAGCGTCGTCGGGCAGAGCACGGCCACCTGCTTGCCGTCCTGCACGGCCTTGAACGCCGCGCGCACCGCGATCTCGGTCTTGCCGTAGCCGACGTCGCCGCAGACGAGGCGGTCCATCGGGACCTCGCGCTCCATGTCGGCCTTGACCTCGTCGATGGTGCTCAGCTGGTCGGGCGTCTCGACGTGGGCGAAGGCGTCCTCGAGCTCGCGCTGCCAGGGGGTGTCGGGGCCGAAGGCGTGGCCCTTGGTCGCCATCCGGGCCGAGTAGAGGCGGATGAGCTCGGCGGCGATCTGCTTGACGTAGCGGCGGGCCCGGCCCTTGGTCTGCTGCCAGTCCGAGCCGCCCATCTTGTTGAGCGTGGGCTGCTCGCCGCCGACGTAGCGGGTGACCTGGTCGAGCTGGTCGGTCGGGACGTAGAGACGGTCGGCCGGCTGGCCGCGCTTGGAGGCGGCGTACTCGAGGACGAGGTACTCGCGGGTGGCGCCCTGGACGGTGCGCTGCACCATCTCGACGAAGCGCCCGACGCCGTGCTGCTCGTGGACGACGAAGTCGCCGGGGCGCAGCTGGAGCGGGTCGACCTGGTTGCGGCGCTTGGACGGCATCCGCCGCATGTCCTTGGTCGAGGTGCCCGACCCGGCGGCCGCCCCGGTGAGGTCGGCCTCGGTGACGACTGCGAGGCGCTCGGCGGCCACGAGGAAGCCGGAGCCGATGCATCCCGTGGTCACCGCGACGAGGCCGGGCTCGAGCTCGGCCTCGGGCACCGCGCGGGCGCGGACCTCGTGCTCACCGAGCACCTCGGTGACGCGCTTGGCGAGGCCGGCGCCCTCGGTGACGACGAGCACCGACCAGCCGTCGCCGGTCAGCCGCGCCAGCTCCGCGACGGCGTCCTCGGTGCTGCCCCGGAAGGTCGGCGAGACGGTGAGCCCGAGCTCGACCGTGTCGTCGTCCTCGTCGCCGCTGAACGGCGTGAGGTCGAGCCAGCGGACCCCGAGGCCGCGCGCCTGCTCGCGCAGCTCGGCGAGGGTGCGGAACGAGGCCGTGCCGAGCACGGACTCGAGGTCGATGGGCACCGCGCTGCCGCCGGCCGCTGTGGCCCAGCCGGCCTGGAGGAACTCCTCGCTCGTCGCGACGAGGTCGTGGGCCCGGGTGCGCACCCGCTCGGGGTCGCAGGCGACGACGACGGCGTCGGCGGGCAGCACCTCGAGGAGGGTCTCCATCCCCTCGACGAGGGCCGGGGCGAGGGACTCCATGCCCTCGACGGCGATGCCGTTGGCCAGCTTGTCGAGCAGGTCGGCCGCGCCGGGCAGCTGGTCGGCGAGCACCGCGGCCCGCTCGCGCACCGACGGGGTGAGGAGCAGCTCGCGGCAGGGCGGTGCCCACAGCCCGTGCTCGGCGACCTCGAGGGAGCGCTGGTCGGCGACCTTGAACCAGCGGATCTCCTCGACCGTGTCGCCCCAGAACTCGACTCGCAGCGGGTGCTCCTCGGTGGGCGGGAAGACGTCGAGGATGCCTCCGCGGACGGCGAACTCGCCCCGGCGCTCGACGAGGTCGACGCGTGCGTACGCGGCGCCCGCGAGGTCCTCGACCACCCGCTCGAGGGCCACCTCCTCCCCCGCGGCCAGCGAGACGGGACGCAGCTCGCCGAGGCCCTTGGCGATGGGCTGGAGGACCGCCCGGACGGGCGCGACGACGACGGCGAGCCGCCCGTGGGTCGAGTCCTCGGCCTCGGGGTGCGCGAGCCGGCGCAGGACCGACAGGCGCTGCCCGACGGTGTCGCTGCGGGGGCTGAGCCGCTCGTGCGGCAGCGTCTCCCAGGAGGGGAAGAGCCCGACGGCGTCCGGGCCGAGCGTCGCGGCGAGGGCGGTCTGGAGGTCCTCGGCCTCGCGACCCGTCGCGGTCACGGCGAGGACGGGGGCGCCGGAGGGGCGCGGCGCGAGCGCGGCGAGGACGGCGTGGCGGGCGCCGGGCGGCGCGGAGGCGGTGACCTCCGCGGACGGGACGGCCAGGGCCTCGGCGAGGCGCACGGTGCCCGGGAGCGCGACGACCCGGGAGCGCAGGACGGACAGCGACGGCATTCGTCACAGCGTAGGGCCACGGGCCGACAGCCCCCGACCCGCGGTCCGGGGCTCGACAGGGCGGGTGCGCACCGGCCCGTCCCGGCCGTCCCTCCCCCGTCGACGCCGGCACCTCCCCGGCGGTATCGCGCGATATCCCGGACGCCCCGGGGGTGTGACCAAATCGACGAAAAAATGACCGTTCTCCGCGCGGATCCTCCATGCTGCGACACCCGCGCGACGAACGGCCGAATGATCCCAACAACCCACGTGCGCAGAAGATCCCGCGCGTAGTTTTCCCATCAGATCGCGCCATCCCTGCACCCGAGGCGTCAAGCGCGATCCCGGGTGTCCGACCGGTAGGGGAGTCAACACCCGGAGGCGCCAAGAAGGTAGATCAGCCATGGGTACCGCCATGTCCCCGTGCCGCCGGAGCGCGGCCACCACCATCGGCTCACTCGCCGTGCTCGCCACCCTCGGGGTGGCCGTCGCCGGAAGTGCCGCCGCCCGACCCATCTCGAACCCGGGAGCGTCCCGGCAGTCGACGACGACCACCGTGGTCTCCGTCGAGGACTCCGCCGCCCCCACCAGCCGAGCCGCCCTCTCGTACGTCGGCACGTGGAAGCAGGCCGACACGGCCGCCTACGCGGGCACGCACTACACGGGCCAGAAGGGCTCCCGCATCGAGATCAGCTTCACCGGGTCGCAGCTCGTCCTCTACGGGCCCCGGGGCCGCTACTTCGGCGAGGCGAGCGTCTCGGTCGACGGCGGCCGCGCCACGACGGTCGACGCCTACCGGACGAACCTGCTGACGCAGACCGTCCTGTACGCCGGCGACAAGCTGGCCCAGGGCCGGCACACGGCGATCGTCACCGTGCTCGGCACGAAGAACGCGCAGAGCGGCGGCACCGCGTGGGCCCTGGACCGCCTCGACGTGGTCTCGACGTCCGTCACCGCCCCGGCGCCCAGCCAGCCGACGCCCCCGCCGCCCACGCCGACCCCCACCCCGACGCCGACCCCCACCCCCACCCCGACGCCGACGCCCACCCCGACGCCTCCCCCGCCGCCGGTCCCGACGCCGACGCCCACCCCCACGCCTCCCCCGCCGCCCGCACCCGCCCCGGCCACCAAGGCCAACTACGGCGGCCTCTACGGCGCCACCTCGACCGACCGCCTGCGCCGCGGCGTCAACCAGCAGTGGCTCAAGGTCCGCTGGGCCGACCTCGAGCCGCAGGAGGGCGTCTACAACTGGGCGCCGATCAGCACCCTGCTGGCCTCCGACCCCACCCTCGTCGTCCGCGTGCACGTCATGGGTGGGCAGTACGCCCCCACGTGGCTCAAGACCGCCGCCGGCAGCGTGAACGTCACCAACGCGAAGGACGGCATCACCGCCTCCGTCGGCCAGTACTGGACGCCGCGCTACACGGCCGCCTACGAGCGCTTCGTCTCCGCCCTCGGCGCGAAGTTCGACGGCAACGCCCGGGTCGCCTCGGTCAACATGTTCGGCACCTCGCTCATCTACGACGAGCCGTGGATCACCGGTGGCGCGGCCTCCGGCGCGGCCCTCTTCTCGGCCGGCCTGACCAAGGACAAGGTCATCGCCAGCCAGAACGCCGGGCTCGCCGCGACCGTCAAGGCCTTCCCGAACACCGTCGTCGAGATGCCCCTGCACGGGCAGTTCACCTACCCCGTCGCCGGCGGGCAGAAGGGCACCTGGGCCGACGGCATCGGCCTGGCCAACGCCTGGGACGCCCAGTACGGCAGCCGCGTCATCTTCACCGACTACGGCTGGGGCGCCGGTGACTGGACCGCCGCCGCGAGCAGCCTGAGCACCGCGCCGAACCTCTACAGCTGGATGCACAAGCGTGCCGACCTCGGTCGCCCGATCGCCTTCCAGGCGACGCTCGCCCCCGGCGTCGCGGCCGGCAGCGTCAAGCCGACCGCCGACGTGGCCCGCTCGGCCACCGACGAGGCCGTCCGGATGGGCGCCCGCTGGTTCGAGCACGCCGCCTGGGGCTACTTCACCGTCGAGGAGGCCGCGGCGTTCGACGCGGGCCTCAAGGCCAACGTGCAGTAGGACCGACCCGCACCGGACGGCCCCGGCCCCTCGCGAGACCCGCGAGGTGGCCGGGGCCGTCCGGCGTGCGAGCAGGACCCGCGAAAGGGTTCACGTCGCAGGTCACGGCCACCTAGAGTCGCGGCATGCACACGACACAGACCCCGCAGCGGGGGCTCGCAGGTCTGCGATGGGTCGCCGGGCTGCGGACGGCCGTGGTGTGGCTCGCCGGGGTCACCGTCCTCAGCATCGCCGTCGGCTTCGTCGCGAAGTCGCTGACGACGCTCGTCGACCACCCCGTCTTCGACGCCGTCGAGCGCGCCGGCACCAACGACTGGACCGACGTCCTCTCGACGCTGACGAAGATGGGCAACGTCTGGCAGACCCAGCGGCTCGCCGCCGTCCTCGCGGTCGGGCTCGCCGTCTGGCTGTGGCGGCGTGGGCAGCGCTGGTGGATGCCCCTCGTCGTGCTGCCGCTCACCTGGATCGTCTCGCGCGTCATGCAGTTCGGCGTCGCGTGGATCGTCGACCGCGACCGGGACGCGATCTCCCTGCTGGGCACCAACGTCGGCGCCTTCCCGTCCGGCGGCGTCATGCGCATCGTCACGGTGACCGGCGCCGCGGTGTTCCTCGCGTCCTACTACGGCCGCTGGGAGCGGGGCCGGACGCTCGCCGGCTACGCCGTGGTCTTCGCGCTCGGCGTCGCCGAGGCGTACTTCCGCGGCCGCCTCAACCAGCACTGGTTCACCGACATCATCGGCGGGATCATCGTCGGCTGGGCCTTCCTCGCGGCCGTCGCCGCCACGGTGCGCGCCTTCGACCCGAGCCCACGCTCCACGACGCCGGCCGCCGACGACACCACGCACACCTCGCCCGTCCCCGCGGCCCCGGAACCGACCCGCTGACGCGGGAGGCGCCGGGCGCCTCCCGCTGACGGCGGGGCGCACCGGCGCTCACGGGTCACGCGCGCCCCGGGCCCCCTGGCCGCTGCGCGTCGGTGACCGCCCGCAGGGTGGGCGCCGCGCCGGCGTCCACCGCCTCGACGGTGGCGAGCGCCTCCTGCACCGTCCGCGCCCCGCCGACGGGGAAGCGGGCCGCCAGGAACGCCACGTACTCCTGCTCGTCGAGCGCCCCGTGGCGCAGCAGCACCGCGGTGTTGTCGACGAGCGGCCCGAGGCTCGGGCGCACCTTGTACATCCACGGCTCGAGGGTCGCGCCCGCGCGCAGCAGGAGCGAGACCCGGTGGCACCCGTCGCCGATGTGGAGGCCGCCGAGCGCCGGCGCGCCGGACTCCGACGCGGTGCCCGCCGGCGCGGTGAGGAGGGTGACCGGGCTGGCGGCGTCGAACCCGCGCTCCTCGAACGAGCGCAGCAGCCGGGCCGCGCCGTGCACGCGGGCGGCGAACCGCTCGTCACGGACCGCCTTGTCCTGCAGCAGCTCCGGGAAGAACCGCGCACACTCGACGTGCACGAACCAGTCGGCGTACGCCGTGCCGGCGGCCCTCCGCACGAGCGCGTCCCCGCCGAGGTCCGGCTCCTGCGCCAGGAGGTCGAAGAGCCGCGCCCGGACGACGACGTCGTACCGCAGCGGCGAGATGAGCGAGTCCAGGTCGACCGGCTCCGTGCCCTGGCGCGCGGTCCGCTCGAGCACGGCCCGCCGCGCGCGGTGCACCACCCGGCGGATCCCGTTGGGGCCGTTGGCCATTCAGCCCGCCGCCACGTCGGTGCGCACCGGGTCGGGGCCGGCGGGGATGCCGCGAGCACCACCGTCGGACCGGTCACCGGCCAGTCCCCGGTACAGCGTGTGCAGCTGGTCGGCGGCGACGTCCCAGTCGTAGGGGGCGAGCAGCGCCGCGGAGTCCGTCGCCACCCGTCCGGTGTCCACGCCGTCGGCGCCCAGGACCGCCGCCAGCTGGCGGCCGAGGGCCGTGGCGTCCCCGGCCGGGAAGGTCCGGTGCCCGCCGCAGGTGCACCCCGAGAGGACCTCGAGGTGCGGGGGGATGTCGCTGGCGACGACCGGCACGCCGTACGACAGGGCCTCGAGCAGCGTGAGCGGCAGGCCCTCGACGTCGGAGGGCTGCACGTAGACCGCGGCGTTCGCGTAGACCGCGCTCAGCTCGCGCCCGTAGAGGTAGCCGGGCAGGACCACGCGGTCGTCGGCCGCCGCCGCCCGGCGCAGGTCGGCGACGTACTCGTCGCTGAAGGAGGAGTCGCCCACGAGCACCATCCGCACCCCCTCGGGCAGCATCGCGGCCGCCTCGACGAGCAGGTCCGGGCGCTTCTCGGGGACCATCCGGCCGACGAAGAGGACGTAGCGCCCCGGCTCGAGGCCGAGGTCGGACGCGAGCCGGCCGAGCGGCTCACCCGGGTTGGCCTGCGCGACACCGTTCGGGATGTAGGTCGCGCTGCGCCCGAAGTCGTGGCCGTACCGCTCGGCCAGCGCCCGCGACACCGTGACGACGGCGTCCGGGACGTGCCCGCTCATCCAGTACGCGAGCCCGAGCACCCGCCGGGCCAGCCCGGCCCACTTGGCGCGCTCGTGGTCGAGGCCGTGGACGGTGAGGACGACGCGGGACGGCGAGAGGTAGCGCGCCAGCGGGGCCGCGAGGCCGGGGCCGGGCGCGTGGTAGTGGACGACGTCGGCCCGGGCGAGGACGGCGTGCACCGTCGAGGTGATGCTGTGGACGATGGCGTCGAGGTGCTTGCTCGCGACGGTCGGCGTGACGACCAGGCGCATCCCCCGGTGCTCGGGCGGGACCTGCGCCGCGTAGGAGCGCCGGCAGTAGACGGTGACCTCGACCCCCTGCTCCGCGAGGCGCGCCCCGAGCTCCTCGACGTGGTGCTCGATGCCGCCGAAGGTCGCCGGGACGCCCTTCTGGCCGACCATCGCCACCCGGAGGGGTCGTGGCGCCCGGCGGGCACGCCGCGTCAGGAGCCGCCGTCGACCGGTCTGCTCGCCCGGCGGTGTCGCCGCGCGGGCCCTGCGAGCGCCCATCCCTCATCACCTGTCCCCAGCGAGCGGTGGACCGGACCCGGGCCCGACACGGGACGTCGTCGACCGCCGGCCACGCGGGGCGGCCTGCCGGACGACGACGACACCCGGGGACGGGCCCTGCTCCCGATCCCGAATCCGCCCACTGTACGACGGGAGGTCCCGACCGCGCAGGGGTTCCGCGGATCTGGACGGGACCGGCGCGCGCCGGGCCCGCGCGCGGGGCCGGCCGGACCGGGCCCGGACGCCGCGTTTCGCCGGGCCGCCTCCTGCTCGGGGCCCGGACCGCCTAGAGTCGGGGCGTCCCGGACGCAAGGAGCACCATGCCCGCCACCCCCCTGCGCAAGCAGGTCGCCCACGCGCTGGCGCCGCTGCGCCCGATGCCGCGCGCCGGTTCCCGGATGCGCCCCGACTACCTCGTCGTCGGCACGAAGCGGGGCGGCTCCACGTCCTTCGCCGACTGGCTCGAGCAGCATCCCGATGTCGCACCGTGCCTGGCGCGCAAGGGGACCCACTACTTCGACACCAACTTCCGGCGTGGGCGGGCGTGGTACGCGAGCCGGTTCGAGAAGACGAGCGCGGGCTTCCGCGTCACCGGCGAGGCCAGCCCGTACTACATGTTCCACCCGCTGGCGCCGGAGCGGATCAAGGCCGAGCTCCCGGGCGTCAAGCTCATCGCCGTCCTGCGCGAGCCGGTCGACCGCCTCCTCAGCCACTACCGGTACGAGGTCGAGCGGGGCCACGAGAGCGAGTCGCTCGAGCGCGCGCTCGACCTCGAGGAGTCGCGTCTGGCCGGCGAGGTCGAGCGCCTGCGCGAGGACGTCACCTACGAGGGGTACCCGTACCGCCACTGGAGCTACCTCCACCGCGGGCACTACGCCGAGCAGATCGCCCACCTGCACACCCTCTTCGACCCGCAGGACGTCCTCGTGCTCCAGAGCGAGCAGATGTTCGCCGACCCCAACGGGACGCTCGCGCTCGCGTGGCGCTTCCTCGGGCTCGAGCCCGTGCACCTCGACCACCTCGTGCCGCTCAACGCCACCGCGACCCGGCCGGACGTCGCGGACGCCACGCTGCAGCGGCTGCGCGACTACTACGCCCCGCGCAACGAGGCGCTCTACGCGCTGCCGGGCGTCGACTGGCGCTGGCCCGACGCCTGACGCTCCCGGGACTCCGCCGCTCCCCCGGGCCACTTGCTGGGAGGTTCCCGAGAAGACGCATCAGCGGGCGGTCCCGTCGCTTACCATGATCAAGGGCGACGTGCAGGAACGCAGGGGAAGCGATCCACCACCACTCCCGGACCGTGTTGGACAAGCAGGAGTGTGCTCGTGGAGATCGCCGACTACCTCAAGGTGGCCCGTCGCCGCCTCTGGATCCTCATCCTCGTCCCGCTGCTCGCAGCCGGGGCGGCCCTCGCCTACGGCCTCCTCAGCCCGCGCACCTACTCCTCGACGGCGACCGTCCTCACGCCGAGCCTCGTCGGCGCGCAGTACAGCCAGTTCACCGGCCCCCAGGCGATCGACCAGTTCGTCAGCGCGTTCGCGGCGAGCGCGGCCGACCCCACGGTCATCGCGCAGACCGCCAAGGAGACGGGCATCAGCACCGAGGCGCTGACCGACAACGTCGACGTCGCCCAGGTCGGCGCCAGCAGCAACGTCACGCTCACCTACAGCGGTGAGAGCGAGAAGGCGTCGCAGCCGGTGGCCCACGCCCTGGCCAAGAACGCCCTCGTCAACATCTACTCCGCCCAGCGCAAGATCGCCGGCATGCAGGCCGAGGCCGCCCGCCGAGGCGTCGACGCCGCGAACAAGGCGGTCAACGACTACGTGACCAAGGCCGGGGTCGGCGAGCCGTCGGCGGCCTACACCGCGGCCGTCAGCCAGGTGACCTGGCTGCAGCAGACTCAGGCGACGTACGCCGCGAGCGGCGACAAGAGCGCGGCCAACGCCATCCGCAGCTCGATCGAGACCGCCCAGAAGCAGTCCCGCGAGATCGGGGCGACGCTGCCGCAGTACAACACCCTCGTCAACGCCCAGACCCTGGCCAACGAGGCCTACCAGTCGGCCCTCGGCGACCAGCGCAAGGTGCAGGTCCAGGCGACCGCGGCCTCCGACCCGGACGTCATCACCACGACCGTCGCCTCCCCGGACCGCACCGGCGTCAGCATCGTCCAGCTCGTCGTCCCGGTGTTCGGGGCATCGGTGCTCTTCGCGATCATCGTCATCGCCCTCTTCGAGTTCGTCGCCGCGGTCCGCCGCCAGGAGAACACCGAGGAGCACGCCCCCGAGGTCGCGTCGTCGACCGAGGTCGACGCGGAGCCCGCGCCGGTCGCCGGCCGCTCCGGGCGCCACTCGAAGGCCACCGCCGCCCCCGCGGACCGGCACGAGGACAGCACCGAGCGCACGCCCTCGATGGTCGACGCGTAGGGTCGACCCCGCGCCGGCTGCGGCCGCGCACGTCACGACCCCGCCCGGGTGCACCGGGCGGGGTCGTCGCGTGCGGGGCCGGTGCACGTCGGGTCGGGGCCCGTGGTCGTCCGGCGGTCCCGGCGACGCGCGACCGCCGGACCGTGCCTCGCGCACCATCCTCCCCGGGGAGCCCTCGCCTCCGCCGGGCGGGTGAGCGGGCAGGAGCCCCGCGTCCGACGGGGCACGCGTCCGGCGCACGCCCCGCGCCGGCGCAGCCACCCGCTCGGCCGCACGCCCGCGGGACGCCGACGGGGGCGGCCGACCACCTGCGGTCGGCCGCCCCCGTCGGCGGTGGTGGGACCCTGCGTCAGCAGGCCCCGCTGGGGATGGCGGTCGCGCCCGTGGTGGGGACGGCGGCCTTGCCGTTGAAGGTGTTGCCCTGGGCGACCCAGTAGGACGGGACGTTCGGGCCGAGCTTGGTCGAGGCGATCTTGTTGTTCGCGACCCGCGACTTCATCATCGCGCCGATCTGCAGGCCGGCGCCGGTGCCGCTGAGGCTGTTGCACGTGACGGTCGAGTCGTTCGTGCTCGTGGCCATCGACGGCGTCTTGAGCGGCGCGTCCATCATCCGGAAGGCGATGCCCGCCGAACGGTAGCCGGTGACCGTGTTGTGGTCCCAGAGGTTGCCCCAGCCGGCCATCTGGTCGTTGAACCCGATGGCGACGTTGCTCGCGGTGTTGTTCGTGAACCGGTTGTAGGAGGCGGTCTGGTCGGTCGTGAACGCGCGGCCGTCGCCCGGCAGGTCGGAGATCCGGTTGCGGTCGATGACGTTGTAGTTCGAGCCGTTGTCGACGCGGATGCCCTCCTGCATGTAGTGCTTCACCGTCGAGGCGGCGACGCGGGCGAGGGTGTTGCCGGTGACCGTCCAGCCGTCGCTGTAGGTGCCGAACCAGATGCCCGGGCCGGTGCCGCACGCGATGTCGGTGATCGTGTTGTCCTTGATGACGCCGTAGCGCGACATCGTGATGTGGACGCCCTTGCGGGTGATCGTGTTCCCGACGAGCTGGATGCCGTCGATCGGCTTGAGCGTCGCGCCGGCCTTGGCCGCGACGTAGGAGATCGCGTTGCGCGCGGCCACCTTGTCGTTGGTGCCACGGCCCGGGACGGCCCGCAGGGTGCGCCAGTCGCTGTTCTTGATGGACTTCTGCATCCACGCGTAGGCGTGCTGCACGCCGGCGCCGGGGATGTAGACCCCGCCGGAGATGTTGAGGTTCTGGAAGGCCCAGTACGAGGCCGCCTGGCGGAAGCGCACCGTGCGGTTGATGTCGGGACCGGTCGTGCCACAGCTCGGCATCGCGAGGCTGGCCGTCAGGGTCACCGCGCCGTCACCGTAGGGCTGCACCGAGATCGGGTTGGTCGACGTGCCCGACCTGAGGATGTCGAAGGGGCCGACGTAGCTGCCCTTGTGCAGGAGGATCGCGGTGCCCGGGGTCGCGGCGCTGATCGCGCTCTTGAGCTGCGAGGTCGTGCTGACGGTGACCGTCCGGGTCGTCCCGGTCGGCAGCGCCGGCCGCACGCCGGTGCTCGCCGGGGTCGCGGCCGCGACGGCCGCCAGGGTGGTCGAGCCGGCCGGGGCGGCGCTGGCGGGGGTGGAGGTGAGGGTGGTGGCGGCGAGCGCGAGCGTCGTCGTGCACGCGAGCACCGCGGCCGTCTTCACAGAGGTTTTCGGCATGGGGGATCGTCATCTCGTTCGTGGGCCCGGCGCTCGCGAACGAGCCACGGCGCGCAGGTACGCCGTCACAGGGAATGGCCGGGATCCAGCTGGCAGGGAGTCTGCAGGCTAACCAAACTGTTGCCGATTCGATACCTCGTCGGCAGGCGAATGCCCCGGCCGAACGGCCATTTTTGTCGCCCGCACCCCTTGTGAGCAGGGAGGATGTCGCTGTGCAGCCCCTGAGACGCCGGTCTCGTCAGACGGTCGACGCCTCGCTCGACCGGCCCCTGCGGCCGCGCCCGCCCCGGCGCAGCACCTGGTCGAGCATCGCCCGGTCGTCGGGCTCGAGGCCGCGCAGCAGGAGGATCGCGACGTAGACGAGCAGCACCGCCGGGGCCGCGACGAGCAGCACCGCCGCGGCGCCGTCGAGGACCAGGCCGAGGCCCACGGCGAGCGCCGCGGCCGGCAGCACGGCGACGAGGGTCGCCCCTGTGCCGGTGCCCGTGGCCCGGATGCCGAGGAGGCGCCGCACCTGGAGCCACTTGACCCCGTTGACGAGGACGAGGGAGACCGTCCACGCGAGCGCGGCCCCGAGGACCCCGAGCCGCGGGATGAGCAGGAGGTTGAGCACGACGTTGAGCACGAGGGCGGCGACGTTGTCGGCGAGGCTCAGCCGCACGTGACCGGTCATGTTGAGGACCGACCCGCACGGTCCGGCGGCGGCGTTGGCCAGCTGCCCCACGGCGAGCACGACCGTGACGGCGGCCGCCGACGCGTAGCCGCCGCTGAACATCCCGAGCAGGTCGTCGGGGAAGACGAGGAGCAGGACGAACGCCGGGGCCGAGAGCCGGATGATCCAGCGGTTCGCGGCGCCGTACGCGACGTCGACGCCGGCGCGGTCGCCCAGGTGGTGCAGGCGCGCCACGGACGGGACGAAGGCCGAGTTGATCGGGTTGAGCACGAAGATCGCGAGGCCGACCAGCCGCGTCGCGACCGTGTACGTCCCGACGTCCTCCGCCGAGGCGAGGTGGCCGAGGATGAGCGTGTCGGTCCAGACCAGGCCCGTCGTCGCGAGGGTCGAGCCCCAGCTGACGACGGCGAAGGAGGCCATCGGACGGGGCGTGTAGGTGGGGCGGGCGCGCTCGACGCGGCGCAGCCGCCGGACGAGGACGACGACGGCGAGGAGCGCCGCGGTCCACGAGGAGACGACGAGCGCCCACAGGGCGCCCATGAGGCCGTACCCGAGCAGCACGGCGAGGACCGTGAGGACCAGGCGCAGGCCGGGGTCGAGGATCTGGCCGATGAGCGTGAAGGCGCGTTGGCTGCGCCATCCCTGCGTCGCCGCGAGCGCCGCGCCCTGGACGGTCGCGGCGCTGACCGCGAGGGCGACGAGGAGGATGCCCTCGCGCAGCCCGGGCTCCTGGAGCAGGTCCGCGACGCGGCCCGCGAGCAGGGCCAGGGCGAGCGAGACGGCGATGCTGCCACCGACGGCGACGCCCATCCCGAGCCGGATCGTGCCGCGGACGGCGCCGGGGTCGGCGTCGGCGAGCCGCATGGCGACGAAGCGGGTCATCGTCGCGCGCACGCCGCCGAGGGCGACGAGGGTGAGGATCGTCAGCAGCGCGTAGCACATCGAGTACCGGCCGACGTCGGCTCCGGAGGTACCCAGGGCCAGGACGAGCATGATGACGAAGAGCGAGCCCTGGCTGAAGGCGGCGCCGACGATGTTGAGGCCGCCGCCGCGGGCCATCCGCCGCACGTCGTCGCCGCCCCCCGCGCCGCGGACGGGGCGTTCGGCCGTGGGGTCGTCGGCCGTGGGGTCGTCGGCCGTGCGGGCGGCCACGGGTGCCGCCGCGTCGTCAGGCCGGGGCATGCGCCGGCTCGACGCGCGCCGTCGGGGTCCCGGCCGTGGTCCCGGCCGCCGGCCCCACGCCGGAGCGTGACTCACGGGCCGCCAGCGAGCCGGCCGCGGACGCGCAGGCGGTGATCGCCAGGACGTACCAGAAGATCGCGACGCTCTGGATGACGTTGGCCGCGACGCTCATCACCGCGAACATGACGACGCAGACGAGGGCGCCGCCGGCCACGCCCCACTCGAGGGTCCCGCGCTGGGTCCGGCGGACCGCCCGGGCGGTGACCACGAGCATCGCGACGATGAGGCCCAGGTAGGCGAGCAGCCCGACGATGCCGGTCTCGACGTAGGCCTGGAGGTAGTCGTTGTGCGGCTGCTTGGCCGACTCGGTGTAGTACTGCGTGGCGTTGAGGCCGATGCCGGTGATCGGGTTGTTCTTGTTGATCGTCAGCAGGCTGGCCCAGTAGCCGAGGCGCCACGAGAGCGAGTTGCCCGTCGCTCCCCCGCCGAGCTCCGAGCCGGTCGTGCTCTCGGTCAGGCGGCCGAGGAGCCCCGGCGCGAGGACCACGGCCCCGATGCCCGCGACGACGAGCAGGCCGAGCAGGCCGTACCGGCGCTGCAGGAGGGCGATGAGGACCATGCCTGCGGCAGTGGCGCCGATCGCGCCGAGGGTGAGCGTCATGAGGAGGAAGACCCCGGCGACCGCGAGGAGCGGGGCGAGGAGGCGCTTGGAGCTCCGGCTGACGTACGGCAGGACCGCGACCCCGAGGAGGACGAGGAAGCAGAGGTAGCGGGCGTAGTCGTTGGACTGCGTGAAGGTCCCGGTCAGCCGGGTGAAGCCGCCCTTGACCTCGGCCGAGGCGTCACCGGTGAGCAGCCCGACGACGGTGTACCCCAGGGGGACGACGAGCGAGACGAAGCACGCGGCGAGGACGCGGCGCAGCATCCGCCGGTCGACGATGAGCCGCTCGAGGACGAGGTACATCATGACGGCCGAGGTGAGCCGGGCCAGCTGCAGGACGCTGGCCTGCACGTGGCTGGAGCCGAGCACGCTGAAGGCCCCGGCCGCGAGGAGGGCGACGAGCATCGTGCTCACCGACGAGAAGTTGCGCGAGCCGTGCGCGTAGAAGCTCGCCGCGAGCCAGAGCAGCGCGAAGACGAGGAAGAGCACGCCGATGATGCTCGACGGGTCCAGCCCGCGGGCGCTCACGGTGTTGGACGCCGTCGAGCCGGCGTCGCTGCCGCTCAGCTTGAGCGCGTCGGTGCCGGCCCGGATCGCGAGCAGCAGCAGGATGAACCAGCTGAAGCGGGTCGCGGCGACGAAGACCAGGGCGAGGCCGACGACGGCCGCCAGCGGCAGCACCGCGAGCCGGCTCGAGCCCGTGAGGATGCCGTAGCCGCTCGTGACCGAGGCGACGACGGCGAGGGCCACGAGGCCGGTGGTGACGGTGCGGTTCCACGTCGGCTCGAGGGACGCCGCGGACGGGCGTCGCAGGGCGACGGGGAGCTCGACGGTCACAACATGTCCTCACCGGGTGGAACGGCCCGGGGGCCGACGCACCGGTCTCGCGCGGGTCGTTCGGTTTCGACAACGAGCACCGGGCTGCGGCGAGGCAGGGGCCGATCGTGACGACTCCCCTGGTGGCCCCTGCACGGCACACTCCAGCCTACTGTACGGGCCCGTCGCCGCGCCCGGGCCGGATCGGCGTGAAGGGGTACCCGCCCGGTGTCTCCCGTTCCCGGACGCGAGGGCGTCCCCGCGTGGCAGGGTGGGGCCAGACGGGTGGCACCGCCGGCAGGGGCCGGTGCCGCACCAGGGTGCCTTCGCACCCGCTCAAGGGAAGTCCGGGTCGCCAGCCGCCATGCGCATCCTTCACGTCAACAAGTTCCTCTACCGCCGGGGCGGCGCCGAGGGCTACATGCTCGACGTCGGCGCGCTCCAGCGCGACGCGGGCCACGAGGTCGAGGTCTGGGGGATGACCCACCCCGACAACCTCCCCGGCCTGCCGCTGGCCGACACCTTCGCCCCCCACGTCGAGCTCGAGCCCGCGCCCGGCGGCCTCGCCGGGCTCGCCGCCTCCGCCCGGATGGTGTGGTCGCCCGCGAGCGGCCGCGGCCTCGCGCGCGCCCTCGACCGGTTCCGCCCGGACCTCGTGCACTTCCACAACGTCTACCACCAGCTCTCGCCGTCGGTGCTGCGCCCCGTGCGCTCCCGCGGCATCCCGTCGGTCATGACCCTGCACGACTACAAGCTCGCGTGCCCGAGCTACCAGCTCCTCAGCCACGGGGAGATCTGCGAGCGGTGCGTCGGCGGCAGCACCCTCAACGCCGTGCGCGAGCGCTGCAAGTCCGGCTCCCTCGGGGCGAGCGCGGTGCTCGCCGTCGAGTCGGGCCTGCACCGCCGGCTGCACGCCTACGACGGGGTCGACCGCTTCGTCAGCCCGAGCCACTTCCTGCGCACGATGATGCTCCGCGCCGGGATGGCCCCGGAGCGCATCGTCACCCTGGCCAACGTCGTCTCGCTCGACGACGTCGCGCCCGTCCCGCCGGCCCCCGCGGCGCCGGGCGACCCCGCCCGGTTCGTCTTCGCCGGGCGCCTGTCCCCCGAGAAGGGCGTCGACACCCTCGTCGAGGCGCTGGGGGCGACCCCGACCGGCGTCGAGCTCGACGTCGCGGGCGACGGCCCCTCGCGCGCCATCCTCGAGGAGCTCGCGGCGCGGGTCGCGCCGGGCCGCGTGCACTTCCACGGCCGGCTCGACAAGGCCGCGGTCGCCGGCCTCGTCGCGCGCTCGCGGGCGATGGTCGTGCCCTCCCGCTGGTACGAGAACCAGCCGATGACCATCCTCGAGTCCTTCGCCGCGTCGACGCCCGTCGTCGCGACCGCGCTCGGCGGGATGCCCGAGCTCGTCCACGACGGGGTCGAGGGGCGCGTCGTCCCGCCGAACGACCCCGCGGCGCTCGCGCGCGTGCTCGGGGAGCTGGCGGCCGACCCGGAGGAGACCCGCGCGATGGGGACGCGGGCCCGCGGCCGGTTCGACGCCGAGTTCACCGGCGAGGTCCATCTCGCCGGGTTGGCCGCTGTCTATGATGAGGCGCGCCGAGCCGCCGCTGGTGGCCGCGCCGACACCACGACGGAGGGCTGAGCCATCGCCGACGCCACCTGGCCGGCCGAGGAGCACACCGGCTCCACCACCTCGCGCGGTCGTGCCCGGGTCGCCTTCGTCGCCGGGACCGGACGCAGCGGCAGCACCCTCGTGAGCAACGTCATCGGCCAGCTGCCGGGCTGCCTGTCCGTCGGCGAGGCCCGCTACACCTGGGGCCGTGGCGCCGCCGCGAACCACCTGTGCGGCTGCGGCAGACCGTTCTCCGAGTGTCCCTTCTGGCAGGACGTCATGGCCGAGGTCGGCTCCGGCCGACCGCCGCTCGACGCCGCGGGGACCGCCGAGCGCATCGACGCCCGGCTGCGGGTGCGCTCGGTGCCGGCGATGGAGCTGCGGCGCCTGCGCGGGCGCCCGGAGGTCCTCCCCCACGCCGACGACCCCGTCATCGCCGACCTCTACCACGCGCTCGCCGCCCGCCCGGGGGCGGAGCGGGCCGTCGTCGACTCCTCGAAGCTCCCTCCGTACGCCCGCCTGCTCGACGGCCTGCCGGGGGTCGACGTCTTCCTCGTCCACGTCGTCCGCGACCCCCGCGCGACCGCCTTCTCGTGGCGCCGGAGCAAGGCGACCCGCGACGCCGCCGACAGCGCGCGGATGCCGCGCATCTCGGTCGTGCGCAGCTCGGTCATCTGGGTGCTCTGGAACCTCATGGTCCCCCGCTGGTGGCCGCAGGAGCGGCGGATGACGGTGCGCTACGAGGACTTCGTCGACGACCCCGCGGCCGAGCTGGCCCGCATCGCCCAGGCGCTCGGCACGACCGTCCCCGACGGCCTCGTCGAGGGCGCGTCGATCCACCTGAGCCCGACGCACTCGGTCGCCGGCAACCCGGACCGCCTCGACGCCGGCGCGGTGCGCGTACGTCGCGACGACGAGTGGCGCACCGCCATGCCGATGGTGCAGCGCTGGGCCGTGACGGCCCTCTGCCTCCCCGGCCTGCGCCGGTTCGGCTACCGGGTCCGCGCCCGCTGACGGCGCGGGAGCGCCTCTCGCTCAGGCGAGGTGCGTGCCCGGCCGCGGGTCGTAGGCCATGAGGTCGTCGAGGTCGTAGCCGTACTCGGCGATCTCGGCGCCGAAGCGCCGGGTGATGAGGGAGCGCTGGAGGCCCCCCGGACGCACGGGGCGCCGGTAGGACTCCCACGCCCGCTCGTAGACGTCGCTCGCGGCGCCCCGCACGGTGTCGGTCGGGATCGGCCCGGTGAGGCCGAGGAAGGACCGGACGGCCTCGAAGGTGGCGCCGGGGTCCCGGACGAGCTCCTCGTACCGGACGACGTGGACGTGCTCGAGGTGCGGCAGGTCCTCGCGCAGGATGCGGTGGGCGACGAGCCAGTGGCCGACGAGGTCGGCGAGGCTCGCGAACTTCCGGGGGTCGCGCGAGACGAAGTGCGTCCACTTGCGGGTGGACAGCGCGACCGTCACGGGGTGGCGCACGACCATGACGAACCGCGCCCCGGGGAAGAGCGCCTGCAGCAGACGGCTCTTGGTCATGTTCGGCGGCGACTTCTCGACGAGCCGGTCGCGACCCAGGTCCCAGTACGGCGTCCAGGCGGCGAGGAGGCGCTCGGCGTTGGCCGGTGTCGCGAGCTCGCTGGCCTCGGTCAGGTGCGCCCGCGGGTCGCGGGCGAAGTGGCCCGAGCCGCCGTACGTCGTCCCCGGCGGGTAGACGTCCTGGAGGTGCTGGCCCTCGTCCTCGATCACTCCGGTGCCCTCGAGGCCGCTGACCTCCGGGTGCTCCCCGAGGATGCGGGCGAACGGCGTCGTGCCGCTGCGGTGCAGCCCTCCGACGAACACCAGGCGGGATGGGTCGACGGACGGGGTGGTGCTCCGGGGGTCGCTCACTGCGTGATCTCCTCGAGGGCTGACGCGGGGCCGGTGGTGGTGGTGATGAGGACCGGTTGCCCGGTCACGGTGGTGGCAGCCGGGGAGGTGGCGCCGACGGTGGTGTCACCGTCGAGCACCTCCCCGGTGGCGCCCGGGACGGTGGGGACCCGGACGCTGCCGCCGGTCGCCCAGGCGACGACGGTCGGCCGCGTGGAGCCGAAGGTCGCTCCCGCGAGGCCGGCGCGCCGCACGCCGGCGACCGGGGCGTCGTCGGCCGCCGCCCGCGAGACGAGCGCGAACGCGCTGAAGGCGCCCCGCACGTCACCCGAGGCGGTCAGGAGGCCGTGGAGGTTCTGTCCCTGCCGGCCGTCCGGGTTGTCGAGGAACGGCAGCCAGAGAACCTTGCGGACCCCGGCCCCGAGGGCGATGACGGTCGACTTGACGACCTCGGCGGTCCGCTCCCCCGCGGCCGGCGAGCGGTCCTCGTCGTAGATGCCGAGCTCCCACAGCTCGAGCGGCACGCCCTCGGGGGTGCGCGCGCGGACGAAGGCGAGCATCGCCGGCAGCGCCTGCCAGGGCTCGTAGAAGTGGACCTGGCGGACCTGGAAGACCCCTTCGCGGAAGAGGCCGTCGATCGCGTCGGTGAAGCGCACCATCGAGGACGGCCCGGGCCTGGCCAGCTCGGCCCGCAGGCCGGCGACGGTCGAGACGTCGTCGATGGCCGCGTCGCCCTCGCGGGTGCCGAAGCGCCGCGCGTAGTACGTGCGGTAGGTGCTCAGGGCCTCGGCGTCCCGACCGGCGGCGAGGAGGGAGGCGACGAGCGCGTACCCGGCGCCCGCGCTGCTCACGGCGCCGTCGACGACGACGGCATCGGGGTCGGCCGCGTGGACGGCCCGGGCGGCGGCGCGCGCGAGCACCGCGTAGTCCTGCGGGGTCCCGTCCCAGAAGCTCGGGCTGTTGACCTCGTTCTCGACGGCGAACTCCGTCACCCCGAGCGCCGCGTAGCGCCGGACGGCTCGCTGGACGAAGTCGGTGTAGACGTCCATGTCCCGCGGCAGCGTCGACTCGGTGACGCCCTGTCCCCGGGCGAACTTCGCGGTGCCCGGGGTCGCCCAGCACCGCCCGGTCCGCAGCTTGACGAGGCTGCCCACGCCGATGCCGCGGGCCCGCTGGACGAAGGAGTCGGGTGTCGACCAGTCGAACTCGCCCCGGGACGGCTGGACGTCGCACAGGACGACCTCGACGTAGGTGTGGCCGCCCGTCAGCTCCCCGAGGGCGGGTTTGATCCGGTCGAAGTCGCTCCACACCCACTTGGCGCCGAGCGGCGTCGACGCGTGGGTCGGCATGGGGACCGGCGTCGGGACCGGCTCCGGCTCGGTCGTGCACCCCGAGAGGCCGACGAGCAGGGCGGCGAGCGCCGCGACGACGGCGGTCCTGCGGGGGCGGGTCATGGCGGCGACGGTCTCGGTCCTTGTCGTGGACGGGGTCCCCCCACGTCCTGCTGCTGCGTACGAGCGGTGCAGAACCCCTCTGGCGGTGCCGGAGTCCCCACTATAGGTCGGTCCTCGCGCCGCCACCGGCAGGTCGGGGGACGTGCCCCCGACGGGGCCGGCGCCCGGCGCGGGGACGGCGACCTCCGGCACGGACGCGACCGCCCCGGCCCCCTGCAGGAGGGCCGGGGCGGTCGGCGCCGGGCTCAGGGACGCAGGACGATGCTCATCCCGATCCCCTTGAGGGAGGCCGCGTTGACGACCGCGCTCGTCCCCGGGTCGGTGCCCGCGGAGGAGGGCGCCCCGGCGTCCGACACGAAGGTCGAGTACCGGGTCGTCGAGGTGCCGACGACCGAGCCGCGGGCGGTCTGGCCGCTCGCCGGCGTCCACGTGTCGGTGCCCGTCGAGCGGTCCGCGAAGAGCGCCACGACGTAGTCACCGGACAGCACCGCCTGGGAGGGCGTCGCGTGCGTCGCCGTCCCCGAGTCGGTGGTGGAGGCCGAGGCGGCCACCCCGGCGTACCCGCGGTAGACGAACAGCTGCGCCGTCGTCCGTCGCGAGACCGGCTGGGTCAGCGAGACCGTGGTCCCCGCGTCGCCGGAGGTGGCCTGCTTGGTCCAGGCGACCGCGGAGAGGGAGGTGCCGATGTCGACGGCCCGCACCTGGGTCCACCCGGCCGGGTCGGCCGGCTTGGAGGCCGGGTCGCCGACCCAGTGGACGAGCAGCGTGTCGCCCGCCTGGGCCTGCGCCGGCACGGTGAGGGTCTTGACCGTCGCCGCGGCGTCGGTCGTCGCCGACCGGGCCACGAACCCGGTGCCCGCGGGTGCGGCCACCGGCTCCACCGGCTTGGTCACCTGGGTCGAGCTGCCCTTGTCGTCGGTCACCGTGAGGGTGACCGACTTCGTGCCGCCCGCCGCGTACGTGCGCTGCGTCGTGGCGCCGGTGGCGGACGAGCCGTCACCGAGGTCCCACGCGTAGGACACGACCGAGCCGTCCGGGTCGCTCGACGCCGAGGCGTCCAGCTGGCACGTCAGGCCGGTGCACGAGGACGTGAACGAGGCCACGGGGGCCTGGTTCGGCGGCGCCTGACCCGGCGGCAGGAGCACGACGCTGATGCCGATGCCCTTGGCCGACGGGGCGTTGACGACCGCGCTCGCCCCCGGGACCGTGCCGGCCGAGGCCGGGGCACCCGAGTCGGAGACGAAGGTCGAGTACCGCGTCGTCGAGGTGCCGAGGACCGAGCCCCGGGCGATCTGCCCGGCACCGGCGGTCCACGAGTCCGTGGCGCTCGAGCGGTCCGCGAAGAACGCGACGACGTACTCACCGGCCGTGACCGTCTGCGACGGCACGAGGTGCGTGGCCGTGCTCGAGTCCGTCGTGGAGTCCGAGGTGCGGACGCCGCCGTACCCGCGGTAGACGACCATCTGCACCGTGGTGCGGCGCGAGACCGGCTGGGTCAGCGTGACCGTGGCGCCCGCGTCGGACGCCCCGGCCTGCCGGCTCCAGACGATCGCCGAGAGCGAGGTCCCGACGTTGACCGCCTTCACGCGGGTCCAGCCCGCCGGGTCGGTGGTCGGCGCGGAGGCCGGGTCACCCACCCAGTGCAGGAGCAGCGTGTCACCGGTCTTGGCCTCGGCCGGCACCTGGAGCGACTTGGTGGTCGCCGCGGCGTCGGTCGTCGCGGACCGGGCGATGTAGCCCGTCCCGGCCGGCACGTCGACCGGGTCGACCGTCTGCGTGACCGTGGCGGTGTCACCGGCGTTGTCGGTGACGGTGAGGGTCACCGTCTTGCTCCCGGCGGTGGCGTAGGTGCGCTGGGTGGTGGAGCCCGTCGCGGTGGTGCCGTCGCCGAAGCTCCAGGACCAGCCGGTCACGATGCCGTCGGGGTCGGCCGAGGCCGAGCCGTCGAACGAGCAGGTGAGGCCGGCGCAGGTCGCGGTGAACGACGCGGTGGGCAGCTTGTTCGCGAGCGGGTTGCCGAGGAACAGCGCGCGGCCGTTCCAGTTGCGGCCACCGGTGCTCGGCCCGTCGACGCGGGTCTCGGACCCGGTCGTCGTGCCGTTCGCCCAGCCGATGGACCAGAGGTCGCCCGTGCTGCGCTTGACGAAGTAGAGCTTGCCGCCGGCGACGAACATCCCACCGGCGTCCGCGAAGCTCATCGGCGAGGACACCGTCGTGGAGACCGGGCCGACGATGCCGCTGTCGGGCGAGAACGGGACCGACCGCAGCGCGGTGCCGCCGTTGGCGTAGTAGACGTTGCCGTCGGCGTAGAACATGCCGCGGACCGAGGACAGCTCGCCGTAGAAGTTCGGCGTGGCGCCGTCGTAGGTGCCACCGCTGCCGTTGGGCCAGTTCATCCACTTGGGGTCGTGGTAGGGGTTGACCGCGCTCGGCGTGCCGATGGTGCGGCCGTCGAACGAGGCCGTCATCAGCGTGCTGCCGGTGCCGTAGAACAGCTTGTCACCGACGGTGAACGCACCGCGGACGGTCGACCAGTCGATCCCGGAGGCCGTGAGGGACTCGGGCCCGGCGGTCGTGCCGTCGAAGCGCCACGAGGCGAGGGCGTCGGTCTGGACCGGGCCCGGCGTCGTGTCGGTGCGGACGATCTCGATCGCGTTGACCAGCGGGTTCTCGACGACGTGGGTGAAGTCGATGTTGACCAGGCCGTCGCTCGTGATGTTGAACGAGCGCTTGGTGGCGACGTTGTTGCCCACCTGGCCCGCGAGGTCGAGGTCGTCGATCGCGAGGTTGCCGTCGATCGACACGTCGAAGACGCGCTGGCCGGCCGCGGAGGTGCAGCCGCAGCGGTTGGCGAAGTAGACGTTGACCGACACGGGCACCCCGGCGGTCACCGGGAAGGCCCACTTGAGCTCGGGGTCCCCGTTGGGGTCCCAGCGCTCGGAGTCGAAGAGCGCGCTGGGCACGCTCGAGGGCACCGTCGAGTCGTACGTCGCGGCGGGGGACCAGCCGGCGCCGTTGCTGCCGGAGTTGCGGTACGGGCTGTCGAAGCCGTCGTCCGCGGACCAGTCGGGGCCGGTGTCACCGGAGCCGATGGCCGGACCGCCCGCGTTGACGCGGTAAAGGACGTTGGTCGCCGACCCGAGGCCGCCCCGGCCGTCGTAGACCGTCGCGGGGAGCGTGGGCGTCGTCGTCGCCGTGGCCGTGTAGCCACCCTGGAAGGGGAAGAAGGCGAGCTTCTGGCGCTTGTACGCGGGGTTGATGCCGATGTAGTCGGTGTCCGAGCCCAGCCAGATGCCGTCCTTGGCGGCGAGCAGGCCGAAGACCGCGGTCCCGCGCGGCACGCGGCCGGGGTTCCACTTCATCGGGACGCCCGAGAGCGGGTCGACGGCCGAGATGCCCGAGCGCGGCACGGCGCCGGGGGCGGCGTAGTCGTTGCCGAGGTAGTTGTTCATCCAGCGCTGGTGGCCGCCGACGAAGACCGCGTAGTCGGTGACCGCGACGGCCCAGATGGTGTCGCCACCGGCCGCCGCGACCCACTCGGGCTTGGCGTCGACGACGGGGTTCTGGGTCTTCCACTTCACCGCGGTGTCGCAGAGCGTCCCGAGCGCGGGGCCGCCGCCACCGCCGGAGCCGATGACGAAGTAGCTGCCGTCGGGCGAGAGCGAGACCGTGCGCACGGTCCAGTCGTTCGCGAAGTTGTAGCAGAGGCCCTTGTAGCCGTTGGTCTGCCACGCGTCGATCGAGGACGAGGTCCCGGTGAGGTTGACCTGCACCACCTGGTCGCGGTCGAGGCCGTTCGCCTTGCGGAAGTTGCCGATGGCGACGAGCCGGCTGCCGTCCTTGGTGATGTCGATCGACTTGGCGCCGACCGCCTTCTGCACCTGGGTCGGGTCGGTGTTGTGGTGCTCCGTCACGTCGACGCGCAGGGCGTCGGTCAGGGCACCGGTCGTCGGGTTGAGGCTCGCGAGCCCGAGCCGCTGCTGCCCGCCGATCGCCGTGAAGTCACCGGCGAGGTAGAGGTTGCCGGCGCGGTACTTGATGTCCTGGACGGCCTGGTCGATCGTCGGGGGCTTGAAGCCCGCGACCGGCGCGCCCGTCGTCGCGTCGAGGAGCGCGACCTTGTTCAGGGCCACCCCGTTGACGTTGCGCAGGATGCCGGCGACGTAGATCGTGTTCGCCGTCGGACCGGGCGTGACGGCGTAGACCTGACCGAGGATGGTCGGGTTGAACGTCGGGTCGAGCGCGCCGGTCGTGCGGTCGAAGGCCGCGATGCCGGCACGGGCCTGCCCGCCGACCTCGGTGAAGGTGCCGGCGGCGAAGACCTTGTCGCCGACCTCGGCGAACGACATGGCCTTGCTGCCCACCGTGATGCCCGGGGTGGTCGCCGAGGGGATCTCGGTCGGCATGGCCCGGGGGGACGAGGGCGGCGAGGCGTCCGGAGTCGCCTGCGCCGGCGTGCTGCTGGCGATCACACCCGTCGCCAGCGTGAGTGCGACGGTCACCACCAAGGATCGGAATCTCATGGTTCGGTTCCTGCTTTCCTGCTGCCGCCGGGGCGGCTCCGTCGGGCCCTGCGCCCGGTGGTCGTGGTGCTGCTGCCCGAGGGGTCCGTCCGCCCGCCGACCGCGCTCAGCGGTTGGCATCGGCGATCATCCCTGCGGCAACGGTGCGGTTGGTCCCCTCGTCGACGAGGACGAAGCCCCCCGTGCTGCGGTTGCGTCCGTAGTCGTCGCACATGAGCGGGACGGTGGTGCGCAGCCGAACTCGACCGATCTCGTTGAGCGAGAGGCCGGTCGCCTCCTCGTCGCGGTGAAGCGTGTTCACGTCGAGTCGGTACTGGAGATCCCGGACGACGGCGCGCGCCGTGCGGGTCGTGTGCTTGATCGCGTACTTCCGGCCGACCTGGAAGGGCGTCGTCTCGTCCATCCAGCAGACCATCGCGTCGATGTCCTGGGTGACGGACGGCATGTTGTGCGGACGGCACAGCATGTCGCCGCGCGAGATGTCGATCTCGTCCTCGAGCCGCACGGTGACCGACATCGGCGGGTAGGCCTCGTCGACCTCCCCGTCGGCGGTCTCGACGGCCGCGATCCGCGTGGTGAACCCGGAGGGCAGCACCATGACGTCGTCGCCCTTGCGCAGGACGCCGCCCACGACCTGACCCGCGTAGCCGCGGTAGTCGTGGTGTGCGTCCGACTGCGGCCGGATGACGTACTGCACGGGGAAGCGGGTGTCGATGAGGTTGCGGTCGCTCGCGACGTGGACGTTCTCGAGGTGGTGCAGCAGGCTCGCGCCCGTGTACCAGGGCATGTTCTCGGAGCGCTCGACGACGTTGTCGCCGCGCAGCGCCGAGACCGGGATGACCTCGAGGTCCGGCACGCGCAGCTTCGTCGCGAAGCCGACGAACTCCTCGCGCAGCCGCTCGAAGACCTCCTGCGAGTAGTCGACGAGGTCCATCTTGTTGACGACGAGGACGAGGTGCGGCACCTGCAGCAGCGTCGCGAGGAACGCGTGCCGCCGGCTCTGCTCGACCAGGCCCTTGCGGGCGTCGACGAGGACGAGCGCGAGGTCGGCGGTCGAGGCGCCGGTCACCATGTTGCGGGTGTACTGGATGTGCCCCGGCGTGTCCGCGATGATGAACTTGCGCTTGGGAGAGGCGAAGTAGCGATACGCGACGTCGATCGTGATGCCCTGCTCGCGCTCGGCGCGCAGGCCGTCGGTGAGCAGCGCGAGGTTGGTGTAGTCCTCACCGCGCTCCCGGCTGACCCGCTCGACCGCGTCGATCTGGTCCTGGAAGACCGTCTTGGTGTCGTAGAGGAGCCGCCCGATGAGGGTGCTCTTGCCGTCGTCGACCGACCCGGCGGTCGCGAACCGGAGGATGTCCATCAGAAGTACCCCTCGCGCTTGCGGTCCTCCATGGAGGACTCGCTGAACTTGTCGTCGCCGCGGGTGGCCCCGCGCTCGGTGATGCGGGTGGACGCCACCTCGTCGATGACGGCGGCGACCGTGTCGGCGTCGCTCTCGACGGCGGCGGTCAGGCTCGCGTCCCCGACCGTGCGGTAGCGGACCCGCCGCGTCCGGACGACCTCGCCGTCGCGCGGGCGGATGAACTCGTTGACCGCGTAGAGCATCCCGCCGCGGTCGACGACGTCGCGCTCGTGCGCGAAGTAGATCGACGGCAGCTCGATGCCGTCCTGCTCGATGTAGTGCCAGATGTCGAGCTCGGTCCAGTTCGAGAGCGGGAAGACCCGGATGCTCTCGCCCGGGTGGATCCGGCTGTTGAAGAGGTTCCACAGCTCGGGCCGCTGGTTCTTGGGGTCCCACTGGCCGAAGTCGTCGCGGAAGGAGAAGATCCGCTCCTTGGCGCGGGCCTTGTCCTCGTCGCGCCGGGCCCCGCCGAAGACGGCCGTGTAGGCGCCCTTGTCGAGCGCGTCGAGGAGCACCGGGGTCTGGATCCGGTTGCGGGTGCCGTCCGGCGGCGCGGTGACCGAGCCGTTGTCGATCGCCTCCTGGACCGACGCGACGACGAGGTTGACCCCGAGCTCGGCCACCCGGCGGTCGCGGTACTCGAGGACCTCGGGGAAGTTGTGCCCGGTGTCGACGTGGAGGACCGAGAAGGGGATGCGCGCCGGGCGGAAGGCCCGCTCGGCGAGCCGCAGCATGACGATGGAGTCCTTGCCGCCGGAGAAGAGGAGGACGGGTCGCTCGAACTCGGCGACGACCTCCCGGATGATGTAGATCGCCTCCGCCTCGAGGGCCTGGAGGTGGCTCAGCTGGTACTGGCTCATGACGCGGGCTGGTCCTTCTCGGTCGTGCGGAGGGCGTCCAGCAGCGTCGTTGCCACCTCGGGACGAGGAATGGTGCGGAGGGTGCGGTGCGGACCGTCGGTCCGCGCGCGCTCGGCCGCCGTGAGGGCGGCCGGCATCAGTACGCTCCCCGGCCCTCGAGGACGGCCTTGGCCGTGCGGACGAGGATCTGGGCGTCGAGCGCGAGCGACCAGTTGTCGACGTACCAGAGGTCGAGCCGGACCGAGTCGACCCACGAGAGGTCGCTGCGGCCGGAGACCTGCCAGAGGCCGGTCATGCCCGGGCGGACCCGCAGCCGGCGCACGGCGTCGCTCTCGTAGCGGTCGACCTCGTCGCGCAGCGGCGGGCGCGGCCCGACGAGCGACATCTCGCCGCGGACGACGTTGATCAGCTGCGGCAGCTCGTCGAGCGAGAAGCGGCGCAGGAGCGTGCCGACCTTGGTGACGCGCGGGTCGGTGCGCATCTTGAA
This sequence comes from Arthrobacter sp. NEB 688, assembly GCF_013201035.1. Taxonomy (NCBI): domain Bacteria; kingdom Bacillati; phylum Actinomycetota; class Actinomycetes; order Micrococcales; family Micrococcaceae; genus Arthrobacter; species Arthrobacter sp. NEB 688. Next base: position 4,066,642 of record NZ_CP053707.1, read on the forward strand.
GAGCACCCCGTTGCCGTCGCTGTGCATCTCCAGGCCCGCCAGGTGGCGGTCGGCGTCGACGACCATCGTGCGGAACTTGTACATCGAGAACACGCGGCCGCCCTCGCCGACCCGCTCCTGGCGGAAGAACGCCGGGCCGGGCGAGTCACGGCGCACCATCACCGCGAGGGTGATGAGCACCGGGGAGAGCGCGAGGAGCGCGAGCGCGCCGAGGATGCGGTCGCCGGCGAGCTTGGTCGTGTAGCGCCAGCCGCTCTGCACCGGGCGCTCGACGTGGAGCATCGGGAGGCCGGCGGCGCGGCGCATCGTGAGGCGCGGGCCGGCGACCTCGACGACGCCCGGGGCGACGAGGAGGTCGACGTCGCGCTGCTCGAGGGCCCAGCCGAGCCGGCGCAGCGCGTGCCCGGACATCGTCGGGCTGCTCGCGACGGCGACGGCCGTGGCGCCGAGGCGGTCGACGACGCTCAGCGCGTCGGCCTCGGTGCCGAGCACCGCGACGCTGGGGTCGTGGCGCAGCGCGTGGTCGTGGGGGTCCGGGACGCAGACACCGAGGACCTGCATGCCCGTGGTCATCGGGTCCTCCTCGATGCGGTGCGCGACCTCGAGCGCGGCCCGGGCGTCGCCGACGACGACGGTGGGGCGCAGGTTGCGCCCCGCGAGCCGGGCGCGGACCAGGCGGCGCCGCAGGGCGTAGCGCCCCACGAGCGTCGTGGCGGTCATCACCGGGACGGAGAGGAAGAGCGTGCCGCGCGAGAACTCCAGCTGGAGGGCGAAGGACGCGAACGCGACGATCGCGACCAGGCCCAGCGCCGAGCGGGTCACCGCGCGGTACTCCTCGGTGCCGGCGCCGACGTATCGCGTGGCGTAGGCACCGTTGTGCGCGAGCACGACGAGCCAGGCCAGCGCGACGACGACGAGCGTCAGCCGCGCGGACTCGACCTGCCCGGGGATGGTCTGCCCGGACCCCAGGAGCGCGTTGCGCCCGAGGATCCCGACGGCGACCCCGGTGAGCGCGGCGAGCGCGTCGACCGCGATCACCGCACGTCGGTGCGCCTTCTCCCAGGAGGCCAGACCGGCCCTGACCTGGGCATGGCCGAAGGAGGCCAGATCAATATGGGCCACGCGCGCCGGCGTGACCGTGGAACGTCCATGGGCTTCTTGAGCAATGCTCATCGAACCGTCGACCCCTGCAAATCGAACGTGATTCGAAGAGCGACGATGGCGTCGGCCCCTGCTACCGGACAGCCACCCTCGTCGATCCTCACGTCGCGGCCGGCCCTGCTTCCGGTCGTGACGTCTGGGTGGACTCTAGCGCCTGGCCCGGACCCCCTGCAGACGTTTCGTGAAAGTTCACTGACGGAATCTTGACGGAACCCTGATCCAGCGGCCCGGGCCCGCCCGGGAGCGGCCTCGACGTGGTCGCCGCAGGTCAGCGGGGTGCGTGCACCCGCTGCTGGGCGTCGAGCAGGCCGAGGGTCACGAGCTGCTCGACCGCGTCGGCGGCGTCGTCGAGCAGGAAGGGCAGCTCCTTGCGCTCGGTCGGCGAGAAGTCGCGCAGGACGAAGTCGGCGGCGTCCATCCGCCCCGGCGGACGACCGATGCCGACGCGGACGCGGTGGTAGTCCTTGGTGCCGAGCGAGGACGAGATCGAGCGCAGGCCGTTGTGACCGCCTTCTCCCCCACCGCGTTTGAGGCGGACGGTCCCGGCGTCGATGTCGAGCTCGTCGTGCACGACGACGAGCCGGTCGGCGGGCACGGAGAAGAAGGAGAGCAGCGCCTTGACCGGGCCGCCGGACTCGTTCATGTAGCAGGAGGGCACGGCGACGACGACCGGCGGGCCGGGCACCCCTCCGGGGCCGGTGCCCAGGCGCACCTGCGCCGCGACCGCGCGCGCCTTGTGGGTCCGCAGCGTGTCTCCGCCGCGGCGGGCCAGCTCGTCGACGACCATCGCCCCGACGTTGTGGCGGTTGCCCGCGTAGCGCGGCCCGGGGTTGCCGAGTCCGACGACGAGCCAGGGTCCGGTGTCCGTCACGGCGTCGATTGTGCCATCCGCGCCGGGGACGCCGACGGGGCCCGGTCCGTGCGGACCGGGCCCCGTGCGGGACGTGCGGGTGGGGCTCAGGCCTCGTCGGAGGCCTTCTCCTCGTCGCCCTCGGTGGACTCGCCCTCGGCGGCCTCGGACTCCGCGGCCTCCTCGTCGGACTCCTCGCGCTCGATGCCGGCCTCGGCCTCGGCCTCCTCGAGCTCGGCCTCGAGCTCCTCGGCCGTGATCTGCTGCGTGATGTTGACGACCAGGGCCTCGGGGTCGGTGACGAGCGTGGCGCCGGCCGGGAGGGTCAGCTCGCTCGCGAGGACCTGGGTGCCGACCTCGGCGCCCTCGATCGAGTGGACGACGCTCTCGGGGATGTTCGTGGCCTCGACCTCGAGCTCGACGGTCGCCATGACGGTGGTGACGACGGTCTCCGGGGCGGCCTCGCCCTCGAGGTGCACGGGCACCTCGACGGTGACCTTCTCGCCGCGGCGGACGACGACGAGGTCGACGTGCTCGATGACCGGCTTGATCGGGTCGCGCTGCACGTCCTTGGCGAGCGCGAGGTGCTCCTTGCCGTCGATGACGAGCGTCAGGAGGGCGTTGGTCTGCTTGAGCGCGAGCATCGACTCGTGGCCCGGCAGGGTGATGTGGACCGGCTCGGTGCCGTGGCCGTACATGACGGCGGGGATCTTGTGGTCGCGGCGGATCTTGCGGGCCGCGCCCTTGCCGAACTGGGTGCGCTGCTCGGCGACGAGCTTCGTGGTGTCGGACATCGGGTACTCCTGGGGTGGTTCGGGAAGCTGGACGGTGCGTCCTCGACGCGGGGCGTGGCACCGGACCGGCGCGCGAACGGCCCGCGGACCGTCCCGGGGGAGGTCTGCGCACCGCCAGCGTCGATCACGGACGGTCGCGGGGCCGTGTGGCCCGCCCGGACTTCCTCGTCCGGTGCGACGTCCCTCGCCGAGGCAACCCCGAGAGTCTAGGCGACGGGGGACGGTAGGTCGAAATCGGCCCGCTCCGCCGTCCCGACGTCGGCCCGGGCCCGCTCCCCCAGCCGCACGGCCGCCACCCCCACGAGGATGACGACGCCGCCCACGAGCTGCCAGGGCCCGGGCAGCTCGCCGAGGACCAGCCAGGCGAAGAGCACGGCGAAGAGCACCTCGGTGAGCCCGACGAACGAGGCGAGGGTCGACCCGAGGTGACGGGCGCCGAGGACGCCCAGGACGTAGGCGACGGCGGCCGCGACGACGACGAGCTCGGCGAGGGCGAGCCACGCCGGGGTGGGGTGCCCCGCGACGTCGACGCGCGCGGCGCCGACCCGCATCGGGAGCACGCCGGCGGCGCCGAGCGCGCCGAGGACGAGCGCCCCGGCCCCGAGCCCGAGGCCGGCGAAGGTGAACGGGGGCAGCGTCGTCTCGCGGGCGGCCAGCACGTAGTGGCCGGCCAGGCCGGTGGCGGCGAGCAGCCCCCAGGCGACGCCGACGAGGTCGGGCGTCGCCTGGCCCGTGACGTCGAGGACGAGCACGAGGCCGGCCAGCGCGAGGAGGATGCCGACGCCGGTGAGCCGGTGCGGCGCCCGACGGGTGAGCGCCCACACCGCGAGGACGACGAGGACGATGCCGAGGTACTCGACGAGCAGGGCGACCCCGACGGCGAGGCGCTCGACGGCCTGGAAGTAGCCCAGCTGGGCGGCGGCCACGGCGAGGCACCCGTAGAGCCCGACGAGCGGGAGCTCGCGAGCCACGGCACGCAGCCGGTGGCGCACCTGCCACAGCCCGATGGGGAGCAGGAGCACGGCGGCCCCGGCGATGCGCAGGAGGACGACCGTGCTCGGTGACCAGCCGGCCTCGATGAGCGACTTCGCGAACGGGCCGGAGGTGCCGAACGCCGCGCTCGAGAGCACGAGGGCGAGCAGCCCCACGCCCATCCGTCCGTGCTGCGCCTCGACCACGACCGACCTCCGCTGCCCGCGGCCCGTGTCAGGACCGACATATGATGACGGTCATGACGCTAGAGCCTCGACGTGTCAGGAGTCAAGATGCTGTTCACTGCTGACACGGACCTGACACTCGGTCACGCGGCGGCGGTCGCGAACACCGGGCCCGGCCCCGGCCACGAGGACCGCGAGGACCTCCCCGACCTCGCCGCGCTCCGGGCCTGGTTCGACCGGTGGGAGTGGACCGGCCGCCGGCCCTCCGGCGACGCCGAGGTCGAGGCCGTCCACGCCCTGCGCCCGCGGCTGCGGCGCCTCTGGTCGCTACGGGACGAGGCCCTCGTCGAGGAGGTCAACGCCCTGCTCGCCGAGGGCGGGGCGCTCCCCCGGCTCGTGCGGCACGGCGACGTCGGCTGGCACGTCCACGCCACGTCGGACGACGCCCCGATCGCGCAGCGCATCGCCGTCGAGGTCGGGATAGCCCTCGTCGACGTCATCCGCGCCGACGAGGTCGACCGGCTGCGGGTGTGCGCCGGCGAGGACTGCGAGGACCTGCTCGTCGACCTCTCGCGCAACCGGTCGCGCAAGTTCTGCGACGGCACGTGCGGCACGCGCGCGAACGTCGCCGCCTACCGCGCCCGCCGGGCGGCCGCCGGGTCCTGACCCGGGCGGCGCCCGTCGGCGTGGGTCAGGCGCGGCCGCCGAAGAGGCTCGTCACCGAGCCGTCCTCGAAGACCTCCTTGACCGCCGCGCTGATGAGCGGGGCGATCGAGAGGGTCGTGAGGCCCGCGAACTCCTTCTCGGGGGCGATCGGCAGCGTGTTGGTCACGATGACCTCGCGCGCCGAGCACGCCTCGAGCCGCTCGACGGCCGGCTCCGAGAGGATCGCGTGGGTGGCCGCGATGACGACGTCCTTGGCCCCGTCGGCCATCAGCGCGTCGGCGGCCTTGGTGATCGTGCCGCCGGTGTCGATCATGTCGTCGACGAGGACGCAGACCCGGCCGCGCACGTCGCCGACGACCCGGTTGGCGACGCTCTCGTTGGGCCGGTTGATGTCGCGGGTCTTGTGGATGAACGCCAGCGGCGCCCCGCCGAGGCGCTTGGACCACTGCTCGGCGACCTTGATCCGGCCGGCGTCCGGCGAGACGACCGCGAGGTCCTCGTCGCCGTACTTGCGCGCGACGTACTCCGAGAGCACGGGGATGGCCATGAGGTGGTCGACCGGGCCGTCGAAGAAGCCCTGGATCTGGTCGGTGTGCAGGTCGACGCAGATGAGCCGGTCGGCGCCCGCGGTGCGGAACATGTCGGCGACGAGCCGGGCGCTGATCGGCTCGCGGCCGCGGTGCTTCTTGTCCTGGCGGGCGTACCCGTAGAACGGCATGACGACCGTGATGCGCTTGGCGCTGGCCCGCTTGAGCGCGTCCACCATGAGCAGGTGCTCCATGATGTTCTCGTTGATCGGGCTCGTGTGGCTCTGGATGACGAAGGCGTCCGAGCCGCGCACGGACTCCTCGAAGCGGACGTAGATCTCGCCGTTCGCGAAGTCGTAGGCGCTCGTCGGCACGAGCTCGGTGCCGAGCTGCGCCGCGACCTCCTGCGCGAGACCGGGGTTGGCACGGCCCGAGAAGACCATGAGCTGCTTCTTCGGCCGCTTGCGGATGTTGGCCGAGGGCGGTCGGTTCTCTTTGCTCACGGGGTGGGGTCCTCCGGGGTGGGGTCGGTGTCCGTGCTCTGCTCGGCGGCGCGGGCGCGCTCGGCGGCCTGCGCGGTGCGGGTGCCGGCGCGGGCGCGCGCGACCCAGCCGTCGACGTTGCGCTGGCGCCCCCGGGCCACGGCGATCTGGCCCGGCCGGACGTCACCGGTGAGGGCGCTGCCGGCCGCGACGTAGGCGCCGTCGGCCACGTGCACGGGGCTGACGACGACCGACTGCGAGCCGACGAAGCTGTGCGCCCCGATCGTCGAGTGGTGCTTCGCGACGCCGTCGTAGTTGGCGAAGATCGTGCCGGCGCCGATGTTGGCGCCCTCCCCGATCGTCACGTCGCCGGCGTAGGTGAGGTGCGGGACCTTGGCCCCCTCGCCGATGTCGGCGTTCTTGGTCTCGACGAAGCCGCCGATCTTGCCGCGCGCGCCGAGCCGCGTCCCGGGCCGCAGGTAGGAGTACGGCCCGACGGTGGCCCCGTCGCCGACGACGGCGAGGTGCGCGACGGCGCGCGTCACCTCGGCGCCCTCCCCCACCTCGGTGTCGGTGAGGGTGACCTCGGGCCCGATGACGGACCCGGCGCCGATGCTGGTGGCACCGAGCAGCTGGGTGCCCGGCAGGATCGTCGCGTCCTGCCCGATCGTCACGTCGACGTCGACCCACGTGGTGGCCGGGTCGACGATGGTCACGCCGGCGCGCATGTGCCGCTCGCACACCCGGCGGTTGAGCACCCGCCCGAGCTCGGCCAGCTGGACGCGGTCGTTGACGCCCTCGGTCTGCCACGGGTCGTCGACGACGTGGGCGCTGACGACGCGGCCGGCCTCGTGGGCGATCTGCACGACGTCGGTCAGGTACTTCTCGCCCTGCGCGTTGTCGGTGCCGACCTGGGCGAGGGCCTCGCGCAGGAGGGCGGCGTCGAAGGCGTAGATGCCGGAGTTGATCTCGGTGAGGGCGCGCTCGGCCTCGCTCGCGTCCTTGTGCTCGACGATGCGGGCGACGTGCCCGTCGGCGTCGCGGACGATGCGGCCGTAGCCGGTCGGGTCCTCGAGGTGGGCGGTGATGACCGACACCGCGCTGCCGGAGGCCGTGTGCGCCTCCGTGAGCGCGACGAGGGTCTCGCCGGTGAGCAGCGGGACGTCGCCGTAGGTGACGAGGACGGTGCCGGCGAGGTCGGCGGGCAGGACCTCGAGGCCGCACTCGACGGCGCGGCCGGTGCCCTTGACCTCGTCCTGGTCGGCGACGAGCAGGCCGGCGTCGAAGCCGGCGCAGAACTCCACCACGCGGTCGCGCTCGTGGCGCACGACGACCGACACGTGCTCGGCGTCGGTGGCCCGGGCCGCGCGGACGGCGTGCCCGAGGAGGGTCGTCCCCCCGATGCGGTGGAGGACCTTGGGGGTCGAGGACTTCATCCGCGTCCCCTCGCCTGCGGCGAGGACGATGACGGCGGCCGGTCGAGTCGCGTTCACGCGCTGTGCTCCAGGTGAGATCGGTGCCACGGGCCGGGCGCCATGCTACCGCCGGGCGAGGGGCGCCCCGGCCGCGAGGGTGGGGACGCCCGCGGGGGCCGGGACGAGCGGTCGCGTGCGGTGCAGCACGAGGCTGAGGGCGCCGCAGGCCGCGAGGAGGAGGCCCGCGAGCGCGCTCACCCCGGCCCAGCCGTGGTCGGCCCACAGGCGCCCGGCGAGGGCGCCGGACACCGAGGCCCCGAGGTAGTACGAGAAGAGGTAGAGCGCGGCGGCCTGCCCCGTGGCCACGCCCCCGGCGTGCGCCCGGGCGGGCACCCAGCCGCTCGCGACGCCGTGGACGACGAAGAAGCCGGCCGTCAGCACGGCGACGCCCGCGACGAGCACCGGCAGCCGGTCCGGCGCGGTGAGGAGCAGCCCGACGAGCGCGACCGCGACCCCGACGGGGGTGACCGCGCGGCGGCCGACCCGGTCGGCCAGCCGGCCCGCGAGCGCGGAGCCCACCGACCCCGCGGGGTAGACGAGGAAGAGCAGGCTCGCGGCCCCGAGCCCGAGGTGGAAGGGCGCCGCCTCGACGCGGAACCCGAGGGTGTTGAAGACCGCCGTGAAGGCACCGACCCCGCAGGCGCCCGTGGCGTAGAGGGCGAGGAGCGCGGGGTCCGCGACCGCGCGGCGCGCGCGTCCCACGACCGCGCGGGCCCCGCCCGGGGCCGGGACGAAGCCGCGTGCCGGCGGCAGCACGACCCGGACCACGACCGCGCAGGCCGCACCGAGCGCCGCGGCGCCCGCGAGGGCCCAGCGCCAGCCGGCGACCTCCGCGAGCGGGCCGGTGAGCAGGCGCCCGGCCATCCCGCCGACGGCCGTGCCCGCGATGTAGAGCCCCGCCGCCCGCGCCTGGGTCGAGGCGTGCAGCTCCTCGCGCAGGTGGGCGGTCGCCACGGCGGGCAGGCCGGCCAGCGCCACACCCTCCACGGCCCGCAGCCCGACGAGGGCCGGCCAGCTCGGCGCGAGCGCGCACGCCGCGGCGACGACCGCCGAGGCGGCGAGGGAGAGGTGGAGGATGCGGGTGCGCCCGACCCGGTCCGAGAGCGGCCCGACGACGAGCAGCGTCAGCGCGAGGGCCGCGGTGGTCGCCGAGAGGGACCACGTGCTCGCCGCGCGCGAGACGCCGAAGTCGTCGGCCAGCTGCGGGAAGAGCGCCTGCGGTGCGTAGAGCAGGACGAAGGTGGCGAGGCCGGCGGCGAACAGCGCGAGGACGACGCGGCGGTGCCCGGCCGTCCCGGCACGGTGGCCCGGCCCACCCGCGGGGGCCGGGCCGGAGTCGCTGGAGGGGGTCATCCGGCCACGGTGCGCCCCGCTCCTCCCATTCGTCCAATGTCGTCCACGGAGCATCTCGATGCGTCGGACGTATGCTGCCGGGATGGACCTGCGTGACCTCGAGTGGCTGGTGGCCCTCGACGCGACGGGGCACGTCACCGACACCGCCGCGGCCCTCGGCACCACGCAGCCGACGCTGTCCCGCACCGTGGCCCGCGTGGAGGCCGAGCTCGGGACGCGGCTCTTCGAGCGGCTGCCGCACGGGGTCGCCACCACCCCCGACGGCGACCTCGTCGTGCAGGCCTCCCGCGAGCTCGTCGACCGGTGGCGCCGCCTGCGGGCCGAGCTGGACGGGCGGCTCGACCCCGACGGCGGCGTCGTCCGGCTGGCGTTCCTGGACTCGATGGCGACCTCGCTCGTCCCCCGCCTGCTGCGGGCCTTCCACGAGGACGCCCCACGCGCCCGGGTCGTGCTGCGACAGGAGCCGAACCACGACATCCTCGCGGACCTGCGCTCCGGCGCGGCCGAGCTCGCCGTCACCTCGCCGCGGCCCGAGGGACCCTTCGCGTGGCTGCCCCTGCAGGAGGAGCGGCTCGTCGTCGTCGTGCCCCCGACCCACCGGTGGGCCCGCCGTCGCCGGCTGCGCGTCGCCGAGCTCGCGGACGAGCCCCTCGTGACGACGCCGGTCGGCTTCGGCTTCCGCGCGATCGTCGACACCCTCCTCGCGGAGGCCGGTGTCGTGGGCGACGTGGCCTTCGAGAGCGCGGACCTCGCGACGATCGAGGGGCTCGTCGCGGCCGGGCTCGGGGTCGCCCTCGTCCCCCAGCAGCTCGCCGGCGCGAGCGGCACGGTCGGCATCCCGGTGGACGCCGCGGGCGCACGGCGCACCGTCGGGCTGACCTGGCGGTCGGACCGCCGGCTCGCGCCCCCCGCGGCGCGCCTCCTCGGGTTCGTCCGGGCCCGGCGCCGCGCGGGCGACCTCTAGGGCCGGTCCGCCCGCGTGGTCCCGAGGCCCGGCCGGCCGGCGCTCCCCGCCGCCCGGACGGCCGCCCAGCCGGCGCGCTCGAGGCCGGTCGCCGGCTCCCCCGAGAGGCGCGGCGGCATGACGACGACCGGGCACGGGGCGGCGTAGACCAGCCGGTGCGCGAAGAGCGGCGCCGAGGCGAGCGAGCGCGGGGCGTCGACGACGAGGAGGTCGGCGCCGTCGGCCGCCTCCAGCAGCGCCCGCCGGCGGTCGCCGCGCACGACCCGCACGTCGACCCCGTGGTCCTCGCCGAGCACGGACGCGACGTCGGCCGCCAGGCGCGCCATCGCGTCCTGCTCGGTCTCGGTGACGCTCGCGACCCGGGAGGCCGTGGTGCCGGACGGGGTCGCCTGCGGGCTGGGGGTGCGCCAGGCCCGGACGGCCACGACGCGCCCGTCGTGGCCGCGCGCCTGCTCGTGCGCCCAGCGCAGCGCCGTCGGCGAGCTGGAGCGGGGGCTCACCCCGACGACGACGGTGTAGACGTGCTCGCTCATCGCTGGCCCCCGCTCACACCGGCAGCTTGACGGTCTCGTTGCCCTGCTCGTCGTAGCTCGTGAGCGGGGGTGCGATCTCCTCGAGGCTCTTGCCCTCGGCGTCGACGCCCCACACGTGGGCGACGAGCGCGCCGACGAGCATGATCGCCGTCGCGATGAGGTAGCCCCAGAACATCGGCGTGCGGTCCTTGCCGTCGCCGATGAGCCAGCCGTAGAAGACCGGCCCGATCGAGCCGAAGATCTGCGCGATCGCGAAGAAGTACGAGATGGCCTGGCCGCGGACCTCGAGCGGGAAGATCTCCGACACCGTGAGGTAGCCGGCCGACGCCCCCGCCGAGGCGAAGAAGAACGCGACGCACCAGAACGCGGTGTGCACGCCGGCGCCGATGGCGTCCTGCTGGAAGAGCCACGCCGAGACGGCCAGCACGACACCGGCGAAGGCGTAGCAGCCGGTGATCATCCGCCGTCGCCCGATCGTGTCGAACAGCGGCCCGAGGAGCAGCGGCCCGAGGAGGTTGCCGATGGCGAAGGGGAAGAAGTAGAGCGCCGCCTGCGAGGGCGTCTTGTCGTAGAAGTTCTGCAGGACGAGCGCGTAGGTGAAGAAGATCGCGTTGTAGAGGAAGCTCTGCGTGATCATCAGGGTCGCGCCGAGCACGGTGCGCGTCGAATACATGTGGAAGAAGACGTAGCGCAGCT